>CAVTYF010000001.1:0-1525000 GCA_963738935.1 uncultured Acidobacteriota bacterium | reverse complement strand
AGTGATTTCGGGTAAGTAATGCGCAGCATAGGTGGGAGGCTTTGATGTCAGGCTTTTGGGCTTGGCGGAGCCATCGGTGAGATACCACCCTTTACTTATTTGGACTCTAACCTCGACCCGTAATCCGGGTCAGGGACATTATCAGGCGGGTAGTTTGACTGGGGCGGTCGCCTCCTAAAGAGTAACGGAGGCGCTCGAAGGTTGGCTCAGGCTGTTTGGAAATCAGCCGCAGAGTGTAAACGCATAAGCCAGCTTAACTGCGAGACATACACGTCGAGCAGGTACGAAAGTAGGAGTTAGTGATCCGGCGGTCGCTTATGGAAGTGCCGTCGCTCAACGGATAAAAGGTACGCCGGGGATAACAGGCTGATCCTGCCCAAGAGTTCACATCGACGGCAGGGTTTGGCACCTCGATGTCGGCTCATCATATCCTGGGGCTGAAGAAGGTCCCAAGGGTTCGGCTGTTCGCCGATTAAAATGGTACGTGAGCTGGGTTCAGAACGTCGCGAGACAGTTCGGTCCCTATCTGGTGTGGGCGTAGCAATATTGAAGGAATCTGTCCTTAGTACGAGAGGACCGGGATGGATTGACCTCTAGTGTACGTGTTATGGCGCCAGCCGTATCGCACGGTAGCTATGTCGAGCATGGATAAACGCTGAATGCATCTAAGCGTGAAGCCAGACCTAAGATTAATATTGCCAGTGAGACTCGTGGAAGACCACCACGTAATAGGTTGGAGATGTAAGTGCAGTAATGTATTTAGTTGACCAATACTAATTGTCCCAAGGCTTGACCATAAAATTTGTTGACTAGCAAATTTTATTGCAAGCAGCTCGTAGTGGAATGCAATGTATTCAGTTGTCAGATATCAATTGTCAGAAGGCTCGCACGTAAGTAAGGGCCGCAGCATTGAAAAGTATTTGAAGCAGCAGCCGACATTAGTTGGCGGTAGGCCGTAAGCGGTTGGCAGTCTTTACTGACTACTGACTACTGACTACTAACTACTGACTACTAACTGCTTTGACCAGTTTTCCGGTGATTTTGTCGGTAGGGTCACACCCGTTCCCATCCCGAACACGGAAGTTAAGCCTACTGGAGCCGATGATACTGCATCTTTCAGGTGTGGGAAAGTAGGAAGTCGCCGGATCTAATTCAAAGAAAAGCCCGCTCAATTCGAGTGGGCTTTTTTACTGCTCATCTTGGTGATAGAATTATCGTGCATAAAGTCCATCGGAAATGAGGCGCAAATGTTCAAGATAGTTTATTTGGCTGTCGTCATTCTGTCCTGTTCGGTATGTCTAGTCGCCCAGACGAGCATAACGGTAACTTCTGCTGAAGCCACTCTTCGCGGTACGCCCAACGCAAAAGGTAAAATAATATCGACGGTAAAGCAAGACGAGGCTGTGGAATTGATTCTGCAACGGGGTGAATGGCACCTGATTCAGGCAAAAGAGTATGTTGGCTGGATTCAGGCATCAGCGGTTTCGGCAGGTCGTTTTGCGGGTTTTTCAAATGGAATTGGTTCGGGCGGTGGTCAGGGCAGTGGTCGCGGCACAGGACAAGGCAGTTCTGGTTCTAATACGTCGGTTATTACGAAGCCACTTCTCTTAATATCTAAGCCTCGACCGCCATACACGGAAGCAGCGAAGAATAATGATGTGCAGGGCACTGTAATGCTTCGTGTGACTTTCCTTGCTTCCGGGGAGATTGGAAGTATTTCGGTCGTGAAAGGCTTGCCTTATGGCCTGACCGAACAGGCGATCGCCGCTGCACGCCGAATTCGTTTCGAACCCGCAGAAGCCAGTGGTGTTCCAACAACCGTTGCGAAGATGATCGAATACACCTTTATTCCATAGTTCGACAGCGGTGGGAAAGTAGGAAGTCGGATTTAATTCAAGAATAGCCCGCTCAATCGAGCGGGCTGTTCGCATTTTTGTCGTGCTCGGTTACAATCAGTACTCAGAAGCTAATGGATTGGGAAATCAAAATTTATGAAGATGCCGTTGACCTGTCGACCGTAGCTCAAATGGCTGAAGAGACTTTTGGCGATTATGTTAAGGGGGTAGTCGACGTCGAGCAAAAGCTGCTAGGCCTGGGCGGCGAACTGCATTCGGACATAGAAGAAGTGCTGCTGAGGCGAGGCAGCATTCAACAGAATCTTTGGGGCATAAATCTTTATCCAGGTGAAAGTTGGCCGGAGATGGTCGAATTTGATTCCTTGATAAATATACGTCCGCGACAAAACAATCGAAGTCGTGACGTGGAAGACGAAACGCTCCGCGAACAAATACTCAAGCTGATCGAAGAGATTGTAAGGCGATGATAAGAGAATACATACACAAAAACCTTGCGGCTGGCCGTTGGTTCGAGTTGAGTTTGTCCGCGCAACTGGGCAACATCGGCAGCGAATACAATCGCGCAATAACTGCGAGGCGAAAGGGCGATCAGGAACGTTACCAAAACGCGTGCGACCGCACCTTAGAACTTTGCGAACTTACCATCGATGACATGCGCTGGCGGGGCAAGCCAGCCTTGAAAGAGATTTGCAGACTGAACGAAGAAGTTGCCCGAACTCTAGTCGACGAACAGCAGCCCGATCCTCGTCTGCAAAGTTATTTCGACGGCCACGCTTATGCCGCCCGACTCAGCGGGTAATTATTTCCTTGTCCGTCGATTTTTGATCTTCTGCGAACACGCAAGTTAGGCCTACTGGAGCCTTGATAGCGGCAGCTTTCAGGTGCGGGAAAGTAGGAAGTCGTCGGATCTAATTCAAAGAAAAAGCCCGCTCAATTCGAGTGGGCTTTTTCTTTTGTTCCCGCTGTTAAGAGCGACGCTGGCTCTCCAGCCCGTTAATTCCCGGCGTTTCTGATCAGGACTGGGGTCCAGGTGTTAGCTATGCGGCTGACAAGTAACTGTTTACCACCGACGGTCCAGCTAAAAGTAAGTGTCGGTGGTGTTCGAAAATCGGTTAGCTGCTTCGGTTTACCTTTTCCGTCGACCGGCACGCTCCAGATATCCCTCGGGTTGTCGACGTTCGACTCGATCGAGAGAACGGCGACCGACCGATTATCCGGCGCCCAGATCGGCCTGCGTGCGAGCATTTTGGCGGGAAGATCTATCATTTTCGCCGGCCCGCCCTGGGCAGAGATTATGCCGAGCTTGAATTTATGGTCTGGAAACTGTTCCAGACCATAGACCAGTCGTCCGTCCGCTAGATTCACATCGATTCCGGTACGCTCCACCCATCCGGGGCGGTTGCAACCACCGTCGCTTCGCCACCGTCGAAGGAAACCTTACGGATGAACCGCAATTCGCCTTCTTTTCCGTCACCGATGAAACACACCCACGCACTAACGGTTACTGCGCAAATAGGCGGTCCGGCTTCACCTTCCAGTATCAATTCCCCCTGTTTCGGATCAGAACCGGAGTCGTCGTCAACGTATGCCTACTGACGAGGAGCTGTTTGCCATCGGGGGTCCAGCTGAATCCGCCGTAACCCGCTGGGGTTCTGAAGTCGGTTATTTGTTTGAGCTTGCCTTTCCCGTCGACCGAAAGGCTCCATATCTCGGACGATTTTTCGGCAGGTCTCGAGAGAATGGCAATCGTGCGGTTATCCGGGGCCCATCGGGGCCTCTCGACCGAGAAGGTAGCGGGGACGTCGATCACCTTCGCTTCACCCTTTACCGGCAAAATTACTAGCTTGGATTGCAAAACATTTGAAACGTTTTTTCGCAGGCCGTAAACAAGGCGTCCATCAGCTCTGTTAACCTCGATACCCGTGAGATTCCACCCATCGGGAGCCGTCGCAACCAGGACCGGTTCACCACCGTCGACCGGTAGTTTCAGTACGGTTTTAGATGGGATTTCGACACAATAGATCCACTTTCCATCCGGCGAGAAGCTGGCCAGGGCCTTTTGTTTACCTTGTGTCAACTGTTTAACGTTACCGCCGTCGATGTCCATTCGAAATATCTGCTGGAGACCGCCCACCCGGTCCGAGGTAAAGGCGATGTATTTTCCGTCGGGCGAGACCGCGGGCTGCGCGTCGCCTCCCGGATCGCGCGTAAGCTGTCTGCGTCCGCTGCCATCTGCGTTCATTATCCAAATGTCCCGGTCTCCGCCCACATCCGATGAGATAACGATCCGTCCGTCATTAGTCGAGGTGAACCTTCCCTGCAATTCGCCGGATCTCGTCAACCGCTTTGTTTTACTTGCATCGTTGCCAGGTACGACCCAGAGGTCAGCGCTGTCGACGTTCGTAGCGCTGTGCAGCGTAGTCATCAGCACATCTCCGCTGCTAGTGGCACTGAGGCCCTGATAGCTCGTCAGGCCGCTGGTAATCGCCTTTGCTTCTCCGGCCGGCGATATCGACCACAATTGCGACGGCTCGTTAACCTTTTCTCTCGCCGTGACCACCAAATTTCCATTTGGCAGCCACACGGCCCCAAAGATACGGTTCCATCTTTTTTCGCTTATAGTGTGCTGTTTACCGTCGGCCGCGCTAAAGCCGACCATCTTGGCAAATGCGCCGTCTTTATCTCTGAATCCCTTCGTACATGCGATCGTCTTTCCGTCTGATGAAAAGATCGGACTGGTTCCGATCGTGTCTTCGGTCGTAGCGATGGTCCGCTCGTTTGAGCCATCAGGGTTCGCGAGCACGATCGCTTTGCCTCTGGGCACGGTTCGTACTTGCCGGGTAAATACCATAGTTGAGCCATCTGGAGAAAATGATGGTCCGTTGTCTGGGTCGTCCGCCACCTTAATTGGCGTACCTCCTTGAATCGACACTCTCTTGATCACAAACGGAAAGTCCCCAGCAACGTAATACACGAACTTACTGTCGGGCGAAAATCTTAGGTCCCAGCCATCCTCGGCCGAGATATCACTCTCAACCGCAGTCGCGATGTCTAAGAGCTTAATATTCTTTGCGGCCAGGTATGCAGCGTACTTTCCATCGGGGGAAATAACTGAGTCCCTGACCTGTTCCGAAATGGGCAGCCTGGAAAACTGTAGATCGCGTTCTGTCGTGGAGTCATTAATTGCGGCGAGGCTCTGCCCGGAATCGGGCGGCGTGGCTCCGTTGTATCTGTATACCGACAGACTGACCGCGCTGATGACGATCAGGGCAATTGCGGTGAGAGTCGCATACTTATGCCGCTTCATACCGGTTACGAAGTACTCGGCGCTCAAGGTCGGCCGGCGGCGGATGAGTTGGGTTTTTAGTTCGTCGGTGCTTGAAACTGTTATATATGGTGTTGGTTGGAAAGCGTATTCCATTCTCTTTTTTTCTCCTTTCAGGTCTTGCAGTAGGTCGTGCGCGGATTGATATCTGGCTTCCTTGTCTTTGGCCAGGGATTTAGTGCAGATCGGACGCAGTTCTGGCGGAAGTTTGTCGTTGCTGACCTTTACTGCATCCCTTTTAAGAATTGAACTGACGAGGTCGGTGACCGATTCGCCTTCGAAGGGCGACTCGCCTGTGAGCATTTCGTGAAAAACGACACCGAGACTCCAGAGGTCGGTCCTCGAATCAACTGCTTGTCCTCGCGCCTGTTCCGGTGACATGTAGGCGACGGTGCCCATGATGAGGCCCGGACTGGTTTGCAGGCGGGAAAGTGTGGGAGACGTCGGATCTATCGGCTGATCGTCAGCCTCGGTAAGTTTGGCGAGGCCAAAGTCGAGGACTTTTACCAGGCCGTCGTGCCGCAGCATGATGTTCTCAGGCTTGATGTCGCGGTGAACGATGCCTGCGGCGTGGGCCGCCTGCAATGCCGTTGCGATCTGGCACATGATGTCGATGCTCTCGGTGGATGTCAGGCCGTTTCGCATGCGGTCGCGGAGAGTTTCGCCGTCGATATACTCTGAAACGATAAACCGCGCACCTTCAAATGAGCCGATCTCGTAAATTGTAAGAATATTTGGATGGTTGAGTGCCGAGGCGGCCTTTGCTTCCTGAATAAAACGGCGGACTCGCTCGTCGTTTTCGGCAATATCGCCGTGAAGTACCTTGAAGGCAACGGGCCGGTCAAGCTCGGTGTCCTCGGCACGATACACCTGTCCCATTCCGCCGGTGCCGATCAACTCGCCGATCTTGTAGCGGCCGATGATCTGTCCGGGGGTGAGGCCGGGCTCGACAAGGAGGTCAACGGCACCGAGAGCATTGTCTTCAAGAAAGTCGCTTTTGTAAGAGGTAAGCAGGATCTCGACTTCGGCTCGTAACTCGTCGTCTCCGTCACACTTCGTGGTGACAAACGAAGCTCGAGCCTCAGGGGCGAGGCAGCGGGCCTCGTCAAAGATCTCTTTTGCTCTCTGCCAGCTATCGTCTTTCATTGTCGGCCCTCCCTCGTCAGCTCGTAATAAAGCCATGCTTTCGCCGCGGCCCATTCTCGCTTAACGGTCGCGGTAGATATATCCAGCACCTCCGCGGTTTTGACGATATCGAGCCCGGCAAAATAGCGTAGCTCGACTATTCGGACCTGTTGCTCATCTTTCGCGGCCAGGCGGTGGAGAGCTTCGTCGAGAGCGATCAGATCGACGTTGGCGGGTAATGCGATGGCTCGTTGAGGCAGGAAGTTTTCGTCTAGCGTAACCGGGTCATTTACGCCGCCCCGCTTTTGCCTGAGCCGCGTACGAGCGTGATCGACCAGTATCCTCCGCATCAGCTCCGCAGCGAGGGCAAAGAAATGCCCGCGGTGGTGCCACTTGACCGGTCGCTGCTCGACCACTTCAAATATGTTTCATTGATCAGTGCGGCGGTGTCGAGAGTGTGATTTTGACGCTCATGTCGCAGTTGGCGTCGAGCTTGCCGGCGGAGTTCGTCGTAGACCGCCCGGATCAGATCTTCAGACGCCTGCTGCTCTCCATCGCTCCATGCGCGAAGCATGGCCGTGATCTGGGTACGGGAAATCGGTGCATTAGCCATCGGTGCAGACAATTTTACTCCCGTCGCCTGCGTAAGCATAGGCACGACGCCCGAATCGGGCAAGGAGCTTATCCATCGTCTGAACTTTCGCTGATATGAATCAAGTGCACGCATTGGCTAAATATTTCGAGGCGGAAGACTCTCTTATTTAGCAGTACGCGTTAAAAGGGGAAAAATTGGATCAAAATAATTAAAAAAAATCCTACAACCGATCCGCTTCGTAATCTTCCTTTTCTGTCGTGATCTTGCCATCGGCGAGGTCGTACCAGCGTTTTAGGCCGTTGGCGAAGGCGGCCCAGCCGCCAGTGCCGAGTACTTCTTTTATTTTTCGTCGGATAAGTTTTCGATCAACCAGTCCCTTTTGCTTTAGCAGAAAGACGGCATCCTGCTGGTCCTTAAATCTTCCCGCAAGGTACTTGAGAATTACCATCCATTCGGCTGTAATGATCGAGAGGCCGTTTGGTAGTAGATACGCCTCGTCCAATGCCTTTATATAGAATAAGCGAGCCTCGTCGTTTCGGACGATCCAGTCGAGAGGTACATTTATCCTTCCAACGGGAACCCGATAACGGTCGCCGCCAAATCCTAATTTTCGCTCGGCCTCGATCGGAAGAATAGCCGATGCGATCACGTCCACATCTTTTGTGAGGCGAGGGCCGTTATAGAAATGCATCGCAATCCCACCGACGAGAGCAAATTGAATATTATGCTTTTTCGCAAGCGCGGCGTATTTCTTGACCGCACGCACACCTGCGTCAGTTGCGATCATGGGGTTCGGATTATTTCTCATATTCCGTTCTACCATCCTGATAATTTCTTGCCGTGTCATCATTACAATGCATTATACCGATAAACATTTTCTTCGAAAAGGTTTTGTCGACATCCGTCATTCAACCGGCGTAAATCTATGGCGTTAGTGAAGCAATGCCCTCAATTAACCGTTCTACCTCCTCATCCGTCGTATAACACGTACATCCAGCCCGCACCAGACCTCCGACACCCAGCCGTTCGACCACGGTCATTGCGTAGAAATCGCCATCAGACACAAAAATCCCTTTTTGAGCCAGTTTGCGGGCTACGTCTTCGGAAGTGTGGACTGCGACGGAGAAAGAGACTGTCGACGTGCGTGGAAAATCGGGGGATGGGCCGTAGAGGGTGACGCCGTTGATGGCGGTTAGGCCGTTCCAAAGTTTTTGGGTCAGTTCGTGTTGGCGGGCGTGCATTTCGGCGAAGACGGTGGTTAGGCGTTCGCGTTTGGAGCCGTGGGGGGCGAGGGACGCGAGGAAATCGACGGCGGCGGCGGCTCCGGCGATGCCTTCGTGGTTTTGGGTGCCGGTCTCCATTCTTTCGGGCGAATAGTCGGGTGCGGGGCGGAGTTTGGGGAAATCGATCGCTTCGAGCAGTTCTCGGCGGCCGTAGAGGATGCCGATGTGCGGGCCGTAGAATTTGTAGGCGGAGCAGGCCAGGAAGTCGCAGCCGATCTTTTTGACATCTATCAACTCGTGAGCGGCGTAGTGGACGGCGTCGACGAAGCTCAACGCACCGGCTTCGCGGGCCATCGCGACGGCATTTTCGAAATCGTTGATCGTGCCGAGTATGTTGGACGCGGCACCGATCGCGACGAGTTTTGTCTTTTCATTGAGCAGATTGGCGAGATCGTTGAGGTCGAGTTGGCCGGTCTCGATGTCCAGCGGCATGACGCGGATCGTCATGCCTCGGTCACGTTCGAGCGAACGCCAGGTGTCGGAATTGGCGTGATGGTCGAGTTCGGTGACGATGATCTCGTCACCCGCTCCCCATTCACGGCCCAGCGAACGTGCTAGATGAAAGGTCAGCGTCGTCATATTCTGACCAAAGACGATCTCATCCGGCGAAGCGTTGAGAAATTCGCCGATCGTCTCGCGTGAATGGGCGAGTATCTCATCGGTTTCGATGCTCGTTGGATATGCCCAATGCGTGTTGGCGTTGTGGTTGTAGAGATAATCGCTCATCGCCTCGACGACCATTCGCGGCACCTGCGTCCCGCCGGGGCCGTCGAAATAGGCGACTTGGATCCCATGAATCTTTCGCTCAAGCGCGGGAAAATGCGAGCGGATGTCTTCTACTGATGCAATATTGCTCATAATTAAATGTGTAAAAACGGGGCCGTTGAATTATACAACGGGACTGGCCCGCAAGCATCCCTGCTTGCGTGTGGTGTTGCAGCGATGCCGCCTTCGAGGACTTGGCGGGCAAGCAGGGATGCTTGCGATCCAGTCGAACTTATTGCAACCTTTTCGAGTCAAAAAGATATAATTTAATTGGGGATTCGATCTTGCGATGAAGTTTGAGAAATTTTTCCGGTTAGTTTCATACGCGGCTGTTTTTTGCGGCTTTTTTTCGTTGTGGATTTCGGGGACGTTCGGCCCGATTGTGACGATGTTGTTCGCGGTTGTCTTTTTTGGTGCATGGTTGCTTGAGGACACAGGCTGGCAGATTGGTGAAAGGGCCGGAACGGCGCTGATCGTGCTTGCACTGCCGGTTTTTTTCGCTCTCTGGAATGGCGGTATTCTCAGCCCTTCGGGTGGCGAAACGTGGATCGCAGGACTTCTTGCGCGGATGATCCTGTGTTTGACGGCGGTCAAACTGCTGCAGAAAAAGAGCGATCGCGACTGGATATTTCTTTACTTGATGGCCTTTTTTGAGGTACTGCTGGCGGCCGGTCTCAGCATCAGCGGCCTTTATTTCATAGCGTTTCTTGTTTACCTGCTGGCGATGGTCTGTGCGATCATCGCGTTTGAGATCAGGAAAACAGCCCGTATTGTCGAGCGAAATATTGCCGGTACGGTCGCCGATAAGCGAACCGAGCTATCAGAGTCCCAAATGGTTATGCGCGTTCGGCGTGTGCCGTCGGCATCGGTTGCGTTGATCGTTTTTATTGTCGCTCTGGCTCTGCCGATGTTCTTTGTTTTGCCGCGGGTTGGCGGGGCCGGTTTTGGCGGAGATCAGCGCGGGATGACGACGTCTGGTTTTTCGGATCGGGTTACGCTCGGTCAGTTTGGAAGAATCACTGAGAATGACAGCGTTGTCATGCGGGTCAAATTTGATGACCTGACGGCGGTTCCCGACAACCTCTATTTTCGCGGCGTCGCTCTCGACACGTTTGACAACCGGGCATGGAGCCGATCAAAACCGCTGTTGAAAACCCCATTCCCAAAAGGCAGCCTTGAAACTATCCGGGTAAACTCATTCCCTCGTCGCGAACCCCTCTTGAATCAGACCGTCTATCTCGAACCCCTCGATTCGCCTGTCCTTTTTGCACTGCCAACGGCCGTCGAAATTCAGGGTAATTTCGATGTGATAAACATCGACGCCTATGGTTCGATCAGCCACGCGCGAAAGTCCGAGCGAATCAGCTATAAGGTCTCGTCCGATCGCAGCGTCCCGTCGGTGGAAAAGCTGCGGGCCGATAGCCAGCCTTACTCAAACGAAATGCAGATGTATCGTTCGCTCCCGCTCATTTATGACGTAAAGATAGCCGAGTTGGCCGGCGAGGTAACGGCGAGCAGTAAAAATAGATACGACAAGGCCCGCGCGGTCGAAACGTATCTACAGACAAATTATGGCTACACGCTCGATCAAAAAGCGAGTGGCAAACAGCCGCTTTCCGATTTTCTATTTAATGTTCGCGAGGGCCATTGTGAATATTTTGCCACTGCCATGGCCATCATGCTGCGAACACAGGGCGTCGCCACACGTATCGTTAACGGTTTTCACGGCGGCGAATATAACGATGCGGCCGGTCTGACCGTCGTTCGGCAACGTCACGCCCATGCCTGGGTAGAAGTCTATTTTCCGGGCGAGGATGCGTGGATCACGTTCGATCCGACTCCGTTCTCGGGCCAGCCGGGCGGGACGGTCGCGACTGGATTTGCCGGAACATTTGGCAAATACGTCGAAGCACTGGAGGCTATCTGGATTCAATATTTTGTTGCGTTTGACGATCAGGAACAGGCGTCGCTCGGTCGGTCGATGCGTACCGAATTACTCGATTATCAATCCAAAATCTCGACCTATCTCGGCGTGACCCGTGACGTAGCCGCCGAATGGCTCGCCGAGGTTCGCGGTGATAAAGGACTGCAAGCGAGCCTCGTCGCGATCGTCTATGGAGCCGCGATACTTCTGGGCTCAGTTCTGGGCGGCCTCCTGATTTTCTTTTTTTAAAAAAGGTCGCACACTTGAGAATTTGGAGAAGGTTTTTTGCCTGGTTCTTTTCAAAACGGGACGGATCAGTGGTGGAATTTTATCAACGTCTATTGTCAGTCATGGCGTCGAAAGGATTGGTCCGCCATTCATTTCAAACACCGCTTGAGTTCGCATACTCGGCAGATATCCCCGAGGCCATTGCGATCACAAAAAAATACCATGAGGTGCGCTTTGGCTACTACGAACTGACCCGCAGCGAAGCGGCGGACATTGAGGAAATGCTCACACGGCTGGAAAATAGGAAAAAAACTGCGTGAGCCGAGCTTTTCGAGCGGCTGAGAAAGCTATTACTGGCCAATCTGGGCGAAACCGAATGTGATATTGTATTTGTTTGGCTAAGGCGTGGGGGCAGTATGAGGGAAGTAGGTTTTTGCAATCTCGGAACGAAGGTGGGTTCGACATTGCTGACAAATATTAGGTTAAGAAAAGAAAGAACATGGATGCGTCGACATTGAATGCTGACAATAATCAGACCCGCTTAAAGGTTTCGGTCACCACTCGTCTGATTGCGGCTATGACTTACACAATTCCGGCGATCGGCGGGGCACTGAGTTCGATCCTTCTGATTAACGTGTTTCGGGCCTTAAGGGCTAACGAAAGCGCTGGGATTGCAGCCGTAATGGGCGGAATGAAAGAGGCGTCTCTACCTGTAATTGGTTCCCTTTATTTGGCGGCAGCATTCGGATTTGCAGTGATCGTCGTCTTGGTCGTTCGGATGATAATTCAGACCAAAACGGCCTCGCCGCCATTCTGGTTTTT
Organism: uncultured Acidobacteriota bacterium; assembly: GCA_963738935.1. Taxonomy (GTDB): domain Bacteria; phylum Acidobacteriota; class Blastocatellia; order Pyrinomonadales; family Pyrinomonadaceae; genus OLB17. Next base: position 1,513,077 of record CAVTYF010000001.1, on the reverse strand, counting down.
CGCCATTGGCGGTATTCTTTGTTTATTGCCTGCCGGATTGTTTTGGAAGGCGCAATGGATGATCCTCGACGTGCTAAGCCCCGGCAGTTCGATTGGTTCAGCCGGCATCGGAGGTGTCGGCGCAGAGATCAGCGAATGGCTCCTGATGAGCGTGATCGCGGCGCCGGTCGTTTTCGTTGTTCTGTTAGTGGTATCTGTCTTGCCGTTTTCGTCACGGTCGGGACCAAAGGTGATTTCGCTTATTGTAGCGACGGCGGCCACCGTTTTGTTTATTGCCACAGCCATCGCCGTACCGTTTCTGATCGATGGGCCAAAACGAAAGAATGAAATAGTCGAACTACCCGCCAATGTAAAGAGCGCGGATTCTGATTACGATCTTGCAAAAGAAACTTCGATAGTCTTAACGCTCACCGCCGACAATATGCTTTATCAGGCGCAGAGCCGTGAAGTTAACAATAGAGTGGAAAGAACGGAATCTGTTGTTACAAACCAGGAACTACGTGGAAAGATAGAACGTTTGATGAAGGACAAAACTCCCGACAAACGGATCGTTTATTTCAAATGTGATGTTAACGTATCGTATGAAAATGTTTTGCAAGTTTTTGACCCAATTAGAAAAGCAAATGTTGATAAGGTGGGGTTGGTCGTAGTCGGTCAGAAAAATCCGGACGATCCTTATCAAGTTGCTCCCCTGCGCTTTGAGGTGCGTTTACAAGAGCGAATCGACGCAAGTGTCGTCCGAAGACCAAACCCGCTGACGCTGGTCGCAACGCTCGAAACAGACGGAAGTGTGCGGCTCAACAACGAGGACACGGGAACGGTCACCGACTCTAAAAAGCTGGAAACTTTGTTAAATAGAGTTTTTAAAGATCGCGAAAATAACGGGGTCTTTCGTGAAGGGACAAATGAAATTGAGAAAGCAGTTTTTCTTAAGGTTTCCAGATCAAGTAAATATGGCGACTTTATAAAGTTGGTCGAAGCCGTCAAAGTCTCAGGGGCGTGGCCGATCGGAATTCAAATTGACGACGTGAGTTAATAAAAACCTTAGATGACGAAAAAAGTAGGATTTGTCAGTCTCGGATGCCCTAAAAATCTCGTCGATAGCGAGGTGATGATGGGTCAGCTTGTCGGGGCTGGTTATGAAATTACGAATAATGCCGACGAGGCCGATACGGTCGTCGTGAATACCTGCGGATTTATCGAGTCCGCCAAGAAGGAATCTGTCGATGCGATACTCGAGGCGACACGCTGGAAATCCGTTGGAAAGCCGACGCGCGTTATCGTTGCCGGCTGTCTTGTCGAGCGTTATCGTGACGATCTGATGAAAGAGTTGCCTGAGGTCGATGCGTTTATCGGCACTTCGCAGGTGATGGAGATATTGAACGCGGCGGACGACAAATTTGACGCGAAAAAGCTCACCATAACGCCGATCGGCAATAAATCGGCGACCTATCTCTACGACGAATACACGCCGCGAATGCGCGCGACCGAATCGCATACGGCGTTTATCAAGATCGCCGAAGGCTGCGACCGGCCGTGCGCCTTTTGCTCGATCCCGTCGATGCGCGGGTCGTTCCGGTCCAGGCGATTTGGTTCGATCATCGAGGAAGCGAAGGAATTGGTTAAACAAGGTGTTAAGGAGATCGTTTTGATCGCTCAGGATTCGTCCAGGTATGGCGAAGACCTGGGCGAAGTTGATGCCTTGGCAGCCTTGATCCGCGCTCTTGGCGAGGTCGACGGCGTCGAATGGATAAGGCCAATGTATGCGTTTCCGACGCATATTTCGGATGCGTTTTTGTCCGCAATCGCCGAGACGCCGAAGGCGGTCAAATATCTCGATATGCCATTGCAGCACGCATCGCGAAATGTTCTAAAACTAATGAAACGCGGCGGAACACGCGAATCGCTCGAACGCCTGATAGCTCGTGTCCGTGAGGCGGTTCCCGGCATCGCTATCCGAACGACGTTTATCACGGGCTTTCCCGGTGAGACAGACGAGGATTTTGAGGAACTGGTCAAGTTTGTTCAAAACTGCCGTTTCGACAATCTAGGCGTATTTACATACTCCGACGAAGAGGGAACTCCGGCATTTGAACTGCCAAACAAGGTCGATCCAAAGTTAGCGATGAAACGCCGCAACCTCCTGATGAAAGAACAGGCTAAGATCAGTAAACAGCTAAACAAATCTAAAATCGGCGGAACGTACAAAGTGATGTTCGAGGGCCTGTCACAGGAATCCGACCTGCTTTTCCAGGGCCGACTCGAAGGCCAGACCCAGGAGATAGACGGCTATGTTCTTATCAACGACATGCCTGAGAAATTTGAGCCTCAGATCGGCGAGATATACGACATACGCATCACCGAAGCATACGAATACGATCTTGTCGGAGCGATCGTCTAAAAATGTGTTGATTTCAACAAGGTCTTTTGTGTAGAGTTATTTAGGCTGTTTAATATTATTTAAACCTAAATAACTATGAAAATCACTTATCACTTAGAGCGTAACGATGTTTTCGCATTTCAGGTGTATGCCTTGCTTAGAAACAAGACGGTTCGGGTTATCTTCTTCGGCGGGATTTTGTTTCAAGCATTCTATGCATTTTCAGATCCAATAAGATGGTTTCTCTTCGAAAATGGTGGACAGTGGAGCCGTCAGGTGGTGAGCCAAGTATTTCTTCAGGCAACCATGGGATTCATTCTAAGTTCCCTGATCGTCTCAGCGTTGATTCTCGCTGTCAATGCCATCGCGCTTCTGATTTTGACGATGAGGTTCACCAAAGGTGACGGCACCCTTGGTCAACATGCTCTAGAGCTGAACGACGAATTTCTTACCGAAACCACGGATGTCAACATAACATCTCACGCGTGGAAAAGCGTTCAGCGTGTCGTCAATGCCAAGAAATTTATCCTGATCTACGTTTCGCCCACCAATGCCCATATTGTTCCAAAACGGGCATTTGCCTCTGAAATGGACGCAACCCGTTTTTTTATTGAAGTAGAGCGGCTGAAAGCCAACTCAGCGGAATATTACAGTCCTTCATACTTAGCAACAGCCGGATAAACCGATTTACTGTAAGCCCTGACATAGTCCGCTAAGGAAGACGCGGGGAACGCGGATAACCAAGATTCTGACAGTTCGAGCTTAAGACACAACCCAATCGCAAAAAAATTGCGTCGATCAGCCAAATCCCATACAATCATTTTGTCTCGCAGACATAAATTGGAGTATTAGAGTGAGGTTGAAGTAGATGTTGAAATTTATTCTTTCAGTTATTTGTGTTCTTGTGATCGGATCGACGGGATTTGCTCAAAAAGTACTCGAAAAGGACATCGACAAGTGGTCCAAGAAAGATGCAATCGAGATACTAAACGATTCGCCGTGGACCCGGATGCACGTGTCGAATCAGGGAGCGGCGGCCGCTTCGGCCTCAGAGGCCCAACGAGCTCAGGCCGATAATAGGCTGATCGGCGGCGAGCGAGGAAGTTCGTCGCGAACAGGAGCCCCGCCGCCGGTTTTGATGAGGCTTCACTCCGGGTTGCCGATCCGGTTGGCGTTGACGCGGCTCAATCAGATTGGCGCCGACTATGACAAGATGAACGATGAGGGTAAAGCAAAGTTTAACGTCGAGGCCAAAAAGATGCTCGATTGTGCGATCTGTCAAAACTATTATGTTGTCACCCTGATGCAGATTCCTAATCCGTCCGGTCAAGCCGTCGAAGAAGCAATTTTTCAAGGCATGACCAACGAACAGTTGAAAGGAAACGTCTGGCTAAAGAATGAAAAAGGAGAGACGCGTGAACTGGCTCAGTTTTTAGCTCCGCAGAAACGCGGTGATTCTGCGACATTCTTTTTTCCGAGAAAGAATGAAAAGGGCGACGTGCTTCTAACAAAAGACAATAGTGACCTGGCTTTTGTCTTTAACGCGAATTTTCTAACCGCGAATAACCGTTTCGCATACCTCTTACCGAGACAGTTCGACTTTAAGGTTTCTAAAATAACTCGAGGAGACATCGTAGTTTTCTAGTTAAGAACCGTTAGCCACAAACAGCACAAACAGCACAAAATCGATCCAAGAAAGGTTCTGGTCCGAACCAGGGTCTATTTTTGTGTTTCTTGTGCTTTCGTGGCTAAATTTCTTAATTGTCTTACATTTATGTAGGAAAAAAGACTTAATTAAGTTTGTCTTAACTGGTGGGTTTTGATCTCTCGACCTGTCCGCTAGAATCGTTGCTTTGGATCGAGAGTCATTTTAATAATTTCAATCACACATAGATTCAGGAGAAACAATGAACGTTAAAAATGTATTGACTTACGCCGCCGATCAGGAGGCGAGGTTTGTATCTGTCAGGTTTACCGACCTGATCGGTTCGTGGCACCACCTCACGTTTCCGATCGATATGTTGTCCGAGGACAGTTTTGAGGACGGATTTGGTTTTGACGCATCGAGCCTTCGCGGCTGGGCGGCGATTCACGAATCGGACATGCTGCTCGTACCCGATCCGTCGCGATTTTGGGTTGATCCCTTTACCGAAGACACGACGCTTTGCCTCATCGCAAACGCTGTTGACCCGATCACGAAAGAGGGCTATTGGCTCGATCCGCGTTCGGTCGCCATGCGGGCCGAGAGCTATTTGAAATTCACCGGAATCGCTGACACGATCAACGTCGGCCCCGAAGCCGAATTTTTTATCTTCGATGAAGCGAATTATCATAACGATCAACACTCAGCCGGATTCTACGTTAATTCGGAAGAAGGCCATTGGAATTCGGGACGTTCGGGATCGCTCGATAATCCGAACAACGGCTACCACATCCGCCCGAAAGAAGGCTATGTGCCGGTCGCACCGCTCGACACATTGATCGACATTCGCAACACGATTTCGTCAATCCTCGGCGAGGTCGGCATCAACGTCGAATGTCATCACCACGAAGTCGCGACCGCCGGACAGTGCGAGATCGATTTCAAATTCTCAAACCTGCTCCACACGGCTGACAATTTGATGCTCTTCAAATATGTCGTCAAAAACACGGCCCATGCCGCCGGCAAATCCGGCGACATTTATGCCAAAACCGATCTATGGCGACAACGGCTCTGGAATGCATTGCCACCAGTCGTTATGGAAGGACGGCAGCCCGCTTGTTTGCCGGCGATCAGTATGCCGGTCTTTCGGAAATGGCAAAATTTTACATCGGCGGCCTGCTCAAGCATGCTCCGGCCCTCGTGGGTTTTGCGGCTCCGACGACCAACAGCTACAAACGCCTCGTTCCGGGCTTCGAAGCTCCGGTAAATCTGGCATATTCAGCACGTAACCGTTCGGCGGCGGTTCGAATTCCGATGTTCTCGTCCTCGCCCAAGGCGAAACGCCTCGAATTCCGACCGCCCGATCCGTCGTGCAATCCGTACCTGACCTTTGCCGCTCTGCTGATGGCCGGTCTCGACGGTATCCAGAACCGCATCGATCCGGGCGAGCCGCTCGATAAGGACATCTACGATCTGCCGCCCGAAGAACTGGCGAATGTTCCGTCGCTGCCCGGCAGCCTGGATGAATCGCTCAAGGCTCTCGAGGACGATCATGAGTTCCTGCTAAAAGGCGATGTCTTCACGACCTCATTGATCGAACGCTGGATCAACTATAAGCGTGAGAACGAGATAACGCCCCTGCGTTTGCGCCCGCATCCGCTCGAATTCTCGATGTATTACGATATATAGATGAAAAAGTGAAAAAAGTTACGGGTGAAAAAGTGAAAAGTGAAAAGTGAAAAAAAGTGAAAAAGTGAAAGGTTTTTGCGAATTTTTCGCCTAACGTTTTTATCTTCCCACTTTTTCACTTTTAAACTTTTTCACTTTTTTTGTTATGAAAATTGAACCTGTAGTTTTAGAAGGCGAGTTTGTCCGGCTCGAACCGATGCGGGTCGATCATTTGCCCGCGCTTTGCCGGGTCGGTCTAGATCCAACGCTCTGGGAACTAACGGCAAATATTGTCAAGAATGAGACCGATCTTGAGCGGTATGTCCGCTCGGCGCTCGCCGATCAAATGCAGGCCAAGGCGGTGCCATTTGTGACGATCGAGCGGGAATCAGGAACGGTCGTCGGGTCGACCCGCTTTGGGAACATCGACGTTGCTAATCGCAAAACCGAGATCGGCTGGACATGGATCAATCCTCAATGGCAGCGGACAGCGATAAACACTGAGGCAAAACTCTTAATGCTGACACACGCCTTTGAAATTTGGAAATGCGTCCGGGTCGAACTCAAGACGGATGTCAAGAACGACCTGTCGCGGTCGGCGATGAAACGGATCGGCTGCGTCGAAGAGGGAATCCTGCGCAATCACATGATTACCGAGAGCGGGCGTTTTCGCGATTCGATATATTTCAGTATCATTGAGTCGGAATGGCCGACGGTGAAAGAGAAGCTGACATCGAAGCTTTTGGTACCAGCGTGATGAGATATCTTATTGTTTTATATATATTTGCGGTTGGACTGACGATGGGCTGTTGGAGTAAGGCGCCCACGCAAAACCCTTCGAGTTCTGAATCAAATCAACAGAAGCCGCCGGATCTGCCGGCCAACTATGTGGCGAGTACCAACCCCCGCGATCCAAAGAACAAAAAGGAGCGCCCGGACATGAATCCCGCTGCCACGCCCGAAGCGACGAGTTTCCGGACCGCGCCGGAAAATTCGGAACATTCGGTCATGATGGACGCCGACGGTTCGATCAAGGAAGTCAGGGTCTTTAAGTCGCATCCGCAGATCGCAAAGGTCGAGGCGACCTGGACCGACCCCAGCAGCAAAAACCTAAAGGTTTACCTGAAAAACGGAAAAACCCTTGAGGCAAAGACTGATAAAATCCCGTCATTGCAATCGGCTGCAAGCGAGCTAATCCTTCAGTCCGTCGGGAATGGGACCGCCCCACCCACCGGCGACCGGCCCCGCATTGCCAATGTAAAATAGCATCGCACGCACGGGCAAAAATGTTATATAATTTCGCTTTGATATGGGAAAGTATTCCATAATTTGTCCTTGCTGCGATGCGACGTTGACGGTTGACGCCGAGACGGGTGCGTTGCTCGGTCATGAAGAGAAAAAGAAGATTCTTGGATCTTTCGAAGATTTGAAAAGCGATCTGAATAGACAAAAAGAAGTTCGCGAGAATATCTTTGCTCAGGAAATGTCCTCAATGAAGGATCGCGAAAGATTGTTAGAGGAGAAATTCAAAGAGGCGATGAAACGCGCCGAAACCGACCCAGGCACACCATATAGAAACCCGCTCGATTTGGATTAGTCCCAATGAAAATCAAAATTCTTTTCTTAGCCGCAATGTTCTTCTGCTCGGTAGCCTCGATCTTCGCACAGATGGAAACCGTTCCACGCGTAGTCAGAGAAGCACTCGCTGATAATTACCGAAGCTGGAAGATTGCTCCGGTCAGTGACGAAATCAGCGACCACTTCAAAAAGCGGCGGTCGGGTGAAATACCGAATATTGCCCGTGGTGATTGGAATGGCGATCGCAGAATTGACTATGCTTTCTTGATGCAAAGCCGTCAGAACACAGAGAGAAAGATCATCGTGGCGGTATCCCGGCTGAGAAATGGTATCAGTACTTATTTTGTTGACGAAGCAGCAGTCACTGACTGTCTAATGTCTGAAAAGAAAGGCCAGACTGGCTATGATTACGAGACGAAAAGAAAGTTTCGCTACCCTAGCGACGCAATTTTTTCGTATATTTGGGAGAAGGCGGGCACGTCCTATTTTTGGCGTAACGGTCGCTTTCGTGGAATCGCGACGAGCGACTAAGAATGCTGAATCGAAGACCCAAGATTATCGTGGCGCTTGATGTCATGTCCGCACCCGAAGCGCTTCAGATAGTGAGCGAACTTAACGGTAGTGTGGGTGCCTTCAAAGTTGGCCTGCAACTGTTTGTTGCTCAAGGGCCTTCATTCGTAAGAAAGATCGTTGAGTCGGGTGCAAAAATTTTTCTCGATCTCAAGTTTCATGATATCCCAAATACGGTAGCAAAAGCATCAGTTGAGGCCGCAAAACTAGGTGTTTGGATGTTTAATGTTCATGCCTCAGGCGGGAGCGAGATGATGAAAATGGCAAAGGCCGAGGTCGGCGAGGTGTGCGAGCGGGCAAACCTCAACCGTCCTCTTATCATCGGAGTCACGGTGTTGACGAGTTCGGATCAGCGGACGTTGATTGAAAGCGGAATTGAACGCGGCGTCGAACAGCAGGTCGTGGCGCTTGCCCGATTGACGGCCGCGTCTGGGCTGGATGGTGTTGTTGCATCGCCAAATGAGGTGACGGCGATTCGGCGGTCGGTCGTAAATCCAGATTTTTTAACAGTTACGCCCGGAATTCGTCCAAAACTTGCAACACTTGACGATCAAAAGCGTGTAACTACATTTGGGCAGGCTCTGGCCAACGGGTCGGACTATGTTGTTATCGGCCGTCCGATTACCGGTGCAAAGGACCGTGTTAAAGCGGTCGAGCAGATTCTAGGCGAGGTTGAAGAGTAGGCAGATGATCGAAACAGGTCACCGGTTGGTGAAATATTTCCGGCAAAGTTGCGGGCTTGTGATGATCACGAGCATTTTGCTGTTGGCTCTCGTCTGGCTCGGCGTTCTTCCGGGCATGAGCAGTTCTGCCCAAACGGTTTCTGTCGTCGCTTCATCGCCGCCGATGTTTCGCATCGGCGAAAAGCTCAGCTACAATATTTCCTTCGGCAAGATCCAAAACGCGGGCTATGCGGAAACGCACGTCGTCTCGCGCGGAAAGATCAGCGGTAAGGACGCGGTCGAGATTCGTGGTCGAGTAAAGACGCTCGATCTGGTTTCGGCAGCGTTCTTTCTATTCGACGAAAGCCGCACGGCATTTGCCGCCCCTGACACAGGTCTTCCACACTATATCACTTCAAACAGCCTCGATTCGGTCGTTCCGAAAGAGACGATCCGCAACTATCTAGCTCAGCCAACCTCAAGTTTTGATCTGCTCACATTGATGTTTAAGGCCCGTGAATCGGGCGGAATTGGTTCGTACCCATTGATAGAGGGCGATCAGCTCCACACGGTTACGTTTCAGGGATCTGTTGCCGAGAAGGTTAGGACTGAGGCGGGGGATTTTGATACCACCATTTCTAATGTACAGAGCGATTTTCTAACCGCAGGCGGCATCAAGGATCTCAGGATAAATTTTTCGACCGACGAATTTCATCTTCCGGTTCTTGTAAGATTTAAGACGGCGAAGGGTGATTTCAAATGCTCTCTGTCGGTTATCGCTTTGCCGGAACCCGAAGCTTCCAGCACCGACCCCGTCGCCATCGCCGACGGCGAGCCCAAAACCGACTGCTGCTGCCAAACCGACGCCGACGCCGGTCCAATATGTCGATAATCAGCCGCTAATGCCGGAACTTGGCTTTGATCTAGGCGAAGTTTTGGATTACCGGATTTCATTGGGCGGCAAACTTGTCGGCGTGCTGACACTTAATGCCCGAGAACGAAAACTGTTCGAGAAAACTGACAGTCTTTTGCTGACCGCCACCATTACCGGTGTTGAACCGGGAAGCGGTACACTGCGTTTGGGTGACGCGGCGAATGCTCAGGTCGATCCCGATACACTTACACCTTCATGGACTGAATCGAAGTTTGCATCGCCATTCTTGGGACTTAATCAAACCGCAGTATTTGATAGACGCACCGGCCAGATATCGTTTGGCGGCAAAGAGCCCGTCGATTCTCCGATTGGGACGCATAGTTTTCTATCGCTGATGTATGCTATGCGTTCGTTTAATTTAAAGCCAAGCAAAGATCCCGCAAATCCGGTCAACGATACGCGCGTCGCCGTTTTTTGGGAATCGAAATCCTACGTCTTCACTCTTCGTCCCTCGAACGCTGAGGAAATCACGATAAATGGTGATAAATTTGCCGCGCAGTTGATAACCATAAATACTCTTCACAAAGACCTCGACGCCCTCCTGCTCAAAGTATGGCTCCGCACCGAAGACCGGGTTCCGTTACGATTCTCGGCCGGCGGATATCAGGCCGAGCTTATTTCTGTTTCTTCAAATCTGTCGCGTTGATGACTGGAGCCGCAAGCGTCCGTGCTTGCCAGTGGTTGCCAACCGCTTTCGCTCGTGGGTTCAAACAACTTTAAGGATGCATGCTCCAGCCACTCTTATCTAAAGTTTTCTTTAAATGAAATTGAAAATGGTTTTCAATTAGAGTATATTCTTATTGGAAGGGAGTTTCTCACATTGAGGTTTTATATGACGCTTACAAATTTACCGATTGGACAGGACGCAAAAGTCACAGCGATAAACGAAAAAAACACCGTTGCGAGGCGGCTGATGGAGATGGGGGTGATTCCCGGAGTCTCGGTTCAAATGGTCAAAACGGCCCCGTTTGGTGACCCGATTGAGATCCGTCTTCGCGGGTATAGTCTGGCGATGCGTAAAAGCGAAGCCGATTCGATCGAAGTCAGTGTTTAGACTTTTTTAACGCAACGACGCAAAGGGCCAAAGACGCAAAGGAAGAAAATAAAAACTTTCTGTTTCGATAAACTCAGTAAATCTTTGCGTATTTGCGACTTTGCGTTAAAAATTTCTCTTTCAACGAATGAGCAACAATGAATGAACGCCGCCGTACATAATCCTCAGATAACCATCGCCCTCGCCGGCAATCCGAATGCCGGCAAGACGACCCTCTTTAACTCGCTAACTGGTCTCAAACAAAAAGTCGCAAATTACCCCGGCGTCACCGTCGAACGCAAGGAAGGCTCGTGGACGGTCGGCGACCACACGGCAAATCTGATCGATCTTCCGGGCCTCTACAGCCTCGATGCGACATCGCTCGACGAACAGATCGCCAGCGAGATTATTCGCGGTAAACAAGCCGGAATTCCAAAACCTGACGCCGTCGTTGCGGTGGTGGATGCGACCAATCTGGAACGAAATCTCTACCTTGTCACTCAGATTCTCGAGTTTGGCGTTCCGGTCGTGATCGCCTTGACGATGATCGATGTTTTTGAGAAGCAGAAACATGAGATCGATATCGAGATGCTGAGTGTGTTGTTCAAAACGCCGATCGTTGCCGTTAACGCAAAAACGCGACGCGGAATGGATGAGCTAGCTGCCAAGGTCGATGAGGTTTTGTTTACCACGCCGACGGTTCCTGACATTTTCTCTGAATCTGTAACCGATGGCGGGGCGAACAGCCGGATTTTTCGCGCGGTACAATTTTATCTCGAACGCCTTGCAGGAATCGGTTTGGCACAGTGATCAGGCGCAGCATCGAATTTCGGAACGGATCGATAAAGTTCTAACGCACAAATTTTTCGGACTAGTCATTCTGGTTGCGATCCTGCTGGTCGTTTTTCAAACAATATTCTCCTGGTCGAGCCTTCCGATGGATCTGCTTGAGCGAGGTTTTGGCGCCGTGAGCGACGTAGTTCGAACGCAGATGCCGCCGGGAATCCTCACCGACCTGATCGCCGATGGAATCATCGCCGGTGTCGGTGGCGTCGTCGTGTTTTTGCCGCAAATACTCTTGCTGTTCTTGTTCATCTCGCTTCTGGAAGACAGCGGTTATATGGCCCGGGCGGCGTTCTTGCTCGACAAGCTGATGAGCCGCGTCGGTTTGCACGGGAAAGCTTTTTTGCCGCTTTTTAGCAGCTTTGCGTGTGCGATTCCGGGCATTATGGCGACCCGCACGATCGAGAGCCGCCGCGACCGTTTCGCGACGATCATGATCGCGCCGTTTATGAGCTGCTCGGCACGTCTGCCGGTTTATACGCTGATGATCGCGGCGTTTTTTGCGGGTCAGACGGTATTTGGTTTTGTATCGGTTGGTGCGATTCTTATGCTCGCGATGTACGCGCTTGGAATATTTGTGGCGATCATTGCCGCATCCATTCTAAAACGCACGATCCTCAAAGCACCACCACCACCGTTTCTGATGGAGCTGCCGCCGTATCGTCTGCCAAATCTGAGAACAGTTTTCCAAAACATGCTCACGCGGGCGTGGTTATTCCTAAAACGCGCGGGAACCGTGATTCTCGCGATCTCGATCATTCTCTGGGCCCTGATGTACTTTCCGAGAACAAGTGGAGAGTCGAGAGTCGGGAGTCAGGAGTCGGCACAAGAACTCTCGACTCTCGACTCTGGATTCTCGACTGACAGCGAGCAGCTCAAAAACAGCTTTGCCGGAAAGCTCGGCCACGCGATCGAACCGGTGATCAGCCCGCTCGGATTTGACTGGAAGATCGGTGTTGCCTTGATCGCGAGTTTTGCCGCCCGCGAGGTGCTGGTATCGACGCTCAGCATCATTTACAATGTCGGCAAGGACGAGAATGAGGAGTCGGAAACGCTGATTTCGGCGGTTCGTGACGCAAAGCGTGATGACGGCAGACCGGCATGGACGCCGCTGACGGCTCTGACCTTGATGGTGTTTTTTGTTCTCGCGATGCAATGCATGTCGACGCTCGCGGTGGTTCGCCGCGAAACCAATTCGTGGCGATGGCCAATATTCTTGATGGCTTATATGACGGTTTTGGCATATATAGCGGCTTTTACGACATACCAGGGCGGCAAATTGCTGGGGGTTGAATAGCGACTGGAGCGGCAAGCATCCTGCTTGCCTGCGGTTAAAAACCGAGCTAACCGAGGTTCGATTAAACTTGGTTATTTCTTAACGCCGCAACACTGCGGAAGCCGCAGCGTGGCAAGCAAGGATGCTTGCCGCTCCAGTCGGGAAGTTTATGGATATCCAAACAATCATCGTCGTCGCAATCGTAGTCGCCGCAGTCATCTACGTGTGCGTGGTCCTTGCGAGGAAAACAAAGTCTTTCTCGCCAAAACCCGGCTGTGGCAGCGATTGCGGTTGCAACGGAGCGTCGAAAAAATTACCCTCATAGTTTGGATTCCAACCCTAAATTTTTGACCAAAGGCGTGAGGGCGATGTTAGTGTCGACCCTCGCATTTTTCGCGGCAAATGTCTGCGTCAAACAGGTCGCCCACATACCTGCGATGGAGACGGTTTTTTTTCGCTGCATACTCGCGACCGTGTTTTGCGTGGTCGCTCTAAAACGCGCGAACGCGAGCGTTATTGGCTCCAACCACGTGATGCTGTTGCTTCGCGGGCTGTTTGGGACGACCGCTCTGTTTTGCTTTTTCCTGACGATCCAGCAGATGCCGCTCGCCTCGGCACAGACTATTCAGTACGTTTCGCCGATTTTTACCGCGACCATCGCGATTTTTGTTCTGAAAGAAAATGTGCTGCCTGCCCAGTGGCTGTTTTATGCGATCGCGTTTGGCGGAGTTTTGCTGATCGAGCGTTTTGACGCCCGCATTTCGCCGTTTTATCTTGGGCTCGGCCTGATCTCCGCATTTTGCTCGGGAATGGCGTACAATCTGGTTCGTGGCTTGCGTGGTAAGGAACATCCCCTGACCGTTGTGCTGCATTTCCAGTTGGTTGGTGCGGTTCTCGGATTTGGCAGTCTTTTCTTTCAATGGGAAACTCCGCATGGTTGGGACTGGCTGTATCTGTTTCTGATCGGCGTCTTTTCGCAGATCGGCCAGATGTTTTTGACAAACGCACTCCAACGCGAGCGCATCGCTGGCGTGGCGATCATCAACTACACCGGCCTCGTTTACGCCCTGACCATCGGCTGGTTTATCTTTGGCGAAACCCAGCCGGTTACATCGCTTTTTGGGATGATTCTGGTGGTTCTCGGCGTACTTCTCAGCGTACTTTATGGTCGGCGGCGTCAGCAGATCGATTCGCTTGAGGTTACCGCCGCTTAGACAATTGATATGGAACCTCATAAGATAAATGCCGCCATTGTCACGGTCAGTGATACTCGCAGATCCGACAATGATGTTTCGGGAAACAGGCTTGCCGAACTACTGAGATCCTTCGGAGCAATCGTCGTTGAGAAAATAATAGTCACTGACGACCTCGAAAACCTGCAAAAAACCCTTCAAGTGGTTGCCGAACGCGGCGATATCAATCTCATCCTCACAACCGGCGGCACCGGTTTTGGTCCGCGAGATAATACTCCCGAAGCGACTCGCGCTGTGATCGAACGCGAAGCTTCCGGGGCTCGCCGAGGCGATGCGCCGCGAGACATCCTCAAAAACCCCGACCGCCATTCTCTCACGCGGCGTCTGCGGCATCCGCAGAAATACGCTAATTATCAATCTTCCAGGTTCACCGAAAGGCGTCGAGGAATGTTTCGAAGTTCTGCGGCCGGTACTAAGACATGCTGTTGCCTTGCTTCAAGGGCAAACGGGACACTAGGCAAATTTGTCTGCGTTGATCGAAACGAATCAAACGTCTATTCGTCGGGGTAGCGACCCTGAATTTAGCCGTGGGTGAAACCCACATTCAGGGCATTGATTCACCGCAGAGACGCTGAGACGCCGAGAAAACCGCTGATGAGAAGTTCTCTTTCTCCGCGCCTCTGCGTCTCCGCGGTGGAATTAAATTCGCCGCTCCCGTTCACTGTCCCATGTCCCGGCACCTCGACGCGCGCATACGATTTTTCAACCATCACTCAGGAATTAAATTCGGCTAAAGTCTTGTTCTGTTCAGCCGATAAAGGGATGTCTGAAAAGATCGATTTTAAGAATTGTTTGCCACGAAAAAGCACAAGAAGTGCAAAAATCGATCTGAATAGTGTTCTATTTTGCGCTTTTTCGTGGCTAGCGCTCTTAAAATTTACCTCCTAAATTCAATCGTCACTCCGTGACGACAAACCGCCAAAAAAAGTGGCCCCCGAATCCAACTATTGCCCCTTCACTGCGGCTTTCGGTTTCGCGGTAGGCTTCGAATTTTTCGCACAATTGCTCGCGACCGCTATGACGGCGAGCGTTCTAAAGTAACGATCGTCAAGCGATTTTGCATGGCCGAGCGATATCTCGAAATCTCTTTTGCTCAGTTCCTCGAAGGTTTTTTCCAAGTCGTAACCCGGTGTCGAAAACGAGGCATAGTGAGCGTAGCCTTGGCCCACGATCTGCCGCGAAACGTACATTTGGAAAAGATCGGGATCTTTCAGCAAATTTGTCACCCGAATCGCCTCGGTCAGTTCATCCATCGCGGTCGAATGATTGACCTTTTCGTACATGTTCGAAAGTCCCAGCAGTACCTGAGCTTTTGCGACGGAATTTTCTGCATTTCTCGCGAGTTTTGAAACTCGATTGAGAGTTTCAAAAAGCGCGGGAGCGTCGGTTTGGCTCTTTTCCTGAATGCGGGCGATTTGGAAGAGCAGAATCGCTCTAAATTCCATCTCAGGAACCTTGAGCGACAATTTCTCGGCATCATCAAAGCGTTTCTGGTCGACGGCGAGATTGGCGCGTTTAAACCAAAAGTAATTTATCGTTTCCACTCGCGGTTTCTCTTCCTTGATCTTCGCCAGCCACGGCTCGACCGTCGCGTATTCTTCGTCACTCTTATTTTCCCGAATCGCGACGAAAATAATCATGCCATCGGTCAGTTTTCCGGTGCCTTCCGCTTCCTCGAGCCGTTTTATACGCTCTTCGAAAGTTCCGCTCCATGGGTTCGGCCGTTCTTTGCGATCATCCATCGTTTTTCTCGCATCTTCACTCAGGAGCGAAGCGGCTTGAGCACGTGCCAGGCCAAATCGTCCAAGCAGATCGGGAAACTTCTCGATGATGTAAGGCTCGATGTCGCTCAGGCCTGTGACCATGTAAACTGCTTCGGGCAAGGCAAATTGCTCGGCGGGCCTGTTCATATCCTCTTCGCTAGCCGCGAATGCCGCGATGCGGGCAAAGAAAACGTCCAGGAACCGACGGCTAAGGGCGTCATTGGGCTGGAAATCGGGCGGATTGATCGTCGCACTGCTACGTTCGATTCCAAACATCTGATTTTTCGCAAACGGATAAGACCCTAGATAGAGCAGTCGTCGCGGGGTTTCGTTGCGAAAGGCGGTTAGAAGCTTCGAGATAGATCGCATCGGCGAGGGGCTTATTCTTGGCTAGCCCATTGTAGCCCGTAAACCACGTCAAAAGAAGCGGATATTTCATCAGCTTGCGCATAAGGGCCTGAGCAAAGTCGGGGTTTGACACGGCGTTTTCAATAGCGAGGCGGCATCACATCGTTCAGCTCGCGGTAGTTTTCAACGCCATCCTTCGGGTTCTTTTGATAATCGGCCAGCATCTGATCGGCAAGCTTTTTAGCCCATTCCTTATCCCGCTTCATGATCGAGCGAATAACCTCCATCCGCTGATCGGGCTGAGTCACGATAACCCTCGCTTCCTTGCCGATCGATGTCGATTCGTATCCTTTTTCCTTAAACCGGTCGTCCGCCAGCTTCCAGGCTTCCGTGAAATATGTGCGGGCGGTTGGCTCGTCGAAGGGCCAGAGGAAATCGGCGGAGCGAAGGAGGATTTTTATCCGTTTTACCGGCTCAGTGACGGATTTGCTTTCCATTACCTGTTGTTGAACAAGTAGCTGGGCAAATTGGGCGTTGCAGACCGGCGCATCAACGCCGGCGACCTGGGCATTTGCGACAAACGATGCGGCTAATAATAATGCTGCTGCGAGGGGATATCGTCGTGACATATTTTTTCTCCTGATGTTAGGCGGGTGTGTTTACATATGACGCATTGTAGCAGATATTTCGCGCCGGACTGAACGTCTGGATCAGACCGAATTTACTGAACCAATGACGCAGTGTGGCAAGCTTTGGCACGAGGGTGAGGTCTCATTGCCCGCCTGCGGCCTATTGAGTAGTTAAGCGGCGGGCTTGCCCGCCCGCCGTTGGTGTGCAGCGGGCAAGCCCGCTTCTTAACTCCCGCTATCGGCAGGCGAATCATATCTTGATTTATTGGTAGCCGTCTTTCCGATGGAAACACTTTTGACCAGTCAGGCAAAGACCTTTACCAATCCGGCTGAATTCGGGCGACCAGCGTCGTTTTTTCCAACGACCAAAGGGGTCGAATTATCTTTGTAAATTACAAGTATATCGAATAACCAACCCCCATAATTACTGGCCCGCAGCGATCTGATGGGGTCAAAATGTGGCACGTGCCACATTTAAAAACGCCCTTCCATGATTGAAAAAACCGCGACGATTTAAAATACAAAAAAATTCACCCCAAATTTTTAAAAAAACACTCCTAGACGAACTACAAACCGGAGGCTTGTGAACCTATTTCAAAATCGGTTTGGCGCTGAATCTGGGTTGAACCCAAGAGTAGGCGAACACTAGGATTTGGCGGCTGACCTGGTTTTTGAAGGACTCTTTTTGGCGTTGGTTTTCTTCGCCGATGTCGATTCCTTACTGCTGACCGACGCCTTTGCTTTCGCCTGCGGATTGAGCATGGCGGTCCAGCGGTATTCGGGTGTTTCCCAGCCTTCGTCAAGTTTCTTGAGGATAAAATCCGTCATGTTATCGACGATCCACCGGTGGTTGGCTTCGCCTACGGAGGCAAGCTCGGCGTCCGGCGCCGGGTTCATGAAGTCGATCGCGTACGGTATGCCGTCCTTGATGGCGAATTCGACCGTGTTGAGGTCATACCCGAGGGCCGTGCAGATGGTCTTTACATCTTTTTCGACACGGGCGTGAAGCTCGGGCGAGAGGTAATCATCGACGTTAACATACTGCATCCCTGAGAGATAGGGCTTTGAAGGATCATACGGCATGATCAGGACGTTCTCTTTGCCGACGCAATAGCAGCGGACGAACTGGTCGTACTCGATGCCTTCCTGTAGGGTCATGCAGAGTGTGCCGGATTGATTATATTCCGAGAAAAGCTCCTCGATGCTGTGGATTTTTGACACATTCTTCCAACCGCCGCCGTCGAATGGTTTGAGGAACGAAGGGAAGCCGACATAATCGATTACGCCCTGCCAGTCGATAGGGAATTCGAGATTACGAAGGCTTTCGGCGGTAATGTCCTTGATATAGCTGTGTTGCGGCAGCAGGACGGTTTTTGGGATTGCCACGCCGAGCTTTGAGGCGAGGGCAAAATTAAAAAACTTATCATCAGCCGACCACCAGAACGGGTTGTTGATGATATACGTGCCTTCGAGAGCAAACCGCTTGAGCGTGGCCCTAAAATACGGCACTTCGTGCGAAATACGGTCGATAATGACATCGTATTTCTTCGGCTCATCCATGCGAATGCCGCCAATCGTGACCATCTCAGCCACGACACTACCGCCGCCTTTCTCGTTGATGCTGTTAATTATTGACTCGGGAAACGTTACTTCGCGTCCCACTAAAATTCCTACTCGTTTCATATTTTTATGTATAGATAGCTGTTATTCGATTTCAGAAAAGTCTGAAATCGTTAATTTTAGTGTATAGCCGGAATCTGTGCAAGCAATAGGCAAAATCCTGTATAATTTAGTGAAGGGGAGTTTTATGAAAACAAACGGAAACAAACCAAATTCCAATGGGAAGCTGCCAAATGCGAAGGATTTTCCGCCGCCCAAGAAGTTGACGCCGGAAATGAAGGAATTGCGGGACGCCACTCGCGAGGCTATGCAGGCTCTACGGGACAGAATTGCAAAGTATGGTAAGCCGACCGATTTTCGACACTAGTACAGTAATTGAACACAGCACTGAGGTCGAAGAACTTTATCATTCGGCCTTTTTTGCGTCGATTGTATTTTTCGAACTCATCTCATCTTCGACAGACCGAAGTGAGGTGAAAAAATACTCTCGATGGCGGGACGGACTTAATAGGGCAAATCGTATTTTATCGCCGACCGAAGCTGATTTTTGGGAAACTGGCAAAGCGATAAATCGAATGTACACTAATAAGCTCGCGCAGGAATCAAAACTCAAGACTCTGCGCATGGATGCCTTGATCGCTCGTCTTGCAGTCAAAAGCAAGAACTTCATTGTTACAGCAGATGTTGATGATTTTGAGATCATCAAAAAGGAAATGAAGCAACTCGTTATTGTTCCCTCTGACGAGTTTTTTCGTTAGGGCCGTAGCTATTTTGCTCCCGGCAGCAACTCCAGATTCCCCATCTCGCGATTGTACGTATCCAATGCCCCGACTTCGTCGGCGGTTGCGTCGAGCATTTGCTTGGTCATAGCTATCGAATCAGACAATTGCTCGAAATCGAGGAGCGAGAATTTCTCGGGTGTCGAGATCGTGACGATCTCGTCGTTTAGGTAGCTGAAAAAGTTTTCGATTGATTGCAGTTGGCCTTCGACGAGTTTTACGCTGCGTTCGATCTCATCGAATGAGTTGATGCGGCGTTTGAGGATCTCCACGTTTGTTTGCTGGATGCGTTTAGTTTTTTCGTCACCTGCGCTTTCCATGGCACGGAACGCCTGGGAAAGCTGATTGTGAACGGCCTGGCGGTTGATCGATTTGAGATGCGATTTGCGGCGCCGGTAAACGTCGAGCAGATCGACGAAATCTTCCCACCGCTGGTCGAGGGCCTTGAGATTGCTCGGCAACTGGCCGGCTCCGGTAAATTTATTGTAATTGTCCTGAATCTTGTCCTTTAACCATCGCAGATACTCGACGGCCTCACGCTCGCGCGGCGTGAAGGATTTGATCAGTTTTTCGCGACCGTCAGTGTATTCCTTTAGTCGGCGTTGTTTTTCACGGGTTTGAACCAGTTGGCGATAAATCGGCAGATTTGGCACGATCAGGACATATAACAGCTCGCAAATCACGGCGATGAGCAGCGGAATGACGCTGCCAGTGTAGGCTGCGGCCACAAAAAAACCGGCGAGTCCCCAAAAGTTTACAGGCTCCTTTAGAGCCGCTTTCGCATAGCTCTGGTCAAATTTTGTGATGTCCTGCCGGTATTTTGCTAGATCAGCCATTAAAAAAATGAGAAATAATTCAAATGCTAAGAGCGGCCGCGATCTGAGTTTTTGTAACTCGCGAAAGCGGAAGCTGCACAAAAAAATCCAGAGGGTAGACCGAAACCTCTCCCTGATTGTCGGTGAGAGCCGCGTATTCGCCGGAAACGTCGATGCGATAAAGTTTTGACATGGTCAGATGATCGGGATCGTCAACCTTGACGCAGACGGCATAAACTGATTTGGGAGGCCGCCTAACTCCTTCAAGAGCGAAAGTCGTGACCCGACGCCCTTTCTCGTCAAAACTAATTTCCCTACTTATAACCTTCATATCTCTTTGAGCCACGATTCGAGTTCCGACCTAAGATCAGAGATCTCTCGATAACTTAGATCCGCTTTCTCGCCTTTTGCGTAAATATCCAATAATAAGATCCTATCGTGGCAATTGCAAAATAGTAGATAACCCTTGATCCACCGCGTTTTCCGCGTCCGGATGACGCCCACCTTAATTTCCTAATCCCGCCTGAATTCTGGATGAAAACTCCTTTTTCGGGATTTTTTATCAAAAACAGCTGCAATCTTTCAAACTGACTCTCGTCCAGAATCTTTGATGCCTGCTTAATAAAACGCGGTGTCTCGGTAAATTGCAGGTAGAGCATGGCTCAGATATTAGTTTGAATGACTCTTTTGGTTTGTTTCATCCAGTATCGAAGAATCAAGAACCTCGGCTTCCTGCACGTCCGAATTTGCCGCAATCTGCTTGCTTTCCGGCGGCGTTCCGGGACCGAGCATGCCCATCTGCTGTTTGTATTCGAGCAGTTTGTCCTGCATCTGAATGTCCATCGCTTCACGCTCGATATCCTGCATCTGCGAATCGACCGAGGCTGAGCCGAGCTGCAATTTTGCCTCGGCGGCGGCAACGCGACGGTCTATCTTTTCGCGCATCTCGTTAAACGTCGAAGCGTCGTCGCCGATGTTAAACGTGTCCATCGTCTGGGCGAGCTGCTCCTGCAGTTTTGCCTGTTTGGCGGCGGAGATAAGCTGCATTGCCTCGGCACTGCGTTTTTTCATATTCAGCACGTAGTTGTCTCGTGCCTTCAACGCCTGTTTCGAAGAAAGCTGGGCCTGGTCAGCCTGCGCCCCGTGCGTTCGAGATCAACCTGGGCCTGCTGTAATTGGCCGATATAGGCCGTTGCAATGTCGTCGCGGCCCATTTTTACCGAGGCCTTTATCTTGGAATCGAGATCGACGACCTGAGTTGAGAGATTTTCCTTCTGTTTGAGCAGGAGCCGCTCGGTCGCCATAACTTGTGCGACGGAATTATTCAATTCCGGCACGCGGTCGCGCATATCGCGGATCGTTTGCTGCAGCACCAATTCGGGGTTCTCGATTTTGTCGAGAGCCGCTCCCGTACTTGCGAAGAATACTCGTTTGAATCTCGCCCAAAGTCCCATTTTATCTAATCGCTCCTCAAAAATGTGTTACCAAATAATTGCCAAATCCCCTTACGACAGCCGAAAACGCAAAGTTGCAAATTCCGAATCAGTATAACAGGAAAAACAAAATATTTGATAGCCAAATCGGACGCTTCGTAATCGGAATCGCAAGTTTCGCCAAGTCAGATCGTTCAACAATCGTAAACGGCCGTTTTCGGAAAAACCGTTAGCCGCCCAAAAGAACATAAGCTAAAATGAATATGAAATTCTCACAGGAAGGATCAACAATGAAAAAACTGACGACCTGGGGCCTATTGCTGTCGATATATTTTACATTTATTGCACCCGCGGCCAAGGTAGATGCCCAGGTATTGGGAAAAGCTATGGAAGAGCGAATGAAAGATGTGCCCGGCGGACTGCAATTCAAGCTCAGTGAAGGCGTGGAAGGGGCGGAGACGCGCGTGAAACAGGCGTTGGCGCCAACCGATCCGTTGGCCGAGGGCGATAGAACCAATCTTTTGAAAAGAATCCCCGAAATAAAGGCGGCGGAGGACGATAAGACTGATTTTGCCAAGCGAATCGGCTCGTTACCGGCACCGAAAACGGGTAATAAGATTCCGGTTAAGTTTCCTGCTGACGATCAGCGAGGAACGCCGAAGATCGATACTTCGGGTCAGACGCTACAGGTCATTCGCTGGTCGCCCGAGGGCGAGGTGCCGCTCGCCCCGGATCTGAACGTGACGTTTTCGCAGCCGATGGTCGCGGTAACCTCGCAAGAGCAGGCCGCGAAAGTCACGCCCGTCGAACTAACTCCGCAGGTCGAGGGGAACTGGCGTTGGCTGGGGACGAAAACGTTGATGTTCGACACGACAAAGCGTTTTCCGATGGCGACAAAGTTTACAGCCCGCGTTCCTGCCGGGACAAAATCGGCGACCGGACAGGTTCTCGCCAAAGATTTTACATGGACATTCACCACGCCGCCGCCAAAGGTCGTACAGATGGCTCCGAATGGCGGCGTAACGCGGCGTGATGCTCTCATGTATCTTTCGTTCGATCAGGAGATCAATCCTGACGCCGTCATGCGAACCATCTCGGTCACATCCGGCGGGCGACGGATCGCTACGCGGCTTGCGACAGAGGCGGAGATCAAGGCTGACAGCACAATCGCCTATTATTCCAGCCAGCCACAGCCTAAGCGGTGGCTTGTTTTTCGTGCGGTAAATGCCGATGGTTCGACGGCCGACGCTCTTCCGGCGGCATCATCGATACAGGTTGTCGTTGAAAAGGGAACTGCGTCTGCTGAAGGGCCGATAACAACGATGCAGACACAGGCGTTCGGGTTTCAGACCTACACCGCGTTGAAGCTAAACGGCGGCTATTGTGGTTGGAGAAACAATCAGAACTGTACCCCGTTTACTAACTGGAATCTGGAATTTAATAACCCCATTGACGCCTCGAAATTTACCAAGGACATGATAAAGATCGAGCCGGCGGTCGAGGGGCTCAGCATTTATCCCTCAGGCAACGGCGTCTATATCAACGGCTATAAAAAAGGCCGCACAACGTACACGATCACGGTTGACGCGAGCATTTCCGATATTTTCGGCCAGAAACTGGGCAAAAATGGCACGGTGACGATCAAGGTCGGTTCGGCGGAGACAAATCTATATGCGCAGGGCGGCTTTATGACCGTCATGGACCCGAATGCTAAGGCGGCATTCTCGATCTACTCAACGAATCACGCAAGCGGCGAAAGTTAAGCTCTATCAGGTCAAACCTGAGAATTGGCCGCAGTTTCAGGAATACGTTCGCCGCCTCAATTACGACGACGGAAAACGTCCGGCGATTCCCGGAAAGCTTGTTTCGGAAAAGACTGTTCCGATCCAGGCCAAGCCGGATGAGATGGTCGAGACGCGCGATAGATACTTCGTCGGCACTTGACGGTGGATTTGGCAACGTAATCGTCGATATCGAACCCACGGTCAAGCGCGACAAGAATGACCAGACCAGAATTTTCACCTGGCTCCAGGCGACGCAGATCGGATTGGACGCATTTGTCGATAATACAGAGCTTGTAGGTTTTGCGACCGATCTCAAAACCGGCAAATCGCTCGCGGGCGTCGATCTTTCGATCTTTCCGAATGGGAGGGCAGTGGGCAGTGCGCAGTTGGCAGTGGGCAGCGAAGAAAGAGGTTTTCTCGCGAGAGCTTGGGAATGGATCACCGGTGCGGGTGGACCGAGTGCGGGCGAGATCGAGTCGGTCAATGAAGACGGCTCGGCTGCAGAAACCGAGACTATAACCGAGGCCCAGACGGACAAGACCGGTGCGAACGGCATTCTTCGCTTACAGCTTCCCGAGGCGTCATCGCGGGCCGGGCAGAATCTGCTGATCGCCAGACGCGGAAAGGACGTGGCGTTTTTACCGGAGAATGCCGATTATTACTGGCAGGACGTTGGAAATTGGTACAAAAAGGGCGAGAGCGACTATCTGCGGTGGTTCGTTTTTGACGACCGCAAGATGTACAAGCCAAAAGAAGAGGTAGCGGTTAAGGGCTACATTCGCAAGGTCACCGGCGGCAAGCTCGGTGATGTCGAGGGACTAGGCGATGCGGCGAGCGGCCTGGCCTATTCGGTCAAAGACCCTCGAAATAACGAGATCGCAAAGGGAACCGCGAACCTGAATGCGTTTGGAGCGTTTGATTTCAAATTTACTCTGCCCGATAACGCGAATCTCGGTTATTCACGTATAGATTTGTCGACGACCAGTTCGCTCCCGGGCGACACGCATGGCCATCAATTCCAGATTCAGGAATTTCGTCGTCCTGAGTTCGAAGTGACGAGCAAGGTCGAGACCGAGGCTCCTCATTTTGTCGGCGGCAAGGCCCTTGTCTCGGTCGAGGCCAAATATTACGCCGGCGGCGGTCTCGCGAATGCCGACACAAATTGGACCGTAACCGCGACGCCGACGAGTTTCACGCCGCCGAACCGCGACGATTATACATTCGGCACGTGGACGCCGTGGTGGAGAGGCGATTTTTACGGCGGTGGATATTACGGCGGTTCGTCACAATCGTTTAAGGGCGTTACCGACGCCGGCGGCAAACATTTGCTTAAAGTAGATTTCGAATCGGTCAAACCGCCGCGTCCGTATACGATCACAGCCGCTTCGTCGGTGATGGATGTAAACCGGCAGACGTGGTCGAGCACAACTTCGCTGCTTGTGCATCCGGCGTCGCTGTATATCGGCATTAAAACACCGCGAACTTTTGTTCAGAAGGGCGAAAAAATTGAGGTGGAGTCGATAGTTTCCGACCTCGACGGAAAGCTCGTCGCCGGAAGGGACGCCGAGATCAAGGCGGTTTTGAAAGACTGGGTCTTCGACAAGGGCACATGGAGCGAAAGGGTCATCGATGAGCAAAACTGTACGGTCAAGTCCATCGGGTCAGAACCGGGAGCGATAGCGACTGGGTCTTCTGCCAAATGTTCATTTATCGCAAAACAAGGCGGTCGTTACACGATCACCGCAACGGTGATGGATGACCGAGAACGCTTTAACGAGAGTGAACTGACCATCTGGGTTCCCGGCGGAAAACAGCCGCCGAAACGCAATGTCGAGCAGGAAGAGGTTCAAATCATTCCCTCGAAGAAAGATTTTGCACCGGGCGATGTTGCCGAGTTGCTCGTGATCGCGCCATTCACACCGGCCGAAGGCGTTCTGACGCTGCGGCGTGAGGGGATCGTAAAGACCGAGCGGTTTTCGATGAAGGACTCGTCGATCACGCTGAAAATTCAGCTCGAAGAGAAGTATTTGCCGAATATTTATGCTCAGGTTGATCTAGTTGGGGCTGCCCCGAGGACTAAGGATGATGGTTCGCCGCTGATGTTTGCAAATGGCCAGGCTTCGACGCGTCCGGCATTTGCGAGCGGGAATTTGAACCTGTCGATCTCAACCGCCGCGCGGAAACTTACCGTCTCAAGCGAACCGGTCGACAAAACCCTCGTCCCCGGCGGCGAGACCAAGGTCAACATCGAGGTCAAAGATAATCGCGGCGAACCTGTTGCAAACAGTGAAGTTGCGGTTATCGTGGTGGACGAGAGCGTGCTTGCTTTGTCACGGTATGTGATCGGGAATCCGTTGGACACGTTTTACACCGTGCGTTCGACCGGAACGACGGATTATCATTCGCGGAAGGATGTGCTGCTTGGAAACCCGGATGACGTGAAGGCTCCGCCGCCACCGCCGGCTGCTGAACGACAAACCGGGTCTCTGGCGATGGATGCGGATGCCCCCATGACGGTTTCCAGCCGCGTGGCGGGCGGCATGATGGCTCCAATGGCTAAGAAAGCCGAGGCGCGTAATGAGTTTAAGGCAGATGGCGGCGAGGTGCAGCCGGATACTCCGATCAATCTCCGTCAGAATTTTAATGCCTTGGCGAAATTCTCGCCAGCCGTTCGCACCGATTCGAATGGCCGGGCGGTGGTTGATGTAAAACTGCCGGATAATCTGACGCGGTATCGCATTACGGCGGTTGCGGTCGATACGGGCAAGCGGTTTGGTAAATCGGAATCGAACATCACCGCCAAACAGCCGCTGATGGTTCGGCCGTCGGCTCCGAGGTTTATGAACTTCGGCGACAAAGCCGATCTTCCGGTGGTGATCCAGAATCAAACCGACAAAGACATGGCCGTCGATATCGCCGTGAGGGCGACGAATGCGACGCTCACGGGGTCAGTACCACCTGCGGTAGCGGGTGGGGACTTGGCCGCGCCACAGAAAGCCCCGCCCGCTACCGCAGCCGGTACTGACTCGACCGCAGGCCGACGTGTTGTCGTCAAAGCCAACGACCGTGCGGAGGTGCGTTTTCCGGTTTCGACGGTCAAGGCCGGCACGGCGAGATTCCAATTTGCAGTCTCAAGCGGCAAATTCAGCGATGCGGCTGAGATTTCGCTGCCGGTTTGGACTCCGGCGACGACCGAGGCTTTTGCGACTTATGGTACGACCGATCAGAACGGGACGATCATCCAGCCCGTTCAGACGCCGGGCGATGTTTATCCGCAGTTTGGCGGGCTTGAGGTGACGACTAGCTCGACGCAGCTTCAGGAACTGACCGATGCGTTCATCTATCTGACCAATTATCCGTACGCCTGCTCGGAGCAGATATCGTCACGAATGATCTCGATTGCCGCGATGCGTGACGTACTCGGAGCCTTCAAGGCCAAAGATATGCCGACCAAGGAGCAGCTCGAATCGTATTACAAACGCGATATCGAGATACTGCAGTCGCGTCAGCGAAACGACGGTAGCTTTGGGCTTTGGAAGCGTGACAAGGAGCGTTATGAATACCCATTCCTGACGATCCACGTCGCCCACGCTCTGGCTCTCGCCAAGCAGAAAGGCTACAAGGTGCCCGACGAAATGCTCAACAAGACCAAGCCATACCTCAAGGACGTCGAAAAGCATTTCGATGAATGGTACAAAAATTCACCCGAAGTCCGCTGGACGATCTCGGCCTACGGCCTCTACATCCGCGACCTTATGGGTGATAAGGATGTAGCTAAGGCGAAGAAATTGCTTGCGGAGGCTAGAGTAGCGTCGCCCGGCAGTCAGGGAGAACCACCTGCGTCAGCGGGTGGTCAAAGCTCGGCCATCTACAACACAAAAATGCCGTTCGAAGCTCTCGGCTGGCTTCTATCCGTGCTCGCGAATGATACCGGATCGAAAACCGATGTCGAAAATATCGTTCGATTCCTGATCAACCGCACGACCGAGACTGCCGCGACGGCGAATTTTGTCACAGATTATCGTGACGGCGGCTGGCTGATAATGGCTTCGAATCGACGTGCTGATGGTGTTTTGCTTGAGGCTCTTATAAAAGTTAGAGCGGCAAGCGGGACGCTTGCGGTCCAGTCGGAAGACCTAATTCCAAAACTCGTCCGCGGGCTGCTCGCTCATCGTACTAAAGGTGCTTGGTCGAATACGCAGGAGAATGTGTTCATTCTACTGGCAATGGACAAGTATTTCAACGCGTTTGAAAAAGTCACGCCTGATTTTGTGACGCGTGTCTGGCTTGGTAATACGTACGCGGGCGAACAAGCATTCAAGGGCAGGTCAATCGACTCGAACGAGATCAACATTCCGATGCCGTACCTCGTCGATCAGGGCGGAACCTCGAACCTGATCCTCGACAAACAAGGGGCCGGACGGCTGTATTACCGAATCGGTATGAAGTACGCCCCGAAGAACCTGAAACTCGATCCGGCGGATTACGGTTTCACCGTGCTCAGGAAATACGAGGCTGTCGATGATAAGGACGACGTCAAACAAAATGCCGACGGAAGCTGGACGATCAAGGCGGGAGCGAGGGTTCGCGTGAGATTGACGATGGTTGCGCAGGCACGGCGTTATCATGTCGCTTTGGTCGATCCGTTGCCTGCCGGGCTAGAAATCCTCAATCCCGGCCTCGCCGTAACGGAATCGATCCCCGGCGACGGCGGCACCACGGGTGTTCTAGAAGTCGGCAGCCGATCGATGGGCCGCAACTATTACTGGTGGCGTCAAAACTGGTTCGAACACCAAAACTTCCGCGACGAACGAGCCGAGGCCTTCACCGGCCTGCTCTGGGAAGGCGTTTACAATTATTCCTACGTCACCCGCGCCACAACCCCAGGCCAATTCGTCGTCCCACCGGCAAAGGCTGAGGAAATGTATCATCCTGAGACATTCGGAAGAACGGGGACGGATTTTGTGAGGGTAGAATAATTTCCAATTATGAAACTGCCAAATTTTGAACAAGCCTTCATTGCTCGCGAGAAGATCGCGGATTACCTCCTTTCGGATTCGCATCCGAGAGGTAGTACGAAGGCCGTGTTCTTCAAACGGTTTGGTTTCACTCAGGAAAACTGGCAGGTTCTCGCGGAATCTCTTACCGAACACGCCGCAAATTACGACGCGGTATTTGTCGCAGCCACGGATTTTGGCCTGTGTTACAATGTGGTTGGTGAAATAAGAACGCCGTGTGGCCGGTCACCGACCGTGCTGTCGGCATGGTTTTTCGACACCGGATCTGAGGTTCCGCGATTTATTTCCGCATTCCCTCACTGATCAGGAGGTTTTGATGATAGACGAATTAGATCAAGTCGAACTATTAGAAGATATTCCCGCACATGGCCTAAAAGCCGGTGACGTAGGGACGGTGATGCTCGTTCATCAAAATGGGAAGGGGTTTACTTTAGAATTCCTCACTTGGGATGGCGAGACTGTCGCTATAGCTACGCTAGATGCTGACAAGATTCGCGGCATCAGATCGAAGGAGATCCCGAGAACGCGACGGCTGGAAATGCCGATAGCGGCCTAGACTCAGCGGTTTTCTAGCGATATTAGATCCTCGGCACCGCCATTCTGGCGAGGAAACGGATCGGGACAATTAGAGGTTCTTCGTGGCCTGCGGCTTCGTGTGATGGTTTCATTTCGCGGTAATCGCGGTGAATCCTGTTTGCGCTGTTGTGGGCTTCGTCGCGCGGGGAGCTGGAGCATACAATCTGATAAGATATGGAAGCTCGTAAACGGTCGCTGGCGGATCGTTTTGAAGATTCATAAAACCGTCCAGACGCAGAAAATAGTGACAGAAGCTTACGAAAAAGTTGTAAATATCCTGAAGATCGAGGCGGATGCGATCACGAGTGCGGCGGCGAATCTCGATCGTTCGAGCGTCGGAAATGCTCTCGAAATACTGATTGGCTGCAAGGGCAAGGTCGTCGTCACCGGCATCGGCAAATCGGGCGTGATTGCCCAAAAGATTGCTCAAACATTGACCAGCACGGGGACGATGGCGGTTTTTCTTCATCCATCGGACGCGATTCACGGCGGCCTGGGGGTCGTCGAGAAAGCTGATGTCTTGATCGCGTTAAGTAATTCCGGCGAAACGGATGAGATCATCGGTATTTTGCCATCGCTGAAACAGCGAGGTTCGTCAATTATCTCGATCGTCGGCAATGTCCATTCAGCGCTTGCCCGTCAATCGGACATAGTTCTCGACGCTTCGGTCAATAAAGAAGCGTGTCCGCTGAATCTCGCTCCGACGGCCTCGACGACAGTTGCCCTCGCCATTGGCGATGCGCTCGCGATGGCATTGATGGAATTGAAGGGAATGACCGAGGAGGATTTTGCGGCCAATCATCCGGCCGGCCAACTCGGCAAACGACTGACCTTGAGGGTCGCTGATCTGATGCATCCGAGCCCCAATATTATGCCGTCTGCCGGTTGGTTATCGGTTGTCAAAGCGATATCGACGCACGCGCTGGGGGCTGTGAATGTCGTTGACGACAGCGGCAAACTTCTCGGCATAGTCACCGACGGCGACCTGCGCCGCACGATCGAACGCACGTCGCCCGATGATTTTTCCGCTTTGACGGCCGTTGACATGATGACCGCATCGCCCACCGCCGTTTCGCCCGAAATGCTCGCCTTTGAGGCTCTGAGGATCATGGAAGACCGTCCGTCGCAGATTTCGGTTTTGCCGGTCGTTGATGATGAGTTGCGATGCATCGGCCTTCTTAGACTTCACGACATTGTTAGGAGCGGGCTGTAAACGATTATCGAATGTTATATAGATACAGAACTGCCGCCCAACCGCTTGGCAACATTCGAGGAGCGTGATCCAAATCCCCGCCAGAAACAATCATTTGATCGAGAAAATATTTAGAATGCCAAAAGGCCTCGAGAATTGGACGTGTTTCTACAAGCCAAACCGAATTAGTTCCGGAATGAAATTTTTTGCCCAGCGCCTCCTCGGTGATTTGGCAATACCAGTCGTTAAGAAGCCAACCTTCCGGCGCAATCTTGTCAAACAAGTCCTTTGCTTCTTTTATTAAATCGACAGCTCCGAAGACTTTGAAACTCTGATGGTAAAAGCGATAAACGAAGTCTTCTTCAAAACCGATGAAAACTCTGTGAAGAGCTGTTATTTCATCAAAGTTGAATTTGATTTGATTCAGAAGTTGTTCGTCTTTTATTGTGTCCATTACGTTTGTGGTCAACCCGCAAAGGTATTCTTTCGTCTATAATCAGGTTAGATCTTGAATTCAAGGATATTAATAGAGGCGGTGTTGTATGAAAAAGTTGTTAGGATCGATTCTGGGCATTTTGTCTCTCGTTTCGTTTGTCAGTGCTCAAAAGGCAGAGGTGACGATCAGCTTGAACGAGGCGTTTTTTGATTCGCTGCTTGATTCGGTTTTTCAGAATTTTGAACCGCCGGAGTTTTCGATGGCCGGGGATTTTAACCGCAAAGGCGCGGAGACGCAGAGTTTGATAAGTCAAAATTCAAAAATAAAAAGTCAAAATAATTCGGAAGTCTTGCGTTTTGGCTTTTCACCTTTTTCCTCAGCGTCTCGGCGTCTCGGCGGTGAAAATTCCCGTTGCACCGAATCGGTTAAGATTTTGCGCGAAATGAAAGGCGTCAGGACGGCGGTGAGATTTCGCGAGGGCAAGATTTATGTGCCGCTGGCGTTCACCGGCAATTACGCTCCGCCGTTTGTCGGCTGTGTGGAATTTGCCGGTTGGGCCGAGTCAAATCTCGATCTCGAATTTGACCAGAACACGCAAAAACTGGTTGGGCGTGTAAAGGTTTTAAGCGTCAATCTCAACGGAACCGGCGGCATAGGCGGTTCGGTGATCGCGAGGCTGATCCAGAGTTCGATCGACAAAAAGCTAAATCCGATCGAGATTGTGAGTCTTGAAAAGGTCTCATTCGGCTTTCCAGTGCAGGGACGCGGTACGCTGCGGATGAAAGCTACTAAGATAAGGCCCGAAGTTGCGGCCGGAGCACTCAACGTGCGGGTCGAGTATGAATTTCAAAAAGGCTGAGCTTGACTGGAGCGGCAAGCATCCTGCTTGCCAGCAGCCGCTTCGGCCCCTTACTTCCCGAAATCCATTCAGGTTGAAAATATTTATCGTCGTAACACTGCGGAAGCCGCAGCGTGGCAAGCAGGGATGCTTGCGCTCCAGTCGGGTTTGCCACTCCAGTCACTCCATCTCCGCCTCGACCTTACTGAATTCAACATAAAACAGATCGGTCGCGACCTGAAAATCCTCGAGCCTGACTGCCGTGTCCATTGATTTCCATATCGTCGTCGGATAGATGACGGTCCAGGTGTTTTTTGTCCCGACCTTTACGGGCATGTCGAAATCGGGTTCATCGGCTATCCAGCGGTATGACATGCGGCCGGTGATATCGAGGATCTGTAGTTCGAGTTTTGGCACGGCGGTGCGACGCAGGTACTGATTGAAAACCGCCTTCATATCTCGGCCCATGCGCTGGCTGAAAAATGCCGTCATCTGCTCGGTCATGATGTTCCGATATTTAAAGTCTTGATAAAAATCGCGGATCATCGCGAACCATTTTTTGTCATCATCAACGACGCTGCGGAGCGTGTGCAGGAACAACGCGCCTTTGAAATACTGATCTGCAGGCGGCGTAGCGTTTATGCCACGTTTGGGGATGATCGGCTGCGTGTTACGGATCTTTGTTTTATAGGCGTTTGTGTATTTGAGGTAATCGCCGTAGCCGTAGGTGTATTCGACAAACAGGCATTCGAGATACGTCGTCCAGCCTTCTTGTATCCACATATCCGAGCGGTCGGCCGCAGAAACCGCGTTGCCAAACCATTCATGGGCGCTTTCGTGGATGATGATGAAATCGAACTTCGGCGAGATACCGACGCCTGTCCAGTCGCGTTCGAGATAGCCGTTGGCAAAACGGTTGCCGTACGTGACCGCGCTTTGGTGTTCCATGCCTGAATAGGGAACCTGAATGAGCTTAAAACCATCCTTTGTGAAAGGATATTCGCCAAAATAATGTTCAAATGCCTTTAGCATTCCTTTGGTCTGGGCAAACTGAACCTTTGCCTTTTCGAGATCCTCAGGCAAAGCGTAATAGTCGAGCGTCAGGTCGTTATGCTTGTCCGAGAAATGCTCGTATTTGCCGATGTTGACCGATACGTTGTAGTTGTTGATCGGATAATTGATCATCCAATCCCAACGCGTGTAGCCGTCGCCGAGATCTTTTTTTCCTAAAAATCTGCCGTTCGAGGCGTCGACGAGATCGCTCGGGATCGCGACGCTGAGTTTCATATTCTCGACCTCGTCGTGCCACGTGTCTTTATTCGGCCACCAAATGCTCGCACCTTCGCCCTCACAGGCGGTGAATATCCACGGCCGGCCTTTCGGGTCGGTCGAAAATGTAAAACCGCCAAATCGCCCTATCGTTTTGGGCGTGCCCGAATAGCTGAAATCTATCGAATAGACCTTTCCGGCTTTTAGCTTTTGCGGAAAATCGACGAAGACGGCTCCTGAATCGCGAGTGTACTTCAGCGCCTTCGATCCGAGCAAGACCTTATCCACACTGAGGTTGTCATATAGGTCTAGTTGTATCCTCGAATCGTCACTGATCATTTTGAAACGGATCGTGTTCTTTCCGTTTACAAATTTTTTGTCCGGATCGATTCGAATGTCGAGGTTGTAAGAAAGTAGATCGTTATTCGCACGATATCGGCCATACTCACCCCTGAGAATATCTGCGTGACTCGGCGGTGGTGGCGAAGGCCTCGGCGTCGGATTTTGGGCAAACGTTGCCGAACAACACCAGGCCGAGATCACAAATAGGGAAATAAACTCAAGGCGAGCAGATTTGAACATAAATTTACCATGTCAGAACGCCGTTTTTGCGTCTGAAAAACTGAATATAGGACAATTCAGGCGATGGGGTGCGTTAACGCCCCGGTCGATACCAATAATTGGTCAGGCTCGGAATATCGTCCTGTTTGATAAACACGGACCATCCTTTCTTGAGTAGAACTGTCAACGACCTAGCGATCATCGGGAAATAATGCCAGTCGCCTTTCTCGTCAAATTTTCGCGTGCATCCGAGAGCTTTAACGCCATAAAGCCTCGTCAACTTTTGCCTCCGAGTCCAGCCAAGCCGTTTTAGAGAGTAGAGAAACGCAACATCCTCAGCGAAGTATAGTTCCTCGTTATATCCGCCGATCGCGTCAAAATCTTCCCGGCGGCAGAAGACGACTCCGGTATCCATTCCGGTAACCAAGAGCATCGGCATCATCATGAGATACGTAGCCATCAGCCCGACCGAAAGCCGTTCAAGATAAACACCGGTCGCACCGGCGACGATGCAGTTATTTTTCATTGCTTCATCGATCTTGAAAAAAGTGTCAGGATGCAATTCGGAATCGGCGTCGATAAAACATAGTATCTCGCCATTCGCCGCAGTTGCTCCGCCGTTTCGCGACGCGGCAATGCGACGCTTTGTTACGGAAACGATCTTACACCCATTTGATTCGGCAATTCTTCGGGTGTCGTCGGTAGAGAGATTGTCGGCGACGATCACTTCTACGTTGTCGCGATCAAATCTTGCTGCCGCAATGCGGATAGAATCGAGTAGCCGCGGCAAAAGTCGGCTTTCATTATAGGCAGGAACTATTATAGAAAAGCGTGGTTTCATTTGGTCCATGATGAATGGTAGATTATTAAATTGGCCGTCGGAAGGATCACAGCCGCCCTCCAAGTATATCAATATATAAGCTCTTTCAGTCAGGTTTATTTTTCCAACAATAAGGATAAAAACTCTGGCTTTACCGACTTTGTTTTTAACGGAATAAGCAACCGGTTTGTCACGCCGACGCTACATAAGTAAAATCAATGGTTATGCCAGAACCATTGGTTGCAATCATTGGCCGGCCAAATGTCGGAAAATCTACGTTGTTCAATCGCTTGGTCGGCGCCCGCAAGGCGATCGTCGGCGATGAACCTGGCATAACCCGTGACCGTATGTTTGGCGATGTTGATTGGAAGGCAAAGACCTTTCGGCTCGTCGACACCGGGGGTATTGTCCCAGATGATGAGGCAATTATTCCGTCGAATATCTTTAAACAAGCCTCGTTTGCGATCGACGAATCGGTGGCGATCATTTGGGTTCTCGATTCGCGTGCCGGTGTAATTCCGCTGGACGAGGAACTCGGTGTTTTGCTCAGAAATACCGGCAAACCGATCATCATCGCCGCCAACAAATGCGAATCGCGCACGGTCGAGAACGAAGCGGGCGAGTTTTATCAATTCGGCTTTGATATCGCTCCGATCTCGGCTGAACATGGAACCGGAGTCGGCGATCTGCTGGATCTGGTTTTTGATCATCTTAAGTTCGAAGATGCGGTCGAGGAAGAAAAGAACGAGGACATCAAACTTGCGATAATCGGCCGGCCGAACGTCGGTAAATCTTCGCTTCTTAATAAATTGCTTGGTGAGGAACGCGTGATCGTTTCGCCGATCGCCGGCACGACGCGCGATTCGATCGATACGCATCTGACGGTTGACGGGCAGGATTATACGCTGATCGACACGGCTGGAATTCGGCGAAAAGGCAAAACGACCGAGATGGCCGAGAAACTTTCCGTCATCATGGCCCGCAAATCGCTCGAACGCGCTGACGTCGCCATCATCGTCATCGACGCCGTCGAAGGCGTGACAAATCTCGACGCCAATATCGCCGGGTACGCCGTAGATTCAGGCTGTTCGGTGATAATAGTCGTCAACAAATGGGATGCTCTCGAGGAAAAAGAAACAAACACGATCTACGAATTCGAACGCACGCTTCGGATGGCGATGAAGTTCCTCGATTGGGCTCCGATCGTTACAACTTCCGCTTTGTCAGGCCAGCGTGTCGCGAAGATCCTGCCGCTCGTTAAACAGGCGAACGAATCGCGTAACCTACGCATTCAGACATCGCGGCTCAATAAATTCTTTGAAGAGACGATCTCACAGCCCAAAGGCGGCGGTACGCCGGCTCCGGTTAAAGGTGGAATGTCCAGGCTCAAGATTCAGTTTCTGACCCAGGCCGGGCTTCGTCCGCCGCTGTTTATTTTGTTCACTTCAGGTGGCAAAATGGGATCGAAGCTGCATTTTTCTTACTTAAGATATATCGAGAATCAGCTCCGCGAGGAGTTTGGATTTTTTGGGACGCCGATAAGATTGGTGGAGAGGCATAAGGCTAAGCAGCAGTCAAAATGAAATTAAGTTTTTCGGAAACAAGCGACTTTACGAAAAAGATTGTCGATCGACTCGGCGATGACGAGTTGGCTGAATTGCAGAATTTCTTGTGCCAAAACCCGAATTTTGGCAAACTGATTAAAGGAAGCGGCGGCTTGCGGAAGGTTCGATGGCGGTCGTTCGGAAAAGGTAAAAGCGGTGGAATTAGAGTTATTTATTACTGGATCGTTCATCGCGATAGGATCATTTTTCTCGACGTTTACTCAAAGGCTGAAAAAGATGATCTGACGGTTAACGAGACAAAAGATCTGCGAAGGATAATTGAGGATTTGTTGAAATGAGTACTGTAGTATTTGAAAGCCTTAAAAGGAATCTCGAAGAGGCGGGAAAGATCGTTAGCGGCGAAATCGCGGCGTCCCGCGAATTTACAGTGACGATTCCAGATGTCGGCTCCTATAAACGCGAAGGATTTGCTTTATGTATAAAAAGCGATGAGCCGGATATGCTTATACCCTTTAAGGTCTATAAGGCTACGTTTTCGACTAATAACTACGTTGGCATCACTGATGAGGGTGGCGATGCTGCTATCTATCCTGGCGAGAATTTTATGAAGCTCGATTTTCCATCAGATGTTGAAAGAGTCTTGGTTGGACTTCAGGAGGCGGTCTAGATCCGAATGGAAATACTCCTATTCACTCTCAGGGTTGCGCTAGCTACCGTTTTTAGCATTGCGGCATTTGGCAAATTGATAGACCGCGAGGGATCGGAAAAGGCACTGATCGATTTCGGTGTGGCGAAATCGTTGATCCCGATCTCAATATATTTGCTTCCGATCGCTGAGATCCTGATTGCGATCTCTCTTTTGTTTGTCGAGGTTTCGTGGTTCGGGGCGATTGGTGCAATGGGGCTTTTTGCGGTATTTACGGGTGGAATGATCTATCAGTTCGCTAAGGGCAACGCCCTAGATTGCCATTGTTTTGGGCAGATACACAGCGAGGTCGTTGGGACGAACAGCATTTTGCGAAACGTTGTGCTGCTGGGCGTCGCTATTGTTTTGATAGCGGCCGGACGGGGAAATCAGGGCCTTAGTTTGACTAGTACTAACCAGGAAGTTATGCAGATTGTTATTGGTATCGCAGTTATCGCACTGCTTGCGGCCGTTGTTTATTTTCTCAAAACTATTTCCGAACAGCAGACACAGATCATGCGCCGGATCGAACTGATGGAGATGGTAGCACGTGACGGCAGCCAGGTGGAGCGTGACGATGTCACGCATCCGCATGAAGGCCTGCCGATCGGGGGGCATTTTCCCGATTTTGAACTTTATGACCTCAATGCAAGTCTTGTTTCGCTGACCACGATCAAGGAGCAGCGGATACCGACGTTGTTCTTTTTCGTCAGCTCGACTTGTAATCCGTGCAAGGCTCTACTACCTGAGATTGATCAATGGCGAAAGGACCTGCTTGGCAAAGTTAATTTTGTTTTCATCAGCAATGGAAAGGCACAGGACAATATTGATAAATTTGGCAACGACCCGCTGCGTCCTATCCTGCTGCAAAACCGGCGCGAGATCGCCGACGCGGTCAAGGCACAATGGACGCCGACCGTAATTCTGATGGACGCAAACGGGCGAGTTGCGAGTCACGCGACCGCTGGTGATAATGCTATCCGCGCTCTGATCGAACAACTGAAGACTGAGGATCTAAACGGCGAATTTACACATTTTGCTCATGACAATGGTCATGGCCACAGCCATAACAAGATAGGCGAGAGCATCCCGCAATTTTCCATTCAGGATATAAAAGGAAAGATCATTGACAGTGATTATTTCAAAGGAAAAAAAACCCTGGTTACTTTTTGGAGCCTGACATGTCCGTTCTGCACAAGCATGATGGAAGAACTCAAGAATTGGGATAAGACAAAGGGCAAAGACTGCTCCGGACTCTCGTCCTTTTCTCCGAAGGCGACAAAGAAGCGCACGAGGAGTTTCAACTAGGCTCGCCAGTAATTCTGGACGAAGGCTATAAAACCGCCGCCGGATTCGGCATGTTTGGTACTCCATCGGCTGTGCTCGTTAATGAAGAAGGCAAGATAGTATCTGAAACGGCCGTCGGGGCGGCGAATATTTGGTCGTTGGTCGGCAAGAAGCCTGTTTAAAAAATAATTAGTAATTGTCAATTAGTAATTACTAACTAGTTTTTCAGTTACTCAGGTTCCCCTTCGATATTCAAAATGAATCCAATCGACTGGAAAGTCACCGCGAACGACGGAAATGCGCGAGCGGGAATAATCACGACGAGGCGCTCGGTTATCGAGACGCCTGTTTTTATGCCTGTCGGAACGCAGGGGGCGGTCAAGGGCATTCGTTTCGAATGGCTTGAGGACGAACTCGACGCCCGCATTATCCTCGGCAACACATATCATCTATTCTTGCGTCCCGGCGTCGAAACGCTGCGGCGGATGGGCGGGCTGCATAAGTTTACTTCCTGGAATCGTTCGTTTTTGACCGATTCCGGTGGATTTCAGGTCTTTTCGTTGAACGATCTGAGGAAACTGTCTGAGGAAGGCGTGGAATTCCGTTCGCATCTCGATGGCAGTAAGCATTTTTTGTCGCCGGAAGTCTCGATGGATATTCAGGCGGCTCTGGGTTCGGAGATCGTCATGGTCTTTGACGAATGCCCGCCCGGCGACGCGGGACACGAACGGACACGGGCCAGCCTAGAGATGACGGCCCGTTGGGCTTTGCGGTCGAAGACGCGGTTTGATGAGCTTCAAAAGGGAGAACCACCTGCGTTAGCGGGTGGTCGGACGCTCGATCTGGATGCCGACGCCCATCACCCCGAGTACGGGCCACCCGCTAACGCAGGTGGTTCTCCCTTGAGTGGCAAGCAGTCATTATTTGGCATTATCCAAGGCGCCGGGCATCTCGATCTGACGACGTGAAAGCCTCGACCGTACGGTCGAGATCGGATTTGACGGTTACGCGATCGGTGGTTTGAGCGTTGGTGAGGAGAAATCGGTGATGTACGAGGTGCTCGATTTTCTCGCACCGCAGATGCCGCAGGACGCTCCGCGATATTTGATGGGCGTTGGAACTCCGGAAGACCTGATCGAAGCGGTCAATTGCGGCGTCGATATGTTCGATTGCGTAATACCGACGCGTAACGGCCGGACGGGAAGTGCGTTCACATCACGCGGAAAGCTCAATATTCGCAACGCGAGATTTGCCGCCGATGACGGCCCGCTCGACCCGGAATGCGGATGCTCGGTATGCCGGCGTTATTCGCTCGGCTATTTGCGGCACCTCTATCAGGCCGGCGAGATGACGGCGTCGATCATGATCTCACATCACAATGTAGCGTTTTTTATGGACACGATGAAGCGGTCGCGAGAGGCGATAAAAAATGGCCGTTTTCAGAAATTTCGACGTGAATTTCTAAGCAAAATAGTTGATAATGAGAAGGCATGAATACGCAAACGCTGACGCACAAGCCGCATTTCCGCGATAAGGACTTTATTCCACCGCTCGAAAGCGGCGACCATCTAACGCAAAAGGAATTTCATCGCCGCTACGAAGCAATGCCGGAACACGTAAAGGCGGAATTGATAGCGGGAATCGTTTATATGGCATCACCAGTTAGAGTGAAGAATCATGGAGAGCCGCATAGCATTATAATGAGCTGCTTCGGACTCTATTTCCTGTCAACGAAAGGAGTGATGCTTCTCGACAACGCGACCCTTATTATTAGCGAAAGGCACGAGCCACAGCCCGATGCCGTGCTTCGTATCAAAGAGAAATATGGCGGGAAATCGCGGGTAAACGACAAGGATTATCTCGAAGGAACTCCGGAATTGGTTGTTGAAATTGCTTCGAGCTCGGCATCCTACGATTTGCACGACAAATTTGAGATGTACGAGCAAAAGGGCGTTCAGGAATACATCGTCTGGCGTGTGCATGATGATCGGATTGACTGGTTCCAACTCGTGGGCAACAAATACAAACGCATGGTGCCTGACGATGAGGGCATCATTGAAAGCACAGTTTTCCCCGGGCTACGTTTGAATACTCGTGCGATGATTCAGGACGATACGGATCTTGTGCTTGCGGATCTCCAAAAAGGCCTCGCTAGCGAAAAATATCTTGAATTTGCAAAGAATTTAACCAAATAGCTCCTCTCCTTTGATAAATCCCCGCCGTTTTGCGATAATGTGCGTTTACGTTTCTGGCGTGCATTACAACATGAATATTTACCTCTTTCTGTTTCAGGACGCGGGCGGCAGCAGCAGTATTATTTGGACGCTGCTTCCGTTCGTCTTTATTTTCGGGATTTTCTACTTTCTGGTCATCATGCCGCAGAAAAAGCAGAAGCAGCAGCTTCAGGACATGATCGCGTCATTAAAGATAAATGACGATGTCGTCACGAATGGCGGTGTTATCGGGACGATCAAGGAAGTCAGGGAAACGAGCTTTATTATTCAAAGCGCCGAAAAATCATTCCTTGAGATAGGAAAGGCTGCCATCGTTGGCAAAAAAGCAGAATAGGAAATTGTTGGCAGTCGGCGGTAGGCAGTTGGCAGAAATACTGACCAATGACCACTGACCACTGACCACTGACCAAAAAATGAAAAGTACCGGTTTATGGATCAGAACGGCGATCATCATCGCTATCACGCTTGCGGGCATTTATCTTGTCTTCGGGCCTCGTCGGGTTCCGACCTCGGCTGATTTTACCTGGCAGGGAATCAAGGACAAGCTCGCCCAGAATATCAACCTTGGTCTCGACCTCAAGGGCGGTTCGCATCTCGTGATGCGGGTCAAGACGGACGAGTACCTAAAAAAGCTCACGGAAAACAACGCCCAGGCAGCCCTAGGTGCGGCTCAGGATGCGAAATTGCCAGCTACGAGCAATGTGATAACTGCCGAGAACAACAATTACTCGGTCGGGCTGGTGCTTTCCGATGCCGCGCAGTCACAGGCGGTGATCGATGAAGTAAAAAAGAAGGTTGATTTTACAAACTGGACGGAATCGGCAAGCGGGACGAGCATAACGTGGTCGCTTCCGGTGCAGGCCCAGGAGTTGCTCAAACGACAGGCTGTCGAACAAGCGCTCAAGATCATCGAGAGCCGAATCAACGCATTTGGCGTAAAAGAGCCTACGCTGCAAAGACACGGAGCGGAATCGTCCGGGCAGATCCTGCTGCAAATGCCGGGCGTGGATGATCCTGAACGCGTGAAAAGCCTGATCGGTTCCGAATCGAACCTCGCTTTGATGAAGATCGTCAGCGCTCCGAATCCGCAGCCGGTGACGACATATCCGACCGAAGAAGCCGCAAAACAGTCGCTCGGTGGCGACGGTTCCGCCGAATCGCAAAGTACTTCCGTATACATGATCGTGACGAGCCATCGGCCGCTGCGGCGAGCACGCCGGACCCAAACAAGCCGAAGCAGTTCGTTGTCGTCGAATATCCCGCAATCGTAGATGGCAGCGAACTTCGCGAGGCAAATGCCATCTCCCGGACGGGCGGTGATCGCGATTTTGAGATCGCATTCTCGTTAAAGCCCGGCGGAGCGGCAAAATTTGGCGACTGGACGGGAAAGAATATCGGCAACTATATGGGCGTCGTCCTCAATGACGAGGTTAAATCGGCGGCCTATATCAAATCGCAAATTTTTGATCAGGGCCAGATATCCGGCCGCTTTACCAAAACCTCCGCCGAAGACCTCGCCCTGACGCTAAAATCGGGAGCACTTCCGGCCAAGGTTGAGTATCAGGAAGAACGAACCGTCGGGCCCAGTCTCGGAGCGGATTCGATCAAGGCCGGCGTCGAGGCATCGCTGGCGGGCCTGGTGTTCATAGTCATTTTCATGCTCTTTTATTATCGCGGTTCCGGAATCAATGCGGTTGTCGCGTTGCTCTTGAATATGCTGCTGACGCTGGCGGCTCTGATCACGATAAAATCGACGCTCACGCTGCCGGGAATCGCGGGACTCATCCTCGGTATCGGTATGGCCGTTGACTCAAATGTGCTTATTTTCGAGCGTATTCGTGAGGAACTAGGGCTGGGCAAGGATGTGCCGTCCGCGATCGATCAGGGATTTGACCGTGCCTTTATTACAATTATCGATACACACATCACGACGATCCTGTCGTCGGTGATTCTGTATCTATATGGATCGGGACCGATCCGTGGTTTTGCCGTGACGCTGGTTCTCGGGCTTTTGATAAATCTTTTCTCCGCTGTTTTCGTCTCGCGCACCATTTTTATGTGGTTGACGCGACGTGAAACAAAGATGGAGACACTTAGTATTTAGGCTGTTTGGAGTTCCGGCTTTTAGCTGGCCTCCAAAGCCGAACGCGGAGGCCAGATGAAGCTGGAACTCCGAATGCAAAAACATGCTGCAACTTTTTAAGAACATTAATGTCGATTGGATGGGCCTCAGAAAGCCGCTGATCTTTGTATCGATCGCTATTCTTCTCGCCGGACTCGGGTCGGCGATCGGCCGTCAGTTTTCGCCCGGCGGGACAGAGGCCTTTAACCTTGGTGTCGATTTTAAGGGCGGTACGGTCGTGACGGTTAAGTTTAAGCAAAGGCCTGCGGCAGACGAAGTTAGAACCGCTCTTCAGGCTCAGAACCTTGGGGAAGTCGTGATCCAGGATTCGACCGACAAAAATGACGAAATACTCGTCAAAGTTGCCAATCTGGGACAACGCGAAGATTGTATTGACGCGGATGGTAAGGCTCTCGACGAAGCCGGACGCTGCGTCGTGAAAAAGGCCCTTGATACTTTTGGCCCGGAAGCAGCCGGTGCGACCGCCCTCGGCGATGATCCAAACGCTGCCTACAAGATCGTCGGAACGGACTCGGTCGGACCGGTAGCTGGTGCACAGCTGCGTAATCAGGCCGTAATCGCTACGCTGCTCGGTCTGGTCGGCATTCTTCTCTTTATTGCGTTCCGATACGATTGGACGTATGCGGCCGGCGCCGTTATCGCGGTATTCCATGACGTTCTTATTACGCTCGCGTTCTTTTCGGTCTTTCAGTGGGAGATTAGTTTGACCGTGCTTGCGGCGTTACTAACGCTGGTCGGCTTCTCGGTGAACGACTCGATCGTTATCTTTGACCGTATTCGAGAAAACCTGACGCTTCATCGCGGGCAATCGCTTTACACGCTTACAAATCAGTCGATCAATCAGACCATGTCGCGGACGATTGTCACGAATGGCCTTGTTTTTCTGGCTGTTCTGGCGCTTGTTTTGTTTGGTGGCGAGGTGCTACGCGGCTTCTCGCTGGCTCTTTTTGTCGGCTCGATAACAGGTACCTATTCGACCATCGCAATCGCCAGCCCAATCGCGATCTGGTGGCAGAGCAAGATCGGCGAATCGCGTGTAAAAGAGGTTATCGTGCCGCAGGTTGGTGAGAAACTGGCCTCATCGTCGCGTCGCTCGGTTACGCGTCGCCCGGTCACGCGATAAAACTGAACACCGGCGGGCGAGCCCGCCGCTTAACTGAGGGAAACAGTTAGGAGACGTGGCTTGCCCGTCGCGATCATCAGCAGACGGGCGATAAAATTTTTTAAAAATCGGTAAATTAACTTGAAATCGAGATAATTATTCTTGACTTTCACCGGTTAAACTTTTAGACTTCTTTTCGTTGCTGGTCAATTTACGCTTTGCTTTACCTTTTTCGATCCGACGTTTTGAATCGGGTAAGGGATTTGTAGAACTTTTTGTGTTCGATTGGCGAGAGTCTGTCGGTTCAGCACAGAGTGTTTTGAGCGAGGCACGGATGGTGATTTCAAGTTAGTGTCGCGAGGTAAGCGATTACAACGTGAGGTTGCATTCATATCATCAAATGAATAGTTAAGTTTTCGTAACCCTTGACCTACTATTGGCACCGGAAAAAGGGAGGAATTAAGATGCTTGATCAACTAGTCGAATCTAAAAGTAATTCGGCGGAAAACCGCCGAAAGGGCCAGTTCCTATTGGGAATTGGAGCTTTGGCCGTATTCACTCTGCTTACGATGTGGACGGTGAGCCTTTTTGGCAAAGACTTCGGTATGGGTGGCGATGATCTCGCCCTGACGACCCTGGTCGCGCCTGTGCCGGTACCGGACGAAGAGCCGCCGCCGGAGCCGGAGAAAAAGCCCGAACAGCAGAAAGAACCCGATGTGGACGTTCGTAAAGAGCTGATCCAGAATATCATGCAAAGTCCGGTAAAACCCCCCGATGTTATCAGCGTCGCCAGGAACCCGGTTAAGGAAATGCGTCTCGATCGCATGACGAAACTCGGAGTAAGCGATTCTGATACCGGAGCCAAAGTTGAATCGTCACGAGCCACCGTTGTGGACACCGGCGGAACCGGCGGTCTGTCGGACGGAAAGGGTACGGCCCCAACCGGCGGCACGGGTGATGATGAGCCGCCACCGCCACCGCCTAAGCCGAAGCCAACACCACCGCCACCACCCAAAACCGTATCGGGCGGAGTGCTCAACGGTAAGGCAACCAGTCTGCCAAAACCGGCATATCCGGCGGCCGCAAAGGCGGTCCGAGCGGGCGGAGCCGTTTCAGCGTACAGGTACTTATTAGCGAGAGCGGAAGCGTCATATCGGCAAGCGCGGTCAGCGGACATCCGCTGCTCAGAGCTGCCGCCGAGAGCGCGGCCCGCGGAGCTCGATTTAGCCCGACACTTCTTTCCGGCCAGGCCGTGAAGGTTTCGGGGGTTATCACTTATAATTTCGTTCCCTAGGGGAACACAAGACTTAAAGCGGGAAACATTATTTTCCAAAGATGTTTCCCGCTGATTTTTATAAATCGCAATATTAGATTTTTTTTGATTTTTTTGGAGGAAAAACCATGACACTTTTAGGCAGCCTGATCGGTATGGATATTTCGGGCTTATTTTTGATGTTTACCGGCGAGGGAGTTTCGTTCGGTATTTACGATATCGCAAAGAGTCTGACCATTCCGGGTTGGGGCGTTATCATCACTCTGCTGATCGAGTCGGTCTATATGATCGCCGTCGGCATCGAACGCTTTCTGACCTACAGCAAAGCCAAGCAGCAATCGCGCCAGTACGCACCGAAAGTTGCTCAGGCCCTAAAAAACAGCAACATTGATGAGGCCATCAATATCGGCGACAAGCACAAAGATTCGCACCTCGCGATGGTTGTTTCTTCTGGTTTGAAGGAATTTGCCGCTCACCAGGGCAACACCGATATCTCGGCTGACGAAATGGAAGCTTCGAA
The DNA here is from genome assembly GCA_963738935.1 of uncultured Acidobacteriota bacterium. Classification (GTDB taxonomy): domain Bacteria; phylum Acidobacteriota; class Blastocatellia; order Pyrinomonadales; family Pyrinomonadaceae; genus OLB17. The sequence continues at coordinate 1,468,548 of CAVTYF010000001.1, read as the reverse complement.
GCGTGCTCTCGAGCGTGCGATTGCGGTTAAAACTGCTGAACTCAAACGCGGCCTTTCCGGTCTCGCGACCGTTGGTTCGACGGCACCGTTCGTCGGACTGTTCGGAACGGTTGTGGGTATCATCGGTGCTTTCCAGGCCCTGAAAACTAACGAATCAGCCGGTATCGGAGCCGTCGGTGGTGCTATCGCCGAGGCCCTCGTTGCCACCGCGTTTGGTATTCTTGTGGCTATTCCGGCTGTGTGGCTGTTTAACTATTTCACAAGTAAAGTTACAAGCTTTAGTGTTGAAATGGAAAACTCGGCTTCGGAACTTGTCGACTACTTTATCAAACAGCGTGCAAAAGCCCTCCGCGGCTAGTCGCGCGAACGGTCGTAAGTGTTTGACCAATCAGGAGAAATACTGCCATGGGTGCACAAATAGGTGGAGAGTCCGAATTTAACTCGGAAATTAACGTTACCCCGATGGTTGACGTGATGCTGGTGCTGCTGATCATTTTTATGATCGTCACACCGCTCCTTCAACAGGGAGTTTCGGTTAATCTTCCGCGTGATATGATCAGTCCGGACGAGGACGCTGATATTGCAAAAGATACGTCGGTGATCGTCGCGATCCCTGACAACAGTAACTTTTATATCGGCAAGGAACAGTTTCCGCTTGATGCTCTTGGCGATGTGATAAAAAGGCGTATGGAAGGAAAAACGCCCGATAAGCGCATCGTCTATATCAAGAGTGGTGTCGATGTCGAGTATGGTCGCGTGGTTCAGGCCATTGAGACTATCCGTAAACAGGACATCGACAAGATCGGACTTGTTGCTGACAAGAAGAAAGGCGGCGAGCCTCCTAAGTAGGGTGCTAAACCAGATTTCTTCGAGGTAAACTATTCAGGAAGTATAAAGCTATGGGAATGTCTACAGGTGGTGGCGGCGGTGACGCAAAACCGACCATTAACGTAACTCCGTTGATCGATGTGCTCCTTGTGCTCATCATCATCTTTATGGTCATCACGCCGCTAAAGCCGAGCCGCTTTGAAGCAAAGGTGCCGGCCGAACCAAAAGATGAGCCGCAGACCAACGTCAAGCCAAATCCGCTTACTTTGGTCGTCGCGATTAGCAAGGAAACCAAGGGGATCACGCTAAACAACGACCCGTTCGGCGATGTTTCGGACACCGAAAAGCTTGGCAACAGGCTCAAGGAGATCTTTAAGGAAAGGGAAAACAACGGCGTTTTCCGTGAGGGGACCAATGAGGTTGAGAAGACCATTTTTATCAAATCGCCTAAATCCGTAAGGTATGGCGATGTTGTAAAGGTCATTGATGCCGCAAAAGCAGCCGGCGCGTCGCCGGTTGGTCTTCAGATCGACGATTTAACAGATTAATTTTGCCGAGGACGGCTACCGCTCATGTTTTCGAATGACGGCTGCATCCGTTTGAGGCGGTGAATGGAGTCAAATGATGAGATTCTCTCGTATTGGGGTTTTTGTTCTTCTATTGGTTACCGTACTGATCGGAACAAACTGCTCTTACTATAATCGGGTGATGGCCCGCAAAGATCTGGTTGACGGGGCGTCCGCCTACAAGGACCGTAAGTTCCCCGAGGCCGAACAGCTATTCAGAAAGGCGGTTAGCCGTGATCCGAAAGGCGAGAACGTTGAGGGCAAGATGGCCCAGTTGTTCCTCGCCCGAACGCTGCATTCGATCTATATCGGAAATCGCCAGGTAAAGGTCAAAGCCGAAGAAGCAATTGCTGAATATCAGAAGGCGCTGGCCCTCGATCCGAACGATCAGAGCTCATATAAGGCGATTGCGAGCCTTTATGAGAACCTTCAGATGACCGACCAGTGGCTTGCGTGGGTGACGAAACGTTCAAACGATACGACCATTCCGCCAGAACAGCGGGCTGAGGCTTTGACTTCGTTGGCGGCAAAGAAGAATACCTGTGCTAACGATATTTCCGACACCGAGGCCACTAAAAAGACTATAACCAAGGACGGTAAGCAGGCTTTTCAATTCGTCAAACCGGCTAAACCTGAGGATTTTGAGACATTGGTCAAATGCGTTGACGAAGGCATGAAACTGATCGATCAAGCCGTTGCGGCTGAAACGGATCAGGTCAAGAATGCGACAAAACTTGACCTCAAGCCGCTTCCCGATGATCAATTGGTCAAGAATCAGGACATGTTCAAGGTTTTTGAGTCTGCCAGGTCGTACAAGGCCAGTCTTCTCTTCCAGGCGATGCGTATCGCGGAAATGGATGGACGGACCCCTGACAAGGACCGCCTGAAAGGCGAGGCGGACGCAGCCCGTAAGAGCTTCGTCGAACTCAGCGACGTGGTCAAGAAGATACAGGCCGAGATCGACGCGCGAACCGCCGCTAAGGAAGAAGGTGCTAAGGCGGACGCGAACGCAAATAAGAAATAGACAGGTTTTTCTTTCCAACTCAGGTGATGCTCAATTACTATTGATTGGGCATCACTTTTTTTAATTTCGAATTATAAATTACGAATTACGAATTGGAGAAGCGTCACCGGAAATCGTAATTCGTAATTCGTAATTGATTTATGATTCGCATTGAGGATGTCATTGCAAAGGTTCAGGAAAACCGGCGTGGGGCCGATATTGACCTCATTCGCCGGGCCTATCTTTTCTCCGCTCTTCACCATCGCGGTCAAACGAGAGCCTCTGGTGAGCCATATCTTGTTCACCCGATTGAGGTTGCGGCGTTGCTCGCGGATATGCGGCTCGACGAGGTCAGTGTTTCGACCGGTCTGCTCCACGATGTCGTCGAGGATACGCTGGTCGATCTCGATACGATAAAAGCGTACTTTGGCGACGAGATCGCCCTGCTCGTTGACGGCCTGACAAAGATCGCGAACATCAGCGATCTCTCAAAAGAAAAACAGCAGGCCGAAAACGTCCGCAAAATGGTCCTCGCGATGACCACCGACGTCCGGGTCGTACTGATCAAGCTTGCCGACCGACTGCACAATATGCGGACGATGCAGTATCTCAAACCCGAGAAACGTGCCCGCATCTCACAAGAAACGCTCGACATTTACGCCCCGATCGCCCATCGCCTCGGTATGGGTAAAATGCGGAGCGAACTCGAGGATCTTGCCTTTCAGAACCTGTACCCGGACGAATACAAACGGCTTTCGAAGGAGGTCGATGCCCGTCGCCCCGAACTCGAGGGAATTCTCGTAACGATTAAGGAAACGATTGTCGAACAGTTGACTGAGAACGAGGTGCCCTTCGTCGCGATCGAAGGCCGTGTGAAGCGTCTCTACTCGCTTTGGAAAAAGCTCAAAAAGCAGAAAATCGCTATCGAACAGGTCTATGACCTGATCGCGGCCCGCATCATTACCGAAAACGACCGCAAATACTGTTATCTGACGCTAAGTGTCATACACAACGTGTGGACACCCGTTCCCGAGCGGTTCAAGGACTGGATCGCCATCCCGCGAGATAACCTCTACCAGTCGCTGCATACGTCCGTAATCGGTGACGGAGGCCAGCCCTTTGAGGTCCAGATACGAACCGAGGAAATGCACCAAATCGCCGAGGAAGGCGTCGCCGCCCATTGGAAATACAAGGAGAACAGCCTCGGCAAACAAGAAGAGGACGATGCCCTCGATGAATTCCGCAAGACCGTCGAAAAGCTTTTGCTGCCGCTTGTCGAAAATACTGAGGATAACGAGGATTCCGAAGATTTTATCGAGACGCTAAAACTCGACCTCTATCCGAAGGACGTTTACGCGTTTACGCCGATGGGCAAGGTGATTCAGTTGCCCCGCGGCTCGACACTGATCGATTTTGCGTACGCGATCCATTCCGCCGTCGGCGATACTTGCACCGGAGCAAAGATAAACAGCCGTATCGTTCCACTCCGCAGCGAATTGCAAAACGGCGATGTTGTCGAGATTTTAACAACGCAGAATTCCAAACCGTCGAGCGACTGGCTCAACTTCACCGTCACTTCGAAGGCCCGCAATCGCATCCGCCATCACATTTCCTTGGCGCAGCGGGCAGAATCGGTCGAGATCGGACGCAAGCTGCTCCAGCAGGAAGCCGAGCGGTTTCAGATGTCGCCAAAGAAATTTCTCGCCAATGAGACTGAGCTTAGGCGAATTGCCAACGAATATGGGCTCGGCCGTCCCGAAGACCTGCTTGCGTCGATTGGCTACGGGAAAACTTTGCCTCGAAACGTGATGGCAAAGCACCTCGGGCCCGAGAAATTTAGCGAGCTTGATCCCGAAAATAAAAAGGAAACGCGGCTCAAAACGGGCATGAAGGCCGTCCGCAAATTTATCGGTCTCGGCGAAGATTCGATCATCGTCAAGGGTGTCGATAATCTTTTTATTACACGGGCCAAATGCTGCAATCCGTTGCGCGGCGAGGCGATTATAGGCTATATCTCGCTCGAAAAAGGCATCGTCGTCCACAATAAACGCTGTAAAAATGTCTCGCAGCTCATGCTCAACAAAGAGCGAATCGTCGACGTCGAGTGGGCAAAGCACGACGAGAACCAAAAACAGAGCGTCCAACTTCTCGCCACCACGGAAAACCGCACCGGCATGCTCGCCGGCATCACCAACGCCATCGCCAACATAAAAACCGGCATCCGCGACGCCCGAGCCAATGTGTCAAAAGACGATATCGGACTCATCGAGGTAACGGTCGAGGTGTTTGATAAAAAACACCTCGACAGAGTCGTCGGAGCGATCGAACACGTCCCCGGCGTGATCGCGGTCGAACGGGTAAATGCTTAAGGTCAGAACCGCCTGCGCGAGCGGGCGGAACGGTCGTACGGTTTAGTCAACTGCTAATATCACCAAATTGGATTGAATCGAGAGTTCCTTCCGCCCGCTCACGCAGGTAGTTCTGCCTCATTCTTTACGCCAACTTTCCTTTTACCGCTAGATTTGCTAAAATTCGCGTTTTGCTTGAGATATAAGACTGAGAATTATTGATGAAAGAAATCGTTTCAACGGATAAAGCTCCCGGTGCGATTGGGCCGTATTCGCAGGCTATAAAGGCCGGTGGGATGGTCTTTTGTTCGGGCCAGATACCGATCGATCCGGCGACGGGAGAATTTGTTTCTGATGCGGTTGGTGAACAGACCGAGCAGGTTTTGAAGAATTTGAGCGAAGTTTTGAGAGCGGGCGGGGCGAGTCTCGGCAGTGTTGTAAAGACGACCGTATTTTTGGCGGATATGAATGATTTCGCCGAGATGAATGAGGTTTACGGCAGATATTTTAGCGACAACAAACCGGCGAGGGCGACGGTTCAGGCGGCAAGGCTGCCGCGGGATGCAAAGGTCGAGATCGATTGTATCGCGGTTGTTTAGAGTGAGCAGAGAACAAACAAAAAACCAAACGCTCGAAAATTCAAGCGTTTGGCAACCAAAACAGTTAGCTGTGTCTCAAACAGAGAATAACTTACGCAGCTTTGATAATTTTTCCGCCCTTGATACAGCGGGTACAGACCTTCATACGTCCGTTGCCGCCGGCGGGAAGTTGAACACGAACAGGCTGAAGATTCGGGTTAAATCGTCTTCGGGTCTTGTTATTAGCGTGTGATACGTTATTTCCAAATTGCGGGCCTTTCCCGCATACGTCGCAGCGTTTTGCCATAATAGATGCCTCTCGATATTCACGAGGTATAAGAGTTTCAAGTTAAAAACTCGAAACAAGATTTATAACAAAAGCCCATGGGGCTAGTCAAGTAACATGAAACAGATGGATAAGTTGAAAGGAGTAAAAGCAATCGTGCAAATTAACAGAAAAGGGATTTTTAGCCTCGCGGGTGTAGCTTTGTTGGCCGCGTTTTTTACAGCCTGCGGCGGTGGGCCGATGGCCAACAACGCAACCGTCGGGGGTTCTGATCCGACCGAAGCCGCTGCAAAGGTCAACGGCAAAACGATCACCATGGAAGAAGTCGACCGGGCCGTCAAACAGCAGGCGCAGGGGCAGGAAAGCAAGCTTTCGCCGCTGGAACTTGCCGGTGCGCGGCTTCAGGTCCTCCAGAGCCTGGTCGAGCAGGAAGTGATGTTTCAGAAGGCCGAAAAAGATAACATGGTCCCGAGCGAGGACGAGATTACGGGCGAGGTCAACAAACGCAAAACCGAGAGCCGGCTGTCGGTCGAAGAGTTTGACAAACAGCTCGCTCAGGCCGGTCTTAACGAAAAATCGTTCCGCGAAAACATCAAAAAAGGGCTCGCCATTCAGAAGCTGATCGACAAAGTTACAGCCCGCATCGAAACGCCGAAGGACAAGGAAATCGTCGATTTCTTTAACAGCAACGCCGAGATGTTCGTCAAAAAACGCGGCGTCCGACTGGCCGCGATCGTGATCGATCCGGCAAACAGCGGCGAAGGCGATCTGACAAAGAACGAGGCCGAGGCAAATCAGCGGATTAAGGACCTGCTTGCCAAGGTGTCTGAACCGGCGAGTGATTTTGCGGCCCTGGCTCGCGAATACAGCGAAGACCCGAGCAAGCTGCAGGGCGGCGACATGGGGTATTTGAGTGAGGAAGACCTGAAGAAAAATTATCCGCAGCTCGCCGGCGGGTTCATGAGTCCGCAGTTTACGGTCGGACGAATCACGAATTTGGTCCCGATCAATGGCAAAGGTTATATCTTCAAGCTTCAGGAAAGAATCGAGCAGGACGAAACGCTGACACTCGAGAGCCCGGATGTCCGTCCGCAGATCCAGAAATTGCTGGTTGACAACCGAAAGCAGCTTCTTGCCGCGTCGTATCAGGCAATCGCCATGAACGAGGCAAAGATCGAGAACAATCTCGCCAAGAAAGTTGTTGATAATCCAAACGAACTCAGCGGTGCCCGTCCGGCAGGTGCTTCGACACCGGCGAATACGAATACTAACGCGGCCGCGGCTAACACCAGCGCAAACACGGCAAACGGCAACGCCGTTTCGAATGCGAACGCAAAACCTGCGGCAAATGCTAACGCTACGAAACCGGCTGCTAGCGCAAACACACCCGCTAATAAGTAGATCGATAGTTCGCAAGCGGGCTGTGCTCGTCTATTTGCGGAGAAGCTCCGCTTCTCCGTTGAACTTAAAGTAGAGATTTGCGGCTATGCCGCCGTCCTATCGCGATAGGCGGCGGCACAGCCGCAAATCCTTTTTTCAGAAGAACGGAGAAGCAGAGCTTCTCCGCACATAGAGCGGCTTAGCCGCCAGAACCTTAGATGCTTTTTCGTCTATCAGATGTGTGGAAATCGTACGGCGGGACAGAGATACTCAAGGGAGTGTCGTTTCAGGTCAATCCGAACGAAAAGGTCGGTCTTGTCGGCCGGAACGGTGCGGGTAAGACGACGGTCTTTCGCATTATCACCGGCCAGGAAGCCGCTGACGAAGGCGACGTCATCAAGATGAACGGCCTCAAACTCGGTCTGCTCGATCAACACGTCGATTTTGCAGAGGCTGAGACGGTTCACACGGCGGCCCTGTCGGCGTTCAAGGAAATTCACGACATGGAGGCCGAGATGCGTCTGCTCGAAAAGCAGATGGAGACCGACCATTCCGAAGCAGTTCTCGACCGCTACGCCGATCTCCAAACCGCCTTTGAACACGCCGACGGATTCTCGTACGCAGCTAAAGCAGAATCCGTTTTGCTAGGTATGGGCTTTCCGTCCGACAAATGGTCCGAAGATGTCAGATCACTTTCCGGCGGGCAGAAAAATCGGCTCGGAATGGTCCGGTTGCTGCTTTCATCGGCCGATGTCCTGCTGCTCGACGAGCCGACCAATCATCTCGACGTTGATGCCGTCGAATGGCTGGAAAATTTCCTGAAAGAGATTGAAAAAGCCTACGTCGTCATCAGCCATGACCGCTATTTCCTCGATCGGGTCACAAACCGCGTCGTCGAGATGGATCGCGGTCAGGCAGTCACGTACAAGGGCAACTATTCGAAATATCTCGAGGAACGCGAGCTTCGCCGCGAACAGCAGCTTCGCGAATACGAAAATCAGCAGGCCCTGATCAACAAAACGCAGGAGTTCATCCGCCGCAATCTCGAAGGGCAAAAGACAAAGCAAGCCAAATCGCGCCGCACTCTGCTTGCCAAAATGGATCGCATCGAGGCCGTCACAAGCGAGAAATCGGGCGGGAATTTTGGTCTGCGTTCAGTCGAGCGAACAGGCAACAACGTCCTGACCGCCGAAGACCTGACCATCGGTTACGAGAAAAAAGTACTTGCTCGCAAGTTAAACTTTTCGCTCCATCGCGGCGATGCCCTCGGCATCATCGGCGGTAACGGGACCGGAAAGACGACGCTTGTCAAGACAATTCTGGGGAATGTCCGCGAGATCGATGGCAAGATTCATTGGGGAACGAAGGTCAACATTGGCTATTATTCACAAAATCTCGAAGGTCTGGAACCGCGCAACGAGGTGGTTCAGGAACTTCGGCGTGTCGCTCCAATGGCCGATAACGGAACGCTACGCGGCTTTCTCGCAAAGTTTCTTTTTGTTGGCGAAGATGTTTTCAAACCCGTCTCGGCCCTCTCAGGCGGCGAAAAAGGAAGGCTCGCCCTCGCCAAGCTGATATATTCGCAAAAAAATGTACTAATACTCGACGAGCCGACCAATCACCTCGATATCCCATCACGCGAATCCCTGGAAAATGCTCTCGAAGAATACGACGGCACGATCATCGTCGTCAGCCACGACCGGTTTTTCCTGGACAAGATCGCTAACCAGATGCTCTCGTTCGAGAACAATGGGACTGTCCTAAATTACGACGGCAACTACACCGAGTTTCACGACTGGAAACTGGCAAAGGAAATTGAACCGCAGAGACGCGGAGACGCAGAGGCAAAACCAGTTAAGTCGGAAACGACGCCCATGTCAGTACCGGGAGCAGTAGCGACCGGCGTTTTTGAACCGTCGAAAACCAAAGACCAAAAACCAAAGGCCGATCCGCTCTCGAAGAACCAAATCAACCAACTAGAAAAACGTATAAAACAGATCGAATCCGAAATCCCAACCCTCGAGTCGGAAGCCGCTGCACTGACAAAAGACATGTCCGCCCCCAAGATCGCCTCGGATTACACCCGTCTCGCCGAAGTAACCCAGAAATTATCCGAAACCGAAAAACGAATCCAGCAGCTTTACGACGAGTGGGCAATCGCGGCGGAGCAGTTGAAATGAATTGGAGCGCGGGCATCCTGCCCGCCAGTCTTATTTCTTTGTTACAGGCGGGCAGGATGCCGGCGCTCCAATTCGTGATACCCGCGCTCCAGTCGAAATGCCCGCGCTCCGCTTGAAATGTGTTAGAATCGTGGCAACCAAGTTCAAATTCGGAGGAAGTTGTTTCAATGTCGCTTCGCTACTCAAAAGCGCTGTTTTGTCGCAGGTTTAGTCTGATTCTCAATCTCGTGTGTGTGAGCCTCGTTTGTTTTGCCGTCGGGGAGGCAAATGCCCAGGCCGCAGGTACGCGTCTTTTGCGGACGCCGACCAGTAGTTCGAGTCACATCGCGTTCGCTTACGCCCAGAATATTTGGATCGTACCGCGTGCGGGCGGCTCGGCTCGGCGGCTGACGAGCTTTCAGGGACAAACGTCGAATCCGCATTTCTCGCCTGACGGCAAATGGATTGCCTTCAGCGGTGAATATGCCGGAAACTCGGACGTCTATGTCGTACCGGCCGAAGGCGGCGAGCCAAAACGTCTGACCTGGCATCCGGGCGACGATTTGGTCCAGGGATGGGCTGCGGACGGCAAATCGATAATGTTCACCTCGGGCCGAGCAACGTGGGCGCCCGGCGGAACGCAGCGTTTCTGGACCGTTCCGACCGATGGCGGCGTCGAAGAACCGATGCTATTGCCTCGCGGTTTTCAGGGTAAGATCTCACCCGATGGGGCACACATCGCCTATCGAATGAACACGTCCTGGGATGACGAGCGACGCAACTATCGCGGCGGCCAAAACCGCCCCATTTGGATAGTCGATCTGAAGACCTACGACCTCGTCTCGCCGCCCTGGACCGACTCGAAGGACATTGACCCCGTCTGGTCGGGTGACACCGTCTACTTCATCTCCGACCGCGATGGTGTGCAAAATGTTTGGTCCTACCAGCCCGGTTCAAAAAAACTTGCGCAGTTAACCAAATTCCTCGACTTCGACGTCAAGACAATGGGTGCGGGCGGCGGCGCTGATCGTATTTGAACAAGGCGGCTATATTCACGAACTCGACCCGCGTTCCGGAAAACATTCGCGTGTTGAAATAACGGTCGCGGGCGATTTTCCGTGGATGATGCCTCGCTGGGACGACGTTTCCGCGCGGATGACGAATATCGAACTGTCCCCGACCGGCAAACGCGTGCTGGTCGAGGCACGCGGCGAGATTTTTACGATCCCTGCCGAAAAAGGCGACGTTCGTAACCTGACGAATTCCAGCGGCTCTGCCGAACGCGACCCGGCATGGTCGCCTGACGGCAAGTATATCTCGTATTTCAGCGACCGTTCCGGCGAATATCGTCTTTACATTCACGAGCCCGACGGCCTCAAACCGCCGCGCGAGATCGCTCTCGCAAAGCCAACGCATTATTACACGGTTTCGTGGTCGCCTGATTCGAAAAAGCTTCTATTCACTGACACGAATCTAAAGGTTTGGGTGCTCGATGCTGCCTCGGGCCAGGCTCGCATCGTCGGCCAGGACCCGTGGATGGTTCCGCAGCGTACGCTCAACCCAACGTGGAGTCCGGACTCGAAATGGGTCGCGTACTCCAGCCGCCTGCGGTCGATGTATCACGCGATCTTTGTCAGCAATGCCGAGACTGGCGAAACAAGGCAGATCACCGACGGTCTTTCGGACGCGACGTGGCCTGTCTGGGATGCGAACGGCAAGTATCTGTGGTTCCTCGCCTCGACCGATTTTGGCCTGCGTTCGCAGTGGCTCGACATGACCTCGTATGACCGCGAGACGAACTACGGCCTTTATCTCGCAGTGCTTAACAAAAACGATTCGACACCGCTGCTGCCCGAAAGTGACGAGGACAGCGGCATACCTGTCCCAGGCTCAAGGCCTACGGTCTCACCCGCGGCCTCACCTGCGGCGGATCCTTCGGCGGATGCTCCCTCCGGTGAAGCTGCCCGTCGTCCGCGCGGACCGGTATCCGTAACGATCGATTTTGACGGACTCGCGAAGCGCATAATCTCGGTGCCCGGGGTGCCGGAACGTCAGTACTCGGCGCTCACCGCGGGGGCCGATGGAACGGTGTTTTATGTCGAAGCCGCACCGGGGCCGGGCGCCGTGTCGCAACTCCACCGATATCGGCTTATCGACCGGCGCACAATACCTTTTGCAAGCGGTGTGGCAGCATTCACCGTCAGTGCTGACGGTAAAAAGCTGGTCTATCGCGCCGGCGGTGGCGGCGGTGGTCAAGGCGGCGGCCCGCAAGGCGGCACTCCGCCCGCGCCGTCGCTGTTCTTAGTTGACGCTGACCGTCCGACTGCTCCACAGCCGAACACCGGCAGACTTAATTACACCTTACGAATGTATCTCGACCCAAAGGCGGAGTATCGACAGATGTTCAACGAGGGCTGGCGCAATCAACGCGACTATTTCTACGTGCCGAATATGCATGGCGCCGACTGGCCGAAAATGCGCGAAATGTACGGCGTATTGCTGCCATACGTTAATCACCGCGCCGATCTCTTGTATCTGATGGATATGATGGGAGCCGAGACCGCAATCGGCCATTCCTACGTCCGCGGCGGCGATTTGCCTGACGTGCCTAATTCGGTGGGCGGTTTGCTCGGCGCCGACTTCAAGATCGAGAACGGTCGTTATCGTATTACCCGAATCTACGATAACGAGAACTGGAACCCCGATCTCCGCTCGCCGCTTGCCGTGCCGGGTGTCAATGCGAATGTCGGCGACTATGTTGTTGCGATCAATGGCGTCGAGCTAAAGGCACCGGACAATATCTTTCGTCTGCTCGACGGCACCGCCAATCGTCAGACTTCGGTAACTCTAAACGACAAACCCGCGCTCGATGGAGCTCGTCAGGTGACGGTCGTGCCCGTCGCCAACGAGGGAGCCCTCAGGACGCGTGCCTGGGTCGAATCAAACCGACGGCTCGTCGAGCAGCTTTCTAACGGCCAACTCGCATACGTCCACGTGCCTAACACTGGCCAAGGCGGCTACGCCAGCTTTAACCGCTATTACTTCGCGCAGCAGGACAAAAAAGGCGCGATTATAGATGAGCGTTTCAACGGCGGCGGATCGGCGGCCGATTACATCATCGATGTGCTGCAGCGGGATTTCGACGGTTACTTTAATAACGTCGCGGGTGACCGCTATCCGTTCACCAGTCCGGCGGCAGGCATTTGGGGACCGAAGGTGATGATTATCAACGAAATGGCCGGCTCCGGCGGCGACCTGATGCCGTTTATGTTCAAGTACCGCAAGATCGGCCCGCTCGTAGGCAAACGCACGTGGGGAGGCCTCGTCCATACGGCCGACTCGCCGCCGCTCGTTGACGGCGGCACCATGATCGCCCCGCGTGGCGGCTTCTTCACCCGCGAGGGCAAATGGGCGATGGAGAACACGGGCGAAACACCCGACATCGATGTCGAAAACTGGCCCAAAGATGTAATTGCCGGTCGTGACCCGCAACTCGAACGCGCCGTACAGGAAGCGATGCGTCTGCTCCGTGAAAAACCAGTCATCCGCGCAGACAAAGAGCCGCCGTCACCGACCTGGGGCACACGAAAACCGTAAACTGGAGCGCGGGCATCCTGCCCGCCAGTCTTATTTCGTTGCTACGAGCGGGCAGGCTGCCCGCGCTCCAATTAGGACTCGATCCGATAATTCGGGGCTTCTTTGGTAATGATCACATCGTGAACATGCGATTCACGTAATCCGGCGGAGGTGATACGGACGAATTTGGCGTTTGATTGGAGTTCGGCGATCGAGCGGCAGCCGGTGTAGCCCATGCCGGAGCGGAGGCCGCCGACTAGTTGGGTGACCATTTCGGCGACGGTGCCTTTGTAGGCGACGCGGCCTTCGATGCCTTCGGGGATGTATTTGGCGTCGGAAGAGGTTCCTTCTTGAGCGTAACGGTCGCTGGAGCCTTTTTTCATGGCGCCGATTGAGCCCATGCCGCGATAAGTTTTGAAATTGCGGCCCTGGAAAAGAATGACCTCGCCCGGAGCTTCCTCGGTTCCGGCAAACAACGAGCCGATCATGACGGTATCCGCTCCCGATGCTATCGCTTTGGCGACATCACCCGAAAATTTGACGCCGCCGTCTGCAATGATCGGCACGTCCGAGCCCTTTGCGGCATTGACGCATTCGACAATAGCGGTGATCTGAGGAACGCCCGCACCGGTCACAACCCGCGTCGTACAGATCGATCCGGGGCCGATGCCGATCTTTACGGCATCTACTCCGGCGTCAATCAGCATTATTGTTGCCTCGGCCGTCGCGACGTTTCCGGCAATCAGCTCAATCGAGGGAAATGCGGCTTTAACTTTCCTGACCGCATCAATTACCCGCGAACTGTGTCCGTGGGCCGTGTCGATCACGATTGCATCGACACGAGAATTCACCAGAGCCTCGGCGCGTTCGAGAAAATCCCCGGTCGCCCCGATGGCGGCCGCACACCTGAGGCGGCCAAGCTCATCCTTGGCAGCGAGTGGGAAGTTGATAGCCTTTTGGATGTCCTTTACCGTGATAAGCCCTTTTAAATGGCCGTTGTCGTCAACAACCAGAAGTTTTTCGATGCGGTGTTTTTGCAGCTTGACCTTGGCTTCATCGAGCGTCGTGCCGACCGGAACGGTTACGAGCGGCTGCGGCGTCATTATTTCGGAAACGGGTATGTCAAAACGGGTTTCGAACCGGAGATCGCGATTTGTGATGATTCCGACCAGCAATCCCGCATCGTCAACCACGGGAACGCCGCTGATCTTGAAACGCTCCATGATGACGAGAGCGTCGGACACGAGCTTGCGATGGCCGATGGTCACGGGGTCAACGATCATGCCGGATTCACTGCGTTTTACCTTATCGACCTCCTCGGCCTGTTGGGCTATCGAGAAATTTTTGTGAATCACGCCGATGCCGCCCTGCTGAGCAAGAGCAATCGCCAGCGAGGCCTCGGTGACGGTGTCCATTGCCGACGAGCAAAGCGGTATATTGAGGCTTATATTACGCGAGAATTTTGTCCGCGTATCGACCTCGGCGGGCAGTATCTCAGAATATGCTGGGATGAGCAAAACGTCGTCAAATGTGAGGCCCTCGTTGATATCGGTGATATTCATGACTTTATTCTAAATAAAAATGCCCGCAAAATGGATTGCGGACACGCAAAAAGCTAACTATTTTTCAAATTCCCCGGGTCAGCCATCTAGGGGATGCTGTTCGTCACCGCTGGCTTGGGCGTTGCTGGCGTCTCCTTCGGCTTTCGGTCCGGCGTCGGACGGCCTGGGGTATTCGTCACCGTATTTGTTGGAGTGGCCGGCTTCGGGGCCAGCGTCGGTCGCGTCGGTGTGGCCACCGGTGTGGTGACCGGCGTCGTGGCCAGTGTTGGCAGGGTCGAATTTGCGGGCAAATCTGTATTTTCCCCAGCGATTGGGACGGCTGACGGTACATCGGCAGAGATCGTGCCGCTAGTCCATATCTGCACCAAATTGTCCTTATTTATTTCAAATTCGATCGCGTTTCGCTTCGGCATTAGCGGCTGAGCGGGCAATATAATCTCCTTTCCGTTGATCACCAATTGAACGACATTCGCGAGGGACTTTGAGTAGCTGAGTTTTAAGCTTTCCTTCGGCTCAAAATTAGCGGCCGTTCCGGGAGCGACGATGCTGTTGCTAATTTTACCGTCGTTCGTCGCGGTCAGCGAGACGGGTTCGCTCAATGCCTTGAATTCGATCTTCAATGACGCCATATCGGGCGAGCCGATCGGGGCCGGCGTCGATTCGGGCTTGGTTTCGACCGCCGGCGTCCCCTCAGTCTTCGTGCCGAGATTTGCGACGGGAGCCTCCGTCGGCTGCCTCAAATAGTCCACCAAAAAGAGAATACCGGCGGTCATGATACACAGGATAACGACGGCCAGTAAAACCGTGGGAATCATCGATGACCCCGATCTGTCATCCGTCAGAACCTGGGGGCGATAAACTCTTAACTCTTCACCCTCCGGCGAATTTGTGGTTTGGGATATAAGGGCGGAATAGTCGTCGAGGGCCTCTGCCTCGTTTACGCCCACAAATTTTGCGTAAGATTTAACAAAGCCCTTGTTAAAGATTCCGCCTGGCAGGGGGCGGTAATCGTCGTTTTCTATGGATTGGAGATAGAGCGATGAAATACGGGTCTGCTCTGCTACATCGGCGATGGTAAACCCCCGCTCTTCGCGGGCTTGCCGCAATTTTTCACCTAAAGTTAACGACATTTATTGTGTTTCTGACCTGTGCCCTGACGTACCAAAACAAACGAATACTTAGCATTGAAATATATCGTTCCTACCGCCGCAATGTCAATTGATTCGTGAGGTTTTCATTTAGGTAAATCGCTTACCTCATTCATCCATCGCGGCGACCATTTTGGCATTGCTGAGGAGATATTATAATATCGGTAGAGCAATCCAAATAGTGAGGAGTAAACAATGAGTTTAGAGGCTTTAGGCATGGTGGAAACGAAGGGCTTTATCGGCGGAGTGGAGGCAGCGGATGCAATGGTAAAAGCTGCAAACGTTAAGCTTATCGGTAAAGAATACATCGGAGCGGGATATGTCACGATATTTGTTCGCGGCGATGTCGGGGCCGTAAAGGCAGCGACGGACGCCGGGGCCGCCGCCGCGCGGCGTGTCGGCGAACTAATCAGCGTCCACGTGATCCCACGCCCGCACGGCGAGGTCGAACGTGTGCTGCCAAAAGGCGGAGCGGTTGGTTTTAGTCCGGACGAGAAGGCCCTTGAGGGCGGTAGTAAGCAACTTGGCGAGGGCGGTACTTCGACGGGAACGAATATTCAGGCTGGAACCAAGACGAAAACGCGGTAATGCGTGGATCGCCGGTGACCGTTTGGCTGCCTTTGTGAAGAATGACCGATAAAGACCTGATAGCTCAACAAGAGGCTCGCGACGCGGTGGAGGCCGCGTCGTTTGCCTTTCAGTCTGTCAGAAAAATGGATCAGGCTTCGATCGATGCTGTTTGCGAAGCGATGTCGCAGGCCGCTCTTGCCAACGCCGCCCGACTCGGCATGCTGGCGAATGAAGAGACCGGGTTTGGCAAAGCCGAGGATAAACGCGAAAAGAACCGCTTTGCCGCAGAGGACGTATGGAATTATTTTCGCATTTTGAAAACCGTCGGCGTTATTCGCGAAACCGACAGTATAATCGAGATCGCCAGCCCTCGCGGTGTAGTCGCCGCCATTATCCCGTCAACAAATCCAACCTCCACCGCGATTTATAAAATAATAATCGCGATAAAATCGCGCAACACGATTGTCCTGTCGCCTCATCCGTCGGCGGTCGGGTGCATCGCTGAAACCGCGCGAGTGATGTGCGAAGCAGCGATAAAAGCCGGACTGCCGGGTGATGCGATAATTTGCCTTGCCAATTCGACCATTGAGGGTACTGAGACCCTGATGAAACATCGAAAGACGGCGGTCATCCTCGCTACCGGAGGCACGGGTTTGGTGCGGGCCGCCTATTCGTCGGGAAAGCCAGCGTTCGGAGTCGGTCCAGGCAACGTACCTGTCTTTATTGAGCGGACGGCGAACGTAGAAAAGGCGGTCTCGGATATTTTGACAAGCACGTGTTTCGACAACGGCACGATTTGCGCCTCAGAACAATCGGTCGTTGTCGATAGGGCGGTTGAGGCGTTGGTTCGCGAACAGTTCGAACGGCAAGGCGGCCATTTTTTGAGTCAATCAGAAGCCGACTCGGTCGGAAAAATCCTGCTCACGCCGCAGCGGACGCTAAATGCGGGGATTGTCGGCAAATCAGCGGCGTTTATTGCGAATTTGGCGGGGATTTTGATTCCAGACGGCACAAGATGTCTGCTTGCAGACTGCGGTGGCGTCGGACGTGATTTTCCCTGGTCGATTGAGAAATTGTCGCCGACACTCGCCTTTTTTGTGGTTGATGGAGTCGAGCAGGGAGCCGCGCGTTGTGAAGAGATTCTACAGTACGGCGGGATGGGACACACGGCTGGAATGCATACTCAGGATCGGGCGGCCGCGATAACCTATGGTCAGCAAATGCCGGCCGCCCGCGTTATTATCAATTCGCCAACGACGCATGGTGCTATCGGGTTTTCGACCGATCTTGCTCCATCGATGACTCTGGGCTGCGGCTCGTGGGGTGGCAATGTGACCTCCGACAATATTTCACCGATACATCTGATGGATGTTAAGCGCGTTGCGTTTGAGACAAAGCCGGTGAATCGAGAGTCGCGGGTCGAGAGTCGTGAGTCGCGAGTCACGGAACCGGCGATGCAGAAACGCACGCCGAAACGCGAGGAGATTGCGGCTATTGTCGATAGTTTTTTGAGTAAGAAAATGGTGGAGAGGCCGCTGGCAGCGCCGATGCTTGAGCCGCCGAGGGCTGAACCCGTCGAAGCTGCCAGGGCAGTCGTTCATGAGGTAACGCCTGAGAACGCGGTGCAAAAGCCCGTTCCGATCGCGACCGTCGATTTCGTCAGCGAGGATGATGTTCGGCGGGCGGTAAACACCGGCGAAAAAATCTATGTTTCGAAGAAAACTATCATCACACCCTCGGCTCGGGATCTGGGTGAAGAAAAGGAGATTTTTGCGCTAATTTAGTTATGGCAAAGACGAAGGCCAAAAAGAAAAAGATTTGTGCTAATTGCGGTGTCGTTGCCCGCGAGTACACTGCGTTTTGCTACAACTGCGGCACGCCGGTGGGCGAACCTGTCGCTGCACCCGAACCAGTGCTGTATGCGGAACCGGAAGCGGTGAGTACAGAACCTGAGCATGACGAAGAGACAAAGTCCGCTCTCGATGACCTCGCGGCCCGACTGAAAATTGACGAAGCGAACGAAGACAAACTGGCGAAAGCGGCGGCTGAGCGGAAGAAGGCCCGGGTAATCCAGCGTAAGTCAAAAGAATTCGTGTGGGAGCCGCGCGAGGATTCGTCGGGCGTTTTGCTTGTTTTGGCGACGCTCGCGATTGCCGTGTTGGCCTCCGTCGTCGTCTTTTTGACCGTTTTTTGGAGATAGAAGTCTATGATTACCGCTATCGGTATATTTTTCCTGGCGATTTTTATCGGAATTGTGTTGTTTGGCGTGGTGATTTTTGTATTGGCCCGACGGAAGCAGCGTCGTTAGAGTTGAGGTAATTTATGCAAGCACTTGGAATGGTCGAATGTTTTGGCCTGGTCGCCATGATCGAGGCGGCGGACGCGATGGTTAAGGCCGCCAACGTGAGTCTTGTCGGCTATGAGAGGATCGACGCCGGGCTGGTGACGGCGATAGTCCGCGGCGAGGTCGGCGCGGTCAAGGCCGCTGTTGATGCCGGTGCCGCTGCCGCTCGCCGCATTGGTACCGTTACCGCAACTCACGTTATTGCGCGTCCCCACGATGAAATCGACGAAGGGATAGCGGTCCTAAGAACGGGTGAAACGACGCGGAAGAAAATTTCGGGTTCGGTACCCGAATAATCGGGCAGAAACGTGGGGCGTAAACGATCTCGTCGTGTCGCGGAATACACTCGCGTTTCTACCCAGTGTTATTTTGGCTTCACAGGTGTCGGAGTCGGCTTTGCGGCGGGTGATGAGCCTTCGGCAACGCGACCGGCACGGTGAACGGCGATACGTTTTTGGGCATTAGGCCCGTCGTCGATCTGGACTTTGATGTTTCGATAACTGCCGTCTTTACGATCGTTTGACGGTATGTAGCCGATTGAGTACTGCGTCCGCAGCTCGCTTGATATTTCGCGAGCGAGATCGGGAAGAACTGATGCATTTGGCGGGAAATATGCCTTTCCGCCCGTTTCGTTCGCGATTCTCTCAAGAAAAGCTTTTGCCTTTGCCTGCGGACTCTTGCTGATAAAACCACCCTCTTTGCTGAGATCGTCAACGAGGCCGATCACATAGATTTGAACCTCGGATTCTTTCAGAAGTTCGAATAACTGCTTTTCGTTGTAATAGCTGTTACGGTCCTCGCCATCCGACACTAAAATCAAGGCCCTTCGTTTTTTGTCACCCGGGCTTTTTGATTTCTCGTATTCGTCTATGTTCTCGACCGCAAGATAGACGGCGTCAATGATCGCTGTCTGGCCGCCCTCAATGAAAAGATTGTCGAGAGCGTCGACCAGATCGGTTTTGTTCGACGTGAATGGCTGTTCGATCTCGATCTTGTCGCGTCCGACAAAGCGAATGATCATCGACTCATCCGCCGGACGATTTGTGTTGATGAGAATTTTTCCAGCCTCGATAACCTTGTCGAGCTGCTGACGCATTGATCCCGAATTATCCACGACGATGCCGTAGTTTGTCGGAACCTCAGCTTTGTCGAAAAACTCGATTTGCTGAAGAGTACCTTCCTCAAATATCTTGAATTCCTTTTGCTGAATATTGTTCACCGGTCGCCCATTACGGTCGATTACACGAACGTTTAAATTCACGAGTTCCGTATCAATTTTGATGATCTCGTCCGGGTCGTCGATTCTCGGGGTTGGAACCGGCGTAGGCGTGCTAAGTTTTGGCGAGGCAACCGGCGTCGGAGAAGGCGACGGTGTTTTTATCTGAGCCTCAACCGGGGAAGTGTTCTGAAATGAAACAAAAAGGCCGGTCAGAACGACGGTGCAAGCTGCGATCAACGAGAATCTTTTCATTTTTCTACTATATGTATCCTCTACCGAATATTCGATGTCGGAGTGGCGTAATAACCCTCTCGAGCACGAACGGTTAGACGCGGCAAACCTCGCGGGGGTTTTATCTTAGTTTTCACCTTACGCCATTTTCCGTCCGGCTGGAAATCTTTTGGTGTGTAGCCGATCGAATATTGATTTCGAAGCTCTAACGCAATACGCTCAAATATCTCATCCATCTCGATATCGGTTTGCGGGTAAAATGCCTTGCCGCCGGTAACCGAGCTGATCTCGTCAAGAAACGCCTGGCCCTGCATCCCGTACGAGCTCGACGCGTCGGCTCTATCCATGATGCCGACCGAGTATGTGACAACGTCAGATTCCTTCATTAAACGGCGTACCTCGCCAAAATTGTATCGTGAGGCATTGTCCTGGCCGTCGCTAATGATGAGAATGGCCCGTTTGTTGTGAGATCCGCGGGTTACGCGTTCGACACCCAGATAAACAGCATCATAAAGAGCGGTGTTGTTTTTTGGTTGGACGAGTGTCAACTGACGGAGCAATGCGTCGCCGTCACGGGTGCGATCCATTAAAAGCTGGGCGCGATTATTAAACGCGATCAAAAAATACTCATCATTCGGATGACTTGTCCCGATAAACCGCTCAAGTGCCTTTTTTGCTTTTTTTATCTTTTCGCTGTTCATCGACCCCGAGACGTCAAATAATATCCCGACCGAAACCGGAGCATCAGTGTCGCTGAAATAAGTGATTTCCTGTGGTTGGTTATTGTCCGTGATCTGAAAAGCAGATTTCGAAAGTCCCGAAACATAGCGTCCGTAAGGATCCGTGACTGTAAGCGTTAGCGTTACAAGATCAGTTTTGACCCGGATCGGCCCTTCGTCAGGATCGATCATCGGCGTCGGCGTTGGGTCCTGGGCGAGGATCAGCGGCGCAGCAAGAATACCTAGACAGACAATCAAACAAAGTCGTGACAGTTTGCCGGAAAAACTGAAACGCAAAGATCGTGAAACAGCCATTATTTTACCTCTATGTTAAAGACATTCTAGGGAATGAATACAACTTTCGCAAGATAAATTTAGGATGTTTCTAAAACGACAATGGTTGTTTGTCGGGAAACGAAAAACATCGGCGATCTTGACGGAACATTTCAAGGCTTGCAGCGTGATATAATTTGAGACAAGACCTTGATCGCGGGGCATACGTCTGCCCGTTTTCCGCTTTTTTCTATGACTGAATTCATTTGCCGTTTGGGAACTCCGTCGGGAGAGATAGTTACAAAAGTCGTTGAGGCCGCCGGAGCGTCGGAAGCTCGCAGCCGTCTTGAGGGCGAGGGGTTTCGTGTATTCGCCGTTTCAAATTCGTGCGACGGGCTGTCGTCTATACTTTCCCTCGGCGGCGGGAGCAAGAAGGGAAAGGTCAAGCAGGCCGATTTTCTTTTGTTCAATCAACAGCTTTCGGCTCTGCTGAGAGCGGGAATTCCAGTTTTGCAGGCAATCGGACTTTTGAAAACGCGCTCGGCCTCGGCAAACCTTCGCATTGTGCTCGCCGACGTTGAGGAGAAGATCAAAAGCGGGGTGCCTTTGTCCGAGGCGTTTGAGGCGCAGGGACTTTTTCCAAAAATTTATACAGCGTCGATACTCGCCGGCGAAAAGAGCGGAGCTCTCGACGATGTGCTCGCGCGTTTTGTCACGTATTTGAAGCGAAGTGTCGCCGTGTCGCGAAAGCTGCGTGGAGCCTTGGCTTACCCGGCATTTCTGCTGCTCGCGGCGACGATCATGGTTGGCTTTCTGACGCTTTACATCGTGCCGCGGATGTCAGATCTGTTTAAGAGCTTGTCCGCGAATAAGACGCTTCCGACGGTTACGTTGGCAGTTCTGTGGTTCTCAAACACAGTCATTGGCAATGCGTTTTGGCTTTTACCGTTATTGATCGTCGTGGGCCTCGCTCTTTTTGTATGGCTAAGAACGCCGGGCGGCAAGCTTTTGCTGCATAAATTCCTGCTAAAAATTCCCGTCGGCGGCAAACTTATCCGCAACATGGCGACGGCCCAGCTTACCCGGTCGCTTTCGACGCTTTTATCGGGTGGTATTACGGTTCCCGAGTCGTGGGATATCGCCTCGCAGTCGATGAATAATCTCGAGCTTCGCCGACGAAGTCAGGGTGTTTCGGCGATGATTCGCGAGGGCCGAGGCTTTACCGAGGCGCTGGAAAAAGCAAACTGGATGCCCGACCTCGCCCTCGATATGATCGGCATCGGCGAACGCTCGGGCAGTCTGCGCGAGATGCTCGATGAAGTTGCGATTTTTTACGATGCGGAATCTGAAGTAAAGCTTGAACAGTTTACGACCCTCCTCGAACCCGTGATTCTGATGTTTATGGCCGCGATCGTCATTACGATCCTGCTGGCGATCTATCTACCGATCATTCAAATGATCTCGTCCGGCCCGGCGGGCAGCAAAAGATAAAATTCAGGAATAATGAGCGAACAAAATCGAGCAAAAGTTATTGTAAGACTTACTCCGGCGGCACCGACAGCACCGACGATCGCGGTTGGCGATTTTCTCGACAAGGAACCGCCGGAGGTTAAGGAGGCGAGGCTGCTGGCGATGCGATATCGCCTGCCATACATCGATCTGCTCCCGCCCGAAGACGACTCGCCCGTTGACGTGGATGAGCTGGCAAAGCTGCCGGTTGAACTGATGTTGCGTAACCAGTTTGTCCCGCTCCGACGCGACGGTAACAACATGCACGTCGCGATGGCCGATCCGACAAATCTCGAACGGCTGGACGAACTCGAAAATGTACTAAACGTTCGCATAGTTCCCTATGTTGCGACGGCCGGTGCCATCGATGTCGTGCTGCGAAAGGGTGATTCGACGCAGCGCGTGCTCCAGGAAGCGGCTTCCGGCTTTAAGATGTCGCTCCTCAAAGAGACCGAGAATGGCGATGAGGTACTGGATTTAGATCGTCTGGCGTCGGATACGGAAATGTCGCCGATAATCAAACTCGTCGACACCATCTTGTACAACGCGATGGAATCACGCTCGTTTGATATTCATATCGAGGCCGGTGATCGCGACGTGCGGGTAAAATTTCGAATCGACGGAGCTCTCTATCAAAAGGTCGATCCAATCGACATTTCGTTTCACCAAACATTGATTTCGCGTATCAAGGTCATGTCGGAACTCGATATCGCCGAACGCCGGATACCGCAGGACGGGCGTTTTCGCGTTCGATATAAGGGGCGGACGGTCGATTTTCGTGTGTCGATATTGCCGTCTGCGTATGGCGAGAATTGCGTTATTCGTATCCTCGACAAGGAGCAGATTTCAGAGGAATTTAAGAATCTGAGCCTCGACGTCGTCGGTTTTGATCCCGAAGACATCGCCCGTTTTCGGCTTTATATTAAGGAACCGTACGGCATGGTCCTGGTCACGGGGCCGACCGGTTCGGGTAAAACGACGACGCTTTACGGAGCTCTCAACGAGATACGCGCCGAGGAAGACAAGATCATTACGATCGAAGATCCGGTCGAGTATCAGTTGCAGGGAATCATGCAGATTCCGGTTAATGAAAAAAAAGGTCTGACTTTTGCCCGCGGTCTGCGCTCGATCCTGCGTCACGACCCCGACAAAGTAATGGTCGGTGAGATACGTGACGAAGAAACGGCCCAGATCGCTATCCAGTCGGCCCTGACCGGTCACCTGGTTTTCACCACCGTTCACGCCAACAATGTCATCGACGTCATCGGCCGTTTTATAAACATGGGAGTTGAGCCCTACAACTTCGTTTCCGCGCTGAACTGCGTACTCGCTCAGCGCCTCGTCCGAATGCTGTGTGTAACCTGCAAGCGGGCCTACGAACCAACGGACGAGGAACTGTACGAATCCGGCATGTTGCGCGAGCGTCTGCCCAAAGGCCAGATTTTCTATCGCAGCGTCGGCTGTGACGCCTGCAATCACACGGGCTATCGCGGCCGAACAGCGATCCACGAATTGCTCGATATGTCCGACGCGATTCGCGAAATGATCATCGAACGACGCCCCGGCTCTGAGATTCGCCGTCAGGCCGAAAAAGAAGGTCTGTCATCTCTACGCGAATCGGCCGTAAAAAAGGTGTTTATCGGAGTGACAACCCTGCACGAGATCAACCGCGTGACGTTTGTCGAGGAAATACGCTAGGTATCGCCTCACCGGCGGAAACGCGAGTGTGAACGAGCGTTTCCCGTCGGCGGTTCGGCGACCCTCCGAACCAGCGGCGGCTTCGACTGGAGGGTGAGCATCCTGCTCGCCGGTGCTTGGCGAGCAGGATGCTCACCCTCCAGTCAATCTGTGACCGCTCTAAGGCACTACGTTCCATTCAGAATCTTGATAAGAACAGCTTGATCAACATTCCCGCCGCTCACGACGAGACAAACCCTTTTGCCTGCAAATTTTTCGCGTTGCTCAAGAATCGCTCCTAAAGATAACGCTCCCGTCGGTTCGCATTTCAAGTTCGCGAGACTGAAATAAAGCCGCACCGCTTCGGCAATTTTTTCGTCGGAAACCTCGATAATATCCGCAACATTTTTCTGAATTATCGGCCAGTTTAAATTTCCGAGCGATATCGTCCGGGCGCCATCTGCGATTGTCAGCGGTTCGTTTTCGTTTGCGACGATATGTCCGGCCTTAAGCGATCTAGCGGCGTCATTTCCCAGCAGTGGTTCTGCTCCAATAACCTTTGTTATCTTATCTTTACGCTGTAAACCTAAAGTAATACCTGAAATCAATCCGCCGCCGCCGACGGGTGAAATTACTAGATCAAAATCCCTTGCTGCAAGCTCATCGCCGAGCGTCGAATTTCCATCGATCACATGCTGGTCATCGTATGCGCTCGCAAAATACGCATCCGGCATCTGTTCTGCCAACTGAGCAACCCGATCATTGCGGCTGACTTTTGTTACATCGACGAGATCGACCGTCGCTCCGAAACCGCGAACTGCATCGATTTTGACTTGGGCCGACGTCCCTGGCATCACAACCGTGCATTTTTTCCCCAGCAATTTGCACGCATATGCCAGTGCCTGTCCGAAGTTGCCGGACGATGCGGTAAGGATCTCGCGGTGCTCCACGTTTAGAGCTAAGTTATAGGCAGCACGAAACTTAAAGCTCCCTGTATGCTGAAAAGTTTCGCTCGCGATTGTTATGTCGAGGCCGAGAAAATCGCGGAGTTTGGACGACGTTATGAAAGTTGTAGGGCGAATGGCCTCATGAAGTGATAACATAAGTATATATATTGTAATCGCAGTGTATTACCACTGGTTGACTAGGACAAGTTTATGTCTATATTAGATTAAGCTGATTTCTATTTGATTAGTTATGTCTAATAATGAGATCTCCGATTTACTAGAGCAGCTCTTTCGCCAGGCGAAAATGCAGTTTGGGAGCGCCGTTAAATCCCGATGGCTTCACGATGGCGACGGCTGTCCCGGCTGCGGGCGGAAAATTAATGCGGTGAAGTTCAAAGGAAAGAAGGCGTTGTCGATCAATGCGTTCATTTTTAGAGAACACGGGGTGTTAATTGCGTATTTTTTATGCGGCAAGTGCGCTGGGCACATTTTTAAGGAATCTGAAAAGAATCCATATAGCCAGACGCCACTGCATACGGAGATTGAGAAAAACTTAAAACAAGCATTTTTGAAGCATTTGGGGCACTGAAAAGACATGGCAAAAGCACACTTTGGAATGATCGGCCTCGGTACGATGGGGCGCAATTTTTTACTTAACATCGCCGAACACGGCATCGCGAGCGTCGGATACGATCTCGATGCGGAGAAACGCGAATTGCTGGTGAAAGAAGGAGCGGGAATGCCGGTTGACGTCGGTGTCGATCTCGCCGATTTTCTGGCAAAACTCGAATCGCCGCGCAACATCATGCTGCTCGTTCCGGCCGGCCCGATTGTTGACAAGGTGATCGCCGATCTCGCCCCGCATCTCGACGATGACGATCTGATCATCGATGGCGGCAACTCGCATTTTACCGACACGGAACGACGTGAGGCCGATCTTTCGGCCCGGAATATCGGCTTTATGGGAATCGGCGTCAGCGGCGGCGAAGAAGGCGCCCGCCATGGCGCGAGCATCATGCCCGGCGGCCAGCGTAAACATTACGACCGGGTCGAACAAACCCTGCAAGCTGTTTCGGCTAAGGTAAACGGCGAGCCGTGCGTTGCCTACATGGGCGCAAGCTCGTCCGGACATTTCGTCAAGATGGTCCACAACGGCATCGAATACGGAATGATGCAGTTGCTCGCCGAGACGTACGATTTTATGCAGCATTCGCTCAGAATGGGTCAGACCGAGATGCACCGCACTTTTGCCGAGTGGAACGGAGGCGAATTAAATTCGTTTCTGGTCGAGATCACCGCCGAAGTTCTGCGAAAGATCGATCCCGAAACGGGTAATCCGCTCGTCTCGATGATCCTCGACACCGCCGGACAAAAGGGAACCGGCAAATGGACGTCGCAGGCGGCGATGGATTTTGGTGTGCCGATCCCGACGATCGATTCGGCCGTGACGATGCGACAGATATCGGCGCGAAAAGCGTTTCGCGTAAGTGTCGCCGGGACGTATGAGGAGATGAGCGCGTCGTCAGATGCCAGCCGCTCGCGCACATCCGTCGGGGAACTGAGAGACGCTCTATTCTGCGTGTTCATCTTAACCTATGCCCAGGGAATGTCGCTGCTCCAGGCGGCGTCGGCCGAAAAGAAGTACGGTCTCGATCTGGGGGGCATAGCTCGAATTTGGCGTGGCGGCTGCATCATTCGCTCACAATTGCTCGAATTGATCCGCAAAGCCTATGCCGCTGATCCGCAGCTAGAAAACCTTTTGTTAGATAAATCGTTGGCTGACATTCTGACCGCGCGTTCCAGTTCTCTTCGAAAAGCAGTCGTCGCATTCAACGAGGCAGGCACGCCGGGCGCGTGTTTCTCGTCGGCCCTCGCCTATTTCGACGCATTCCGCTCGCCGCGTTTGCCGGCCAATCTCATTCAGGCCCAGCGCGACTTTTTTGGTGCCCATACGTATCAGAGGGTAGATAAGGATGGGACTTTTCATACGCCGGATTGGGAAGATTAAGTTGTAATATGTTCACTCATAAGTTAACATGGCTTTGAGAGTTGTTCGTCACATAATTTATTACAAAGATTACTTTTGGGACTTTTTTCTGTCAGTTGACGAGAGGTCAAAGCAAAAGATCGATTATGTGTTGAGTCTTGTAAAAACAGTAGAAAGAATACCAATAACGTTTTTTAAGTATCTGGAAGGAACTGACGGATTGTATGAAATCAGAATCGAAGTAGGCTCGAATATCCACCGAATTTTTAGTTGTTTTGACGGGGGTAATCTGGTAATCCTGTTCAACGGCTTTCAAAAGAAATCAAAAAAGACACCCCGTCAGGAAATTATTTTGGCCGAAAAACTCAAACGAGAGTATTTTGAAGGAAGAGGTGAGAAAAGATGAAAAGCAAAGAGACGGTCCGAAGCCCGAGGAACTTTGATGAGCACTTGGAAATGCGTTACGGCAAGATCGGAATGAAAAAACGCGACGAGTTTGAGCTAAAGGCGGAGTATTTCGTGATCAGTGAGATGCTAAAAGAAGCTCGTCGCGAAGCTAAGATGACCCAGCAGCAGCTAGCGGACAAGATCGGAACGAAAAAAAGCTATATCTCACGACTCGAAAATGGCAAATGCGATATTCAGCTATCAACCCTGTATCGAATTTTTGAAAGTGGATTAGGAAGGCGAGTTAGCCTTTTGATTGCGTAAACGAATTGGAGGAACAGCCATGCCATATCCAAATATCTTTACCAAAGCAGTCTCGGACAAAATCATCGAGCGGGTAAACAAACTCATACCGGATTCCGAAAGGCAGTGGGGCAAGATGGACGTTGCGAAAATGCTCGCACATTTAAATGTCGCGTACGAGTGTATTTACGAACCGGACAAGCATCCGAAACCGGGTTTTCCGATGAGCCTGATATTGAAATATATCGTCGCTCCCTTTGTAGTTGGAGACAAACCCGCCAAAAAGAACAGCCCGACCGGGCCGCAGTTTATCATCAAATCAGACAAAGATTTCGATGCCGAACGCGCCCGCCTGATCGCGTATATCGAGAAAACCCAACAGCTCGGCGAGGCCGAATTCGACGGCAAGGAATCGCACTCATTCGGCGTGCTCAACAAAACGCAGTGGAGCAATATGATGTACAAGCATCTCGACCACCATTTGACGCAATTTGGCGCGTGAGAATTGAAGGCTTCAGGTGTATGACCTAAAACTGGCCCAGCGCCCTTGAAGCAGGACCGCCAAGTATTTTTCAATCCGGCATTCAAGCAAAAATAATTATCAATTAAAATCGGGAATTACTATAATTAAATTTTCAAAATTCGTCTCTCCGCATTTTCAAATCGATACTGGCTGTTCAACGTTCGGCTTCCGCGTTCGGCAATTTATTTGCAAGATTGAGCAACTTCCAGCGTTCCTTTAAACGTCAAAGTGAGTGCGAGGCAGTCGTACACGACACAAAAGGAGAGAATCATGCCATTTAGATATATTTCCGCTTGTTTTTGTTTTGTTTTCTTAGCTTTTTTGTTTCTACCCGGAGCGAGGGCGCAGGGCGTGATTGTGCCGATAATTTGTGATATTCGTCCATGCCGGCCGTTTCCGAGGCCGCATGCCGCAGCCGCTGCCAAATGCTCTGCCGGTGAAATCGATCCAGCTTGACACAAAGATCAACGGCCAGGTCGCGACGACGCATGTCGAACAGATTTTTCGCAACGACACGCCATACACGCTTGAGGGAACCTACTTTTTTCCGATTCCCGAAACGGCGTCGATAACGGAATTTGCGATCTGGGAAAACGGCAAAAAACTGGTCGGCGAGGTGCGTTCCCGCGAGGAGGCGAGGCGAATCTATGACGAGATCGTCAGGCGTCAGCGCGATCCAGGGTTGCTCGAATACGCCGGCAAAAATCTCTTTCAGGCATCGATCTTTCCGATCCCGCCAAATTCTGACAAAAAACTTGAACTTACGTACACCGAAGTTCTCAAAGCCGAATCAGGCACTGTTGCCTATCGCTATCCGCTCGGAACCGGACGAAATGTCTGGTCGCGGCCCGTTCCGATGCCGATGGGAAGTGCGGACAGGAGTGTCCGCTCTCCGCAGCAATTTGGAACAGTCTCGGGCTCGGTCGAGATCGTCGGTCGTGAGGCACTACGAAATATCTATTCACCGACGCACACGATAGACGTTAAACGAAAAGGCGAAACCGGGGCTAAGGTTTCGTTCGAGACGAAGGGAAATGACACTGACTTTCAGCTATTTTACGGCCTGTCGAACGGTGATTTTGGCATGTCGCTGGTCACGTATCGAGAGCCTGGAAAGGACGGCTACTTTCTGTTGATGCTCTCGCCTAAAGATAATTTGTCGGATCGGGAATTGGTGAATAAGGACATCGTTTTTGTGCTGGACACTTCGGGGTCGATGGCGGAAGAAGGGAAGATGGAAAAGGCTCGCAAGGCTTTGCTGTTTGGCATTCGTACGCTGCGTGACGGCGACCGGTTTAATGTCATTAACTTTGCGGGTGAAGAACATTTGATGGAAAGCGGCCTTATCACAGCCGACGCGGCGGGAAAAAAACGCGGCGAGGAGTTTGTCGCTAAACTACAGCCGACCGGCGGGACGAATATCAACGATTCGCTCGTCGCCTCGATGAAGCAGTTCGACAAAAGCGACCGGCCTAAAATGCTCGTTTTTATGACTGACGGTCTGCCGACGGTCGGCGAGACGAATGTTGACCGAATTATCAAAAATGCGCAGAGTACCAAGGTCGAGGGATTGCGGCTATTTACCTTCGGCGTCGGCTATGACGTAAACACGCGTCTGCTCGATAAACTCGCCGCCGAAAACGGCGGTGACGCCGATTACATCGAGCCAAAAGAAGATCTGGAGATCAAGGTCTCGAACTTTTTCGCAAAGGTAAATTCACCGGTTTTGACCGATCTCGAATTCGATTTTGGCAGCGTCCAGACCGACCTGATGTATCCGCGCCAGCTCAAGGACATCTTTAAGGGAGCGCAGGTGACGATCATCGGCCGTTATAAGAACGATAACGATTTGCGGAATGTGACGCTGCGTCTCCGTGGCAAAACGGGTCGTGAATCGCGGACATTTAATTATCCCGATCTGGATTTTCCGATGCGAAATGAAAGCAACGAATTTCTGCCGCGTCTGTGGGCGACACGCCGGGTCGGCTGGCTGCGTCGAACAGATCCGCTCGAATGGTGAAAACAAAGAGCTTCGCGACGAGGTTGTCGACCTGGGAACGAAATATGGCATCGTGACTCCTTATACTTCCTATCTCGCGACGGATGGAAGCGAACGCAAGGAACTTGCCGGAAGGCGACTTGACCAATTGCCTCTAAAAGCCCGTGCCCCGGCCGCAAATATGTCCGTTGATATCACCAGCAGCGGAGCTGGTGCGGTAGCCGCAAGCAAGTCGGCTCGCGACCAACGCGAAAAAGTGCAGCTCGATGGCCAGGACAAGGACGAGACGCTAAAAGCCGGTACCGTTAAGAAACTTGGCGTTAAGACCTTCTATCTCGAAAACGGCGTGTGGGTCGATTCGGAATTTAAGGAAGAGGCGAAACTTACCGAGACGCGAATCGCCTTTGCGAGCGACGCATATTTCGATCTCGCGATGAAAGAGAAAGAGATTGGTCAATACCTGGCCCTTGGCGAGCAGGTAGTGATCGTTTGGAAGGGAAAGGTTTATCGGATAACGAAGTAGGAATTTCAAATTTCAAATTTCAAATTTCAAATTTGAGATTTGAGATGATTTGAGATCTAAGTTTTGGGATTTGAGAAAGACTTGAGAATTGAGATTTATGTAAACCCAGACCTAAGAAATAACATCCGAGAAGGTGATTTTTGGCCATCGAACTATTATTCTATTGGCGAAAGATTACCTTTTTTGTATTTCGGTTCGCGCTCGATGGCTGTGCGGTCTGAGTTGCAGCCTTTGTTTGGGAGAAACGGCTTTGAAGACTTACATTTTCGCTCTAGTTTTGCTTTTTGTTTGCGGTATTGGCGTTTTTGCCCAGTCGGGTTGGACGGTGCAGCCCTCGAATATCGCGGGCGATTTAATCGCGGTTTTCTTCACGTCGTCCGATCGAGGCTGGATCGCGGGCGATGAAGGTTTTCTGGCCAGCACGACCGATGGCGGGAAAAACTGGATCAAATATCCGTTGGGAACGACCGAGAATATCAACGAAATTTACTTTCGTAACGACGATAACGGCTATCTCGTCGCGGGGCGAAAGATGTTTATTACGCGTGACGCGGGTCGGACGTGGCAGGATATTCGCATCTATCAGACGGGCGAATTTGGCGCCGGGCGGCCCGAATTTTTGAGCATTCGATTTTCCGACAAGAAAAAGGGGTATGTGATCGGTTCGGTTTTGCGTAAAAGTGTCGGGCGACGAAGTGGTTGTCGATTCGTTGCTGATGCGGACCGACGATGGCGGCGAAACGTGGCGGCGGATCACGGTTCCGATCAAGACTGAGCTGTTTCACCTCGATTTTAGCGGCAATTCCCACGGCTGGATCGTCGGTGACGGCGGCGTCGTGCTACACACGACCGATGAGGGGCTGACCTGGAACAAACAGTCAGCCGGCACGTCGTTGCCGCTCTATCACGTCGATTTTCGCGACGATGACGAGGGCTACATCGTCGGCAAATCCGGCACGATTCTTAGAACCGAAAACGGCGGCGCCACCTGGCAGAGCGTTGCGACAAACTTAAAAGACAACATTCATGCGCGTCGATTTTGCCGATGACAAAAACGGCTGGGTCGTCGGCTATTCGGGCAACATCCTCCGCTCCACCGACAAAGGTCAGACCTGGACGCGCCAAGAAAGCAGCACCCGCAACCGCCTCTACGGCCTCTACATGGACAAAAAATACGGCTGGGCCGTCGGTGAAAAAGGCCTGATTCTTCGCTTCAAAAAATAAAGATTACAAAAAACCGCACTGACCGCCGTGTTTTGATTTAACACGGCGGTCAAACTGTGTTATATTGCATAACGAATTCCAACGAGTTTACAAATAGTCATCAGGGTTTTTGATATCTACCCAAGTCATTTGGAGGAGTAAAAGATAATGAGAGAGCGATTTTTCAAGACGTTCGCGTTTTTAGCGTTTTTGTGTGTTTTTGCCGGTGCTGCAATAGCCCAGGGAACCACGTCGCGTATTACCGGTATAGTAACCGATTCATCCGGAGCTGCGGTCGCCGGAGCGACTGTTTCGATTCGGGCTGCCGGCACCGGTGCGACCCTTAAGACACAGACCGGCGATGGCGGCAACTACGTTTTTGACCTGATCCAACCGGGCGATTACGATGTATCGGTCGAGAAGGCCGGTTTTAAGAAGTTTGTCTCCTCTGGCAATGCGGCGCTGGTCAACCAGCCGTCGACGGTGAATGCGACGCTCGAAGTTGGCGATGTTTCCGCCACGGTTAGTGTCACCGGCTCGGCCGAGCAGGTTCAGACCAGCACGTCGGGCAATGTTGGAAGCACAATCGATCAAAAGACTCTCGAAAGCCTGCCAATAGTCGGTCTCCGCGGACGTAACCCGCTCGATTTGCTCAATTTTCAACCCGGAGTGGTTGTCGGTTCCAACACCGGCGGCGGCGTGAGCGTTCATGGCTCGCGTGATAGATCGTTCAACTTTACGCTTGACGGCATCGACATCAACGAGTCGACCGCGGGCGGTTCGAATTTCACGCCTCTTCGTCCAAATCCGGATTCGATCCAGGAATTCCAGATCGTCACCTCAAATTTTACCTCCGAGCTAGGCCGCAGCAGCGGCGCGTCGGTAACCTTTGTTACACGCTCCGGTACAAATGATTTTCATGGGAATCTGTTCGAGTATTACCAGACCCCTCGATTTAACTCCAAGAGCTATGCCGAAACAATCGCGAAATCTCCGAAAGGTCAATTTGTACAGCACATTTTCGGCGGAAGCTTAGGCGGGCCGTTATCGAATCTTGGGCTGGGTGAGGGCGAGTCTTTCAAGATGCTTCGTGATAAGGCATTTTTCTTTGTTAATTTGCAGCTTTTACGGGCGTATGACACGGCTCTTGTAACCCGAACGGTTTATACTCCGACGGCTCGTACAGGCTTGTACAGGTACGTTGTTGGACGCGCAAACGCCCCGTTTGGGACTACGACACCGTCGGTCGACGCGGCTGGAACCCCGGTATTGCCGCCGTGTTCGGCCACCGTTATGACGCTTTGTATCGCAACCTACAACATCGCAACGGGACAGAATGTTGCGACGATCGATCCGGCGTTGCAGGCGTACATTAACTCAGCACCCCTGCCAAACAATTTCACGGCCGGTGACGGACTCAATACTGCGGGCTTTAACTTTGGGTCGCCGCAGCACGAAAGCCAATACGACTTATCGAGCAAATTCGACTTCAAGATCAACTCCAAACACTCGGCTTACGCTCGATATTCGCAAGGGAGCCAAACGAGCCTCGGAGACTCCGCAAACGGTGGCCGCCCGATTTTCCCTGACTCGCCGAATTTTGTCGATACGGGCCGCACACCGAAGAATTTGGCGCTGAATTGGCGATGGTCTCCGACTTCGGTTGTAGCAAACGAGTTTATCTATGGTTTGAGCAAATACTTCTTTAGCTTCGCCACGCCGACGCCGGATCCCAATTTGCCGTTTGCATTCCTAAACGCGGCGACGCCTAACACGAATTTCAGCTACAACGCACGCGGCGTCAAGACGCATCAGTTCGTCGACAATCTGACGTACGTTAGCGGCGCGCACACGCTTAAGGCCGGCATTAATTTCCGGTTCAATCAGCATAAAGATGATCGATCAAGTGTCGCGGGCAGCGCGATCGAACCGATCGTGAGCCTTAGCGGAACCGCCGGAGGCGATGCGGGATTCAACTACCCCGGAGCAGCTTTGATTCAGACAGCGGATCTTACACGGCTCCGCAACACCGTTGCCGACCTTCTGGGCCGAATCGGTACGGTATCGCAGGCATTTGTAGCCGACCCGAACAACGCCAGCGGTTTTCTTCCACGTGGTTCCCGATACATAAATAAAGCAAACTATGGCGAATATGATTTTTACGGCCAGGATAACTGGCGCGTCCGATCGAATCTAGTATTCGATATCGGTCTCCGTTGGGAAGTCCGCGCGACTCCTGCATTGGACGGGCGTCCGCTACTGGTGCCTAACCAATCCGTTAAGGCAGGAGCGGCCCCTTCAAACAACCTTCGCTGGGTCGAGGGCAATCTGTTTGATACTGCATATAACAATATCCAGCCCTCAGTCGGATTTGCCTGGGACCCGTTCAAGAGTGGCAAAACGTCGATTCGCGGCAATTACCGACTCGCTTCGGACCGTTTTGCGACTTTTCTTTTCGGTTCCAGCATTTTTCAGAGTACGCCGGGAAACACTCTAGGTGCGACCAACCCGAATTTTGGAGCGGCGGGCGGACTGTATAGGAATATCAGTTCGGTTATCAGCGGGCTGCTTCCCACATTGACGCCCGACCAGGCCCGGACGCCGGCATCGTTCGGCACCGGTGCAATTAGCGTAATCGATCCCGACCTTCGCTATCCGCAGATTCACTCATTCTCCTTGAGTTTCCAGCGTGAGATCGGCGGAAATGTTATCGAGGCGACATATATTCGCAAGCAGGCGGTTCACCTCCTCGGCGGATACAATGTCAACCAAGCGAATATCTTCGCGGCTGTGAACAACCCGGGAATCACCGATGGTGCCAACACATTCCTCGCCGCGTTCAATCTCCTGCGTAATAATACAGCAGCAAACTCGCAGTTAATCAATCTGGTGATGTCGGGGAACGCGGCAAATAATAATGGTTCGGCACGGTTCCGGGCACTGAACACGACGGCTCTTGCCGCAACTGGTGCGGGTTCCGGTGCGGCGGGGTCGGCGGCGATTGTACTTTCGCAGAGAACGTGCCAGACTGCCGACGTTACGGCTACTATTTGTACCGCCGCTCAGCTTAACCAGCGGCTCCTGGATATAAACGGATTTCCATTTTTAATTCAACCGTATTCGCAGTTTACTGGCGGTTTGAACGTTTTCGATAGCAGCGATAATTCTAATTACAACGCCGTCGAACTTGTCTTCAAACGTCGGATGAGCGCAGGCCTCGGTTTCCAACTGGCGTATACGTGGTCGAGGTCGAGAGACAACCGATCATGGGACCCGTCGTTGAGCACGATCAATACGGCAAACTCACAGGCGGGTTCGGCCACGCCCTTTGACCTTCGCGACCGGTCGCTGAATTACGCGTTGTCCGATTTTGACCGTACGCATGTCTTTCAGGCCTTGTACGTCTACGAGTTGCCGTTCGGCAGGGGCAAGGCCTTCGATTCGGGCAATCGGGCTTTGAATTACGTTATCGGCGGATGGCAGCTGTCGGGAACGACCCTATGGCAGACGGGCCGGCCGTTTACAGTATATTCGGGTGCTAATACGCTTAGCAGTGTCATTCAGGCTCCAGCAAACTGCACAGGCTGTACGCCGGACATGGGGCAAGTCATTGTCGAGAATGGTGTTAACTACTATTTTAATGCGGCACAACGCACGATGTTTACTTCGGCTGCTCCGGGTACTATCGGGAACACCGGCCGAAATTTCTTCAGAAACGCGAAGTACTTCCAGACCGATCTTTCCGTACTCCGGAAGTTCAGATTTGGCGAGAAATGGGCGTTTGATTTTCGCGTCGATGTCAAAAACCTGACTAACACCCCGAACTTCGACATCTCGGCTAACAACAACAACATGACATTCAACAATGTTGCGTTCGGACGGATCCTTGATGGCGTTGCAAATGCCGCACGGAGGGTACAGATATCGGGTAAGCTCAACTTCTAGCTTGAACCATACTGTTTAGAAATTCGTCTGCCGTCCTTAAAAGGGCGGCAGATTTTTTTTATCCCGGATTAAGCAATAGGAATATTTTGCCCGCGAACCCATGCGATTGTTCGCTGATTATTTTGAAAGGGATTTCTTTATTCACGATAATTCGCGTTTATTCGCGGGCAAAATTCTTAGTGCTTTATCTGGGCTTATCCGCGCTTTTTGGTCGAAGTATTTTCGATGCAAAGACATTCGACCAAACTGGCAAAAACGTTCGACCAAACTGGCTGAAATCGGTCGGCTGGGGCCGTTTTCGTTCGACCAAGGCGGTGGAATTGTCGTTGCTAATTTCAAGCAGCCCGCGTAACCAAACCCCGATAGATACTGGCCCGCAGCGACCTCGGACGGACAAAATGTGGCACGTGCCACATTTAAAAACCATTTTCATGACGGACAAACCCGCGACAGTTTAAAATACAAAAAAAGGGGGTAATGGACAAAATAGTTGGTAAAAACCTTTTAAAGCTATGATGGGAATAGGGTTATGGCGATGAAAGGTTATGAATAAAAAAAGTGCTTTTATTGTGCGAGTAAAATCGTATCGAAATACGGTATTCAGGAGGGTGTTCAGCGGTATAAATGTGCTGTTTGCGGGAAAGTTTTTTCGGGGACGAGACGGCTCGATCCGCAAAAAATATGGCAAGAATATACGATCGGCAAGCAGACATATTCTCAGCTCGCGGTGAAATATAATTGTTCCGCAAAAACGATCCAGAGAAAAATCGATGCGGTAAAAGTCGAAACAGAAAACACATTTCCAAGCGTTGTAAATGTGTTGATGGATACGACATATTTTGGAAGAGCATTTGGGGTAATGGTTTTTAAGGACAGCCTTACGGGGCAGATATTATTCAAGCGATATGTGGATCAGGAAACCAATAAATTATACCTTTCGGGAATCGAAGAAATAGGACGCAGAGGCATCGAAATACAGGCGATTATTTGTGATGGCCGGAAGGGTTTATTTCAATTATTTGGCAGTGACCTGCCTGTTCAAATGTGCCAGTTTCATCAGGTGGCCATTGTCAGAAGGTATTTGACCAAGAACCCTAAAATGCAGGCCAGTATTGAGTTATGGGAACATACACTGCTTCTGACACAAACAGATAAGGAGAGTTTTGCGGGCGGATTGGAGGCGTGGCACGAAAAATGGAAGGACTTTTTAAACGAACGAAAAATAGATCCGCTCGGCAAAAACAGATACGTCCATAAAAGGCTGAGAAGTGCCTATCGAAGCCTCAAAACAAATCTGCCCTGGCTCTTTACCTGGTACGATTATTTGGAGCTGAAAATCCCAAATACCACCAATGCAATTGACGGGCATTTTGCCGATTTGAAGAACAAATTGAGAAACCACAATGGATTATCAACGGCTAGAAAAAAGAAATTTATCGATGAGTTTTTTAAGGCATAACGGCTTCAAAAAATATCAAAGGGCCGCTAAAAAACAGCCCTCTGATCTGACATTTTTGTCAGCCGTCAAGCTATCCCTGGCAGGTTGCTCTCCAGCAGAGCCTACTTCCGTTTTGCTTGATATAACAAACTGTAGCAGATATTTTGAAACTTAAATAAACCCAGAAAATAAACACCAACTATTTTGTCCACTTGAACAAAACATCTAAAAATTAGGTAGTGCATCAGTTTGAAATTAAGAATCCGAAATAATTCTGCTCAAGCATCGTGTCTGATGTTATAATGTTCGCATGGCATTTCCAAGACGACCACGCGACACTAACCAGCTTGCTAAGATGATAGTTGATCTAACCACCGGTGACGAAACGGAGTCGGAGTCAAACATAAAACAGAAAGCTGGACATTTAGGCGGTCTGAAAGGCGGCAATGCGCGAGCTAAAGCACTCACGCCTGAAAAACGGTCGGAGATTGCACGAAAAGCTGCTAGGGCACGTTGGCAATCTCGCTGACCGTATCATTTACAGAAAAAGGCAAAAATAGATTTCCTTCACGTTTAGGCATTAAACGTTCTACCGTCGCGTAAAACCGATTCCATGTATTGTTTGCCCTTGCAAGCAAAATTAAGCCGTACAAGTGTTGCGAAAGAGCCGGAACGCCAACATCATCCGATAGCCATTGATGTAGTTTGTTAGTACGTCGACCTTTCTCATTCTTCGGACTCTTTTTCTCTAATTCTTCGAGAACTTTAGGAGCCAAGCGATCATACACCAAATCAATCGTATATTTGCCGACGATTGGATAGCGATTCTTTGACATTCCCTGCCAAGGCCAGCCTTTTAGACGATAAATTTCTTCATAGAATTCTTCGGGAAAGCGTTGCACCCAAACTGCGAGTTCTTTGCGAATAAACTGAGCAACGATTTCTTGCAACGCCTTTGCATCCCGCACTCGCTGGTAGCCCGTTGCTTCGTCAACCAGGGCGATGATTCCTACATGAGCAAGTCCGCGCATAAGGATGTCGCATGCCTTGATAATATGCGTGTATTGCGTCGGAACTTTCTTGTTATTTTCGAGCAAATAATCCCGAAACTTCAAATAAACCTCGCAAACACTCGGCAATAATTCGGCATCATAGCCGACTCCACGCCCTGCGGTTTTCGTTTTATAAAAAATAGGTGTGGTCGACATGATTAAATCATTGTCAATAAACGGCTTAAGCACCTCAGCCTGCAAAAAAAAGGGTATCCCGTCGACAGTGCTTAAAACGCCAGTTCCGGCCTTTGGAGAACGTGAACGTCCAAGCGCTCTAAGGAACGTCGCCTGTGTAATCAACCGCTTGCCGTTAGGTAGGACTGCAGCGGATATATCGTCGGAACCAAGCTGAAAATCGCCTTCATGCTCAGCAATCGGCACATCAGCATCCCACCTAGCAAGGGCACCCTGTCGAGCGATCTCTTTTCGACGTTCTGCCGTCAATGAACTTGATCGGGCTTTTCCGGCTTTAACCTTTTTTTCATCTTTCATAAATGCTAACACCTCTCACGTGATCTATCCTTGCACATCAAATCTTTAAATGCAAGCATAAATAAATCGCTTATGCTTGCAGTTCAACTTGACTTTGATGCTTGAGCAGGATAAGATTATAAACATGGCAAACAAACTAGACAACAAACAAAGGGTTCGTGTAGTAGCCGCTTTAGTCGAAGGTAACAGCATTCGGGCAACATCGCGCATGACCGGCGTTGCTCAGAATACAATTTTCAAACTGCTGGCCGATCTCGGCATGGCCTGTGCGGAATATCAGGACAAAGCGTTTCGCAATTTGACCTGTAAGAAAATCCAGTGCGACGAAATTTGGTCGTTCGTTGGGGCGAAAGCGAAGAATGTTCCCGAAGATCGTCAAGACGAGTTTGGCTATGGTGACGTTTGGACTTGGGTTAGCATGGACGCTGATACGAAGCTAGTTCCGTGTTGGCTCGTAGGCCCGCGCAACACCGAAGCCGCCACGGAATTTATTCACGATCTCGCCGACCGTCTTGCAAACAAAGTACAGTTGACTACGGACGGCCATAAGCCATATCTGGAAGCCGTTGAATCGGCTTTTGGCGGCGATATTGATTATGCACAATTGGTCAAAATCTACGGAGCTTCGCCAAGCAAGCAAGATCAAATCAAATACAGTCCGGCTGACTGTATCGGTGCAAAGAAAATTGTTGTGAGTGGCAACCCAAAAGGCAAGGACGTTTCGACAAGTTACATCGAAAGGCAGAATTTGACTATGCGAATGAGTATGAGACGTTTCACGCGGCTAACAAACGGTTTTAGCAAAAAGATTGAGAATCACGCTCACGCGATTGCTCTGCATTACATGTACTACAACTTCGTTCGCATCCACAGATCGCTTCGATGCACTCCGGCAATGGAGGCGAACGTTACATCGAAACTTTGGAGTATTGAGGATATAATTAACTTGCTACCAACACCGGAAGCTAAAACAAGAGG
Organism: uncultured Acidobacteriota bacterium; assembly: GCA_963738935.1. Classification (GTDB taxonomy): domain Bacteria; phylum Acidobacteriota; class Blastocatellia; order Pyrinomonadales; family Pyrinomonadaceae; genus OLB17. The sequence continues at coordinate 1,428,795 of CAVTYF010000001.1, read as the reverse complement.
GCCTTATAAAAAACGAATTTCAAACTGATGCACTACCAAAAATTACCAACTATTTTGTCCATTACACCAAAAAAAGTCACCCCTAATTTTTGAAATAACCACTCCTCAGCGTGCCTACAAAACCGGAAGGAAAATTCTCAGCAAAGCCGCGCCCGGAGTTATGTCAAAATCGGTCTAACGCTGAATCTGGATTTATTTTTGTCGGGCTTTTGCGGCCTTCTGTGCGAGTTGGGCCGAAAGCGGAAGAGTTTCGACGGCTTTTGCGACCTGAGTATCATCTTCGATCAGGACTTGGTTGGCCGAGATGGCTCCGAAGGAGGCCATTATTATTTGGTAGCGGAGGCGGAGGCGGACAAAGGCGGACATTTTTTTGAGCAAGGCGTCGCTGGTTCCGCCATTTTCTCGCCTGACGGCGAAATCGTTAAATGCGGCGACGAGCGAATCTGAGACGGGGAAATCGCCCGGCGTTATTCTTTTGCCGAATGTGACTGGAATCGAACGATAGCCTTCCTGCCCGATGACGCGGCCATTTACGAGTTCGCGGGCGAAGGTGAAGATCGGGTCGAGAAGGTTGGCCTGAGCGTCGGTGATGTCATCAGCTTTCACAGCCTCATCCGGTTGAATGCCATCGCCGCCGAAGACCTTGCGGTCGGTTATCGTGCGGGCCTCAAAAAACGGCTTGTCGATCTCGGCGACGTGTTTTGTGATTGTAATAGTCGTACAGATCGATCTTTGAGTAATCACGCTGTATCGAGCGTCCCGACGGCGTCACATAGCGGGCCGTGGTCAGCGTCAGGCCCGTTCGACCGGGCAGGTCGATGACGCTCTGGACGAGGCCTTTGCCAAAAGTTTTTTCACCGACGATCATCGCCCGGTCGTCATCCTGAAACGCACCGGCGACGATCTCAGACGCCGACGCGGTGTCTTCATTGACCAGCACGACGAGCGGCATCTGTTCGGGATTTGTATTCTTTGATTTCCAAACGCGATTGTCGATCCGCGAACGGCCACGCTGCGTCAGAATCAGCGTTCCGGCGGGCAGGAATTTTTCCGCCACCTTGACCGCCTGATCGACGATGCCGCCGCCGTTGCCGCGAAGATCGAGGATCAGCGATTTCATTCCCATGGTCCTTAAGCGCGGTCATGGCGGCGTCCAATTCGTCTGACGTCGTGTAGTTAAACCCCTCGGAAAGGTCAATATAACCCACGCCGGGCCGCAGAATGTATGCGTCAGGAATCGACGGCTGCGGGACGCGGTTGCGGCGTATCTCCACGGTTTCGAGCCGATGTGTGGCTGCGCGTTCGATGGTCAGCCGAAACATCGTGCCCGTCGCCCCGCGTATCTTGTCACGAACTATGTCCGAATCCTTTTCGGCCATCTTCTCGCCATTTATCGCAACGATCTTATCGCCATATTTCAGCTTGGCACGAGCGGCGGGCGATCCGGGAAACGTCGCGAGAACATACGTTTCTGTCACACCCGATCTCTTCAAAGTTCGCGATTGTCGCTCCGATACCGGTGTAGCCGCTTCGCTGTTCGTCGAGCAGATCTCGCCATTCGGTCGCGTCGTAAAAATTAGAATGCGGGTCGAGTGAGCGAAGCATTCCATCGAGCGCGGTTTTGATTAGATCGTTTGGCCGGTTAGAGCCGTCGATGTGGTTGCGAGTGATCAGTTCCTGGGCTTCGCGGATCTCGGCGGCAATTTTGGAAAGCTTTTCTGCGGTTTTACCGGCGTTCGGCGATCCCCCCGAAGCCGAGAATGTGCTTCCGCTATCGATCGTAAACGGATCGGATTGGTTTAGTTGAACCTTTACCTGAGCGCTCGTAGCCCCAACCGCGATTGAAGCAAGAATTGAAAACGAAACGACGCGGCGTGTAAAGCTCATGGTTGTTTAAATAGAACGGTATCCCAAAGACGTGAGATCGCGGCGTAGCTTACGATCCCGGTCAGTAAAAAAAGATCGGCGGCCCTAGGCGGCACCCATTGGGCCACCGATCACAATTTTGTTTGACTAAATATATGACGAAACTATAACTTTTTCCAAATAAAATCAAGAAAAAGCGAGCAAATCGTTTTTTGCATTTTGGCGGGCAAAATGTTCTGATTAGATGTGTTCGAAGTTCCAGCTTTGGCTGGCTATCTTCGAGCATTTGCCAGCTAAAGCTGGAACTCCGAACCCGTGAATCTATGTCTGAAACTTTTAAATTACCGCCGCTTGAGATCGAGGAATACAGTCTCGCAAACGGCCTTCGAGTCGTGCTGAATCGGGATAACTCGATCCCAGTCGTGTCGGTCGCTGTCTATTATGATGTCGGTTCGCGTAACGAGCGTGACGACCGCACCGGGTTTGCCCATCTGTTTGAACACATGATGTTTCAGGGCTCGGAAAACGTGCCAAAGGCCGGGCATTTTCAGCACATAATGAAAGCCGGCGGTACGATGAACGGCACGACGTCGAGCGAGCGGACGAACTATTACGAAACGCTGCCGGCGAATCAACTGCCGCTCGCCCTGTGGCTCGAATCCGACCGGATGCGTTCGCTAGCCGTCACGCAGGAGAATCTCGACAATCAACGCGAGGCCGTAAAGGAAGAAAAGCGTTTGCGGTACGACAACCAGCCGTACGGGCAGATTTTTGATCTGATCAACGAGATGATCTATCGAGAATTTTGCCAATTCGCACTCGACGATCGGTTCGATGGATCATCTCGACGACGCAACGGTCGAGGACGTGCAGGAATTTTTCCGGATTTATTACGCGCCGAATAATGCGGTGCTGGTTTTGTCGGGTGCGTTTGAAACTGCGACGGCTAAAGAACTGATCGAGACATATTTCGGCGATATCGCGTCACAGCCGTTGCCGCCGCGATCTCGACGTGACCGAACCGTCGAGGTCGCCGCGAACTACAAAGAATGGGAAGACAAACTCGCCCCGTTCCCCGCGTTTTTGATCGGCTGGAAGATACCACATCGCCGCTCGCCTGATTTTTACGCCCTGTATCTCGCTGGAAAAATTCTTTACGACGGCGACAGTTCGCGGCTTTATCAGAAGCTGGTGAAGGGCGAAGAATCGGTCATTCAGCTCTTTGGTTTTACGGACGAGCGCCGCGGCCCGTCGAGCATTTTTGTCGGAGCGATTCCAAAACCGGAAAAAGATCTGAGCAAGATTCGCGAGACGATCATGAACGAGATCCACGACCTCGCCGCCCACGGGCCGACGCGCCGAGGAAATGGAGAAGATCGAGAATCAGCTAATCAACGACTCAGTCCGGATGCGGCAATCGTCGATGTCGCGGGCGCAGCATATCGCCGAATTTGCGCTCTATGACGGCGATCCGACGCTCGTTAATACTGAGCTTGAGATCGCTACTGTCGGTCACCGCCGACCAAATCCGCCACGCTGTGGGCGTTTATCTAAACACGGACAACCGTGCGCTGCTCGACGTCGTTCCGGCCGGGAAAGGGTAGTTTTTTAACCGCAGACACGCGGAGACGCAGAGATAAGAGAGAAATATTTATCTCTTCTTGGGCTTCTTTGCCTCTCCGCGTCTCCGCGGTTCAATAGATTTTTTATGACACCAGAACTTAAGAAAAGTCCTCCCGCACCGCTTGCACCGGTTTCGTTCGATATTCAGCAGCCGTTTCAAACGACGCTCGATAATGGACTGCGTGTTGTCATTGTTGAAAACGAACGGCTGCCGCTTGTTAGTTTTCGACTCGCATTTCATCAGTGGCGACATTAACGATCCGGCGGATTCCACCGGTCTTACGTCAGCGATGGCGTCGATGCTGACCGAGGGAACGGAGAATTACACGAGCCTGCAACTTGCCGAGAAGATCGAGCGGCTTGGCTCCAGTATTTCGGCCAGCGCGTCCGATGATTTTACGATCATCGCGGCATCGGCGTTGTCGCTTATACAGTTCGGAAATTTTGCATTTGCTGGCCGAGGTCGTGCTGCGGCCGACGTTTCCCGAGAGCGAACTCGACCTCTATCGGCGCAACACGATCGAGCATCTCAAATTTCAGCGTTCGCAGCCCGGTTTTCTCGCCGGCGAACAGGCGGCGCGGCTGATCTACGGCGACCATCCATATGCACAAGTTTCGCCAAACGCCGCCGATATTGAAAAGACTCAACCGCGAAACCCTGGCAAAATTTCACGCCGCGATGTTTGTGCCGAATAATGCGATGTTTATCGTGGTCGGCGATGTGAAACGCGATGAGTTTGTCGCGGAACTGAACGAACTATTTGGCGATTGGCAGCAGGGAAAAGCGCCGCCATCGAACTTGTCCCGACCCGCCAAAACGAACGGAGCGAAGTCTGACAATCGTCGATCGTCCGGGTTCGGCCCAGTCAAATATTGTCCTGACAAATCTTGGTGTAAAACGTACTGACCCCGATTATTTTCCGCTGATCGTCATGAATCAGGTGCTCGGGGCCGGAGCCTCGTCGCGAGTTTTTATGAATCTGCGCGAGGAAAAAGGCTACACCTACGGAGCCTATACGCGGCTCGAGACGAAAAGCTCGCCGGTGACTTCGAGGCAACTGCCGAGGTGCGAACCGCCGTCACCGGCGAATCGCTAAAGGAATTCTTTTACGAACTTGACCGTATCCGAGACGAAAAGGTTGCGGGCGAGGAACTACAGGATGCAAAGAATTTTCTGACCGGCGTATTTCCGCTGAGAGCGGAAACGCAGGAAGGGCTGACCAACCTGATCGTCAATCAGCATCTTTACGGCCTGCCCGACGATTATTTGCAGACCTATCGCGAAAAAGTTGAGGCCGTGACCGTTGACGAGGTTCAGAAGGCCGCGATCAACTATGTCAGGCCGGGTGAGATGGCGATCGTTATTGTAGGCGATGCCGAAGAGGTGCTGCCGCAGGCCCGCACGTATGCCGATTCGGTTGAGATATTTGATACCGAAGGTTTGGAGCAGGATGTGAATAAATACGTTGCTTCGCCGGCAGTGAGAAACGGCGAATGTGGCGGGGAATTGGAAACTTGTGGTCGATTTTCAGGGCCAACAATTGCCCGTTTCGTTAACGCTCGAACAAGATGGCGAAACCGTCACCGGCGTTCTCGAAACCATGCTGGGAAACGGAAAAATTGCGGAAGGCAAGGTCTCAGGCAACAAACTCGCCGCGACCGCAAACGCCGAGATGCAGGGTCAGCCAATCGAATTTACAATCGCGGGCAAGGTCGATGGCGACACGATGAGCGGAACGTTGACCGCCCCGATCGTCCCCGACCCGCTGCCATTCACCGGAACACGGCAGAAACACGACCGGTAGAGAGTGTGTTCGAGGTGGCGATCAATGTTCTTTAGGACGAGCGCAGACGCAGACGCGACTTAGAGTCGATCAATCCTAACCAACACACTCCCTACCGGTCGTGTTTCTGCCTTATATTACGGTTGCACGAATTGGATGATCGCGAAGTCCGCTCCTGACGGGTCGGCGACCATTGCCATGCGGCCGACGCCGGGAGCATCGAATGGCGGAACACGAACGCTGCCGCCGTTTTCCGTGATCTTTGCGGCGGTTTCGTCGGCGCTATCGACAGCGATGTAAGTCGCCCAGTGTGACGGAGCGTCGCCCCAATCGTCGCCTTCCATCGGCATCATGCCGCCGTAAGCGGTGTCGCCCATGATGATCTCTTTGTAATCCATCGGCGACACTTCGGTCTGTTTCGTCGTCCAGCCAAACAGTTTTGTATAAAACTCGATTGCCGCGCCGAGGTCCTTTGTTCTAAGTTCTCGCCAGCAGATTTCGCCGGCTTTTGGAATATTAAATTCAGCCATTGTGCCCTCCTTCCGCCATCTTAAATGTGCAAAACATCGCGCCGGTCGGGTCCTGAATGATCGCAAAACGTCCCGTGTTTGGAATGTCGTCCGGTTCTTTGATAACCGTGCCGCCGAGCTCCACCGCGAGTTTTGCGTTCTCGTCAACGTCATCGACCGCGACGTAAGTCATAAAATGCGGCGGCGGTATCGGAACGCCCTCGCCGAACATCCCCGGCGTCAATTCATATAATCCGCCCGCCGGATAATCACCACCGGTCGAGTATTCGTGATACGCAAATCCGTCGATCGCGTCGCTGTCCTTAAAATTCCACCCGAAAACATTCGTGTAAAACTCCATACACTTCGCGGCGTCGCTCGAAGCGATCTCCGTCCAGCAAAACTCGCCATGCTTCGGCCCCGCAAAGGCGGCCATCTCACTTGCTTCTTGTGCCATACTGTTTACTCCTTTTGGTAAATTAAGAAAAAGTACCCTATTTTGTCCGAATGCGGGTTTATACGCAAGTCGGAGCGAGATAGTTTTTGATTAAATCCAATGTGGGAGTTTTTGAGCTGCGACCCATTGTATTTGCGCTTCATGGAGAAAGCTTGGATGGACAGGCCGCAGCTCAAAAACTTTATGCCGGGAACGCAGCCGCCCCCGGCTGCATGGGCGTCGCCTCGGCGGTCAGACGCCTCTAGCCTATCGAGGTATCAATAACCCCACCTTCGTCACGTCCGAGGAACCGGCGCCCGCAGGCGAGGGATCCCGCCCTCCCGGCAGAAACGCCCTTTCCGCGTGATCGCTGCGTCCGCGTTATCCTGCACGTCGCATTGGAACGGCACCGTTTCGTTGCATCCCCTGCAAATGTTCGATCAGGTCAGATGCGGCCCGTTTTGAAAGCTCGGTAATGCTGCAATTCATCAGATTCATACACTCTTTCGCGGCGTCGATATCTGCTTCGCGGGCGATCGCGCGGATCATGCCGAGCTGCTTTGCTGTAATCATGTCGCCGCGCGTCTTCGCGATCGAATCTTCGAATTTCCTCGGCTCCATGCTCGGAACCGCAGATGCTTCTGCCGCGGTGACTGGCTCATCGCGATCGATGGAGTCAAATTCGCGTTTATAAAGCTCTCGCGCTATGCCAAATTTAACGGCCGCCCGTTTTAGGGCGTCATGTTCCGCTTTTTTAATTCCCGTTTCGCTCGCGGCCTTTCCGGTGCCGACGCCTTCGCGCGTAACGCCATCGATCGTGATAGCGACGGTGACGGTAATGATGTCGCCGATCGGACGGATGTCTTTTATCGCGTGGCCCCAGTTCGGAGCGTGTTCGTCGAGAATGTCGGCGACCGTGTGCCACTCGACATACTCGACCATGTGAGTATTGCCGTTGCGGTCTCGTCGGGCGGCCCGCTGCCGGACGAGATTGGGATCGACGGTTTTTCGCAATTCTTTTAGAGTGGTCGAAAAATCGAGCACATTGCTCGCGATGTCGTTTAGTTCAAATAATGTTGCCGTTTCGGCTTCTTTCGTTTCGTTTGTCGCGTTTCGTTTCATTTTTATTTCTCCTTACGTGTTTATAAATCGACACCTGTTCGGAGTTCCAACCTTAGTTGGCTCATCGTTATGGCAGCGGCCAGCTAAACCTGGAACTTCGAACGAGGGCGGTTCTGTTCGCCGCGTTTTCGCGACTCAGTAGTTTTTGTCAAAGATACGTTTACGTCGTAGTTGCATCTATGACACAGTGTATCTGAGAAATAAAAATGTTGCAAGTGTGAAATGAGGTGTTGCATTTAAAAAAAACGATGTGTTATGTTTTATCTGTGCAATGGCAAGAGCATTAATGGCACTTGGAAAATCATGGAGGAGAAAACAAAAATTATGGGATTCAAAAATGCAAGTCTGATCAACACGGCCGAACTTGGCAAGGCGATCAAGCGTCGTCGTGAGGAATTGAAACTTAGCCTTCGCGATGTCGGCGATCTGACGGAGGTATCAGCGTCAACGCTGTCGCGAATTGAGAATGGAACGGGTCGCCCTGATGCGGACAACATCGCGCGGCTGACACAATGGCTGGATATGCCGGTCGATCGGCTGATGACAAAACACACAGCCGACAATATCGAGCCGGTCATCTATTACCCGCACGAGCCGACGACCGACATTATCGAGGCTCACCTGCGTGCCGACAAAAACCTGACGCCGGAAACCGCGAATGCTCTGTCTGAGCTTTTCAGAGTCGCATATCAGCAATTTAGCGGAACTAAAAAGTAACACTAACCAGGGATCGAGAACACACACACATTACACGAGAGACAAAATGAATCACACAGAAAATAAAATCACGGAATCGGGTTTTGGCGGCATGGTGGCAATCGACACGACGTTTGTGTTGTTCTTTTTGGCGATGGAGTACGGACGCAGTACAGCGATGTTCTCTATCGACAGCGTATTGATGGGAACGACTATGCTGATGGTACTCACGTTGCCGTATTTCCTTCCGTCACCTGGCGAAAAGCCGCCTTTTATGAACTGGTTGGCGGGGCGGGGAGCAATCGCTGTGTTCGGCATGCTGCTTGGTCTCGTTTTCAAACAAAGTGTCGGAGCCGTATTGCCCGAATCGCTTCGTTATATGCCCATGACGTTCCTAGTCCTGACGGCAATGGTTAGCTGTTACATACAGTTTTACAGCTTGATGAAACTCCGCCCGGCAAAATAGGCAAAAGGCGTCGGGCAGGAGTCATAAAAGATCCGCGTATGTCTCGGGAGGCATACGCGGATCTTTTATTGATTTGCGTTATAACATCTGTTATATTTCTGTTGAGGTGAGATAAAAACATGACCACAAGTCTCAAAATTACGTCGATAGGAAATTCGTTTGGTGTCATTCTGCCGCGCGAGATTTTGGAGCACCTGCGGGTCGTAAAGGGAGATTCGGTCATGGCGATCGAAACGCCAAACGGAATTGAGCTTTCGGCCTATGATCCGATTTTGGCGCGGCAAATGGAAGTCGCGGAAGGGGTTATGAGAGATTATCGTGAGGTACTGAGAAAACTTGCTGAGTAGAAATGGAAATCGTATGGATACAAACTGACTTTGCCTACACGGCACATAAGAGGCAAATCGCGGAACATGGCGGCACTGACGGTACGAGAGACGAAGGGCTTTTGCTGTCTGCGATGGCTCGGTCGCAAAATCTCCTTGCGTACGGGGAGAATGTAGATCTTCCCGCCTTGGCTGCAAGCTACGCCTTCGGCATTGCCAAGAACCATCCTTTTCTTGATGGTAACAAGCGGACGGCAATGGTCGTCGCAATTACCTTTTTGCGGCTTAATGGATTTACCCTCGAAGCTTCCGCTTCCGGAGGTTTACACTACCTTTCTCAAGGTAGCAGAGGGAAGCTTATCAGAAGAGGAACTCGCTGAATGGATTCGCAATCACCTGACGGAATTTGAAGGCTGATCGCTGGCACCGGTCGCGGTAGATATCTCAAGTCCACCGCTGATCACCTCATGAATCTTCTGCACCTGCTGCACCAAATCCAAATACTGTTCCGGCGTCAACGCCTGAGCTCCGTCGCACAGGGCCTCTTCGGGACATGGGTGAACCTCAATAATCAGGCCATCTGCACCGACCGCGACTCCGGCACGAGCTAAGGGCGTGACCATATAATTGTGTCCCGTTCCGTGTGACGGATCAACGATCACGGGCAGATGCGTCATACGATGCACGGCCGGGATGATCGAGAGGTCGATCGTGTTGCGGGCATGATTTGCAAAAGTGCGGATGCCGCGTTCGCAGAGGATGACTTCGTAATTGCCCTCGGCCATGATGTATTCGGCTGCAAGAAGCAGTTCGTCTAGCGTCGCTGAGAGTCCGCGTTTTAGCAGAACGGGCTTTCGCGTCTTACCGGCGTAACGAAGCAGGGAAAAATTCTGCATATTTCGGGCGCCGATCTGGATGCAGTCACCGTATTTCTCGACCGCATCGACTCCGTGCTCGTCCATCGCCTCGGTAACGATGTTAAGTCCGAATTGCTCTCTCACCTCGACCATCATCTTCAAACCTTCTTCGCCAAGTCCCTGAAAAGCATATGGCGAAGTCCGCGGTTTATATGCACCGCCGCGGAAGAATTTTGCACCGCTTTTTGCGATGGTCTCGGCGGTGGTGAAAAGCTGCTTGTGATTTTCGATGGCGCACGGCCCCGCGATCACGGCAAGTTCGGGGCCGCCGATTGTGGCGTTGCCGACCTTGATTATCGATTTCTCCGGCTTTATATCTTTCGATATTAGCTTATACGGCTTAGTGACACGGATCGCGTCGGCAACGCCGGGCAGATTTTCAAAATGCGCGGGATCGATCGACCCGCGATTGCCCGTGACGCCGATTGCCGTCCGGTTTTCGCCCGGCAAAGTATGTCCGCGATAGCCTAACGCCTCAATAACCTGTAAAACCTTCTCAATATCCGACGCCTGAGCAGTCGGCTTCATTACGATCAACATAAATAAACCTCTAGTAAAAACGAAACTTTAACTGTAAACCCGACGCTGTCCTGAAACAATCCGGAATAGCTGATAACTGATAAGTTATAACTTCGAAGTTATTACTTCTCAGTTATTTCGGAATGGGACTATCTGCGATGGCAAAAGTCTGGTGACGAAATTCTCCACACGCGAAACAGCCGTATCGCTCACCGATTTTTCGATCACTGAAACTATAGCCGAACCAACCACCGCGGCGTCCGCGTATTCCCAAACGTCAGTTATCTGAGTCTCGGTTGAGATACCAAAACCAACTGCAATCGGAAGATCGGTGAATCCCCTCGCACGTCTTACAAGTTGCTCGGCTGTTGAACCCGTCGTTTCTTGAGCACCGGTCACACCCGCCCGTGAGACCGCATAAATAAAGCCGCGAGCGTTATCGCAAATCGTAATGAGGCGTTCGTCGGTCGTGGTCGGAGCGATTAGTGAGATGAGATCAATATTGTGCTTTGAAAACCGTTCCGATATGGCTGCGGCTTCGTTTTCGATCACATCTGTCAGCAGGACGCCGTCTATGCCCGCATTGGACGCTGCTTTTTCAAATTCATCCAAACCATATCGCAATATCGGATTGAAATAGCTGAATATAACCAGTGGTACATCGCTTTGTTTCTTTATCTCCGCCGCCAACTCCAAAACCTTCCGTAGTGTCACTCCGCCAGCCAACGCACGTTCCGAAGAACGTTGGATCGTCGGTCCGTCGGCCATCGGGTCGCTGAACGGGACTCCGAGTTCGATGATGTCGGCACCGAGTTCCACAAGTTTTAGGACGATCGCAAGCGAGGTATCGAGGTCGGGATTTCCGGCCGTGACAAAAGGGATAAAACCTTTGCGTCCGGTATTCTTTAATTCTTCAAACTTGGTGGATATTCGGTTCATCGTTTTATCTGTGCTGCGAACGGCACACTCCCTACCGGTCGTGTTTCCTCCTTAGTTCCTCCTGAACCGTATTTATGTCCTTGTCGCCGCGACCGGAAAGACTGACGATCATGATCTGATCGCGGCTCATTCCAGGTGCGATCTTGATCGCATGAGCGATTGCATGTGACGATTCGAGGGCGGGAATTATGCCCTCGGTTTCGGACAGAGTTTTGAATGCGGCCAAAGCTTCTGAGTCCTTCGCCGAAACGTATTCAACGCGTGATATGTCGTGCAAATGAGCATGTTCCGGCCCAATCGACGCGTAATCGAGACCCGCCGAGACAGAATGCGTCAAGGCGATCTGACCGTCCGCGTCCTGAAGCAAATAGCTTTTCGTGCCTTGCAGAACACCTACATCGCCGCCGGTCATAAATCTTGCAGCGTGTTGGCCGATCGCTTCTCCACAGCCGCCGGCCTCAACGCCGATCATTTTGACATCGTCATTCAGAAACGCGTGAAACAAGCCGATCGCGTTCGAACCTCCGCCGACACAGGCGACAAGTGCATCAGGCAAACGGCCTTCTTTTTCAATAATCTGCTCGCGAGCCTCGCGACCTATGATCGACTGAAAGTCCCGTACCATCAGCGGATAAGGATGCGGCCCGAGAGCCGAGCCGAGCAGATAATAGGTCGTATCGACATTCGTCACCCAATCGCGAAACGCCTCATTGATCGAATCTTTCAAGGTACACGATCCTGAATCGACGCCCCGGACCTCAGCCCCAAGCAAACGCATCCTAAAAACATTCACTTCCTGCCGCCGCATGTCCTCCGTGCCCATGTAAACGACGCACTCAAGCCCAAACAGGGCACAAACCGTCGCCGTCGCCACGCCATGCTGCCCAGCCCCTGTCTCGGCAATGATCCGCCGCTTGCACATCCGCTGCGGCAAGCAGAATCTGGCCTAGACAGTTATTGATCTTGTGCGCACCGGTGTGGTTGAGGTCTTCGCGTTTGAGATAAATCTTCGCCCCGCCGAGCGTTTCGGTCAGCCGTTTTGCAAAATACAGCGGCGAAGGGCGTCCGGTAAAATTCTGATGCAAATGGTCCAGCTCCGCATGAAACGCCGGATCGTCTCGAATCACGAAATACCCAGCCGTCAGTTCATCGAGTGGAGCTACCAACGTCTCCGGCACAAACCGCCCGCCGTATTCGCCCCAATAGCCATGTTCGTCTGGTTCGTAATTCGTCATGCGTTCCTCACGGCCTCAATAAATCTGCTCATCTTTTCCGCATCCTTCTTGCCAGGCGAGGATTCGACACCGCTTGCTACGTCGACAGCGTAGGGATTCACGACTCGAATCGCTTCTTTAACATTTTCCGCATTCAAGCCGCCCGCAAGGTAAACTGTTGAGAATAGTTCAGAAAGCATTTTCGCGATCGTCCAGTCGCATGTCTGTCCTGTACCGCCTCGTTCGGTAGGCGAATAAGTGTCGAGTAGGGTTGCGTGAGCGTCCTGAAACGGGTCGTGGGTAAATGCGACTGATGCCCCTAGGCGGATGACCTTGATGATCTTGAGTCCTGCCCTCGTTCGGATCTCACGTACAAAACTGCGATCCTCGTCGCCATGTAGCTGAACTGCTGTGAGACCAACAATTTTTGAGACCTCAAGAATTCCTGCGATCGACATGTTTACAAAAACCCCGGTCGCGGAAGTTCCGTTCGGGAGTTCCTGAACGATCTGTCTTGCGGCATCGGGGGCGATGCACCGTGAGCTACCAGCGTAGAAATTAAACCCGAGTTCGTCGGCACCCAATTCGATGGCGAGCAAAGCGTCCTCAGGATTTGTGATGCCGCAGATCTTTACCTTCGTCATTTGGTCAGATCTCCCAGCGTTTCGACGACATTCCCGCTTCGCATCAACATCTCGCCGATGAGGAACCCGTCGTAGCCCAGGCTACGGAGTTCGTCGATCTCCGCTCGTGTTGTAATACCACTTTCGGCGACCATCAGAACACCATCCGGGCGATTGGCGATCAATCGCCGCGAGGTGTCGAGCGAGACTTTGAGCGAATGAAGGTCACGGTTATTGACGCCGATGATCTTTGCACCGATCTCGATCGCCGTCTCCATTTCGGCGGAATCGTGAACTTCGACCAGAACATCAAGCCCGATCTCTGTCGCGATAGCGTGGAGATCGAGAAGTTCCCTGGGCGACAGAGCCGCGACTATCAACAAGATCGCCGAAGTACCGGCGGCTGCGGCCTCAACGACCTGATATTCATCGACAATAAAGTCCTTTCTTAGAACGGGAATTTCGACCGTCCTGGCCACAGACACTAAGTCCGAAATCGATCCTTCAAAATGTTTAGGCTCGGTCAAAACGGAGATCGCTGCCGCACCGCCGTTCGCGTATGACCGGGCGAGGTTTGCTACGTTTACCTCCGCTTTGATAACACCTTTTGACGGCGAGGCACGTTTTATCTCGGCGATTACATTCGTCCGGTCGCGGCGAGATATTGCGGAGTGAAATGCATGTGGCTCTGCGACCTTGCGATGTAGTTCGGCAATTTTCTCGAACTTCGCGAAATAGCCGAATTCACGGGTTCGTACAACACGTTCGCGTGCTTCCGCCGTTACTCCTTCAAGAAATGTATTATTCATTTCACGCTGGCTCCTCGGAGATCGTTCAGTTTTTGGAGGGCTGATCCGTTACGGATACTCGTTTCGGCGACTGAATATGCCTCAGTAAGATCAGTGGCGAAGCCCGCTACATGTATCGCGGCGGCGGCATTTATCAAAACGAGCCGTTCCGTGTCGCGATCTGCCATTTCATTTCTCACAACACTTTCGATCATCTTTGCACTCTCTTCAGCGGAGCACTTCGACGGCAAATCTTTGGCGAGAGTGTAGATACCAAAGTCGGCGGCGGTTATCTCAAAAAGATCGACTTTATCGTCGTTGACCTCAGCAACCAATGTCGTTCCTTTCAAAGCGATCTCATCCAACCCATTCTCGCCGTAAACCACCCACGATTGCTTCGCCCCGAGCGTCGCGAGCACATTTCCTGTGCTTTCGAGCAAGTGCTTGTCCCACACGCCAATGACAGTGTGAGGTGCCGACGCCGGATTGCACAGAGGGCCGAGGTTGTTGAATATCGTCGGCCGTCCGAGCGAGCGGCGAGCGGCGGCGAGAGTCGGCGAAAGGGAATGAAAACGGGGAGCGAACATGAAACAAAGGCCGTTACCGTTCAGATGGCGTTCCGATTCGGAGGGATCGATATCGACGTTGATGCCGAGTTTCGATAGGACATCCGCACTCCCGGAACTGCTCGTCGCCGCCCGGTTGCCGTGTTTTGCGACCGGCAAGCCCGCACCCGCGATGACAAACGCTGCGGCGGTCGAGACATTAAAAATCTTCGAACTGCTACCTCCGGTTCCGACGATGTCGGTGAATGTCTCATATCTCGACTCGATACGTTTCATCCGCCCACGCATCAATGAAGCAAAGGCAAATACCTCGTCTTCCGTTGTTCCCTTGGTGTTCCATGCTTCCAAAGTTTGAGATAGCAGATTCTCGTTGTCGCTCCCGATCAGCGCGTCGAACAGCGTCTCAGCCTCGGCCGCGTCAACGTCGAGGCCGTGCTGAAATTCTTCCAAATAATGTTCTAGGATCCTATCTTCCATTCTTTTTTTTGCGAAGGCCCGCGCGTGAGCAAGGGCGATACATCCATCTTGAGCGTTGTGCCCTTGCTCACGCGCTTTTGCACTCAAACCGAACCGCCCTCCGCGATCTCGACCGCTCTCAACAATCCCTTCGCCTTATTCACTGTCTCTTCAAACTCAAATTTCGGCACCGATTCCGCTACGATCCCAGCACCTGCCTGTATCTTCGCAACGCCATTTTCCAGCACCAGCGTGCGGATGGCGATGCAGGTGTCCATGTTGCCGGTGTAGTCAAAATAGCCGACAGCACCGGCGTAGATGCCGCGTGGCGTTGGTTCGAGTTGGCGGATGATCTCGATCGAACGCACCTTTGGAGCGCCCGAGACTGTTCCGGCAGGGAAGCACGAGGCTAATGCGTCAAAACGATCAAGTCCCTTTCTTAGTTTCGCCGAAAGTGAACTGACTAGATGCTGAACGTGCGAATATTTCTCCACATTCATCAGCGCATCGACCGTCACGCTGCCATAGTCTGCGACGCGGCCTAGGTCGTTGCGGCCGAGGTCGACGAGCATGAGGTGCTCGGCTACTTCCTTATTATCACGCCGCATCTCTTCGGCCAGTGCATAGTCTTCGGCGGCGGTTTTCCCACGATGACGGGTTCCGGCTATCGGCCTGTATTCAAGTCGATCACCTTCGCAGCGGACCAACATCTCCGGCGACGCACCGATCACCTGCTTTTCACCAAAATCGAGCAGAAACATATACGGCGAAGGATTGAGCGAGCGAATCGCACGATAGATCGCAACCGCTGATGCATTCGTGGGACGCGTAAAGCATTGCGAAAGAACAGTTTGGTAACATTCACCTGCATCTATCAGCTCTTTGATCTGCGTAACAGCATCTTCAAAGTCGTCACGTTTCCAGTTCGACTCATTCAGAACCACCTGCGGTAGCGGGTGGTTGAACTTGGGCAACGGCACATTCGGATCCTCAAGAATTCCACGTATCTCAACATTTCGAGCCGCAGCAGAACTCGCCACACCGTCCAGATCAAGCGAAACTATCTTGATAACCTGCCTCGCATGATCAAACGCCACGATCGAGCGGTAGAACATAAACGCACATTCGCCCGCATCGGGTTCGCCGGCCAATGTCGGCTCGAACCACTCGCACGCGTCAAATCCCAAATACCCGATCGCCCCGCCAATAAATGCCGGAAGCTCTTGATCGCTCTCAGCAAAATACGTTGCAAAGTGTTCCCTTATCTGCCTGTAAACACCCTGTCCGCCGCTCAAAACCTCGACCGGATCGGCCCCGATAAACGAATACCTCGCCAAACTCTTCCCGCCCTCGACCGACTCAAGTAGGAACGAATACGTCGACCCCGCCGACAGCTTCAAATACACCGCCAACGGCGTCAGCAGATCCGCCGGCATCGTCGATACAATCGGTATCAGGCGTGTGAGTGAGTTTAAGCTAGTGGTCTTCATTCTTTATGAATTGCTACTAGCTTTAGCTAGTGGACAGCAGTTCGTAATACAATTTCCTGCTGCTTTACCCGCTCACGGGCTTGGGGTAAAGCCCGAACTTCCTTTTGCCCCCTCACCACTAGCTAAAGCTAGTGGCGATTCCTAAACCAAATCAAAAACGCCGCCTGAGTATTTCTCAAGCGGCGTTCACGAAAATGAATCTGGTCTGTCCAATATCTCCAGTTCAAAAACAATCGTGAGCCGCAGTATGCCACCACCAGCGCCATGTCGAATTTGTTTTTGCCTGAAGAGTCATTGCTAGCTATTAAAACCGAATCCGAAACACCTGTCAACTACATCTTCACCGGCACTTCAATTCCAAGCGTATCAAGTGCCGCAGTCAACGAACGACGAGCCATATCTGCCACCACAACTAACAGGGCTCGCTTTGTATCATCCGTCTCGGCGATGATCTTGTGGTTGTGGTAGAAAAGGTTAAAGGCCTTGGCGAGCGTAAATGTATATTTTGCAAGGATCGCGGGCTCATTCGCGCTCGCTGCAGCATGGACGGTCTCGTCGAGGCGCGAGGCGAGGATGGCCATTGACCAGATGTCGGTACCGGTTTCGCCGTTGAGGATCGCGTCGATCTCGGATGACTCGCAGGCTAGCAGCCTGCGTTCCGATGACTCGACGCTGTTGTTTTCATCGAGTTTGCGGAAGATCGAATTCGCACGGACGGCCGAATACTGGCAGAAACAGCCAGTTTCGCCCTCAAATGACAGGGCTTCGTTGAAATCGAAGACGATTACCGTGTTTCGCGTGAATTTGAGCAGGAAATACCGTAATGCACCGACCGCGAGTTGGAGAGCGATGTACTTCTTTTCCTCGTCGGTGGCATCGGCGTGACGCGATTCGACTTCGGCGAGGGCTTTTGCTTCCAAACGGTCGATCAGGTCGTCGGCTTTGACGCCGAGGCCTTTGCGTCCGCTCATTTCGACGAATGGACGCTTTTGGTCTTCGTCGGAGAGGGCGAAGCCTAGTTCTTCGGCTGCCGCGGGCGACAACGCGACCATTTCGTAGGCAAGATGTATACTGGCCTTCTCACCACGCTCCGGCGAGATCGCCGCAACTCCTTTTCTGACAATATCTTGCGGGTACGACTGCCGCGTGTCGATCACGTTATAAATCGTTTCGCCGCCGCCGAACGGAGGGCGGACACTCTTGTCCGCCAGTGATCCTTCATCCGTACGGACAAGAGTGTCCGCGCTCCCCGCAGTCATCCAAACCTCTCGTCCGTCGTCGTAGGTGTGAAACAAGCGATAGTTGAAATCAAGGCCGAGAATGCCAAGTTTCCACATCTGATAGGCGATGTCCTTGCCGGTGTAAGTCACTGTCCCATTTGATCTTACGAGAATCTTGTCACCCTCGTTATCGTCGTCCCCCGTGTGCTCGTCGAACGGCATCACCCAGCAACCGGCCTGCTTGCCTTCGGTCTCGTAGCGTATGACACCGAGCTGCTTCATCTGCTCGAAGGCCTTGTCCCAGAAATGAAGATGCAGAATCTCGGATTCACGCGGCAGCAGATCGTAGCGGATCGAGAGGCGTTCCATGGTGTCGAGAATGCACTCGACATTCCGCGTGGCGACAAAATCAGCGAGTTCGGCGGTCGGATTATTGCCTTCTTCGATGAGGTGAAGCACCTCGGCTCTTCGTTGGATCAATAGAGTTTCGCCCGTTGCGTTCAAGCCACCTGCTAACGCAGGTGGTTCTGACTTGTACGCCTGCCCGAC
Source organism: uncultured Acidobacteriota bacterium (assembly GCA_963738935.1). Lineage (GTDB taxonomy): Bacteria > Acidobacteriota > Blastocatellia > Pyrinomonadales > Pyrinomonadaceae > OLB17. The sequence continues at coordinate 1,410,686 of CAVTYF010000001.1, read as the reverse complement.
CTTGGCGTAGAGATCCCAGCAATAGTAATCGAATGATCTACCTGATGCCGTAAGTTCCTTATCAAGTTCGTTTATGGCCTCCAACGTCATGTTCTCTATGAACATAAACCCGACCACAACATCGGCGACTTGCACCCCTGTGTTGTCGATATAGTTCTGAACTTCAACACGCTTTCCGGTTGCTTTGAGAATGCGTTGAAAAGTATCGCCGAGAACCGAATTACGCACATGACCGATATGGGCCGATTTGTTTGGGTTAACCGATGTATGCTCGACGCAGATTTTTGGCGCGTCGGCGGCGAACGATGCGGCAAGGCTCGGAAGTGGTTCGGCCGCTGCATTTTCAGCCACGAATTTCGCTCGATCAAAGAAAACGTTGAGATAACCGGGACCCGCGACATCCACTTTACCGACGAAATCGAACGATTCGATGGCGGTTTTCAGTGTTTCCGCAATCTCCCTGGGGTTTTTCTTCTCACCCGTGGCCAGTTTTATCTGTTTCGCCAGTTCAAAGGCGACGGGAAACGCGATGTCGCCTAGCTCGGTCTTGGGCGGCGTCTCGGCGGCGATAATCTCCGGTTCGACTCCGAATTGAGCGACAGCGGCCGAGCGAACAGCGTCGCAAAGCGCGGTTTGAATTTCTGTAATGGTCATTGGATATTTTTCGGTACTCCGCTAAACAAACGATAATTATAGTTGTTGCCCGCGCCTTTTAGCAATGCTCGCTTACTCTAGCGTTTTTGCCCTGCTCGGTCTGTTTCGACGAGCTTTTCCCTTGACAATTTTTTGGATGAGCCTATAATAATCGGAAATTAAACAATAAGAATTCCTATAAACGGAAAGCCCCTCCGCCGCCCAAAAAGCGGTTCTGTACAAATGCTAATTTTGATTCCAGGAGTCTAGTTTATGTCTAACCGCCCGCGTTCCACCGTCGTAGTCCTTATCGCCCTCATCCTCGCCATCAGCGGCTCAATCCTGACCGCGTTCACGTTAGGCGCCCAACAAGCAGGCGCAAGCGGGAGATTTGCGTTTATTGAGTCGGTCGGCGAGTGGATTGGCTTCTCGAATATCGAACAAATCGAACCTGTACCGGCGCAGACACCTGAACTGTTAGCTCCGCAGGCTTTGATTCTATGGAGCAGTACGGGCGGTTCAGCATGGCTGACCGCAGGCAATTGGACCGGCTCTGTCGTGCCTGGAGCAGGCGATACCGGACAGTTTGGAGTAAATCCGTCGAGTTCAACGAGTGTTGGGATTAACATGAACGGAGCTACAAATAACGGTTCAAACAATCAGATAGTAGGCGCAATTGAAGTTACCTCGGCGCGGTCAACGCCTTTGACAATTGGAAATAGCTCAACCGTAGCAAATGGAACACTTACGGTTGCTGGCATTAACGTAAACGGAATAGACAACACTATTGTTCGTAATAACGGCTCCAGCGATCTGACAATACAGAATACACAAGGTAGCGGGAACCGACTCATGGGGATTGCGCTGGGTAATCCGACCGAAAACGTTGTGAGCGTTGACGGAGGAGGCCTGATCAATATTTTAAGTGTGATTACGGGTAGTTCAAGAAATCTAACTGTTCGCGGCTCAGGATCAGGTTTGGCTATTCTATATGCTTCTAATACATATTCTGGTTTCACGAAAATCAGTAGTAGTCGGCTGGCCCTTCAGACAATGGGTACGATCGCTAGCTCTTCCGCTATAGAGATCGGCGGCGGAACGTTCGATGTCTCAGCGACGAATTTAGCGGCCCCAATAATCTTATCATCAGGTCAGATACTCCGTGCCACTGGAACGACCACGACAGGAAACATTCAAGTTGGACCGACTCGCCCTCTTACCACCGCCTCGAACAGTCCGATCGAGTTTACCGCGTTCAACGGTTCAACGCCCCCCTTCACACTGGTTGGAGCGGGAACTCTTGCTCTCCAGTCCGGAAATCCCGTCACTGTGAATACAACGACCCAGTTGGGAGTTGGCAGCCACAAACTGATCGCGAAAGGAACCGGAAACGTTACAGGAACGCCCACATCCTTGACCATCGGCGGTAGCGGCATCTGTGCTGGTTGTACCGGCTCTCTGACGCTAACAAGTGGCGAATTGTTTCTAACCGTGACCCCGCCGCCGCCGGACCTCACAATCAGCAAGACTACGAGTTCTACTTTCGTTCAGGGCGGCACCGCCACTTACTCGCTCATCGTGAACAACATCGGCGCGGGAGCTTCCTCCGGTCCGTACACCATCAGCGACACAATGCCTACGGGTCTGACGATTGCGCTTCCCGTCACCGGATCCACGTGGGATTGCTCGGCTTCCACCACCACGTTTGTGAACTGCGTTCGCAGCACAGCGATCCCGGCGAACATCGGCAGCGCGCCGTCGGTCACCGTCCCGGTGAACATCGCAACTAACGCGCCGGCATCGATCACCAACACCGCCAACGTCGCGGGCGGCGGTGAGCTGAACACTAGCAACAACGCGGGTTCCGTGACTTCGAACGTGACGCCGCTCTCCCCGGAACTCACGATCACCAAGGTTGCTCAGGGATCTGGATTCCAACAGGGCGGCACCGTTACTTACGACATCACTGTAACCAACAACGGCAATGGCCCGTCCACGGGAACCGTGGCCGTGACGGACATCATCCCAACCGGCTTGACCGTCACCAACGCGGCCGGTACAAACTGGACCTGCAGCGGCACCTCGACCGTGTCGTGTACCAATACCATTGCGATCCCAGCGAGTGGAACCTCGACTCTGAGCATCGTCGCCAACATCTCGGCGAGCGCTCCGTCCTCGATCACCAACACCGTGAACGTCAGCGGCGGCGGCGATTCAAACACCGGCAACAATGCCGGAACGTCAGTGATCAGCGTGACGCAAATTGCCCCGGAACTCACGATCACCAAGGTTGCTCAGGGATCTGGATTCCAACAGGGCGGCACCGTTACTTACGACATCACTGTAACCAACAACGGCAATGGCCCGTCCACCGGAACAGTGACCGTGACGGACATCATCCCAACCGGATTGACGGTCACCAACGCGGCCGGTACCAATTGGACCTGCAGCGGCACCTCGACCGTGTCGTGTACCAATACCATTGCGATCCCAGCGAGTGGAACCTCGACTCTGAGCATCGTCGCCAACATCTCGGCGAGCGCTCCGTTCTCGATCACCAATACCGTGAACGTCAGCGGGGGTGGCGATTCAAACACCGGCAACAACGCTGGAACGTCTGTGATCAGCGTAACCGCATCCGCCGATCTTTCGATCACCAAGACGGACGGCGTGGCGACGTACAATCCGGGCGGCAGCGTGACGTACACGATCGTCGCAAGCAATGCCGGGCCAAGTACGGCGACAGGCGTTGCGGTAGCGGATACCTTCGCGGCCGTGCTGACCTGTTCGACGACGAGCGTGGCTGCCGGCGGAGCGACGGGCAACACGGCAGGGCCGTTCGCAGGGAATATTAACAACACCGCAATGAGCTTCCCGCCAGGCGGCAGCGTGACCTACACATCAGCCTGCTCGATCAGCGGGGCGGCCACAGGCAATCTCGTCAATACCGCGACGGTCTCGAGCGCTACTGCAGACCCGAACGGCGGCGACAACTCGGCGACCGATACCGATACGCAGGCTCCACCGGTGACAGGCGTGACGGCGCTTGGCGCACCGGCTCAGAATACGGGTTCGGCCACGTTGGCGTTCACGGTGCCAGCGGGCGTCAAGCGGCTGCTTGTTGTCACGGCTTCTGATGCCGCTGATCTGGATGTTGCGTCGGTGACATTTGGAGCGTCGCCGATGACGCAGACCGTAGAGCGGAATGATACAGTCGCTGTCGATTCGATGTGGCACTTGGCTCTAGGTGACAGCGGTGTGCCGACGGTCGGGACAATTACCGTTACCGGCTTTAGCACGACTCAGACTGTGATCACTGCTCAGGCGTTTCAGAATGTGGATCAGACGACACCGATCGACGGGACGGGTGCAAACAACGCTACCGGCACAAACGTTGGGTCGTCGTTGACGATCAACACGACGACAACCGGCGATCTTGTCTTTGACTTGTTCGACACGTTTAGAAATTCCGGTGCGATAACCACAACCCCCGGGCTCGGTCAGACCGGCATCCACGACGCCACGTTGACTCTTACTACCCCGACGCCGGGGCTTGGCAGATGGCAAACGTCAACAAAACCGGCGACACCGCCATCGACGACGGTGAGCTGGACCTCAAATGCTGCGGCGATCATCCAACTCGCGGCAAATATCAACTTTGCTCCGACCGTCGCGACGGTCACGCTCGTTGTCGATCGAACCGATGACAATCGGTCCGCCTCGGCATGTACGGCGGCGGCGAATGACTGTAGTCTCGGCGGAGCGATAGTGAATGCCAACGGTACGACCGCGAACGAGATAATCACGTTCGACGCGACCGTGTTTGCGGCTCCGCAGACGATCAGTACGGGCACGAATGGCGTTATTACAATTGCAAACAACGGATCGCTGACAATCGATGGCACTGGCGTGGGCCAGGTATCGGTAAACGCGGGCGGTCTTTCTCGAATCTTCTTTGTTAATGGCTCGGCCAGCGTGACGATCAACGCGTTGCGGCTGACGGGCGGCAGCCACACGGGCGGTGGCGGAGCGATCTATGTGTTGACGTCGGGAACGCTGACTTTGAATAACTCGATCCTAACCGCCAACACGGGAAGCAGCCTCGGCGGTGCGATCCGCAACGAGGGTCCGAGCACGGTCAACATAAATTCGTCGACCGTCTCAGCGAACACTGCCTCCGGCGGCGGAGCGTTGTTTATCGATGGTACGCTGAATGTCACGAACTCGACGATCTCGGGCAATATGTCTACAGGCAGTCTGGGAGCGGGCCTCTGGCAGAACTCCGGAACTGCGACGATCACTAATTCGACGATCTCCGGGAACATGTCCGCAAGCCACGCCGGCGGTATTTATAATACAGGCGGCAGTACGATAAATCTGCGAAATTCGACCATCACCCTCAACTCGGCGGCGGCGACATTCCTCGGCGGCGGCGTATTTAATTCGGCCACGTTCAATTCGATCAGCTCGATCATCGCCGGTAACACCGCAAGCGGCGGCGGACCCGATTTCCAGAATGCAGTCGTTTCAGGGGGCTATAACCTCGTGGGTATGACAGACGGAAGTTCAGGATTTACGGGCACGGGTGATCTGACCGGGACTATTGCCGTGCCAATCAATCCGATGCTCGCGGCTCTCGGCCCTAACGGCGGGCCGACGCAGACACATGCTTTGAACACAGGCAGCCCGGCGATCGACCAGGGCAACAATCCGCTTGCTCTCGCAACCGATCAGCGCGGCATGGGCTTTGTCAGAGTGTTTGATTCAGCCCCGGCAAACATTGCAGATGGAACCGACATCGGTGCTTTCGAGGCGAGTACGACGCCTAATGTCGTGATTAACGGCACGAATGGTGATGATGTGCTTGTCGTCACGGCGACCGGGCCGGATGCGGGCAGCTACGTTCTAAATGGTGGGCCACCGGTCAATATCACGGGTGTCGTGACGTTTGTGTTTAACGGGACGATCGGCAACGACACGTTTACGATCAACAATCCGGCGGGTGGCTTGTTTGCCCCGTCGGGCGGGATCGATTTTAACGGCGGCGGTCAGGCGGGTGACAATATGAACCTGCTCGGCGGCAGTGCGTCCACCGAGACGTATTTCGTCGGCACGACCACGCCACCGATCGGCGGCGGTGCAGGCAACAATGGCGATGGACTGATCCGATACACTGGGCCAGCGCTCGACATCAGATTTACCGGACTCGCTCCGATCGTCGATACGGTTGTGGTGGCGAGTTTGACGGTCAATTCGACCGACGTTGCAAATACAATCGCGGTCACAAATGGTGGCGTCGCTCCGCGACTTCGCGTTGCGGTCGATGCCTTTGAGCCGATCGATTTTGATAATAAGGCGGCGGTTGTAGTAAATGGCGGCGATGGAATAGCGGGCGGTGACGTGGGCGACACTATGGGGGTGAATTTCACCAACGCACCGGCGGGACTTACAGGACTTACGATCAACGGGGACGAGGGGAATGATCAGATATTCTTCAACGCTAAGAACGCAACTGTGCCGCTAACGTTGAATGGCGGTGCCAACGAGGCCGCGCCTACCGTCCCATTCACCTGTAGCATTACCAACACGCTTCCCGCGGGCGACAGACTAGTCTACAGTGACTCGGCCAGTCTGTCAGACAATACGTATAACTTGTCAGTCAATGACCTGATCCGTAACGCTCAGACAGCCTTCTCGTTCAACACGATGGAGACCGTCGACTTTCTTGCCGGCGGCGGGAACGACACCATTTCGGTGGACGCAAGGACAGGAGTGAGAACTACTGCCCGCGGCAATAGCGGCAACGATACGATGTCGCTTAACGTGGGTTCCGGTGCCGTTGGCGAGATCGACGGCGGCGGCGGGCAGGACACCGTTACCACGACCGGCACTGGGGCCGGCAGCGTCACGCTCCTCAATGGCAGCGGCAACAATGACACGTTCACTCTCGTGCAGGCTGGCGGATCGATGGATAATCTCTCTGGCAACGTCTGCGTGGACGGAGGTGCCAACGACGCCGCACCGGGTGATATCGTCAACCTAAACGATGCTGGCGATGCCTCTAACAATACCTACACTCTTACCAGTACCGGCCTCGTCCGAACGGGTTCGGCAAATGTCGGCTTCGGCACCTTTGAAACCCTGAATCTCAACGCCGGAACCGGCGGAGATACTATTAATGTCAATAGCACATTGGGGCTGACAAACCTCAATGGCGGCGCCGGTATCGACGCTGTCAACTTCGCCGATGCCGTCTCGCTCAATGGCGGTACGATCGATGGTGGAGCCGATACTGACGCACTGTTCTACAATGCGTACACGACGGCGGTTTCGGTCAATCTTGGCCTTTCGACCACGACGATTGGTGGTACGCTGCTTGGTAATCAGGAGGTTCCGCAGCAGTTTACGACTGCCGAAGGAACCGTCAACATCACCAATTACAACGCGGTTGCGAGAACTTTCGACATCGCAGTTTCCGTGATCAATCTTCCTCCGGCGGATGTGATCGGTTTCCATATCCACCGTGCTCCGACCGGAGTAAACGGCCCGATCATCGTGAATCTTCAGCCGCTCGCACCACTCGTGCCTGCCGGAAGCGGGTTTACATTTACTGCGACGGGCGTGGTTATGCCTGCGATTCATGAGGCCGCATTCCTTGGCGGCGTCACATACGTCAACATCCACACTGCCGCAGCTCCGGGCGGGCTTATCCGTGCTCAGGTTTTCAGTAATGGAAACGTCAATCTGGCGAGCGGAACTGCAACCGGTACAGCCGGTATCAGCAACATCGAGAGTGCATTCGGCGGAACCGGCAATGACAGCATGGTCGGAAGCTTCCTGACTAATTCGATCAATGGCCAAGGCGGTAACGACACTGTCCTCGGCGGCCCCGGACCCGACACGATGCTCGGCGGAAACAATAACGACACGATGATCTGGAGCAACGGCGACGGCAGCGACATTATCGATGGTAATGCTGATATCGACGTGGTTCAGATCAACGGTAATGTCGCAAACGCGGACGTCTTTACGATCGGTGCCAACGCGACGCGCGTGGCGTTTGCTCGAACCAGCGCCGGTCCTTTCACTCTCGATATCGGTACATCCGAATCGCTGGTCGTCAACGGCATCGGCGGCGATGACACAATGTCGCTCAACAGCCTTGTAGGTGTGGCCGATGTCAGCTCGGTCGGCCTCTTTGGCTTTGACGGCAACGACATCTTCAATGTCGTTCCGGCCCCGAACGGCGGAACGAGAACCTACACCGTTGCCGGTGGACGTCCAACGGCCTACGGCGATGTTCTGAATATCGATCAGACTGGCGTGACCGGTGGTGTCCTCGCTCTTGACGCGCAGGGCAATGGAGACTTTACCTCGACTAGCCATCAGCCGATCGCTATTAACGGCATCGAGCCTCAGCCCACTACGACGACGGTGACCTCATCGGTCAACCCGTCGGTATTCGGTCAGAATGTGACATTTACGGCGACGGTCGCGGCGGTTCCGCCGGGTAATATTCCGGTCGGAACGGTGCAGTTCGTGATCGACGGTAGCAACTTTGGTGCACCGGTCACTCTCAACGGTTCCGGTGTGGCTCAGGTCTCGACAGCGGCCCTCTCGGTTGGACCGCATCTGGTCGTGGCCAATTACAGCGGCAACTCGTCGTTCTCGCCATCGAGCGGCAATCTTACACAGACAGTCAACAAGGCTGACACGACGACCGGCTTGGCATCGTCGGCAAATTCGTCGGTATTTGGGCAGACGGTGACGTTTACGGCGACGGTTGGGGTGGTGATGCCTGGGGCTGGGATGCCTACCGGAATAGTGATGTTTAGGGATGGGGCGGTGGTGATCGGGACGGTTGCGCTTAATGGCGCTGGTGTCGCGACGTTTGCGACGAACAGTTTGTCGGTGGCGACGCATCCGATCACGGCGGTTTATGGCGGTGACGGGAACTTTAATGGCAGCATGTCATCCATTTTGAATCAGGTGGTCAACCGGGCGGACACGTTGACGACGGTGCAGACGGCGGTGAATCCGCCGGTGTATGGACAGACGATGGTGATAACAGCGACGGTGACGGCCGTTTTGCCGGGGGCTGGGGTGCCGCAGGGACTCGTGAACTTTACTGATGGCGGAATCGGGATTCCGACGTGTCAGGGCGTGATGCTGAGTGCATTTGGTGCGGCTTCGTGTACGGTTAATAATCTTGGGGCCGGGGTGAATAAGGTGATCGGGGCTTCGTACTCTGGAAACACGAACTACAACCCGAGCATGGGCACGACTTTGCAGACGATCAATCCGGCACCGCTTGTGGTGACGGCGTCGTCGCATACGGTGACGTATGGCGATGCGGCACCGGCGATTACACGGACGATCACGGGCTTTGTGCTGATGGAGACGGAGGCGGTGCTGACAGCACAGCCGACGTGCTCAACGACTTACACAGCCGGGTCGAACGTTTCCGGCTCACCATATCCGACAACCTGCACAGGCGGAGCGGCGGCCAATTACAGCTTTACGTATGTGGGCGGCACGGTGCTTGTGAACAAGAAAGCTCTGACGGTAACGGCTGATGACAAAACGAGAGCCTACGGAGCGGCGAACCCGACTTTGACGGCGATGTTTGCGGGCTTTGTCTTAGGACAGAACTTCGCCACAAGCGGCATCACCGGTTCAGCCGGTCTGAGTACCACGGCAACCGCAACGAGCCCGGTCGGTACGTACCCGATTACTGTTACATTAGGCACACTTGCGTCGGGCAATTACTCGTTTGCCAGCTTTACAAACGGAACACTGACGGTGACGGCGGTGCAGTTGACGGTCACGGCTGAGAATAAGACACGAGTGTTCGGAGCACCAAACCCAGCGCTGACATTTACCATAACCGGCTTTGTCAACGGCGAAGGACTCGGAGTCCTCACGGGCAGCCCGACACTCTCGACGACGGCAATAGCAACGAGCAGTCCGGGAACGTATCCGATCACAATTACACAAGGGACGCTGGCAAATCCAAACTACACATTTACATTCACACCGGGAACACTGACGGTGACGCAGGCCGCAACGACAACGACGATCACAAACGCCGCCGCACTGGGAACTCCGACCCAGATCGGCCAGGCATACGCGGTCAACTGGACGACCAGCCCGGTCGCCCCGGGAGCGGGAACACTGACCGGAAACGTGACCGTCATGGACGGCACGGGAGCCCAGTGTTCAGCGGCAGTGGCAGTCGGCACATGTATGCTGACTTCGACGACAGTTGGGATAAAGACCATTACGGCCAACTACCCTGGAGACACAAACTTTACGGGCAGTGCGTCACAGACCGTCAACCACACGGTTGTCATAGGCGTGACGGGCAATGTCAAACAGTTTGTCCCGTTTGGAGTAAACACAAACCTCGCGGGCGTGACGATCACCTTAACCGGTTCAGCCACGGGTGAAGTGACAACAGATGCCAATGGCAACTACTCGTTCGGCTTAATGACGAGCGGTGGAAGCTATGTCATCACCCCGACGGGATTAGGCAAGACCTACGAGCCGATCACACGAACCTACACAAACGTGACAACAAACATCACGGGAGCGGACTTCGTGGCCTACAACGCCCCGGGACCAGGCGGCAATCCGAGGGAAGTAAAAGTAATAAACGCGGTGACGACTCCAGGGCAACCGGTAACGGTACCGGTCGAGATCACGAGCCAGGGCAATGAGACGAGACTGGCCTTCAGCCTCAACTACGATGTCGCCCTGCTCGGCGTCCCGACCGCAGTCTGCGGCACAGGAGCAGCGGGCTGCACCATCACAGTCAACAACTCACTCGCGGGCAGAGTGGGAATCACGATCGTCCCAGCGGGAGCGGCAGCACTAACAGCCGGAACGAGACAGATCGCAAGGGTCACATTCCCGACGTTCCCGACCGGAGCATTAAGTACACCGGTCTCATTTGGCGATAACCCGACACTAAGAGACGTGAGACGTGCGGACAACAACCCGCTCCCGGCACTCTACACGGGCGGCTTTGTCGCCTTTAACCAAACGATGCTCGGCTTCGAAGGCGATGTGGCTGACGCCGCAGGCACAAACGCGGGCGGCGACGGCGTGCTCGCCAACGACGTGACGATCGAACGCCTGTTGGTGCTCGGTCTGATGACGGCTGTGACAACCCCGAACCAGTACCAGAGGGCCGATGCTGCACCGAGGACAACGCTCGGTGACGGCTGTCCGATAAACGCGGGCGACGTGACACAGGTGGCCAGATACAATCTGGGTCTCGACCCGCCGACGACAACCGGCGGCCCGACAAGCCCGATCCCGGGCGGCTGTGCCCCGCCGACCAGAGGCGAAGCCCCTGACGAAGCGACACGCATCATAAGGGCGCTCAACACACAGGCAGCGGCCGGACAGACGGTGGTTGTCCCGATCCAGCTCGACGCACAGGGCGATGAAACGAGTGCGAGCTACACGGTGAACTTTAACCCGAATGTGCTGACATTTGTCAGAGCGGAGATCGGCACGGGAGTCCCGACCGGGGCCGATATCGGCACCAACACAACCCAGACGGCCGAGGGCAAGGTAGGCATTCTCGTTTCGACCGCCAACACCTACGCGAAGGGCAAACGAAACGTCCTGAACCTGACGTTCAAGGTCGCCGCCGGGGCCGAAACCGGAGCGTATCCGTTGACGTTCAACGACACACCGACCCCGAATGGAGTCGCAAATGAGCACGGTGAAATGCTGACCACCCGATTTGAGACCGGCAGCGTCATCATCGCCCCCACCGCCGCAGGTGTCACCATCAGCGGACGCGTGACAACAACAACCGGCCAGGGCCTGAGAAACGCGACCGTCACAATAACGGACGCAAACGGCAACCGCCGAACCACAACCACCGGCAGCTTCGGCATCTACACCTTCACCAATGTCGAACCGGGCGAAACCTACGTCATCGCCATCCAGGCAAGACGCTACCGCTTCGCCTCACGCGTCATAAACGTAACGGACAGCCTCACGGACGTAAACTTCGTCGGATTGGAATGAGGGGCGAGTGGCGAGTTGTGAATGGTGAGTCGGGAGTGGAGCAAACTGGAGTGCTGGCTGCCCGCCCAAGGTTAAACTGCGAATGCCGACGTTGATCTAAACCGGCGGCCAGAATAGGCGGAAACACGCAGGCAAGGATGCCTGCGTTCCAGTCAGCAAGATGCCCGAGATCCAATTCAAGAGCGGGCAGGATCCCCGCTCCAATTATGCCCCTTCGACGATTAGTTCCTCATTTTCTCTCAGCAGGGAATTGAGGGCGTGTGAGTTGGTGTGGCGGTTTTTAAGGAGGGCTTCGGCTAGTTGGAAGAGCGGGGCCGGGATTTCGCTTGGTTCGATTGCTCCTTCGGCTTGGGGGTAATGCGAATAGAATGCGACTTCGGCCGAGCAGAATTCGCAGGCCTCGAGATGCTTTCTGATCTCGCTGTTGCGCAACCGTACCAGATCACCATTCTGAAACTCGAGCAATTCGTTTGAGGATGGGCAATCTTCGTATTTGCAGAAATCTGTCATCGTTGATTTGTACATAGTTGGTACGATACCCGCCGGGGCTTCCGCACACACCTACATTGCGCTGCGGCTTAGTGAGCCTTTCGTTGTTACATCAAAAGTAAATCTGTAATGGCCGATTGCTTCCAAAACTTCGGCAAGAAAAATTGGGAAAATCAGCTAACTTCTGGCGACAAGACTCAGGGTGCTCCGCTAAGTATAATATACAGAAGTATTTACCGGAAGTGTATAAACAGTATACAACATTACAAAAAAGAGTTGTGCTTGGTGCAAATAATTGTTACTATCTTAACTGTAGGAAGTGAGAGGCATCACATTCTCACACAATCCCAAAACGGATCGACACCAAAGCTCGGCAGTCGATTTCGCCAAAACTTTCGACCCCAAAAAACGCAGGCAGATTAAAATTGACCCGCAACCGGATGGGCATAGCGCGCATCGAAAACGGGATCGTTTGCTCGACGGTCCCAAGCGGAAAAACCAAATTTGACCAGTAGCGACACGGACAACGCGATCGGATAAGGCTGATTATGAACGAAGTGAAAACCAAGGAAAGGCAACCACGCCCGGCCCATCTGAGGCAGATCAAGGTAGGTAAATGGAACGACAGTCTTAAGACGTCTGACGTCAATCAGATCTGGACAGAATTGCACCGCATCGTTTCGTCGCATCCGCTGGTGCGGGCTTCGAAACGGGCCGGCTTTTTGGTCGAAGAGGGCAAGCAAAACGCCTATACCGATCTGACGCAGGAGCTATTTGTTGCCCTCCTGTCAAAAGATAGGTTCCAGCATTATGTCGACACCGCGATGTCTGACGCTGAGATCGAGGCCGAGATCAGCCAAATCGAGTTGACCAATATGCTGACGGCCGAGCTTCGCAAACGGTATCCGGAGAGCTACCGGCTGGCCCGTCGCATCTCGACGCTCATTCAGACAAGCTCAATTTTCAAGCGGTTTGACAATCTTGACAATCCAGAGGCCCATCGGCGTCTCGCCGACCGGCTTTACGGGCTGTCGGATTGGACCTATAAAAAGTCGCGCAAAGACGTTCAGGAAATGGACGAGCGTGTAAAAGCAGTTTCGTTTTACGGCCGCGATACGCGGATGGTCGGCTGCACAGGCGACGCTCAGATCGTCATCAGCAACCCGGAGCTTGAGAAGCTAATCGTCAGAGTTTTTAAGGCAATAGATTCGCCGGTCGATGTGCGTTCGCTTCGTTCCTTTGTGATGTCGCGGCTTCCGATCATGGATATTCACCTGGTGCCCGTCGGTAGCGGGACCGACAGCGATGACGATGACCGAATGCCGTTTGAGTTTACCGATACGCGCGAAACGCCTGAGGAAGACCTGCTCCGCAACGAAGCCGAACAGGCGGCAGCCGGATTTGTCGATAATTTCCTAAAATCGCTTAATAAATCGGTTCGCGGCAAGGCCAAACAGTACGACCGAATGATCAACGTCCTGTGGCACTGTTATCTGATCTCGGATAGCGGCACACAGCTCGAAGTTGCCGAGATGCTTGGCGTCTCAGATTCGCTGGTGTCAGATTACCGCAAGCGGATCGAGGCCAATCTACAGCAGCTTTCATTTAGCGGTGTTAACGAGGCGCGACAGTTCGAAAAGGCTTTGAAGCATAAGGTTCGTAATTTGATCACGATGGAAAAGGAACAAGTCGCGGTTTAGTCGTTTATTGACTCTTGGTTTTTCGGTGTGTTAAGTGGTTAACTATTTTGGGAAAACCACAAAACACACCATTTACGCGCGAAAGCGGAAAAGGGAATACGGCAAGCGTGGGACTCCATCGTAAATGTCGATTGAACGATCAAAAAGTAGAGACCTCGATTCGCTAGCGAACGCATCGAGATCAGGCAGCCGGGCGTCCGAAGATACTTCGACGCTACGGCCTTCGGGTGCTGGTAAATCGGTGACGTCGACGGAGCCGCAAAATCTCGTTAATTTGAATTACACCTACGGCACCTCGGTTGAGCCGGGCGAGCCAGCGTCGAAACGCGATCGAGACCCGGTGCCGCTGGCGGAACTCGAGAGAGAACCAACAGTTCAAGGCAGATCTGAAAGGAAACGAAAACAGGCAGCCAAAGACAACGAGCTGCTAAAAAATGACCATTGGCTTGTGCGTAACGGCCATTTTTTGACGTATATCTGTCTGTTTCTTTTTTCGGCGATGGTATTTTTTCGCCCGTATGAGATCGTGCCCGGACTTGCTTTCCTGTCGGGGACGGCGGTAGTTTTTGCAGTTGTGACCCTCGCGGTCTACGTGCCGAGTCAGATCGCGACAGAAGGCAATCTGACGATCCTCTCAACCGAAGTCAAAGCGATACTCGCGATGACGCTGATTGCGTTGATCACAATGCCGATCGCGAAAAACCCGGGTATGGCATGGGAACTTTTCTCGGATACATACGTCAAGGCGGTCGCTATTTTCATCGTCCTGGTCAATGTCGTCCGTACCCGAAAGCGGCTAATGGGCCTGATCTGGCTTTCGCTGGGCATCGGCGTTTATCTGGCCATCGAGACGATTCGCCTGTATATGGCGGGCGAATTTTCGGTTGAGGGATATCGCGTGGCGATAGTCGAAGTGCGGGGAATCTTTGGTAATCCGAACGAAATGGCGATGCATTTTGTGATGATGACGCCGCTGGTGATAACCCTTGGCATCGCGGCAAAAAGCCAATTTATCCGAATGGCCTATTTTGCCATGGCACTACTTTTTCTGGTGGCGAACATGTTTACATTTTCGCGCGGCGGGTTTTTGGGTCTGCTTGTGATGGCGGCGGTTCTGTCGTGGAAACTGGGCCGCAAACACAGGGTAAATGTCACGATCGGATCGTTGTTTGTTGGTGGCATTTTTATTTTGGCGGCTCCGGGCAACTACGGTCTGAGACTGCTCTCGATCTTCATCCCGGGGCTCGACGCGGCCGGTTCGAGCGACCAGCGGCAGGAGCTGCTAATTCGCTCGCTTCAGGTAACGGCCCGTAATCCGTGGGGGATCGGCATGGGAAATTTTCCGATTGTCGGCATCCGGAATTTGCAATCGCACAATGCCTACACCCAGGTTTCGGCCGAGCTTGGAATTTTGGGCCTTATTGCTTACATCATTTTTATGGTAAGCCCTTTCCGTAAACTGGGGGCGATAGAAAGGACGTTATTTAATAAGGACGATCTCAACTGGTTTTACTATTTGGCGATCGGCTTACAGGCGAGCATCATTGGATATATGGTGTCGAGTTTTTTTGCATCCGTAGCCTATAATTGGTTCATCTACTACCTGATCGCTTACGCGGTTGCCTTCAGGAGAATATATAGTTTAGAAAATGGTCTGACTGAGGACATAAAACCCGGTCCATTGTGGGATCGACAGCCGGTTACGAGTACATGATATTTTCCGCCGAGCAAATAGCATTCTGGACGTGCGTCGCCCTATTGGGATACGTGTACGTCGGCTATCCTGTGCTGGTTTATTTGGTAAGTATCCTGTTTCCGAAACCGATAATGAGCGCACCTATTGAGCCGACTGTCACGGTACTGATTACGGCATTTAACGAGGAAAACGCGATTCGGGAAAAAATCGAGAACACGCTGCGGATCGAATATCCGAGGGATAAAATCGAGATACTCGTCGCCTCTGATGGTTCGACGGATGGAACCGATGAGATCGTCCAAGAATTCGCGGAGCGCGGCGTCAAGCTTTTCAGAAAGGAAGGCCGGGTTGGAAAAACCGCTACGCAGAATGCCGCCGTCGAGCTAGCGACCGGTGAGATCATCCTCTTTTCCGATGCGACGACTGCTTATAAGCCGGATGTCTTTCGTACGCTACTGCCGTACTTTGCCGACGAGGGGGTTGGCTGCGTGGCTGGTCGGCTGGTCTATGTCGATGAGGAAAAGACCAATGTCGGCAAAGGGGCGCAGAGCTACTGGGGCTACGAAACTTTTATCAAGATCGCTGAGAGCCGGGCGTGTTCGCTGATCGGAGCGTCGGGTTGTCTTTACGCGGTCAGGAAATCTGCGTACGAACCGCTCTACCCAGAGGCGTGTTCCGACTTTTTGATCTGCACCAGCATCTATCGCAAAGGCCTGCGCAGCGTGTTTGCTCCTGAGGCGGTTTGTACCGAAGAAACAAATCGTGACGCAAACCACGAGATGAAGATGCGTGTACGGGTCATTTCACAGACCCTGACCGATCTGTGGCGCAACCGCGATATGCTCAATCCGTTTAAGAGCGGATTTTTCGCCATCGAACTTGTATCGCACAAGGTCATGCGGTACGCCGTGCCGGTTTTGTTGCTGGCGGCCTATATAGCAAGTATTGCCCTCGCTACGCAATCAGTATTCTATATGCTTGTTTGTGCGGGACAGACCATATTTTATCTTTCCGCCGTCATCGGCTGGCTGCTCGAACGGGCAGGCCGCCGAATCAGCCTTTTGGTGATGCCGCTATATTTTGTCCTCGCAAATCTTGCATCCGTCGTCGCATTCTACAAATTCCTCCGCGGCGAAACATACACTCGCTGGGACCCGATCCGCGAAACCCGCGAGGAACGCCAGTTTTGAGAAGTTTGAGACTGATTTGGATTTGGAACTCGATGCGTGAGAACCCAAAGGTTCTAACTGATTGATTCTAAATGGAGCCGCCCATCGGAGTCGAACCGACGACCTTTCGATTACGAATCGAATGCTCTACCAACTGAGCTAGGGCGGCTTATCTGGTTGGGGCCGGAGATGTCCGGCGTGGCGGAAACGTGAATTTGCCGCCGGTTTTCAGCGAATGCCGAAACTCTGAATATACGGCCACCGCTCTTGTCTGTCAAGTTTTAGTCTTGTCCAATGCAGAATGATACTGAAAGGTGAAGGTGATTCTAACGTAAAATGATACTGAAATAGGCTTGGAAGATGTTCATGATGGGAAGATGAGGACCGTCATGAATGATAATCGAATAAGGACGATAGAGCAGGTTCGCCGGTTTCTGGATGGAACGGCGGATGTAGAATTTTTGATAGAGACGAAGCGGAACCGGTATGAGTGGGTGGAGGAAACCTTAAAGCGTTTCCGCTATCTGGAGCGGAGCAAACTGGAAAAAGGTCTGCTGCTGAAGTTTCTGGAAAAAGTGAGCGGGTACTCACGCGTGCAGGTGAAGCGATTCGTGCGGCAGTACTTTGAGACCGGGCATGTTCGGCGTCGCAAGGCAAAGAAAAGAGGGTTTATAAGGAAGTACACGGATGGGGACATTCGTCTGCTGGCCGAGACGGACGAGCTGCACGGCACGCTTTCGGGTCCCGCCACGAAGAAAGTCTGCGAACGGGCGTACAGCTTATTCGGTCAAACGGCCTACGAGCGCCTGGCCGCGATATCGGTGGCTCATCTGTACAACCTGAGACAATCGGGGCCTTATCGGCGGATTCGCATTCACTTTACAAAAACACGACCGACAGCGGTCGCGATCGGCGAGCGGCGGCGACCGCACCCCGACGGTCGTCCCGGCTATATCCGCGTGGATACGGTGCATCAGGGCGATCTTGATGGAAACAAAGGGGTTTACTACATCAATGCGGTCGACGAAGTGACCCAGTTCGAGATCGTCTGTGCGGTGGAAAAGATCTCCGAAAACTACCTGATTCCGGTGCTCGAGCTGCTGCTCGAACAGTTTCCGTTCGTCATCCTCGGGTTTCATTCCGATAACGGATCCGAGTATATCAACCGCAGCGTGGCCGCACTGCTCAATAAGCTGCTGATCGAATTGACGAAATCACGACCCCGTCACTCAAACGATAACGCCCTCGCCGAGTCCAAGAACGGATCGATAGTTCGCAAGCATCTCGGTTATTCCCATATCCCTCAGCGGTACGCACCTCTGATAAACCGATTTCTCATCGACCACCTGAACCCGTACGTGAACTTTCACCGGCCATGCTTCTTTCCCGAAATCGTCACCGACCATCGCGGCAAACAATCCAAACGCTATCCATACGACGCCATGATGACACCCTATGACAAACTCAAATCCTTACCGGATGCATCGAGATTTCTCAAACCCTCAATCTCTTTCAGTCTGCTGGATGATTTCGCATCCCAACTGAGCGATAATGAATCAGCAAAATGCTTGAACAACGCTAAAATAAAACTTTTTGACACGATCCATGAACAAAACTCAAAGCCTCTCGTCAAGTCTGCGCCTTAATCCAATTTCAGTATCATTTCTGGATTAGAAAATACTGTTTTGGGCCGCATTCTGCCCGACGCTATGTCCTGGCTACGTTAAGCTAAGACGACCGGAAACGCATGAAGCGTCGGCGACCGAGGTCGAAAAAAAAGGCGACCTGTCGATTGGTCGCCTTTCAGAACATTTGGTACACCCGGCAAGATTCGAACTTGCGACCCTCTGATTCGAAGTCAGATACTCTATCCAGCTGAGCTACGGGTGCACGCAGTGTTTGATTTTAGGTTGTCCAGCGCTTCATTGCAAGACGACGGGGATTTTGTTCTGTAGCTTGCGAAGATGTTTGACGAGCGAGATCATCTCGGCGCCAGATAATTTGTCTTTGAATGCTGGCATTCCGTCTTCAGGGAACCCGTCGGCGATGTAGCTTTTTAGTTTGTCATCGCTTTTGGCGGCCATCTTGTCAGTAGTGATATCTTCCGGATCGAGTTTCTTGCCGTCGACCGTTACTGGGCCGCCTTTGCCGCTGTCTTTGTGACAGGTCATGCAGTGGACGGTGTACAGATCTGCTGCAATTGCCATTTCGTCTTTTACCGCGGCGGTAGCCGATGGAGCCGGAGCCGCAATGGTATTTGTTTTGCCTGCATTTGCAGTGTTTGCAACGGGCTGGTTAGCCTGCTGTGTACAAGAAACGGCGAAAATCGCAGCGATGGTGGTTGTAATCGATATTTTTAGGACATTCATGTTGGCGATACCTCGATATTTGTTTAGAATTTTCAAAGAGTTTAGCTAATCCAACGTTCGTACGCAATCATTATGAGAAAATCGCTTTTCCTAGTCGCTGTTTGTTTACTATTTGTCGTTCAAATTTTCGCGCAGTCAGCGCCCGCGAAAATGGTTGTCAGCGGCCTCACCGAAGAAGTTACCGTCCGTCGTGACGGACGCGGGATACCGTACATCGAAGCGAAGAACGATGCCGACCTCTATTTCGCACAAGGATATGTGTTCGCGAGCGACCGTTTGTGGCAGATGGATCTGATGCGGCGTGTCCCGCGCGGACAGATGGCAGAGATATTCGGCGAAGTAAGACTAGAGGAGGACAAGAGGTGGCGTCGGTTCGGATTTGCTTCGATCGCAGAGCAGAGCTTGTTGTCAATGTCGCCGGAAACTCGGGCAGGGCTCGACAACTACACCCGGGGCGTCAACGCATACATCGCTGGGCTCGATGACAAGACCATGCCGCCCGAATTCAAGATATTGCAGTACAAACCTACGCCGTGGCTGGCTACGGACAACTTGATTATCGGTACGACCCTGGCAGATGCGCTTAGTTCGACGTGGCGGATCGATCTGATCATGGCGTCGGCGATGGGGATTGACAAGCAAAAGTTTGCAGACCTGACTAATCGGGTCACGCCAACGGATGTGGTGCTGTTTGGGAAGGACGATAAGTCAGCAGCAGTAGCAGCGGCAGTAGGCACGCGAGGGGTCTTGCCCGAGATTCTTGCAGCCGCGCAAAAGGACGACGAGATTCGTAAGGCTTCGCTTGAGAGCGTCGGGCTTTACGCTGAGGATCTGGCGGCTAGCAACAACTGGGTGATATCCGGTAAAAGGACGGCGGACGGGCGGGCGATGCTGGCGAGTGATCCGCACCTTGCGCCTTCGGCTCCCGGTATTTGGTATTTGGTCGATCTTAAGACGCCGACGATGCACGTTGCGGGCGTGACGATTCCCGGGTTGCCGGGTGTGGTTATGGGACACAACGAGTCGATCGCCTGGGGTATGACGAACACAGGGCCTGACGTGCAGGACATTTATTACGAGACATTCAACGACGCTGGCGAGTATAAAACACCAACCGGGTGGGCTAAACCGGTCATTCGCAAGGAAACGATAAATGTCCGAATGAATCCTCTGAAAACAGACATGACGGCGCAGACTATCGATGTCATGGAAACGCGCAACGGCGTCGTGATAACGGAAGAAGGCGGCAAGAAGTACACTGTCAAGTGGACAGCCCGCGACCCGAAAAACGTGGATTTTGGGGCCTTCACTTTGATAAACCGCGCAAAAGACTGGACCACCTTCAAGAACGCCCTAAAAGCATACGGCGGGCCGACGCAGAATTTTGTTTACGCGGATGTGAAGGGCAACATCGGCTGGTATGCTGCCGGCCGCATCCCGATTCGACGGACGGGCGACGGTGCGCTGCCCTATGACGGCTCGACGACGGACGGTGATTGGTTAGGCCTGATCCCGTTCGATGAGCTGCCGCATTTGTATAATCCGCCCGAGGGTTTTATCGTGACTGCTAATCAGCGGATCGCCGGGACAGACTATAAATACCAGCAGATGTCGCGTACCTATATGTCCGCGCGGGCCCGAAGGATTCATGATCTGCTTTCCGGGATGAAAAAGGTCACGATGGACCATTCCCGCGATATTCAGCACGACGTTTACAGCCAGCCGCTGGCGACGATCGCGAAGTCGATAGTCGCAGACGGTTCGGTTTCGGCGGAAACAATCGCGGTCCTGCGTGAATGGGACGGAAAAATGGTTGCGGACAGCCGCGGTGCACTCCTCACGAACGAGATCCGAAACTGCATCGCCAGCAAAATTGCTGACGACAACAAGCCTGTACCCGTTGGCCTTATAAATCAACGCATCGTCGAACCTGCGATCCGCGAAAAGCTCGGCCGCTGGCTTCCGGCCGGGTTCAAAACATACGGCGAGCTTTACAAAGCGTGTGACGCGAGCGTAAGAACATCTCTAGCTGCGTCGAAAACATACGGCAGCGATCCGGTTGGGTGGGTTTGGGGCAAGACCTTTACCGCGCGCTTTCCGCATCCGCTCGCCGCAGTTCCCTTAATAGGAGCGCAATTCGCCACGCCGTCTGTACCAATCTCAGGCAGCGGTCTGACGCCAAACGTCGGTTCAAATGTGTCAATGCGCCTGATCGCATCGCCCGGTAACTGGGACGCAACGCGTCACGTTATCCCACTTGGGCAGAGCGGTGACCCGAAATCGCCATACTTTAAAGATCAATTTGAAGCCTGGCGAACGGGGAATCCGATGATCCTTCCATTCACAAAAGCGGCGGTCGAAAAGGCAACAACGGAAATTGTTGTAATGAGTCCAAAATGAACGAGGCGGTCGGAATCGGGTGCGATAGCGACTGGGTTACTGGAAGATTACAGTTTGTCGTTTTTGAAGGATACGAAGATTTTTTGATCGATTCGCAAAATAACTGTAAATAGTTTTATCTTTTCTGACGTTACCGATTCTGGTGTTCCGTTGCAGGAATCCCCAATGTTACGGCAATTTCAGACCGGCGTGTTCGCTCCGTTTGCTTGGCGATGGGGCGGCCCGAAGCCAATGCCCGTTCGCGCGATTCGTCGATGTAGCGGTGAAGGTCACCTCCGGCTTCGGCAAGTAGTTTCTCACGGGTTACGTGGAGTTCGTCAAGAATTGGATTAGTCGAGTTCATCAAAAATCTCCTAAAAATTCAGCAGGCGTGCAGATCAATATCCGGGGCAGACCCAGTTCTTCGAGCAAATCATAAACCCTCGGTAGCACGTGCGCATTCGCGATGTGTCTACAATTTTGCGTCAGTAAATAATCTACCCCACCGACTGCGGCTGTAGCAACGTGTAATGCATCGAGTCTTGCCTTCACTGGCATTAACGAACGACGAATAATTTCCTCGGCTATGACTTCGACCTCTTCTGAGGGAAGTAACAGCGGTATTCCGTCGAGCATTTCGAGCCTCCGACGGGCTGCGTCGGCGTCGCCATCGCCAGCCTCGTCAATGACAAACTGCGACGTAACGATTCGGTATCTTTCCCGCTCTGCGGCCCACCATTGCTTTGCCTGCTCCTGAAGAATAGCCGTAAGCGGATCACTACTGGGCCAGGCGGTTGCATGACTCACTATCGAGGTTTCAATATAAACCGTGTCCATCACTCTATTTTATCGCAACCAACCCTAACCCATGGTAGCCGTGACAAAAAATCACTCAAAATTATCGCGGCGGCCTCGCTGTCTACGAGTTGCCGCGATTCTTTTAGATCGATGCCGCGTTCCCAGAGGCGTGATTTTGCTTCGTATGAAGTTACCCGTTCGTCTTGAAGGAAGACACGAATCGGCAACGATAAAGAGAAATTGCGTGCCATCCGACGAGCTTCGGCCGACATCTCATTTTCCGTACCGTCCGATTCTAGCGGCAAACCAATAACCAGAGCGACGGCATCAAACTCCAAGACAGTTTGTTTGATAATTTCGAGCAGTTTTTTCCAGCTTGTACGCTCGATCGCCTTAAGCGGACGGGTTGTCACTCTTAGTTCGTCGCAGACGGCGAGGCCGCAGCGTTTTGTTCCGGGGTCGATTGCGATGATGCGACCCACCTGCGGAACGCCAAAAACATCTGCAAGTACCGCTGGATTAGTTGTTTCTTTTTGTTGCACCTGAGAATTGGTTAAGAGATAATTTGTTGGTCGCCCACGAGCTAAACAAATTCTAGTCGTTCGACGTAGTATTAACGCTTAGATTTATCACAAGAGGTATTATATGTCATTTCGCGGAAAGCTTTGGATTTTGACCCTTTCGGGCTTGATTGCCGTCTATGCGGTTGTTGGCGGGCTGCCGCTGGTCGGAAGTCTTTTGACAACTTCGGCGCAGCAGCCGGTCAATGACGCGACCGCGCAGCTTCGAATTGTCGAGTCGGTGCTGCAGCATATTCAGAACGATTACGTTGACGATCCGAATATGGAGAAGGTTCGCCTTGGGGCACTTCGCGGGATGGCCGGCGGACTCGATCCGTATTCGTCTTATTTGACTGCCGCCCAGGTCAAGGCTTTTGAAACGAGCAAAACCTCAAGCAATGTAGGTATCGGTGCCGAATATTCACAGTTCTCTGGTTACCTTTACATCATATCGACAGTCAAAGGATCGCCGGCTGACAAGGCGGGCGTCAAAGCTGGCGACGTAGTTGAATATATCGATAACAAGGCGACGCGGGATATTTCGCTTTATGATGCGCGGCTTTTGATGGCGGGCGATGCCGGCAGCGTCGTTGCATTGCGTATCCTGCGGTCAGGTGAAAAGCCCCAGACCATTAAAGTCACACGCGGAACGTATGCCATTCCCAAAGCCGAGTCACGGATTGAGGCGGGCAGGATCGGTGTCATAAAGGTTTTTAGTCTCGACGATGGGCAGGCGAACGATGTACGTTCAGCCGTTGCTTCGCTTAGTAAGCAGGGTGTTCAAAAGATAGTTTTGGATCTTCGCGGTGTTTCGGCGGGCAGCATGGCCGAGGGGGTTGCGGTGGCTAATCTGTTTATCAAGGAAGGCGAGATTGCAAGAGTGATCGCCCGCGAGAGCAAAGTTCAGGCTACTCACTCCGCCGACCCTGCCAAAACGGTTTTTGAAGGCGGTTTGGCCGTACTGACCGATCCGGGCACGGCGGGAGCCGCCGAGGTCGTTGCGGCTGCGATTCTTGACAAAAAACGTGGCGAGGTCATTGGCGAACGTAGTTTTGGATCGGGTACTGAGCAGCGGCTCTTTCCTCTTTCGAGCGGCGGCGGCTATCTCCTGACAGTTGCTAAATGGGCGTCGCCAAATGGGACTCCGTTCCTGGGCGAAGATCGGGCAACTGCGGGCGTGAAGCCATCGATCGAGGTCAAGCGTCCGGACACACCCGAACCGCTCGATGTTGATGCCCTAAACCCGCCAGACGGACCGGCTCCAGTCGCGTCGCCGATCCTGACGCCAAAGCCTCAGCCAAAGGTGGTCGAAGATATTCAGTTGAAGAAAGCTCTCGAAGTGCTGGGCGAAAAGGTCGCAGCGGCGAAAGCCGGATAGTAACCCCGGTGCGGTAAACCATTTCGAAAAGGGTTGCCCACAGGGGCGACCCTTTTTGTGATTATGATTGAAAATGCATTTTTATCCGATCGTTCAGAGTCGGGCCTGCCCGACTTTTTTGTCCGATCCGTTCAGAGTCGGGCTTGCCCGACCGGCGGGCAAGCCCGCCGCTGAACGAATTAGGGATATTGGACATTAACCACCGACTTTGAATCCTATTGTTGAAAATCCAGAACCCTGTTAAAATCGGTTTTCAATGACATACCAAGATTTTAACGTCCGCGAACTTTTGGAAAGCGACCTTTCTGAGTGGCTTCGCTTGAGACTCCTGCTTTGGGACGAATCAAGCGAAGACGATCACAAATCTGAGATGGTGGATATTATTGAGCATTCGGAAACTCAATTTGTCGCTGTCGCCGATTTTGGCGGTGGACGTTTGGGCGGGTTTCTCGAGGCCAGTATCCGATCTCACGTGGAAGATTGCGATACGGACAACGTCGGCTATCTCGAGGGCTGGTTCGTTGAGGAGCAGTATCGCCGACTCGGTGTCGGTAGGGAACTGGTTCGTTACGCAGAGAAATGGGCGCGAAACAAAGGCTGTACCGAAATGGCATCGGATGCTGAGTTTGACAACATAATTAGTCTGGAAGCCCACGTAAACCTGGGGTACTCAGAGACTTCAAGATTAGTCCACCTGAGGAAAGAGCTTGTTTAATGAAAGTAAGTTTCTCAAAACTTTTTGGCATTGTATCCGCGATGCTCGGAATTCTTACGATTACCGGCGTGAGTTTCGCCCAGTCGCGAGATCCAAATTTCCCAACTGCTGTTACCAGTAACGAGGTGAATGGGACCATCCAGGCGCGTGATCTGGGCGATTCGCGTTTGACAACATACTATTACGCGTTAGAAGGGAGTCAGGGAGATATTTTTGTTAATGTCGTGACGAAAAATTTTTCGGGTGACATTGATGTTTTTTCCCGTGAGGGGCTGCGGCCTCTTTCAAAGATGGTAATTTACGCGGACGCGGGCGTGAACGAAACTGGCCGGTTAATCTATCTTAGGAAGGAAGCCAAGTTGCTCCTTAGAGTTCAGGGGCGGACTCCGAACGACGATGCGGCGACATTTCGAATCAAATTTGGCGGTAGTTTTGTCGCGATCAAAGGCGGGCTGGAAGAGGCTGCTCCTGTAATTGATTCCGGCGGCGAAAGATCCGGTATCGCCGTGAACTCTGTCGGGACAATAGTGGAAGTCAAGCCTAAACCGTTACCTATCAATGAAATACCACCTATAGTCGAGAAAGTGCCTGAACAAAAAGAAACAGAACCGCAAACCAGGGATCCAGAACCGACCGAAAAAGAAGAAGTCCCGGCAAAGGCTACAGGGAAGCCCGAGGTCGTAGTTGAGTCGCTGCTAAAGGAACCGGTGACAATTCCATCGCCAAAGCCAAAAAAGGCAGTTTCGACACGAAAGGTTGCCGCGAAACCTGTAAAAAAAGTCGTCGCTGCGGAAAAGAAACCGGACCCGATGGAGGGTATTCGATTGATGATCCTGATGAAGGACGGTACCCAGATTGAGCGCCCGATGACTGAGGTTCTAAGATTCAGTGTCGATAAGGGCGTCCTAACCGTGATCTCAAAGAACGGAGCCGTCGCCAAGTATTCGATTCTCGATGTCGCAAAGGTGACTATCGAGTAGATTCTTCTTAAAAACCCCGTTATCTAGGCGTAACTGTGCAGTCCGCTCAATAGATAACTTACTCCCAAATAAGTGAACAACACCAATAGAAATCCGACGATAGCAAAGTAGGCTGAGCTTCGGCCTCGCCATCCGCGGGAAATGCGGGTGTGCAGGAATCCGGCATAGGTCAGCCACGCGATCAATGCTCCGGTCTCTTTGGAATCGAATCCCCACGGGCGTCCCCATGATTCGTTTGCCCAGATCGCACCCGTAATGAGAAGCATCGCGAGACCGGCAAAGGCGAGAGAGGCTGTTTTATACATCAGGCCGTCGAGCGACTCGAGGCTTGGCAGGCGTTCGCGGATCGTTTCGGTACGAAAGGCAAAGAAGATAACGAATAGCGTCGCAACCAGAGCCGTAATGAGGGCCGACAGCTCAACGGGATTTGCGTTGAGGCTGAGGAACATCTTGTCGCCGTTGGCCTGAATGTACGAGCGGCCCATCTGCTCATGCTGTTTCGGCGTGATCTGTGACAGTTCGGAAACGCTCAATTGCTCTCGTTCCGCCATTGCCATTCCGGCGACGACGTATTGATTTGTATCCTGAGTGAGCTGAGTCTGCAGCCTGGCCGCGACGTTTGAATTATCGCGAATGCCGAAGACAAGTAGCCCAATCGAAGCCAACTGAGCTACCAAGGCGAGTTTGAGCAGGATATGGCCAATCTTGCTCGCCGCCGCCTGCTTTTGAAAATGATAGACGAGAAAGGCGATGATCGTACCCGCGAGCAGCAAACCAGAGATGACAAGTGCAGGGCCGACGTACGGCATTTCGAGCCGGAACGGCGCAGAAAACGGCTTCTTTCCCATTTCGTTTGGCACGAAAAGCCCAGCCCGATATACAAATTCCGTGAAAACCGAAAATTTACTGATGGTGGCAAGCACCGCGAGGCCAAATATACTCGACCATATCGCCATCAGGTGAACCTTTACGCCATCTTTAAGCAAATAGATCACGGCGACTGCAAAACACACCATCGCGATACCATAACTCAAACTCGCAACCCCCACATGGATCGGGCGCCAATATGAATCGAGAACCGGCGGAAGATTAATAAGTTCGCCGCCGATAAAACGCGAGAGCGTAAGGATCAACGCTGCCAACGGAAGTGTAAAGGCGCCGAGAATGCGAAAATTTTTGCGGCTGGCAAAAAGAAGTGTGGTAAATCCGGCGCCGAAGGCAAAAGCAATTCCGTAATCGTACAGATTAGTCAGCGGAATATACCTGAATATCCACGGGTCTGCCATGTTACCGCTCGCGCGCATTACAGCGATTTCGGTATCGTAAGCATTGACCCAACGGAGCAGCCAGCTCGAAAGATTAAAAAATACCCCAAGAGCGGCTCCGTAGTAGCCGATTTTCTCCGCCATTGAGGAAGGAGCATAGAGGTTTGTTAGTTGAAACAGGGCGGCGAGGATATAACAGGCAAGGGCCAGCATCATCAATGCTGCATCGTTAATAAAATTTGCCCCGGCCTGCAGCCTGAGGCCAAGCATTGCGAAGGCTCCGGCGATAACCAGTATCGCTGGTAAATAGGACTTCCAGGACGTGCGGTTTTCTAATCTATCGAGTTCTTGCATATGTTTGTCTCACTCATTTACTGTTTTTATCGGCACTTATTTCTTCGGCCATGCGGTCGATTTTCTCGCTAAACGCTACTTGATTCCTGTTCGCATCTCCACCCAAAACAACCTCGACCGAGCCATCCTCGCGTTTCTCGATATGTGCCCAGGCGCGTTTGTGAGGGTAAAAGAATACGAAAGCGAGAGCTCCGACCAGCCCAAACCCGCCGATGTACCAGGCGATAAATGCTCCATCGTACGGGTCGTATTTTATCGAGAGAATGTGAGCAAGCGGCGATTTTTCGTAAGCTCCAAGCCGCCATTTGTAGCCCGCTTTCGGCGCGCCGACCGGAATGTTCTCGGCCACACCGGAGGCGAAGGCGAAAACGCGCTGCCGTTCGCCCTGCGGCGGGGTGACGTTTAGTACCGCGACGGGATTATTATATTCGCCGCTTTTTGTATCCGGCTGGCCGTCACCACCGAATGTGAAATCCGGCATGAATTCGGCATACTCAACCACGGTCCCATCGGGTAGATTTGCCTTTCCATTGCGTTTAAGCTCGACCCTAGCCGGGGAACCACCGTCCGCCGGAGTGGCGTCGATCGTCACCTGGCGAGCGTTTCCGACCGGGATCGTCTGCGCCTGGAAGAATCGATAACCGCGATAGCTGAACGGTTTGTTCATGCTGATATCGACGATCGACTCGCCGTACTGCGGATCAGTGATCCGCATCTGCGTTCGCCAATCGAGGGTATTATTGACGTCGATCGAACCCTTTTCGTCAATCAGCCGTTGCTGAATGTCCGTACACTCGAGCGAGAACGGGATCTTTACATTAAACTTTTCCTTCTTATCCAAATCGAACTGAATAAGCTGGATTTCGTCCGTCGTTGCCCCCGGAAGCATTCGCACATCCGCGTCAAACCCAGTTTGCAGGGCAACAAAATGCCCGAGAAACAAAGTGAGCAGGAAAACATGCACGATATAGGCACCGAGGCGGTTTAGACGACCGCTTTCGCCAAAAATAACAGTACTCGTCGTGTTCTTTACCACCGAGAAATCTTTGCGGCCCTCCGCATCGACACCGTACTCAATGCCGTTCACATCGGTCGCTACCGGTTCTTTAAGCCCATATTTGCTGAAGACAGACTTAATTCTTTCCGCAGTTTCCTGTTGATCGGCCCCACCGAGTTCGATAGTTTCGTGTGCCTTCTGAGAAAGAAGCCATGCCTTGGTTGCGGTTTGTTTCGGATCGCGAATGTAGGCCCAGGCCGAAGGGAATCGATCGATTGAGGCGAGGACAATATTTAACGAGAGCGTCAGGAGAAGAAGGTTGTAATACCAACTGTGATAGATATCGAAAAGGCCGAGGCGTCCAAAAACCAGTTTTTCAGCCGGAGTCAGGGATACATAATAGGCGTCAAATCCCTGAACATTTTGCTGCAGAACCAGCATACCGATCATCGAAAAAATGACGAGTATTACCAATTGCACGACGCCACAGCGTACCGAACTGACGGTATCGAGAGCGCGGTTCAAAATCGGAGCCGTATGTCTCTTGGCCTCGGGACGTGTTTTGATAGTCTCTTCTGCAGCTGACATTGATGTTACTCAAAAATAATAGCTTAGCCCGTATCGTTTGTCATCCCTAACAAAATAAGTTCCGCTTTTAGCAGAAAGCAACCGCGTTTATGCGGCGAAACTTGGAATTACATGTGTTAGACGTTATTCTTTCTCTGACGGTTTTACGGACAAGATATCAGAATGGATTCATTAGCTGCTGAAATAGACGGGCAAAGGGTTTTGGGGGTTCGCGAAAAACTCTCGGCATACGTCGAACTGACAAAACCACGCATAGCATTCCTGCTGGTACTAACGACCGCAGCCGGTTTTTATTTGGGAAACAAAGGCCCGTTCGACGTTGTCCTTTTTGCTAACTCGCTCATCGCCATTACACTTTTGGCCCTCGGCGTTGCAACGTTAAATCAATATTGGGAACGCGACATCGATCTGCGGATGGAGCGGACGGCTAAACGGCCGTTGCCCGGCGGACGTGTCACATCGAGCGAGGCCCTCGTGTTTGGGATTCTGTTGTGCGCGGCATCGGAAATATATCTACTGCTTGCTGTAAATGCTCTGACCGCACTTCTTGGACTTGTGGTGATTATCGGATATGTTTTGGTTTATACGCCGCTCAAGACTCGTACGTCAGCATCGACCGCGATCGGGGCCTTGCCCGGCGCCCTGCCGCCGCTGATGGGATGGACGGCCGCCGCGAATGAGATAACGCTCGGTGGGTGGGCACTGTTTACGATGCAATTTTTATGGCAGTTTCCGCACTTTTTCGCGATTGCCTGGATGTATCGTGAAGAATATGCACGGGCCGGAATTTTGATGCTTCCGGTCGTCGAACCCGAAGGTAAATTGACGGCGCGGCAGATCGTTCTGTTTGCACTTATGCTTTTTCCGGTCAGCCTTGCCCCCTTCTTTTTGGGAATATCGGGCATTGTATTTTTGATTGGTGCAAGTTTGCTCGGCTTTTGGTTTGTATGGGCGAGTGTAAGATCCGCTAGAGCGAAGACGAAGGAGCAGGCCAGGAAGCTTTTGATGGTTTCGGTTATATATTTGCCGCTGCTATTTATTTTGATGGTGGCTGATAAGCGTTAGGAAAAAAGAGAAGGCGCCTTTCAGAGGCGGGCTTGGCCGCCGGTCGTGTCACGTCTGGCGGACAAGCCCGCCGCTTAACCGCTATTATGGAAGTCGGAACTGCCGAGATCATCGACGAAATCAACGAGCCAAAAAAGCGGCGCGCAGGGTTATCGAGCGGTTCAGGCTCCGGAAGCAACGGCGGGCGAAACTCGGGCGGCGGCGGTGACGATGGCGATCAGCCGAGTGAGAATGAAAAGTTTCGATCGCCAGTGTTCGTACCCGGAAAATCGCGCATCTTAACGGTCTTTCTGTTGATTGTTGTCGCGATGACGTTTGGCGGCCTGATTGCCGCATACATTGTTATTTCAACCAACAACGTTGCTGAATGGAAACCCTTTGATTTGCCGATTCAGGTCTGGATAAGCACCGCTCTTATCGTAATCAGCAGTCTCGTTTATCATTTTGGTAAAATCGCCGTTGATCGGAATGATCAGCCGGGGGCAAAGCGTTGGTTCATTGCGACGACCGTCTTTGGCGCCGCATTTATTTCGTCGCAGCTACTCGCTTGGTTTGCTCTGAATTCTCGCGGTCTCTACATTCAAGGAAATCCATATACAGGTTTTTTTTATATTCTGACAGCGGTCCATGCTGTTCACGTGATGGGCGGGATCGTCGCACTCGGATCGATTTTGCTTAGGAATCTCACGCCGACGGAAAGTCTCGTCGAAATTGTCAAACGGCGAACGCTGGCCGAGGTTGTCGGCTGGTATTGGCATTTCATGGGTGTTTTGTGGTTGGCTTTGTTTGTGCTGCTCGGATTTTGGAAGTAATGGAGCTTATTCAAATATTTCCGCACCTGAACGCTGCCCTGAATGCTCTCAGCGGCATGTTTCTCCTGACAGGGTTTTACTTTATCATGCGGCGAAAAATCGCCGAGCATCGCTTTTGTATGCTGACCGCGAGCATCATCTCGGCAATCTTTCTTGTCAGTTATCTAACACATCATGCCCTCAGGACATATTATTTTGGACTCGGCCCAACCAGATTTACTGGCGAAGGCATCATTAGACCGGTCTATTTCACCATCTTGACCTCTCATACGATTCTTGCTGCGGTAATAGGGCCATTTGTCATAGTCACACTGCGCCGCGGCCTTAAAGGCTGGTACGAGTCGCACAAACAGCTCGCCCGAATGGTCTTTCCGATATGGCTTTACGTTTCGATCACCGGAGTGGTCGTCTATTTATTGCTTTATCAGTTGTATCCGGCGAGATAGGGCTGCGTGCCCGGGGTGTTGATACGGTCGGTCTTTCGGCCCGTCGATGTGCGAGGCTGTCTGAAAAGTCAGCCGTTCGGTTGAACACGGGTTGTTTGAACGCGGTTTAGACGGATCTAGCGGATTTACACGGATTTTCTTTAGAATAATGCGTGTGAATCCGCCCAATCCGTTAAATCCGTGTTGAAATCTTCGTCTACTAAGAGAGCGGCGGCACGGCCGCATTGTTCTCGGCGGAAAGGCCGGAAAAGCAGAGCTTTTCCGCAAATCGAGCGGCAAAGCCGAGCTTGACTGAGTCTACGTGCCCAAGCTATAAATTTCTGAGACTATTTGCTGAAATTTTCCCCATTTGCCTTGAACTAATCCTCTATTAGTGATATTCTCTTGTTGTTGAAAAGTTGATCACCGAGGTCGTCTGACGTGAGACGACGCGGGGGAACCAATTTCTGGGGAATTTTCCGCAGAACGGGGCGAAGCGTCATGAGACGCGGGGGTAATCTTTCGCTCCTAGCCCGGCAGCTAACCTCGTAGGTGTGGCAAAGAAGTTACAGTAAGGGATTAAGCCCTAGTGGTGCGATTTTCGATGTGCTTCCCGCTCTGCTCTTTCAACAGTTAGTGGATGACATCCAGTCTTCTCAAAGGGAAAATCCCGTCGAGCAATCGGCGGGATTTTTTTTCAAAGTTAAGAAGCGGGCTTGCCCGCCGTCGAATGGTGAATTGCCAACCGGCGGGCAAGCCCGCCTCTGAACTGATACGCGTGCCCGGCTGAACGAGTGCCTTCTGAGTTCGATTCGGTTACTATATTCTCAGTGTTGTACGGATTTAATAGAATTATGGTATCGCTATTTGCCCCGGGTTTCGCACGACTTTTCGTTGGCATCGCATTGGCTTTAGTCACGCTTATCATAGACCCGCTAGCGTTTTCCAGCGGTTTGGGTGACGGGGAACGTCCAGAAAGTTTTAGCGAAACAGCCAGGATTACTGCTGCCGACGCTTCGGAATTTGACCAGTTCGGGTTTAGCTCGTCGATGAGCGGCGATTACGCGATTGTCGGGGCACCTCGCGATGCCAATTCGGTCGGCAGCGCGTATATCTTTGTCCGTAGCGGCACTTCGTGGACACAGCAGCAAAAACTTGTTGGATCGGACAGTGTTACCGAGGACAATTTTGGCTGGAGCGTGGCGATCAGCGGCGACACAGCGGTTGTCGGAGCGTATCTGCACGATGCCGGCGGCGCTGATCGAGGTGCGGCCTATGTATTTGTGCGAACGGGAAGCACCTGGAGTCAGCAGGCGAAGTTGAATGCCGCCGACGGATCGGCGGGTGATCAATTTGGTATCAGCGTCGCCGTCAGTGGAGATACGGCTGTGATCGGCTCTTTCGGCGATGACGCGTTTGCGGGATCGGCGTATGTGTTTACGCGAAACGGTGCTTCGTGGAGTCAGCAAACTAAATTAACGGGCGGAGCGGGCGCCGATTTTGGCTGGAGCGTGTCGGTAAATGGCGACACGGCGGTCGTCGGCTCGCCCCGGAGTAATAACTCGCAAGGGCTAACATATGTTTTTTTTCGGACGGGATCGAACTGGAACCAACAGGCATCGCTCGCCGCGGGCGACGGAGCCTCGCTCGATCAGTTTGGGTACAGCGTGGCCGTCAGCGGCGACCACTTGGTCGCCGGGTCGGTTGGTGATTCACTTGCCGGATCGGCTTACGTCTTTTTTAGGAGCGGCAGTTCATGGTCGCAGCAGCAAAAGCTAAATGCAGCGGGAGAGGCCGCAAATGATGTTTTCGGGTCAAGCGTTGCCATCGACGGGCTGAACATCATCGTCGGATCTCCGGGCGATGATAACGGTTCGTCCGTCGATCAGGGAAAAGCCTCGATATGGATCCGCGCTTCGCAGGTGGCAACGAGCTGGATCGAATCGCAGCAGATTTTCGCGAGCGACGGCTCGTCCGGTGACAACCTCGGTGTAAGCGTTGCTGTCAGTGGTGAAAACGCGATAATTGGCAGCTATCTTGACAACGGAGCGGCTCCAGACACCGGATCGGCGTACATTTTTAACAATCCAACCGGAGCTACACCGACGCCGACGCCAACGCCTCAGCCGGGTACGCTGCAGTTTTCGTCTCCGACATACGCCGTGGCGGAGAACGGCGGGTCGGTGACGGTGACCGTTACCAGGATGGGCGGGTCGACCGGACAAGTGCAGGTTTCGTTTAGCACAGTAAATGGCACGGCCGGCGACCATGCCGACTTTACCCGCTTGCTGACTTTCTTTAATTGGGAATCCGGGGATTCGTCGCCGAAGACTCGGAATGTTGAGATACGTGACGATTCTGTGATAGAGGGTGACGAGACTTTCTCCGTTGTGCTTTCGGCTCCAACTGGCGGAGCTGCGCTGGGAGTTCCTTCGACTGCGACTGTAACGATTGTTGATAATGACGTTGCTCCAACGCCGACACCGACGCCGACTCCGACTCCAACACCAACGCCGACACCGACACCGACGCCGACACCGACGCCGACACCGACGCCGACACCGACGCCAACATCGACGCCAACACCAACGCCGACACCAACGCCGACAGCAACACCGACGCCAACACCGACGCCAACACCGACGCCAACACCAACGCCGACGCCGACGCCAACGCCGACAGCGACGCCAACACCGACTCCGCTTGGATTCGAAGGCGATGTATCCGCGAGATTTGACGGGGATGGGGCAATTCTTGCGAACGATGTCGTGCAGGTTCGGCGGTTTGTTTTGAATCAGGATATAGCAGTCGGGACGACCAACGAGTTTCAGCGAGCGGATATTGCGCCGATTGAAACATTCGGCGATGCTGTACTTGATGCCTCGGATGTGGCGCAGATTCGCCGATATACTCTCGGGCTTGACCCGCGTCAGAATGCGGGTGGGCCATCGCAGCCGACGACCAACGCGTCACCGTTGTGGTCCTTGGTCGAGGAATTATACCGATTCTTCACAGACCGCACTCTTGCCGTGTCCCACCAGAAAGCATTTGCGGGCCAAACCGTTGTTCTCACGATTGATGCAAACGCCTATGGCGACGAAACGGCGACTAGTTTTACAGTAGAATTTGATCCCGCGAAACTGCAAAAGCCAACAGTCACCATCGGAACGAGAACGCCGCTTAATTCGGTTTTGTCCGTCAACAGCGATGTAGCGGAAAAGGGGCTGTTAGGAGTTTTGATCGACTCAAGTACTGCAATGACGCCGGGAACGGCGCAGCTTGTGACAATCACGTTTGAAACTGCACCGGACGCGGCCGTGGGTGAAACTCTGGTTAAGTTGACGGATGGTCTTGCGATGCGGGGAGTTTCAGACCACCTCGGAAACCGACTTTCCACCAGATATATCGACGGCAGGGTTGAGATCAGAAAGCTATCTGACGATCGTTAGCGGTCGTAACTTTAGTCTTTTCAGCGGAATCCGTTCCGCCGGGTCAATCTCGATTGAAGTTGGACGTGCATCGAGCTTGAAGGTAAAAGTCTGTGTTCTCTTGGTCATATCGAGTTTTTGATTGACTGGGGTACCAGAGGCTTTAATCAGGATATCGAGTGGAAGCCGGAAAACAGCGGGCGTAATCGTGTCGGTCAGTTGCGTTTGAGCGAGCATCAGGGTCAAAACTTTAGTCCGTTGATTATAGGCTTGCTTTACGGTCAAACTCGGCGCACCGGCGCCGTAAACCCATTGATCGAAGAACCATGCCAGATCCTGTCCCGATGATTCCTCCATCGCTTTTCGCAGGTCAGTCGATTCTACGGACGCAAATTTGTGGCGGGTTAGATAGGTGTTTATGCCCTTCCAAAACGGACCGGTTCCAACCTGTTCCCGAAGCATGTGAACGACCGCACCGCCCTTGTTATAAGTGGTCGCCGCATTGTCGAAAAGGGAATTTACGTCCGCCGCACGCTGGTTAAATAGTGCGTGACGCCGGCGGTTGATAGTGTCATCGACGAGGAAAGCCGCCGCATCCGAACGTACTTTTTTAAGATAATCACCGCGACCAAACCGCTTTTCACGATAGGCCGCCTCCATATAGGTCGCAAAGCCTTCGTTTAGCCACAACTCTGCCCAATTACGGCAGGTTACGAGATTGCCAAACCAGGAATGAGCGAGCTCGTGTGAGACCAAATCCATTACAGTTGATCTGCCAAAATCGAAGTCGGCAAAAAATATCTCGGTATCCGCCATCGTCGTGGCCGTGATATTCTCCATGCCGCCAAACTGAAATTGAGCAACGATCGTCTGGTCGTATTTGTTGTACGGAAATGCGACGCCAGTCAATTCTTCAAAAACGGCAAACATTTCTTTCGTGTTGCCGAAAGCGTTTCGTCCGGTCATCTCCTTTCCGGGATAAACGTAGAAGCCAAGCGGAATATCCTTGTATTTGTCGTCGATCCGCGAATATTCGCCGATTACAAATGAGACAAGGTATGTCGAATGCGGAACGGGCATCTTAAAATGCCATGTCATGGTTCCGTTTCCGTTATCGGCTTTCCCGAGAAATTCACCGTTTCCGATGACCGTCTCGGTTGAGAGAGCAGTAATGTACTCTTCGGTAGTCGCTTTGTCGCTCGGGAAATCGAACGATGGAAACCAGTGGCGGGCTTCATCTGGTTCGCCCTGTGTCCATATCTGCGCCGAATGTTTTACGCCGTCGGAACTGTTGTTCGCGTCGGCGAAGTACACACCCTTTTTTGGCTGCGCGTTGTATTTCAGACGAATCGCGATCACATCATCGGGCCCATACGCTCTATCAAGGGTGATGGAGATTTTTCCGTTCCCGCTTTTACTTGGCAAGTCGACGCCCGAAGCCTCAAGTTCGACGGATGAAAAGGTTAGGTCAACCGCATCGAGTTCGACAACACGAAAGTCAGCCTTCAATGGACGCAGCGAAATCGTCGTGTCACCGGCAACCTGTTTCTTAGCCCGGTCAAAACTCGCACGGATGATGTAATGCTGAACGTCATATGTCTGAGCCCGTGTAAAATCGGTGCGTTTGACTTGGGCGACCGCGGAAAAGGCCGTGATCGAAAGGATCACGGCCGCGATTGAAAAGGGGATAGCCCTTGTGATTTTCATATGGTAAATGGTCTACGGTTTAAGATATATTTTGAACCAGTCAAACACCTGATCGTGCCAAAATTCAGAGTTCTGAGGCTTCAATATCCAGTGACCTTCGTCAGGGAAAATCACCAGTTTTGAATCGACACCCTTTAATTGAAGCGTTGTATAAAGTTGCAAACTCTGATCGACTGGCACACGGTAATCAAGTTCGCCGGCGGTGACCAGTGTTGGCGTTGCAAAATTCTTCGCAAATTTATGCGGTGACCAGCGATTGTATTGGACCGGGCTTTCCCATGGCATGCCTTTGAATTCCCAGTTTACAAACCATACTTCCTCAGTCGCGGTCGCCATGCTTTCGAGATTATAAACGCCCGCGTGCGAAAGGAATGCCTTGAACTTAAATCGTGGGTCGGTGTTATGACCGAGCAGCCAGTCAACCATGTATCCGCCATAGCTCGCTCCGGCGGCACCGATTCGAGTTTTGTCGATATACGAACGCTTTATCACCTCCGCTACGCCGTTCATGATATCGACGGTAACCTTGCCGCCCCAGTCGCCAGAGATGTCATCGACAAATTTTTGCCCATAGCCGGTCGAACCGCGTGGGTTCGGCAGAAAGACGACATATCCTTGATTTGCCCAAACCTGTGGATTCCAACGCGAGCTCCACGAATCGTTCCACGCCCCCTGCGGCCCGCCGTGGATTAGAACGATGAGCGGATATTTTTTTGCTGGGTCGAAATTTGAGGGTTTGACGACAAATCCGTGAACCTTCGCACCAAATGCACCTTTCCATTCGACATCCTCAGCTTTTTTAAGGCCGAACGGTGAGAGAGCTGCCTTGTTGACCGAGGTCAACTCAAGTAAGGCTATTGCACTCACGCCGTCAGCGTCGGCACGCATTATTTCGTTCGGCGAGGTAAGCGAGCTGCTCGCGAATACCAGGGTCGTTCCGTCACTGGAAATATTAAGCGAACTGGCATAAACACGGTCCACGACCTTTCTTATTCCCTTCACGCGCTGCGGAAGCAACTGCGAATTTTCGGGTTCTATTGGAGCTACAAAGATCGGATCACGACCGCGTTCGCCGGCCGTAAAAAAGACCCGTTTGCCGCCCCACCCCACGACCATCTCGTTGACCTGCTGGTCAAACCCTTTAGTCAGTTCAACGATCTCGCCGTTTGCGGGATTGTAACGCATGATCCGCCAGCGGTCGGCCTCGAAGGTCGCCCGCGGCTGCGATCGGAAAAGCAGATATTTGCCGTCCGGCGTGTAGACGGGCGAAGCTTCGTAGCCGTTCATTCCGGCGGTGATATTTTTCGCCGTGCCGCCGCTGAGCGGCGCGATATAGATATCGCTGTTTGTCGAGATCGCCTCAATTTTGTCGGGATTTTTTAGAAAAACAATGCTCGATCCATCAGGCGAAAACGTGTAATCGACACCCGACGCGGCTCCGTATGGCGGAGCATCAAAATCGCCAGGCGTGACATCTCGGGCCGTACCGCCGCCGGCTGAGATCACGAAAACATGCGAACGCTTGCGGTCGCGCCATTCGTTCCAGTGTTTGAATAGAAGCCGCTCGGTGACGTGGGCCTTGACCTTGCTGGTTTCTGCTTTCTCGTCCTCGGCCTTATTACAATCGTCGGTCGCACATTCAGGATAAACCTCTGATGCGAACGCTATCCACTTGCTGTCACGGGACCAAACCGGGCCACCGCCGCCGCTTGAGAGCTTTGTCACCTGCTCCTTATCGCCGCCGTCCGCGTCCATCGTCCAAATCTGACCGCCGTTGTTATAGGCGATACGTTTCCCGTCCGGTGACCAGCGAGCGCCGCTGCTCGATCCAGAACCGGTGGTGATCTGCCGCGCACCACTGCCGTCTATCTTAACTGTCCATATCTGGTTAACGACCCTGTTTGCGGCCATATCGACGGTCCCGACGGTGTATGTGACGGTTTGACCATCTGGTGATATCTGCGGGTCGGCAACCCGTTTTAGATTGAGCATGTCCTTCGGCGTGAATGGAGCCTGGCCGACAGCAAACAGCGTGGCCAATAAGACGAAACCAAATATCTGAAATAAGCGCTTCATAATATACCTACTAAATTTAGATGCTAAGAATCGCCAATATTATCGCACAGATTTTTGGCAAATCGGAATCATTCGGATACGATAAACCTATGAAATTACTCATTTTGCTGACGATCACGGCCATCTTAGGGATGCCCGCTTTTGCCCAAACGCCTTCGCCGGCCCCGACACCGGTGCTTTATTCGGAAAAGACGCTTTTGGAAATGGCACAAGTGCAAAAAGCGGCGCTTGCCAGCGACTACGCCTACCGTCAAACACGGTATCTGACGACAAACATTGGCCCGCGGCTAACTGGTTCGGCTCAGGCCCAACGGGCGGTCGAGTACGTTGCCGCTGAGATGCGCAAAGCTGGATTGGAGGTGCGCCTGCAAAAACTGACTGTGCCCGTCTGGGTTCGCGGCGTCGAGACTGGTGAGGTTGTCGAGTTCCCGGGAATGGCGGCCGGGACGACCCAGAAGATCGTATTGACCGCTCTCGGCGGCAGCATCGCTACGCCGGTCGACGGGTTGACGGGCGAGATCGTTGTGGTTACCAGCTTCGAGGAGCTAAGTGCTCTCGGCCGCGAAAAAGTTGTGGGCAAGATCGTTCTTTTTAATACGAAATTTGACACCGAACTACAGGCGAGCGGTTTTGGCGGCGCGGCCTATGGTCAAGCTGTTCGATTTCGTTTCGCCGGAGCGATGGCGGCGGCCCCGCTGGGAGCGGTCGGCGTCCTTGTTCGTTCCGCGGGCGGTTCGCAAAATCGTCTTGCACATACGGGAGCGATGGGTTACGCCGAAGGTGTGACAAAAATACCGGCCGCCGCAGTTTCATTCGAAGATGCCGAAATGCTCGCTCATCTTGCATCCGAAGGAAAAACTCGTGTGCGAATAACCTTGACACCAAAAACACTTCCCGACGCCGTCAGCTATAACGTAATCGGCGATCTGAAGGGAAGTGAAAAACCGGACGAGGTGGTTGTGGTCGGCGGCCATCTCGATTCGTGGGATTTGGGAACCGGGGCTCTTGATGATGCGACCGGTGTTGCCGTTTCGATGCAGGTTGGTTTTTTAATCAAACAACTCAAAATCAAACCGAAACGCACCATCCGTGTTGTCGCTTTTATGAATGAAGAAAACGGTGGTGCGGGCGGTCGCGGATATTTTGAAGAAAGCAAGAATGAACTAGGCAAGCATTTTGCAGCACTTGAGAGCGATCTTGGCGCATCGCATCCGCTCGGATTTCTGTTCGCAGGCAAAGCGGATGCTCTGCCGTATTTTGCCCCGATCACCCGCTTGCTAGCTCTTCAGGGGGCTTCGCAGACGCAATTGCAGCCGGGCGGTGTCGGCGCCGATATTAATCCGCTGACGCAGGCTGGCGTGCCGTCTTTTGCTCCATATTTTAACCAGCAGACCTATTTTAA
The DNA here is from genome assembly GCA_963738935.1 of uncultured Acidobacteriota bacterium. Lineage (GTDB taxonomy): Bacteria > Acidobacteriota > Blastocatellia > Pyrinomonadales > Pyrinomonadaceae > OLB17. Next base: position 1,370,655 of record CAVTYF010000001.1, on the reverse strand, counting down.
CTATCACCACACGGCGGCTGATACCTTTGACAAGGTAAATCCTAAAGAACTCGCCGAACTTGGCTCGGTGATGGCCGTTTTGGCCTTTGCCCTGGCAAATCTTGAGCAGCCGATCCCGAGGTAAGTAAAGTCTGGTGCTTGATACTTTGGGCTGTGGACATTAGACTTTGGACATATGCTCAATCGTCCACCGCCATATTTTCCGCAGAATCAACTGTCGCCGCCTGATCCGAACCGGTATAAGAAATTTAAGTTCGTTATTGCGGCAATTGTGGTCGCGTGTTTTGCGGTCGTTGTCGGGCTTGGTTTTGGGATCTATTACCTAATTCGCTGGCTGTTCTAACACGGGCAGAAACGCGAGTGTTAATGAGCGTGTCACCGCCGATGTCCTGGACCGTCGCGGTGACACGCTCGTTTACACTCGCGTTTCTGCCCGGTTTGTTTAATTGATCGAACTCTTTTGCTTTACCGAGATTTTGGCCCTTTCTCCCTGTAGAGCAAGCTGCCGAGCTTGCGGCAGAAGGTCGATTGCCTTTAGAAGCTGTTTGTCGTACTCATTAAAAACCTGCGACGACGACTGGGTGCCGTAGGCAGCGGTAATAAGCTCGGTCCGCAGGATACGCTCGACAAATTCGCGTTCGACATCAACCTGAGCCGCCGTCAACTTGTACTTTTCGATCGCAAACTGCTTGAACGATGAATAGACAACGTCGCTGATGGGATAGTCGGTCGATTTGATATCGTATTCGAATGTTATCGGCTTATCGATTTTATACGTCTCAAGCCCTTTAACCTTGCCCACAACCAGGTCAAGCGAGTAGGCAAAGGCAGGGACCGCAAGCTTGGCCTGCAAACGTACGCGCTCGTTTGTTATCGTCTGCGGCTTGATCGATACGTCCGGGTTGATACCACCGCCGCTGTAAACGCTGCGTCCGGTGTCCGTTTTTGTTTCGGATCCACGTGGCTTTACCGCCTCCTGTTTCTCATCACGCAGGCTGCCGCCATCGGAATAATAGTTGTAAAGATCGCCGTTTGAATAGTCTCGCTGAATCAACCGTCCTGAAGGCGTGTAGTACTTTGCGATCGTTAGCAGAAGCATCGAACCATATTCCAGCGGGAACGGATTCTGGACGAGGCCTTTGCCAAATGTGTCTTCGCCGACGATCAACGCACGGTCATGGTCTTGCAGCGTACCGGCGAGAATCTCCGACGCCGACGCGGTGTTGCGACCAACCAGCATCACGATCGGCGAACGGTTAGGCGTTCGATTGTTTGATCGATACGGCGGATCGGTCGCGCCTTCCATGCGTCCTTTTTGCGAGAAAATGATCTGCCCTTCAGAAAGAAATGCATTGGCAACCCGATATGCCTGACCAACCAAACCTCCTCCGTTACCGCGTAGGTCGATAACCAGTTGCTGCATTCCGCTCGCGGTCAGTTGGCGCATCGCCTGTACAAATTCAGCGTAGGTGGTTTGGTTAAACCCGCCGTTCATATTGATGTAACCGATTCCCGGGCGAATCATATATGCTTCGCTGATCGATGGCTGGGGCACCGCGTCGCGAACAATCTCGACAGTCTCTTTCTTTCCGGTGGCGAGCCGTTCAACGATGATCTTTGCGGTTGTTCCCTGGGGCCCGCGGAGGAATGTGCGTACCTCGCTAAAAGGTTTTCCAAGCATTGACGTACCGTTAACCTCAACAATCTTGTCGCCGTAACGCAAACCGCCGCGATTCGCCGGAGCACCATCAAATGTCGCCTTTATATAGGTCGCAATGACCTTGCCGTCCGCATCGCTTAGATCGCCGATCGTCGCACCGATACCAAAGTATCTGGAACTCTGATCGGTCTTAAACTGTTCAAATTCCTTGGCGTCAAAATAATTTGAATGCGGATCGAGAGTATGAAGCATCGAGTCGATCGATGATTTAAAAACCTCATTATAATCGAGGGTTTTGGCACCGACGTAATTTCCCTGTATCACGGCCAGAGCTTCCTTGATATCGTTCTGGATAACCTCAACGGTTACCACTTTTGCCGGAGCTTTTTTTGTTCCGTCGGCGACGCGTTCCGGCTGGTTTTTGGCTGTCGAGACAGAACCCTGACCAAATCCGACGGTCGAAACTAAAAGAATTGTTATGAGGGCGAAAAGGCGTGTACTACAATGCTTCACAAATATTAAGTCTCCCGGTGTAAATCTTTTACTACGGAATTTCAAACAAAAAAAGAATAACATCCATTTGAGGAAAAAGCGACGGATTTAGTTGCCTGATAAGAGAATCCAGTTAACCCCGGCTCCAACCTTCTTTCGAAAAAGGTACGAAAAAAGATTTGATCGGGTTTCAGCAGTCGCCTTTGGCGTTATTTACCGCTTAGTGGTATATTGGTTGTTCGATGGCGATTAGAACGTTTGCGGATCAGGCATCGGAAGACGTCAATTACGAGCGAAAGTCGAAGCAATCTCGAAAATGTCTCCCAATCGAGATACATTCGAAGGCTCGAATAAAGCTTGCGCGTATAGCGGCCGCTATGTCGCTTGAAGATTTGAGTACGTTGCCCAGGAGTCGTTTTGAGGCATTAAAAGGAGATCGAGTCGGGCAATACAGCATTCGAATTAACGATCGGTATCGAGTTTGTTTTAGTTGGATCGGCAATGATGCATATGATGTCGAAATTGTTGATTACCATTAATTTGGAGGTTTGTTATGGAACCAAGTGTTCATATCCCTCATGTCCATCCTGGTTTCGTACTTAAGGACGAGCTTGAGGAGATCGGTATTTCACAGAGTGCGTTAGCTTCGCATATTGGTGTCTTACCAAAGACGATAAACGAAATATGCCGCGGCAAAAGAGGTATAAGTGCCGAGATGGCCTGGAAGCTTTCCCGGTCTTTAGGGGCCAGCCCAATGTTCTGGATGAATCTTCAGAATAACTGGGAACTCAGCGAAGTAAACGCATCACGTTTTGAAAAGCTGTCGAAAATTGCTGCCTGATGTCTTTACTGGAAGTAACAAATCTCCGAACTCAGTTTCCGACGCGGGCCGGTCTCGTTAAATCGGTCGACGGCGTTAGTTTTTCTATTGCTGAGGGCGAACTGCTTGGGTTGGTTGGCGAATCCGGCTGCGGTAAATCGATCACCGCTCTCTCGATTATGCGGCTCATTGCAAAGCCCGGAAAGATTACCGGCGGAACGATTAAATTCAAGGGCGAAGAATTGACAACGGCAGCAGACGAGCGGCTGAGAGAGATTCGCGGCAACGATATCGCGATGATCTTTCAGGATCCGATGACCTCTCTCAATCCGGTATTTACCGTAGGTGAGCAGATTGCCGAGGCTCTGCGCCTGCACCGTAAACTGGATAAGAAACCAGCGTGGGAAGCAGCGGTAGCGGCGATGCGGGAGGTGTCGATACCGTCGCCTGAGCGTCGCGTTAACGATTATCCGCACCAGTTGTCGGGCGGTATGCGGCAAAGGGTAATGATCGCCATGGCCCTCGCCTGCGATCCCGAACTGCTGATCGCCGACGAACCGACGACAGCGCTCGACGTGACGATTCAGGCTCAGATCCTTGAACTTCTAAACGAACTCCGTCGCTCGCGAAAGCTTTCGATTTTACTTATCACGCATGATCTCGGCGTCGTGGCTGAGGTTGCCGACCGTGTTTGCGTGATGTACACCGGCAAAATCGTCGAGGAATCTGGCGTCAACGAATTGTTTGCCGACCCAAAACACCCATATACGCGTGGCCTATTACGTTCGGTGCCAAAATTGACCGACGTAGGCGCGACAAAGGCCGCACGACTGAAAACCATCGAGGGAACCGTTCCCAGCCCAACAAATCTGCCGTTCGGCTGCCATTTTGCCCCGCGATGCGAGCACCGGATGGATATTTGCGTCGAAGGCGAAATCCCGCTGACACCGTTGGCAAATGGGGTGAAAGTCCGATGCGTTTTGTTTGACGAGAAGAAGAAATTTAGCATCGCGAGAGAAAGGGCGTTGGGCGCCGACGCGTAGGACCGGCGGGCAAGCCCGCCTCTGAACAGAAAAAATATAGTTAAGCGGCGGGCTTGCCCGCCAGCGTTTTATGAGAATATTCGTTTCCAACGAACCAAATACTTTCCACTACATCACTGCCGTTGCCTTTGGCCGCACACGGATTTTCCAGAACGCGATGATCTGTAAAATACTAATCGAGACTCTGCTCGAAATAAAGACGATTCATCCGTTCAAACTCGCCGGCTATGTCCTGATGCCGGATCACATGCATCTTCTGATCAACCCGAGAAATCCTGAACTCAGTGTCATCCTCCGCAAATTGAAAGGAAAATCGGCCCGGCGAATCATCGATTGGTTAAAATATGAGAATCATTTCGCCTCGCTTGAAAAGCTGCGACTGAACGCGGACGGCCAGGAATTTGCGGTGTGGCAAAAAGGTTCGTTTGTGGTGGATCTCGTCAGTCCAAAGTTTTTACGGCAGAAATTGGCCTATATTCACATGAATCCGGTTCGCGCAGGGTTGTGCGATGCTCCTCAAGATTGGAAGTTCTCGAGTTATTCAGCGTATTTTCCGGCGGGTGAGGATGTGCCGATTGTGGTGGACAAGCATCCGTTTTGGAATGATGTCGAACGATAAAAACGACAGCGGGCAAGCCCGCGGCTGAACTACGAATTTTCTCAGTTAAGCGGCGGGGCTTGCCCGCCGGAGAATTTTCTCAGTTAAGCGGCGGGCTTGCCCGCTGGTCGCGGGGGCAGCGGGCAAGCCCGCTGCTGAACGGAGACAGTTTTTCAAAGAGTATGAGAGCGGTTCAAACACAAACAGTGTCCTCAGCGCTGATCGAGGTTCGCAACCTCGTGAAGCACTTTCCCGTCGATAACAGCGACGACGTTGTGCAGGCGGTTGACAATGTTTCGTTCGACATTATCGCGGGCGAGACGCTCGGTCTGGTTGGCGAATCGGGTTGCGGAAAATCGACCGTCGGGCGATGTTTGCTGCGTTTGCACGAACCGACGAGCGGCGAGGTGCGATTCGAAGGTCGAAATATCGTCGGTTTGCCAAACAGGGAGATGCAGGCCCTGCGGCGCGAGATGCAGATCATTTTTCAGGACCCGTACGCGAGCCTGAATCCGCGTTTGAGCATTCGGTCGATTGTTTCGGAACCGCTCAAAATACACCGTATCGGGTCTAAATCTGAACAAAACGCGAAAGTCGAAGACCTGCTCGCAAAGGTCGGGCTCGATCCAAAATATGCCGACCGATATCCGCACGAGTTTTCGGGCGGTCAGCGTCAGCGGATCGGTATTGCCAGGGCGCTCGCTCTAAATCCCAAACTCATAATCTGCGACGAGCCCGTATCGGCGCTCGATGTTTCGGTACAGGCCCAGGTCGTTAATCTCTTGCAGGAATTGCAGGACGAATTTGGTCTCACATATCTCTTTATTTCGCATGGTCTTGCGGTGGTCGAGCATATTTCGGATCGCGTCGCTGTGATGTATCTCGGCAAGATAGTAGAAATCTGCGATGCGGCCGAGCTATACGAATCGCCGCTTCATCCATATACAAAGGCTCTGCTCTCGGCAATCCCGATCCCCGATCCAAAGCATAGGCGGGAACGCATCGTTCTAAAAGGTGATGTTCCAACGCCGATCAATCCGCCCTCCGGCTGCCGTTTCCGCACGCGTTGTCCGATCGCGATAGACGAGTGTTCGCGGATTGATCCGGAACTTCAGGAGATCAAACCCGGTCATCTCGCGGCCTGTATACGTGTCGCCGGTTATGATTTGAGTCGTTATAGAGTTGAAACAAATATGGCGGCCCAAGCGTAAGTCTTTGCGTAATTCTAATCCAATAATTCACGAGGAAACTAATGAATCGTTTAGCTGGAATAATCGTTGCGGCCCTGGGTTTGGTCGTAGCTATTTTGGGTGTCACAAAAATCGTACCGGAACTGACGGGGCCAGGTATTTTCGCGATCCTGCTCGGGGGCCTGGTAATCGGTCTCAGTTTTATCGACAAACCGCAAACGGATGGCGCGGAGCGGATGTCAACGCCGGCAACCATTGCCAACATCTTTTTCTCCCCTTCTGAAGTGTTTCAAAACCTGAGACGGCATCCGCGTTGGCTCGTCGCATTGCTGCTGATGACCATCATGTCGGTCACCTACAACAATTTGTTTAATCAGCGGCTCGGATACGATCGCGTGGCAAATTTTTCGATCGATAAGACGCTCGAAATGCCGATGGTCGCGAATAACGAGGACGCGAAAAAGCGGGTCGAAGATGGCCGAGCGCAGGCCCTCGCTGATGCAAAAAATCCGGTCGCCCGAGCGGGGCAAGTGGTCGCGACCCTCACTGGGTTTACATTCATCTATGCGATTCTCGCTGTAATTTTCTTTCTATTCGCCCTTGCTATGGGCGGCAAGCTTAATTTCTGGCAGGCGGTTTCGGCGGCGGTGTATGCGGCTCTGCCGTACCATTTCATTAAGTTTGTTCTTAACACCATAATTTTGTACGTCAAGGAGCCGACCGATATTCACCCAATTCTCGGGCAACAAACATTGATCCAGGACAATCTGAGTTTTCTGGCGCTGTCGTCCGAAAACCCGGTCATCTATACGCTTCTCGCTTCGTTTAGTGTGCTTGGTTTTTACTGGCTTTTTCTCAACGCAATTGGCCTAAAAAATGCGGGTGAACGGGTCAGCGGAACTATTGCATGGGCGGCATCTATTTCAATTTTCGTAATATTGCTGATATTCGGGGTTGGAATAGCGATGTTGTTCCCGAGTTTCCTTAGCTAATGGCCGGAAACGCAGGCTCCATCCGGGAACGCAGGCGCTCTCGCCTGCAGGTGCCGGGTTCTTCCTTCGTGAGCCCGCTTTCGCCGGGAACGCAGGCGCCCTCGCCTGCAACGCCGGTTCCTCCGGCGTGACCCAAGTTTAGTATTTTTCAAGTTGAATAACCCTCGCGTTCGTCCGTGTCCTTAAGAAGGACCCTTGCAGGCGAGGGCGCCTGCGTTCCCGGCGGAAAGGTTCCAGGCTATTCGTATCTGAGTGATTCAATGGGGTCAAGGCGGGCCGCTTTCCAGGCTGGCCATATGCCGAAAACCAATCCTATGCCCACGCTGGCAAAGAAGCCGCCGACCGGAGCCCACCACGGAACGTACGAGGGGAACACAAGACTAATGAGCAGCGTAAGTACCCAACCCACGCCAAGGCCGACGAGACCGCCAAATCCGGTTAGTGTTCCGGCCTCGATCAGGAATTGCATCAGGATATCGCTCCTTTTGGCTCCAACGGCTTTTCTGATCCCAATCTCTCGGGTTCGCTCAGTTACGGAAACCAGCATGATGTTCATTACGCCAATGCCACCAATCATTAGGCCTATCGATGAAATCACAACCATTGCGAGAGCAACGCCAGCTGTGATTGATTTGAACTGGTCAATAATGCTGTCAGCTGTTGCGGTTGAAAAGTTATTTTTCTTTCCAAACGCAACATCACGCCTGACGCGAAGAAGGTCTTCTATCTGATCACGAGCTTCTTTTAGACGTCCAGGTTTTGCTATTGCCAAAACGAAAATATCGTCGGCGTTCGGTTTTATTCTTAGCGCCGCATGAAACGGCAAGAAAATGGTATTGCTCTCGTCGTTGTTACCGCCACCTCCGCCGACAAGCTGTTCTTTTTTCTGCAATTGGCCGATAATCCGAAATTCACGACCATTGATTTCGAGCTTTTCGTCGATGGCTGATTTATACGGAAAGAATGTGTCCTTAACTGTGTCACCGATAAGGCATACGTCACTCTTGGCATCGGATTCTGATTGCGTGAACCACCTGCCTTCCATCAACACCTGAGTCTCAGTCTTTTCGATCTCGGGAAGGGTGCCGCTTAATTGTATATTCTGGGTTTGCTTGCCCCCCGCGGAAACAACGGTTCTGTTACCGAAGAACCCGCTCGAAACATTGAGAAACGGTACGGACGTTTCGACTTCGGAAAGCTGACGCAGGGCGAGGGCATCATCGAGCGTCAGGTCAGGCCGCATACGCTCTTCGCGTGATGGACGACCGAAACGAATGCCGATCTCTTGCTTGTAAACAAAGATAGAGCGAGTTCCAAAGGCCTTAACCTGCTTTTCAACGGCGAGACCGATGCCGCTGATGATCGACGAAATGAGCATTACCGTTATCACGCCAACCACAACACCGATGATGGTCAAAAACGAGCGCAACTTATTAGAACGCAACGTATCGAGCGCCATTTTGAGGTTTTCGTAAAATTGATTCGTGACGATTTTCATATTGCCTCAGCCTCTAGTCGGCCCGTAGGGCTTCGATCGGGTCGAGACGGGCCGCTTTCCATGCGGGAAAAATACCCGCCATGATACCAACGATGGCGGAGACTCCAATCGCGATTACCGCAGACCACCACGGAATGCGGGTTGGAAAGACAAATGCTGTTATTATCTGTCCGATCATAAGGGCCAGGATAAGTCCGATAAGTCCTCCAATGGCGGAAAGCATTCCGGATTCGAGCAGAAACTGCTGTAAGATATCCTGTTGGCGGGCGCCGAGTGATTTGCGGATACCGATTTCCTTGGTGCGTTCGGTAACGGCAACCAGCATTATATTCATAATGACGATGGCACCGACGACCAGTGCAATAGCTGGAACAATAAGGATTACAGTCGAAATCGTACCAAAAAGACTGTCACGCAGTCCGCTGATGGCATCCGGCGTGACGATTCCAAAATTATCTTTTTCTCCACTAGGCACTTTTCGCTTGATTCTCATCAAGGTTCGAACCTCATCAACGGCATCCGCTGTTTTTACGTTGTTTTTTGGCCTCGCAATGAAAAATGGTGCCCTTTGGCGACGAAGACCGCCAAAATTCTCGCCAAAGGTTTTGAGCGGTATCTGAACAAAATTGTCCTGAGGAAAGCCAAAAACGGTACCTTTTGCAGTCTGGATACCAACAATGCGGTACGGAATACCACGAATCGATATTTCGCCGCCGATAGCATCGCCGTACGGAAATAAGTTGGTCGCGATGTCGCTTCCAACGTAGGCCACACGCATCGCGTTCTCATTCTCGATCTCGGTGAAATAGCGCCCCTCGGCTACGTCCAGATTTTCTATGTCGCGGATAACGGGTTCTGCTCCGGTTATTCCCACGTCTTCTAGATTTTGCATTCCGTGGCGAACCGAACTCGATGTGTTGCCCGCTTTCGCACCAATCAGTTCGATCAACTGAGCCCGTTCCCTGATAAAATCAAGTTCAGCAAAGCTAAGCTCCGTATTCCGCCTTTGTGCCGCGTTAATCGTATCGGTGTCCTTAAAATCCTCGAAATTAAAGCGCTGAACGTTAAAAGTATTAGAGCCAATGCCCGCAATCTTTTCGTCAACATAGCCGTTAAACCCTTGCAATAGCGAGAGAACCACCATAAAGGCAGTCATGCCGATGATCATTCCTAGCAGCGTTAGAAAGGACCTCAGTTTATGGGCCCAAATCGCGGAAAACGCGAGTTTTATTGTTTCGGCAAAATTCATCTGGTCGCGGCTTTGATGCTAAAGCGGATAATACGTCCAATCTACTAAAGAGTTTATCAAAATATCGCTGTCGTAATCGGGTTTACACGCAAAGATTTGTAAAGAGCGGCGAGGCGATCAAAGCGACGAGTAGCTTTGCCGGAAATGTATCGAAGACCGAAGTGCGAACCGCGAATAAGAGGAGGCCGACCGTTAGAAACGTCGTTACGATGAATGTGATCGAGATATAAGGAGGGCAGGCTTTCGGTCATTCGTACTTGTTTCTTTTACCGCGCATTCGCAACACGTCCGCGTAATCAAAATCGCTTTGTAAATCGCGAATTAGGTAAATGGCGTATTCGCCGAGAACCTTCTCAATGTTGGCAACGACCTTTTCACGGTCAACGAGGTTGCTCTCCTGCAAAAGCCAGATCAAATCAAGTTGATCCTTGGGTCGGCCGGCAAGATGTTTTATAACTACCATCCATTCCGGCGAAATGATCCTTATGCCGTTTCTAATTTCGATGGCCTCGGCTAGGGCTGCCTGATAGAATTTCGCACTCTCATCGTCTCGAACGATCCAGTCGACTGTGATCACGCTTTCGCCGACCTCAACCAAATAGCTTTCACCGCCGAACGATAATTTTTTTTTACTGTCGACGCTTAACAATTCGTCAGCGATCAGATCGACGTCCGTCGTCGCGCGAACGTAGCCATAAACGTGCATCGCGATACCGCCAACAAAAGCCCATTTGATATAGGATTCGTCCGCTATCGCCGCCAATTTCATACCGGCCGCGATGCCCGTTTCTGTTGGCACCGTGGTAACCTGGCTATTGCGGTCGATAAGGCGTTCGAGATCTTTCTCGGTCATTTTATTCTTTCATCTTTCTCAATCAAACCGTCGCGGATGGTGATTACGCGATGGGCGCGTTCGGCGATGTCGTGTTCGTGGGTAACGAGGATGATTGTATTGCCAGCTTCGTGCAGTTTCTCGAACAGGTGCATGATCTCGATGCTTGTTTTCGAGTCGAGGGCACCGGTCGGCTCGTCAGCTAGCAGGATCGACGGGTTGTTGACCAGTGCTCGCGCGATCGCGACGCGTCTGACGTTGGCCGCCGGACAGCTCGTTTGGGCGATGCATAACACGGTCGCCGAGTTCGACTGATGCGAGAGTTGCCTGGGCCCGATCGTGACGTTCGGCGGCGCGCATCCCGGCATAAATCAGCGGTAATTCGACATTGTGTAGAGCAGTTGCACGGGCGAGCAGATTAAATGTCTGAAAAACAAATCCGATCTCTTTGTTGCGGATGCGGGCAAGTTCGTCGTCGGACATGTCGGAGACGAGATTGCCGTTGATCCAATATTCTCCCTTCGAAGGGGAATCGAGACAGCCGATGAGGTTCATCAATGTTGATTTACCTGAACCCGATGGGCCGATGATGGCGAGATACTCGTTCCGCTTGACCTCAAACGAAACGTCTCTCAAGGCATGAAGCTCTTCGTTGCCCATCTGGTATGTTTTCCAGATGTTCTTCATGCTGATCAGAGCTTCGCCGGAATGCGACTCCGCCGCGCGACCGTTGCCGTTCTCGTTGTCCATAAATCTGTACATCACTGGAAGGTGAGCATCCTGCTCGCCCGTTTGATTTTTACGACTTGATTCGAAGTATCTTAACGACTTGATTCGAAGAAGAAGAAAGGCAAGCAGGATGCTTGCCTTCCAGTCTATACCTTCGCCGCCGCGTCGCCTTCTTTCTTCACTGCCTTTTTGACGATTGTATCTTCTTTTAGCGTGTTCAGGATTCTACTCGGGCCCGTGATAACCTCATCACCTTCCTTTAATCCGGTGATGATCTGACGATCGGACTCGCCGACAATGCCTGTGGTAACCTCGACAAACTTAGCCTTGTTACCGTCCAAAACATAAACCCCTGTGATCATCTTCGGCTTTTCGCCGGGAGCGGTTGGCGTAGGGGCATCGCCGGGGAGTGGTGTAGAAGACGCGGCGTCGGGCTTCTTCTCGATTACAGCCTGCAACGGCACGGCGATCACATTGTCGACGATCTTCGTGGTTATTTCGGCCGTTGCACTCATTCCCGGCCGAAGCCCGCTCTGGATTTCCGCCGGAAGGTCCCTCATCTGAATGACGACGCGAAATTCCTTGGCTTCCTGAACGTTGATGTTGGTCGAGAGTCCGCCGCTTGTTTGCGATTTGCCAACCGCGAGCGGCGTTTTCTGAATCACCTCGCCCGTGATTTCCTTGTCGCCAAACGCATCTACCTTAATCTTGGCTTTCTGGCCTACCTCGACCTTGTCAATCGAGGTTTCGTCAACCTTGACCTCGACATTAATCTGCGACATATCGGCAATTGTCAGGAGAGCCGTTGTGGACAATCCGGCGACCGCAAAAGTACCTACTTTCGATGGAATTTCCGCAATCACACCATTGATCGGGGCGACCTGCATCGTTTTGTCACGCTGATTTCGCTGTCCGCGGAGCGTTGCAGCAGATTGGTTGACCCGCGATTGGCTCGATGCGACGCTCAAATTTGCGGTATCGACGCCGCGCTTGGCATCGCGAACCATAACGCTCTGTTGAGCGAGACGCGTCTGGGCATCTTTAACACTGATCTGCCGCGAACTGAGATTTGATTTAGCATTGTTTAAGGCTGCTTTGGCATTCTCAACCCGATCTTTCGCCGAATCGTATTCGGAGCGTGCGATAACACCGCTCTCAAGCAGTTGCTGATTGCGGTTAAGCTCGCGCGTTGCTGCATTTACCTCGACCTGGGCTCGATCAACATCTGCTTGAGCTGCGACGATTGACTGCCTCGCAGAATCAATGGCGACCTGGGAAACATTATATTGCTGTTGGGCGGACGCATAATTGTTTTGCGCCGCCGTTACCTGCGACTGCGACACGCGAACCTCATCCTGAGCGCCCTGAAAAGCGGCGAGCTGAGCGTCGGTGTTTGACTGAAGCTGGTTGGGATCAAGCCGCACCAGCGGCTGTCCCTTCGTGACCTGGTCACCTTCCTTCACATATATTTCTTCTATGCGGCCCTGTACTTCGCTCGTGAGATTCATAAACTGTATAGGCCGCACCTCGCCCGACGACGTGACCGTCGATCGTAGCTCTTTGCGAGTTTCAACCTTTACGACCGTAACCTCCGGCGTGTCCTTACGTGTAGCAAAAATGCTTCCGATGACGATTGCAGCCAACAGTACGGCGGCAACGACGCCAACGATTATCTTAGTTTTACGGCTCAATGCCATAGATTAAATATCCCTCTCAAGAATGATGTGTCTGCTTTACAGTGTATCGCTAAATGTGCTTGATTGATGTATCAAGCGGGTATTACGACGAGATTTTCGCCATTGTTTCAAAAATGTACGGGCGAAAAGGAGGGCTGTGCCGGCGAGGAAAAAGAGCATGTTCATGGTTTGACCTAAATTTCAGGTATAATTAGGATTTACGTACAACCAACGACGGTGTAAAATATTGGATTGCAAAATTACTTCTCCAAACGGAGTAAGTACTGGCCGAGAAAATCATGATCAGATGCCCAGCATGCCAAACGGCAAATCTTGATACGTCACGCTTTTGCGACGAATGTGGAAGCCGGTTGATGGCCCCGCCGCCGACCGAGCCGAATTCGCAGGCCGACTACGTTCCGCCTCCGCCGATGAATTCCTTGCCTCGTCCGGTCAGTGTGACGTCCATTGGCGTTCCACCAATTGTATTCGAACCTGAGCCGCCTGAGCCGGTTTCCATTGCGGCGAACCCAAAGTCCGGTGCTGCCCACGCTTCACTGGTAATGGAGCGGGGCGATCTACCGGGAACTGAGTTCCGGCTGACAAACGACGAATCGACAATCGGCCGCTGGGACGCAGACAACGGCATCTTTCCGGATGTCGATCTTGACGCTCACGACACGGATGCGAAAGTATCTCGCCGCCATGCTCGGATCGTGCGAAACAACGGGACATACTTTATCGAAGATCTTGGCTCGACAAACGGAACCTATGTGAATCGGGGCCGCCGCCTCTTGCCGGGAAATGCCCAGACGCTCAACGACGGTGATGAAGTCATCGTCGGAAAGACCTTTTTACGATTTCAGATAACGCAGTAATAATGTATTTAGTTTGTCAAAGGTGAAAATGCCCCTCTGTAGCAAATGCGGCTTTGATGTCGCAGAAAATACTGGATTTTGTCCGATGTGCGGAGTCGTGCAGGATTTGGGTGCGCCGGACAAGGAAGACCCGGACGCAATGATGGCTCGGATGTTTGGCGAAAACCAGATCAACACCGAAGACATAGATGTTATCAATACTGAGGAGGTCGAGGCTGAGGCACCGGTCGAAACTCCGCTGATTCCTCGTTCGTCAATAAATAGCGTCGAGACCGAGGAAATTCCGGTCGAACCGCCGACGGAAGATTATCCGCACGAAGTCATGGAGGTAATCAGCGACGAAGGAATGTCGAACGAGGCGTCAGATGAACAGAATCGCGACGCCGATCAGCCCATACTATTTTCCGATGTTGAACCTCCAGCCGAGTCTTTTGACGAACTGGCAGATAATCCCGTCGAAGTCGCCGAACCGCAATTAAGCGGAAACGACTTCGCGAATTCGTCCGAAGTGACGGAGGTGCCGGTTGAATCTGAGTCTAATTTTGGCCAGACCGCAAATGCGCTCGGCAGCGGAAGCACCAGCGGCCGTGGCTCGGGGCTCAAGCCTCTGTCCGAGGGCACTTTGCTCAACTCTCGTTACAAGATAGTCCGCAAGATCGGCGGCGGTGGAATGGGAGCGGTTTATCTCGCGCTCGATCAAAACCTCGGCGGCGTCGAACGGGCCGTAAAGGAAATGGTTCAGTCGAGTATCGAGGAAGAGCAGCAAAACAAGGCGGTCGACGATTTCAAACGGGAATCAACGATTCTTTCGAGTCTCGACCATCCATCGATCCCGACGATTTACGACTATTTTTTCGATCATGTCGAAGGGCGGTTTTACCTAGTGATGAAGTACATCGCGGGCGGCGACATCGCTGGCCGGTTGAGATCAACGCCGGGCGGCCGAATCGATGAGACCACGGTCACCGAGTGGGCCATCCAGGTTGCCGACGTCCTCGCGTATCTTCACAACCTGCCGACGACTGTCGTCTATCGCGACCTCAAGCCGTCAAACATCATGCTCGACGGCAGCACCGGAAAGGTTATGCTCATTGACTTTGGCATTGCAAGGTCGATCAATCAGGAACAAAAGGGCGTGACAGCGGTAGGTACGATGGGCTACGCGCCGCCCGAATTGTTCTCGGGGCAGGTCGAGCCACGCTCGGATATTTACAGCCTCGGTTCGACGATGTTTCACCTTTTAACCGGGGCCGATCCGCAAAACAACCCGCTGCTGATATTCGATTTTCAGAAGAATCCCAGACCGCGTCAGATCAACCCGCAGCTTTCCGATCAAATGGAGCGAATTCTCATGCGTTCGGTCGAGTACAGCGCGGATAGTCGTTTTTCTTCGGCGATGGCGATGCGAGCGACCCTGGCAGAACATCTCGAAAATCTGCGCTCTGGAAGGATCACATTCGGCGTGTCTGCAGTTCCGGCCGCTATCAGTCTGGAAGACCAGATGGTATTTTGCGGTTTTTGCGGCCAACGAATTGTCGCAACCGATCTATTTTGTGCCTTCTGCGGAGCGAAGCAGCCGATCGCCCAGCAAGGCGTCCATGCGGAGATTTATCCCCGCACCGGTGTCACGGCAAAACTAGTCATTGATGGAACCAGCGAACTCGATGCCCCGGTTTTTTCGCTTGAAAAGAACGAAAATCTACTCGGACGCCGCGACCCTCAGTCAAATATTTTTCCTGAGGTCGATCTCTCGAAATTTGACCCGCAGACAAAAATTTCACGACGCCACGCTCGCATCTGGCGCGAGGGCGGCGGCTTTATGGTCGAGGACCTTGGTTCGTCCAACGGAACCCTTCTGCTTGCTGGCGTCGCGGACTCGGTTCGGCTGCAGCCGCGAAAGCCGCATCCCCTCGCAAGCGGCGACCGGATCCGCTTGGGCGATACGACACTACACTTTCTGATGGGCTGAAAGAAGCCGTAAATATATACCTATGTCCTCAGCTCCGCAGCGAGCAATCGCATTCACCAAGCCATCTGACGCCGAAAAGATAATTGACTTTTCTCCGGCGAGACTTAGGGCGCCGTTTGCTTTGCGGTGTGCCGCCGTAAGCATCGATTATATTCTGTTGCTTGTTTTTCCCGCCGGATGGCTTATGCTTGGCAGGCTTTTTGGAGAAACCGGCGATAGCGGTATCGGCTCAACGATCTGGGTTGTCGCGATTATCGTATTCACCGCTAATTTTGTACTTTTGCCGCTGGTTCGGGGGCAATCGATCGGTAAGATGCTGACGGGTTTAACAATTCTCAATATCGATGGGACAAAAGTCGGTGCTCCACGCCTGCTCGTCCGGAATACAATTGGATACCTGATGACGATCCTGACGGCCGGGCTAGGTTTTTTGAGTTCGGCGGTGAATACAAGCGGACGCTCGCTTCACGATTTTTTGACCGGGACAGTCGTGGTACGTGGTCGCAAAAAGCAGCTTTAGTCAACGAATATGGCTCATTTAGTTGTCAAACACGGTAACGGCAGTTCGGACAATTTTCCGATATCGCGTCTTCGCACGACCATCGGTCGGTCGGCGCGAGCCGATTTGTGTATTCCTGACGCGTTTGCTTCACGCCTTCACGCGGAGGTCCGGCAGGAGGGCGATGCGTTTTGGCTCGTTGATCTCGGATCTGCCAATGGAACCCGGCTAAATGGTGCGCCTGTAACGACAACACTGCCGCTGCTGACCGGTGGTGAAATACAGATCGGCGAGACCCGCATCGAATTTGACAGCGGGATTCGAGAGCCTATCAGTATGAGTTCGACGCTAATCTCAGACTCTACGCAGGCCCTCGACCCGTCGAACACGATCTCGTTCATGGGTCGGCGAAACCCGACAACCGAAATCCTCGATTCGTCGATGTCGAGCCGCACCGAACTCCTCGGTTTGATAAGCAAGGTCGGCATCGCGTTGCTGTCATCGAGCGGGCTCGACGATACTCTCGATCAGGTGGCATCGCTTGTTTTTGAAGCCGTTCCGGCCGAGCGCGTCGTGATTATGCTCCGCGACGAAAATACAAAGGACGAAATGATCATCAAAGTCGCTCGCCATCGTGGCAGCGATACAAAGATCGGTGAGGTCCGGGTTAGCCGGGCGATCATGATGGAGGTCGTAGAAAATGGCCAATCGGTGCTGACCTCGGATGCACAACAGGATCCCCGGTTTGCGAGCCAGACGATAATTTTACAGGGGATTCAATCGGTTTTGGCGGTGCCGATGAGCGTTGACGAGCGTCACGTTTTCGGCATAATATACGCCGACAGCCCGACACACCAGGCCACGTTTACAAGCGAGCATCTGAACATACTAACCACGCTCGCCTCGGTTGCGTCGATCCGTGTCGAAAACGCCAGTCTCCTCGACGAGCGGATCAACCGCGAACGCATGGAACGCGAACTCGAGCTCGCGACCGAGATCCAGCAGCGTTTCCAGCCGGACGGCCCGCCCAGTGTCGAAGGATATGATTTTCAGGGCATTTCATTTTCGTGTTACGAAATTGGCGGCGACTATTACGATTTTATTCCCCGGCACGACGGGACGATGCTCGTTGCCCTCGGAGACGTTTCGGGCAAGGGTACGTCCGCGTCGCTCCTCATGTCGAGCCTACACGCGGCGATCCACGGCCAGGTCGCTGCTAAAACACCGCTCGGCGGCCTCGTCACGGCCGTCAACGTCTACCTTGCCAACAACACGCCGGCAAACCGCTTTATCACGCTGTTCGTTGCTGAGTTGGACCCGGCAACCGGCCGCCTCACCTACATTAACGCCGGACACAATCCGCCGCTCATCGGTCGTTCCGACGGTTCGCTCGAACTCGTCCAATCCGGCGGTCTTCCGCTCGGGCTGATGGATTTTGCCGAGTATGAAACCGGCCACGCTCAACTAAACTCTGGCGATGTCCTGTTTATTTATAGCGACGGCGTTTCCGAGGCGAATAATCTCAACGAAGACGAATTTGGCATGGAACGACTTCAAAACGTAATCAGCACAAACGTCGCCCGCTCCGCCAGCGGTATACGCGACAAAGTCGAAGCCGCCCTCTCCGAATTCACCGGAACCGCGGCGCCGAATGACGATATAACCCTGGTGATCGTGAAGAAACTCTAGCCGCGATCCAGATTAGCCAAAACCGGGCCTGAATAGACGGCGAAATCGAATGTTTTGACACGGCCTCTTACGTGCGGGCTTCCGCATCAGGCCTAAACCTCAAAAACGCCTAATGCTGAATTTGGGTTTAAGAATAAGATTGAAAAACCGTAGAGCCTCAGATTAAAGAGGACGGGTGAGAGAAAGATCGCACACTTGCATCGTGAGTTATAATATTTTCGGAGAAAATTTATGTCAGAAATTGTCTTAACATTACCGGACGATATAGCGACCGAGGCGAGGGAGATGGGCCTGTTCAAACCTCTGCTTGTCACGTCTTTATTCAAGGCTGAGGTTCGCCGTCGAAAGGCCAGTCGACTATTTGACGCAGCAAATCGATTGGCCGACGCTGGCGAGCCGATGTCTGAAGAAGAGGTCATGGCCGAGGTTAAGGCCGTCCGCGAGGAGCGTCGGCGCCGCGGCTGATGCGAATCGTTGCCGACACAAACATTGTCGTTTCGGGTTTTCTGTTCGGTGGACTTCCGCTGAGGGTTCTCGATGCCGGACGGTCGGAGATTATCGAGCTGTGTACAAGTCAGGCCTTGCTCGATGAATTTGCCGAAGTGATCGAACGGCCACACTTTGATCGCAAGTTTGAAGAAACCGGTATCAGCCGTCGACGAATGGTTAGCGATTACGCTGAAATCTCGACTGTCATTACGCCAACGATACTAGAGCGGTTTCGGTATCAGTGTATGGGATAACCACAACTGGCGAACCATCGGCGGTTTCGACTGGAGGGTGAGCATCCTGCTCACCGGTGCGGGGCGAGCAGGATGCTCACCCTCCAGTCAATCCGAAACCGCTCTAAGCGACCAAATATCTCGTGATCCCGATGACGATGAAGTAATCGCCTGTGCACTCGCTGCCGATTGCGAGTTCATCGTAACTGGCGACAACGACTTGCTGGTTCTGAAGGAATATCAAGGTGTAACCATCGTGACTGCTACAGACTTTCTTAAAGAATTTGAGCTTTAAAGTTCTAGCCCAAACAAAACCGGTATCTCCGTCTATATCCTCGGTATCGAAGACAAAAAATACCTGGCCGAAACATACGCTCAATACCTCGGCAAAGCAACCGTGACCGGCTATTGCATACGATTCAAAACTCTAAAAGATATAAATATCGATGTTCTCGAAGTGGCGGTTGAGTTTGGGTTTGAGCATAGAATCGCACAACTTGCATCGTGAGTTATAATATTTTCGGAGAAACGTTATGTCAGAAATTGTATTAACATTACCGGATGACCTTGCCGAGGAAGCTGAGGAGTACGGCCTGTTCCGGCCGCTGATAATTACATCGATGCTAAAGGATGAACTCCGTCGCCGGAAGACGAATCGTTTTTTCTCGATGCTCGATCAGCTCAACGCATTGCCGGACAAGCCTACCGAAGAAGAGATCGCGGAGGAGATCGCGGCCTACCGGCGAGAAAAGCGACGCTCATAGATGCGTGTCACCGCCGATACAAATCTGATCGTATCCGCCGCTTTGTGGGGTGGAAATCCCCGTCGTGTTATTGATAGTGCCCGCGATGGTTTTTTCGAGCTTTACACCAGTCCCGCCCTGATTACCGAGCTTATCGGTATTCTCACTCGCGATAAGTTTGAGAAGCAGTTTTCGCGGGTTGGATTTACGTCGGAAGACTTGGTCGAGGAACTATTAGGGTTCGCAATTATTATTGACGCAGTTCATTTGCCTTCTCCTATTTCTCGCGACCCCGATGATGATGCCGTGATCGCTTGCGCTGTTTTTGCAGAATGTGAGCTGATCGTATCCGGGGACAAAGACCTGTTGGATTTGAAAGAATACGGAGGCATTCGAATCTTAACTGCCACCGAATTTCTTCGAGAGCTCGGCCTCGAAGCCTGAGCCCAAACAAAACCGGGATCTCCGTCTATATCCTCGGTATCGAAGACAAAAAATATCTGGCCGACACATACGCCAGCAGCCTCGGCAAAGCGACCGTGACCGGGTATTGCATAAGATTCAAAACTCTAAAAGATATAAACACCGAAGTTCTCGAAGCGGCGACACGATTTGGATTTGAGAATACGAATGAAAAAGGTGTGTTGATTGCACAATAAAGCCATAAAAGCCTCATTCCAACGAATGTGGACAGCGTCCTGATCGACTAGGATTGATATTCAAGTGAGTTAGATGGCGTTCCGAATGACTTAGAGAATGTTCCGAGCGACTTGGACGAGATTCCGAATGACTTGGAAAGCGTTCCTTATGGCGTGGATTTTCTTCCTGATCGGGTATATTATGGTCGCGTAGAATAGTTTGCAGTTAGCTATTTCGAGAAAACCCAGTAAATACCTAATCAATAAGGAGAAAACGTATGGCAAAGGTCGATATTAAACTGTTCGGGAAAAGTGCAATATAATGAACGACGCTTGGGTCGAGGGTGCTCCGACTGTCGAGTTTAACGGCATCACGCAAGCCGCGTTTCTGGCTGACATCACAGCCGCCGCCGCAGACGACGCTACTATCGCCGATCTCGAGGCCGAACTCAAAATGAAACGCGAGGTGCGCGACGACAAGTACGTCGCCCTCAACGAAAAACGCTCGAAGGTAAGTCTCGGTGTGGCAGGTTCGGCAGCTTCCGGTAATGACAGCCCGCTCTACGGAGCGATGGGTTTTGTCCGCAAATCCGATAGAGCTTCTGGACTGACGCGGAAATCTAAGTCATAATATGGCGACAATTCCGACAATTTGGAGTAGATTATGCAAAGCCTTCGCTCTGTAATTCTGATGATGGAGATCGTCCTATCGTTTTTAGTCGTCGGCTCAGTAATTTGGGGCGTAATGAGATGGCTGAAACGCAGGAAGTCTCAGAAATAGTATGGACGATTTATTTGGTAGAGAATCTTTGAATCGCGTAGCAAAATATTTGCTTATAGGAGTAACGATCTTGCTCCTATTCTTTTTTCTGCTCGCCTTCCTTCGCATCGGACTCGTCTATTGGCTTTGGTCGACGGTTGAAACGTGGGTAACGGTCCGACTCGGACTCGATTACTATGCGTCGCAACTGCTAACGATGATAGTTGTTTCGACGGTCGTAGCCGTGTTGCCGACTCTTGCATGGTATCTACTTTTAGGCCGCAAAAAGTGGCAGGGAACGGCCGCGATGATTGGTGGGCAAGCATTGATATTCATTCTTGTTTATACCATTGGCTCTGGCGTTTGCTTCAATCGTCAGACGGGCGAGGCTTTGTGTTGGTACGTTGACACGCCAGATGGTCGTTATTTTAGTGCTACTCCAGGGTTTCACCCAACTTATGGGATTGAGTTAAAGCAATATACGAAAGATATCGCCTTGAGCGGAAAGCAATCGACTGTTGCATCAACTGCTCCATCAAATGTCAGCAGTGCCACGGCTCCACCGAAGGTTGCGGCTCCTAAAAACGGCTTTCAGAAGTCCAATGCGTCCGAATACTTTCCTTCCAGCATGAAGTCCGCTGGTTCCTACGAGATATCGGTGCCTGGCGATGGACAATGGTACGACACCGGTATTTCGGTTAAGCCAACGATTCAGTTGCAGATGGGATTCTTGCGAGGGACGCAGGGTAACGTGCAGATCGAGGTTGGCGATGTTCGCGACGATTTTAGTCGTCCTCAATCTCCTGGAGCCTACTACGAATATGATTTCGTGACACGTTCGCCGAAGCATCAGTTCGAGCGTACTCTGCGAAATTCAGGAAATTTAAGGCTACGATCAACGCAAAATGACGTAGTAATTCATGTAGACGTTCGGACGGGCTACAACAATTAGGCCTATGATCGAAGAGTTTAAGAACCCGCTAAATAGCATTGCCAAGTATGTCCTCATTGCCATCACAGCTTTGGTTGTCATCTTTCTCGTGTTGGCGTTTCTTAGAGTTGGGCTTGTGTATTGGCTTTGGTCAACAGTCGATACATGGGTGACGGTACGATTGGGCTTGGACTATTATGCGGCGCAGCTTCTGACGATGATAGTCGTCTCACTGGTGATTGCCGTTCTGCCTACAATGGCATGGTACATGCTCTTGGGGCGACGAAAATGGCAAGGTACTGCCGCAATGATTGGCGGACAAGCGTTGGTCTTCATTCTCGTTTATACAATCGGCTCGGGCGTCTGCTTCGACCGCAGAACCGGAGAAGCCCTTTGTTGGTACGCAGACCTGCCTAATGGTCGTTATTTTAGTGCGACGCCGGGATTCCATCCGAGCTTAGGCATTGAACTTAAACCTTACACGCGTGACGTCGCCATCCAATCGACTCCAACAAGTAGCTCTCAAGTAGTCGATTTGCAGGGTCACGAAACCTTGGTATCCGTCAGGTCAACGGTTCTTTGGACGCCGTCTGGGGTTCAGGTACGTGAGGGGCACCGATACGTTATTACGGCCAGTGGCCTTGTTACCACAGACCCGAATACACGGAGTCCAAATACTGGGCCGGGCGGAGGGAGCGATGTTTGCAATGAATCAAGCTGTCTGATCCCCGGGGTTACTTATGCGACTCTGATTGCGAGGATCGGTGACGGGAAACCGTTTAAGATTGGCTCAACAAATGAGCTAGTAGCCACAAACTCGGGCTTACTTTTCCTTTCAATTAACGACAAAGATTTTGGTTTTAACGATAATAAGGGCGAATTCACGGTCCGAATCTTTTCCAGATCACCTTTAACCTCCAAATAGCTGACGGCGGCAGCCGACTCGCGAAAGTTGTTTAATGCTAAACGATAGAGTTTAGCCTTGAGTTGCGGGGCGTCGCGACAAAACAATGAGAAAAATAATTGCAGCAGAATTCATGACGATCGATGGTGTCATACAGTCGAGCCCGGAGGACGGGTTCAAGTATGAAGGGTGGTTTTTTGGATATACGGACGAGGAAGCCGGGGCCGTGATACAGAGGCGGCTGGGGAAAGAGGTCGATCTGCTGTTGGGGCGGAAGACGTTTGACATTTGGGAGCCGTATTGGCCGACGCATTCGCATTTCTGGCCGAATGTAATGACCGCGACGAAGTACGTCGCCTCGAACACACGCACCTCGAGCGATTGGCAGCCGACGGTCTTTTTGGGCGGCGACCTCGCGGAAAAGGTGCGCGAACTCAAACAAACCGACGGCCCCGACCTGTACGTATTCGGAAGCGCGGACCTGCTTCAGACGCTTTTCAAAAATGATCTGGTCGACGAGTTGGAGCTGATGATAATGCCAATAACGCTCGCTGAGGGCAAACGCCTGTTCCAAAACGGCACGATCCCGGCGTCCTTTAAGGTGACCGAAAGCCTGATCTCGCCAAACGGCAACATCTGCATCACCTACACACGCGACGGCGACGTAAAAACCGGCGCGCCTCAGATCGATGAGGACGAGTAGCGTGTCAGAACCGGGAGCGATAGCAACTGGGTTCTTGAATGATGATCGGTAGTCATGTTAAAAAATACCGTGACGCGGGAGCGTAAGACATTCTCTAGGGGCGAATAACGATGATGTCCGAGGAGCCCAGTCGCTATCGCTCCCGGTTCTGACCCGGAAGAAGAACCCAGTCGCTATCGCTCCTGTCCGCATTTTGACGACATCTTTACCCGCGTCGGGGCGAGACCGTAACGATCGGAACACATCCCGAAATAAGCGTTGGGCGGGTGAGCTTGCCGCTCGGAGTTACTGTTCTGAGATCGAGATTTAAGACGCCGTCCTCGTCAACCCACGGATGCTCGAATCTGATCGTCTGCGGCACGCGGATACCGAATTCCTGAAAGATCCGTTGGGCGCGTATCTTTTTACCGCCGTGCATTCCGCGTGGGCTGATCGGATAAGCGTTTTTTGTTAGATCCGTGGCTGGTTTTAGCCCGATGGTGTGATTGAGCCGGTCAAACAGGACAACTATTCGTTTCGGCTCATTCATCCGTTCGTATGTGTACCGGCTGAATGTTATCAATCCCTTCGCAGTCATTCCCGCATAAAAATTGGACCACTTTCCTCTGCCCTCGATACGCGAAAAGCTCCTCCCAATGTCTGCTCATCTCTAACGTCCTCCTCCAAGTATGCTGACAATGTGGCATAGATAAAGAGCAATTGCAACTATGCAACTAATTTTGTCATCACAACGTTATCGAGAAGGACAACTTGGGGGCATTCGATCAAAAATCAGCACATGGGCTCGTCCCGACCGCGCGCGAGCAATTATTCTGTCTGAATCCCACGCGTTTTTACCTCTACCAGTTAGGTCTTTTCCTGTTACCACCGAGGCATTTTCCTGTTACCAGTAAGGCATTTCCCTGTTACGAAAGCGGGTTGTTCTC
The DNA here is from genome assembly GCA_963738935.1 of uncultured Acidobacteriota bacterium. Taxonomy (GTDB): domain Bacteria; phylum Acidobacteriota; class Blastocatellia; order Pyrinomonadales; family Pyrinomonadaceae; genus OLB17. Next base: position 1,346,514 of record CAVTYF010000001.1, on the reverse strand, counting down.
GCATTTGTCGCGTCCGTTCTTCAGCGGCTCCGTTCGATGCTAAAACTTGTTGACCTTGCGCTCCGAAATGCCGTAAAATTACAGATGGCGTTTCTTTCGCCTCCCCGCCCATGCCTGCAAAATCTAAAAAAGTTAGTTTGATCTTTTTTGTTATCGTCACGCTTCTGCTTGTCGGGTTAGTGCCGCTTGTTCTGACCGGTTGGCTGCTGTCGGACAAGAGCGGCCGCGAGCTGCGCTTGGCAGAGAACCGGTATCAAATCCAGCTCGTGCAGGAAAAAGCTCGTCAGATAGAGATATTTGGCCAGCGGTTTGCGTCAGTCGTCGGCGGTTTGGCGACGGGTCTTGAACTCGCTAACGATCCAAAGGTTATCTCATCGCTCCAGACTCAACGAAAACTTGGCGCGCTGCTTCGTGAGAACCCCGAGCTGCTTGCTCTATACGTGAAGCCGGGTAACGAAGACTCGCTCATCGTTCGTCGTTCGGATTCTTTGAACGATAGTGACGTCGAGACGATCGCGACCGAGCCGACCCAGACCATTGGCAAGGGCGGCATACGGATCGGCGAACCCAGAAGGACTTCGGGATCAGGCCGTTTCGTCATGTCGTTTGCGTCCGATGTCACGATTGACGGTGCCCATGCCGCGACAATCGTCGCCATCGCATCGCTGCAGTCGGTATCGCAAGGCGTTGTTGGCGTTAATGCGGCCACCGAGGAAGAGTCTCTGGAAGGCCAGCTTGCCAATCATATTCGTCGTAAATGCCTCTGGCGAAACCCTATTCCATCCCGACCCGGCCGTCACCATAGCCAAAAAACCCATGGGCGATCTAAAGATCGTTCAGGAATGGATCGAATCGGGTTTGCAGATACAATCGGCGCTCGTGCCGTTTTCAGCAACCGTTAATGGCGATACCAGCGACATGATCGGAGCTTATTCGACGGCCCAGTTAACCGATGGTTACAACGTCGGTGTTATTGTGATGCAGGACGAAAAACGGGCGCTTGCCTCGGTTGGCGAAATGCGAACGCAGACGTGGTTGATCAGCATGGCGTTTGCCGTACTTGCTCTGGTTGTTGGTGTGATCGGTGCGAGACTGATGACATCGCCGTTGCTGCGTCTGGTTGCCGCTGCAAAACGCATCGCCGAAGGGGATTTTTCATCCCGTGTGGAGACGAACAACATCACTGAAATCGGTACCCTAGGTAAAACCTTTAATCTAATGACCGATAAGGTCGAGGAGCAGATCGTGAAGCTCGCCAAGGCCGCCGAGGAAAACCGTGAGCTTTTCGTCGGAACCGTCAAAGCACTCTCCGCCGCAATCGACGGAAAGGATAAATATACGCGTGGTCATTCCGAACGCGTTTCCCGCATTTCCGTAGTAATCGGAAAACGGCTTGGAATGAACGCCGATGAACTTGAAACTTTACGCATTCAGCGCTTTGCTCCACGATGTCGGCAAGATCGCAATTGACGACGCGATTCTCAAAAAACCGGCCGCTCTTACGGATGAGGAATTCACCATTATGAAAACCCATCCGCTCAAGGGATATAAGATTATGTCGCAGATTCCGGCAATGAAGGAATTCCTGCCCGGGATGGTTATGCACCACGAAATGGTAAATGGCCAGGGATACCCGCATGGCCTGACGGGCGATCAAATCCCGCTGCAAGCAAAGATCGTGTCGGTAGCCGATACCTTTGATGCGATGACTATCGACCGGCCATATTCAAAAGGCATGGAGCTTCCGGCGGCGCTGGAGCGGCTACGCAGCCTTGTCGGTTCACGTTACCAATCCGAAGTGGTTGAGGCCCTCATTGATGCGTGTAACGCTGGGGAAGTCGCGAATGGCATTGTGAGGCAAATGGCGTCGAAACGCACATCCGTCGCTGAAGAGAAGACTAACGCGGTCTTAGCTAGCGCTGGCCAACGATGGCGACGAAATCCTGGAGCTAATGGTCGTCTGAAAAGAGTCTGAAACCGCAACTGACGGGATCGAAAACGGTCATGAAATATATCGAATCAAGTGCGGAGCCTTTGGATTTGTAACGTCTATTGCGATCAGATTTGGCCTAATGAGTACGAGAGAGTCCTGGCAATGGTCATATTCTCCGTCTCGGATAGTTTGGACACGATAAATACGAGCCGTTCGTTACTGGTAAAACTGGCGATCTGAAATCCGTCTTCGACGCCACTGACTATCGCTCTGGTTAAATTTTCCTTACCTGAAACGACGATATCGCTTTTGTCGAGGAATACCGAAACAACCTCAGATCCGTTCCTAAGGATAACGTGTCTAAAATCCTTACCCTCAAAGGCGCAATCGTGTACGCTGATGAGCTGAACGCCTTCCGAGTAGTTGGCTTTTAAGGCGGCGAGTACGGTTTCGGTATATTTCGCTTTATCAGGGTAGTCGGTATGGGCGAGTGTTTCCCACATGCCAAGCTTTTCGAGCGTGCAATAGACGTGATTGCCGGCAACGATGGTGCCGATCTCGGCGAGGCCTTTCGAAAGGTATCTGTTTGCGACCTCACCTGTGCTGGTTTTATTCACTAGTAAGACTCCGAGGCCGAGTGCGAGAACCAAAACCGCCATCGTAGGTGCTAGGATCCACACCCAAGATACCTTGGTGCGACTATTTTTACTGTTGGCGCCGCAAAATTCCGCTTTCAACCGCCGTTCCAATCCAATACTGTACGCCGGGTCGATCTGAAACGCACCCGAGCCTCGCGTTGCCGCCGCGATTCGTTTGCGCATCTCGCGTAAAGATTCAAATTCCGTCCGGCAGAGTGTACAACTCTTTAGGTGGTCATTCATTTCGGCTTCAAAATCGATCGCTCGACTCGGGTCGCATTCAACAACATCTTGAAATTCTTTACAATTCATCACTGTACCTCTCTACTTTGCGGCGGCTAGGCTCTTGTCCTCAAATCCATGATTCCGGGCATAATCTGCAAGTTCGTTCCTAAGTATCTTTCGTGCCCGAAAGAGCCGCGACATCACAGTTCCGATCGGAAGGTCGACAATTTCGGCGATCTCTTTGTATGAGAGTTCCTCGATGTCAGCCAGAACAAGGATATTGCGGTAATATTCGCGAAGATTCCAGATCGCGGCCAGTATTTCTTCATCCGTAATTTGCTCGGAGACCTGCGGCTCGAACGGCACGTTTGAGAGAATTACCTCATCGACATCCTCTACAAGCCGCAGTCTAAGCAAAGTTTTCACCCTTTTCATATTGTGGTTGTAGAGTATTCTCGTCAGCCACGCCTTACAGTTAGTGCCTTTTTCGTACAAATGAAAGGACTTCATTGCCTGAAACATCGTTTCCTGAACGAGGTCTTCGGCGTCGGTTTGGTTTCTCGTGAGCCACATCGCGGTGCGAAAAAGGTCGCCTCGATATTGCATCGCCTCGCTTTCGAAAGCGTGCCAATTGTTTTCCTTACTTTCCAGCCACTTTAGTCCGAACATCGTTTACAGAATAACTATGGTCACACGTCCCGTTGCTAATATTCGCGGTTAGCATGCTTTTATTTCCAAAATTGATAATTTTTAATCGATCAAAGGCCGCTTTTGAATCGCGGCCTGATCGCCGGTCGGCTTTCTGGAGAAGGATTCCGACAAAACCTTCCTCAGCAAGCGACCAAAGTTACACCGTGTGGCTATGGAAGGACAGTTGATGGAATCGTAACCATCAGATTTCCTTCGGAAACGTTTGTGCCGCCGCCCATGACCAACGTGCCGGGCTCGCGAAAGCCGCCGATAAACGACGCGAGGTTATTCTCATTGAAGATATTATGAACAGAACCTGCGCTAATGGCGATTGCAAATCCAAATCGCGTGATCACATTGTTGTAAATATTATCGCCACGCGGTCCTTCGGTCCCGGCTCCGGCCGCAGGGTTGTAGCAAATGCCGAGCAGGTTGTTGCCTGGCGTCGCGCCGCCGACGATCATGTTCTCGAAGATGCGATTTCCGGTAGAACCGCCACCGCGAACAAAAATTCCGAGGTTGACGGACGAAATGACGTTCTCGTTTACGGCGACCGCAGCGTCCATTGACGATAAGAATTCCGATCTCGGTCGGGCCGCCGACAGGTGCGAGGCCCTCGCCGGTGATCTGTAGATTCTCGACCACGACATTTGTCGACGACGAGACCATAACATTTGCGTTAAAGCCGCCGATCTTGCCGTTTCGCACCGAAACGCCTGTCGCACCGCTGACAACGACACCGCGGCCTGTTCCTTCCGTCCGTGTTGAGACCGAATAACCGTTAAGGTTGAGCGACACGTTCGACGCCGTGATCACGATACCGTCGCCGTTATTGACGCGAATATCGTCGTTTAGACGATAAACGCCCGAACGCGTAATATTGAGCGTCCGATTCGACGAATGAGAGCTAATTACCGTCTCCGTCTCGCTTTTACTTTGCGAAAAAACGACCACGCTAAGCGACATTGCGATAATTGCCAAAACTAATACTTGAAACACTTTCTTTTTCATTCTAAATACTCCTGTAAAGCTACAAAATTTGTTACCAAGACACACCTCGACCGGACAGCTCATATTTCCAGCTATCGAAATTACTTCGCGTTCAGCAAAAGTGTGTACGCTCCGATAATGTTCTTTTTCAAGCCGGATATTCCCAGATGCCGCATTAAACTTTATTTCTTGCGGCGAACCACACAGATTTGGGTGATTAATTGAAGTTTCCCGGCAATTTTATCGGCGGCTAGTGAGATTAGCGGCGGAGACTTTACATCCGTTACTTTTTCTTTGTGCGAACTTCGAGATACGGGTTCAACGCGCAGTGTGTTAGACGTGGGGAATGAGGGACAGTCGGACAGTCGGTTCGCTGCCAGGTTTCTGGATGGCTTTTTTGCATATCATCGTAATTTCTTTATACTCTTTAGTTTGCGGTTTGGGCCACGAAGGGAAGTATTATGGCGTTTTTTTGGCGAAGAAATAAGGAAGATAAATTTTCAAGTTCGGTTCTCGGTCTCGACAAGTCGGTAGAGGAACTCAAAGCCCAGGAAGAAGCGGTTGAACGTGAATTGAGTGTTCGTTTTTCAAAGGCAATTGAGAAAACACGGCATTCGATCAATAACCGGCTCGACACTATTTTCGAGGGGCGGAAACAAATCGATGAGGTGTTTCTCGACCAGCTTGAAGAAATGTTGATCTCGACCGATATCGGCGTCGCGACGACAATGCAAATTCTGGACAGCATCCGACGGGGTGTTTCGCGTCAGGAGATAAGCGATCTCGACGCGCTGAAAAACGCGATGCGGCGGGAATTGCTCGATATCTTGCACCATTCCACTGAACGCGGCGTCGCTGACGAACGAAGCATCGACGAATCGATAAAGCCGTATGTTTTAATGGTCGTCGGCGTCAACGGCGTCGGTAAAACCACGACTATCGGCAAACTCGCCCAACGAATAAAAAACGAAGGCAACGACGTACTCATCTGCGCGGCTGACACATTCCGCGCCGCCGCAAACGACCAGCTCGAGATATGGGCGACGCGGGCCGGTGTGCAACTCGTCCAGCAAAAGCAGGGAACTGATCCGGCAGCAGTTCTATTTGACGCGCTTGCCGCCGCAAAGGCGCGAAATTCCGACGTGTTGATCGTCGATACCGCCGGCCGGCTTCATAACAAAGCTCATTTGATGGCCGAACTCGAAAAAATGAAGCGCATCTCAGCCCGCGAGGTTGCCGGTGCTCCGCACGAAACCTTGCTCGTCATCGACGCCGTCACCGGCCAAAATGGTCTGGAACAAGCCCGCCAATTCATGAAAACCGCCGACGTCACCGGCATCGTCCTGACAAAACTCGACGGCACCGCCAAAGGCGGCATCGCCGTCGCCATCGCCAAGGAATTAAACCTTCCGATCCGCTACGTCGGCATCGGCGAACAGGTCGACGACCTGATGGTGTTTGAGGCGGAGAGTTATGTTAATGGGTTGTTTAATTAGAAAAATTGAATCAACAGTCATCAGAGTTCCATTTCCCCTTGATTCGCCATTCACTGGAACTGGCGGCCCTTGGCATCGGCCATGTCAGCCCAAATCCGCTTGTCGGCTGTGTAATTGTTTCAGACGATGGTGAGATCGCTGGCGAGGGAACTTACATTTATGACAATGTGACTCACGCCGAGGTTTTGGCGCTCGAACAGGCTGGTGAAAGGGCGGTGGAGGCTACGGCGTATGTTTCGCTGGAGCCGCACGATCATCAGGGGAAGACGCGGCCATGTACCGAAGCTTTGATCGAGGCGGGAATTGTCCGCGTTGTCTGTCCGATAGAAGATCCTAATCCATTGGTTTCGGGTCGTGGCTTTGAAAGGCTGCGTCTTGCAGGGATCGACGTTGTGACCGGCATTTTGGCCGACGAAGCGATGCGGTTGAATGAGAAATTTATCTGCTGGCATCAGAGAAATCGGCCGTTTGTCCATCTAAAACTTGCGATGTCGCTCGATGGGCGGATTTCGCTCGGTCGAAGCGTTTCGACAGCGTTGTCCGGCAGCGAAGCCGTTAGCCGTGTTCACGATTTGCGGCACGAACACGATGCGATTCTGGTTGGCGGAAACACGGCGTTTGTTGATAACCCGAGTCTAACGGATCGCAGCGGGAAGCCGCGACGGCGGCCGCTGACGCGTGTGATTCTCGACAATCGGCTGCGAATACCGGTCGATTCGGTCCTCGTCAAAACCGCGAGCGAAACGCCGACGATTGTATTTACTAACAGCAGCGACCGCGACAGGATCGCGGAGCTAACAAAGTCTGGTGTTTGTGTCATCGAAACGTCGACCGGAGGCAGAGATCTGCCTGCCGTTTTGGAAAACCTGAGACAACAGGAGATTCAAAGCGTGCTTGTCGAAGGCGGCACCGAGATTGCCGGAGCGTTTTGCGACGCTGGGTTTGTTGATAAAGTTACGCTTATCGTTTCGCCATTTATCATTGGCGGTCAGGCGGCTCCAAACGCAATTGGCGGCACCGGGGCGACGTCGCTCGCGGACGTTCTCAGGCTCCGCGACGTGACCGTCACAAAACTTGGCGAAGATATAGAGATTACGGGATACCCGCGTCAGAACCGGGAGCGGTAGCGACCGGGTTCTTTCACGCACAACCAACGTGAGGAGGAACCCAGTCGCTACCGCTCCCGGTTCTGACAAATACTATGCGGCCAAAGAAATCTCTCGGACAAAACTTTCTACGTGACGAGCGAGTGATCGACAAGATCGTCGAGGCTCTGAATCTGAGCGCCGATCAAACTGTGATCGAGATCGGTCCGGGCCGTGGGGCCTTGACTGAGAAGTTGCTTGCGACCGGTGCAAACGTGATCGCCGTCGAGATCGACCGGCAACTTGTAGCCGTTCTGCGGACTCAGTTTCATTTCCATTCAAACTTTAACATTGTCGAGGCGGATGCATTGGCGTGTGAATTATCAACTCTGATTGGCGGTACCGATCCGACAAAGACCAAACTCGTCGGCAATCTCCCATACTATATTTCGACGCCGATCATCCAGCGGCTCATCGAGCAGCGTCACATGTTCTCAACGCTGATACTGATGCTGCAGCGTGAAGTTGTCGAGCGACTTACGGCCAAACCCGGCGATAGCAGCCGTGGATTCATAACCGTTCTTGTCGAAAATGCATTCCGAACCGAACATCTTTTTGACGTCTCGCCGAAAGCATATTTTCCCGTTCCCAAAGTTTGGAGTTCCGTTATGAGTCTCGAACCGCTGGTCTCAACGGTCTCGGACGATCTGAGATTTCGTCAGCTTCTTAGCTCGTCATTCGCCCAAAAACGCAAGACTATTCTGAATAATCTAAAATCCATTCTTCCGGACGCAGCGAATGTTCTCGATCGATCAGGCATTGCCCCGATCCGCCGACTGCCGAAACGCTCACATTGAATGAATGGAAAACACTTGTCGAGAACATTCGGAATTCTCCAACGATTCCGGCAAGTTAAGCAGTTGGGTTGGAATTTATTCTAGTCCGATAAGATCGAGATTCGCGATATTCGCCGAGGCCGTAACGCTCTGTGGCGCAAAACGATAGCGGCGCGATGAAACGCCAACAATAAGCGACGCTCCGGTTGGTACATTCTCAAACGAATACACGCCAAACGAGCTGGTCGCGACGCGCCGTGCCGTTCCGGTTGAATCGGTCAGCGTCACCGTTACATTCCTGATTCCCAGACCATCAGGGGTTAACACTCTGCCCGAAATCGAGACAAACGGCGAAGCGGCTGCGTCGCCAAAAACTGTAAACCGAGCGGCTTGCGTCACCGAAAAGCCGCTGGCCGCACCGGCATCCTCAATATACCAGCGTGCAAAGAACGTTCGTCCCGCAACAGCGGCGCTGTTTGGGATTGCAAGACTAATCGACGCCCAGCCGTTGCCGGCTCCGGTGTTCTGAGTTGTCGTCACGACCCTGGCAAATGAACCTGCCGCCGGTATCGCCGCGCCGACACCTGGATCGGTTTCGCTGATTACCAAAGCTGCGGCGGCATTTCCCATCGCCGACGAAACCGACACAGTAAAGTTTGGATTCCCAACTATGGGCGGTGAAATAGCCTTGATCTGTGGGGTTATGGAATCAGTCCCGGATCGGCCGCTGCCGGTCAATTGCGGTACACGATCCGATTCCATATACAGCGTCGGTCGATCAAACGGCGCTGTTTCCGTCCGGACACGCGGATCGGTCAATGGACGTCTGAGAAAGGCGACCAGGTCAGCCTGTTGCTGGGCATTCAATCCCAGTAGATGAATGAAATTTGGCTTATTATTAGCATCAAAATCGCCTGCTCGATTATAGAAAGCGACAACCTGTTCGAGCGTGGTAAATTTTCCGTTATGGAAAAATGAACCGCGAAGTTCGACATTTCTAAGGCTCGGGACGCGAAATGCTCCGCGATCATTCGGGAAACCTGTGACCTGTTCTCTGGCCGTATCTTCCGTATCAGGCCGGACGCCTATGTACTGGAATGATTCGTTAGTAAACCTGGTGCCCGCGTGGCAGACATTGCAATTGATGGCCGGGGAATTAAAAATATTTCGGCCACGAGCTTCCTGGGCTGTCAACGTTTCTATCCCCTGAGCAACCAGATCGATTGGGGCCTGATCGCTGTATAACGAGCGTTCATAAGTGGCGATTGCCAGGGCGATTCTCGTGGGGGTCACCTCCGGCGTTCCAAAGGCTTCCTGAAACAATTCCGCGTACGAACGCCCGCCGATCCATGTTGACAATGCAACAGGCATTGACGGAGCTAACGCAAGAGGTTTTGAATCATTCATCCGGGCGGCAACGTTATTCCAATCGCGACCGTTATGTGCCATTTCTACGGCAGAGAGTGGCGGCCCGAGTACTTGACTTTCGAGTGCACCGAGATTTGGCAGGATAACTGCATTGGTGATCGGGTCGCGAAACGTGCCGGTCGCCCGTCCGTCCCAGAAAAGCAGCTGTGAGTAGCCGGCATTGATATGCGAAACCGATTTGCGGCCCGTAACCTGATCGCGGAAACCGTAGGTTACATCATTGAGATAGGTTCCGTCGGCATTGCTTAATGGAACTCCGGCAGAACCGGTGATATCGTCACCCGTATTTAATATCTGATCAGGACCAGGATTTGTTGAAAGAGCGATGGCCGCAGTTGACCGAGGATCGGTTCCGCCGTTTGCGCCGTGGTGACAGGTTCCACACGAGACCGTGCGGGTCGAGGAAAGTTGCTCGTCCCAGAATAATGCTTTTCCGAGATATATTTTTGTCGCCGTAACGGGATTTCCGGCCGGAACCGGCGGCGGATTGAGCGGGCCGATTCCGCCCTGCTGCTGCGTCGTCGAGCGTATACCCTGATCTGGTAAGCTGAGATCGCTCACCAAACTGCCGTTCTCAGCTCGAACCCAGTAGAAAAAAGTCTGTCCGGCGGGCGCCGTGGTGTCAAAAAAAGTATTCGCCGGAGTTGTCCCGATATCACTCGCCGTCGCTGCGTTATTTGTCGAATTCCGAAAAATGCGATATGTACTGGCGCCGCGAATTGTATCCCAATAAAGCCCAACTTTTGAATTGTAGATGGTATCAGTAGCGGTCACGCCAGTCGGGGCCGAGAGCGTTCCCTGACCGATGACCACGCCCGATCTGACAAGTGCAAAGCCCGCCAACAGGCACATGAACAGTAAACAAACGGTTAATTTTATGCGCTTCATAAAGTCTTTCGGGATAAACAGATATTTCGAGACGAACACGCGAATTTTCTATTCTAATAAAAAACCGCAAAGAGAACAGGTGGCAGAATCATTTTCTTGTACGCCCCGCGACACCCAACCGCGAGTGACCTAAATTTCCAATCGTTAAGCCGTCATGAATACACCATGTTCAATGAAAAATCATCCGAACCTACTTACTTTCCCGTATCTAAACTGCGGACTGACAGGTGATAGACGTTTACGAAACAAGATTGGTCTATTTTTTTAGCCGGGTCAAAGGATCGCAACATCGCGGGCCTGCTCGGCTCGGAAGCCAAAGGTCTCCTAAGAATTTCCTTCTGCAACACCGAAGAAAAAATGACCGAAGGCGTAAAACGAATGCGAGGAAGCCCTCGGTAGTTAGAATTAGCCACGAATTAACACGAATAGACACGAATAAGAGGGCTTTCCGTCCGGTTCGTGTAAATTCGTGTCCATTCGTGGCTAAAATCTCTCAGTCGCGAACCTATGTTTGCCCTTCCGCAATCCCAATCCCTCACCCCCGAGCCTTTCCGAATCAATCTGCAACAACTCCCCGCCACGCGCAAACCTCCCCAAACCACAAAAAGCAGCTCCGAACAAACAGAAAGAGAGCTTGCCCAAACAAAAAGCTACCCATACCACTCAAAAACCCAGCTAAAACTCTCCAAAACCCGGCTTTACAACCAAAATAGCCAGCTCAGAAAATCTCCCTGCCAACTATGACCAACGCAGAGACAACGTCGATTGAGATAAAAGTATTTCAGATTGCAAACTCGACAGCTATTATCGAATCAACGACCAGTTTGCTCTGCGGCGAAGTTGTGTTAATGTTCTACTAAATTTTTCACGGACTTTCCCGGATGAATACTCTCTACTACGGCGACAATCTAAAGATCTTGCAGGATCGGAATTATTTTCCTGACGCTTGCATCGATCTCGTTTATCTCGATCCGCCGTTTAATTCGAACCGGAATTACAATGTTCTTTTCAAAAACGAATCCGGCATCGAGGCGGACGAGGTTGCAGATAACGGTTCGGGGTACAATTGCAATGATGTTCGCTGTTAGTTTGGAAATTGTCACGTTCGCGATCGCTGTTTGGGGAGCTACGGTGGCACTACGTTGGCCATATCGAAACTCATATCGTACATTAATGAGCCCGACCAAAAATAAGTGTAACCTCTAGTGGATTTATGACTCCAAGAACAACCCGGGCACGCGACAGTATAAATTAACTTTAGAAATGTCGACACGGTATAACGAGAACCGGTCAAGCCTGCGTAGTTGCGTTACATTATGAGAAGCCCAAAGGTGCAATTGCGGAGGCTTGACCCGGTTTCTCCGGTTTCTCTCGCTGTTTCTCTGTCTGTTTATGGATTTCGAATCGAGTTTCTGATTCAATTCCAAGATCATCTTGCCCCAAAGCTTGACAGCTACGAGCAGGTAATCTACCTCTATGTTTTTCGGCATAGCCGTCTAATGGGAATTGAGGAAGTCACAATTGGTTTTAAATCAGCCCGAACACGAATGGCGTGTGGTGTCGGGGAAAGAAATAAGCCAATGTCTGAGAATACAGCGTATTTAAGACTTGCATCATTGCAAGCTAAGGGTTGCTTGCAGATCGTCCGAACGGCTCATACCGGAAAAGTTCTTCGTCTGCTTTTGCCCTGTGAGATTCCCGGTGTAATTCCCGCTTCGATGCCTGTGCCCCAGGCTAACATTGAGGAAATGGATTTCTTTAACGTGCCGGAGAATCGGTTACTACTATTGAAACGTGAGAATTATCGCTGTTTTTATTCACTTCAAAAGCTAGACGAGAGTAATTTTGTTGTTGAGCATATTGTATCTAGACCTAATGGGAATAACGGCTACAGAAATTGCGTAGCGGCGTCCCGTGAGACAAATAATCGGAAAGGATCGATGTCAGCAGAGGACTTTCTACGTCGACTATTTCGGGAAGGCTATCTCAGCGAGGCAGAATTTGAAGATAGAATGCATCATCTTGAGCTAGTTAAAGCCGGTGAACTTAAACCAACACAAATCTGATCGGGAATGCACCCCTTATGCTTTCTGCGGCTGTGGAACAACCATCGCGGCCGCGCAGAAGCTTAACCGTCAATGGATAGGCATCGACATCACGCATCTTTCCATCGCTCTTCAAAAATATCGTCTAAAAGATGCCTTCGGGCTTGATCCGGTCAGGGTTAAGAGTGCGGCGAAGCCGCAAAAAAGCTCCCCTCCTTACGAAGGAGGGGTGGCAGCCGCTTCGGCTGACGGGGTGGTTCTCTCGTCGAGCATTGAATCAACGTCCGTGGAACCCCAGCAAGAGAACCACCCCGTCGGTGAAGCACCGACACCCCTCCTTCGTAAGGAGGGGAGCCAGACCTATCGCATTATCGGTGAACCAGAAGACCTGGAAAGTGCAAAACAACTCGCCACCGAAGATCGCTACCAATTCCAATGGTGGGCGTTGTCGCTGATAAAAGCGCGTCCGCAGGGCGGTTCGGGAACAAGCAAAGAAGGCAAAAAAGGCTCAGACAAAGGCATCGACGGAACAATGGTTTTCGTCGACGACAACAGCGGAAAGGCAAAACGTGTAATAGTCGAAGTAAAAAGCGGCCACGTCCGCTCCGAACACATCCGCAGCCTCGCCGGAGTCGTCGAACGCGAAAACGCCGCCATCGGCATCTTCATAACCCTCGAAAAACCAACCCGAGACATGACCACCGAAGCCGTAGGCAAAGGCTTCTACCACTCCGAAGGCTGGAACAAAGATTACCCAAAACTCCAAATCCTAACCATCGAAGACCTCCTAAACGGCAACCAACCCGACATGCCCCCATCTTCGATAACATTCAAACAGGCCGAGAGAATCGGAAGCGACGTACGAACCCAGCCAGGATTCGACTTCGACACCGAGTAAGATACTTTTATCAGAAGGAGACAAAAAGATGAAGCTCAATGCACTCGTAGTTCATAAACTTATTAAAGAAGCCAACGGCGTTCCGTCCATTGAATTTGCCGACGCGCTGCTCCCGGTGGGGGCTGATGAGACTGAGTTTGTTAGCGTGGTCAGCGATGCTTACTATAAGAAATCAAACCCGGTATACGGTGTTTTTGACGCTAATAAAGCCAGTTATCCGTATCAAGATCTCTTAACGTCATACCTTACTGATCCAAAAACCTTTTACAATTTTAGTAAGTCTGCGATGAACCACTTGTCCGCGACTGTGACAGATATCCCAATGGCAACCGGCGGGTATACGTTATTTGCACACTATGAATCCAAAGGCGAAACTTTCTGCATGGTAACAATGATTAATGACAAGAATCATTTTAACGTCAATGACCACCTAATAGTAAAAAAGGCGCTCGGTCTCGATATCGAAAGACTTGACGTTGCAAATGCAGTTAACATTTCCCGGTGGCAGAAGAAGAAGGAAGGCGAAAATTACCTTTCCTTCGTCGGCGGGCGTAAGGAAATCTCTAATTATTTTCTCAAATTCGTTGGCTGCACCGATCGTACCGAGGCGAAGGAAACTTCGGCTAACTTCAAGCGTGTATTCTATACCTATGTTGACACGCTTGGCCTTTCGGCGGACGAAGAAGATTCGCTTAAGAAGAAAGTATCGGAATACGCCATTGAACAGGTCAGCAAAGGAGATGATATATTTGTAAATCATATTTCTAGTCTGATAAACGCCGATGAACCGAGGCTTTTTCTCGAGTATGCGGTGACCGAGGAAAATGGCGTCAGCTCGGCCTTCAAGGGTCACCGACAGACGTTTAGGTCAATGACCCAGGTATCTTATAGCAGTAGGAAACTGTCTGTAAGATTCGACACTTCGCTTCTGGGCAACACGGTTTTCTACGACGACGCCGAAAACCAGCTTAGGATTACTGAAGTTCCAGATAACCTGAAGCGACAGATCCAAAATCAAAACGAGGAAGACGAAGTGAATGTCGATGTTGTTGAATGATTTTATCAATATCAGGAAACGACTCAACGATATATCTGTTGAATCCAACAAGATTGTTGGTACGATAACTCCGAATGCAGGGGAGCTTTCGGTGATTAGCACACTGATCGATGCAAACTGCATAGAGTCACCTATAAAGATTGGCGGCGCCTTCCAGGCTATTTCGGCTATTCCCGCCGGTACGGAAATCCAACTTATATTGTTTCCGCTACTCATCGCCGATGGTATCTATTTCGAGACGTTTGCGGAACTGGTAAGGCGGCAAGCTGGGAAGTTTCCAGAGCAAGATTTTTACGTAAATGAATTAAGCTTCCGGAGCGGAGACGCGGAAATTCCGCCCGCTGTCCGCAAATTTGAAGCGTGCTAACAAAGTTGATTGCTTTTTTAGAGGCCGCCGCTGACGCCGCAGTAGGACCGAGACTAATCTTTCTTCAAAAAGACTCCTTAGTAATAACAACGAAACACAACGAAGATGGAATTCCCGAAGCCGACGACATCAACAAATTTCTAAATTTCCTCGAAAACAATGACAGGAAATTCGAAGTTCGGACAATGTTTGTCAGCGAACTGATCAATTTTCTTAAAGACGTCGCCGTTGAAGACGATCGATTTGCAAAATTCCTCCATCATTTTCGAGATTTCAGGGATGCCTTCGACAAGAGCTACTGTCTATACCTTGAAGGCTATTCCTTTCACAAGGTTAAGGCCGAGCTGGACAAACAGCTTCTTGATCTGAGCGATAAAATCCAATCGATAATTAACGATGCTCAGAACAAATTAGTCACGATTCCAGCGGCTTTTGTTTTGATCTTAACTCAGTTCGATTTCACTGGTAAAAAAATCGCTTTCAATATTTGCCTGCTTATTGCGGCCCTTCTTTTTTCCTACCTTCTCCAAATCTTAATATCGAATCAAAAAGAGTCACTGAGTTTTGTAAAAGATTCGATTGCGCGGTTTAAAGTAGATATTGACGCCGAAAAGACCGAAATTCTCCAAGGGGAACTTAAAGAAGCTTTCGACAAAGTCGATGGTCGGCGTAAAAAACAGGGGCAGTACCTCGTTCGTCTTCAGCTATTGATCTGGTTGGTTCCCGCGTTTGTGCTGGTCCTGATTCTCCTTACAATATTTACAAATCTTTTTTCATTTTTGCTTTTTCAGTTCATGTCTGTCCGCAGTCCGTTTGACTAAGGCTTCCTATGTGGCTAATCACAACAATCTTGTGGATGACGAGGTGAAAAACGATGCAGGCGATTGAAGGGATTTATCAGGATGGTCATATCAGACTGCTTGAGACGCCGACGGAGATTCGGCGGTCGCGGGTGGTTGTTACGTTTTTGGATGATGAGGAGCGGAACTTGGAACATCAGGCCAGTCTTTCTAATTGCCCGCGGAATGCGCGAAAAGACGCGAAAGAAAAGGGGACATCTTGCCCGCGAATAACGCGAATGAATGCGAATAGGAAAAAGTTGGTTTTATTCGGGGATGATTCGCGTTATTCGCGGGCAAAAGTAAAAAGGCTTTTCAAAGTAAAAAGTAAAAAGTAAAAAGTCAAAATTAAAAAATCAAAGCCAAAAATCCGTGTGGTCTGTGGCATAATCGAGATGCGATGTTAATAGAGAGAACAAGCAAAGAAGTGATAATCCGACTGCCATCGTATGTGGATACCGAAGGGCTGCAGCGTCTTGTGGACTATTTGAGCTACAAAGAGGCGACGGCAAAATCTAAGGCCAGGCAATCCGATGTGGACAAACTAGCCAAAGATGTTAAGAAGGGCTGGTGGAAAAAGAATCGCAGCCGCTTGTAGGCATTCTGCTACGGGAAAAGTTTGTAGATGTCTTTTCGATTTACGAAACGGGCGAGGATAATTGTTTCGTTTTCGTAGAAAAAACCCAACCGAAAATCTCCGACTCTTGTTCGATATGCAGTTTTATGACCTTGAAGTTTTTTGGTGTTTGGAATATTGCTTAGGGCGTCGATAGTTTCCATTAATTCAATCAATCGCTTCAAGGCTGATTTTACAGACTTCAAAGGTATGTTATCGGTGTCTTTTGAAAAGCTTTTCAGGAATTCGACTTTCATTACGCGGACAACTTTTTCATTATTACGCTGCGGCTTACCTTTTTCGATTTGTCCACATTCTTTAACAATTTCAGCATTCCGATATCTTCGATTTCCTCTCTTGTCAACGTGGAAGTCCCAACGCCTAGCTTTTTAAGCAAATCTGTGATGAATCTGAATTCGGTGTCGCTTTTTGGGGTGACTACTATTGCTTTCATAAGTTAAATATACATAACGACAGGCAACACTCAAAAAGCAAAACTAAAAAGGCCATTCGATTGCGGATTGCGGAATGCGAAATTCCGTTAAGTCAAAAGGCAAAAGTAAAATTCAAAAATCAAAGACTGAAGATTCGGTGGAAAAAATCTCTTGACAGGTAGTTTAAACAAGTTTTATACTATCCTTGAGTCTGCCGGAAGTTCCCGGATTCCCGCCGAGGCAGAGTTAGGGCAAATTTCTCACAAATGTTCTCTCACAGACTTTCTCTCGGATTCCCACAAATTCGCGCTTCTACGATTCGATTTTCCCACGGGGTTTCCACGTCATCATTGCTTCCATACGTTGATCAAAGAGACCGCTCCCGAATTCTTCCAAAGTTAAAAACTCTCAATCGAGTTCTATAGCACCAGGAAAAACGAGCTGCTCCTTTTGACGCCTGATTCTCAACAAGTGGAATTTATTGCGCCCGAATCTCTCACGCGGGCGCAACTTTTTTTGGCAGGTTCAAGAATAAAAAAAGGAGGTCATATTATTATGGCTGTAAAATTTTGGTGGCCGTCGTCTATGCCGGCACAGTTGGTTTTGGTTCAGAATTTTAAGGCGAAGATCGGGAACTATAGGGCTCCTTTGCCGCTCACGCTGGCGGAGGTGGCTGCGGCTCAAGAGCTTTGTGATGGGTTTGTTGGCGCGTTTAATGCGGTTGAGCAGTGTCGGCAGACGATGATCGCGTTGACGAAATGGCGCGATGATGTTTTTAATGCCGAGCCGGTCGGTGCGGCGGCCCCGGCGGCTCCGGTCTTTCCGGTCGTGGGGGCTGTAAATTACACTTTGGGAACGGTGACTCAGTTTTTCAGACTGAGGGATCTGATCGTGGCTTCGCCGGGTTACACAAATGCGATGGGCGAGGATTTGGGAATCGTCGGAGCGCAGATTATCCCTCCTTCACCTGATCAGGTGCAGCCGCAATTTAAATCGGTGACTGTGAACGGTTCGACGATCAATGTTTCGGGTTCGATGCAGGGAATGGACGCCATGCGTGTCGAATATGCACCCAACGGTGGGACGTTTAGGACCGTTGCGTTTCTGACAAACACGCCCGGCGGTTTTACCCTGACGCCCCAGAATCCGAATCAGCCCGAAACCGGTCAGATCAGAGCCGTTTACATCAGGCGAAATGCCGAGGTCGGGAACTTTTCTGCCAGCTATCCGGTAACGGTGGCTTAAAACAGTGGCCGGTGGCCGGTGGTCAGTGGTCAGAAATATTTGAAGTAAAGAATTTGCCCGCGAAATACGCGAAAAAGGCGCGAAACTAGATTTTTTTCTTATTTCGTTTCTTTCGGGTGTTTCGCGGGCAGATTTTTTCTGACGGGGAGTTTCGATTATCTGGAATTTGAATGGAAGACGGGTGAGTTTGGCGGACGTGTTATACTCCAATATTCAGGTTAAGGATGATTTTTGGGGAGAACGTGTGAGTAAAGTTGAAATAGTCCCGCTTGGCGGAATCGGTGAGTTTGGGATGAACTGCATGGGCATCCGTTATGGCGACGAGATGATCGTCGTCGATGCTGGCATGGGCTTTCCTGAGGAGACGCCTTTTGGCGTAGATATCTCGATCCCAAATTTCGATTTTCTCGAAGAATATCGCGACGATCTGACCGCGATCATCCTCACGCACGGCCACGAAGACCATATCGGTGCTCTCGCGTATATTCTCAAGAAATTTAACCTTCCTGTTTACTCATCTCGTTTCACTCTTGCTCTAACTGAAAAACGTCTCAGCGAATTCGACATGCTTGGCGATGTGATGATGCATCGAGTCGAGGCGGGCGACCGGATAAAGATTGGTGTTTTTGAGATTGAATTTATCCACGCGTCACATTCGCTGGTCGAATGTTTTTCGCTCGCGATTCATACGCCGGTCGGTACGATCATTCATACAGGCGATTACAAGATCGACGATACGCCTGTTATCGGCAAACCATACGATCTCGAAATGCTCAGCCGCATTGGCGACGAAGGCGTGCTTGCTCTGCTCTGTGATTCTACAAACGCGACCGTTCCAGGCCGCACTCCGTCAGAGATGGCTGTAATTCCGGCGTTCGAAGAAATTTTTGAGCAGACCGAAGGGCGTTTGATAATTTCTACGTTTTCGTCGTCGATGCATCGACTGCAGATCGTATTTGATGTCGCGCATAAATACGGCCGCCGCGTCTGCGTCATCGGGCGGTCGATGATAAAGAATATCGAGATCGCGGAAGAACAGGGTTTGCTTCAAATACCGCACAACACGGCTATCGATCTGAGCGGTTCGAGGGCTCTCGATGATGATGAGATCTGTTATTTGGTGACAGGTTCGCAGGGCGAATTGCGTGCGGCTCTGTGGAATATGGCCACCGCCAGTTTCAAGGGCATCGAGGTTGAGCATGGCGACACAGTCGTTCTTTCAGCCCGTATCATTCCCGGCAATGAAAAGGGAATCAGCCGCCTGATCGGCCACTTGTACAAACGCGGGGCCAACATTATCGAGGAAAAACGCCGCTTGGTGCATGTCAGCGGCCACGCTTCGCAGGAAGATATCAAGATAATGGTCGAGACGGCGAGACCAAAATTTGTCATCCCGATCCACGGTGAATACAGAATGCTGTTCCGCCAGAAAGAGTTCATCAAAAACCACGTCGGCAGCTACGATGACCACGACATCATCCTGATCGAGAACGGGAACATTCTCGAACTCGACGAAAGATCTGCCGTGGTCGTCGAAAAACGCGAACTCTTCAAAACCTTCATCGACGAAGAATCGATGGAGGAAATCGAATACGACATTGTACGCGAGCGCAAGAAACTCGCCTATGGCGGAGCAATTTCGCTGGTCGTGGCGATGGAGAAAAACAGTAATCAGATCAACGGTGAACCGCAAGTCACCTTCGAAGGCGTCGCCGGCATTGATCCGCTAAATGGTTTTGCCGCAACGGCACGAAAATCGGTTGCGAAAGCCATCGCCGACATGAAACCCGAACACATCGCGAACCGGAACATGTTTAAAGAGAACCTGCGTGTTCATCTGAAACGCTTTGTTCAAAAAGAACTCAGTTCAAAACCGGTGATTGTGACGACGATTGTTGAAGTGTAGCGTCAATTTAACTGCGATTGGTTCCGTACTTGGGATGGCGATTATTGTGCCTAACGGCTAATATCCTAACCGATTTATCATCTACTACACGGAATAAGATATTGTAAGGAAAGCGGTAAAGATTCGCTCTACGATACTTCTTAAGGTGAACGGGAAATGATTTCGGACGATCTGCGATGTTATCGATGAATTTGGCAACTTCCGCAAAGAAGTCCGCAGCCAAACCGGCCTCGCCTGTCTGTTCATAGTACTCAACGGCCTCAAGAACGTCGATTCGAGCCCCCAAATGGTGGTAAATCTTCATTTCTTGAGGCGATCGTCAAAGAATTTGAGGAACTCCGCGTGCGATATGACTTTGGCAGGGTCTTCGTCCATTTCGCGATCACGCCGCATAACCAACTCCAACTCTTCCTGATCAATAAAATCTTCAGGAAGAGATTTCCAGAGTCGGTCGGCCAAGTTGGCCCGGTCATTTACCGGGAGGCTAAAGGCTAATCTTTCTACTTCCGCAATGACTGACATGTTCTCATCTCCTCCAACGGAATTATAGCACCAAAGCCATCGCCGACATGAAACCCGAACACATCGCAAACGGAACATGTTTAAAGAGAATCTGCGTGTTCGCTTGAAGCGGTTTGTGCAGAAGGAATTGAGTTCGAAACCGGTGATCGTGACGACGATTGTCGAGGTTTAGGAAAGTAAATAAAGGAAAAAATTCACTTGTAGTAAGCTTTCAAGAAATCTTCTCGGCTAATGCCGGCTTGAGTGCAGATCGTTCGAAGAGTCGATGATTTTATCGTTGAGTGGTTAGGCATGGTTAACGGCGTTTTGGTTCCGTCGGGGTTTTCCCTTACAAGAGCGATGTGCTCACGCTCACGGACAATCGAGAAACCAAGCCACTCAAGGGTGCGAATAACTTTAGCCTTTGGTGCATCGACAGGGAATTTTGCCATTACGCCGCTAGCCGAGCATCGGCGAGAAAGGCTTCAAGCACAGGCGAATCAGTCTCAAATGCTTCCTTGCCGAAAGTTTCGATGTGAAAATTGATCGCGGATTCGACATCGGCAAGGGCTTCTTCGTAAGTTTCGCCCTGCCCGACAACGACGCCCTTTAGTCCAAGCGGATACGAAACAAAACCGTCCGGATGTTTTTCGATAACTATTTTTAAATTGTTCATCTGCATGTCTACGACATACACATTATAGCATGCCCATAGGGAAATTATGGCGCAAGCACTGGCCCGGCGGCCCTTTCGTAAAATTCCATCGCGCCCAAAATATCTGAGTGAACTTCGGGATCAAGTATGGTTTTCATTCCTGAGATATGGGAACCGTGAGGCCAACTTGTGATTAAGTTCGTCCAGCGTCATTCGACGAGACGGTTCGGCGTCCATCGCTCGATCTCTTTCCGCCGCAATCGCAAAATCCCCATCATCATCCAGAATGGGACGAAGCGAACGAAGGAGCTTTCCGGCAAGCTTCGCGCGATCGCGTTCCGACAAGTTAAAGGCTAGTTTTTCTGCTTCTGCAATGACCGACATCTTCTCACCTCATCGGCGTGATCATACCACGTATTTCATCGGTTATTGGAAATGCCCTCCATCTGAGCAGCAAATCGCGGGTCGTCTTTCAAGATAGTAAGAGACTTATCCTTTTCCATCCATGTTCGATCCTCAAAGCCAATCCTGATTGAGTGTTCGAGCCATTCTAAAGCAGATTCTTTTTCGCCGAGTAACGCATACGCTGAGGCAGTCCAATAGGCAATATCACAATCTGCTCTCGCTGCACTCAATGTCTTTTCCGTAAGACTCTGGTATGCTTCTTCGGATTTGCCGCCGGCGGCAAGCAACATAGCAAGGAGCGGACGGATGCCCTCTAAATGGGGATTGGCTGCTAACAGTTCCCGCAAGATTGTCGTACCCTCATCGATCGCCCCGTGGTAAAAGAGAATTTGTGCTCGAAAGAACTTTAGAAAGGGATGATCTGGTTCAACCGCAGAGCCTCTGTCGAGTTCCTTAATAGCTCGTTCATTGTCGCCCATGCAAGAATAGATTCGGGCCCTATTCCAACTGACAACTGTCGAAGCGGTCGGGTCCAGTCGCTCAAATCGATCAAAGCTGCTCAAAGAATTTTCATAATCACCGTCAAGACGGTGCAAGACACCTTTAACGAAATAGACCTCGCGTGCGTTAGGATACTTCTGGTGAAGACTGGCAATCTCCGCCCGGGCCGTCTTCTTTTCGCCGTCCTTAACCCGTATCAAACACATCAATACTCTTGCCTCAATAATATTGGGGTCGAGTTCGAGGGCGCGCTCAAACGCTGATCGGGCAATATCATAATCTTTCCCGTCGCCAATGCCCTTGAAAACTTTATTTGCATAACTTGCACCTAAACCGCTCCAAGCCAGGGCAAAATTCGGATCAATCTCGGCAGCTCGTTTGAAACTCTCAATGGCGGCATCACAATCAGCACTTGATATTGTTCTGTAGATAAAACGGGCGAATCTGTCCCGCCCGCGCAGATATTCCTCGTAGGCCTCGTTGATCTCGGTTGGTCGCTTTTCGAAAAGCGCTTGCTCATTAGTGGACAGGTGTAAATTTAACCCGGCGATGATCTGCTGGGCTATCGTGTCCTGCAAGGCAAAAACATCGCTTGCGTCACAATCTATGCGGTCGCTCCAGATAATTTCCGTCGTTGCGACATTTAGAAGTTGCGCGGTAACCCGAACTCGATCGCCCGCAAACATGAATCCCGCGGATAATACGGAATTAACCGACATTTCCTTTCCAGCCTTGCACGGGTCCACATCCTTTCCCTGATATTTCGCAATGAGGGAGGAAGGCCGGACAATCAGCGACCTAAGCCTCGCGAGATCGGTTGTAACGGCATCCGCAAGTGAGAATTCGTAAAAATGAGTGGCTGGATCGCCGGTAAGATTTGTAAATGGCAAAATCGCAATGGTTTTATTTCCTTCATCGTTAGAACTGACGGTCGTCGCAACAACCGCCGAATTCGAAAGCGTTCGCGTCGTTTCTAATTCGAAGTCAGCACCCGTCCCGTATAGCAGATGGCTTAAATCATCCTTTAATTCAGTCGCATTTTTGTAGCGTCGGGCCGGATTCTTTGCAAGCGCTTTTGAGATTATTTTTGCCAGCGACGGAGGAATGTGAGGCGGCAATGCGGCCGGTTCTTTCATCACAATTGCAGCCATCAAATCAGTGACATTCTCGTTCGGAAACGGGTATTCGCCGGTGAGCATTTCAAACATCATTACGCCGACCGACCAAATATCGGTTTGTACGTTACGCTTACGATCAAATGCCTCTGGTGCCATATAAACAGGCGTCCCGGCAGAATTAAGGCTCGCTGATTCGGCCTTCATTACTCGGGAAATGCCAAAATCAGCCAGGCGCGGCGTTTGGCCCTGAAGCAGAACATTCGCAGGTTTGAGATCACGATGAATAATTGTGCGTGAATGAAGAAATTCCAGGCCAGCTAGTATCCCGATCGATAATTCCAGGGTCTGCCGGATCGGAAGTGATCCACCGCTTTTTTTCAGTAGATCGTGAAGCGAGCCGTCCGGCGCGAACTCACTGACGATGACTACTTGCCCGTCGTACTCGTCCGCTTCGATGATTGGTAAAACATTTGGATGACCGCTGGCCCGTTCCCATATCTCGGCTTCTTGTTTTATTGCCTTGTGGTCAATTTGGTCATCAAGGGGCAACTTAACAGCGACTTTCGTTGTGACGAATTTGGTGCGGCGCTCAGCCAGCCAGACCTCGCCAAAGCCCCCGCGTCCGAGGCGTTTGACGAGAGCGTAGTTGCCGATCTTCTGTTCGGGACTAAACATTTGATTTTTCCAATGATAGAACTTGTGAGCCGCAAAAGGAAGTGCGCGAATTGCCTCACAAAAAAACCACTTGAAGGAGGTATCGTTGCCTCAAAATAAAAACCACTCGAAAAGGTAAGGCAAAAAGCCTTCAATGTTAAGAGCATTGGAGGGCGTGGGATGAGGATAACTATGGCAGCGAGACGAGAGGTGGTGGCGGTAACGGCGAGGCGGTATCAGAGGGCCGGGAAGGGTCAGAAGGGGAAGATTCTGGACGAATTTGTGCAGACGACGCAGTATAGCAGGTGGCATGCGAGTCGTTTGCTGCGTCACTACGGGCGGAAGGAGCGATTTAGCGAGAAGAAGATAATGCGCGTGACGCTGACAGGACGCAAAGGGCGTGTCGGGCGGCGGCGGTATTATTGCGAAGAGACGGTACGGGTTTTGACGAAAGTTTGGAAGGTGATGGATTATATCTGCGGCAAGCGTTTGCGCCCGGTCCTCTCAGAGGTCGTCGAGCGGCTGGAGCGATTTGGCGAGATAAGCTGTGATGCCGAGATCAGGCGGAAGCTGTCTCAGATAAGTCCGGCGACGATCGACCGAGTGCTTCGAGCGGAGCGAAAGAAGTATGAACTAAAAGGACGGTCACACACGAAGCCGGGTACGCTGCTCAAACATCAGATTCCGATTCGCACTTTTTCGGAATGGGACGACGCTCGAGCGGGATTCACCGAACTCGACCTGGTTGGGCACGACGGCGGAGTGGCGGCGGGCGATTTCTGTCAGACGCTGGATGTGACGGACATTGCCACGACATGGACCGAGACCGAGGGCGTGAGGAACAAGGCGGAGGTACACGTATTTGCGGCAATACAGGAAGTTAAGGTACGTCTCCCGTTCGATCTTCTGGGCATTGATTGCGACAATGGAGGCGAATTTATCAATCACACCCTTGAAAAATATTGCCGAAAGGAAGAGATTACTTTTACACGCTCTCGACCTGGCAAGAAAAACGACAACTGCTATGTCGAGCAGAAAAACTGGTCCGTCGTGCGGCGGGCCGTCGGTTATGCACGCTTTGATACCGATGAGCAGCTCGATCTGCTAAACGAGCTTTATCGTCACTTGCGGCTTTATACAAACTTCTTTATGCCGTCAATGAAACTCATCGAGCGAGAACGTATCGGCAGCCGGGTGCGTAAGAAATACGACGCGGCACAAACGCCATACACCCGTGTGCTGGCATCACCGCATATCTCAGACGAAGTGAAACAAAAGCTGCGAAATCAATACGAGGCACTCAATCCGGCCGAGCTCAAACGCCAGATCGAGCACCTCCAATCGAAGCTTGATAAATCTATCAGTACACTCAAGAGATCACCCGCAACCGAGCGGCGACTCTCTTCATTGGTCGCCGGTCGTAAGGCAGGTGCCTGGGCTAGATAAAGGGGCCTCGAAGGTTAAGAAAATGAGTTTATCGCTTTTGGGAAAGTACGGGACAAAAAAGAGACGGCCGAATCACAAACTCGGCCGCCCCGTACCTTCCCCCGCAACGGCGCTCAGGTCGCTCTCCAGCGTCGCCCTATCCTCCGTGCAGGCACTAAAAACTCTATCACAAAACTCTTCGAAAATCTTCGAAATCAACGACTTGAATACTACACGTTCAAGTGGTTTTTATTATGAGGCAACGAATCACTTTTCAAGTGCGTTTTATTTTGAGGCAATAGGGTGCGACGCTCCTGGATGGCGGAGGTGTGTCGCTGGAGATCAAACGAGGGATTCGTTCGCTGGCCGGAATGGGTTTAATATAGTAAAAAGTGAGGGGCCGACGAATGGATTGGAAAAATATAAGGATTTTCCTTACGGGAGCGTCTAGCGGGATCGGCGAGGCGTTGGCTTTGGAAATGGCCCGGCGTGGGGCTGTCCTCGGTCTGGTCGCGCGGCGCGAAGAGATGCTGAGCGATCTCGCCGCTCGATGCGACTCGGTCGGTGGTACCGCACGTGTTTTTGCTTGCGATGTTGTTGATGCCGAGGCCTTGCAGTCAGCGGCAAATGAGTTCAGGGCTGAATTCGGTCATATCGACATCCTGATCGCAAATGCCGGGATCGGCGGGAACGACGCGCTGACGCGGGCTTATGATCCCTCGTCGGTTAAGAAACTTATCGATATTAACCTGCTCGGGGCCGTAACTTCGATTCACGCGGTTGTGCCGCAGATGGTCGAGCACGGTTCGGGGCATTTGGTTGCGATATCGAGTCTTGCCGGTATTCGTGGGCTGCCAAAATCGGCGGCTTATTCGGCGAGCAAGGCCGGAATGACCGCGTTTTTTGAGAGCGTTCGGCTCGATCATGCAAAAAATGGCATTGATGTGACGATCATCCAGCCGGGTTTTATTAAAACGCCGCTGACCTCTGGAAGGTCGAACAAGATGCCGTTTATCATGGACCTCGATGACGCAATTCCGCATTTTATCGACGCTATTGAGAAGAAAAAGAAATTTGCGGCCTTTCCGTGGCAGTTGGCATGGTTTGTGAGATTAGGAAGCATTATGCCCGCGTGGCTCTACGACGCGGTTGCAGGCCGTGCGAGGTATCGGGAATAAAATTAGCCACGAATGTCACGAATAACACGAATTTAGGATGGGAATAAATCGTGACATTCGTGTCATTCGTGGCAAAAGTAAAACGAATGAGTTAGCCAGGAATTTCGCGAATAACACGAATTTAGGATCGGTTGAATTCGTGACATTCGGGTCATTCGTGGCAAAAGTATTA
Organism: uncultured Acidobacteriota bacterium; assembly: GCA_963738935.1. Taxonomy (GTDB): domain Bacteria; phylum Acidobacteriota; class Blastocatellia; order Pyrinomonadales; family Pyrinomonadaceae; genus OLB17. The sequence continues at coordinate 1,320,289 of CAVTYF010000001.1, read as the reverse complement.
CTGGCCGGGGTTACGAATCTCACCTCGATCTGATAAACTTCACTTTTCGCTAATTCCCGCCGCATTATGAATCTGCTTCAAGCGATAATCCTCGGCATCGTTCAGGGGCTAACCGAGTTTATCCCGATCAGCTCTACCGCCCACCTCGTGTTTGCCAGCCGGCTGACCAACATATACGACGGAAATGCCGAGATGATAACGGCCACGATGGCTGTGATCCAGTTAGGAACGCTCGCGGCGGTTTTCGTCTATTTTGCATCCGACATCTGGGGAATAAGTTCGGCTTTTATTCGCGATCATTTTGCCTTGCTGACCGGTCGGCGGGGAATGCGTTTTTCCGGAACGGACGGCGTTAGGCCGATTTGGCTCTCGGAAGAGGCATGGCTGGGCTGGCTTGTAATCATAGGGTCGATACCCATCGGTACGGTCGGATTTATCTTCAAAGACTTTATCGAAGGCAGCGGGACAAAAAATCTGTGGATCATCGCGACGATGCTTATCGTTGTTGCGTTGCTGCTGTCGTTGGCCGAGTTTGTCGGGAAACAGCGCAAAGATTTGCGGCATCTGGGATTGGTCGACGCGATCGTTGTCGGTTTTGCGCAGGTTTTGGCCCTTATGCCGGGCGCCAGCCGTTCGGGATCAACGATCATGGGCGGCCTTTTCGCCGGTCAAAAACGCGAAACTGCGGCCCGGTTCTCATTTCTGCTCTCAATTCCGGCCATCACGGCCAGCGGTCTGCTGGAATTGCGCAAAGCTTCTACATATTCTACCGGCGGACAGTTTTGTCCCCCTTTTGGTCGGAACGATAGTCTCGGCAATCGTCGGTTATCTATCGATCTGGTTCCTGATCGCATTTTTACGCCGGAATTCGACCGCTATCTTTGTTATTTATCGGCTTGTCCTTGGGGGCGTTCTGCTTGTCCTACTATGGCAGGGCGTCATCAGCCCGGTGGTCAACTAGGTCAGAACCGCCCGCGTAAGCGGGTGGAACGCTCGTAGGGCGACATAGAGCTGGCAAGTAAGGAAATTTCTTAACGCCCCCTGCGCCCGCCCGCTTACACAGGCGGTTCTGACATGCAAAAACGCTGGAAAATTCGAAAACATGATGCCGACGCGGTCAATCGACTTGCGTCCGACCTGCAAGTAAAACCACTTGTGGCGGCACTATTGATTGCTCGCGGACACGGAACGCCGGAAAATGCAGTCGAATTTCTAAATCCTTCACTTGATCATCTTCACGAACCGCTTTTGCTAAAAGGAATGCGCGAAGCGGTCGGTCGCATTCAAAAAGCGGTCGATAACAAAGAAAAGATAATGATCTGGGGCGACTATGACGTCGATGGAACCACCGGAACAGTCTTGCTTCGCAAAATGCTCTCGCTGCTTGGCTCCGAATCGACCTTTCATGTTCCCAATCGATTTACCGAGGGCTATGGAATCAACATCCCGGCGTTGGAACAGGCGCAGAAAGATAGCGTTACACTGGTAATCAGCGTCGATTGCGGTATCCGCAGCTTCGAGCCTTTGGAGTGGGCGCAAGAACACGGTCTTGACGTTATCGTTACCGATCACCATTTGTCCGACGAAGTTCGCGGCAATCCGCCTGCGGTAGCGGTTGTAAATCCCAACCAACCGGGCTGTCCGTATCCTGATAAACATCTGGCGGGTGTTGGCGTCGCATTTAAGGTTGCCCACGCGATCTTAAGAGAAAACAATCTCGAACACGAAGTTCCCGCATTCCTGAAAATAGCCGCGATCGGAACAGTGGCCGATGTGATGGACCTGACCGGCGAAAATCGTGCAATAGTCCGCCTGGGCCTTCTCGATCTGCCAAAAACAGATAGTCTGGGACTAAAGGCTCTGATGGAAGTTGCGGATTGTCGGTCAGACATGACGAGCTATCATATCGGTTTCCGCATCGGGCCGCGTATCAATGCCGCCGGTCGAATGGATGTCGCGCGACATGTGGTCGAGCTATTTGAAGCAGCGGATTTTGGAAAAGCTCGTGAACTCGCCAACCTTCTGGACAGCCGAAACCGCGAACGGCAGCAGGTTCAGCAGAGGATAACGGAGCTCGCGATTCAAGAAGTCGTGAGTCAGGAGCCGGGCGTCGGAAGGGATGACTCGGACTCCCGACTCCCTGCTCTCGACTCTCCACACTTTATCGTCGTCGCCGGTGAGGGATGGCATCAGGGAGTTATTGGTCTCGCCGCTTCGAGAATCGCCGAGAAAGTCTACCGGCCTACGATTGTCCTTTCAATAAAGGACGGTTTCGGCCACGGCAGCGCCCGCAGTATCGTTGGGTTTCATCTCCTAAAAGCTCTCGATACCTGCGAAGATCTATTTGAACAATACGGTGGTCATGCGGCCGCAGCCGGTATGAAAATCAGGGTGGATAACATTCCGCAGCTTCGGATGCGTCTGAACGAATACGCCTCGCAAACCCTTTCCGAGCAGGATTTGGTGCCTCAATTGAACATTGACGCGCTTGTCACAAGCGGTTCACTAAGCCTCGATCTGGTCGATTCTCTAGCGTCGTTTGAACCGTTTGGCGCAGGAAATCCGAAACCGGTTTTTGTCACTCGAGATTTAATCCTTCGAGACGAACCCTACGTGATGAAGGAAAAACACCTAAAGCTAAAACTCATCGGTGATGATAACAGGCAGTTTGAGGCGGTCTGGTGGAACGGAGTCGAAAAATCAAAAGGGCAAACTCTCAAACCTAATTCCCGCATCGAATTAGCTTACGTCGCTGAGACGAATACCTGGCAGGGAAATACCCGCCTGCAACTTGTGGTCGAGGATTTAAGAGCGGATAATTAGAACCAGCGTGCCTGACAAGAAACTCCACAACCAAAAACAATACCGGCTGCGGGCAAAGATGCCGCTGTACTTCCGCATCGGAGCGGTGGCTGCAATTCTGGTTGCGGTGATTGTGGTTGTCATAGGATTTTACCGCGAAAGATCAAAGGCCGCTTTTAAGCTCAAAAGCGAACATACCCAGCTTTCGAGCGATGTTGTTTCTGAGGTAAACGGCTATGAACGGCTGGAAACCGACGACGGCGTCGCGAAATATTTTATCAAGGCCGATCACGCCAAGACTTTTACCGACAACCATTTAGAGCTGCAGAATGTTTACCTCGAGGTTTACGATAGCGATGGCGTTACCCACGACAAGATGTCGGCCGAATCGGCCCTTTATATTCCCGAGGAAGAAAAGAATTTCACGACCTATCTAAAGGGAAACGTCAATATAGCGACGAGTGATGCCCTAAAGGTAAAAGCAAATGATGTTTCATACGTACGCCGCACCGGGATTGCTGAAGTCGAGGAAACGGTCGAATTCGAGCGGGATAATATTCGCGGAAAATCTTTTGGGGCTACCGTAAAAATGGCTGAAAAGCGCCTCGAACTGCTGCGTGACGTTCAGATCGAAACATTTGAATCGGCGGAGCTTGCAAAATCGAATATTAGGTATGCCAAACTCGATGCGGGTTCGGCCAGCTTCGATCAGATATCGAATCGGATCGATCTGAATTCGGGGGTTGCGATCAGTGTCTCGTCGAAGAGCCGGAATAGCGATATTAAAGCCAGCCGGTCGGTTGTGAAATTCGCCGGCGGTGACGCACAGTCAAAGCAGCTCAAGCAGTTTGAGCTTTTTGAGAATGTCCGTATCGTCTCCACAGAATCGGGCGGATCTCCAACGACCATTGAATCGGGTTATGCCCTTTATCAAAAGGACGCAGATCGATATGAGTTGAAAAACGGAGCGCACATTGTCTCAACTGCCAATGGGAAACAGACCGATGTTCGTTCGACTGATGCCGTTTACGAGCAAACGGCCGGAAAGCTGGCGCTCACTGGCGGTGCCGAGATCAGGCAGGGAACTGACGTGATGAAGGGGGATGTTTTGTTCGCAAACCTTTATCCCGACCAGAAGGTAAAGGATGCGGTCATTCGCGGCAGTGCATCGGTTCGACAGACTACTGAAGAGCGAACTTTGAATATCTCCGCCCCCGAGCTCAACGCCGCGTTTGGCGAATCGCGCCAGATGCACGATGCCAACGCCATCGGGCAAAGCGTGGTGGACATCGTACCCGTCAAAGCGGATCAATATGCGCGAGTTATTACATCGGCAGATCGCGGTATCGGAATTCTGTTCAAAGGCGAAGGTCTGCTCGATTGGGTCAAAACAGATGGCCGGACAACGATCCAGCTAAACGTCCCTCCGGGTGATCGTGATGCGGCGAATAAGCGGGTCACGGCCGATGCGGTAACGACAACGTTCAATGAAAACGGAAAGGACATTAAAAAAGCCGAAGCCGTCGGTAATGCAGAACTTTTTATCGAACCATTGGTTGCTGATCGCAGAAACTACAAAACCACGATAAATGCACCGAGGTTCGATTGTGACTTTTTCCCGACCGGTAACAATGCTCAAGTGTGCGTCGCTGGCAAAAAGGCAAAAGCCTCCCGGGTCCCAACAGTTCCCGTCGAAGGAAAAGGCACTCAGACGATAAACGCTGAGCTTCTCACCGCGAAATTTAACCAGAAATCGAGTGATATCGATGTTCTCGAGGCAAACGGCAATGCTAAATTTACCGAGCTGGACCGTAACGGTATCGCTAGGCAGATGATCTTTACTCAGGCGGATGAATTGGTCAGGCTGCGCGGCGGCGAACCTACCGTTTGGGATTCGAGAGGCCGGCGCGAGGGCGGGCGAGATAGATATCGACACCCGGAACGACCGATCTGCCTTGCGCGGAAACGTGAGTACGACATACTACAGCCAAAAGCAGATTAAAGGCGCCACGCCCTTTGGATCGTCGGAAAGGCCGGTTTTTGTGACCGCAGACAGTGCGGAGTTTAATCACAGCTCGGAAACGGCCATTTATACCGGCAACGCTCGGGGTTGGCAGGAGAATAACTACGTTCGCGGCAATCGTTTGACAATAGACCAGACCGCCGGCACTTTCCTGGCTGAGGGAAATGTCCAGAGCCTAATCTACAATGCTAAATTAAGGCAAAAAGGTAAGGAAAGTTCGGTTCCAACGTCTGCTTCGGCCGGATCGATGGCTTTTGATCGTGCTAAACGTATCTTGCGCTATGCGACGTCAGTTGACATCCGACAGGGAACCGACCGCATCACTGCAGGATCGGCCGATATCTATCTGGATGATAATAATGACGTTACGCGAACGCTTCTCGAGTCGAACGTGACTATCTCACAACCGAGCAGGCGAGCGACGGGCGACTGGGCGGAATATTCGTCCAGTAACGAGACGGCGATCCTGCGTGGCAGTCCGGCGACTGTTACCGATCCGGAAAACGGATCATCACGGAGCGCTCAGCTAACATTTTCGATGCGGGACAATCGGGTCACGGCCGAAAGCAAGGCGAGACCAAACACACCTGGCCGAACAAGATCGGTGTACAAAATAAAAGAACTAAAACCGTAAATGACTACCTCGAACGGCAATGCAGCATCGAATGGGTCAGGCGGGGAACAGTTGATTGATTCGCTGGTGGCCAATAATATTCAGAAAACGTATGGCCGCCGCCGAGTGGTTGACGGTGTTTCCGTATCGGTAAATCAAGGTGAGGTCGTGGGTTTGCTTGGCGCAAACGGTGCGGGAAAGACGACGACGTTTTACATGCTCGTCGGCCTCGAACAAACCGAAAAAGGCAGTATTGAGCTGAATGGCCGCGACGTGACCGGTCTGCCTATGTATTTGCGGGCTCGTCTCGGTTTGGGTTATTTGCCCCAGGAGCCTTCGGTTTTTAGAAAGCTGACCGCCGAGCAAAATATTCTCGCCGTACTCGAAACGGTAAAGCTAAACCGCGCCGAACGTTTTGAACGCCTCGAAATACTCCTCGATGAGTTTGGGATTACCCACGTCCGCAAGGTTCGCGGCGACGCATTGTCCGGCGGTGAACGTCGACGGGTTGAAATTGCTCGATGCCTTGCCACCAAACCGCGATTTATTCTGCTCGACGAGCCTTTTGCCGGCATTGATCCGCTCGCCATTGATGACATTCGTGAGATCATCTTGTATCTCAAAAAACAAGGCATCGGCATCCTCATCACCGATCACAACGTCCGTGAGACCCTTGAGATCACGGATCGCGCCTACATTCTCTCCGACGGGAAAATCCTGCGCAGTGGCAGTCCGCAAGAGTTGATCGTTGACACCGAGGTCAGACGACTTTATCTGGGTGAAAGATTCACTTTGTAGCCTCAAATCTTTTCTTTTTAGACGCAATGGCGGTATAATTTCGTTTAGGAACAGTTCTTGCGTACCTGCGGATTTTCCGGTATCCCTTACGCCCGACTCGGAATATGTCGTCCCTAAGACTCACAACTCAGCTACAGCAAAAAATGGTGCTCACGCCGCAACTGCGGCAGCGCATCGAGATGCTGCAGATGAATTCGCTCGAGCTCAACGACTTGATCGAGGTCGAACTCGTCGCTAACCCCATACTCGAAGAGGTCCAACCCGGGGATGAAGTGCAGGAGATCGGCGATAACATTCTCGATCAAAATTCAGACGGACAGAATCATGGGTTGGAGAATGGCGTTCAGGGAATGTCCGGTGAGCCAGTTTCTGATTTTGAAGCGGCGGTCCCTGAGGGAAATGCTCTGAATGGCAATGACGAAAAGGCAAGTGAATACGACGGTGACGGAGACGAGCCTGGCGGTGAAGCCTCGGATTCTTTTGATGAGATAGATTACGGTCGGGAATTTCAAGACTATCTTGATCCTGGATATCGTACACAGGAGATAGAATACAAGGACGATGCGCCCAGCTTTGAACAGTTCCTTTCACATTCGCCATCGCTGAGCGAGCATCTGGAATGGCAGCTCAACCTGCTGAGTCTAAATGAGATAGAAGAAGAGGCCGCCATTCAGGTTATTGGCAATCTGGATGCGGATGGCCGTTTGATGGCGTCGGTTGAGGAGATAGTCGAGTCAGTCGGTTGTACGCTGGAGAACGTCGAAACTGCTCGACGGGCCGTAATGCAGCTCGACCCGGTTGGATGCGGGGCCTATGACGTTAGAGAATGTTTGCTGGCGCAGCTCGAATCGACGGGGAACAGCGACAGTCTCGCGTCCCGGCTCGTCAACGACCACCTCGAGGATTTGCAACCGCACCGTCTACAGCATTTAGCCAAAGCTACCGGTGTCGATATTCATGTGCTTGATGACGAGATCGGAAAGATTCGCGAGCTCGATCCGTATCCCGGACGAAGGTATACATCGGAGGACTCTATTTTTGTTTCTCCCGAGGTTTATGTTGAGAAACTCGATGAAGATTATGTAATTTTCTTCACCGACGATGGTAGCCCGCGGCTGCGTATCAGTCCAACCTACCATAGTATGTTGGATCAAACTGACACAACTAAGGAAACAAAAGATTTTATCAAGGAGAAGGTTAGGTCGGCGGTCGATCTTCTGCGAAATATCGAACACCGTCGGCAAACAATCTACCGGGTCGTTGAATGCATCGTCTCGCGTCAGCGCGATTTTCTCGACAACGGCGTCGAACACATCAAGCCAATGATGTTAAAGGACGTGGCCGAGGATATCGGGATGCATCTCTCGACTATCTCGCGGGTCGTCAACCGTAAATATGCTCACACGCCACAGGGTGTAATCGAGTTAAGGCGTTTCTTTAGCGAGGGAATGCTAAATGAAGAGGGCGAAGAGGTTTCGACCCGGATACTAAAGTTGAGGATTAAGAAAATGGTCGAGGATGAAGATACAAAATCGCCTCTCACGGACGACCAGATCGCGAAAGTTTTGAGCAAAGAAGGAGTAAAATTATCAAGGCGGACCGTGGCCAAGTATCGTGATCAGATGAACATTCCAGGTTCAAGGGAGCGAAAAACTGTCATATGAAAATCGAATTCACCGGACGACACATGGATTTTACCCCGGCATTGAGAACGCATGTCGAGGAACATTTTGAAAGAATAGAGCACTTATTCGACGGACGCCCGCCAAAAGTGCACGTCATCATTGAGGTCGAGCGCGGAATGCACCGATCAGAGGCCGTAATTAACTGGCGAAGTGAGGTTTTGACCGCTGAATCGAGCGTGCCAGATATGTATTTGTCGCTGTCGCAAACGGTTGGGAAGATCGAAAAACAGGCACGCAGACTTAAAGATAAGGTGATCGACAAGGCACACAAGGCAAGTAATGTTGCGACGGTGACCGCACCTCCGGAAACGGACGAATGACTTCTAGGTTTTCTGAAAGCCCGTTGACGGAGGGTTTGCCGTTGGTTTGCGATGAAAATTCGGCTGTGATGGGTACGACCAACGGTTCCGCTACGATTCACGGCGTTCTCGTAAACGTTGCAGGGGTTGGCGTTCTGATTACGGGCGAATCAGGCTCGGGTAAATCGGAATGCGCTTTGAAACTTGTTTCTTGCGGTCACAAACTTGTTGCGGACGATGTCATCGAAGTTTCGAGGTCTGGACTTGGATTAACCGGATCCGCTCCAAGATCGCTACGGGGAATTCTTGCGGTTCGAGACATCGGTCTCATCGATATTCGTCGGCTCTTCGGCAAAAACGCAGTCACGGAAAGCACAGCGATTGACCTTATTGTTAAACTTGTCTCTGCCGTCGATCAACTCGACGACGGGTCGAGTTTCGGGCCCGGAGAATCTAAGATGCTTGACGTAACGGTACCCCGATTTGTTTGGGGTTCCGATCGAAATCGCGATCTCGCATTACTCATTGAAACTGCGGCCCGCGCTGTCCGAGACCCGCAATCTTTGGTAAACGCCGATCAGATATCGGCCTAACCGCTATTTCGCTGAGAGCCTATGCCCAAGAAACAACGCGAAAACATCGACCTCCCTGCCTTCGTTATCATTACCGGGCTGAGCGGCTCGGGCATGAGTTCAGCAACGGACTCACTCGAGGATCTAGGTTACTTTTGCGTTGATAATCTACCGCTTTCGATGCTTTCCACGTTCGGACGTTTGCTCGTGCCCGCAGATCGGCGCAATCCTTCGATTGAGAAAGCGGCGCTCGTTATTAATATCCGCGAACGACATTTTTTAACCGATTTTCCGGGCGAGTTAAAGAAACTGGCAAAGCGCAACCTGACACCCTTTGTCGTATTTTTTGAGGCGTCTGACGATGTACTTCAGCGTCGGTTCTCAGAAACGCGACGGCCACATCCGGCAGACGCTGGAAAGGGCCTCTTGAGCGCGATCCGCGGCGAACGTCGTGCCCTCAAAGAAATCCGTAAGCTGTCGGATCTAATTATTGACACGTCTGAACATACGGTACATACGCTGCGGCATTCACTGGTCCAAAAATTCAGCGGATTCGAGGACGGTGTTCCGCTAAAAGTCGAGGTGATGAGTTTTGGACACAAATATGGCAATCCGCGTTCGGTCGATCTCATGTTTGACGTTCGTCATCTTCCCAATCCCTATTTTCAACGCGACCTAAAGCACCTGACCGGCGATGACCCGGAGATCATCAAATATCTTCTGGATAAGCCTGAAGTGACAGAGACGATCGACCGGTTTACCGATCTTCTGCTTTATCTACTGCCGCGATATCAACGGGAAGGGAAATCGTACTTAACTATCGGTATCGGGTGTACCGGCGGTAAGCATCGGTCCGTGATGGTCGCAAACAGCCTGCGCAAGGCACTGAAGAAAGAAGGATTTGATACCACCGTAAGTCATCGCGACATTCAGAAATAACTTTAGATAACGGCATCTAAGTAGTTAACAACATTATGAATAGAATTGGCGGGGTGATCGTCTCACATGGTCAGGTGGCGAACGAACTCGTAGCGGCGGCCGAGGCCGTCGTGGGCGATCTAAATCATATTACGGCCGTCTCGATCGGCTGGCATGATGATGTTGAGATGGCCCAGGACGAGATAAGACGGGCCATTGACAAGGTATCATCGGGCAACGGGGTACTTTTGCTGACTGATATGTTTGGCGGTACGCCGACGAATATCGCGGCCATGTTCTTAAAAGAGAATGAGGTTGAAATCGTTACCGGCGTCAACCTGCCCATGGTCATCAAACTTGCGTCAACTAGCCGCGATATCACGCTGCACGAACTGGCTAAAGAGGTTGAAGATCAGGGCAAAGAGGCAATTTGTCGGGCGGGCATTCTGCTCGAACCGCAGAAACTTGGTAAAGATGCTTAAACAGCCGCTTCTGATCGTGAATGCCCTCGGGTTACACGCGCGGGCCGCCGCGCAGATGGTTCGCCTTGCCGGTCGATTCAAATGCCGCATTACCCTGGTCCGCGATGACACGGGACTAACGGCTAATGCGAAGTCGATACTGAGCGTTTTGCATCTCGCTGCGTCCCTAGGCACCAGTCTGCATGTCTTGGCCGATGGCGCTGATGAGGCGGAGGCAGTCGCGGCCCTCGACAAATTATTTACGGAAGGTTTTGGCGAGTTGTAGATTTTTATGTTACCAGGATTAGGGAAAAAGGCGGGAATATTGGGCATACCGTTAGGTTTTGGAGCCGGAAAGACCGGAAGCGAGCTTGGCGTCAACGCGATGCGGTTGTCGCGGATTCGTGGTCGAAACCTGGCGGATCATATTCGTCTCCTCGGCTACGAAGTTACCGATCACGGCGACGCCACGATCATTCACCCGGTGGATGACGAGAATCAGTCGAATCCAAAGTACCTGCCGGAAATGCTGGCATCAAGCCGCAACATCGTCGAAACCCTCTCAAATATTCTCGCAAATGATGAACTGCCGATCATTCTCGGCGGTGACCACGCGATCGCGATACCAACTTTCTCGGCCGTGGCGTCGCACTATCGAATCAGAGGCGAAGAGATCGGTTTGATCTGGTTTGACGCTCACGGCGATATAAACACGCCGGAAACATCGCCCTCCGGCAATATTCACGGTATGCCGCTCGCCGTATTGCTCGGTCATGGCAACGAGGAATTGACCGGTCTCTGCGGATTCTCGCCAAAGCTAAATCCAAAATATCTCGCCCACATCGGCGCCCGCGACATCGACGAAGGTGAGCGTTCGCAGATCGAAAAGCTTGGGTTAAGGAACAATTTCTTCACAATGAGCGATGTTGACAGCCGTGGAATGAGCTCCTGCGTCGCCGACGCCATCGCCATTGCATCTCAAGCACCGGGCGGTTATTGCGTGACGTTTGACATCGATGGTATCGACCCGCGATTTGCTCCCGGTTCAGGAACCCTCGTCCGTGGCGGTGCAACCTATCGCGAAGCCCATCTGACCCTGGAAATGATCGCCGCCCACGGCGGAATGTTATCCTTCGAAATAGTCGAGGTCAACCCTTTATTGGATCAAAGCAACATCACCGTCGAACTAGCCTGCGAACTAATCCTGTCGGCATTGGGCAAGACGATCCTATAGACGGTTGTTTGCACGATGCGGTAGCGACGTGGTTTTCTTTGTAATTTGGTGAACAAATCGTGATAAAATTTCCGAGAGGTGACGCTATGACTCCACCAGAAGTGTTAGAAGAAATTAGAAAAATGCCTGTTTCGGCTCGTCAACAGGTATCTGACGAACTTCGAGGCGAACTTGAACTACCTGAACTTGCTGGACTAAGTGACAAACAACAGCAATTCATCAAATCCATGATGAAAAAGGGGAGTATTACAAAATTGCCGCGTCGGCTCCCCGAAAGCCCTGAACGCCGCAATTTCAAACCCATTACGGTTACTGGTGAGCCGCTATCGGAAACCGTCATCAGGGAGCGTCGGTAGTGGCCGACTTTTTTTTTGTGACACAAGCGCCTCCCCACGTCGAATGCACCACAAACAGTAAGGCTCCGACGCAGCAATACACGAACTTCATGTTATAATCCCAGCGAGGTGCAAAAGGCATGAGTTGGCGACAACGAATTACTGTAAATCCTTCGATATGTCACGGAAAGGCGTGTATAAAAGGTACGCGCATTATGGTTTCGGTTATCCTCGATAATTTGGCAGTCGACATGAGCATAGATGAGATACTAAGTGATTACCCCTCGCTCAGGCGCGAAGACATTCAGGCTGCTGTTTCGTATGCGGCTGAGTTGGCAAGTGAGCGAATACTCTCGATCCCCGAAAAAGCTGTTGCGTGAAATTCAAGGTTGATGAAAATTTGCCGGCGGAAGTCGCAAGCCTCCTTGTTGCTGCCGGACACGACGCTGCGACCGTTTTTGACGAGGGTCTCGTCGGCGAGATCGATCAAACGATCCTTGCGGCTTGCATCGATGAGAAGCGCGTGTTGGTGACACTGGACCTGGATTTCAGTAACGTTCGGGCATATCCGCCACGAGAGTATTGCGGATTGATGGTATTGCGTTTGCACCGGCAAGATAAACCGCATGTCCTGAAAGTACTCAGGCAAATCCTTGACTTGTTGAAACGGGAACAAATCGACGGCCTTTTGTGGATAATCGAGGAGAATCGCATCAGGGTTCGAAGTTAGGATCAACCCGGCAAACTCGCCGCGTGGTTGTCCGCCTCGCACGTCGAACGCGCCCCAAAGAAATCAGCACCAACGCCGTAAAGGAATATGCTGGACATTTTCACGCGCTTTAACCGCAAGAGCATTGATGACAGGCAAATCGATACGTTGATTGGGCTTGGCAAAGGACTTGTCGCTGACGGCTTCGTAACGAAGGACGAGGCTGATTTTCTACGTGGCTGGCTTATCCAGTCTCGACAAGCAAGTGACAATCCAATCATCGTAAATCTTTATAATAAGGTCGATTCGTTTTTAAGTGATGGTGTGCTTGATGAGTCGGAGGCGCAGGAACTCCTTGCACTCTTGCACCAGATTACTGGATCGCCAACTGTTGTTGGCGAGTTTGCAAGAGCAACATCGCTGCCTATAAACCAGCCACCGCCAGATATTGAGTTTGTGGGCCGAATGTTCGTGTTTACTGGCACTTGCGCATTTGGTACCCGAAAGGAATGTCAAAGCGCTACCGAACGACATGGCGGAATCAATGCAAATAGCGTGACAAGGGATTTACATTATTTGGTTATTGGCACCTATGTTACCGATAGCTGGGCACACGAAACATTTGGACGCAAGATAGAAAAGGCTATGGCCTATCGAGAGAACGGCCTTCCGCTCGTCATCGTCACCGAGGAGCATTGGGCGACGGAAGCGAATCTCATCTAGGCGTATAACATCTAGGCGTCGCGCGGTTCGCAGCAGGGCAGGTTTGTTTCCTTTGCTCACTAACGATGTCGTTGATAGTGTCCGAATATTGGATACTACGAGCAACATGAAAAAGCCAAACCGACAAAAATGTGGATACTGCGGCGAGTTAACGAAAGTCACAAAAGAACATGTTTTTCCCAGCAATCTCTATCCAGAATCCAAGGCCGAATCGAGAGTCCAGCGGATGACTACATGGTCCTGCGATCCGTGCAACAATGGCTGGTCCGACGACGAAGCGCATTTCCGAAATGTTCTAGCTGTGTCTGGCGAAATAACAGACCCTGTAAGGGAACTTTGGGATGGCCCTATAATGCGGGGCTTTCATGAGCGCGACGGGCGGAGGCGAGTTGAGGATTTATTCAATCAGTTCGTTCCAATTGTAGTCGATGGAAAGAACCGACACATGATTTATCCGGGCTCCGACGAGCGGGTTCTGAGGATTATCAAAAAAATCGTTCGAGGATTGCTAAATCATCACGGCCTGGCTCGGGCAGATCAAGAAGATATTATTGCCGATATTCAGAAACATCCAGTCCCTCCCGATCTAACCGAGATTTTGATGTTCGACCATCGAGAGCTCGATATCGTTCATTATCGTTTTGCACCTATTAACGCCGTAGGTATCTTGTCCGGTTGGATAATCACATTCTATGAGCGAACCACGTTCATTGCAGCAGTCCGGGAAAAAGGCATCGCCCAGGAAACCGCGACCGATTCGTAATTCACCTCATCTTTGCATCACCCGCCGTGAGATAATAAAATCCTTTCCTAGTGAAGAGTATGAGCAAAACGTATCGCAAGGGCGCGGTGGGCGCGATGATGGACGAGTATGAGCGGGCGGCGGCGGAGTTTCGTGGGTAATTGAGGTAGAATAGGGACGTATGAACGCCACAATTGAAACAAGTGTTATTTCGCGTTCGCCTGACGTGATGAGCGGTGCCGCTGTATTTGCAGGGTCCCGTGTTCCAGTGCAGAGTCTGCTTGACTATCTGGCCGGAGGCCATTCGCTCGACGGGTTCCTTGAGGATTTTCCGACGGTGTCACGAGTCCAAGCGATCGAACTCCTGCATGAGCTGAGTCATTCGTTCTTAGCCGATTCGACATGGCCTTCGTTGTCCTCGTCGCTCCGACCAACGATATAGTTGACCTTCTGCCCCTGATGGCGAAGCTGAATAAGATCTTACCTTTGGTCAAACCTGGAACCATTGAGTACCTCAAATAAACGAGTATGAACAAAACGTATCGCAAGGACGCTGTCGGGGCGTTGATTGAAGAGTATTTAGCGGGCGGCGGCTGAGTTTCGCGCGGCTGTAGGCGGGAATTAGACTTATGAAAACACGCGTTGGAGTTATTTTTGGCGGCCGGTCGGGTGAGCATGAGATTTCTATTCGTTCGGCCACGACGGTTATTGAGCAGATCGATAGTGCGAAATACGAGGTCGTGCCGATCGCCATTATGAATGACGGGCGGTGGCTCTCGCCGGCCGAGTCGCTGAGGCAGTTTCCCGATAGTACGCAAAACGTCTTTCGCGACAGGCAGGGCGAGGCGTCGGAGAATGTGTATCTTTTGACGGGCGATGGGACCGTTGGCGGCTGCACCTTGAGTGTGTCGGTGGAAGCCGCCGAGAGGCAAGCAGGGATGCTTGCCGCTCCAGTCGATGTTATTTTTCCCGTACTTCACGGCACATACGGCGAGGATGGGACGATTCAGGGGCTGTTCGAGATGGCTGATCTGCCGTATGTCGGGTGCGGAGTGCTGGCATCGTCGTGCGGGATGGACAAGGCGTTTATGAAGACGCTTTTTCGTGACGCTGATTTGCCGATGTGCGAATACGTTTGGTTTTTGCGTGACGAGTGGGAGAACAACCGGGACACGGTGCTGAGACAGGTTGAATCAAAACTCGGTTTTCCATGCTTTGTTAAACCCGCGAATCTGGGTTCCTCGGTCGGTGTTTCCAAAGCGATAGATCAGACCTCGCTCGCCCACGCGATCACAATTGCCGCCGAGTATGACCGAAAGATCATTGTCGAAGAAGGTCTCGAGATGCGCGAGATCGAGTGTGCAGTAATGGGCAACGACGAGCCCGAGGCCAGTCTGCCCGGCGAATATATAATTCGCGACGCGTCAAAGGCGTTTCTCGATTACACCGAAAAATATTCCGGTACCGGCAACAACGAATTTGTCGTCCCCGCACCGCTTTCTGACGAGCTGTCGAACAAAATCCGCAAAATGGCCGTGACCGCCTTCAAGGCAATCGACGGCAGCGGTCTCGCCCGCGTCGATTTCTTTCTTCGTAACGACAGCGGCGCGCTTCTGGTCAATGAAATAAATACGATGCCGGGCCTCACCGACGCCTCTGGTTTCCCAAAGATGTGGGCCGGTACCGGAAAACCGTTTACGGAAGTTATTGATCTACTTATTCAACTGGCTATTGAACGGCACGCGGATAAGAAGAGGAATAAAACCAGTCGTGAGTCTTGAGTCGTGAGTCTTGAGTGTTGAGTCTTGAGGGAAAACTGGTTCGGGACTGGTGACTCACAACTCATGACTCACGACTTCGGCTTGGGGGCCTTGTATCCTTTGCGGGTTCTGATCGTGAGACCTGGCCGAGCGACACGCAGTTCCAGTGACCGCCATTTGCCATCTTTGCTCGTGTTTGCGGGTTGAAAAGCGATGGTGTACTGGACACCTAATTCCTCTGCCACGCGTTTGAACGCATCGCGCATCGCCACGCCGCCGGGGGTTGCGATAAACTTGCCGCCGGTTTTTTCCGAAAAATTCTTCAAAACGCCCTGATTTTGGACTCGACCCCGCGAATTGTCGTCAAACGCCGACATGTCAACCGTATAAATCGTCGCACCCGCCAACGATGCGGCTTGCAGGGCTTTGTCAGCGCTCCTGCGGCTCATCGTGTCGGCACCATCCGACAGGACAAGTATTGCACGGCGTTTTTCTGGCCGTTTCGAGAGTATTTCAGCCGCTTTGAAGATCGCATCGTTGAGAACGGTCATTCCGACGGCTTTAAGATCAAATACCTGCTCGCGGATATCCCGGCTATTAGAAAACTCCTGCACGAGAGCAACTTTTGAATCAAAATTATAGATCGCGACATTGTCATCAGTCCTTAGTCCCGAAAGGAATTGGATCGCCGCCGACCGTGCGAGCGTCACGCGGTTTTCCATGCTGCCCGAAGTATCGAGGAGAATAACGGCCGCGAACGGAGTTTCCTCAGCCGAAAAGCTCACGATCTCCTGTTCCCGACCATCCTCAAAGACCTTAAATAGCTTCTGCCCGAGACCGCCGACCGCCTTGCCTGACGCGTCGGTGATAGTTGCATTCATCACCACGATCGAAGAATCAACCGAAATGACATCGTCGTCGGTCTGGCTAAAAATGTTGGATTGCAAACAGATGAAGGTGAGAATCGCAGTCAGAAATAGCGGCGTAAGCTTCATAGGGGCAGAAAGATACATCGACTCAACGCGAAATTCGCAGGAAGCGGGCAAGCTTCAAAACTGCATTCGACGCCTGAATTGCAGCGGCTGAAACGGTAAAACGAGTGGTCTTCTTTAGTTCCTGAAAAAGTTTCAGCGTCGTCGAACGAAATGATTTGACGGCCTCGCCCTGAGCAAGCGGCTGTGTCGCATTCATCGACTTTTCTTCGCTGCCTTCGTCGTCATCACCGCCAAGGTCGCTTCGGATTTTCTTGACGAGTTTTTCGACGGCGCCAAGCTTGGTGATCTCGTTCGGGTTTAGCCGTCCGTTGATGGCATAGGCTTTTTCCAGCTCTTCCGAAAGCTTCAGGGCCTTTTCGCCCCGTCCGATCATCTCATCAAAATCCTTTTTTTCCTGGTCGATTCTGAGCTTTACAAGGGTTTCCTTAAAGCTCTTCGGACGATCTTCTTCCGGCTCGCGGTTCGGAAGACCTGAACCCTGGGCAAGCGTCAAACTGGCTCCCGCAAGGAGAACGACGGCCACAAAACAGCAGTATAAGAATCGACTAAACATCTTATTCCCAGTTAAGTGGCGGGCTTGCCCGCCAACCTTGTGGAATTTCATATTCCGACCCCTCGGAACCGGCGGGCAAGCCCGCCTCTGAACGGCGTGGTCTAAGGTTTGTCCCCATCAGGATCGGGCGAAACACCGGTGACCAGCTCGACCAACTTGGCGAGATACTCATCCTCGGCAACGCCTGAACTTCGGACAGTGACCCATTCCGAAGTCAGGCCATTTCCGGCGCGGCCCTCGATCTTGGCGTTGACGGAAACGTTGTTCTGAATCCCGTCGATCGCCTGTACCTCGATCGTCAACGTGTATTGGGCCCGCGTCCACGACGAGTACGATGCCTCTAGTATCGCATAGCGGTTCAGTTCGTTTTGCGTGATCACCGAACCCTTGGCAAAGACGAATGGCAGCGTGATAATAATACCGTTCCTGGGCCGCGACGAGGCCTCGTCAACAACCATCTTCTTTTCCCGCAAAGCGTCCACGACCATGCCAACTAGAACGTCGCGGCGGGATGTAAATTTATACGGATTTGCAAGCTGCGCGCGAACCTTCGTCTTGTCCTTTCCCCAATCGAATGAGCGGGAAACGTCATTCCCACGCGTCGTAACTTTATTGCCCTCTTCCTTTATCGTCTTAGTCTGAGCATCCACGCCCTTCTGCCCTAAGGACACCCCGGCGAGACCGAGCAAAACAAAAGCAGTTGCAAAAAATTTATTCATCCCACTCCGAAATATAGCGCAAAACACGGTTAATTCCAACAGTATGATGAAAGGAGCGCAAACGGCGTTGTACCCGACGGGAATTCCGTTTTCCCGGACAGCTTTTTTTCGCAATTCAGCTCGCGCCAACTGTGAATCTCAAAAATTTACACCTGTCCCCGATTTTTGCCGGATTTAGCCCGACAAAAAGTGTGGCACGTGCCACACTTTGGTGCGCTGTGATAGCATGGGACTCAATAAACATCGACCTTCCACGAAAATGCAAGGCATCAAATCCGCAATAAAACAAAACGCAACTGGTAACAGAAAAACTCCCGTCAGCGGGGCAATTTGGGCCTCACTGGTAAAGGTATTTGCCCCACTGGTCAAAAGTGCCGTCGAAAAAAACCCCTATCAGTTTTGAGGTCAGAAGCCCTTGCTCCCCGGGAACGCAGGCGCCCTCGCCTGCTACGCCGGTTCCTCCGGCGTGACGGTCGCTCGTTTTGGGTAACTTGAGTAAGCACCACGTTCTCCAGCGTCGTGAAGCACGACGCTTGCAGGCGAGGGCGCCTGCGTTCCCGGCTCTGACTTTCCCGGCATCACGGGCGTTTAGGATTCCAATTATTTTGGTACCAATCGATCGTTTGGCGAAGTCCGTTGTTGAGGTCGATTTTTGGTGTCCAGTTAAATTGTCTTTCGACTTTGTCGGATGCCAGATATTGGGCGTCTATTTCGTTTTCGATCTTTGTTTTTAAGAGAATTTCGGGGGTGAGGTCGTTTTCGCGATCCATCAGGCGGACGATTTGCGTGACGAGGTTGAGCATTGAGACGGGATGGCCCGAGCCGAAGTTAAATGCGTCGCCCTTGGCGGTTTCGATGTTTTTGGCGAGCAGAAGATAGCCGGCAACAATGTCTGAGGTGTGGATAAAATCGCGCACCGGTGTGCCGTCCGACCTGATGATCGGGCGTTCGCCACGCAGTACCGATAGGATTGTGCCCGGGATAATTCGCGATAGATTTACGTCCGCCGGGCCGTAAATATTGGCCGAACGCGTGACGGCGACCGGCAGGTGGAAGGTGTGAGCGAATGACAACGAGATAAGGTCGGTACACGCTTTTGAAACGTCGTATGGGAAGACGGCGTTTAGTTTGAAATCTTCTGAATACGGTAGAACCGAGTGCGAACCGTAGGCTTTGTCGCTCGATGCAACTACGACCCTTTTGACGTTATTGCTGAGACGGCAGGCTTCGAGCAGTAAGTAGGTACCGCGAATATTTGATTCAAAGGTCGATACGGGCGACCGGTTGGCGGCGCCGACGAGGGCCTGGGCGGCCAGATGAAAAACGGCGTCGATGTCATATTCATTTAGAATGCGGGACATCAACGGCAGATCGTCAACCGAACCGCGGATAACCGTAACCTGATCGCGTAAATTTAGTAGATCTAGCGCATTAGGCTGCGTTTCATCGCGCTGTAGGCAGACAACCTTTGCCTGTCGGTTCACCAATTCGGCAACAAGATTGGCGCCGACAAAACCGCTTGCCCCGGTTACAAATGCAGTTCTTTCTTTCCAAAATGAGTTCATAAGTTCTTAGGACGAGGTTAGCCACCGAGGGCACAGAGAAAAGCAAGATATTTATCAAGGGCAGTTCTTAAAATTCAACTAGCATGTCGACAATCTTTAACAGGACGGACAGGATATTAAGGATAAGAGAACATGGTCGAAGCTTGTTAACTCAGCTCTTTTTCTTTATCTTGTCTATCCTGTTAATCCTGTAAAATATTTCTTCCAATACCAAAATCCCCTGAACTAAACCTGCAGATGTCTGTTAACGAGGATTCATTTTAATCTATCTTTTCAGTATTCTCTGTGACCTCTGTGGCAATATCTTCCTGCCAAAACCTCCACGGCGGGCTTTCTTTCCACAGCTCCTCAAATTCCAGATTGTCCTTGAATGTGTCCATACATTTCCAAAAACCTTCGTGTTTATAGGCCATCATTTCGGCCTGGCCACTCAATATCTCGAATGGTTCGCGTTCCAGGACGGAGTCGTCGTCTAGATACTCAAAAATTTCCCGGTTAAATACAAAAAATCCGCCATTGATCCATTCTTTGAGTCGCGGTTTCTCGCGAA
The DNA here is from genome assembly GCA_963738935.1 of uncultured Acidobacteriota bacterium. Classification (GTDB taxonomy): domain Bacteria; phylum Acidobacteriota; class Blastocatellia; order Pyrinomonadales; family Pyrinomonadaceae; genus OLB17. The sequence goes on along the minus strand of CAVTYF010000001.1, from coordinate 1,300,233 downwards.
ATCGTTCGACGAAACCGTCATCCGCTATATCCATCAAACCGAAGTTTGAAAACGGATGAACCGCCGATACGGTCGCGATCTTGCCATGTGCACGATGAAAAGAGCGCAAATTGTCGATGTTCACATCCGCGAGACCATCGCCGTAAGTTACAAAAAACTCGTTTGAGTCAGCGAGGTGTTTTTCAACTCGCTTTAAGCGGCCGCCGGTGTTTGTATCCAGCCCGGTATCGACAAATTCGATCTGCCATCTCGTCGGGTTTTCGTCAAAATATGCCTTGATTTCGTCCCCCAGATAACCGAGGCAAAGAACGAATTTGGTGACGCCGAAATGCGAAAAAATACTGAGTAAATGCCACAGTATTGGCTTTCCGCCGATCTTAATGAGCGCCTTTGGCACTGTACGACCGTGTTCGCCGAGCCTGGTGCCGCGGCCACCGCATAGGATAACAGCCTTCATTTTTTTGCGTTATTTATCTCCCAAAGTTTTGCGTATTTGAGAAAGACGCCGTAGGCCGTAAAGCCCGCGATAATCAAGCCCTGAACCCCATCGCGAAAACCTTGTTTTAGAATGTACGTCCGAATAAACGCCGCGACCGAGTTTGAAAATATACCAAACGCACCGACTGTTTGACCGCGGTCGGCAAGATGCTCAGCCGCAAGCGTCGCGTACGAATCGGTGACCCGGTGATGTTCGCCCAGATCGCGTTTCGTGTAATGCAGGAATTCGCCGTCGAGCGTGTCGATTCGCCCGTCAACGCGTGCGGTCTGATGCGGTGCGACGCCGTCCCAATAGCTTTTTTCCTTGCGATAAAGCCGCATTTGAAAATCGGGATACCAGCCTGAATGTTTTATCCAACGGCCAAGATACTCGGTCTTTCGGGCGATCTTGTAACCGTCGGCAAGCTCAGCATCAGTTAGATGACGCAGTTTTTCGATCGAATTCCATAACTCAGGCGTTACCCGTTCGTCGGCGTCGATCCAGAAAATCCAGTCGCCGGTCGCCTGCTGATCGGCGAATTCGTGTTTGTCCCTATAACCACTCCATTCCCGGTTGAACAATTTGTCGGTATATTTTTCCGCAATCTCTATCGTTCGGTCGGTCGAATCGGAATCCACGATTACTATCTCGTCCGCCCACGAAACCGTATCGCACACAGCCGCGATGTTGTGTTCCTCATTTCGGACGATGATCGTGGCCGAGATTTTCATCCGTTAGATTTTCGCAGACTTGGGACGAAACTGAAAGGGAAGGGGATTTAGAACGTGAGCGGAGCAGTTAAGCGACGGGCTTGCCCGTCGGTAAGAGGGACACGATAAAGAGATCATAGGCGGGCAAGCCCGCCGCTTAACTGGTTCTGGACCTATTTCGGAATCGCGACTGGCGAAGTTATTGTTATGTTATTCGCCCGAAACGCGGTGGAAGTGGCTCGTTGCACGTCCGCTATCGCTTTATTGTGATCGGTTTCAGCTCTGATTTCGGCGTTTCGCGCGTTTGTGAGAGCGTTTTCGCGTTGGAAAAGTAGAAACGTCGTCGAGCGGCCGGCTTCGTAAAGCTTGCGTTCGCCTTCGAGCTGAATCTCGGCGTTTTCGCGGGCCCGCTTCGCGGTCAAGACGCGTTGCCGTGTTGTCTCAACGGCCTGAACGGCATTTCGAACCTCGACGATTACCGTCTGTTCCTGACCCCGCGTTTGGGCGGCAAGTTGGTTTTCCTGGATACGAGCCCCGTCGAGGTTTGCCTTTGCCGTTTGGTTACGGAGTGGGAACGAGATTGTCACACCAACCGAGAAATTCGGAGCGTCGGTCCGGAAAATATTGGCGAGCGAGCGATTGAATCCTCCGAAAAGGAATGACGGCGAGGCTGGAATTACTAATGTCGGATTTACGATCAACGGCAGACCGAGCGTCGTTCGGGTCGCATTTAGTCCGTTAAACAGAAGCAGATCGGCGGACGATGTGATCACATTGGTCGTCGTCGCGGTGCTTGTGCCGCTGCGCGAAAGTCCGTCGAGCGAGAACGTTGTGTTGAGATCGATCTGCGGTTTTATCTGGTTTCGAAAAAACTTTATGTCCTCGCTATTGATCTCGCGTTGCAGCCGCAGCCGTTTTAACTCAAAACGGTTGTCCATCGCGTCTTTCATGGCGTCGTCGAGGCTCAAGGGCCCGGTGCTGACTGCCGGGATGTCGGTCGGGACAAATGTCTGTGTCCATTCGGGCGATGCGGGATCGCTCAAGACGAGCTGTTTCAGGTTATTTTCCGCGCTGGCCACGGTTTGCGTGGCCAAAAGCAGTTCGCCCTCGCGGTTGGCAAGCTCGGTTGCCACCTCGGCACGGGCCAGCGGTGCGGCGGCTCCGGCCTCGATGCGGGCTTCGACCTGGCGTAGGTTTTCACGCGCCAGATTGATATTTGCGACCTGATTTTGTTGATTGCGAAGTGCAAACACAAAGTCCCAATAGGCCCGCTGAACGGTAGTGATCGTGTCGGTCGCTCGCAGTCTGAAATCAGAATCCGTCTGCTCCAGCCGCTTTCGGGCGATGGTTATCTGACGCCGCGTGTTATCGATACGAAAATTCCGGGCGAGCGGTTGGACGTAATTGATCCCAAATGAAGACGAGTAAATAGCACTGCTGCTGCTCGAAACCGAACCGGAGCTGACCTGTGCCTGAGCAAATGCATTTTCGGTCCGTTGGTTGTTAAAAAAAACCTGATAATTTCCACCGCCCCGCTCGAGATTTTTTGCGAAATTTGAGTTTACGCGAAAGTCGTTCGTTGCGGCCGACCCGGTCGTTGAATTACGTGTAAAATTTGGCGTAAACGAAAAAACGGGATCGTAGGCACCGATTATCGAACGAATCTGGGTTTCCTGAAACCTGACGTCATCGCGTGAAACTTCGATATCATTATTATTTTCGAGGGCCCGTTTTACCGCGTCATTCAGCGAAAGAGTGAGGGTCTGTGCCGACTGGACACCGACGCGGGCCAAGCTCGGGGCCAAATTCTTGACCGAAGCGGTCGTCACGGGCGGTGTGACAACTTCCTTGACAGTAATTAACGTCTGCGGCTCAGGCATATTCTTTGCGACCTGCGGGACCTCCTGTGGGGCGGCAGTTACAGAGGACGCCAGCACGGCGCCGGTGAACAGTAGCAGGAGTAGAGAAGTGCGAAATCGCGAAAGTTGCATTATGAAGTGCTCCGGCGTAAATAGCTGATTTTATTTATTACAAGTGAAAAACTCAAAACCTTACTACGTCTTTCAAAATCCCTTTGTTTCAAGAATCTCCGAAACTGGTGGCTTCGCGCGGGTCTTTGAATTCCAATCTGGTTTACGATATTGTTTAGTTTTATAACGTAAGCACTTTTCGGAGGAATTTATCTAGTAATGGCTATTAAAGTAGGCATAAATGGGTTTGGACGCATTGGGCGGGCGGTTGTCAGAACGTGGCTTGGCGACAAAGACATCGATCTGGTCGCCGTCAATGATCTGACCGACACCAAAACGCTGGCGCATTTGCTCAAATACGACTCGATCATGGGCAATCTCGATCACACGATCACTGCCGGTGATGGCAAGATTACGGTCGAGGGTGATAGTTTTCGTGTGTTTAGCGAAAAAGACCCGGCGGCAATCGACTGGGCGTCGGTCGGAGCCGAGATCGTGATCGAATCGACCGGGCGATTTACAAGCGCGGACGAAGCCAAAAAGCATCTTCGCGGCGACGTGAAAAAAGTCATAATTTCAGCCCCGGCAAAGGGCGAGGATGTGACGATCGTACTCGGCGTCAACGAGAATATGTATGCGGCGGCGAATCACCACATCATCTCAAACGCGTCCTGTACGACCAACTGTCTTGCCCCGGTTGCGAAAGTCATCCATGACCGTTTTGGTATCAAGAACGCGTTGATGAATACGATCCACAGCTACACAAATGACCAGCAATTGCTCGACCTGCCGCATAAAGACCTTCGCCGTGCTCGTGCGGCTGCTTTGTCGATGATCCCAACCTCGACCGGTGCCGCAAAGGCGGTCGCGCTGGTGATTCCCGATCTCAAAGGTAAGTTCGACGGCATTTCGGTCCGCGTACCGACGCCGAATGTGTCGCTTGTTGACGTCGTTATGAATGTCGAGCGCGTCACATCGGCGGATGAGGTCAATCAGGTGCTGCGTGACGCCGCAGGCGGGCCGATGAAGGGCATTCTCGCGGTCAGCGACGAACCGCTTGTTTCGATTGATTTTAAGGGAAATTCACATTCCTCGATCGTTGATTCTGAGAATACAAAAGTAATTGACGGTACCTGTATCAAAATTCTCTCGTGGTACGACAATGAATGGGGTTATTCATGCCGTGTCCGCGATCTGGTCAAATTCGTTGCAAACAAAGGCATTTGAGGCCCAAGTAAAACCATGACTCGAAATACCGCTAACATCTGTCTAATCGCCTTGATCCTCGTTGTCCTTGGGTGTTCGTGTCCGGACAAACTGAAGGAACTTTCGGAAAACGGTAGCAACGCGACGCCGCGTTCGACTCCGTCGAGTACGCCCACGACCGCCGAACCGTCGAACAAGGGTGAATACAACCTATCGATGGACAAATACAACAGGATTAAGGTCGGCATGCCCCGGCCCGAGGTCGAGAATACCCTCGGCGGCAAGGGAACCGAGATCAGCAGCACAGTTGGCGGCGGTGTCAGATTTTCGGTAAACAAATGGGAAGGCGAATCGTATCAATCGATCATACTTTCATTTAGAAACGATAAAGTGATGTCTAAATCGCAGGTCGGGTTGAAATAAACATGCACAAGCCCGCGACTAATGGCGTGTGTCAAAACTTTCTTAAGCTGCGGAGCAGCGATGGAAGTTAGCCTGGGGTGGAGCCTTGCGGAACCCCGGTAATAACAGAAAGGTGACCTAAAGCCCACGAAGTGGGCGACAGGCATTCCCGTTTCGTATCGTGACCCTTGGATTTACGCTCGCACGGTCGCCCGCTACGCGGGCTTTCGATTTATTTGGCATTTGGCACCTGGGGTTCCGCAAAGCTCCACCCCAGGCTAATTTCCGCCGCTGCCCCGCCGCTTAAGACTGTTTTGACGCGGCCTCGGAGGCCGAAACCCTCTACTTGAAGGGTTTCGCCCTCGCTCACGCACAGGCTTCTGGATTCAGCATTACGACCGCATCGATCGCTTCAAGTGTTTATTGCGAATGCGTTTCTTGCGATGTTTCTTCATCTTTGTTGCCTTCTTCACCATAGTGTCTTTTTTCATCATGGTCTCCTGTCTCATCATCGTCTCCTGCTTCATCGTTGATTCCTGGCCGATGGCTAGCGTTCCCAGTATTAAAACCGAGCTGGTCGCGAACCCAAATATTTTTAGTTTCATTTTATGTCTCCTCGTGTGTTTTGATTTATCCTAAAGTTACTCGAAAACGACAAGAGTTTTACCTTCGAGGCGTTTTCACAGGAATGACATGCGTAGGGCGACGACTTTTATTCCGCGTAACCGAGGTTATCCACGATGAACAAAAAAACGATAAAAGATATAGATATTGCCGGAAACAGGTTGTTTATCCGGGTTGATTTTAACGTTCCGATCAAAAATGGCGTGATCGAGGATGACACTCGCATTCTTGGAGCGATGCCGACGATTCGCTATGCCATCGAAAATGGGGCGAAGGTCATTCTGGCCTCGCATCTCGGCCGGCCGCTCAAGGACAAAAAGAAGGCGGAAGAAAAGGGAATGCCGTTTGACGCAGCGAAATACTCGCTCAAGCCGGTCTTTGAATATTTGCGCACGTTGCCGGAACTACAGGAAATTTCGGGCTCTGGCACTATTCCGGTCGTGACGCACGACGATGGTTCAGCCACCGGAATGGCTGAGATCAAGAACGATCGAGTGTTTTTTGCAGCAAACTGCATCGGTCAGGAAGTCAACGAACGCGTCGCGGCGCTTGCCGAGGGCCAGGTTCTTTTGCTCGAGAATTTGCGCCTCCATCCGGAGGAAGAGAAGAATGATGCCGATTTTGCGAAACAATTGGCGGCAAATGCGGATGTTTTCGTAAACGATGCTTTTGGCACCGCCCACCGGGCCCACGCGTCGACCGAAGGTATAACGCATTTTGTCGATGATTGTGTTGCAGGACTTTTGATGGAGAAGGAACTGAACTTCCTGGGCAAGGCGCTCGACAATCCGGAACGGCCATTTGTCGCAATCCTCGGCGGTGCAAAAGTTTCGGACAAAATACCGGTTATCGAATCGCTCATTAAAAGAAAAGTGGACAAACTGCTTATCGGCGGAGCGATGGCGTACACATTTTTTAAGGCGCAGGGGTTTACCGTTGGAAAATCGCTTGTCGAGGACGAAATGATGCCGAAAGCGCTTGAGATCGAGGAAATGGCGAAAAACGCCGGTGTCGAGCTGATTTTGCCGACCGATCATCAGGTCGTTGATTCGTTTGATCCGCTGAATTCAACAAAAACGATTCCCGTTGCATTTACAAATGCCGGTCTCGTCGGTCTCGACATCGGCGTTGAAACGATCTCGATCTTTGAAAAAGCGCTCGAGGGTGCAAGAACAATTCTCTGGAACGGCCCGATGGGAATGTTTGAGGAGAGACCGTTCGACGAAGGCACCGTCGCTATCGCAAAGGCGGTCGCGAAGGCCACCGAGGCCGGCGCGACATCCATCGTTGGCGGTGGTGATTCGGTTTCGGCAGTCAATCAGGCGGGGCTGGATGACAAAATCAGTCACGTCTCGACCGGCGGCGGCGCGACGCTCGAATTTCTGGCGGGTGACGAACTGCCTGGCGTTGCCGCACTTGACGATAAATAGAGCCGCGAAACCCCAGCGAACTTTGAGAACGAAAAATGAAAACCGTTGCCGTCGAGGCGAAAAATGCAGTTTTGATTATCCTCGGTATATTCAGCGCCGCATTCGGTCTAAAAGGTTTTCTGCTGTCGAGCAAGTTCATTGATGGCGGCGTCACCGGCATTTCGATGCTGGTTGCCGAGGTTCTCGGATTTCCGCTGGCAATATTGATTCTCGTTATCAACTTGCCATTTATCGCCATCGGTTATCGCCAGATTGGCAGGCTTTTTGCGATCAAGAGCGCCCTTGCGATCGCGGGCCTTTCTCTTTGTTTGTTTCTAGTAAAGTTTCCCGATGTAACACCCGACAAACTACTAACAGCCGTTTTTGGCGGCTTGTTTATCGGTGCAGGAATTGGTCTCGCGATCCGAGGCGGCGGCGTTTTGGACGGAACCGAGATCGCGGCGCTTTTGGTCAGCCGCAAGAGCCACCTGCTTCGCGTCGGCGATGTGATTTTGATCCTCAACGTGTTCATTTTTATGTCAGCGGCGTTTTTTCTTGGAGTCGAATCGGCGATGTACTCGATCTTGACGTATGTGGCGGCATCGAAAACCATTGAATTCCTTCTTCACGGTGTCGAAGAATACACGGCAATCACGATCGTTTCTCCAAAAAGCGAAGAAATTAAACAGGCTATCATGAGCAAGCTGCATCGCGGCGTGACCGTCTATCGCGGTCAGGGCGGGATGGGCAGCACCGGCGTGATTGAGGATGAGCGGGAGATCTTATATTGCGTAATTACGCGGCTTGAGATCGGACGGGTCAAATCTGTGGTTATTGATATCGACAATCAGGCCTTTATCACGACGCACACGCTTTCCGACGTTCAAGGCGGTCTGCTCAAGCGTCCGGCGCTGCACTAAAACGCGTGGCTGCGGCGATTCGTCGTCGCAGAGAGCCGCTGAAACCGAGCAGGGAAATGGCCGCTTCGGCCAGAATTGGAGCAGAGGTCGCGTAGCGGAGAATTGAACAAACTCGCAAACGAGCATTGAAACTTGAGCCGTATCGCCGCGCATATTCGTTCGCAAGCCGATCAAAATCGTGTCCGGCTGTAAGACCTTGAGCGATCGCATCCGACACAATTCGCAGCGCTTTCGAGGGCAAGTAAAATCCCGCTTCCGGTGAACGGATCGATAAATGCCGCCGCGTCGCCGATCGTGAGCAGTCCGATGGCTGGAACAAGCTCGCCGCGACCATAACGCTCGATTGGGACGGCGAGCCACGGCGCGGCGACTTTTGCATCGGCCAGTGCCTCGCGAGCTCGTATGTTCTGAAACACAACCTCACGAAGTAATCGCTCAGGATCGCTGCCGACGAGCTTCGTGTCCTTTGCCGAGACAATAAAGCATAGATTGTAAAGGCCGTTTTCGACTTCGTTACAGCCGCCGTAACCGTCGCCGTATGCGTAAATCTCACATGCGGCAGGCCTGAGCCGACTCCGCTCAGGTGCGTTTTAAACGCGACCTGACTAGCGGGTTTTTTTTGTACGTTTTTTGTCTCGGGGAGCCTCGCCAGTGATCGGTTCCGTCCGGTCGCGTCGATCGTGAGTTTCGCGTTAACGTCTTTTTTTTCGCCGTCCCCTGTCCTGAGTGTCAACCCTATCACCCTCTTTTCGTTAAATAATAATCCAACGCCCGCAGTTTCCTGGTGAACTTCGACTCCGGAATCGGATGCTCGCTCGATTAAGAGTGCATCCATATGCGATCGGCTAAGCCCGAGAGCTGGGAAGGCGGCGTTGCCAAACCAGGTGCTCGGAATAGTGACGCCCTTACCGCTCCTTGAAAAAAAAACCGTTTCTGCGACCTCGCTGCCCATGGCGGCTGTAATTTTAGGCATTACACCGAGTTCCGCAAAATCCGCGAGGCATTCGGGTGAGATAAACTCGCCGCAAAGTTTTTCACGTGGAAAGCTCTTCTGTTCGCAAAGCAGGACACTCAGTCCGGCATTCGCGAGTCGAATCGCCGCCGCCGAACCGGCCGGCCCTCCGCCAACTATGGCGATGTCGTAGATTTGTTTTATTGATCCGACCATCTGAATTGCACCGGCGGGCAAGCCCGCTGCTGAACTGGTTCTAGAGTCTACATCAGTTGAGCGGCGGGTTTACCCGCCAAACGTTGTAATGCCCGACAGGATGAGCCGATTTACCCTCGACCGCTCCACTTTTGCGCCCCTAAGTCCCGCCTTCCCGGCCAGAGTGAGCATCTCATCCGGTGTAAAACTGCGAAGTATCGACAGAGCGCCATCTTCGAGCGAAAATCGCTGTAAAAACAGCCTCCCGAATATTTTATAAAAGTAATATGGTGTCGGGTGGCGGTTTAGATCAATCACAAATATGCGGTTTGCCGCAACGCGTCCCATTTCGCTGAGCAGGGCCACTGCATCATCGTCGCCGAGATGGTGTAAAAAAAGCGTGCAAAAAACATAATCGAAGCTATCGTCGGCAAACGGCAGCCGAAGAGCATCGCACTGAACGGCATTGAGGTTGCGACTGCGGATTTCGCCTGCGGCATCTGAGTTGATTTCGGCCCCGACGAGGGATATTTCCCGGTCACGCGTCCATTTTCGGACCTCGGCGAGCAGTTCACCGGCTCCGGCTCCAACGTCGAGCACGGACGTTTTCGCTTTGCCGTCTGCGACGATCGTCTGGAAAAGCGAGTGTTTGAGTGCGCGGATTTCGCCGAAAATTCGATGAATGAACCACATTTCCCGATGCCAACGGGCGTATTCAGCGGGTGTGTAATCGCCGGTATCGAGGCGTTCGAATTCGTAACTGCGGTTTTTGAAACGTTCGAACATATTAGCCGGTGTAACGCTGCAGCACGAGAGCACTGTTTTTTGAACCAAACCCGATACAGTTGCAAAGCGCGACATTTACGCCGCCTTGGCGGGAAACATTTGGCACATAGTCGAGATCGCAGTCGGCATCGGCCTCATCCAAATTTATTGTCGGTGCAATCACGCCCGTCCTGATCGCGCACAAGGCCGCACCGATTCCGGCCGAGCCGCTGGCTCCCTGCGGATGACCGACTTGAGATTTGGTCGCGGACATCGGCGTATTGAAGGCATGATTTCCGAGCGCGATCTTGACCGCCGTCGTCTCGATCCTGTCATTTAGCAGGGTTGACGTTCCGTGCAGGTTTACATAATCGACTTGTTTAGCCAAAATTCCGGCGTCATCAAGTGCGATTGTCATCGCCCTCGCGGGCTCAATTCCCGAGTCGTCCAAACGCACTCTGTGATAGGCGTCACAGGTCGATCCATAGCCCGTGATTTCAGCGTAAATATCGGCCTGTCGAGCGAGTGCGGAATCGAGGGATTCGAGAACGTAGATATACGACCCCTCCGCAACCACAATTCCTGAACGATGCTTATCAAACGGTCGCGATGCCCGTTCCGGCTCGTCGTCCCAGTTGCGTGTCAAAACCCGCATCAGATCAAAGCCCGCCAGAATGCCCGGTGCAATCGGTGCATCGACGCCGCCCGTGATCATCATGTCCTGACGCCCAAGAGCAATATGCTGAGCCGCATAAAAAATAGCATCCGTCGAACTCGTGCAGCCGGTCGAAACTACATGAGATAACCCGCGAAGCCCGAATGCCATCGAGATCTCGGACGAAAGCCCGCCATGTGTCGACGCCGGGATCACATAGACGCTCGCGTCCGTTCGCGGTCCGACGAACCAGTATTGATAATGTTTTTCGGTAAAAGCCAGCCCGCCGCCGCCAGTGCCGATCTCGACGCCTATCGAACGCTTTTCATCCAGCGACATGGCGTCGGTGTCGATGCCCGCATCGGCAATCGCTTCGCGGGCTGCGGCGAGAACGAGCGGGACTGTGCGGGGCACATGTTTGCGATCTTTTACATTTAATTGAGCCGACGAGTCAAAATCTCGAATTTCGCCCGCGATCTTGACCGATGATTTCGACGTATCGAAACTCTCGATTCGCCGTATCCCGCTCGTTCCAGCAGCCAGCGATTTCCAGAATGCCTCGCGGCCAATACCAATCGGTGTAACGCAGCCCATCCCGGTAATGACGACGCGGCGGGGACGCAAAAAATTTGTTAACATGAAAAAATAAATTCCACTGACCGCTTTTGAGCATAGCATCGCCCTTAATAATTAACCATGCTTTCGCGTTTCGTTCGGGTTTTTGGTAGGTTAGACAATGAAGCTAACTCAAAATTAAAGTCGTAAGTCAGGAGAATAGAATTTTATGTTTTACAGAATATTTTCGGGTTTTCTCATCGGAGCTGTCTTTTGCTTTACGAATGGAACTGCGTCATTTGCGGAAAACCAACAAACCGATCAGCAAAAACATATTGATAAGGTCAGGACAAAAATTAAAAAGCTTGGCTTAGGCGAGAGAGTAAAGGTCAGCGTAAAGCTGGTCAACGATTCCACGCACAAGGGCTATGTCAGTCAGGCGAACGAAGATGATTTTACGGTCGTAGATAAGACGGGCCATTCGAATATTATCAAGTATTCTGATGTTAAGTCGGTTGGCGGCAGAAATCTTTCAACCGGAGCAAAGATAGGAATTGGAATAGGGATTGGGGCCGCCGCTGTACTCGGTGTTCTCGCTCTCCTCATCGCTTCTTTGGACGATTAGATATGAGAAAACCCGTCATTGCAGGAAATTGGAAGATGTTTAAGCTGCTCGGCGAGGCGGTCGATACCGCGCTTGCGCTAAAACCGCTTGTCGCAAACGCAAATCATTGCGAAGTAGTCATTGCGCCGGTATTTACCGCACTAAAGACGGTCGCCGATCGGCTCGAAGGGTCGAATATTCGTGTCGCCGCGCAAAATTGCGCCGTGCAAAACGATTTTGGTGCTCACACGGGCGAGATCGCACCGGCGATGCTTAAAGACGTCGGCTGTTCGTACGTTATTATCGGGCATTCCGAACGGCGTCAATTTTATGGCGAAACGGATGAATCGGTGAATCAGAAGACAAAGGCGACGCTTTCCGCGGGCCTTTCCGCGATCGTCTGCGTCGGTGAATCCTCGCCGAAAGGGAAGCCGGAAATGCGGAAAATGTCGTCAAAGGGCAATTAAATAGCGGCCTCGAACGGTTTGACAGTCGACGATATGGAACGTATTATTATCGCTTACGAGCCTGTCTGGGCAATTGGTACGGGTAAAACCGCCACGCCTGAACAGGCTCAAGACATGCACGCTGCGGTCAGAAAGACCGTCGCTGAATCGCATGGCGGCGAGGTTGCGAAAGGTAAGAATCCTCTACGGCGGTTCGGTCAAACCGGACAATATCGCGACCCTGATGTCGCAGCCGGATGTGGACGGTGCATTGGTAGGCGGAGCAAGTCTCGAAGCAGAGAGTTTTGCAAATATCGTGATTAACGGAGGTGAAAGTTTCCTGAACTTTTCACTTTTCACTTTTCACTTTTCACTTTTCACTTATTACGATGGTTTATATTTTATACGGAATTTTCTTCTTGTCGTGCCTCGTTCTCGTGGCCGCAGTTTTGTTGCAGCCCGGAAAAACCGATGCCGGAGCTTTGTTTACAAGCAATGTGTCGAGTTCGGCCTTTGCTCCGCGAGGAACCGCGACCGTGCTTTCAAAAGTGACGATCGCGGCGGCTTCGGCTTTTATGGTCTCGGCACTATTGCTCGCGATGCCGGCTTTGACCGGAAATGTTTCTGTATTGTCGAGTAATCCCGAGGCTCCGGCAGTGGCACCAGACGCAATGCGAATACCGCTGTACCGGATGCAAACGCCAATACGGCCCCGGCGGCGGATGCAAACGTAAATGCTGCACCGGCTGAGGCACCGGCGACAACTGCCCCGGCGGCGAACACGACCGAAGTGACTGCACCGGCCGCGAACGCACCAGCGAATAAGTAGGTTTCTTTGATAATTTTTCGCTCAGGTGGCGTAATTGGTAGCCGCGCACGTTTGAGGGGCGTGTGGAGTAATCCGTGCGGGTTCGAGTCCCGCCCTGAGCACCATAAGATACGGACTGGAGCGGCAAGCATCCCTGCTTGCCACGCCGCAGCTTCTGCGATGTTCGTCTTCAAATTCCTTAAGTTTAAACAAACAGCAACGTCTAAGCGGTCTTCGACCGCTGGCAAGCAAGGATGCTTGCCGCTCCAGTCCTTCTTGTTCAGCTTATTTTTCAACGATCATCGTTCCCGTTCCTTCGATCCGTAAACACTTCTGCGAGTGATTGCGTTCCGCGTCGTTCCGCTGATAATATGGGCCGATCGCACGCCGCGGCTCAATAGGGCTATCAGGCTCTCGAGCTTTGGGATCATTCCGCCGGTCGCTCGTCCCGTGCTGATCATATGCCGGGCATCATCGATCGTTAGCCGCGAGAGTTTGGTTTTTTCATCGCCCTCGTCTAGATAAATGCCGTTAACATCCGACAGTAAAATTAGCTTCTCGGCATCTAGACTTGCCGCGATCTCTGACGCGATCGTGTCGGCATTAATGTTGAATATTTTGCCATCGTCATCGGCACCAAGTGACGAAATCACCGGCAGATAGCCGCTGTCCAGCAAAGTATTTATCAACGATGCATCGATCTCAACTACGTCGCCGACGTGGCCAAAATCGACCGTCTCAGTTTCGCCGGTTTGTTTATTCACAACATCCTTCGGCGGACGTTTGATCAGCCTTGATCACGCCGCCGTCGATGCCTGAGAGCCCAACGGCCTATACTCCTCGACGGCGAAATTGGGCAAGTATTTCCGTATTTATCTTCCCGCGAAATATCATCTTTGCTAGATCGAGCGTGTCGTCGTCAGTCACCCGCCGGCCTTCGATCACGGTCTGGACGACGCCAAGTTTTTTAGCCAATTCAGTCAATTGCTTTCCGCCGCCGTGAATGACACAGACCCGAATCCCGACTTGATGCAGCAATGCCAGTTCCTCGGCCAATGACGCGAGATTGTCCTTGTCTTCTGTCACCTTTCCGGAAAATTTGACGACAAACGTCTTTCCCTGAAACCGTTGGATATAGGGCAGAGCTTCTCGAAGCAAATCCAGTGTTTCATTGTTCATAATCTCAAGATTTCCTTTCGCACCCCAAAGGCGGCGACACCTATTTATCAGCTCCCTCATAATGGCTTTTTGGATGTGAAGCCGATTTTCAGCCTCGTCGATCACGACTGAATTCGCCGAATCGATCACGCTGTCCGTCACGATCACGTTTCGCCGGACCGGCAGGCAATGCATGAATATCGCATTGTTCGACCGCGACATTTTCGCCTCGTCAACGATCCAATCGTTCCTCAGACCCGCACGGTGCTCAATGTCTTTGTCCGTGTCGCCGTAAAACTGTTTCCCGCCCCAGCTTTTTGCGTAAACGACATCGACATCATCAAACGCGCCGTGAACATCGTTTGTGAATTCGACACTTCCGCCAGTTCGCTGCAGCTTGACGCTCAATCTCGGAGATCAATTCTTCGTCAAGCTCATATCCTTTCGGATGAGCGATCCGCAGATCGTGGCCGAATTGTGCGGCCGCAAGCGCAAAACTATTCGGCACGGCCATCGGCAGCGGTTTCGGATGCCATGCCCAGGTGAGCAGAACTTTCTTTCTCTCGACGCCGAGCTTTTCGCGGATCGTCATCATATCCGCCATCGACTGACACGGATGATGCATCGCGGATTCAAGATTGATGATCGGAACCGTCGCGTATTTGGCAAACGCATTTAAGATCGGATCGGTGCGTTCGGTTTCCCAGTCCTTCAGTTCCGCAAATGTCGAACGCCTATCGCCGAAACATAACGTTCAAGTACACGAACAAACTCCGCGAGATGCTCGGTCTTATTACCGTCCATTACTACGCCGTCGCGATGCTCAAGCGTCCATGAAGTACCGCCCGGTTCGAGAATGACCGCATTGCCGCCAAGTTCGTAGATCCCGACCTGCATCGAAGCACGCGTGCGCAGTGATGGGTTGAAAAACACAAGCGCGATCGATTTGCCGTCGAGCGGCTTAGTTTTGACCTCGCTACTCTTAATCTTGACCGCCGAGTCGATCAGAGCGTTAAGTTGCTCTATTGAACAGTCAGAGGTTGTAAGAAAATGCTTCATCTGGTTAATCTCTTAGGACTAGGCTGTGTTCAACAGGTTTTAAATCGCCGCGGCTTGCCGCTCTATTTGCGGAGAAGCTTGCTTCTCCGACAGCTTTGAAAAAGATTTTGCGGCTTGCCGCCGCCGAAATGCATCGTTTCGAGCTCGTTCCGTTGCGGCGAGAACGGCGGCGGCAAGCCGCGAAAAGTTCTTCCGACACCACGGAGAAGCAGGCTTCTCCGCAAATAGACGGGCAAGCCCGAAGATTCAATCACTCGTCTCGCGAACGGCGAAATACATCAACCAATACTTCCATTTCATCCCGACTGACACACAAAGGCGGCAGCAAACGGAGCACCTTCGGATCACTCGACGTTCCAGCAATGATCTTGTTCTCAAGCAACTTCGCATGGAGGGGCTTACACGGCCCATCGAACTCGATTCCCAGCAAACAACCTTTGCCGTGGATCGCCACGACACCCGGAACGCCGCTCAGTGAATAGCGAAGATGCTGCTCGACGTTCTTGGCGTTCTCGATCATATCGTCGGTCTCGATTGCTTCGAGAGTTGCCAAGACGGCGGCCATCGCCAGCATTCCGCCGCCGAATGTTGTGCCGAGATCGTTTAGTTTTATCGCCGATGAGACGCCGTCGTTGACGAGACAAGCGCCAACCGGAACGCCGCTGCCGAGCGATTTGGCGAGAGTTATTATGTCTGGTTCGACGCCATCGGCGAGTTCGCTGCCGCCAAAGAACCAGTTTCCGGTTCGACCGATACCAGTTTGGACTTCGTCGAATATCAGAATGATACCGAGTTCATCGCATAGATTTCGCAACTCGCGGAAGAAACTCGGTTCAGCCTCGACCACGCCGGCCATCGATTGGATCGGTTCGAGCATTATCGCGGCGACTTCCATGTCAGCCACCGCTTTTACACTCTCAATATCGCCAAAAACTGCTGAGACGTGACCCGGAACATTTGGTCGTCCGATCTCACGATATTTGCCGAGAAATGTCGCCGAGATCGAATCAGCCGTTCGACCGTGAAAACCTCCGGTGAACGTAATCACCTTCTCACGACTCGTTGCCATCCGGGCCATTCGCATCGCGTTTTCGTTGGCCTCGGTTCCTGAGTTGCAGAAAAAGGCTTTGGTGAGGGAAGCGGGAGCGACAGAAACGAGTTTTTCAGCGGCTCTTGCACGAATGCCGGAATAAACCAGATTAGAATAAAACAACACCTTTTCAGCCTGATTCTGTATAGCTTTTACGACATGCGGATGCGAGTGTCCGGTCGCACAAACCGCGTGTCCGCCGTAGAGGTCGAGATACTTTTCGCCCTCGCTCGTCCAAACCCACGCCCCTGAGCCGCGATCGACCGAGATGCCCATCTTCGAGTAGGTCTCCACCTGATAACGGTCCTCGATATTTCTTATCTCTTCAAAATTCATTCTTTCAACCAATCGAGCAGAAACGCGAGTGTTAACGAGCGTGTCACCAACGTCGGCGAGCTACGGATTTCCTCCTGTTAATACCAGAGCGGTCTTCTCATCGAAACCAAACATAATATTCATGTTCTGCATCGCTTGCCCGGCAGCGCCTTTCACGAGATTATCAATTGCTGAAAAAACGACGATCTGTTTCCCATTCGAATTGACTGCGATGTCACAAAAATTCGTGTTCTTCACCCAATTAATATCAGGCGAGCCGTCGACAAAACGAACAAAAAATGAACCTTCGTAAAAGTGCTCATAAAGATTCCTGAGGTCTTCGTTGGTCATATTCACCGTTGTTTCGATATAACACGAAGCAAAAATGCCCCGCGAAACCGGCAGGCTGTGCGTCATGAATACCAACTCGTTCGAAAATTCCCCAACGGAACGCAGATGCTGTTCGATCTCTGGAACATGTTGATGTGCAAAGGGCTTATAGGCATAAAATGAATTCATTCGCTGCGGATGATGGGTGTTCGCAGTGGGCTTTATACCTGATCCGCTAGAACCGGTTTTCGCATCAACAATGATCTTCCAGATATCAACCCGCTTTTCACCATCGGAGCGAGCGCCAACAATGTGGCGGTCGCGAAACAGCCGGGATTTGCGATGAATCGTGCGTTTCTGATCGCGTCGCGGTTGGTTTCCGTCAGGCCGTAAACGAATTCGCTCTGTATTTCGCCGGCATGATCAAGATTGTAAAATTGCTTGAAAACGTCCGCATCATCGACTCGAAAATCGCCAGAAAGGTCGATCGCTTTCACCCCTTCGGGCAATTGGGGAATCAGACCCATCGCCTGGCCGTGCGGTAGTGCAAAAAATGCGAGATCGATATTCGTGAGTGACGAAAGATCGTCGGGAGCCTTGGTGAAAACCAGATCGGTCAGCCCGTTAAGATTCTTATGCACCTCGCCGACCGGCTTTCCCGCCTGTTCGTTTGCTGTTGCAAAGACTATCTCAGCGTTCGGATGAAACAGCAAAATACGAAGAAGCTCGCTTCCGCCATAGCCGGAACCGCCAAATATTACTACGCGAATCTTGCTCATGCCGTCACCACCACTTCGTTAGGTTTCTTAGCCGCAGGCAACGATGTAAAGCCGAGCTTTGACGAGATCAAATCAAACAAACGCTTCCCATCACGTCTCGCGTTTCCAGCCTGGACACCGAATTTCTGGCAAACAAAATCCTCTCCCATCTGCGAATCCGTCACCGAACCAGCGACCACATCAATGTCGATCCCGAGGCCTTCGAAAACCGACATTCCGCCGATCACGCCGACATAATCGGAAGCACAAAAGACAAACGACGCGATCGCGTCGCGAATTTCCGGATCCTTCAAAACAGAATACACCGAATAGCCGCCGACAATGCCGTCACCTAGTTCCACGATAATCAGGTCCGGTTCAAAACTGTTAAGGTGATTGAGGATGGCTTTTGCTACAGGAGCGAGGTCGCCGTAATCGACGGTAGAGGGAAGTCCGCAATCGACGAAACTTGCTGTCGCAACCGCTCCGTGATCCTGCATGTGCAGCGTATCGCGAAGACATGCAATGCCCGACATTTTCGCTCCGACGACACGCAGACCTGCATTTGCGGCTTGTTTGATAATCTCGGTCGCGGCGACGGTTTTGCCGGAGTTCATACACGTGCCCGCGATCATAACGATCGGAGCGGACGGCGCAAGTTCGGAAACCGGTTTCAGAGCATTGTCACCTATGTTCAATATCCCGCCGCTTTCTGAACAGCCAACGCCAATCACTTCGACCTCAATCGCATCGGAAAACGACGAATGATGCCCTTTGCAAAGGCCGATCACGCCGCCCATGTTAAGGAGATGGAGCTTATCGCCCGCGTTGACGGATTCCGGCACGTCACCGACAAAGCCTTTCAGTGCGCGCCGTTTGCCAAGTACGCCAAGCAGAATATCGCCCGTATTGATCTTGGCGAGACGGCCGGAGGGAAGTTCGAGATTGCCGTAGGTCGCGCTTTCCGATAGAGCTTTGACCACAACGACATCGCCGACTCGAGGAGCCGGTGTTCCATCGATAAATCCGACGCGACGCGGCAGCATCAGGTTTGATACGACGGAACCCATTTTTTCGATGTCTGCGTACTTCATATTGCCTTAACGAACATTTGTTTTAAGCGTTCCAAAACTGACGTTTGTCGATCTGTATCCTTAACAGCGATAAAAATCGTGTCATCACCGGCTATCGTACCAACTATCTCGCGAAACCCGACTCTATCGATCCTGACCGTAATCGCCGATGCAAGGCCCGACGAACACCTTCCCACGATCAAGTTATCTCCAGCAGTATCGAACGAAACTGATCCAAGATCCGCTTCGCTTCCGCCGCCGATCTGCCGGATGTACCGACCATTCTGTTTTACGATCCCAAGCTCGTCCAGGTCCCGAGAGACGCTTGCCTGCGTAACCGTAAAACCTTTCTTACTAAGAGTTGCCGCAAGGCCCGACTGGCTTTTTATCGATGAGTTATCGATCAGTTCAATCAATGCATTTTGCCGCAACCTTTTATTCATAAACCGAACCAAATATGCAAAGATAGTGCATATTATACGTTCTGATGAATAATATACGGGATCAGATGCCTAAATACAAATTCTTTACGTAACTTTTAGAATATGGCGAGTTTTATGCGGAGGTACTTCTTCGGATTCTTACGAAAATCGTCGAGCAGCTTGGTGCCTTCACCGGTGAAGGTGGCAACATTGTTCGCGGTTACGTTGATGCTGTTGTAGAGCGTTTCGTCGTTTAAGAGCTTGCCGATAGTACCTTTTCCGGCTTGGGCATCGGCGAGGAGCTTATCGACACGCTGTATTGTGACGTTAAAACGCGCAATCGCATCCTTTGCTTCGTCATAAAATTTCTCGTCGCGCAGCAGTTTGCCGGCGGTGCCTTTGCCTTCCTTCAGATCAGCCGTGATGGATTTCACATCGTCAGCGATTGTGGAGATTTTTTCAGCGGACTTTTTCAACTCGGCGACCGTATTTCGCGTTTCGTTGTAAAGGGCCTCGTCGTTGAGGAACTTTCCGGCCGAGCCTTTACCGGCCTTGATATCGGCTGAGATCGCTTCGAGCTGTGAAACGGTTTTGTTCAGGTTCTCGTAAAGTGCCGGGTCATTAATCAGCTTCCCGGCGCTGCCTTCGCCATTATTGATCCTCTCGATCGTCGACTGAAGCCGGACCATCGTCGTCTTTGTCTCGGCGACGGCCCCGTCGAGACTGTTATAGAGAGTTTCGTCATTAATTACCCGCCCGAGAGTTCCTTCGCCTTGATTCGCCTTGTTCAGGATTTCATTAGCCGGAACAGCGAGACGGTTTATCTGGGCCAGAAGGTCGTTGCCGGTCGACGTGAGCTGATTCAAGCCAACCGACGGGCTGGTCTCCAAAACGGCATTCTCATCAATCGGATTGCCTTTAATGGTTCCGGCAGTGATGTTTATCATCTTGTCATTGCCAAGAATCGAAGTGGCAACTAGCTGAGCCCGCGAGTCGGTACGAATTAGTTCGGTGATCGGCTTTTTGTCGAGGACCTGAACGACGCTGAGCGTTGCTTCGATCCGTTCGTTCGGTTTGGAATCCGGCGGCATAAAGACAACATCCTCAACCTTTCCGATCGAAACCCCGGCGAGCTGAACATCGGCCCCGGAACTCAATCCATCGGCACTCTCAAACCGGATCTTTAGTTTCATCTTTTTCTCGAACGGATTAAAACTACCGCTTGAATTTAAGATCAGAAAACCCGTAACCAAAAGAGCCGCGAGCATAAAAATACCCACTCGAAGTTCGCTGAACGTCAGTTTTTGATTGCTTCTCGGCATACTTTACTTTCCCCGCAAAAAGCGTTTGATATAAGGGTCTTCCGATTCTCGCAAAGGTTCGTCGCGTCCGGTAAATATTATCTTTCCTTTCCGAAGCATAATCACCTCCGTATTAACCTGACACCGCGTCTCGCCTTCCAGTTCAAAGAGTACATTACCTTCGCGATCAAGCAGGGCATATTCGGTCGAGATGTATTCGAGATTATTCATCTCGTGAGTCACAAAAATAGACGATACATCTTCGATGTCTCTTAGTTTAATCGCAAGTTCGCAAATCGTCCTAGCCGTCGGAGGGTCGAGACCGGCGGTCGGTTCGTCAAAAAGGACGATACTTGGGTTTCCAACGAGCGCCCTCGCGATACCAACTCGCCGACGCATACCGCCGGAAAGCTCGCTCGGCATTTTATCGATCGCTTCCTCCAGATCAACAAAACGCAGCATCCGGCGGACCTCATGCTCAACCTCGTCTTCGGGCGTTTTCGTTTCGTGCAGCCGGTATGCGACGTTATCGTACACGGAAAGAGAATCGAAAAGTGCGCCTTCCTGAAAGACCATTCCGATGTTCTTTCTGATCCGCATCAACTCGACATCATCAAAATCGGTAATGTCTTCGCCCTCAACCAATATCTTGCCGGCGTCGGGTTTGAGCAGGCCGAGGATCAGATTGATAATCGTGGATTTTCCGGTTCCGGAACCGCCCAGGACGAATTTTGTCTCTCCGTGTTTGACTGAAAAACTAACCTTGTCAAGAATGATCTGATCGTCGAACGCTAATTCGACATCCCGAAACTCGATCGCCGGCAGCCGCCGCCGAGCCATAACCTCGGACGCATGAACGCGTGAGTAATCCTGTGGCTCGGGTTCGTTATTTCGTAGCTCTTCGAAGACCATAAACTAACGCTAAAACAGTGTGCTGCCAAGTGCGCTCTGCAAGAGTTTTGAAAGAAAAAAGTCAGCTATAATAATATTGATCGATGAAGCAACCACCGCCTGAGTCGTCGAAACACCGACCCCGACAGTTCCGCCGGTCGTCGTTAATCCTTTGTGACACGAAATGAGGCCAATTATCAGCCCAAAAAAGAACGGCTTGATTATGCCAGTGACAAGAGCGTTGATATCGGTTCCGGTGCGCACCGATGAGACATAAACGTTCGAATCGAGCCCGTAGATAAACTTTGCAACGACGCCGCCGCCGATAAGACCGAAAAGGTCGGCGGCTACCGTTAGAAGCGGCAGCGTGATCAGCAGAGCGATTATCCGCGGCGTCACGAGCTTTCGGGCCGGCGACGTTCCAAGTGCCCGCATCGCCGCAATCTGCTGTGAAACGACCATCGCACCTAGTTCTGCCGAGATTGCCGAGCCAACCCGGCCCGCGACCATGAGGGCCGTCAAAACCGGCCCGAGTTCCCGAATCAGCGAGGTCGCAACGCCCTGTCCGGCATTACTTTGGGCCCCATAGTACGCCAGCGTCGGATAGGCCTGGAGGATCAAAACGCCGCCCGTAAAAAAACCGGTCAGAACGACAATACCGAGCGATCCGACGCCGATTTGATCCATTTGATTGATGATCTCGGGGAAATAACGCGGTTTTTTGGTCAGTCCCTTTATCGAGCGCCACAGAAGATTCGTGATCGCTTGCAACTCAAAAAGAAATCGTGTGATCAGATTCATCCAGAAACAGGGTCAAACTTTGTATGCAAAGAGTATAACGAACCTACCGCAAACATCAAACAAAAAAACGACCGATCTTTTCAAAGAACGGTCGCCTGAACGAAAGACATGGGAAGGCGGGCAGCTAAAACGGACGATTACGAATATTCGGCTTTAGAAACTTTTGGACCGGACGCCGGTTTTCTAGTGGCCGGGCAGCGTTCTCGGGCATCGGCCGGTCGTTTCCGGGCCGCAACTGCTCGAATCGAACTCGCAATTGGCGAAAGCGGGTAAGCTGCTCAGGGGTTAAAATTCGACGTACCGACAGTTCGTTCATGAATCGAATCCTGGCAACCTCGGCCTGGGCCGTCTGAAAGTCCTTGAGCCGTGCCTGAATGTCCACATCACTTGCGTTATCGGCGTATATGATCTCATCGAGCGCCCGGTTGGCCTGCCGAAGCCTGACCTGTGCGGCATCCATCACTGGTTTCCGTTCCTGATTCAACCTTCGGATTCGTTGAAACTGCTCTTGGGAAAGTCCGAGCTGACGCAGGGCCGTCGTACGGAAATCAACCGGCTTGCTGGCCATCGGTGGCGGGTCGGTTGGTTCCTGAGCGAAAACGCCCGAAGAGAGAATCAGAACAAACCCCAGGAATAAGAGTGATCGTGAAAATTTCGTTTGACTCATAAAATTATCGTATCGTACCGATCCCGTCAAAAAGATCGGTAAGCCTAAGAGATTTATCATCCACTTCGTCAAAATTGCTGAGTGCGGGAGCCCTTCGTACTTGCGGTGAAACACGTTTATTACGAACAACGTTTTCTGCCGTCATCTGCTTTCCGGGCCTCAAACGCCTCGATTCTACCGCAGCCTTCAGCGGTTTGATTTCGCGCTCCGTCGGGATATTTTCTTTCACAACGTCGCTGACAACGGTGTCAGCTATGCCGATAACAGCCCGTGAATCATTAACAGACGGTCTATCGACAACAGTGGTTTGCAGAACGTTCGGAGCATCGACAACTGTATTCGTCGCAACCAGGTCATCGCCACGCATCAGCGTCAAAGCGGCAAATCCGATACCGAGACAAATGAGCAACGCAGCCGCCGCCGTAAGGGAAAATCCGTATCCACCAAACAATCCGCGAAGCGCGGCGAAGAATCCGATCTGAGCAGGCTCAACTTTGCGAGCCTTGGCATAAGGAATGACGATCTCCGGCGTAGGCAGTTCGGCGAAAGCCTCTTTCTGCCACTCAAAGACAGAAAATCTGGCACCCGATATCTCAGCAAACTCCTCGGTACACTCCGAACAGTCAACCAAATGCGCCTCAAATTTACGGCGTTCACCGCTCTTGACCTCGTCATAAATGTACGAGACCATCACGTCATCAAAACCGCAGTTTCTGTTGTTACCATTATTCACCATCTAATTCACCATTTATGGTCATACGACTTCGACCGGTGTCCGCTCCAATTTCATCTTGAGCTGTTTCAGGGCTGTGTAAAGCCTGCTTTTTACCGTACTCAGCGGCAATTCCAAGGTTTCAGAAATCTCCTGAAACGTCATTTCCTCAAATTCCTTCATCACGATCACCTGCCGCAGATCGGTCGGCAAAGCTCCCACCGCCTGTCTTACTAAAGTAAGACGCTCGGCCTGCTCGGTCTTTCGAGCCGGCGAAAGCAGAGGGGAAGCGACGAATGTTCGCTCTTTTTCGCCGTTCTCATCATCAAGGAAATCCTCGGCCCGCGTTTTTTGCCGCCGTTTTGTTGTCAAACACTGGTTTACCGCAATGCGGTGCAGCCAGGATGAAACTTTTGCCTCGCCGCGAAAGTTACCGATGTTGCGATAAGCAGCGATAAAAGCTTCCTGGCAAGCGTCTCGGGCGTCGTCTTCACGGCCGAGCATACCAAAGCAGAGACCGAAAATCTTCCGTTCCCACCTCCGTACTATTTCGCCGAAGGCGTCAGGATTTTCCGAAACTGCCAGTTCGACAAGCTGCTCATCGGTTAGATTAATCATCCCCACATGTCAACGTCACTTTAGCACGAGAAAATCCCGCTTTCGCTATCTTAGACGCATTAATTCTGATAAAAGTCTTAATAGTAGGTTAATGAGTAAAACCACGGGCGTTAAGAAGCGGGCTTGCCCGCCGGTGCGTCGGCGAATTCACCGCCGGGCAACCCGCCTCTTAACAGGGAATGTCGTCTATGGACGGGCTTTCAACTCACGGAACAATTTCTTTTTTTCGCGCTTTTCGCGTATTTCGCGGTTACTCCGTTAACATACCGCGATTCCGCTCGTCTTTATCAGAGTACGGGAATGAAACGCGTCTCTCTCCGAAACGCTTTGCAGCAAACTAGATGTCAGATAGAGAGATAACCTTGAATGCATTTCCGCTAATGCAGAGTGAAGTCCCGGTCACCGAGTGGCGAAACGAAACTGCCGTGCTGGTCGAGCGATGCCTCGCGGGCGACAGGGAAGCTTTTGGCGACATCTACGGAGCGTTCGCCCCCCTGGTACACGGGATTTTGCTGTCGCGTTTGCCGCGAGACGAGGTTTCGGATGCGGTTCAGGAAGTTTTCCTCGCGGCGTACAAGAATCTCGGTTCGTTAAGAGAACCAAACGCCCTCGGCGGCTGGCTGGCACGGATCGCACGCAATCACGTCGTCGATCACTATCGCGGAAGCCGCCCTTCGGAAGAGCTGCCCGAACAGATCGAGGGCAAAAAAGATAAACGGCTCGAAGCCGAAGAAGCTCTGGTAGCGATACAGTCTCTGCCGATAGCGTATCGCGAGACATTGATATTACGCCTCGTCGAAGGCATGACCGGAAACGAGATCGCAGAACAAACGGGCCTTTCGCCGGATTCGGTCCGAGTAAATCTGCACCGCGGCATGAACCTTTTGAGAAAGAAACTCGGCATCGCCGGAGAAAAATGATGAACAACGATTACCTCTGGGACAAAACCGGCGATGACGCCGAGATAAAAGGCCTCGAAAACCTTCTCTCCGGCCTCAAATATCAGCCAACCGCACCGCCGGCACTTCCGGTCGCGGTCGGATTAAGTACGCCGGTCAGAGCTCCGTGGTGGAAATTCTCGTTGGCATTCGCCGTTCCGGCATGTTTGCTGTTTGCGGTATTAGCTGGATTTTGGATGACACCGCCAACACCGCAGTCAATGGCGGCGAAAGTAACTGAAATTCAACCCCCAGGGGTATCGCAAAATCCGGCTGCCGAAACAAAGGCGGAAACTAAAACGGGCGAGGCGGAGAAAGCAAAAGATAATTCACCCAAAATTGTGACAACACTATTCACACCCTCGCCAGGGAAAAAGGTTAAAAACGCCGTCCGGGCGAAATACCGAATACGGGAGCCAAAATATGACACGCTCACCAGCGAAGAACGATTCGCATACGACCAGCTAAAACTGGCGCTGTCCATCACAGGATCGAAACTAAAAGTCGTGTCCGACACGATAAATCGTGCCGAGGATTAAGATCGGTGTCTTATTTCAGCCCGCGTGGCTATTGACCGCGAAACGCGAAAAGGCTGCTGAAGCAGCCAGAACGGGAAATCTTTGCAACGCCAATCGGGCGTACAAAAACACTATGAAGTCATTTATCAAAACCACCCCAATCACAGCGATCCTTTTTCTACTCATCGCCGGAATCGTCGCAAATGCTCAGGACGTGGCCCGGCTGCGTTTCGAAAAACTCAACAGCCTCGAAACAAAGGCCCGCGACGTTGTCGAGGTCAACGTTGACGGTAAATTGCTCGAGCTGGCCAAACGTGTCACCTCAAAGGTCAAAGACGAAGACGCAAAAAAGATCGCTCTCGCCATCAACGGCCTGCGTGGAATCTACGTTCGCGTCTATAACTTCGAAAAAGAAGGTGAATACAATCCGGGAGATGTTGACGAAGTGAGGTCCCAGCTAAAGTCTCCGGGCTGGGAAAAGCTCGCCAATGTCCGCAGCAAAAAGAACAACCAGAAAGTTGATGTTTTCACGATGTTCACTGGCGACAAAATGGACGGTATGGCTGTCGTCCTCTCCGAATCCAAAACCGTTGCAGTCGTCAACGTCATCGGCATGATCGACATCGAAATGCTCATCGAACTCAGCGGCAAGATGAACATCCCCCGCATCGACATCGAAACCAAACCGAAAAACGATAAGGAGTAACCGCGATGCAGAACAAAAAACGCTTAATTACCGCGTCGGCCCTGCTGCTCCTCACATTCGCTTTCACCGCGCAGCAAGCCTATGCCAAACCGAGCGAATATGACAAAATCGTTCGCCACCTGAAATCTAAATACCAGGCCAAAAAGGTCAGTCTTGGCTTCGTCTGGCTCGCGCGTGCGGCGGTTAAATTGATTCGTCCCGCTGGCGTCAAAAGCTTTAACGTAACTCTTTTCAAAGATCTGAAATTCTCGCGGGACACGCTCGATCTAGAAATGCAGAACGCTCTTAAAAATTCTTTTACGGCCGACTGGAACTCCGTCTTTCGGGTGAGTTCCCGCGACGGCCAGCAAGCTTACATGTACATCCGCGAGGACGGCAGTAACGTGAAGATCACGCTCGTAACCATCGACAAGGAAAACGCAGCGGTCGTCCGGGCAACATTTAGCCCCGAGAAGCTCGCTGATTTCATAAATAACCCTCGAATATTCGGAATCTCATTGAGCGATGGTGACACTTCACTAAAGTCTGAGAAAACGCCGCCGGAATTAAAAACTCACCAGCAGGCACCAGACCACTAATCTCCGTTCCCGGTCTTGTTTAGCAGCTCAACACTTTCCCAGTAGCCAAAACACAAGCAAGAAAATAATAATTGTCGGTGTAATGGACAAAATAGTTGGTAATTTTTAGATGTTTTGTTCAAGTGGACAAAATAGTTGGTGTTTATTTTCTGGGTTTATTTAAGTTTCAAAATATCTGCTACAGTTTGTTATATCAAGCAAAACGGAAGTAGGCTCTGCTGGAGAGCAACCTGCCAGGGATAGCTTGACGGCTGACAAAAATGTCAGATCAGAGGGCTGTTTTTTAGCGGCCCTTTGATATTTTTTGAAGCCGTTATGCCTTAAAAAACTCATCGATAAATTTCTTTTTTCTAGCCGTTGATAATCCATTGTGGTTTCTCAATTTGTTCTTCAAATCGGCAAAATGCCCGTCAATTGCATTGGTGGTATTTGGGATTTTCAGCTCCAAATAATCGTACCAGGTAAAGAGCCAGGGCAGATTTGTTTTGAGGCTTCGATAGGCACTTCTCAGCCTTTTATGGACGTATCTGTTTTTGCCGAGCGGATCTATTTTTCGTTCGTTTAAAAGTCCTTCCATTTTTCGTGCCACGCCTCCAATCCGCCCGCAAAACTCTCCTTATCTGTTTGTGTCAGAAGCAGTGTATGTTCCCATAACTCAATACTGGCCTGCATTTTAGGGTTCTTGGTCAAATACCTTCTGACAATGGCCACCTGATGAAACTGGCACATTTGAACAGGCAGGTCACTGCCAAATAATTGAAATAAACCCTTCCGGCCATCACAAATAATCGCCTGTATTTCGATGCCTCTGCGTCCTATTTCTTCGATTCCCGAAAGGTATAATTTATTGGTTTCCTGATCCACATATCGCTTGAATAATATCTGCCCCGTAAGGCTGTCCTTAAAAACCATTACCCCAAATGCTCTTCCAAAATATGTCGTATCCATCAACACATTTACAACGCTTGGAAATGTGTTTTCTGTTTCGACTTTTACCGCATCGATTTTTCTCTGGATCGTTTTTGCGGAACAATTATATTTCACCGCGAGCTGAGAATATGTCTGCTTGCCGATCGTATATTCTTGCCATATTTTTTGCGGATCGAGCCGTCTCGTCCCCGAAAAAACTTTCCCGCAAACAGCACATTTATACCGCTGAACACCCTCCTGAATACCGTATTTCGATACGATTTTACTCGCACAATAAAAGCACTTTTTTTATTCATAACCTTTCATCGCCATAACCCTATTCCCATCATAGCTTTAAAAGGTTTTTACCAACTATTTTGTCCATTACCCCTAATTGTCGAAAACAGACCGCCGCCGAGTTTCCAAGCGGCGGCACCAGCCAGCCCGCCTCGTAAAAGATTATTCATCCTTGTCTCCTAATCCCCGAAATTTCTCGATCAAATATCGACTTGCACACATTATGCCTACTACAACGCCCTTCGTTTGTCTGCTAGCACACGTAAGGGAATAAAAATCCGCGAGAATTTTGGCATTTCGCTCTTCTTCGGCACCGTCTAGAACTTTCTAGAAATAAATGAGACAGACCAAAAACGACCTACGTTTTACGCCGATGGTTCGGCTTTGATCGTCAGCACGCGTATCTCAGGCGGGACCATGAATCTAATCGGCAAAACGCTCATTCCGATTCCGCTCGTGACAAAAAGGTCAACATTATTTTCGCGAATGTGGCCGTAGGCGAGCTTTTGGCCGAAGAATGAGGGGACTACAGGACGCCCAAAGACGGGAAGCCAGACCTGGCCTCCGTGGGTGTGAGCGGCGAGCATTAGCCGCAGATCGGCGGAGATCGATAGATCGCCCGTGATGATCGGGAAAAGATCGGGGCTGTGCTGCAAAACGACGAGATCTCCTGTGCCGCTCTGATCGACGATCGCTTTGGCGTCAGCTGACGTTTGCTTCCACGTTTTGTTTAGTTTCAGGTGGTCAATCATCCCGAAAATACGCAGCCGCTGGCCGTCCTTTTCGATTACCGCGACCTCGTGACGAAGTACTTTGTATCCAACTCGCGCGAATTCGCCCGCGACTATATCGTCGTTGTACCAGCCGTCGTGATTCCCGAGCACCGCGAAGACGCCGTATTTTGCTTTCATTCCGGCAAGGTTGGTCGCGATCGTTGCCATCGGCATTTTTAGGCCGACTTTTTCAACCGGCTGGTCTTCGACCGATTCGGAAACATAATCGCCGAGCATCACGATGAGATCGGCATTTTGCTCGTTGGTCCTGGCGACTATTTCACCGAGTCTTTCTTCGGTGACGTAATTAGACCCGCCATGTATATCGCCGAGCATCACGATTTTTAGCCCGTCGAATGCCGGGTTCCAGTTATTGATCGAAAGCGTTTCATGTCGGACGACGAGGCGTTGAGGTTCGATAAAATAGGCGTAAGCGAGGCAGACGAGCGCGACTGCAAAGCCTAGTGCCAGGAAGGTAAAAATCTTTACTTGCCAGGGTTTCACCATTTTGACTGGAAGGGTGAGCATCTTGCTCGCCCGTGTTTTCGTTTTACGTCAAGCTATTCCAAACCCGCGTAACGCCGTCGGAAGCCTTGGCGGGCGAGCAGGATGCTCGCGCTCCAGTCAGGATGCTCGCGCTCCAGTCAGGATGCTCGCGCTCCAGTTAGAAATACTCGCTCCAACGATTATCGACGCGTTTGACGATATCTTCTCTTGCCTCGACCTCTTTCGGGTACCATGGCTTCATTCGGGCGTCGATGACGATCGGTGCGGTATAGCCGATGTGGTTATTTTTAACGGTCGTTTCTTTGGCGTAGATATCGGTCGCCGGATTAAAACGCGTCCAGGTTGCCCAGAGGAATTTCTCGGTCGATTTGGCAAAGTCGGCATTATCGTGAATGACAACGACCTGCCAATCGTCAAAATTTCCCGTTTTTGCGATCCGTTCGGCCAGATCTTTGTCATTTTCGTAGCTTTCGCCTTCGATGACGATGACAGCCGCCGCAGAAAACCTCGGCACGCGTAATACCGGCTGGAATTTCGCCCTTGAATTCGCGTGCGAGATCCCGTTTGGCGTCGCCAAAACCCATCAGAATCGCTTTGCTGCCGTGATTGATCTTCCCGCTGGCATAGTCGAGCGTGTCAAATGCGGTCTGGCTAAAAATAAACAGATCGCGGTGCCATTCCACGCGTGCGAGGATGTGTTCGAAGAGCGATTTGAAATCGCGCAGGTCCTGCGGCTGATCGGTGAGCAGCAGAAATTTGGTCAACGACAACTGGCCTTCACCGAGGATGCGAAATCCGGCGGAGAGGCCCTCGCGGGCGTATCGATCTTTGACAACGGCTGCGGAAAGCGAATGAAATCCTGTCTCGCCATAACTCCAAAGGTCGCGAACACCGGGCATCACGAGCGGAAACAGCGGCGACAAAAGCTCCTGCAAATAGTCGCCGATGAAGAAATCTTCCTGACGCGGTTTCCCGACGACCGTCGCCGGAAAAATCGCGTCTTTTCGATGAAAAACGGCGTCGGCACGGAAAACGGGATAATCGTGCGTGAGCGAATAGTAGCCGTAATGATCACCAAACGGCCCTTCGGGACGGCGTTCGTGCGGTGCGACCCAGCCGCAGATGGCAAATTCGGCTTCGGCGATCAGGCGATGACGGTCAGCCCCGAGTGGATTTTTAGCGGTCGTAATCTTCCCGTCATTAAGGAGGGAAGCGAGCATCAATTCCGGAATATCTTCAGGCAGCGGAGCGATGGCGGAGAGAATCATCGCGGGCGGGCCGCCGAGGAAAATGGTAACCGGGAGATGTTTATTCTGCTCTTCGGCCTCAAAATAATGAAAACCGCCGCCCTTGCCGATCTGCCAGTGGATGCCTGTCGATGCCTTGTCGTGACGCTGGATGCGGTACATCCCGAGATTGTGTTTGCCGATCGTTGGACTCTCGGTATAAACCAGTGGCAGCGTCACAAAGTGCCCGCCGTCCTCATGCCAAAGCTGCAAAAGGGGCAATTTTTCGAGATCGACAGTCGATTGTCGGTTTTCGAGAACCGGAGCATGACGGACGGATTTCGTACCGAATTTCAGGGCAGAAATTGCAAGGTCGCGATACTCCCAGAGTTTCGAGGGCTTCGGCGGCAACAGGTTTTCGGCCGCATGGACGGCACGTTTTACAAAATCGAGCGGTTTCGGGCCAAATGCGAGATCAATCCGGTTTCTTGTTCCGAAAAGATTGGTGACGACGGGAAACGTCGAACCCTTAACATTCGTAAAAAGCAATGCCTTTCCCTGATTCTCGATCACGCGCCGATGTATCTCGGCGATCTCGAGATACGGATCGACCTCAACCGAAATCTCTACGATCTCGCTTTCGCGTCGCAGCAGATCGATAAATGTTCTCAAGTTTTGATGCATGAAAGAATTTGCCCGCGAAAAACACGAAAGGTACGAAAAAAGGCTGTGTCTAATCTACCAATATTTCGTTGTTTTCGCGTATTTCGCGAGCAAAAAAATTATTTACGCAAGTTGTCCTTGCTCAGATCGAGATCGTCGGCGTTGATCGTGTCGATCCTGATTCCCGGAAACCGTTTGGCGAGATCTTCCTTGAAGATCATGTAATCACCGACAATAATTATGTCGCCGCCGGGCAGATAACGCGATCCAAATTCTCTGATTTGCGCACTCGTTACGCCATTTACGTTCGGAACGAACGAGTTCAGAACGATAGTCGGCAACTCGAACGAATAAATATCGCCCAGCGCCGCCGCAAGGCCGCCAGTGGTCTCGAGATTGCGTCCAAAACTGCCGGTCAGTACTGATTTTCTTGGCACAAGCTCGTCATCACCGACCGAGACATCGGTCATTTTCTTCAATTCGGCAAGGATCAATTCGGCGACCTCGGCAGCCGATTCGTTTTTGGTCTGAACCCGCGTGCCAAAATTCGCCGACGATTGCCGCCACGCAAAACTGCTGCCGGCACCATAACTGAGGCCGCGCTTTATGCGAATTTCGTAATTCAGCCGCGAAGAATATCCGCCGCCGAGAACTGAATTTAGCACCGACGCACTATAAAACTGTGGGTCGGAACGATTAACATTCTTAACCCGGTTTGCGTAAACCACCGCCGCCTGGCCCGATTTTGGCAGATCTATAACGAGCATTCGCCGAAACAACGGAATCGTCCCTGAGGCGATGCTCGTTCCGGTTCCGGTTCCGCTCCGCATCGCGGAACGTTTCCAACGACCAAGATACCGCGTGGCAAGGTTCGTGGCGGGAATCAGATCGGTATTTCCGGTAAAAATGAGGACCGCTTCCTCGGGCTTAAAGTTTCTAGAATAGAAATCAGCGATGTCCTTCTCCGTGATCGATTCGACGCTCGATTTTGTACCGCCCGCCGGGTGTTCGCCAAAGCTGTATTTGCTTGCAACGTAGTTAGCAAGAAACGAGGGCTGTTTGAGATTGTACGTTAGACCGTCGAGGGTTTGCGATTTTAGCAAGTCGAGTTCGCCCTTTGCGAAGGTCGGATTAAGCACGACATCGGCAAGAATGGCCATCGCCTGAGCGACCTTGTCCGATGTCACGGTCACTGAGACAAACGTGCTATTCCAGCCGGCGCCGCTGGCAATCGAGCCGCCGAGAAATTCAACAGCCTCGGCGATCTGCGTAGCCGAGCGTGTCTTTGTGCCTTTTGTCAGCATTGCCGCGGTCAGGTCGGCGAGACCAGCTTTGTTTTCCGGCTCAGCCGAGGCTCCGTTTTTGACGACAAGCTGGATCGTGACGATTGGCGATGCTGTTTTCCGGACTGAGGCAATCGTGAGACCGTTTTGCAACTTTTTCTCCTTGACCGCAGGAATTGAAACGGACCTGGGCGACCCCGGAGCAGGCGGCTGTTCGTTTTGCGCGAACGTAGTAACCGCAGAGACGCAGAGGCACAGAGAAATCAAAGACCTAAAACCAAAAACCAAAAAACTGCTTCTCATTATTTTGAGCCTCCCTCATTCGTGTAATAAATCACAACGCGATTTGTATCGGTGAAATATTTTCGCATCACTCGTTTAATGTCGGCGGCAGTCACCGCCTGCAAGCTGGATACCCATGAGTTCACGGCCCGGGGATTATCTTCGTACGCGACGCCGTCCTCGATCGCACCGGCCTTGCCGTCATTTGTCTCGATATCGCGAATATTTTCGGATATCATCTGGTTTTTTGCCTTAGCAAGTTCCTGCGGCGTCACGCCTTTATCCTGGATGCGTTTTAATTCGGCAAGCAGAGATCGCTCGAGTTCCGGGGCCGATTTGCCATCGCTCGCGATAGCTGACAAATAGAGTAATCCGCCGTCAACCTTGTCATCGATGGAGAACGACGCGCTCTGGGCGATTTGCTGCTCGTAAACCATGGTCTGGTAAAGCCGCGAGCTTTCGCCGCCGCTCAGTATTTTTTCGGCCAATGCGAGGGCCGCGTTGTCGGCATGGTTTGATTTCGGGCCGAGATAGGTTATGGCGACGGCCGGAAACGGCACGTTTGGGGCCGTTTTTTCGTAACGGATCTCCTTTGTCCGAGGCGGCTCAACGGTCGTGACGCGTGGGATAGACGAAGTTGGTTTTGGTACCTTACCCAAATATTTGTCGGTCCATGCATCAAATTGCTTTTGATCGAAGTCACCGACGACGATCAGATAGGCGTTGTCGGGCCGATAATAAGTCGCGTGGAACGCCCGTGCGTCGGCTGAGTTCGCGGCACTCAACTGGTCAAGATCGCCGATTACGCCGCGTTTGTATGGGTGCGTCGTGTATGACAGGCTGTTGATATACTCGTAAAACCGGCCATACGGGTTGGCGAGGATGCTCTGCCGAAATTCTTCCTTGACGACATCGCGTTCCGACGCAAAATTGGCATCATCAACGTTCAGATTCTGCATCCGTTCGGCCTCAGCCCAGAGCAGCGTTTCGAGGTAGTTTGACGGCACGACCTCGTAGTAATTCGTAAAATCGTCCCAGGTTGAGGCGTTATTAAAACCGCCGACATCTTCGGTCAGCCGATCCATCTTCTCATTCGGCATGTTTTTGGTCGATTTGAACATCATGTGCTCAAACATGTGGGCAAAGCCCGATTTTCCCTGCGGGTCGTCCTTCCCACCGACCTTGTACCAGACATGGATCGAGACGGTTGGACTTGAGTTGTCGCGAACGGAGACGACCTTCAAACCGTTGGCCAGCGTCCGCTCGTTAATGTCGAGCGGAGCAACCTTGATCTGGGCAGATACGGCGAGACCAAACATTAGCCCGCTAATCAAAACGAATGCTATTCTTCTCATAAGATAATTCCCTTCGTGGATACGCAGCAAAGCGCCAATTGGTTTACAGACAGGGCCAAAAGCCGGGACGCGGGAGCCCTCGCCTGCGACGCCGGTTCCTCCCGCGTGATCTGGTCAATTTCCAATCAACTTGAATGAGACCTAATGTTCCTCAGCGTTTTTCAAACGCTTGCAGGCGAGGGCGCCTGCGTTCCCGGCTATTGATAATCATAAAATCCCCTGCCGCTTTTTCGCCCGAGCCAGCCGGCGTCAACGTATTTTTTTAAGAGCGGACACGGCCGATATTTTGGATCGCCGAGACCGTCGTGCAGAACGTTCAATATCGCCAGGCAAACATCAAGGCCAATAAAATCGGCGAGAGCCAGCGGGCCCATCGGGTGATTCATGCCGAGTTTCATGATTTCGTCGATCGACTCCTTTGTCGCAACACCTTCGTGA
Source organism: uncultured Acidobacteriota bacterium (assembly GCA_963738935.1). GTDB lineage: Bacteria > Acidobacteriota > Blastocatellia > Pyrinomonadales > Pyrinomonadaceae > OLB17. Next base: position 1,265,866 of record CAVTYF010000001.1, on the reverse strand, counting down.
AGCGCAAAAATTGCCTCGTTTATCATCGGCATCAGAACGCGATTTGAGACAAAGCCGGGATAATCGTTGCACTCGACAGGAACTTTACCGAGCTTCTCCGAGAGGTCTCGGACGATCCCGTAAGTCTCATCAGATGTTGCAATTCCACGGATAACCTCAACCAGTTTCATAAGCGGAACGGGATTGAAAAAGTGCATGCCGATGACTTTGTCGGCCCGTGTTGTCGTTGCCGCTATTTTTGTTATCGAAATGGATGATGTGTTTGTCGCGAGGATAGTTTCGGGGCCGCAAATGGCGTCGAGACGCTGAAATATCTGCTTTTTTACCTCAAAATTCTCCGACGCGGCCTCGACGACCAGATTACAATCTTGAAGATCATCGAGATTCGTAGTTGTCGTAATGCGGCTGAGAATCTCGCTTTTCTGAGCCTCGGTCATCGTTTCTTTCTTAACAAACCGATCGAGGCTCTTACTGATGTTTGCAACGCCGCGCTCGACAAATTCCGCCGACACATCGCACATTACTACTTCAAGACCAGCGGCCGCAGCCGTCTGAGCAATCCCGTTGCCCATGGTTCCCGCGCCTACTACGCCAATAATTTCTTTCATTTAAGTTTTTTCTCCGAAAGCAAAATATGAATTTATCCAAATCACGCGGACAAAACAAATGAGCGGCCGGATTTGTTTACCAACCGCCCACAAATTTGCTCTCCGACGCGAAATAATCTATTGCCAGCTATTAGGCTGCGGCGGAGCGAGCGAGCCCGAACCGGCTAACTGGCCGCGATATGCCGCATTCTCAAAATATTTCTTCCCTTCGTCGCTAAACAAAAGCACTAGCCCAAAAACGCCGATGGCTGTACCAAAGGGAAACGACATGCACGCCATAACCGAGGCAACGATCGCCCACGTCCTGGCCCATGGCTTGTTGTTTCTCAGGCCATAACCAGCGACGATTTTTGGTATGGAAAACAGCACGGTAAAAATGACAGCGAACGCAAAAACAGCGATCAGGATCGTCATAATCAACTCCGGCGGCGGATCACCGGGCCTCACAGGCTGCTGCGAAAAGAATACGCCAAAAATGGCGACATAAATGATCGCAATCGCGGCGACGAGCACTATATTAAATGCCGTGAATAGCCAGAAAAAAAGCCCGAGCAGCCGAGCTTTATCATGAGTGTTCATAGGACGATCTCCTTCATCTAAGACATTGTACGAAGGGCCGTAAAAATTGTTGCAGGAAGCGTACGCTAGTCACGCTCGACAGCAAGGGCAACCGAATTTCCACCGCCGAGACACAGTGCGGCGACACCGCGTTTTGCCCCGCGACGTTTCATCTCATACAGAAGCGTCGTCAGAATGCGTCCGCCCGAATTCCCAATCGCGTGTCCAAGAGCGACCGCACCACCGTTCACATTGACCTTGTCCAAATCGAGCCCCAGTTCTTTCATCACTCCCAGTGCCTGGACGGAAAACGCCTCGTTTAGTTCAAAAAGATCGACATCTTTCATGTCCCACCCGGCTTTGGCCAGTACATTTTGAACACCTTTTACCGGGGCCATCATGATTAGTTTTGGCTCGATACCGGAACTCGCCCACGCCACGACGCGGCCCAGCGGCTCGATACCGAGGCTCGCCGCATTCTCTGCCGAAGTGACGACCAATGCCGAAGCTCCGTCATTTACGCCGGGAGCATTGCCGGCCGTGACCGTTCCGCCGTCCTTTTTGAACGCGGGGCGAAGTTTTGCGAGACTCTCAACCGTCGTTTCGGGCCTCACAGGTTCGTCATAATCCAGGATGATCGGATCGCCTTTTTTTTGTGGGATTTCAATCGGAATCAATTCCTCAGCAAATCGACCAGCCAGCTGGGCCTCGTGAGCTTTTCGATGCGAATTGAATGCGAAATCATCCTGTTCGTCGCGTGAAATCTGGTATTTTTCGGCCACGACCTCGCCGGTATTTCCCATGTGCCAATTCTCGAACGGACACCACAGACCGTCATGGATCATCAGATCAGTCGCCGTCTGATTCCCCATGCGAAACCCGTCGCGGGCCGTTTGCAGGGCGTATGGAATATTCGACATCGATTCCATACCGCCCGCAACCACATATTCAGAATCACCGAGTTGAACAGCCTGCGATGCTAATGCAACAGCTCGCAAACCCGAGCCGCACACCATATTGATCGTCAACGCCGAAACTTCCGGTGGAAGGCCAGCCTTCAGAGCAGCCTGACGTGCCGGGGCCTGTCCTTGTCCCGCCGCGACGACACAGCCCATGATGACCTCGTCAATCTTTTCGCCACTTATTCCAGCGCGTTTAACGGCTTCATTAATCGCAATTGCCCCGAGTTCCGGTGCCGAAAACCCCTTTAATAAACCCTGAAACTTTCCCGTCGGCGTTCGTGCCGCACTTATGATGACTGCTTCATTTATCATTTATCTATCTCTTTATCGCTCGTCTAATTTATCCTGTGCTATTCCAACAGCCGATTTAGGCTCGCCTTGGCCATCGTTCCTTCTAGCTATTTCATAACCCAAATATCTGGGCAGGTTTTCATCCGCCCATTTTTGCATGCAACTGGTATTTTGTCATTTTAGGATAATTTTGACTATCGTGCGACCCGCATCTTCCGCGATGCCTGTCTGTTTTTTCGTCCGGCAGGGGTCCAATTTGATCAATTTTGGTGGTGAACTTTTTGAAGTTTAAACTTGTTACCGATTTTTGCCATATTTAGCCCGACAAAAAGTGTGGCACGTGCCACATTCTGTGCAACACAATGGCTCGGGGACTCCATAAACACTGACTTTTCCAAAAAAGTATGACGGTGTTTCTGTCGCGATAAACAAGCATCTGGCTTATGATAAAAGGTGCCCTGTCCTGTGATTTGAGGCTGACTGGTAGAGGTTTTTGGCTGACTGGTCAAAAGTCTTTTGCGGAAAAAGCATCAACCAATTATCAGTACCGCGAGCGATCCGAACCTCAACGGACGCGGAATTCTCCAACATGAAAAAATCGGTAACAGCGGCCTATGAGGATGCCAATGAAAGAGAATCGCGAGAATCGCAGACCTGACCCCCATGATTTTGTGTAATAAGACTATCGAGACGCCGATCTCTAAATCGCAGCCTGATGTGGAGCCGTTGGAACGTTGGCGGCATGGGACTGTAAAACCGGGAGCGCGGGTACTCGCACCCGCCTGTCAGTACCGCGAGCTATAGCGACCGGGGCATGCAACTCGACGGTTCATTTAATTGACAAAAACGCTTGGTCAAACAATAGGCGAAGCCATTTTCTGTTCCAAACGTCAGAATCCTATGATAATATAAGGAATATTATGGCCTCGATAGTCGGCACAATTCCCAAACCTGTACGTCTCGTCGAAGGCGGCGGCCTCAAGGTCGGCAAATCCCGCGTCTCGCTCGACTCAGTAGTCTACGCCTTCAACCGCGGCGAAGATGCCGTCGAGATCCAACGCAATTTCGACACGCTCTCCCTCGCCGAGATTCACGCGGCTATTGCATACTACCTTCACAACAAAGCAAAGGTGGACGCGTATCTTGAGCGGCAACTGTTCCTATTCGAAAAATTGCGGGCCGAAAGCAATGCCCAGGAAGGGGTTCGGCTGATGCGGGAGAAAATACTTGCTCGCAAGAACGGACTAGACCCAGACTGGAAAAGATGATCCGGCTTCTCACCGACGAAGATTTTAATCACTTCATGCTTGCCGGCGTCCGACGTCGCCTTCCCGACCTTGATATTGTTCGAGTACAAGATTGTGGATTACGCTCATTCCGCGACCCGTTAATTCTGGAGTTCGCTGCTAACGAAGATCGGATCGTCATCTCTCACGATGTCAACACAATGGGAACTCACGCCCGCTCTCGACTGCTCGCGGGCAAACCTATGCGTGGCTTGTTTCTGATCCGCCAAGCTTTCCCGATAGGCCGAGCCATCGAAGAGATCGTCGCGATCGCCGAATGCAGCCGCGACGACGAATGGGAACAACTCATTGTGCATCTTCCCTTGTGATAAAATATTTTTTCGCCTGATGTCATGGATGTCCGAGGCCATGATCGCGGACTGTCAAGGACGACATGTCTTCGCCTAGTAGGTGAGGCGGTATTTGAAGTCTACGGAATAAAATCAACTGAGGAAATGACTGGAAAAACCATTCGAACTCCTTACGATGACTTTCCAGATATTTGTGGCGGAACCAATTTTTACATTGAGGGCTTCACTTCTATAGAAGCAGCAATGAATTACAACAGCCGTCATCACCACCTCCATAAAGAAACGTCGCACGATTCGTAACACTATAATCGTTTCGTCGCACGACCCGCGACAAATCCGCCGAGGTTGTGACAAAATGACCTCCGGCTTTTCATTTTCAATTTTCCATTCTCCACTTTCCATTGTTATTATGGGCGGCATGGGCATGGGAATGTAATTCCTGAGCTTGGCTTTTAGCTTCAAAGGCTTCGCTCGAAAGAGCGATGCCTTTTCTCTTACACATTTTATGAATCCATATAGTAAGAAAGATCTTAATCGTTATATTGAATCCATTCCGCCAGAAAAGATCCAGCTAGAAAATAAACGTCAGGAAAGAAGAAATCGCGAGATGTACGCAGAGTTCGAGGCAGCGATGCTGAAAGGCATGTGCTTTCTTTGCAAATCCTCCAATGCGTCCTTCTTTCCTAAAAAATTCTGTATGCATTGGTTTCTGTATCCGCCCGGTATTAGGAAGAAGCACTTTTCACCCTATCTTAACGGACCTCGCAGCTACTTTAGGCTAGACGCCTATTTTAGATGGTTGGCAAACTACGAGAATCCTATCGCCAATATCAACGACCTAAAGGATGAAGTATCCGCTTCGTCGTATATTGAGACCACGGTCAGATTTAAAAACATCGAATGGGCAATTTCGGTTGGTCAGACCGATAGGGTTGGTCATACCGACAGTCATTCGGGAACTCGACCTCACTACCACATCCAGATGAAGGTTGACGACCGTATTTTCCTTAGATTCAATGACTTCCATTTGGAGTTCACCGACGAAGATCTTTTTTTCATTGAGCTTCGAGACCAGTGTGGTGATTCAGTGCACCTTCAAGCGTATCGCGGAGACGGAATTGGAATTCTTGAGGACGAAAAAATGGTTGAGTTTCTAACCGAGCATTCGACGGTAGCGGACGACGAAAACACTGCACCATTTATTCGCGGTACCATCATACAGGCTCCAGAGGGAGAAATGCTTTCTGGCGACTTACTAGCGGACGCTGCGGAAGAAAGTAAAAGGACAAAGGAACCGGTGGGGAAGATATTGCAACGAGTTATGCCAAACGCAAAATTCGAAACTTATCTTAGGCCAGGTGATGGCGTTCCCGAATTGGTTAAACGTAGCGGAAAGAAATAGCTCAGATCGAATATATGTACGGAAAACGAGTATTGGAAATCGCGGTATATCGCAAGGATCCGGAGAAATTGGTTGCCGACTTAAACCGACTTTATTTGAACCGAAGTCTCACGTTTATTCCGCGACTTACCATGGATGAGCTTAAAGCCCATCCGGCGTATAACTACTTTTGGGAAGGGCAGGGAAATCCGTACCCTTACAACCAAGTTGTCGGATGGATAGTCCTCTGGACGCGAAGCGACTCGATCCTTGGCGAGTGCTATGCTGTGAACGGGCAACGGATTAACCACGCGTGCAAAAAACTGCCGTTTCAATGGCTAGGACGTGCTTTTGATGTTTATGTTTTCGATGACGACACTGATACGACAATTCCGGTCAAGATCAGGGAGGAGATGAAGCTGCTGACAAAATCCGGTACTTTTAAGAATCGCTGGATCGACTTGGAAGCTTTTGACAACCTTGCTCCGTACATTCGTTGGCGCGATATTGTTGATGAATCGATCCTTTAAAGATGAGCAGACTCTTGGTGACGACCTGCGATTCTCGCGATTTGTACCGTTCGAAAAATCGCAATATCCCAGACCTGACCCTCAGCTTTCTTGACCCACAGCTTTCTCATTTTGCTATTATCGCCTTAGCATGAAAACGGATTCAAAAAAAGATTTTCAACTCGAAGAATACAAAATGCTGCGGACGACAATCGCGCGCCAATTCGATGCACGAGAAAGAAACCTTTTGGCGATGATTACGACTTGCGGTGTCGCATTAGGCCTTGGGCTCGCTAATCAGCTTCCCGTTGTTCTTCTCGTGGCAACGGCAATCCCTGCGTATTTTTGGCTTATTCATTTGAGTTTTCAAAAAGGTATTTCCAAAGTTGGAGCTTATCTAATTGTTTTTTTTGAAGGCAAGGAAACTGGTCTCGGGTGGGAAACTAGGTTGAGGGCTGTCAGACAGAAGCGAAACGGGCGTCTTGGAACACGTCGCGAAAGTTGGTTGAGGAAGTTTCTACTGCCTTATCCCATATTGATAATCGGATCGTTCTCGGCATTCTGTTGGAAACTTAATATCAGCAATCTTGTTACATTGGGCCATGCAGCAGAAACCGCGCTTAAGTTTATAGTTTTCTTAGCGGTTTCTGCTACCGTCCTGGTAATTGCATATCGGACAGATAAACAATACGGGGAACAAGTAGAAGCCTGGAAAGAAACTTTTGAAGAATTGAAAGGCACGGAAAAGCTATAAGAACGGGGTCACCCCGTGTGATTCTTCGACGAGCACCAAGAATTGCGGTCGGGCCGACCATTCTCGCGATTCTTTTTGCTACTCCTTGTATTCCAAAATTTCTCCAGGCTGACTCCAAGAGTTTAGAGAGTTTGGGGAGCGGAATAGAAGTGAGAACTGAGAAGTGAAAAGTGAGAATGAAAGAGCACTGCGGCGATGGCTCGCGCTTCGCCGTTCGATGGCGTTCACTCGCCCCCGCTTTCGGCGGCTTTGCCGCAGTGCTGTGCGGAATGGCTATGCCTTTCCGTAAGACTCTTAATAGAAATCCCCGAGGCTACGCCTCCCCGACCGGCGGCATAGCCGCGAGAGCAAGATCAGAGCCCCCGGAAAGGCACAGCCTTTCCGCACAGCACTCGGGCATAGCCCGAGGGAAGAATTGGGGTCAAACCTGCGATATTGCAATTCTTTGAGCCGTCGGGAGTCCGGTTTTATCGCTTTGACGAAGTATTTTTGTCTATCATCGCGGATGAGATACGAACTTAACCGTTTTCTATTCGTCCGACGATCTCAAAACGGGTTTTGCCGTCGTCCCAGGCGACCATTGTCACTTTTATTATGGTGGGTCTGGAACACATGCATAACCCGCCGAGCGGAAAAGCTGTGCTTTTCCGAGAGCATCCCAAAAGACCTCGCGGCTACGCCGCCGTTCTTTTTTGCCAACCAAAAGAACAGCGGCATAGCCGCAAGAGTTTATTTAAGACTGCCGGAAAAGCATAGCTTTTCCGCTCGGCGAAATACTAAAAAACGGGGCAAAGGCCTGCAATATTGCGATTCTTTTGAGCCGCCGGGAGTCTGGTTCCATCGGTCTGACGAAGTATTTTTGTCTATCATCGCGGATGAGATACGAACTTGACCGTTTTCTATTCGCTCGACGATCTCAAAACGGGTTTTGCCGTCGTCCCAGGCGACCATTGTCACTTTTATTATGCTGGACGACACCGTCTCTTTGATCGTCGGAACTCCAAGGTCCTGCCCGCCAGTTCAGTCGCGTTCACGCGGCTCGTGGTTAGGTTCGGGAAATGATTGTCAGGGCGTTTTAACGTCCTTACTCCGGCGGCTTAAGCCAGACTGAAGGTAAGCCCGTTAAAACGGGCTGGAAATCCAAAAATCCCCCTCTTACCCCGCCCTAAAGGAGCGGGGCTATGTACCGCGAGGACGCGGAAAAGGATCTCTTTGCAACTTCTTAAATCCAAAATATCTCCAGGCTGACTCCAAGAGTTTCGAGAGTTTGGGGAGTTTGGAGAGTTGAGAGGACCGCGGCGATGGCGCACGCCCCGCGGGCCGATGGCGTTCACCCAGCCCCCGGAGCCCGGCCCGCGACGGTCTTTTTGATGCTGACTTGCCGGATGATCGCCTCTCGGAAGTTGTGTTCTTCTGCGGTTTCGATTAAGTTTTTAGTAATCTCTTTTTCAAAAACTTTTCGTTAAAGGCAGGTAAAATAAGTGCGTTCAATCTCGGTTCGTTTGATTTGCTGGTGCGTTGGTCTTCATATCCTTCTATTGCTGTTCGTCGTTCCAACGATCTCAGCTCAGGCGTCGTCCGCGGCCAAAGCCGATCCCTTAAAGAATCTTCAGTTTAGGTCCATTGGGCCCTTTCGCGGCGGTCGCGTCGGGGCGGTTGAGGGCATCGCGGGGCAGCCGAATGTTTACTATTTCGGGGCTACCGGCGGCGGCGTCTGGAAAACTACCGACGCCGGTGTTAACTGGTTTAATGTATCCGACGGCTTCTTCAAAACTGGTTCGGTCGGGGCGATAAACGCGGCGGATTCCGATCCGAATACGCTTTACGTCGGCATGGGCGAGCAGACGCTGCGCGGCAATGTTTCGAGCGGCGACGGGATGTACAAATCGGTCGACGGCGGCAAAAGCTGGAAGCACATCGGTCTCGGCGATTCTCAGCATATTTCCCGGATTCGCGTTCACCCAAAAGATCCGGAGACCGTTTACGTCGCGGTCATCGGCCATCTTTGGGGCAAGAATGACGAAAGAGGAGTTTTTCGGACGCGAGATGGCGGCAAAACTTGGCAGAAAATTCTCTTTCGTAATTCCGGAACCGGTGCCAGCGAACTGGCGATGGACCCATCGAATCCGAATACTCTCTACGCCGGATTCTGGGAAGTCAGCCGAAAGCCATACCGAATGGACAGCGGCGGCGAGGGCAGCGGGCTGTTCAAATCGACAGACGGCGGCGATACCTGGACTGAGATCACACGAAATCGAGGCTTGCCGAGCGGCCTTAACGGCAAGATGAACATCACGGTTTCACCAGTGAATCCGAACCGCCTCTTTGCGATGGTCGAGAATAAGGACGGCGGGCTGTTTACATCAAACGACGCGGGCGAGACGTGGCAGCGGGTGAGCGAAAGTGCGGCGATCCGACAGCGGCCGTGGTATTACAATCGCGTTTACGCCGATACGGAAAATGAAAACACCGTTTACGTCTTAAACGTAGGATTTCATAAATCGATCGATGGCGGCAGAACTTTCACGACCATACCGGTTCCGCATAGTGATAATCACGACCTTTGGATCGCGCCTAACGACGCCAAACGCATGATAAACGGCAACGACGGCGGAGCGAACGTTAGTTTCAATTCAGGCGGGGCCTGGACCGAACAGGATCAGGCGACGGCACAGTTTTATAGAGTAACGACGGATAACGATTTCCCATACAACATTTACGGAGCCCAGCAGGATAATTCGACGATTCGGATCGCATCGCGTTCGGACGGCAATTCGATTACCGAACGTGACTGGTTTTCAGTCGGCGGCGGGGAATCGGGCTGGATCGCTCCGCATCCTGAAAATTCCGATATCGTCTTTGCCGGCAGCTACGACGGATTACTGACTCGCTGGGATAGACGGACAGGCCAGGAACGCAACATCGACGTTTATCCTGAAAACCCGATGGGATCAGGCGCAGAGGGAACAAAATATCGCTTTCAGTGGAATTTCCCCATCGTCTTTTCGCCTCACAAAACAAACGGAAAATATCCACTCTATACGGCGGCGAATGTAATGTTTCGCTCTATGGACGAGGGGCAATCGTGGCAGCCGATCTCACCCGACCTTACCCGCAATGACAAGTTAAAACAGAAACATTCCGGCGGTGCGATCTCGGGCGACAATACTAGTGTCGAGTATTACGACACGATCTTTTCCGTCGATGAGTCGCCGGTAAAAGCGGGAGTTATCTGGGCCGGGACAGACGACGGTCTCGTGCAGGTGAGTGAAAATAACGGACAGAGCTGGGCAAATGTCACGCCGAAGGACATGCCGGAATGGATCCAGATAAACCACATTCGAGCCTCGCCGCACGATGCCGGCTCGGCATATTTTGCCGCTGCCAATTACAAAAACGACGATCAAAAACCGTACCTTTACAAAACCAGCGACTACGGCAAAACCTGGAAAAAAATCGTAAACGGCATCCCGGCCGATCATTTCACCCGTGCCATCACCGAAGACCCGAACCGGCGTGGAATGCTGTTCGCGGGAACCGAACGATCATTATACTACTCGTCCAATGACGGCGAATCGTGGCAGAGTTTACAGCTAAATCTGCCGGTCGTTCCGATAACCGATTTAACGGTGCAAAAACGCGAGAAAGACCTGGTCGTTGCGACGCAGGGCCGGTCGTTCTACGTTCTCGACAATCTGCCTGTGCTATATCAGCTTGCGGAGGCGGAAAAGGCGGCAGCATTTCTCTTTAAGCCGGAAGATGCGTACCGGACAGCGGGCGGGGGCGGTTTTGGCGGCAATTCGCCGACCGCGACCGTCGGCCGCAATCCGGCTAGCGGGGCTGTGGTTAACTATTATTTGCGCGACAAGCCAACGAGGGAAGTAACGGTTGAATTTCTCGATAGTCAAAATGCCGTGCTTCGCAAATTCACACGGCGGATCGACGCTCCCGTCTCCGCTCCCCCTGCGGGTCCAGGCGGGTTTGGCGGTGGAGGTGATCCTCAACCGCCGGCGGAGGTTGGGCTCAATACTTTCGCGTGGAATTATCGGCTTCCAAATGCCGTGACAATTCAGGGTTTGATAATGTGGGGCGGATCGCTCGCCGGGCCGCGAATTCCACCGGGAAATTATTCGGTAAGATTGACGGTCGATGGTAAGGCCGTGGCAACCGAGCCACTCGCCGTCAAGGCCGACACGCGGCTGACGACAACGCAGGAGGATTTTGGTAAGCAGTTTGACCTCATGAAAAAGATCGGTGCGAAGCTGACCGATACTCATAACGCGATCAATGAGCTTCGCGATATGAGAGCGCAGATCGAGGCCGTATCGAGGCGGCTAAAGCCCGAAAACAAGGACCTCATCGACAAGGCAAAAGATATCGTCACCAAACTAACTGAGGTCGAGGAAACTCTGCATCAGACGAAGATCCGCAGCGGACAAGATGCGTTGAATTTTCCGATCCGGCTAAACAACAAGCTTGCGGCGCTGAGTTCGTTCGTTGACAGTTCCGACGACGGCCCGACAGCCTCGGCCTATGTGGTATTTACCGATCTGACTTCGCTGATCGATATTCAATTGACCAAATACGCGAGCGTAAAATCGCAGGATATTGCCGATTTTAACAAGCAGTATTTGGCGAAAGGATTACCAGTGATCGTCGGTGGAAAGTAAGGCTATTCCTCGCCAATGTCCTCATTCCAGATTTCAGGATGTGCGTCGATAAAGGCGCCGAGCAGATCGACGCACACCTGAGAATCCAGATCGATGACCTTAACACCGTGTTCGCGGAGCCAATCGATCCCGCCCTGAAACGTGCGTGATTCACCGACGATGACGGTTCCGATGCCGAATTGCAGCACCAGGCCGCTGCAATACCAGCAAGGGGCGAGCGTCGTCACCATTATCGTGTCACGGTAATTTCGCTGGCGACCGGCCTTGCGAAAGGCGTCAGTTTCGCCGTGGACCGAAGGGTCGTTTTCCTGAATACGCCGATTGTGTCCGCGACCGAGTAGATTTTCCTCGGCGTCAAAAAGAGCCGCACCAATCGGTATTCCACCTTCTGCCAGGCCAAGTTTGGCCTCCTCAATAGCAACATCAAGCATCGCCTGTTTGTCGAGTCCCGAATTCATACCCGATAAGTTTATTAGCAAACACGCCCGGTATGCTAATCTCGTCAATATGTCGCAGAATTTCAAACCCGGCGATTTCCTTGTTTTTCAGTTAGAAGCAGGATTCGCCCTTTTGCGTGTCCTTGCCGCCGATGACAGCGACGGCGATAGAATATGGCATGTCGCGGCGTACAACGATTTCTTTCCGGATGTTGCGACAGCCGAGGCGGTGGCGCTGTTTCAGGACAGCATAGCCGTCAGCCATTCACACATTGCGTTGACCAACCGAGCGTTTGAAAGCACACAGGTAGCAAGGCTCTCAAATATTCCGTTGACCGCTGATGAAATCGAACCACTCGACAAATGGCGTAATGATCCGAAACGCGAGGTTTCAGATCGTTCGGTGCGTTTGGTGCTTGGATTAAGATGAGGGCTTGACCCTGGCGCCCGAGAGGTGCCGCGTCGTTTTTTCGGTTACACTCGAGGGAACTATATTCTCAAAATCAGCCTCTTCGAGCAGTTTCCCTGTCGGGATCGTGGCCGTTCCAACTTCCGCCTCTGGTGATTGTCGTTTACTTTGCTTCAAATGCTTTCTCAGCATGAGCGTTCGCCACAGCGTCTGGATGTGCCAACAGCCCATTGCAAACAATAACCCGGCAGTAACCAAAATCAGCGGGTGGGCGTTTTCGATTGGACCAAGCATCGTCCATAGTAAAATCGCCAGGGTAAAACTTACGACGATCGTCATCGAACTCAAAACTATATTGGCCGTAAGGTGTTGTTGCGGCGTCTGCCCCGTTTTGAGTGGTTTTGAGAGATCGGGCAGAAAAATACCGCACTGGCGGCAGTAGGTTTCGGGCGACTGTTCTGATTTTCCACACTTTGGACAAAACATGGCTGCTTGACGTACGATCTGCGCCTATGAAAGCTCAATCCAGCTTTCGCCGTTTCAGTTCTTTCGCAAGCATTTCCAACTCGCGGCTGACCTGACCGGCGGCTGACGAATTTTCGTTTGCACGGCGGATAAGATAGGGAACGGTGTCGGCAACCGGGCCGTAAGGCACGTATTTTGAAACGTTATAGCCCTTCGAGGCTAAAACGTAGGAAATGTTGTCGCCCATGCCGTAGAGTTGGGAATAACAAATATTTGGGTAGTTTGGAGATATCCCAGCCTCATGCATCATCTCGGCTACAAGCCTCGTGCTGAACTCGTTATGTGTCGCGGCCACAAAAGAGACCGCCTGATGGTGCTTCATGCAATACTCAATCGCGGCGTTGTAATCTTGGTCCGTACTGGCTTTTGATGCATGGATCGGCGATGGATAGCCGATTTCCACCGCTCGTTCACGCTCCTTTTCCATATAGGCGCCGCGAACGAGTTTAACGGCCAGAATATAACCATCAACCTTCGCCTGACGCCGCGATTCTTTCAGAAACTGTAGCCGGTCGGTGCGATAAAGCTGAAGCGTGTTGAAAACGATCGCCTGCTCACGATTGTATTTCTCCATCATTTCTATCGCGATGCGGTCGATGGCGTCCTGTATCCATGACTCCTCGGCATCGATGAAAACGGGCTGGCCGAGCGAATAGGCAAATTCGCATATTTCGCCTATTCGCTTATAAATTCGTTCGCATTTAGCCTGGCTCTTGGCATCGAGTTTCTTTTTCCGGCTTAGGCGTTCAAGCGTGCCAAGCGGCGCAATGCCAGTGACCTTGAAGACTGCAAACGGAATTTTCGGATCATTCTTCGCCCTCGTGATCGTTCGAATGATCTCGTCCTTTGTCCGGTCAAAATCCTCCTCGGTAGCTTTCCCCTCGACTGAGTAATCCAGGATCGCTCCGATGTGGGCCAGATCGAGTTGATTGATGGTCGGCTCGCACTCAACGATTGTCTCGCCACCGCAGAACTGCTCGTAAATAGTTGACTTTATGATTCCTTCGACCGGCAGGCCGATCGAAAGGGCAAATTTCGCGGCCGTTGCGCCGATGGAGTTGAAAAAAGGGGAGTTCAGCAACCGGAAGATACGGTGCTTTTCCTTTAGCTGACTGTCAGTCTTGTCCGCGAAAGCCGTAGCCGTGTCGCCGAAATCAAGTAAAAATTCGCTCATTTATTCGCCGGCGATCTCTTTTAGAAACGCTAACCCTTCCTTTGAAAACTCCACGCGATCGTAAATCTCCGAAAGCGGTAGGGTACATTCAATCGAGTCAATTGCGCAAATCGCGTCCATTCCGATGTAAGTGTAAAGTTTCCAGGTGTTGTCATCCTGACGAACAAATCGCTCGATCATCGGCTTGTCCTGAGCTACGAGGATATAATCGGACAAAGTGTCGTTAAACATCCGGTACCGCGTAAACTTACCCTCGCGGTTAAATTTCTCCGTCGATTTGCTTAGAACCTCGATAACAACCTTTGGATTAAGAACTATGTCTTTGTGCCTATCATGATATTTGGGTTCGCCGCAAACAACGAGGATATCGGGATAAGAAAACATCCCTTTCATACTGTTCGCCGCTGCTTTTGGTGACGGGGCACCGGTTTTCACCTTGGTTTCCTTTGACCTAGCCCGACAGTTCTTTCCTTTCAGTTGAGTGTAGAGCATTCCAGTCAAGTTCACTGAGATATCGGCGTGCGCGCCTGATTCGCCGGCCATAAGGTGAACTTCACCGTCGATAAACTCACTCCGTTCGAACGCACCTCGCTCAAACGCGAGATACTCGCTAACGGTCATCAACTTAGATTTTTTCGCTACTAATTTCGCTACCGCCATACCAAAAGAATAACAATAAAACCGTCCAAAAATAAACGCAAATTGTCCGCGTCACCCATTTGCCGTATTATAGTTATTTTGACCTATGGCTAAAGCACTTCCTAAAAGATCGGAAAACTATTCCGAATGGTACAACGAGATCGTTAAACGGGCTGATCTGGCCGAGAATTCCGCAGTTCGGGGCTGTATGGTCATCAAACCTTACGGCTACGCGATTTGGGAAAAAATGCAGCGGGCGCTTGATGACATGTTCAAAGCGACGGGCCACGTGAATGCGTATTTTCCCCTCTTCGTCCCAAAATCCTTCCTTGAAAAAGAAGAAGAACATGCCGAAGGCTTCGCTAAAGAATGTGCTGTCGTTACCCATTATCGCCTCAAAGCTAATCCTGATGGCAAGGGCCTTGTTGTCGATCCCGACGCCAAACTCGAAGAAGAGCTGATCATTCGCCCCACATCGGAAACCGTCATTTGGAACACCTACCGCAATTGGATCCAGTCATGGCGCGATTTGCCCCTGCTCATAAATCAGTGGTGCAACGTTGTCCGGTGGGAAATGCGTACGCGCCTCTTTCTCCGCACCGCCGAATTCCTATGGCAAGAAGGCCACACTGCGCATTCGACCAAGAAGGAAGCCGTCGAGGAGACCGAGCGAATGCTCGGCGTTTATGCCACATTTGCTGAAGAATGGATGGCGATGCCCGTTCTGAAGGGAACCAAGACGCCGAACGAGCGTTTTGCCGGTGCCGAAGACACGCTTTGTATCGAAGCACTGATGCAGGATGGCAAGGCTTTGCAGGCCGGGACGTCGCACTTTCTTGGGCAGAATTTCGCTAAATCCTTCGACGTTAAGTTCGTAAACCGTGAGAACGAACAGGAATATGCATGGGCGACGAGCTGGGGCGTTTCGACTCGGCTGATGGGAGCCTTGATCATGGCCCACTCTGACGATCAGGGCCTCGTGCTTCCGCCAAAACTGGCACCGATTCAGGTTGTGATCATTCCGATCTACAAAACTCCTGAGGATCTCGCTGCGATCAGCGAAAAGGTAAATCCGATCTTCGAAGAGCTGAAAGCCGCCGGTATCTCGGTCAAATATGACGATGCCGACCATCAACGCTCGGGCTGGAAGTTTGCCGAATATGAACTCAAAGGCGTCCCAATCCGCCTCGGCCTCGGAATGCGGGATCTCGAGAACGGAACGATTGAAGTCGCCCGCCGCGATAGGTTGACGAAAGAGTCGGTCGCAATCGACACGGTCGTTGACACCGTAAAGATACTGCTCGAACAGATCCAGCAGGCCATTTACCAAAAAGCGCTTCGCTATCGCGAGGAAAATACTTACGTGGTCGACACTTGGGACGACTTCACAGCCCAGATCGAAAAAGGCGGCTTTGTCAACGCCCACTGGGACGGCACCAGCGAGACCGAAGAAAAGATCAAACAGGAAACCAAGGCGACGATCCGCTGCATTCCGCTCGACGCCCCGGAGGAATCCGGCAAGTGCATTCTGACCGGACAGCCGTCAACCAAACGCGTCGTATTTGCCAAGGCGTACTAGGGCAGTCACGGGTTGACTGGAGGGCGAGCATCCTGCTCGCCCCGCACCGGCGAGCAGGATGCTCACCCTCCAGTCGAAACCGCTGATGGTTCGCCAGGTATGGTTATCCCATACACTGGTAACGTAACCGCTCTAGATGAAGAAAGGTAGAGAGCGACTCGAATGTCCCCCGCGGCCGCGATTCCGGAAGCGAGAAACCACTCTCGCTTGAAACCGGCCCCACAATGCCGTAATTTATCCTTATGCTGCGTCCGACGGTTCTCGCAATTCCTTTTTTCGCGCTACTGATTGCGGCAGAGGCGTTGTGGTCACGCTTTCGTGCTCCGGCTGAATATTCAGACCGAAAAGACACATGGAATAATATCTTTCTGGGCTTTATGAGCCTTGTTTTCGGTGCCCTGTTTGGTCTTGGCACGGGGTACATCTATCTTTTTTTCTACGAGGTCGCTCCGTACAAATTCCCGGTCGATGCGTGGTGGTCGTGGGCTGTCCTTTTTGTCGCAGACGATCTGGCGTATTACATCTTTCACCGCGTCAGCCACGAAACACGGCTATTCTGGAACTTCCATGTCGTTCACCATTCTAGCCAGCAATACAATCTGAGCGTCGCGGTTCGGCAAAGCTGGTTTTCGGGCATTCTGCACTGGATATTCTACGCACCGTTGATGCTGCTTGGGTTTGCCCCGTGGATGTTTGCCGCGATGCACGGAGCTAATCTCATTTATCAGTTCTGGATTCATACCAAAATCATCGATCGTCTCGGCCCGATAGAGTACCTTTTTAACACGCCCTCGCATCACCGAGTTCATCATGGCGTGAATAATCCGTATTTGGACAAGAATTATGCCGGCGTGCTGATCATCTGGGATCGTCTGTTTGGCTCGTTTGTCTCGGAAACGGAAGAGCCGCGTTATGGAATAGTTAAACAGCTTACGAGTTACAATCCATTATGGGTCAATACTCACGGCTGGTTTGAAATGTACAATGCTGTCAAACGGCAAGTCGGCTTTGGGAACAAACTTCGATGCGTCTTTGGCTCGCCAAATATGGATTTATAAAATATATCCAGACGCGCAGTTTGCTCACGCGACATAGCGCGTTAATATACTGACTCTCATGGGTGAACGAAAAATAAGAGTTTTAGTCGCTAAGCCTGGTCTCGATGGCCACGACCGTGGGGCAAAAATTATCGCACGGGCCCTCAGGGATGCCGGTATGGAAGTCATCTACACCGGGCTGCGTCAGACGCCTGAGATGATCGCTTCGGCCGCGTTGCAGGAAGATGTCGATGCGGTCGGGATTTCGATTTTGAGCGGAGCCCATAACACGCTTTGTCCGCGAATCGTCAATTTGCTGAGAGAAAACGGCATGGACGACACGCTCGTGCTGGTCGGCGGCATTGTTCCGAACGAAGATATTGCCCCGCTAAAAGCGAACGGCGTTGCCGAGGTGTTTCTGCCCGGTACGTCAACCGAGGACATCGTGAAATTTATCATTGCCAACGTTCGCTCGCTTTAGTGCGCAAGCATACATACAAATTTTTTTATAATTTATAAAATATTTGCGTGGTATAATTGTTATTAAATCCAGAAGAGAGGGAAAAAACTTCAATGAAAAAAATTAATTCGATACTTATTGCATTTGCGTTTGTGCTGACCATCACGTTTGTTGGAAGCGGGATTGGGTCCAGCGGCAATCTATCCGTAACTGCCCAGGATACGATGATGGGAAAAATGGGTGACAAGATCCAGAAGACCACCAAAAAGGTTTATAAAAAATCGCGCCGCGTTGGCACAACGGTTGGTAATAAGACCTGGAACGGTTCGAAATGGGTCGCCAGCAAATCTTGGAATGGCGGCAAATGGGTTGCCGTTAAAACAGCTAACGGAACGAAATGGGTCTATCGCAGGGGCAGAAATGCCGTCCGCGGTGCCAAGCAGCCGACCCCGTAGTTTGTTCTATACAATTTAGCCAAGCGGTCAACGGATAAAGAGCGTCCGTTGGCCGTTTTCTTTTGCCCGCCGACGCTTGTAAACTAACGTTATGAAGGAAACAGTGCGGGTAGCCGGCGGACAGGGCTTTTGGGGAGATCTATTAACAGCACCGGTCGATCAGGTTCGCATAGGGCCGATCGATTACTTGATGCTCGATTATCTGGCCGAGGTCACGATGTCGATTCTCCAAAAGCAGATGAATCGTGACCCGAAGGCCGGATACGCGCGCGATTTCGTCGAACTGATGCGCGAGATCCTGCCCGATTGCGTCGAAAAAAATATCAAAGTTCTCTCAAACGCCGGCGGCGTCAACGTTACCGGCTGCGCCGAAGCCATCGCCAACGTCGCACGCGAACTCGGCCTGCAAGGCAAAGTAAAGATCGGCGTCGTCACAGGCGATGACGTTCTCGACCGCCTCGATCAATTCATCGCCGACGGCGTCGAGATCAACAGCATGGACGACGGCACGCCGCTCGCCGCGATACGTGACAAGGTCCAGTCCGCCAACGTCTATCTCGGTGCCGCGCCGCTCGTCGAAGCGCTTCGCTTGGGTGCGAACGTCATCGTCGGCGGCCGCTTGACCGACACGGGACTGACGCTCGCTCCGCTGATGCACGAATTCGGCTGGACGTTCGACGACTGGGACAAGGTCTCGGCCGGAACGATCGCGGGCCACATCATCGAATGCGGTGCCGCAATCGAGCTGGGCGGCAACTGCCAGTACGATTGGCAAAACATCCCCGACATGGCGAACATCGGCTTCCCGATCATCGAAGCGTCGCCCAACGGCGAGTTCATCGTCACCAAACACGACGGCACCGGCGGCCGCGTCAACATTCAGTCCGTCAAAGAGCAGCTCCTCTACGAAATGGGCGACCCGCACGAATACATCACGCCCGACGTCGTCGCCGATTTCGCGTCGATCAATCTCGAACCCGCAGGCGATAATCGCGTCAAGGTCTTCGGCCTCACCGGCCACCCCAAGACCGACTTCTACAAAGTCTCCATCGCCTACACCGGCGGCTACAAAGCCGTCGGAACATTAGTCTATTCCTGGCCAGACGCATTGGAGAAAGCCCAAGCCGCCGACAAAATCCTCCGCGAACGCCTAAAAAACCTTGGCCTCGATTTCGAAGTAATCCTAACCGAATACGTCGGCGTCAACGCGACGCACGGGCATCTGGCTCTTGCGGACGCGGGACGCGATTCAGGCTCCCCTCCTTTCAAAGGAGGGGTGGCAGCCGCTTCGGCTGACGGGGTGGTTCTCCCTCCCCCGTCAGACCGCGACATCCCCGAAGTCCAACTCCGCATCGGAGTCCGCAGCCAAAACAAGGCCGACGTCGAGCGCTTCACCAAAGAGATCGCACCGCTCATCCTCACCGGCCCGCCATCCGTCACAGGCTTCGCCGGCGGCCGCCCCAAAGTCGAAGAGATCATGGCCTACTTCCCCGCCCTGATCCCCAAATCCCTCATCACCCCAAAAGTCGAGATCATCGAGGCGTAAAAGGGGTTGTAATTTTGTAGCCACAAGGATACACTAAAAATGATCGAACTTCGCCAAACTGAAATGTTTTCGAAATGGCTGATGAAGCTTCGTGATTTGCGTGCTCGTGCTCGGATTCAGGCAAGGATCGACAGGCTCGAATTGGGAAATGCTGGTGATGTAAAGCCTGTCGGCGAAGGCGTTTCGGAGATGAGGATTGATTACGGCCCCGGCTACCGCGTCTATTTTATTCAAAAAGGCTCTGAGTTGATAATTCTTCTCGCCGGAGGCGATAAACGCTCACAATCACGAGATATTCAGAATGCAATAGAGATCGCAAAAGAACTATAAGAATATGCCTAAGATAAAAACAACTAAATACGATGTTGCAGAGTATCTAAGTACGCCCCAAGAAATGGCCGCATATCTCGAAGCGTGTCTCGAAGAAGCTAACGGCGATGCGGCATTTGTCGCCAAAGCCCTCGGCAACATCGCCCGTGCTAAAGGTATGACCGAGATCGCCCGCGAAACAGGCCTCTCTCGTGAGAGTCTCTACAAATCATTATCCGGCGAACGCAGTCCTAGCTTCGAAACTGTGCTGAAGGTAATCGCCGCACTTGGATTAAAAATTCACGCCGAACCCGCTTAGTTTCTTTGGTCGGACCGCCATCACAGATTTCGCTGGCGGCCGCCCAAAGGCATAGACGCATAGCCAATTTCCGTATAAAATCTCAATATGAAAAACGAATACACGGCTGTCGTAAAACAGGATGGTGATTGGTGGATCGGTTGGATCGAAGAAGTTCCGGGTGTCAATTGTCAGGAAGCCACTCGCGAAGAGCTGATGGAAACGCTCCGCATAACCCTCGGCGAAGCACTCGAATTCAATCGCGAAGATGCTCGTAGAATGGCCGGCGTCGGTTTTGAAGAAGCTCTTATCGCTGCATGAAGCTCCGCGACCTGACCAGACATCTTCGCGATCATGGCTGCCAACTCCTTCGCGAGGGAGCCCGGCATTCTTGGTGGGTAAATGTCGAGCAGAATCGACGGACAGCCGTTCCAAGACATCGCGAGGTTAATGAAAATCTCGTTCTCAAGATATGCAAAGACCTTGGCATACCAAAACCATAATCGGCGGCCGCCCCCAAAAGTCGAGATCATCGAGGCGTAGGAGCAATTCCCACCAAATTATGTGATAAAATCGACATTCGGAGGCGTTATGCAAACAAAACTCTTAGACAAAGGCCAGGTTGTCTTACCCGCTTCGATCCGTCGCAAACTCGGCGTAAAAACGGGTGACGAGTTTAGTGCCGACATCAAAAACGGCAACATCGTTTTGACCCCGACTAAAAAGAAAGTATACAAAACGTGGATCACTACTAACCCTATCACGGGTTTGGCCGTCTTGAAGGCAGAAGAGGGCGCACCAAAACTGACAAGTGAACAAGTTGCGGAGATGCTCGCTGATTTCCCATGAAATACCTTCTCGACGTAAACGTCCTTATCGGATACGGCTTTGACGAACACACTTTTCACTCTCGCGTTTTGTCGTGGGCCGAATCGTTCGTAGATGTCGATGGCACGAAATTCGCGACCACGCCGATATCGGAATTGGGGTTTGTGCGCGTACTTTCCCAAGTTCCTGCTTACGGAATCACCGTCGAGAAAGCGTTGCTCTTGCTTGCTAAGGTAAAAGAAACCAGCCCTGTCAAATTCACCTTTATTCCCGACGATCACGGCGTATCGCAACTGCCCACGTGGGTCAAAGCCGCCAAACACACGACCGACGGTCATCTCGCCGAACTCGCAAGATCAAACGGTGCGATCCTCGCGACCCTCGACGAAAACATCCGGGATTCGTTTCTCATTCCCGTCGAACAGGTTACTAAATGAAGAACGATTATTATCCAGAAACGGATTCGCTCTACATTGACCTGTCACACAAGACCAGCGTCGAGAGCCGCGAGGTCTCCGACGGCGTTGTTCTCGATTAAGACGAATCAGGCAATCTCGTTGGCGTCGACATAGATCACGCAAGTACCAAGCTGGATATACGCGAAGTTGTCCTTGGCCGTCTTCCTGTCGCAACTACTCAAGGCATTAGCAGGAATTCGCGAACCTCGTTGGCGATCCTGATTTTTATTAGCGGGTCGCGGTAGAAGTTGTGGTAGGTGTCGCGGAGAACGATGATTTGGGCGTGGGGGGCTTGGTTTCGCATTTGGTTGATGTTTTTCCAGTGGCGAGGTTGGACTACATCTTTGACGAATTGTTCTGCCTTTTTCTGCATTTTCTCATCAGTATCGGGCTTTAGGGCCCAGTGTTTTTCTGTGATCGCGTAGTAGCTGAGGATCGGGGCCTTTATCTTGCGGTAATCGGGTTTGAAGCCGTCCTGCATTTTTATCATCGCGGTTTCGATCTTTGTAAATAATTCGGGATTGTTGGGGTCGTAAAACGGGTCTTTTGGTTCGAGGACGGGAAGATCAGTTCTGTCGTAGGCGGCGTCGAGGTAGACGAGTTTTATCACGCGTTTTGGATGTGTGTTCGCAAATTTCGTGAGTTCGTCGCCGCCGGTGGAGAAGCCTACGAGATTTACGCGGTCGATCTTCATGTGAACGAGAAATCGGCGGATGTCTTCGACCAGATTTTCTATCGCGTAACCTGTCTCGACCCTTTCCGAAGCTCCGTGGCCTCGCCGCGAAAGGCCAAGAACGCGAAATTTGTCCGCAAACTTCGGCGCCATCTCATCGAAATTATGCGCACTGCCCGGAAAACCATGCAAAAACAAAACCGCCTCGCCGCCGCCGCCCCAATCCAGATAATTGAGTTTTACACTGTTCACCGTCACAAACTCGCTTTTGTGCGGCGACGTGTCGGGCCTGGGAGTCGGACTTTGAGACTGAGCGAGATTTGTAGCGAAGAAAATAAGAGCAATAAGGGTCGTCAGCTTTAGCGATTTCATTTTTTACCTTTGGTTACTTAAGCATTCCTTTCACTTTACCTAAATTTCCATCATTCGTCGCAGGTTTTAATCCCAGAATCTTACACATTATGTTATAAACCTCAACATTTTCGAAAGGATCGGCGATAAAGCCTTTTTTGAATGCCGGGCCGTGGGCGATGAAGGTGGCTTGCATTTCCTTGTATTTGTTGTCGTAGCCGTGGGCCCCGCGTGTTTGGGCAAAATCTGGTGAACGTTTTTGGTCGTCATATCGTTTCTTTGTCGTCATAAACCAGCCAGGGCCGGACGTGCAGACGATCGGGGCGATGCGTTTTCCTTCATTGTAATGCAGCCGGGCGGGAATTTCGCTTTTGCGCCAGCAGGTGGCGTGTTTTATGGTCTTGAGGCGGTCGATCAGGTAATCTTCCTTCCCCGGTTTCGGGAAAATCTGCCAAACTTCGCCGTTAGTCAGCACGGGATCGGCGATCGTTTTGTCGGTGCTGTCAAAAAGTTCGTCCATGATGACCGCGTTACGCTGATCGACGGCGGCCATACCGTGATCTGAGACGATAATTACGTTTACTTTGCGGTCGATCCGGCGTTTTTTGAGGCCGGACAGCAGACGCTCGATGTATCTATCGACGTTCCAGACGGCGTATTTTGTTTCTTCGGCGTCGGGACCAAATTCATGCCCGGCGTCGTCGGTATCACTGAAGTAAAGAGTCAACATTGTAGGCCGCTCGGTCACAGGTTTGTCGAGCCATTCGAGCAGCTTATCGACCCGCATCTCGGGTGGCACACGTCCATTGTATGTCCGCCAATACGCCGGGAAACGTCCGCTGATCTCCGTGCCGGTGCCAACAAAAAAATACGATGCCGAATGCTGCCCCTGTTTCTCCGCCGTCACCCAGATCGGTTCGCCCCACCACCAACGCGGGTTCGTCACCTCTTCGAGCTTTGACATCGTAAATATTTCGCCGAAATCGTAGAAGTCATTACCGACGATACCGTGATGCACCGGGTAAAGACCGGTTGCGATCGAATAATGATTCGGGAAGGTTTTGGTGGGAAAGGCAGGGATCATCCATTTCGAACGGACGCCAGCTTTTGCCATTAAATTTAGCGTCGGCGGGGCGTATTTGTCTACGTAATCATAGCGAAATCCGTCGAGCGAAATGAGGATAACCGTAGGTTTGAGGTCGTGAATTGGCTTCTGAGCAGCCGCCGCAACCACAATTAACAACAGGATTAACAGACACAATGCGAAAGATACGAAAAATCGTCTTCTCATAATTTCCAACTTTGACCGCATCTGCCTTATTATATTCCGCAAACGACAATTACATAAATCAAAACAGGAGCCCCAATAATGAAACGTCTGAATTCAACCTCAACTCTTGCTATCTGCCTCGCGGCACTCCTCGCCGTCGGCCTCGCATGCAGCGGCAATGTGACGACAAACACGACCACAAGCAACAACGCGGCCGGCAATTCGGCGACGAACATCCCGACTGCAAACACGAGCGCACCGGCACCGTCGGTTCCGAAAAACATCGGCGGCCAATACGACGCCAACGGCACCAATCCCGACGGTGGAGCCGCCTATACAGCCGCTCTGACGATCACGCCGCGCGATGATGTTTTCCAGTTCTCGTGGAAATCTGGTAAAAATGATTACGAAGGCGTAGGTGTACTCAAGGAGAGTGCGGTCGCGGTTGCGTTTACTGACGGAAAAAACGGCGACGGCTGCGGCGTTGTGCTTTACAAGGTCAACTCGGATGGCTCGCTCGACGGTAATGTCGGCTATTGGGGCGTGAACAAGATGGAGACAGAAAAGGCCGTCCGTAAGAGCGGCACCGGCCTCGAAGGCGAATACGAGATCACGGGCAAAAATCCTGACGGTCAGGAATACAAAGGAAAACTGAACGTCAAAAAAGAAGGTCTCGGCTATCAATTTAACTGGTCGGCGCCGGACACGCTCGAGGGCTTTGGCATTCAGGCAGGCAACCTCGTTGCGGTCGGCTTCGGCGGCAAACAGTGTTCGTTTGTCGGGTACGACATCAAGCCCGACGGGACGCTTGACGGAAAATGGGGATTCAAAACCTCGAAATCCCTTGGAACAGAAGTAGCGAAAAAGAAGTAGAATAGCGAGACACATGTCATTGTCCTGCTTTACCTTTTCTTTTCGGCCGGTGATGCTTTTGATAGCGTTCACCGGCCTTGTTATTGTGACCGCCTCGTGCGGCGGCCCGGCGGAACGCATCCGCGAACGAGCGACCGTCGAGCCGTCGCCGGTCCAGGGAGAACGCGAGATATCAGGCGTATATAACATAGAAGGCTCATCCGAAAATGGCAACGATCCGTACACCGGCGTTCTTGCGATCGCAAACCAGGGTGACGTTTACGGTTTCCGCTGGACTACGACGAAAGGCACTCGCGTCGGAACCGGCGTTCAACTCGGCAACGCCACAGCGGCCAGCTTTGCCCCAACAGGGGGTGGTAAAGGCTGCGGGGTCGTCCTGTACAAGATTGCCAGCGATGGTGCTCTCACGGGCCGTATCGGGCTGTGGGGCGAGGGCAAATACGCGACAGAAACGACAACCCGCGTCGAAGGCCGTGGCTTCGTTGGTAAATACTCTGTCAACGGAACTTCGCCCGACGGCAAATCTTATCAAGGCACTCTCACGATCGTAAAAGACGGCAGCGGCTACGGTCTGACCTGGAGCATACCCGAACCGCGAGTCGCATTTGCGATCTGGAAGGGAAGTGTCGCCGCCGGAAGCTTCGGCGGCCGCCAATGCAGCTTCGCCCTTTACGACATCACGTCAAATGGCAATCTCGACGGTGACTGGGGCGGACAAGCCGCCGTCACGTTTGGCACTGAGACCGCAAAACTCAAATGACTATTACAGATTCAATCCAATCTCCACATATTCGATATCGTATGAGCAGTCGAGGTCGAACAAAGTATACGGAGAAAGGACGTAGGAATCGCCCACAGAGTACGTTTGATCTTCCGAATCGTCCTTCGCCAGCACTAGCTCGTCTGTTCTGAGTCTAAGTTCTCCCTTGATGATTACGACCAGCAACGTAACTCCGGCCATACCGCCATTTGTGCATCGCAAGTATTCGTTTTTTTTCGGCTTGTACCTTCGAATTCCGACAAGCTGACGGGAGTAACTTGTAAGATCCGATTCATTCATCAGTAGGTTTCCTACAGGCATCTCGAACCAGCTAGTGCGTTCCGTGCTTTTATATAGAAATCTTTGTGATCCAAACAAACGATCTGGCCTGATTTCATCCGTCGGCAACGACATCTCATGATCGATCCACGTTTCATGATCGGAAGGCGAGCTTACCTCGATAACCTCGGCACCAGGTTCAGAATAAAGGACACGATGCCGTATTCCAGGGGGCTGAAGGACAAAGTCGCTCGTTTCGAGCCAAAACGGTTGGCCTTGATCTTCGTAAACGACCTGAATGCGGCCTCGGACGCAGTAGATCATCTGAAAATCGATCTTGTGATAATGAACCGAATCCGGCACCTCGCCGCCAAACGGCAGCCGGATGTGCGATGCGATCACTTTTCCACCCAAACGGCCTGGGATCAGGTCGCGGTATTCCATTCCCGCACGGCCTCGAACAAATTCAGTGGTCGCGATTTCGCCAGCTGACTCATGCTGTTCTGACAGGAGCCGCACGCTCTCGCCCCCTTTCGACATTAAGGCTTCGCGTGGCGACTCTGCGGGGAAGATCATGTCGAGACGATACCCGAGTGCCTTCTGTTGATCGATCCCTTCGTCGAGATCGTCACAGGGAATTTCAGCGAGTTCGGCCATTTATTTCCAGTTCTTCCGCCAGACAGCTTTCGTTTCCTCATCAAGCAGCGAACGCCGAAATGGAATGTTGTTCAGGATCTTATTGACGATTGCGTCCCAATCGCGATACGGATTATCCTTTAACCGGTCAAAGCGAAGCACACCGAATTCGGTCTCGTCGTCATTGCGAAAATAAAACTCCCGCGGCTCGTCCTCGCCCTCTGCAACCTGAAAATATCGCGTCACAAAATGCCAGCGCATCCTGTGTTTGTCGTATTTCTTCGCCCGGTGATATGTCCATTCGTCACGCATAGTTTAATCTCCCATCCTTACGAAGGATGCGTGGCAGCGGTTTCCGATTACTGGGTGGTTCTCCCTCAACGCGACAAAGAGCCCGTCGCTATTGCTCCCGGTTCTGACCAACGACGATCTCGGACTTGATCGAATTCGCGATATAACACTGCTCGTGCGCGCGATGATGCAGCTCCGCAAGGGCCTCGACAGAAGGTTCGTTGCCGATCCAAACTATCTGCGGATCAAGCGTAATCTTAGCCAGCCACTGACGACCATCTTCCATCGCCGCCATCTCGCCAACGGCGTTGTCTTCGTAAGACTCAATATTAAATCCCGCCGTCGCCGCCAGCCACAAAAACGTCAACATGTGACAAGACGAAGCCGCCGCCACCAAAGCCTCCTCCGGATCAACCGCCGCCTCAACCGAGAACGGCACCCGAACCGCATGCGGCGAAGAACTCGCCGGAACAGTCACCCCGCCATCAAATTCCCACGAATGGCCGCGGGTGTAGCGGTTTTTGGTGAAAGTGTCGGGTGCATCGGATTTCCAGGTGATTTTTGCGCTGTAAGTCGACATTATTGGTTTTCTGAGATCATTCTCCGTTGAAAATTTTCACAGCGAAAAAGATAAGAAGAAATGTTGCGGGGAGAATAATCGATGAGGCAATCAATTCGAAAGCCGTTCCGAACTTCCCCAGAGCGAGTGTCACAACTCCAGCAATCAAACCCAAAACCGCTAATATGACAGATACGAAAAGCAGAAAGATCGTGGTGTAGCCGCGTGCCCAACCGTCCTGAGAGGCAATGGCAAAAACGGAGAACAATAGTCCCATGCCAGCCGCAACCAATAACGGGGCAACATGACCGTTAAGCCAATGCTTTTGTGGCGAATTTATAACGATGCGTCCCTCCTATGGCCGCAACCGGTACAGCATCCTTGGAAACGGACTGTCACTCGAACGGAAACTACCAACTACCCTAAGAGTTCGGCATAAACGTCGTCTCCGTCGTTGTCCCAGATCGACTTAAGCGATTCTTCGCTTACGGACAGCCAAAACTCGGTGTCGTCGGCATCTTGCATTAATTCCACAGTTTCGTTGTCCATCACCAGTACACCTCAACCAAATTTGATTCGGTGATATCTACATCCTTCGTGATCAGGGGCAATCGTTGGTCGAGTGCGGTCGCGACCATCATTTTGTCGAAGAAATCTTTATTGAAACTAAACCCGATTGCCGCGTGCAATACTTGGATGTTAACTTCTAGGATGGCAAAGCCCGATTTAGATGCAAGATTGTTGGCCCAATGATCGAACCGGTCGGGTGGTGTAATGGTTCCCTTATGAACGAGCATCGCCGCCTCGACTAGGGCAATGCTCGGGATGTATATTAGCGATTCGCCATTAGCCGCTTTTTCAAATTGCTTTCTTACCCGAAGAGAAAGTTCATTAAGCTTATTCGTTGCATACCAGACGAGCGGGTGAGTGTCCGTTACAAACATTCTCTATCCTTCCCCATTGCGCAGCTTTCGCGCCGATTCATCCAACGCAAGGTTGATTTCCTCGGAAATCTCGCGACTGGCCGCTTCGAGATCTCCCACCAAAACCATCGAGCCGCGAAGACTCCACTCGGAATCCGTTCTTTTTGCAGGTTCATCGTCGTCGAAGATCGTCACGGTAGCCCGCCGACTCTTTTTTAAGGTAATAGGATCACGGAGTATTACTTGTCCGAACGAATTTACAGTTGCTTCCAAGGTTTCAGTCATTGTTTCAAGCCTCTATCGTGATTATACTTCAAGTTTTTTCCAAATATCAGAAAATTACGGTCGCAACCTATACAACATCCTCGGAAACGGAATCGTTTCTCGCACGTGTTCGATGCCGGCCATCCATGCCGTGCAGCGTTCGATGCCCATGCCGAAGCCGGCGTGGGGGACGCTGCCGTAGCGTCTTAAATCCAAGTACCATTCGAACGATTCACGAGGGAGGCCGTGGCTGGCAATCTGTTTTTCGAGGTATTCGAGATTAGCGGCGCGTTCGCCGCCGCCGATTATCTCGCCGTAGCCTTCGGGGGCGAGCAGGTCGATGCCGAGGGCGGCATTCGGGACGATCCTTCTCAACCTCGAAGTAAAATCCCTTGATCGCGGTCGGGAAGTGATGCACAAAGACCGGTTTGCCGTGCTGCGTCGAGAGATACGTCTCATCCGGAGCTCCAAAATCGCCGCCCCATTCAAAATTGTTGTCGAGTTCACCCTTACTAAAGCCTTCCTGCAGCATTTTGACCGCATCGTCGTAGTGCAGACGCGGAAACGGCGAATTTATTGCTTCGAGGATCGTCGTATCGCGTTCGAGGGTCTTTAATTCTTCCTGACGGTCGGTCAAGACGCGTTCGACGATAAAGCAAATCATCCGTTCGCCGAGATCCATCATGTCTTGGTAGCCCGCGTAAGCGACTTCGGGCTCGACCATCCAGAATTCAGTCAGGTGCCGGCGAGTTTTCGACTTCTCGGCCCGAAAAGTCGGCCCGAAAGCGTACGATTTACCGAAAGCCGCAGCCGTCGCTTCGTTATAGAGCTGTCCCGACTGTGTCAAATAAGCTTTTTGGTCGTCAAAATAATCGACCTCGAACAGCGTTGTCGTTCCTTCGCAAGCCGCAGGTGTAAATATCGGGGTGTCAGCGAGCGTAAACCCGTCATTATCAAAGAAATCACGCACCGCCTTGATCACGGTATGCCGAATTTTCAGTACCGCGTGCTGCTTCTTCGACCGAATCCACAGATGGCGGTTGTCCATCAAGAATTCGGTTCCGTGCTCCTTCGGCGTGATGGGGTAATCATGAACATTTTGCAGGACTTCGAGGCCCGTAACGTCAAGTTCGACACCCAGCGACGAGCGCGTGTCTTCCTTTACTGTGCCGGTGACGATGATCGAGCTTTCCTGCCCAAGCGAATCCGCCAGATCGTACAAAGCCTCATCATTCGGCTTAAAAACAACGCCCTGGACGATGCCCGTACCGTCTCGGAGCTGCAAAAACACAAGTTTGCCGCTCGAACGCTTGTTATAAAGCCAGCCTTTCAGCGTGACTGTCTCGCCGATGTGATCTTTTAGTTGGTTGACGTATGTCTGTTTCATAAAATATCTGGGCGGAAACACGACCGGTAGGGAGTGTGTTCTTATGGCCGTGAACGCACACTCCCTACCGGTCGTGTTTCCGCCTATCATCGCCACGTGAAAAATAATTTTATCATAGACGGAATAAAGTTACTTAGTACGAAGACGCTTGACATCACCGTTTGCAGACCGCAGATTGTATTGGATGGCCAAAGACGAAAAAAAGAAAAACAAGGTCGACTATTCGAGCGCCTGGGCCGAGGCGCGGCGGATCATGTGGGGAGCACGTTGGCGTTTGCTGCTGGGCAGCGTACTGATGCTGGTTTCGCGACTGTCGGGCATGGTTTTGCCGGCTTCGACTAAGTATATCGGCGACGAGATATTTACTAATAAGCGGTTCGAGTTGCTCAAATGGATTGCGCTTGCCATTGGCATTTCGACCCTCATTCAGGGCATTACAAGTTTTGCTCTTTCGCAAATCCTGGGTGTAGCGGCGCAGCTTGCGATCACCAATATGCGGATGCGTGTCCAGAGGCATATTGAGCGGCTCCCGATCTCGTATTTTGATTCGACGCAGAGCGGACAGCTCATTTCGCGCATCATGAACGACGCCGAGGGCATTCGCAATCTTGTCGGCACGGGTTTAGGACAACTGCTCGGCAGCATCGTGACCGCGACGATATCGATTGGCGTTCTTTTCTATTTGAATTGGCAATTGACGGCGGCGACGATGGTCGTTTTGATCATTTTTGGGTCCGCATTGATGTACGCGTTTAAGGTCCTGCGGCCTGTGTTTCGAGAACGGGGTGAGATTACAGCGCAAGTCACCGGCCGCCTGACCGAATCGCTCGGCGGAATTAGGATCGTAAAAGCCTACACAGCCGAAAAGCGCGAGGAGCTTTCGTTTGCCCGCGGGGCTCACCGGCTGTTTCGAAATATCGCAAAATCGGTGACTGGCGTTTCGGCAATTTCGTCATTTTCGTCTGTCGTTATTGGCGCGATTGCGGTCGTCATGATAGTCATTGGTGGCAGTGCGGTGCAGGGAAACACGATGACGCTTGGTGATTTCCTGATGTACATCTCGTTTACGTTCCTGCTCGCGTTGCCCGTTATCGAACTCACTTCGATCGGTACCCAGATCACCGAGGCCCTTGCCGGACTGGATCGGATTCGTGAAATACTCGCGATGACGACGGAAGACGATACGGACAAAGATAAGGCTGCCCTCGCGACAATTGACGGAACTATCGATTTTGACGACGTGTATTTTGAATACGATGCCGGCGTTCCCGTGCTGAAGGGCGTTAGCTTTCATTCGGCTGCTGGGACGACAACTGCATTGGTGGGATCGAGCGGTTCAGGAAAATCGACTATTTTGAGTTTGGTTCTGAACTTCATCCAGCCGACAAAATCAGAAAACAAGGGAGAACCACCTGCGTTAGCGGGTGGCCCGAACGCTGCGGCGAAAGCAATCCTCGTATCCGACTCTCAGCGTGACCCAGGTGCCAGCGAGCGACCACCCGCTGACGCAGGTGGTTCTCCCTTTGCGGGCCAAATCAAAATAGACGGTAAAAATTTGCAATCGGTCAAACTCCGCGATTACCGCCGTCATCTCGGCGTTGTATTGCAGGACAATTTCCTATTCGACGGCACAATTCTGGAAAATATTCGTTTTTCAAATCCGGAAGCAAATATCGAGCAAATTAAAGCGGTTTGTAAGATCGCCAACGCCGACGAATTCATCGAAAAATTCCCAAACGGCTACGACACCGTTGTCGGCGAACGCGGCGTCAAACTTTCTGGCGGTCAACGGCAGCGAATTGCAATTGCCCGGGCGTTGCTTGCTGACCCGCGAATTCTGATCCTCGATGAGGCGACATCGAGCCTCGACAGCGAATCGGAAGCCCTGATTCAAGAGGGCCTTAACAATCTGCGAAAAGGCCGCACAACTTTCGTCATCGCTCACCGCCTTTCGACGATTCGGAGTGCCGATCAAATTCTCGTGGTCGAGGCGGGCGAGATCGTCGAACGCGGCACCCACGCCGAGCTTGTCACTCTCGACGGGCGATACAAACAGCTTTATGATAAACAGTATCGATTTGAGCAGAATCTATTTGTAAATCCCGGTGAGGATTTCACCGGAAAGCCGCCGGAGGCATTGGCGAAGACGAAGCTTTGAGCTCGGTCTTTGGTCTTTGGTTTTGGCGGATTGGGCGATGAACTTTTCGTTTTTAACGTTTAACTTTTAACCTCGCAAACCTCTTATGGCTAAACAACAATCTTATGCGAACCACGTCCGGTGGTATCCGCTCGTCCATTTCGTCATTACGCCGATACTGGTGATCTCGTTTGGGTATCAGATCTATCGATTCGGGCAGGAATTGAGCATTGATCGCGGCATGTTACTTCTATTCGTTTTTGCGGTTATTCTCTTGAGCCTCGCCGCAAGGCTTCAGGCATTAAAAGCGCAGGATAGGGTCATCCGGTTGGAGGAACGGCTGCGATATCGTGAGGTCTTGTCTGCCGAATTGGCAGCGAAAGCCTCCCAGTTACCGACGGGGAAGCTGATCTCATTACGATTTGCATCGGACGAAGAACTACCGAATCTCGTGACTCAGGTTATCGAAGGGAAACTGAGTACGGGGAAAGAGATCAAGACCGCGATCAAGAAATGGCGTGGCGATAATCTGCGGGTTTGATAAGCAATTGCCAAAGGCTCGCGTTAGCAAGGGCGAAAGACTCCTCAAAATATCCTTTGAGCGGCTCGCCCTTGCTCACGCGCTGGCTTTGGCAAATACTCAGACAATTTCTCGTCCAAGAATTTCCCGAATCACAGGGAAGCGGCTGAGGCTTTCGGCGGCGCGGCACGAGATGCGGAACATCGGTTTGATGAACGGCACGAAATGACTCTTGCCTCGGTTCACCGATTGAAAAGAGAACGTTCCGGCGGCTTTTAGGCAACGCTGTATCGTCTGTAAACGGAACTCGTTAGCGAAGCTTTCTTCATCTAATGCCGGAAGTCCAAGACGGCGGCGAACATTGAGAAAATAGCGGCGCTTTTCGGCGAGCCATTCGCGTGACGGCGGTTCCGTGATCCTGTCGAGCAGCAGCGAAACGAGATCGTAAGTTGGCGAACCGATCCGGGCGTCCTGATGGTCGATTATCCGCATCCGGTCGCGTTCATCGATCATTAGGTTCGCCGCGTGAAAATCTCGATGACAGAGCACATTCGCGTAGGATTCGAGTTCGTGTGCGAGTTCCTCGAATTCACTGGTCAGAGCCAGATCGTCGTCCGCTGAAAGCGGAGATTCTAGAAACGTTTCGAAATAATGTTCTTTGAAAAAATTAAGTTCCCAGAGCAGCTTTTCGTTGTCAAACTTGAGCCTCGACGCGATTGAGTTCGTCTCGTAGGCCATTCCTGTCACAGTTTGAATTCGCGCGGTGATGGATATCGCTTCGTCCAGCTTGCGGGCATGTTCGACCTCGTTTGCACGAAGAAGCACATCTCGTAGGACCGTGTCACCGAGGTCTTCCTGCACGATGACGCCCAGATCGCCGTCAAAATCAAAAACCTCGGCAACCGGTAATCCGCCGGCAACGAAGAGGCGTGTCACGTCGAGGTATGCTTGACTGGCTGGTTCAAACGGTTCGGGGTAAACGCAGGCGATGGCCCTCGAATCATTCCATGAGACACGAAAATACTCACGCGTCGATGCATCCGCCGTCAGCCCTGTCGTCTCGCCGGGTTGGCTGCGAGCCGAAAGGAATTGTTTGAGTCTGTTTTCGTGATCGGACATTGAGTTGGGTGAGAAGATGAGAAAGTGAGACGGTGAGACGTTAGTTGCCGAACAAGCCGGCTTTCTCACTTTCTCACTTTTCCACCTTTTCACTATCTAACTTTCCCAGTTTCTCACCGTTTCCCATCAATTCAGCGGCACGACGTAATTATCGCCTTGAATATAGCCTTTCAGGGCCTTTTCCGGTATCTCGTTGCAACTGCGGACCATGTCGGCGCGGACGATGGCGGCATTCTCAAAATGTTCGCCCGGCTCGATTGTAACGCCGTCGGCGATGATTGTGCGGTACAGCGTCGCACCGTCGCCGATGGTTACGTCATCCCAGATTACCGAATCCTTCAGGCTGGCGGCGCCGTTGAGCATACAATTGCGGCCAAAATGCATGTCGCAGGCACCCATCATGGCGAGCGAGATATCGAGATAACGGGGAATTGTCGATAATTCAAACCATTCGCCCTCGGCCACATGGGCCGCAATTTTTCCGCCGCTCTTGATAAACGGAATGTAAATATCGGTAACGATGTCAGAAAAAATACCTTCTGGGATCATATCGAGGATCGCGGGTTCGAGGATGTGAATACCGGTAAACATCAGCGGCGTGACGATCTCGTGTTCGACATCGCGAAGCTCGGCCTCGGTCACCGGCGTTGCGTGCGGGCCAAAATAGTCGATCGCTCCATCGCGGGTGTGAACGACCGTAAATTTCTCGCGTTTGTGATTGGGTTTCAGGACCATCGTCGCGATCGCTCCCGACCGTTTGTGGGCATCGACGGCCGCTCCGATGTCGATATCTGTAATAATCTTGCCGTTAACTATTACGAATGTATCGCCCTGCAAATGGCCGCGAGCAAAATCGAGAGCACCGGCCGTGCCGAGAATCTCGGGCTGCTCGACCGTGTATTCGATATTTACGCCAAACCGGCTGCCATCGCCTAGTGCGTCAATTACTGATCGCGGCTGATGGTGAAGATTGACGACAATGTCGATGATCCCAAACTTAGCGATGTATTCAGCGACGTAGCCAACCAGCGGCTTACCGAGAAACGGTATCGCCGGCTTGGTTCGATCAATGGTTAAGGGAAACAGCCGCGTACCAAAACCAGCGGCGAGGATCATTGCTTTCATTGCGTCAGTAATCAGTGGTCAGTAGTCGGTGGCCAGAAGTCGGTAACTTCAATCAACCATTATGCACTATCGTTCATTATGCACTATCGTTTTGTGTAGAAACAAAAAGGCAGGGAAATAGAGCCGTGAGCATGTCACGACGCGAGGATCAAATTCGGCACCGACGTATCCGATTCGGGCAGAAACGCGAGTGTGAACGAGCGTGTTACTTCGCGTAGGGGAAATTCGTTTCACCTTGCGGATGTGAAAATTAATGCAGGCTCGTCTCGATTCGCGAGAGTTTTAGAAGTCGGTGGTGACACGCTCGTTTACGCTCGCGTTTCTCTCCGGTATGCTTTATTGTGAACGGTATCGAAAAAACACATCACATCAGGACCGACGCATCAGATATGCCAAAAAACGATCGCCGTGAGATCTTTGGTTGGTTGACGTATGATTGGGCGAATTCGGCGTTTTATACGACGGTTGTCACGGTGCTTGCCGGCCCGTATTTGACGGCTCTGGCACAGGCTGACGTTGGGAAAAGCGGCGTTGTGCTCCGCCTCGGCCCGCTTGGCTCGATCACGTCGGACAATCTGTTTACCTCGACGCTCGGTGCGTCTATTTTCCTACAGATTTTTTTGCTGCCGACGCTCGGTTCGATCGCCGATTTTACGCCGCTTAAAAAGCGGATGATGGCCGCGTTTTGCTACGTCGGCGTGGTTTCGAGCTCGATGCTGTTCTTTATCACCGGTAATTCGTACCTGTGGGGTTGCCTGTTTCTGCTGATCTCGAACATCTGCTTTGCCGCCGCCAATGTTTTTTATAATTCTTTTCTGGTCGATATCACGAGCGAAGACAAACGAGACAAAATCAGCAGCTATGGCTACGCATGCGGTTACGTTGGCGGACTGATTATGCTGTTTATCAATCTGGCGTTGATAAACTTCAACGACGCACTGGGAATTGATAAAGGATTTGCCGTCAGGATTTCGATGCTCGCAGCATCGCTGTGGTGGGGCGTTTTCGCTATCGTCGCGTTTTACCTAATTAAGAAAAGAACGCCGCACCGAGCCGCCGAAGGCCGCAGCCTGATCACCATCGGATTTGTCGAGATCTGGCGAACGCTGCGTGAATTGGTCGGATTAAAATACACCGTACTCTTTCTGGCCGGTTATCTGCTCTACAACGACGGCGTCCAGACCGTGATACTAAATTCATCGATATTTCTGTCACAAGAGCTGTTCATTTCACGCGGGCTGGAAAGCGACTCTACCTTTTTGCTCCTAATTTTTGTCATCGCGCAGATCTGTGCTCTGATCGGGGCTTTGGCTTTCGAACGCCTTGCCCGCGTGATCGGAACAAAACATACGATTATCATATCGCTCGCCATCTGGGCCGGTATTGTCGTGTTTGCGTACGGTTTTCTACAGACGGCGGCGCAGGCGTACATCATGGCGATTTTCATCGGCCTCGTTCTCGGCCCGACACAGGCCCTGTCGCGATCACTTTTCTCGCAAATGATCCCGAAGTCGCGTGAATCAGCCTTTTTTGGGCTCTACGAGATTTCCGAAAAGGGAACTTCGTGGATCGGCAACCTCGTTTTCGCCATCGTCGTCGGCACGACGGGATCGTATCGACAGGCGATACTAGCCTTAATCGTGTTTTTTATTTTGGGGATGATTATCCTGGTGTTCACCAACACAACCAAAGCGATTCACGCCGCCGGAAATCTAACCCCCGAAGAAGCGGCGAAGAACTGATCGCCAAAATTGGATTTGCGGGCCTCGGTGGTTATAATCCTTGTTGTTAAATCTTTTTTCGCTAACCAGACATTGTGACCATAAGCTCGAACGAAAAGATCATCACAATCTTCGGCGGATCCAAATGCAAGGAGGATTCGCCGGAATACATCGAGGCAAAAGCTCTCGGAGCAAACCTGGCCAGTGCGGGCTTTACGATCTGTACGGGCGGCTATCTTGGCATAATGGAAGCTGCCTCGCGCGGTGCCCGGGAAAAAGGCGGACGTGTGCTGGGAATCGTAATGAACCAGTTCAAAAAAGAGCCAAACCGCTTTCTGACCGATAAGGTGGCAACCGATCATTTCTACGACCGCCTGCAGAATCTAATTACCCGCAGCGTCGGCTTCGTCGCGATGCGCGGCGGAATGGGAACGGTCACCGAGATATCGCTCGTTTGGAACAAGCTAACGACCGGTGTAATTGGAAAGCGGCCGCTAGTTTTGGTCGGTGATTGCTGGAAACCGGTGGTCGAAGCATGGAAAGCAAATCTCGTCGTAAGCGAGACGGATTTGAGCTTTCTCGATTTCGCCCCGAATGCCGAGACAGCCGCCGCGATAATAATGGAGAAATCGAAAGGAGTAGTCGTTAAAAATTAATAGTTAATAACTTAGAGCCATTTATGAATTGTCCAAAATGCAATGCGTCGCTCATGGACGGAGCGAAATTCTGCGGTTCGTGCGGTCTCGTATTGCAGACGGTCGCGTCGAATCCTCAACCGCCAACACCGAGTGCCACTGCCCCCGTTGCTGCTGCCGTTCCGTCTGGCGGCGCCTTCCATTTTGACGTCGATGGTCGCGGACAGGGCCGGGGTTATACGTGGTCAATCGAATATCAGGGAGCGTTCGCTCTCGCGGTCGTCCAGCTTCAGGCGGAACACACGATAGCCGCCGAGGCCGGAGCGATGGTCTCGATGTCGGGCAACATATGATTTGCACTCAGAGCTGAAAGGCGGCGTTTTTGGAGCATTAAAACGCGCAGTTGGCGGCGAATCGGCCTTTGTTTCGACATTTACCGCCCGCGGTGGCCCGGGTGAGGTTACTTTTGCCCCTGGAGCGCCCGGCGATGTCGCCGGTATTGAGATGCAGAATCAGACTTTTATGGTTCAGTCGAGTTCGTATCTCGCGGGCGACACGTCACTGGTGGTCGACACCAAATTTGGCGGGGCCAAATCCTTTTTTGGTGGCGAGGGCCTGTTTGTCCTGGAGGTTTCGGGCGCCGGATTGCTTTTAGTTTCATCATTCGGTGCCATCCACCGCAGAACGCTGCGCCCCGGCGAGCAATATGTGATCGACACCGGCCATCTCGTCGCCTGGGAAGGCCATTTGTCGTACAACCTCAGAAAGGCCGCCAAAAGCGGCTATCTCCGCAGTATGCTCAGTGGCGAAGGCATGGTCGCCGAATTCACGGGACCTGGTGAGATCCTTATCCAGACCCGAAATCTGGCCGCATTTGCCGGCTTGTTAAAACCGTTTTTCCCGTCGCAGGGTGGCGGCAGCGGATTTAGTTTTGGCAGCTAGCCCCCTTGGTTTTTCTGCTTTTGACTGAACTGAAACACTCGATGAAACACATTGCCGTGAAATCTGAACGGCGTCTTTCCGGTCTGGCCGTCTCCCACGGCATCGGCGTAGGCCGAGTCGTCTTTTACGAAGACGATAATTTTCCTGTCGCTGGCTCCACAATCGACAAGGGCGAGATAGTTGCTGAGCTGACGCGATTACGATCAGCAGTCGATGGTTGTGTTCGGCAATTAACGGATCTTATTGAGGACACTGAGCGGAGTCCGAAGGATTCCCTCGCCAACATTTTTAGTGTCCATCTGCTTATCGTTGAGGAATCGTCCCTGATCAAAAAGGCTGAGTCGCTGATCGAGGAAAATATGAGTGCCGAATTAGCGCTCAGGACGGTTTGCGATCAGTATAGCCAAAAGCAAGGTTTGGTCGTTGATTCGCATCTGCGAAAAACAACTCGACATTGAGGACGTGTGTACACGCATTATGGCGATCCTCGATGGTTCTGGCGCAGCGAATAGAAAGTCCTATGCGGGAGCGATCGTTGTCGCCCGCGAACTACGCCCTTCTGCGATCATCGAACTAAAAAGCAGCAAACCTGCCGGACTGGTGACGGAACGCGGCGGATGGACCTCGCACGCGTCGATTCTTGCCCGTGAATTTATGATACCGATGGTCTCCGGCGTAAACGACCTCGATAACTTGGTCGCTCCCGGCGACAGCGTTATCGTTGACGGCGAAACGGGCGTTGTCATTATAGGTCCCGATGGCCGGACAACAGACGGTTACACCGCAATTGAAAGGTTAAATGGGAACCCGCGTTTATTTGAAAATGAAGAAAAGACGCCGCTCACGACCCTCGACGGCATCCGCATCACAATACGTGCCAACGTCGATTTTGCTGATGCCTACCACTACGCGCGACGCTGTGGTGCCGAGGGAATAGGACTTTTCAGATCAGAATCGCTTATTCCACGACCTCGAAGAATACCGTCAGAAGAGGAACAATTTAAATCCTATAGACATATAGCCGATGCGGCGGGGGACGACGGGGTCAGAATTAGGACCTTTGATGTCGAGAGCGACTATTTGAGCGAGGCCAATTCGGATCGCGAAATCAACCCGTCGCTCGGACTGCGCTCGATACGTTTGAGTCTCCATGAGCAAGAGTTTTTTCGATCGCAGATACGGGCAATCCTGCGTGCGTCGAGTGACCGTCGAATCGATATTCTATTGCCGATGGTCTCAGGAGTCAGCGAAGTAATCCGGGCTACCCAAATAATTGATGAAGAGCGTACACGTCTCGCGAAAGAGGGAAACCCGTTTGGCACACCAGCGATCGGTGCGATGATCGAGGTTCCATCGGGCGTATTAACCTCACGCGAGATCGCGCGGAAAGTTGATTTTTTGGCGCTTGGAACAAATGACCTTGTGCAATACCTCCTGGCGGTCGATCGAGACAACGAGGCCGTGGCTGAGTGGTATCAGACCCTGCATCCGGCGGTTATCAGAGCAATTGGCGAGGTTGTCGTCGCGGCATCAGCCTCGGATATCCCGATGCTGGTTTGCGGCGAAATGGCGGGTTCGGCATTTTATGTGCCTTTGCTAATCGGATTGGGGGTTCGCGAGCTGAGCATGAATATAAACTCAGTCAATACTATACGTCGCTTGATCTCAGGTATTACATTAATACAAACATCGAAGCTTGTTAAACTTGTGAGAACCAGCGACACGGCTGAAGAGACCGAAGACATCTTGCGGAATTACTACATGAAACACTGGGCCGACCTTTTTCCACCGGGGCTGCTTGCGACAAAACACCGTTAAATCAAAAAAAAACTAGAAACTCACAGTCTTTGTTAGTTTACTTAGGCAGACCGTCGTATGCCCACGAAGGATCTAAGGGAATAAACTAGACGATAGAGTGCCTGGAATGCAAAAAAAATACCCCAAACGA
This sequence comes from uncultured Acidobacteriota bacterium, assembly GCA_963738935.1. GTDB lineage: Bacteria > Acidobacteriota > Blastocatellia > Pyrinomonadales > Pyrinomonadaceae > OLB17. The sequence continues at coordinate 1,225,969 of CAVTYF010000001.1, read as the reverse complement.
AGCTCGTTGCAAAAGTTCGGATCATTGACAATCGCGGTACTATTTGCGATTTGTGTCGGCTCCGCATTCAGCCAAAATGCGGAGACGCGAAACAAAAACAACCCGTATTCGCCGAGCCCAGACCCGAAAAACAAACAAGCGACAGCTTCGCCCACTCCGGGATCGTCATCCTCGAATGAAGTTGCTTTTGTAATGCAGAATTCGCGTAGTTCCGGTCGCGAAGTCAACCGTCCGCAGGTAGATAATCGACCGTCTATCGCCCAGGCAACCTTTAAGATTGCAAAGGAGGCCGAAGCAAAATCGGCGCAGCCGAGCGAATTGTATAAGATTGGCGTCGGAGACGTATTGCTCGTAAATCTAAAGAATTCGCCGCAGGGTTCCGGGTACTATACGGTTCGCCACGATGGCACGATTGACTATCCTTTAGCCGGTGATAATGTGGTGGTTGCTCAGCAAACGCTGGAAGAAATCGAGGACCTCATCACGGCTGGCATCACGCTGTTTTCCGACCCGCAGCTCGACGTCAAAATCCGTCAATACGCTAGTCACAAGATTATCGTATCGGGCATGGTCGAAAATGGTGGAGAAAAATACCTACAGCGGGAAGCGATGCCGCTTTTCGCCATCCGGGCCGAGGCCGGGGTCAGCCCAAGGGCGACCAGAGTGGCCGTAACTAGAAACCCGCAGACGGAGACTTTCGATCTTCGCGACCCAAAAACGGAAAATGTCCTGATATATCCTGGCAGCACGCTGGAGTTTACAACTGATACGGGGTCATTTGCTACAGGTTCCTCTTATTTTATCGGTGGCGAGATTGTCTCGGGAGGTCAAAAAGAACTGACCACCGGGTTGACGCTCTATCAAGCCGTTATCGTTTCGGGTGGAACCAAGGGCGATCCGAAAAAGGCGATCGTCCGGCGCAAAAATGAGAAGGGAATGTTTACCGTTCTCGAACACAACATTCGGTCAATTAAGGACGGGAAAGCCATGGACCCATTTCTGGCCCCCGGCGATGTGATCGAGATAAAGAACTAATTTCCTGAAACAAGATATTTGAATGTTCAACAAATTTTGTTATAATTGCGGTGCCTTGATAGTGAAACGCGTCGGGTGATCGCTTTTGCTTAAATGCAGAAGAGGAAAGTCCGAACACCAGAGGGCAGCGAGCCGGATAACGTCCGGGACTTGCGTGAAAACGTAAGGACGACAAGTGCAACAGAGAGTAAACCAGCCCGCAAGGGTGATGGGTGAAACGGTGAGGTAAGAGCTCACCGGCGCGGCTGGTAACAGTCGCGGCCAGGTAAACTCCTCGCGGTGCAAGGCCAAATAGGGAAACGCTATTGAGTGGTCCGCTCAGTGCCGAAATGGCGGCGTTTCCGGGTAGGCCGCTTGAGCCGTGCGGTAATGCACGGCCTAGATGAATGATCATCGCCCGTGAAAACGGGAGACAAGATTCGGCTTATAGACGCGTTTCATTAACTTGGTAACTCAGCAGCTTTTTTCAATAAAATATAGGAGAAGTTTATTTTATGGCAAACCGTAAAGGTGTATTTATCGGTGCGTATGTACCCAACGAGCTAAAAGAGTCGCTTCGGCGACGGGCGGCTGGTGAGCATCGCACTCTCTCGCAAGAGATTACTCGCATTTTGGTCGAAGCTGTTCACGGCAAGGGCCTGCCCCCGGGCAGCGTCGACCGCCGAAACACAAATGAAATACCGCGCCGCCGGGCCACTGATCCGCCGGTCCGCCGCCGCGCCGACGATCTGCCCTATATCCCGTCAGGAAACGAGAAGAAATAGTCTTATTAGCGATAAGTACGGTGCCGCATTACCCGCGCGGCACTTTTTTTGCAATTCGATTGTCTGCTAACATCGTTGCCAGATGCATAGAAAAACCCTCGCATTTGTAATCGTTGCCGCTGTCGGCGGTTTTATTGCCGGATTCTGGCTTGCCAATTCCATCAACCGTTCCGCTGCTACCGTGGCCACGCCGCCGGCCGCGAACAACTCTGCGTCGAATAGTCCGTCCGCACCCGACCTCACGGACGCTGAGATCCGGGCCAAGATCGCCGAGGCTGACAAGAACCCCGACAATCTGACGTTCCAGCGCGATCTCGGAACTTCTCTATATCGCTATGCGGCGATGAAGCAGGACGCTGCACTCCTGGCTGACGCGGCCAGAATACTTGAACGTGCTGCGGCTCTCGACGCAAAAGACTTCGACGTGCTGGTAGCCCTGGGAAACGCTCATTTCGATATCGGCTTTTTTAAAAAAGACAACGTCAGCTTTCAAAAGGCGCGCGAAATCTACACAAAAGCCCTAGCGATCAAGCCCGCCGAACCTGATGTATCGACAGATCTTGGCATTACTTATTTACTTCAGGAGCCTGCCGATCCGGCAAGGTCTGCGGCTGATCTAGAGCGAGTTTCAAACGCCAACCCGAAACACGAGCGCTCGCTACAGTTTCTCGTTCAGGCCTTGGTAAAATCCGGCAAAGTGCTCGAGGCTGAGAAGGCCTTCTCAAAACTGAAAGAACTTAATCCGAATAATTCAGCGATCAAGGAACTTACCTCGCTGTTGACCACAGGCGGCGCGACTGAATGAGAGAAGTAATTTTTATTATTCTCATCGTTTTTGGACTACTCGCGTGGACGGCGTTTCGGTACCGAAAGCAGATCGCGGGCATGATAGGCTTTGCCAAAATGCTCAAGAACGCGAAAGACGGAATAATTCAGGGATCGAATCAGGGCGGAAAACAGACCGAGAAAGCCATGCCGCTCGTAAATTGCAGCAAATGTGGAATTTGGGTTCCGCAAACCAAGGCCAGGAAGGTCGGGGATCTCTTTTTTTGCTCCGACGAATGTCTGAGCCAGAAAGCCTAAGGGATAAAATTCATCACATACCAGACGATGAGGCGGTCGCCGAAAAGCAGGGCGACGATCGATCCTACGCCAAGAAAAATACCAAAGGGAAGCTGCGTTTGCAGATCGCGGTCTTTGCTTTTAAGAACCAATACAACACCGACCAATGCTCCGGCAAAGGCGCCCAGAAAGATCGTCAGAACACTCAACCGCCACCCCAGCAAGGCACCGACGCCGAGCATCATCTTCACATCGCCGAGGCCCATTGCGTCGACCCCGCGAAGTGCCTTCCAAATCGCCCCAACCAGCCACAGCGAACCACCTCCGACAAGCGCACCGAGCATAGCACCGGCGAGGCTAACAATCCATCCCGGGTTGCCGGCGAGCAAATTAACCGGCCAAAACCCTATATCAGAGAACGTTTGTCCCACAAAAACGATCGGAAACACCATACGCACCACCAATGCCGCTGCAAAGAGCGGATAAGTGATGACATTTGGCAATATCATGTGTTCGGCATCGATAAAAAGCAGGGCGATCATCGTCGAAACGAACACCAATGCCACGGGCAACATCACGTTGAGGCCTATCTGCCAATACGTCAGCACAAAAACCAGAGCGGTCAACAATTCGACCGCGGGATATCGCCACGCTATCGGCTCTTTGCACGTCGAGCATTTACCGCCCAGCATGAGCCAGCCCAGGATGGGAACGTTGTGATAAAACTTGATGCCGTTCTTACAATTTGGGCAGGCTGAACTCGGAAAAAGAGAAAGTTCATTCGGTACACGGTATATTACGACATTCAGAAAACTGCCGATGCACGCTCCGATGACGAAAATAAAGATGTATCCGAAGATGTCGGGAACTCCGAGCGTTGCATCGAGTGAAGCTGAAAATAGTGTTTGCATTAGGGTTGTTTTCGATAGGCCGGTCGAAAAAGTGACGCCTCAATAATCATAATGATTTCGCTCGGAAAAGAAAAGATGTTCTTTCATCGGGCTATTTTAATGAAACTCTTTGAAATCTAACCCATTTCCTAGCAAAGATTTCCAACATCCTTTATTATTTTCTTGTTACGACTCTGCCTATAAACGCTAGCGAAAAAAGGAAGTAATCATTTGAAACCGACCGACATAAAAGACCCCGAATATTTTCACAAGGTAGTCGACTGTCAATACGCATGTCCGGCGCATACCCCGGTGCCGGAATACATTCGGCTGATCGCTGAGGGCAAATATACCGAGGCGTACATGATCAACTGGGATTCGAACGTGTTTCCCGGTGTTCTTGGACGAACGTGCGATCGCCCGTGCGAACCGGCGTGTCGTCGAGGCCGTCTCGAGCAGGAACCCGTCGCTATATGTAGATTGAAACGCGTTGCAGCGGATAATCGACGACGATGTAATTCCATACATGCCGCAAGGGCCGTTTCCGCCGAACGGAAAGAAGATCGCCCTCATCGGCGCCGGGCCGGCTTCGTTGACGGTTGCCCGTGACCTTGCTCCGCTTGGTTACGAGATTCACCTCTTTGACGAACAAAAGCTTGGCGGCGGCTTCATGCGTTCGCAGATACCTGCTTTTCGTCTGCCGGAACGTGTGTTGAACGAAGAGGTCGATTACATTCTGCGGCTCGGCATTCACACGCATTTCAGGCACTACGTTTCGTCTTTGAACAAGGTTTTAGAGCAGGATTACGACGCCGTGTTTGTCGGTACCGGAGCACCGCGAGGGCGTGATCTGCCCGATCTGCCCGGACGTCAGGAAGGCGCGGCGAATATTCACATCGGTATCAACTGGCTCGGCTCAGTCGCGTTCGAACACACCGAAAAGATCGGCAGACGCGTCATCGTTCTCGGCGGAGGCAACACGGCGATGGATTGTTGTCGCACAGCGCGTCGGCTTGGCGGCGAAGACGTTAAAGTCATCGTCCGCTCGCCCTTCGCCTCGATGAAAGCCTCGCCCTGGGAAAAGGAAGACGCCCAACACGAAGATATTCCGATTATTGATAACCACGTACCAAAGTGTTTCGTTGTCGAATATGAAGATTCCCCACAGAGGCACAGAGACACAGAGGTAGGAAAGGCGGAAACACGACCGGTAGGGAGTGTGCGCGACGCAGCCAAGGAGCAAGCTCCGAGCCAACCAAACAATCCGCAATCCGCAATCCGCAATCCGAAATTGGTAGGCATGATGTTCGAAAAGGTCGAAGCCAAGTACGACGAGCACGGAAAGCGCTCGCTTGTACCGACTGGCGAGCCTGATGTCTTCTTCCCAGCCGACGATGTCCTAATAGCCGTCGGCCAAGAGAACTCGTTCCCTTGGATCGAACGCAACATCGGTCTCGAATTCGACAAATGGGAGATGCCGGTTGTCGATAAAACCTCGTTCCAATCGACGAATCCGCGGGTCTTCTTCGGAGGCGACGCGGCGTTTGGGCCGGAGAATGTTATTACGGCGGTTGCTCACGGGCATCAGGCAGCGGTTTCGATCGATCTGTTTTGCAGCGGCAAGAACCTGCTCACCGAACGCCTTTCGCCCTTCGTCAATCTCATCTCGCAGAAGATGGGCATCCACGAATGGGCGTACGACAGCCCGGTGGACGAATACAACCGGCTCACAGTGCCGCAAGCTCCGAAAAACGTCACACTCAAAGACCGCAAACGCGAGGTCGAGCTCGGTTTTGACCCGCTCGCGGGCTACAAAGAGGCCGAGCGTTGCCTAAATTGCGACGTGCAGACCGTCTTTGACGCCCCAAAGTGCATCGAATGCGACGCGTGCGTCGATATATGTCCGACAGCCTGCATCACGTTCACCCCCTTTGATATGGGAGGCGGCGACGAGAGCGACCTCCGCTCCCGCACAAAAGTCCCGGCGCTCAACATAAGTCAAGACATCTACGTCGCCGACGGCCTAAAAACCGGCCGCGTCATGGTCAAAGACGAAGACGTCTGCCTCCACTGCGGCCTCTGTGCCGAACGCTGCCCCACCGCCGCCTGGGACATGCAAAAATTCTGGTACAACGTAACCAAAGCCGGCGAGATCAAGTACGGTGCCGAGACGAATTTCGTGCAGATCGAGAGGAATGGTCACACATGAGAATCTACGTTGATACATCAGTAGTTGGTGGATATTTCGACGAGGAGTTCGCCGTCGCGACTAAGCAATTCTTTGAGAAGGTGGAATCTCTCGATTTTACGCTAGTCGTCTCTGACATTTTAAGGGCCGAGCTGTTAGGAGCCCCTGATCAGGTTCGAAACTTTCTGAACAAGTTTACGGGCCGTCAGATTGAAGAAGTCAGCCGGGATAAGAAAGCATTGGAACTTGCCGATCTCTACATCGCTGAGAAGGTGGTCGGAGCAACTAGTCTGGCCGATTGTCAACACATTGCAACGGCAACCTTGAACAAAGTCGACGTTCTTGTAAGCTGGAACTTCAAACACATTGTCAACCTAAAACGCATCAGAGGTTATAATTCAGTTAATCTTAAGAACGGCTATGCGATGCTTGAGATCAGAACGCCGAAGGAGATTTTAGATTTATGAAACACCCGACGAAGAAGCCGAAGAAAAAATTCGATGCCGTGCAAATGATGCGCGACATCCGCGACAAGATGAGTCGCGACATGATGAACATGACACACGACGAGCAACTGGCCTACATCAATAACCTGTTGGAAAAAGGTAAGGTTAAAAAGCCCGCTAAACAGGCTGCGTAATCTACGTCGCTGACGGCCTCGCGGACAGGCCGCATCATGGCCAAAGACGAAGACGTCTGCCTCCACTGCGGCCTCTCAAGCCGAACGCCGCCCCACCGCCGCCTGGGACACGCAAAAGTTCTGGTACAACGTAACCAAAGCCGGCGAGGTAAAATACGGTAACTTGGTGCAGATAGAAAGTCAGAACCGGGAGCGGTAGCGACTGGATTCTTCGCTCGATTGATGAAAATTCGTGATAAAATGCGAAACGAGGTAAGTTTTTATGACGACAACAGAAGTCCTGAACGAGATTCGCAAAATGGCGCCCGCGCAAAAACGTCGTGTGCTACGCGAGCTTAACGAACAAGCGGAACAGCCAAAATTAAGCGCTGATTCAGAAAAACAAAAAAGGTTCATTGAAGCGATGAGGCGAAATGGATCGATTATAGAAGTTCCTCGAGGTCTCGCCGATGACGAACGTAGACGCAATTTCAAGCCCATCACGGTAACAGGCGAGCCTATTTCCGAAACTATTATCCGGGAGCGCCGGTAAATGCCGTCATATTTTTGCGACACGAGTGCGATCGTCAAACGCTATGTTCTAGAGGGCGACTCTACCTATATAAACGAACTGACTAACCCACACAACGGCAATGTCATCGTTTTGTGCCGCATCACAACAGTTGAATTTGCAGCAGCAATTGCCCGAAGACTGAAAAGCAAGAGCATCACCGAAGCGGATGCGGAAGATGCTCTTTATGCATTCCAGAGCGATTTCGCTAATCGGTACGCTTACGAATTCGATCAACGCGGTAATTGGCTTAAGCAGACCGAAACAGAATTCAATTCAAAATATCCGTCCCTCCGTTACTTGCCGTCATCGGTAAGCTATCGCGAAATCACTTATTTCTAAAGGAGCGGTACTATTTTAATGGCAAACGATAGAGTTTTTGCGATGAGTTTTGCGGGTGTTTATCCGCATTATGTGGTGGCGAAAGCGGAGAAGAAGGGGCGGACTAGGGAAGAGGTTGACGAGATCATTCGCTGGCTGACGGGATACACGAAGGCCGGGCTCGCGAAACAGATCGAGAAGCGGACGAGTATGAGGGACTTTTACGAAAAGGCCCCGAAGTGGAACGCCAACGCCTCCCTCATCAACGGCACCGTCTGCGGCATCCGCGTCGAAAACATCGAAGACCCGCTCATGCAAAGGATCCGCTGGCTCGATAAGCTCGTGGACGAACTTGCTAAGGGAAAGAAGATGGAGAAGATACTGAGAACGGCGGAGTAGCGAGGCATTGATTCAGATGCCGAGAGTGATAGAATTGCTCGGAGAGGCAACGGTATATGGAAGTAGTAAAGCTAAATGTCAGGGTTTCGATGGATCGGACAGTAATGGTCGAGCTACCACAAAGTGCGATCCCGAATCAGACTGCCGAGGTAATCGTCCTATTCGAAAACGCCTTGCCCGGTAATGACAGGCTCGCCGAGTTCGACGCAGCAATGTCGGATCCGCTGTTTCTAGCCGATCTTGACGAAATTCGAGACGATTTTCGATTCGCCGATTCGGACGAGGTGGCACGTTGATCGTTGAACGTTGGAGCGTATGGCTTGCCGGACTTGACCCGACCGTTGGCTCGGAGCAGGGCAAGACGCGGCCGGTCTTGGTGCTAAGCCGTTCGGCCCTAAATGAAAAGCTTCCGGTTGTAAATGTCATTCCTATCACTTCGCGAAAGCCGGACCGCCGCATTTATCCTAATGAAGCCTCTTTAGACGCGGGAATCGCGAATCTTCCAAACGAGTCCATAGCATTGTGTTTCCAGATTCGTACGCTCGACAAGCGGCGTTTGATCAAACGAATCGGTGACGTTGGCGACAATACCATTCAGGCGGCAGTTATCGAAGCTCTCAGTTTCCAGTTAGAAATAAGATGACTTCAATCAAGACAAACGATTTCGTAGTTAGATTCGCAAACGTGAACGGCACCGGTTCGGCGTCGGCGAATGCTTTGTTTACTAAGGCGGTGTTTAGGATGGGTGTGCCGGTGACGCCGAAGAACATTTTCCCTTCGAATATTCAGGGTTTGCCGACTTGGTACGAGGTGCGGGTTTCGGAGAAAGGTCATCTCGGCCGTCGCGAAGGCGTCGATTTGATGATCGCGATCAATCCGCAATCGATGAAGAAGGATTACGGCGACGTTATTGCGGGTGGTTATTTTCTTTATGACTCGTCGAAGCCTTTGCCACCGGGCTATGATCGCGACGACATCACGCATATTCCGATCCCGCTGATGAACCTCTGCAACGCCGAGTTTACCGACGCGAGGCAGCGGCAGTTGTTCAAGAACATCATTTATATCGGAGCTTTGTCGGCGTTGCTCGGAATCGAGTTTGCTATGCTCGAAGGCCAACTGGCAGAACAGTTCAAGGGCAAGGAAAAGCTGATCGAGCCGAATATCAAGGCGCTGAACATCGGCGTGAATTACGTCCGCGAAAATTTCCTGGCTGGAACGCAGGTGTCCCGCCTGCCCGCCGACGAGCGAAGCAATGTCGGCGAATTCAACTTGCGCGTCGAACGCCGCGATCTGCTGGGCGACAAGATACTGTTCGGCGGCAATTCGGCGTGCGGACTCGGTGCCGTTTACGCCGGAGCGACCGTTGCAGCGTGGTATCCGATCACGCCTTCGACTTCGGTGGTTGATGCTTTCGCCAAATATGCTGCGGAGTACCGCATCGATCCCGAAACCGGCAAGAACAACTACGCCATCGTCCAGGCCGAAGACGAACTCGCCGCAATCGGCATGGTCATGGGCGCTTGTTGGAACGGGGCACGTTCGTTTACGGCAACAAGCGGCCCGGGTGTCTCGCTCATGAACGAATTCCTCGGCCTCGGATACTTCGCAGAAGTCCCCACCGTTCTCATCGACGTCCAACGCACCGGCCCGTCGACCGGAATGCCTACGCGAACGCAGCAGTCCGACATCTTACTGGCCGCATACGCATCGCACGGTGATACCAAACATCCGCTTTTGTTTCCGGCAAGCCCGAAAGAATGTTTTGAGATGACCGTCGCCGCCTTCGACCTGACGGAACGCCTGCAAACCCCCGTCATCGTCATGAGCGACCTCGATCTCGGCATGAACGATCACATCACCGAGCCGCTCGAATGGGAGGATTCGCGAGCATACGACCGCGGCAAAATCTTGACGAGCGAGCAACTCGACGCCATCTACGCGACTGGAAGGCAAGCATCTCTGCTTGCCATAAGCGAGACTTCGTCGCTGACCAACGGCAACGGCCATTCGCCGGGAACGCAGCCGCCCTCGGCTGCAACGTCCGACGCTTCGTCGGACGTGACGGGTGACGAGGCCGATCTCGCCGGAGGAACCGGCGATGCCCGCGAGGGCGCGGGCGTTCCCGGCTTCCGCGGCAAATTCGGCCGCTACCTCGACATCGATGCCGACGGCATCCCTTACCGCACTATTGCCGGCACGCACGAGACAAAAGGCGCATTTGTCACACGCGGCTCATCTCGCGATGAATACGCTGTCTACACCGAGGACGGCGAAGTCTATCGCCGCAACATGGACCGTCTGATGCGAAAATGGGATACGGCGAAGGAACTCGTGCCGCAGCCTGCATTCTTCAAAGGCTCCCCTCCTTACGAAGGAGGGGTGGCAGCGGCTTCGGCTGACGGGGTGGTTCTCTCCGCACATGACGGAGTAGTCTATTTCGGCACTTCAACCTACGCCGCCGAAGAGGCGTTAGAGTTCCTCGCCGAAGAGAAAATCAACCTCGACGCCATGCGTGTCCGTGCGTTCCCATTCGGCAAAGCAGTCCGCGATTTCGTCGATGCCCACGAACGCATCTTCGTCATCGAACAAAACCGCGACGCCCAATTCCGCAGCCTGATGATGATCGAGCTCGGCACCGCCGCCGCAAAGCTCGTTTCCGTCCTCAACTACGACGGCATGCCCATCACCGCTGATAACATTTTTAGGCAAATAAGGCGAAATTTGGAGCAAAAATAATCGAACCAGAAACAGAGCCAAGGGCGACGTTTCGATGCTACGGTACGGTCGTCATGACGGCGACGTCAAGGAGTCTTAGACCCGGCAAAAAAGGAAGTCGGCTCTAGGAACCGACTAGTTGAGGTTCTTCTCTAACGGCCGTCGAACGCTACCTCGCCCCCAACGACGGTCATTAAGCACTTCGTCCTTAAAATGTCGCTTTCCCTGATCTTCATTATGTCAGCGGAAAGTACCGTTAAGTCTGCAAGTTTACCAACCTCGATCGAGCCTCGAAGGTTCTCTTCGAACGCAGCATAAGCGGGCCATATCGTGAACATCTTCAACGCTTCCGATCGAGAAACCGCCTGTTCCGGATGCCATCCTGCTCCTGTTTCGCCTCCGAGGCCCTTTCTTGCCACAGCGGCATAATACTCGATCATTGGTTCGCCGCGTTCTACCGGAGCGTCCGAACCACCGGCGATGATCGCTCCGGAGCGGATGAATTTCTGCCAGGCGTAAGCGCCCTCGAGCCGTTTGAGTCCCAGTCGGCTCGGTGCAAAGAAAAGATCGCCGATCGCATGCGACGGCTGCATAGAAGCGATCACGCCGAGTTTCGCAAAACGCGGTATGTCGTCATCGGTAACTACTTGGGCATGTTCGACACGCCAACGCGGATCCTTTACCTTTCGCTGTTCCGCTGGTACAGCTTTGAACGCTTCTTCATACAGATCGAGGATCATCCTGTTTGCCCGGTCACCGATCGCATGTGTCTGGACCTGAATTCCTTCCTTTAGCGCCCTGACGAGCAAGGGCTGAATCTCCTCAGGCTTACCAGTGATCAGTCCGGTGGTGTTTTCGTCCGAGTATTTGTCGAGCAACGCGGCGCCGCGTGAACCGAGGGCTCCGTCAAACATGATCTTGATCCCGCGGATTGTCCATCGGTTGTCGTAGTTGCCGACAACGATGGGCTCTGAAAGGATCCGATCGGCCCATTGTCCAGCCCCCACGACATAATAGATACGAAGCTTAGAAGTGCCGTCGGCGATTACCTTTTTGTAGCGGCTTGCCTCAACATAACTGCCCCCCGCAGTGTGCACCTGCGTCCAACCGAGGGATAGGCTTCGCTTGATGCCGAGAAGCAGAGCTTCCTCGTGTTCGGCCTCGGTCCTGGTCGTTGCGGGTATATGCTTGCGGACGAGCCGCATTGCTGCGTCGATCAGCATCCCCGTCGGTTCGCCTGTCTCTTTATCCCGAAGTATCTCGCCGCCGAACGGGTCCTTTGTGTTTCTGTCGATGCCGGCGATCTTGAGGGCGGCGGTGTTCACCACAGCGGAGTGGCCATCGGCGGCGTAAGAGCTACCGGATTGTTCGGAGCGATCCGGTCAAGGTCTTGACGGGTTGGAAATGACTGCGGCTTCCAAAAGGTCTCGATCCAACCGCCTCCGGTGACCCACTTGCCCGGTGCCGCCTTGTCCACGTGTTCCTTAACCTTTGCGAGAAAACTCTCGAGGGTCCTAGTGCCCTCGAGATTTAAGTTGACTTCTCGATTCCCGACACCCGTAAGATGGTAATGGGCATCAGTCAACCCGGGAACGACGGTTGCCTCTTTCAGGTCGATAACTTGCGTCGCCTTTCCTATGTAGGCCTTTGCCGCTGAGCTTGAACCGACAAATACGATCCGTCCACCTTTGACCGCGACCGCCTCTGCATGAGGCTGTTTGTCATTTACCGTATAGAGATTCGCGTTCGTGAATACCGTCTCCGCGGGATCGGGAGCTGTTCGTGAATTAAAAAACGCAAAGTTGGTAAGCGAAGCGATCAGAATGATAACAAGTGGTCTCATAGTTTTGTTTCCGGGATGCTGAGTAAGTGGAGAATAGTATATCACTGTTTACGTGTCCACTAGACGCAGCCGGCAAACGCGCGAGCAGAGCCTTTTTTGCTTCCTGACATTTTCAAAACTGACGCTGATGCTACGATTTCGTTCACGGTTAGGTCATAATTGCCGGAGCCGATCATTTGAAAATGTTTCAGACGGCACCGAAGGGACCCGGATCGTGGCGGTGGACTAACATGATTCAATCAAATTGGCCCGCAATGTGATAAAATCGGCTGATCGAAGGAAACCGCATCCGGAGTAATTGTCACTGCGCGAATCCGACGAGAACATTGTGCGTGAGCTAATCGCAGAACTGTAAAGTGGTATGAAATAGCCGCGGGCAAAAAACCCCGCGTTCCCTTATGACCTACGTAAGATCAACATTCAGACATCCGGCCTTGCCGAAGAACGACCTTGGGTACACGGTGGATTATTATGAGGGTTCGCTGTCGACGCTTTGTGCGGGGTGCGGGCATGACGGGATCAGCGCGGCGATTGCGCAGGGGTGCTGGGAGCTGAACATCGAGCCGCACAAGGTGGCGAAGATGTCGGGCATTGGGTGTTCGTCAAAGACGCCGGCTTATTTCCTGAGCAATTCTCATGGATTTAATTCAGTGCACGGACGTATGCCGAGCGTGGCGACGGGGGCGAATCTCGCGAACCGCGACCTGACCTATTTCGGCGTGTCGGGTGACGGCGACACGGCTTCGATCGGGATGGGGCAGTTTGTCCACGTCATCAGGCGAAATCTGAACATGGTCTACCTCGTGATGAACAACGGCTGCTACGGCCTGACGAAGGGACAGGATTCCGCCACCGCGGACGCGGGTTCGAAGAGCAAAGCCGGATCGGTAAATTTGTTCGAATCCATCGATCTCGCGAGCCTCGCAATCGAACTTGGAGCGACGTTCGTTGCTCAGAGCTTTTCGGGCGACAAAGGCCAGCTTATTCCGCTTGTCAAAGCGGCGATGAGCCATCCCGGTTTTGCCTTCATCAACGTCATCTCGCCGTGCGTCACATTCAACAACAATCCCGGCTCGACCAAATCATACGACTACGTTCGCGAACACATGGAGACGACCGCGATGATGGATTTTGTCCCCATCGCTCGCGAGATCAAGGCCGATTACAAAGAGGGAAGTGTAGAGAATCTAAAGATGCACGATGGCTCAACGATTGCCTTGCGGAAGCTCGATAAAGACTGGGACCCGCTCGACCGAAGTTCGGCGATGAACGCGGTTCTGAATTCAAAACTGAAAGGCGAGATACTGACAGGCCTGTTGTATATGCTTCCGGAAACCGGCGATCTGCACCAGATGCTGCAAACCAGCGATCGGCCGCTCAATTCGTTGAGTCAGAGCGAGTTGTGTCCGGGGTCTGCGACTTTGGCGAAAATCAATGAGAGCCTGAGGTGACTTTCATTACCACCTGCGATGCGTGTGGTTGAGCCGCGTTTTCCCAATTTGCGGATGCTTATGCGTATTCGCCGCTGTAGCGTAAGATTTTTTTTGCCACGAATTACACGAATTGCACGAATCAAGAGGGCTTCTCCTAATTCGTGCTATTAGTGTAATTCGTGGCTAATTTCTTTCTAAACCTTTATATAGATCGGCTTGCGTAAGCACCTATAATCAGTTACTTACAAAAGTGTTTCTTGAGAGAGATGGTGTATGAAATTGCTTGGGCTTGACATCGGTACCGGCGGTTCTCGTGCGGTTGTGATCAATGCGAATGGCGACGTTGTTACATCGGCTACAGCGGCGCATGACGATTTTGCCTCGCCCGAAATCGGCTGGGCCGAACAAGACCCCGATGATTGGTGGCGGGCCTGTAAACACGTAATAGCGGAGGTTTTGCAAACCGTCGGCGCGGACGAGATTGCCGCAATCGGTCTTTCAGGACAGATGCACGGTTCTGTTTTTCTGGACCGCTCGGACAAGGTCGTTCGGCCCGCTTTGCTTTGGTGTGATCAAAGGACCGAGGACCAATGTCTTGAAATTACGCAATCGATTGGTCGCGAAAGACTTATCGAATTGGTCTGCAATCCCGCAATCACGGGTTTTACTTTGCCCAAGCTGCTCTGGCTTCGTGACAACGAGCCGTGGCATTGGGACAAGGTCAAGGCAGTTTTGCTGCCTAAAGATTACCTTCGCCTAAAGCTTTCCGGCGACAAAGCCAGCGATGTCGCCGATTCGTCTGGAACGCTTTTATTCGACGTGCAGAATCGAAAATGGTCGGACGTGATGCTCTCGGCGTTTGAGATGGATCCGGCATTACTTCCACGCGTCTATGAATCCATTGAGATAACCGGCACTGTAACCGAAAATGCCGCCATCGAGACAGGCCTGCGAGCGGGTACGAAAATCGTCGCGGGAGCCGGCGATAATGCCGCAGGCGCAATTGGAATGGGCGTTACGCAGGTGGGTACGGTCAGCGCGACCATAGGCACGTCTGGCGTTGTTTTCGCCGTGACCGACCAGCCGCGATTGGATATTAAAGGCAGGGTTCACACCCTTTGCCACGCGATTCCCGGTCGCTGGCACAATACGGGCGTCACGCAAGGTGCCGGACTCTCGCTAAAGTGGTTTCGTGACAATTTTGGAGCGGGCAGCAGCTACGACGATTTAGTCGATGAGGCGGCAAAAATCACAACCGGTTCGGACGGCGCCATCTGGCTGCCATATTTGATGGGCGAGCGGACACCGCACCTCGACGCCAAGGCTCGGGCCGCCTTTGTCGGACTCACCGCCAGCCATACTAAAGCGCATCTGACCCGGGCCGTATTAGAAGGCGTCGCCTTTTCGCTCCGTGACTCGCTGGAGATTTTCCGTGAAATCGGGGCCGCGATCAATCGAATTCGGCTGGGCGGCGGCGGCGCAAAATCACCTCTTTGGCGACATATCCAGACGAATGTTTACGGACAACAAACGGAAACATTAGCAGCGGATGAAGGGGCCGCATTCGGGGCGGCACTTCTCGCCGGTGTCGGTGTCGGGGCCTGGAACTCAGTTGACGAAGCGTGCGACATGGCCATACGTGTCGCCGAAACGGTCAAGCCGGACACTGAGGCGGTAAAAACGCTGGATCGCAACTATAACGCCTATAAACTGCTCTACATGGCCCTTCGCCCGGCAATTAACGTTGCAGCGACTTAATTAGAATCGAGAGAATATGGAATATTAATTAGGATGGAGGCGGCGATCGGAATCGAACCGATGAATATAGGTTTGGCAGTTCGTATTGCCGTCTTTTCACCTAATAGCACCTGTTGTTACAAACCAATATTTAATGACTTTTTCCAAATTGGCGTTCAATCAGGAACACCACAAACTACGCAGGACACACGATAACTACACGATAATGTTTTTCCGATTTGCGATCTCGCATTTATACTTCCACTTCCAGATCTTACGAAAGATATGATTCAAAGGTAAGGACTATGGCAGGTTAGGTTCATGTATCAATCTTTGACGGCTAGCCCGCACAGCCGCCGCGTTTTCCTGCCAGTTTTACGCCCAATGTCTGCATTCACCCTCTCGAACGAGGGATCCCTTCCTGATAAATTTCCGTGACCATTTACTGAGTACATAAATTCTTCTTCCGTCGTCTGTCCACGCATGTATTGTTCATAAAAACGCTGGACAAAAAAGACTTCAGTGTGGCCGTTGGCAAGCAAAATCACCGAAGTCGCTTTGCGAGCCAGTCGGAGATAATTTGCAGGACGTCGTCCTGCATCATCACCGGCGGCGAGAGTTTTGCGTAGTTTCCCGGGAAGCCGTCAGTGTCGTGTACGAAGAGGTGATTGAGATCCGGTAACACGCGAGCAGTCACATTCGTGTTACCGCCCTCCTTGAACGCTTTTTCCATCAGCGCCACTTGCTCAGGCACCGCCTGCTGGTCGCGAGAGCCGGTGAGGATTAGCGCCGGGGTCTTCACGCGGCGCATTGTGGCGGCCGGATCGTATGTGAGGAAAAACTTCATCCATGGATCAGCGGCCATCATGGCGTCGATCCTCGAAGGAATCGCGGCGATCATCTCGCTGCGCTTTTCCGGCGTCAGCTTGTTGTCATGCTCATAGCCGTTTTTTATTTGGAAGTGAAGCGCGGTGCGCCCCGGTTGAGCAATTCCCGCGAGCAGTACGATGGAGCGGCAAACCGGGCTCTTTTTCGGCGACCATCGGCGCGATAATGGCACCCTCGCTGTGACCGAGCACACCGAGGCGTTCGATCCGGATCTCGGGCCGCGTACGCAGATAGGCTAGGCCCGCGCGGACGTCCTCGGCAAAATCGGCGCTCGTTGAACCCTTAAACGTACCGCCGGATGCCCCCGTGCCACGGTCATCCATGCGCAGGACAGCAATTCCGCGGCGCGACAATGCATCGGCGATCTGACGGAAGGGCTGAAAACCCGGCAACCCGATGGCCTCATCGCGGTCCTGAGGCCCGGATCCGGTGACGGTGACTATGGCTCCCACCGGCTTTGCTCGGTTGGCCCCCTTGGGCAGCGTCAGCGTGCCGGCGAGTGTATGGCCGGCCAGCGTCTTTACCACCACATCTTCCGCGGTGTAGGGTGCGTCGGCGGGCGCCGTGTAATCGGGCTTTGGGGTCGGCGTCCCGCCGACAGCCTGGTTGCTCGCGGCTGCCGGCTCACCGCGTTTTAAGTTGAGCGGAAACGCTTGACCTCCCTGTGTGAATGTTCCGATCAGCTCCGTCCGCTCTTTATTCAGTACGCCTTCATAGACGATCGAGGCCGACTTGATCTCCACGCGGACGGCATCTTTGTTGACCGTGATCGTGTCGATCGGGATGATCGCACCCTGATCGAGGCTGTTTAGATTACCGGCGTACGTCCCCGCCTCCGATTTCGTTACAGTAAGGACGAGTCGAAGCTTTGTTCCGCCGGCCTCAAGCGTACCCAGCCACGCACCTTCCGGGCCACTCGTCGGAGCCTGACCAAAAGCCTGGCAAATTAGGATCAGCAGAAGCATCCCCAACAATAAGCTATTTTTCATTTTTCTTCTCCGAGCCATCCGCAGATGACCGATTTATAGATATCATCTCGTGATTTCCACACTTCGAATAAATCAAATCTCAGCGGCTTTTCGACATACCCGACCACGATGATTTAAGACCTTTGTCTCCTCGCCGGTAGCCCCGCGTCAAGCCAGATAAATTTAGTTCACGACCTACCTTTCGTCGGTTCGCGGTACCAACGGACACTGGACGTGTTTTCCTCTTCCGATTCCCGCAGATGCTCGAGTGAGCGGGCTGATTGACTGTGTGCACAGGCAACTAATATAGCGTTAATCGCTGCCGTCGGGGCGGTATATGAATCAATAAATGACGTCCGGGCTATGGACGCCGTCAGATAGGTGTCGCAGTATTTGGCAATTGGCGTTGTGTCGCCGTCAGTAATGCCGAAGCTAGGGACGTTTCGGCGCCTCGCGCTTAGTACTGCATCGACAGTATCTCGCAATCCCCGTCCGAAGCTGATAGTGATGAGCAGATCTTTCGGTGTCAATATTTTTACCTTGTTTTGGACAACGCCGCTGCTCCCGGTCGGAGCCTCTGCATCAAACCCCAACCGGACAAGGGCGTAGGCGAGCGATCCGGCCAAAGAAGCCGCAAAATCGATCCCGATAATTATTATCCGACGAGCTTGATTGATCTGCTTGGCAATTTCAACGATCCTATCGGCGTCGAGTGTCGACCTCAGGGCGTTCAGGTTTTCCAGGTCCTTATCTACGCTTTGTCTCACGCGCTCTGAGACGCTTTGATTGGTTTGCTCGGCGGCCTTCATGGCCGAGTATGGCGTTATCTTCGTAACGAAATGCTCACGCAGATCCTGCGCAAAGTCGGCGAATCTTTCATAGCCGAGAGCCTGCACCGTACGAATGATCGTCGCCGAGTCAACGCTGTAGCGCCGTCCGATCTCGCGCGATGAAAGAAAAAACGTCTCGTTCGATTCGTCAATAATTTGTCGCAATAATCGTTGACGGCTCGAGCTAAGATCAGCTTGGGTGTCAAAAAACCGCGCGCCGAGCGGTGTAAGTGCCCCATTGCGCAAATTCCCGCCGTTGTTTTCATTTGACTCTGGGGCACCAACCGTATTTCGCTTAAGGTCCGTTTGTGTCTCGACGTCACGTGTCTTATTTCCCATCATCCGTTCTCCTTTTTTTTGAAGCCCCGCAGTTCCTGTTACAGTGGCTCGCAAATTTGGCCATCGACGAGATCAAAAATAGATAATGCAATAGATGCTGTATGCTACAGCACTTTGAAAAACTTTGCAACGTATGTTGCGGTAGCGGGATGTCAATAGCGCTGCCGTGAAACGGTGAGATCGATATTTTTACGGAGCATTTCCTTCCCATGCCTATTTCCATACCATTAATTCATGATTGGCCTCAACGGTAAACAAACCTCAAATTGCTATTCGAAAATCTAAGACAAGCGGAGCGGTTACTTTTTTTTGCATTAGATGGTGCATTTCATTGACATTCGACATCAATTCGTGTACGACTTATGTGCATAAGGAAAAAAACGGCGAAAATTTTTGATAAATTTGATGAATTTCGAGTACCCGAAATTTTGAGAATGCGACTTTGGCGACGCCAATTTCAAATGAGCAGAGTGATCACTCTGTTGACGCAAAGTGCAGGTAAACGCGAACCGTGGATCGTGAGAGAAATTTAATTAACTGGAGCAATGAGGCAATGAGAACAATTAACTTCCTTGGATTAAGTTTAGCGTGTTTGATTTTCACGGTGTCGGGCCCGGCCCAGAATGCCAGCACAGGAGCCTTGACCGGTACCGTCGTTGACACGAATGGAGCTGTGGTTACAGGTGCAAAAGTGAAGGTAACCAATGAAAAGACCGGCGAAGAACGCACGGTTGTCACTTCTGAGGACGGGAATTATTCTGTTCCCCTTCTGTCGCCGGGCACCTACCGGTTAGAGTTTTCCTCGACCGGCTTCAAGAAATCAGTCAAGTCGGGACTACAGGTTAACGTCACAGAGACTGCCAGGCTAGATATCGCGTTCGAGGTAGGGTCGGTACAGGAGGAAATAACCGTCACCGCCGAGGCAGCGTTGCTACAAACCGACTCAAGCGTCCTGGGTCGTGTTGCCGACAGCACGGTCGTTAGCAACCTACCGCTGGTTTCGCGAAACTATACGCAGATCGTTACGCTCTCTCCGGGAATCTCCGCAGGCGTTACACGCGGAGACGAACTCGGACGCGGAAGCGGTGGACAATCAGGGGGCAATTTTCGTTCGCATGGCGCATTTGGTGGAGACAACAATTTTCAGATGAATGGCGTACAAGCCAATGATCTTCAGGCAAGCGGTAACTTTAGCGGAGGCGTGGCCGTTCCTAATCCGGATGCGATCCAGGAATTCAAAGTTCAGACAGGCCAGTATGATGCTGCATATGGGCGAAACGCCGGTGCCAATGTTAACGTCGTAACCAAAGGCGGCGGAAACCAGTTTCACGGGACCGCATTCGAGTTCCTCCGCAACAACGCTCTAAACGCGAATGACTTCTTTCGAAACAGGTCGGGCCAGCCGCGCGGAATACTGAGACAGAACCAGTTCGGCTTCACGCTTGGCGGACCGATCGTAAAAGACAGGCTTTCTTTTTTTGGCTCTTATCAGGGCACAAGGCAGACTAACGGAATCAGCGGCGGCTCGACGGCAAACATCTCAACCCCCGCATTCACAAATGACCGTTCGAGGGCCGCACTCGGTGCCCTCTTTGCCGGGCAGACCGGTGCTCTCGGAGGCCTGGCCATCGCCGCTGACGGCTCAAACATCAGCAATCAGGCTTTTGCTTTGCTGAATCTTAAGCTTCCGAACGGCCAGTTTATAGTTCCAACGCCACAGACAGTCAATTCCGCCCTGCCATTTGCAACACGTGGATTTTCCGCATTCAGTGTCCCAGGCAAGTTCGATGAGGACCAGTTCATGGTAAATATGGACTTCCTGCATACGGCCAACAGTAAATTTACCGGCCGCTTTTTCTCAGCGGACAGCGATCTGATCCAACCGCTGCCGCCATCGCAACTTGGTACGTCATTTCCGGGTTTTCCTTACTTTATTCCCAACAAATTCCGTAATTTGACTGTAGGCCACGTTTATACAGTCAGCTCGAACTTGCTGAACCAGATAGATGTTGGATTCAATCGAACTGATGTCGGGAGCCTACAGCAGGAGCAGTTTACTTACGCAGACATTGGGGTGACCGCCCCACCAATCGCCAATCAGTTCCCGGTAATCGGCGTGAATGGTTCGGGGGCTACCGGTGGAAACGGGCAGAGTGTAACCGTTGTTCAAAATCACTACACGATTCAGGACTCGGCCACATATATCCGCGGACGGCACACGTTCCGATTCGGCGGGGGAATAACCCAATCAACGCTCGATCTAAAGCAATTCACGTTTTTCGGCGGTATCCTGTTTTTGAGCTGGCCCGATCTTTTGCTGGGCCGGAACGGCGGGCCTGTCGCATCGGGGGGCAATGGGTCAGGCGCTACCAATCTGTTTCTTACAATCGATATACCCGGCGACCTTGACCGCTCGTGGAAGGTCTGGGATGGGAATGCGTATATCCAGGACGATATCAAGCTAACGCCTTCGCTGACGTTGAATCTTGGCCTTAGATACGAGCGGCTTGGCCATTTGGCGGACAGCGGTGGCCGAAACGCCGGTTTCGATATCAGTCGAGCGAATCCAAATGCGCCCGCCGGAGGGGCACTGGATGGCTTTGTCGTCTCGTCTAATTTTCCGGGCACAGTTCCAGCGGGTGTAAAGCAACTTGGTAACGAATTTGGCATTAACGGAGCAGGACAGAACAACTTTGGCCCTCGCCTCGGGTTTGCATGGAAGCTGCCAAATTCGTTCATACCGTTTACAGAGCGGATGGTACTCCGGGGCGGCTTTGGTATTTACCAAACACGCGCCACCGGCCAGGCCTTTCTACAGTTGGCCACCGGACAACCTTTCGCATCTCTTCGCCAGGTGCAGTTGAGCCCAACGGCAACTTTCGCCAACCCGCTTGCTCCGGTTCCCACCTTACCGGCATTTGTCCCGTACTCACCGACGACGAATTTGACGCTCAATCTGGTTGACCCGGAATATCGCCCGCCGACCACTCAACAATACAGCCTTAACCTGCAAACCGATCTGGGACGAAATTTCCTGTTGGAACTTGGATACGTCGGAACGAGAGGATCGGACTTAGTTAGCGGACACACGCTGAACCAGGCGGCTCTTGCCAGTCCGTCGAACCCAATCCGAGGAGTAACTACAAACACGGCCGCAAATGCTCGGCTGCGCGTTCCGATCCTAGGGTTTGCCCCCAACGGACTGATAGATATCGACTCAATTGCAAAGTCGAGATACGACGGGCTGGAGGTCAGCGTCACAAAACGGCTTTCGAGGGGCCTGCAGTTCCTGGCGGCATATACGTTTGCACACGCTTACAGCGATGCTGCGGGGAATACGTCCGCCGCCGGGCAAGGCGTGGCTGGGAACCAAAATGATCGACAGGCGAACTATGGCCGGACCGACTTTAATCGCGAGCATCGCTTCGTCTTTAGTTACGTTTATAACTTTCCGAGCCCCAAAGGATTTAGTGGTTTCGTCAACGGACTGTTGGGCGGCTGGTCGCTGTCAGGCGTGACGACGATTCAGTCCGGTACGCCTTTAAGCCTCACTGGAACTAATGCCAGCAACGCGTTTGGTATCACAGGTGACCGGGCTCAGCTTGCCCCCGGCTGTACGCACGCAGATCTGGTTACTTCGGGATCGTTGATCGGCAGGCTCGGCGGCGCCAGCGGCGGTTCCGGTTATCTAAATGCCGCGTGCATTCTCAGGAGTGCGACCGGCGCCGCTGCATGGACGCTGGTCGAACCAGGCGGAGGCACCAATTTTGGCAATAGCGGAGTAGGCATCGTCATCGGCCCCGGCCAGAACAACTCCGACATCGCAATTGTAAAAAGAACATCGCTTGGTTTCCTACGCGAGGGGACCAACCTTGAATTCCGTACCGAGTTATTCAATGCATTTAACACGCCGCAGTTTGGAAATCCAAGTACAAACGTCTCGGCAGCGACATTTGGGTCGATCACGTCTACCTCGGTAAATCCGCGGATCATCCAGTTTGGGTTGAAATTGAATTTTTAGCCCTTGTTGATTCTAATCGAAGTTGATCCTGCCGGCGGACGAACGGAAAATTACTTCACAGTCGTCCACCGAAACTGGAATTTCAGGACGTTGAGACAGAAAAGTTTTGAGGTTTATTAGTTATGATCGTTCGCCGATTAGCCCTCGCGTTCGCACTATTTCTTTCATTGGGTTTGGTTGTCGCGGGACAAGGAACGCGGATGCTTCGGCACCCGACGGTCAGCCGTGATATGGTCGCATTCGCATATGCAGCCGACATCTGGACGGTATCTCGAAATGGCGGAGAGGCTCGACGACTGACGGCAACTCCGGGAGTTGAATACGACCCTTACTTTTCGCCCGACGGTTCAAAAATCGCATTTTCGGCGACCGCTGCGGGGAATACAGATGTCTATGTGATGCCGACGGCGGGCGGTGAGCGTCAGCGGGTGACGTATCATCCGGGTGTTGATCGAGTCCGCGGATGGAGCCCGGACGGACGACGGATTCTTTTCTCATCGCCCCGTATCAGTCAACCTATGGAGGCATACAACCGTCTGTGGACCGTCGATGTAGGTGGAGGCGTAGCTGAGCCCTTGGCAATGCCACGTGGATACACCGGTGCGTATTCGCCGGACGGCGGCCGTCTGGCTTATGAAGAGATCTCAATGCAATTTGTTCCGCAATGGCTTGAGGGGAGCTATTGGCGCCATTACAGAGGGGGACGCACACACCCGATCTCGGTCATTAATCTGGCGACCAACGCTGTCGAGGAGACTTCAGTGGACCAACAGCAACGATAGTAATCCGATGTGGGTTGGCGATACGATCTATTTTATCTCCGACCGCAATCATACGGCGAACCTTTTCTCGAGTAAGCCCGGTTCCAAACAAGTTACCCCACTTACAAATCACGACGACTTCGACATTATGACGGCGTCCTCGGGTTCGGACGCGGTCGTTTATGAGCAGGCCGGCTACATTCACCTGCTCGATACAAAAACGGGGAGATCAAAACAGCTCAATATTGAAGTGACCAGTGATTTGCCCTGGGCTCGGCCGCAGTTCAAAAAGGTCGGCGATTCGATACGGGGTGCGGTGCTTTCGCCGGGCGGAGTTCGGGCGGCTTTCGGATCTCGGGGCGAGATATTTACGGTGCCGTCGGCAAAGGGCGATTACCGGAACCTGACCAATACCTCGGGTACGCATGATCGTGATCCGGCGTGGTCGCCCGATGGCAGCCAGATAGCATGGTTTTCGGACGGGGGCGGAGAATACCAAATAATGTTGGGTGATCCGACAGGGCTCTCGGAACCCCGCGCAATTTCATTACCATCTACGGCTTACTTTTCGAATCTCCAATGGTCGCCAAACGGGCAACAATTTCTTCTCGAAGACAACCACAACAATATCTGGACAATGGATGTAAAGACCGGATCCGCCGTAAAAATCGACACCGACGATAATGGCGATCCGACACGCTCCTTTGAGGCGTCATGGTCCGCTGATTCGAAGTGGATAACATATACAAAAAATCTCAAGAGCCGCATACGGGCCGTCTTTATCTATTCAGCCACCGAGAAAAAAGCTTATCAGATCACGGATGGCCTTGCGGATGCAATTTCTCCCGCATTTGACGTTGGCGGCAAGTATCTCTATTTTCTCGCGAGCACTGATTTTGGTCCGCGTACCAGTTGGCTCGAAATGAGTTCGTTGGATAAACCGACCCGCCGATCTATCTATCTGGTCGTTTTGAGTTCGGGCGAACCTTCGCCCTTCCTGCCGGAAACAGGTGACGAACCGCCTGCCGCTCCCGCTGGCGGAGACGCCGCCAAACCAAAACCCGCGGCGGCCGAGGCTATGAAGATCGATCTCGACGGGATCGGCCAGAGGATACTCCCGGTTAGTGTCCGACCCGCGGATTTCGGTAATCTCACCGCCGGCCCATCGGGAACGATCTTCTACACGGAATCGACAACCGGAGTTCCTACGCTAAAACTGAATCGTTACCAAATAAAAGCAGGTGCGGCGGTTCCATTTATTGAAGGAATCACCCGTTATACGCTCTCGGCCGATAAGAAAAAACTCATGTACGGAGCTGGCCCCGGACGTTGGGGTATTGTCGGTACCGATGCGCCGGCGAAAGTTGGTGACGGTACGCTTACTGTGTCTCAGCTTGAGACGAGGGTCGATCCGCGTGCCGAATGGGCCAATATTTTTCGTGAGACCTGGCGTATCCAGCGCGAATACTTTTATGATCCAAAGATGCACGGCACGGATTGGGACGCGATCTACAAGAAATACTTACCGCTCGTTGCTCATGTCGGTCATCGGTCCGATCTTGGCTACCTAATTGCCCAGACCGGCGGTGAACTTACGGTTGGACACTCCTACCTGACAGGCCAGGGCGACGTTCCGAGCGAAGACACGGTGTCGGTCGGCCTTTTGGGGGCCGATATCAAGGTTGAAAATGGCAGTTACCGGATCAGCCGTATCTTTACCGGCGAGAATTGGAATCCTGAATTGCGGGCGCCGCTAAGTTCGCCGGGAATCAACGTTTCCGTTGGCGATTACATTCTCAGCGTCAATGGTAAACCGCTCGACGCGAAAACCAATTTCTACAGCCTTTTCGAAAATACAGCTAACCGCCAGACCGTGCTGCGGGTCAACAATAAGCCGTCGCCGGATGGTTCGAGGCTCGTAACGGTGGTTCCGGTTGCAAGCGAAAACGGACTGCGGACACGCTCCTGGATCGAAGACAATCGCCGTCTCGTGGACAAACTGTCGGGTGGACGCTTGGCATACGTTTGGCTTCCGAATACAGGTAACCCTGGCTATACATCATTTCTTCGGTACTTTTACGCCCAGCAGAATAAGGAAGGAACTATCGTTGACGAACGCTACAATCAGGGTGGAATGGTCGCGGATTTCATAGTTAATGAACTTGACCGGAAACCAATGGGGCTCTTCGCTCTCCGCGACGGAAGTACATTCTTTTCTCCGATTGCGGGCATTTACGGCCCTAAGGTCATGGTTATCAATGAATCAGCAGGATCCGGCGGGGACGCACTGCCGTATTATTTCCGGCTACGAAAATTAGGCCCGCTTGTGGGAACTCGCACGTGGGGCGGCTTGGTTGGAACGCTTGGCACTCCGCAAACGATAGACGGCGGCGGGATCACGGCACCGATTCTTGCGTTCTACAATTTAGAAGGAAAATGGGACGTTGAAAACGTAGGTATAGCTCCTGATATAGAAGTGAAGATCTCTCCCGCGGATTTTGCCAAGGGAAGCGACCCGCAGATCGAACGAGCCGTTGCCGAAGCCTTGAAATTGCTTGAAAAGAACCCGGTTCCGCGGGTGCCCCGTCCCGCTTCGATAGACCGGGTGTCAAAGAAGCCGGGGAACTAGTTGTTTTTGTAATGGAAGCGGCCGGACCGGCATTTCGCCGGCTGATCGGTTCGTCAAAAGGGAAAAATGAAGAGATCGATAGCGCCTTTTTTGCGTGTCCTCATAACACTCGCTTGTATCGCGGTCATGGCGCCGGTAGGCGCTCAGCAGCCGGAACCTCCATTTACGCGTACCGAGGTGATGATCCCGATGCGCGATGGTGTCCGGCTTCATACCTTTGTTTACACTCCGACTCGTACTGTCGAGAAGCTGCCGATATTTTTCCTCCGCACGCCTTATGGAACCGGGGATCTGACTCCAACGCAGATCGCAGCGGCTCTTTCAGAGCTGACAGCCGAAGGTTTTGTGATCGTCAATCAGGATATCCGTGGCCGATTTAAGTCTGAAGGGCAGTTTGTTATGCTTCGGCAGCCGCGTGATCCGAAGGACGCTAAGGCGGTCGATGAGAGTACCGACGCTTATGACTCGATCGATTGGCTGTTAAAAAATACGTCAAACAACGGACGTGTTGGAATGGCAGGTACGAGTTATGGTGCCTGGCTGACCGTCATGGCCGCGCTCGATCCTCATCCGGCGCTCAAAGCGGTAGTTCCGGCGGCATCACCGGCTGATATGTGGATCGGCGACGATTTTCATCACAACGGTGCGTTTCGTTTGAGTTACGGCCTCGAATACACCTACATGATGGAGACGTCGAAGGAAGTTGCTAACACGGCGGCCCTTGTGGATAACTACGATGTTTATGAGTGGTACTTAAAGCTTGGCCCGCTTATCCAACGTAGATGAAAAGTATTTCAATAATCGCTATCCGACCTGGAACGATTTTGTAAATCATCCTGATTACGATGCGTTTTGGAAGCGTCAGGGATTTGCTCCCTGGCTAAATCGCGTGACCGTACCGACTCTGAATGTCGCCGGATGGTGGGATCAGGAAGATTTCTACGGCCCAATAAAGATCTACGAACTCCTCGAGCGGCACGATACCGGCAACAAGAATTTTCTAGTTGTCGGGCCCTGGAATCATGGCGGCTGGTCACGAGGCGATGGTCAGAAGCTCGGTGCGATCGACTTTGGAAGCACGACTTCGGCTTATTACCGAAAAGAAGTTATGACCCAGTTTATGGCGCATTACCTGAAAGATAAACCTGATCCGGCGCTGCCCGAGGCATTGACGTTCAGGACAGGAACAAATCAGTGGGTCAGGCACGATGCTTGGCCGCCTAAGCGAAATATCCTGGGACGCCCGCTCTATTTTAGTGAGAAAGGAAAACTCTCGTTCGACGCTCCAGCGGCGAAAGGTGCAGCTTTTGACAGTTATGTTTCAGATCCGGCGAATCCGGTTCCCTATCGCCAGCGTCCGATCCTGCTCAGATCGGGCTGGGGCACCTGGCAGCTTGACGATCAGCGGTTTTCCACCAATCGCCCTGATGTACTGACCTATGCGACAGACCCGTTAACAGAAGACGTTACCGTTTCCGGAAAGATTATAGCCAATCTTTTCGCCTCGACAACGGGAACGGACAGCGACTGGATCGTCAAGCTGATCGATGTCTACCCTGAGAATTATCAAGCCGATCCGAAACTGAGCGGCTACCAATTGATGATCGCGGGCGATGTATTTCGCGGCCGGTACCGCAACAGCTTTGAGAAGCCTCAGCCGATCCCCGCCAACTCGGTGCAAAAGTATCAGATCGGATATCCGGCAAACGATCACACGTTCAAGAAAGGCCATCGGATCATGGTGCAGGTGCAGAGCAGTTGGTTTCCGGTGATTGACCGCAATCCGCAGAAATTTGTTCAGAACATTTTCCTTGCGAAAGAGTCTGATTTTCAGAAAGCGACGCAGCGGGTTTACCGATCCGGCAACCAAGCGTCGCACATAGCATTGCCGGTGGTCGAAACGGCTCGCTAGTGGGCTATTAATTCTCATGATGGAGCGAGCAAAACTTTCTTATGTTTGAATTCATCTCTTGGAACCGAAAAATTCGGCGGCCCACATTACTGCCGCTACTTGGCACAGTCGCGATCTCTCTGGCGCTTTTACAAAATGCGACCGCGCAAGCTATCAACCTCGACCGTGTTGTCTCGGAGCTTGAGCCTGAAATTCAGCGTGCGTTGGTCGAAGGGAAAATCCCGTCCGCATCGATCGCTCTCGTTTCGGGCGATAAGGTGATATGGACAGGTGCCTACGGCTACTCAAATCTGTGGGCCCGGACGCCAGCTACGCCAAGCACTACCTACCTCATCGGGTCGACTTTCAAAGCGATGTCCACGCTGGCTTTGCTCCAGCAGATGGAGCAGGGCAAATTCAAGCTCGATGATCGTGTTAATGACCATCTGACCGAGTTCAAAATTCAAAACGAGGATCCCAAAAACCCGGTCACCTTTCGCCATCTGTTGACTCACACGTCGGGTTTGCCCGGCGGTTTTGGGGCATTTCCCGTTTGGGGCGATACGGTTCCGCCTCCGCTCGAAGAATACCTTCGAAAAGAGCTCGTGATCGGCAAGCCCACCGGGTCCGTGGTTATCTACTCGAACCCGGCCTATACGCTTATCGGTTATCTGGTGCAGAAATTTTCCGGCGTTCCCTACAAAAAATATGTTCAGGACAATATCTTCACGCCGCTCGAGATGACGAACACCGCATTCGAGCCGACACCGGCAATGGACGAACGGATATCAATGCCTTACACGGTTGACGAAAAAACCGGCAGTCAGGTTCCGGCGGTCAGGGTCAAGGCGGCGGTCTGGCCGGCGGGAATCGTATATGGCACGGTTTACGATCAATCTAACTGGTTGATCGCTAATCTCAACGGCGGCGTCTTTAAAGGCAAACGAATAATCGGTGAAAAAACGCTGGAGCAGATGTTTACTCGCCAACACGACCAGTTTAAGGGACGCATCGAGGGGATATGGGGTAATGAGACCGCCGGTTTCGGGCTGACATGGTGGTCGCAAGTGCGGGATGGCGACCGTTATTTCGCTCATAGCGGCAGCCTTTCGGGCTATACCGCATTTTTGCTCGGAAATCGTGACCGTAAGTTCGGTTTTGCCATCCTTACCAACGGAAACCGGGCACATCCGCACCTCTTTAAATTGGCCGATCGTAGCGATGGACCTTATGAAGAAATATTCCAATGATCAAAAGGCCGCAGTTTCAGCAAATCCTGCTGGAGGCAAGAAATGAAGAACACAATCCGAGGACTTTTTAGTTTATCGTTGATCAGCCTGTTGCTCTGGAATCTATGTGCAGCCCCTATTGCCGCACAGGCAAACCAATCAACGTATGACCTTGTCATTCGAAATGGCCGGGTGCTTGACGGTGCGGGTAATCCATGGATCGCAGCTGATGTTGCTATCAAAGATGGGCGGTTTGTCCGGATAGGCAAGGTCGAAGGTAAAGGGGCTCGTGAGATCGATGCGACCGGCAGATATGTTACGCCCGGTTGGATCGATATGCTCGATGCGTCGGGCGGCGTTCTCGTACAAAATCCGCTCGCCGAAAGCAAACTTCTGATGGGCGTCACGACCGGGATCTCGGGCGAAGGCGGCACACCGGTTCCGGCCGAAAAGATTGCCGAATATTTCGCTGGCCTTGAGAAGAACGGGATCGGCGATGAACTTTGCCACGTACTTTAGCGCGACTCAGGCCCGGGTTGCGGTCCTTGGCCAGGAGGCTCGGGATCCAAACGCCGACGAACTTTCCCGAATGAAGGCGCATCATGGAAACCGCTATGAAGGCGGGTGTGCTCGGCATGTCCACGGCCCTCATTTATCCTCCGGCGAGTTATTCAAAGACCGAGCAACTGGTTGAACTCGCAAAGGTCGCCGGGCGTTACGGCGGCGTATACTCGAGCCACATCCGCGGCGAAGGGAAGGACCTCATTGAATCGATCGACGAGGCGATCACGATCGGCGAAAAAGGCGGGGTGCCGGTCGAGATCTATCACCTTAAGGCAGCCTATCAGCCCGGCTGGGGAAGATTAATGCGCGAGGCGGGCGAGAGGATCGAAGCGGCGCGAGGCCGCGGCCTGGATGTCGCTGCGGACATGTATCTCTACACGGCCGGCGGCACGGGTCTGAGCGCAGTCGTTCCAGCCTGGGCCTCCGAGGGCGGAAATGCAAAATTGATGGAGCGGCTCAAAGATCCGGCGATCCGTACACGCCTCAAGAACGAGATAAAAACCGGCTCACCCGGCTGGTGGAACATTGTCGAAGCGGCTGGCGGCTGGGAACAGATCGTTCTTGTTTTCGTCGGGAACAAGGACAATGAGCGTTTTCTGGGTAAAAATATTGCCCAGATCGCCAAAGGAATGGAACAAGGAACCGGCTGACGCTGCTTTTGACCTGCTGCTGCAGGGCACGGGCAGGGTTTCGGCTCTCTACTACATGATGACCGAATCGGACATCGAGACCGCCATTAAATTTCCCTGGATAAGCTTCGGCAGCGACGCAGCAGCATCGCCTCAACTGGTCGATCCTAATACGGCCGGATCGGGACACCCGCGAGGCTACGGAAACTTTCCGCGCGTGATCGCCAAATATGTTCGTGAGAAAAAGATTCTGACGCTTCCCGACGCGATCCGCAAAATGACATCGTGGCCGGCGACGCGATTGCGGATACCCGCACGCGGTCTGATAAAAGAAGGCATGTGGGCGGATGTTGTCATATTTGATTACGACAAGATACAGGACAATGCGACCTATGAATTTCCCTTCAGGACGCCGTCGGGGATCGATTATGTTCTGGTAAATGGCCAGGTCGTTATCGAGAAAGGAAAGCATACGGGGGCAAAGCCGGGAAAGGTTATCTACGGGCCAGGCCGAACACCGTAAAGGACTATAAGGATCGACGAGTTAAAGTTCGGGAGTCTGATCCGTGAACGTTGCCGGGACCGCCCCCACCTTTATTGAGTGAAAGTATGAGAATAAGACTCGATCTGATTTGTATTATGCTGCTGCTGTTTGGGATCGTCCCCGCGGTCGAGGCTCAGGTAAAGAAAATGAAAATATATATCTCGGTGGACATGGAGGGCGTGGTTGGGGCTGTCACGGCCGACCAGTTGGGTCCAACGGGCTTTGAATATCAACGGTTCCGGGAGTTCATGACGCAAGAAGCGAACGCTGCTATCGAGGCTGCCTTCGCTGGTGGTGCGACAGAGGTCGTACTTAGTGATTCGCATGGAAATGCTGAGAATCTGCTAATCGAGAAACTGCCAAAAAATGTTCTGCTTGTCCGAGGCTTTCCGCGACCGCTAGGGATGATGCAGGGAATTGACGAGACATTTGATGGAGTTATTTTCATCGGCTATCACTCAAGTACGGCTAATCCTCAGGGCGTCCGTGCACATACATTTTCAAGCGCAAGATTGGCGGATGTTCGGCTGAATAATGCCTCCGTGACAGAAGGGAGCTTCAATGCTGCGGTCGCCGGCCATTTTAACGTTCCCGTGATCATGGTGTCGGGGGATGACGCCGCAGTCAAGGAAGTAACGTCAGTGGTTGGTGATATCGAAGGAGCGGTCGTCAAATGGAACTATGGCTTTCATTCGGCAAAGACTATTATGCCAGAGGCCGCATATGATCTTATTCGAGGGAAAGTTAAAACGGCAATGGGCCGGATCAAAACCTTCAAACCATACAAGGTAAAGACACCTGTCCAATTGGATGTGCGTTTCAAGAATTATCGGCCGTCGGAGCTTTTAAGCTACTTGTCGATCATTGAGCGAATCGACTCTCACACCATCAGGTTTATGGGAAAGGATATGATCGAGGTGTCTAAGTTCACTGGATTTATCACGAATTATGAGCCGGGTTTGGAGCCATGACGACAGTTGATATTGTCATTCGTGATATTGACGGCCAGGCGGAAATGCGGGCAGTTGAACAACTCCAGAAGGATGTGTGGGGATTGCCGGATCTGGATGTAGTGCCTGTTACGCAGCTTGTTGCCGCAAAAGCCTCCGGCGGCGTGGTTATCGGGGCTTTCTATCAAAGACGCTTTAGTCGGTTTCGCGTACGGTTTCGTTGGTTATGAGGAAGGGCGGTTGGTACATCATTCGCACATGCTCGCTGTTAGACCCGAATTTCGCAGCTTTAACGCCGGGTACCTGCTCAAGCTTGCTCAACGCTCAAAAGTGATTGAAAAAGGGATTGAAAGGATGACGTGGACTTTTGATCCGCTGCAAAGCGTGAACGCCTATTTTAATTTTAATAAGCTGGGAGTTGTTTCGGACCAGTATTTTGTCAATTTTTACGGCGAAGAAGTCGGCGAGCTTTTTGCACCGCAACGGCACCGACCGCCTGTGGGTAACATGGCTGTTGGATAGCCGCCATGTGCGAGGAGCGACTCGACGGAACGGTTCCGGTATTTGAAATAGGGAATATTAGACCGTTGGTCTCAGTTGGAAACGATCACGCTCCTCGTCCTCGCTCTCTTGACGACGTCAGATGAACATGCCGTAATCGAGATACCGGCGGACATCAATGGCTTGGAACGGAAAAGCAGCGGAATGGCAGCACAGTGGCGTGAGGCTACGCGGTCGGCATTCACAGAGGCCTTTGCTGCTGGGTATTTGGTGGACGGGTTTCATCGAGAAAATCGAGGCGATCAAATCGTTGGAAGATACCTGCTAAATCGAGGGAAGCGCGTGGGCGACCTAGATTAACCAAATATGTATTTTATGCAAAAGGAAAATAATCTCTTAACCAGACGCGAAATGCTCAGGCGGACGGCAATTGCAGGGGCAGGCATCCTGAGTGCTCCGATGATCAACATAGGCCGTTTCAAAGTCTTTGCTGCGTCTACGACGGAATACTCCGCGCGTGCCATTGATCTGGTCAAGCAATCAACGGTAATTGACATGCTCTGCCTTCTGACTCTTGACTTTCCGAAGCAGGACAAATGGATGATCGATCCCGAGACCTTTACAGCAGCCGATATCCAGCCATTCAGGGAATCCGGGATAAACGTGATTCACCCGGCGGTCGGAATGGGAGGGCCGAATGCGTATGAAAACGCTTTGAAATTTTTTGCCTCGTGGAATGCTTTTATAGCGAATAATGACTCTCATTTTATCCGTATCGACAGTGCGAACGATCTGGATCGGGTTAAAAAATCCGGGAAACTCGGCATTCTGCTCGGCCTTCAGAACTCAGACCAATTTCGCCGTCCAGACGATGTTGATTTCTTTCGCGGCCTTGGGCAGCGGGTCTCGCAGCTAACCTATAACTCGCGCAACCTTATCGGCAACGGTTCGACGGAGCGGCGGGACGAGGGCATTTCGGATTTTGGCGTTGCCATTGTCGAGCGGATGAACAAAGTCGGCATGGCCGTCGATGTTTCGCATTGCGGCGACCGGACGACGCTTGATGCGTTTGAGGTCTCAAAAAAACCAGTTCTAATCACTCATTCGAATGCGCGTGCTCTGGTCGGTGAGCATCCGCGATGCAAGACCGACGAAGCAATCAAGAAGGTAGGTGCGGCGGGCAGCGTAATGGGCATTACCGGTGTGCGAATGTTTGTCAAAACCGACGAGCCGACGACGATCGAGCATCTACTGGATCACTACGATCATGTCCGAAAACTGATCGGCCCGGAGCATCTCGGAGTCGGAAGCGACATCGATCTTTACGGCTATGACAAAATGCCGCCGGAAATGAATAAGCAACTTACGGGCCGGATACAAGGGCAGTTACGGCTTTCGCGAAAAGATCGATATCGAAGGCGTTGATCATCCGAAACGGATGTTTGACCTGACCGAAGGGCTGATCCGCCGGAAATATACAGACGCCGATATTCGTGGCATTCTCGGCGGCAACTTTGCCCGGGTGCTCAAACAGATCTGGGTTGGTTAATACATTTATCTAAGGCAATAGGAAGGAGAAATATGAAATTACGTTCGATCATTAATCTGATAATTCTGTCGCTGGCTGTGTCGGCGGGATCGATCCAAACCGCCCGTGCACAACAGGCTCCATTTCAGGGTTTTGACGATTATGTAAACAATGCGATGAAAGACTGGGATGTTCCCGGCATGGCGATCGCCGTCGTTAAAGACGACAAGGTCGTATATGCGAAGGGTTACGGATTGCGTGAGATCGGCAAAACGGCGGCGGTTGATGAAAACACGATCTTTGCGATCGGTTCGTCTTCGAAAGCGTTTACCTCGGCGTCAATCGCGATGCTCGTCGACGAGGGAAAACTGAAATGGGACGATCTCGGTTAGCAAATACCTGCCGGGCTTTCAACTTTTTGATCCTTACGTAACACGGCAGATGACCGTCCGCGATATGTTGACACATCGCATCGGGCTCGAACGCGGCGACCAGTTGTGGTACGCGACCGCATACAGCCGTGAGGAGGTCTTGCGACGTGTCCGCTTCCTCGAGCCTTCGTCGAGTGTCCGGTCGCGTTTCGGCTATCAGAACATCATGTATCTCGCCGCTGGCGAGATTGTTCCGTCGATTACCAAAACATCATGGGATGATTTCGTCGCCGAACGTATCTTTACTCCCCTTGGGATGAAGAACAGCGGGACATCGATCAGAACCCTGTCGAAATCGGACGACGTTTCGACTCCGCATGTTAAGATCGATGGCAAAATGGAGCCGGTGGCCTGGAGGCTGATCGACAATATCGCACCCGCAGGGTCGATCAACTCTAATGTCTCGGACATGGCCCAATGGGTACGGCTGCATCTCGCGAAAGGTAAATTCAACGGCAAACAGATCATCAGCGAGGCCGCGATCAAAGAGATGCAGACGCCGCAGACGATCATAAGGATCGAGGGACCATACCCGATTTTCTATCCCGACGCCCATTTTCTTAATTATGGAATGGGATGGTTCTTGAGCGATTTTCGCGGCAAAAAACTCGTTGAACACGGCGGAGCCATCGATGGAATGCGGGCACTTGTCGCGATGGTCCCGGAGGAAAATGTCGGCCTCGTTATCCTGACGAATGCCAACGGCACAATGCTTCCTCAGTTTCTCGCCTACCGCATATTTGACTCGTATTTGGGGAAGGATCCGAAGGACTGGCAGGCAGAAGCACTACCGAAGATCAAAGCCCTCGAGAAACAAGGTAAAGCCGCGCAGGAAAAGGCGTTATCGGACCGCGTCAAAGGTACTTCGCCATCGCTTGATCTACGAAAAGTATGCGGGTATGTATCAGAGCGAGATGTATGGTGATGTCGAGATCAGATTCAATGGCGGTAAGTTGTCCCAGCATTTCGGACCCAATTTTAACGGCGATCTGGAGCATTGGAATTACGACACATTTCAGGTCAGCTGGCGGGATAAGGTTCAGGGCAAAGGTCTTGTCATCTTTAGCCTTAACGCCAAGGGATCGGTTGACGGTATCGATCTCGGCGGAATGGGTAAATTCAAGCGTCAACCGGACAAGAAATAACAATGCAATACTTAGGGAATTAAAATGAGAAAGATCAGTAAGTTCAGCAGTTCGCGTAGCGTTAGTGCTATCACTTGCTTTAGTTTACACCTCGTTCATCACGGCTCAGGGGACGGCAACGCTGCCGACGAAATGATCAGATAACGTCGAAGGTTGACGAATATATGAAGGCCGTGCTTCAGGTTGACGGATTCAGCGGCACGATCATGGTCGCTCGTGACGGCAAGCCGATCGTCAGTAAGGGCTACGGAATGGCGAACATCGAGCTCAATGTGCCAAATACCCCCGAGAAGATCTTTCGCCTCGGCTCGATCACCAAGCAATTTACAGGCATGGCGATATCGATGCTACAGGAACGCGGCAAATTGAGCGTCAATGATCCGATGTGCAAATACTTCACTGATTGCCCTGATATCTGGAAACCGATAACCATCAAACACCTGCTCAACCACACCTCAGGCATTACGAATTACACAGCCTTGCCTGATTTTGCCAAAACCGCGGTCATGCCGGTCACGACGGCCGCAATGGCTGACCGATTAAAGAAAGAGAAGCTGGATTTTGCGCCCGGCGAGAAAATGTCTTACAGCAACTCTGGCTACTTTCTTCTGGGAAACATAATTGAAAAGGTGTTCGGCAAGTCCTATCAGGACTTTCTACAGGAGAATATTTTTACTCCGCTGGGGATGAAACAGACCGGATACGACGATCCGCTCAGAATAATCCCGAACCGCGCCGCCGGGTACCAAAAACAGGCGGGCAATATTCTTAACGCGTCATATTTGGACATGTCGATACCGTATGCGGCCGGATCACTGTATTCGACCACCGGCGATCTCCTAATCTGGGAACAAGCACTGTTTACGGAAAAACTTGCTTCCAAAAAAGCCCTCGACGAGATATTCACACCGTGGAAAGGCGATGCTGGCTACGGATTCGGCTGGAACATCGGAAAGCGGTTCGACCGCCGGCAAATATCGCACGGGGGAGGTATCTACGGGTTCGCGACGCAGATTGCTCGTTTTCCTGACGATCGCGTGACGGTTATTGTTCTAAGCAATATTCAGTCGGCACCAGCGGGAAACATCGCTAACAACCTCTCAGCCATCGTCTTTGGCGCGGCTTATGAGATACCGAAGGAGCGCAAGATAATCCCACTCGATCCGAAGGTGATGGAAAAGTATGTCGGTGAATACCAGATCGGAACAAATATTGTGGTTACGATCACACTCGAAGGCGGAAAGCTGATGGGCCAGCTCGGCGGTCAGGGGAAATTCTCACTCCTGCCTGAGTCTGAAACCGAATTTTATTCAAAGGATGTAAATGCCCAAGTAATATTTATCAGAAGCGCAGCCGGGCTGGTAACTGGATTCACTCTTAAACAGGGCGGTGCCAATACTCCGGCAAAGAAGGTCAAATAGACACGCCACCGGCGTCAGCAATCTTTGGCCTTCTGTGGCTTATGATATGCGGGAAATCTTCTCAATTCTACACCTGGTTTTGAGGTAGTAGGTAGAAAGGGGCTAAATCAATGGATAAGTTGAAGTTGGTACGACTGGAATTGTGCGAGATCGAAATGCCTTTGAGGGCACCTTTTGAAACCAGTTTTGGAACGACCTCAACACGGCGGATTTTGATCGTCCGTGTTATCGACCGTGACGGGGCAATCGGCTATGGCGAATGCACCGCACCCGAGGAACCTTTTTACAACCATGAGACAATAGACACGGCATGGTCGATAATCTGTAGTTTCGTCGCTCCGCTGCTTGCAAGAAATTCGATAGGGGCGGCGGCTGAGGTTTCGGATGTACTTGCACCGATCAAAGGTAATCGGATGGCGGTCGGTGGAGTTGAGGCCGCGATTTGGGACTTAGAAGCAAAGAGGGGAAACACGTCGCTATGGCAGCATCTAGGAGGGACGACGGAACATATCAATTGCGGAGTTTCCATCGGGATCCAGAAGTCGCCGGAAATTTTGCTTGAGAAAGTCACACACGAGGTGCGGAGCGGTTATCAGAGGATCAAACTCAAGATCAAACCCGGTCACGACATCGAACTGGTTAAAATTATCCGTTCCAGTTTTCCCGATATCATGCTTTCGGTCGACGCAAACTCCGCGTATCGGCTCGACCGCGACATTGTCATTTTCGAGCAGCTTGATCAGTTCGGTTTGCTCATGATCGAACAGCCACTAGCTGCCGGTGATCTCGTTGACCACGCGAAACTGCAAAAGCGTCTAAAAACTTCCATTTGCCTAGACGAGTCGATCACATCATTTAGGGACGCGCAACATGCTCTCGAACTCGGATCATGCCGGATCATTAACATCAAATTAGGGCGTGTCGGGGGACACTCCGAGGCAAAGGTTATCCAGAGTTTTGCGGCAGAGAATGGCGTACCCGTATGGTGCGGCGGAATGCTCGAATCGGGCATCGGGCGGGCTCACAATATCGCAATGTCAACTCTGCCGGGCTTTACCCTGCCCGGCGACGTGTCTGCATCGGCGAGATATTGGGAAGAGGACATAACAGAGCCGCCGGTAACCGTAAGTAGTGAGGGTACGATCAACGCTCCGTCAGGTCCCGGTATCGGTTATGTGGTGAATGAGACAAAGATCGAGAAGCTTACGGTAAGGAAGGAAACGATTCGCTTACATAGGCCGAAGATTCTCCCGGAGTCTCTCAGATAGTTTCCTTCCAGCGTGGCCTATGGATAAAACCATAACAATATAAAGATCTATCATGTATTTTATCCAGCTATTTAATTACTGAGTGGTGAACACACCCGAATGGAAAACTCGTACGATAACGACCAAGTTTTGCTTACTCGGAAATGTGTGTCTAAGGAAGTTATTGGAGGCGGCGATCGGAATTGAACCGATGAATAAAGGTTTTGCAGACCTCTGCCTTACCACTTGGCTACGCCGCCGAACCTCTTTATTTACAATAGTTTAGGGCAAACATAAATCTTGGTCACTTTGGGGATTCTTTGGGGACTATTTGCAAAACTTACCCCCAAAAACACTATTTTCGAGCAACAGGCTGTGCTGTTCATCGTACCCGATAAAGCTTCGCTTGTCCGATGAATCAGCCTAACTCGAATCATATCAATGACGCTGCGGTTCTTGCAAGTTCTTTGAACAGGATCATGTTTACTCTCCTGAAGCCTTGCTTCCGGATTGTGACGGAAGGGCAGAGGTCAAGACCGCTTTACCCCGGTTCGTTTCTAGAAAACTCAAATGAACGAACCAATAGCATTCTCGCGATCAAGCCCTTGCATTTCTTTTCTCCTGTTTTCTTTCTTACATATAGCTCACCGCACGAGGACCGTAGAACGACGAGTTTCATTAAGGTTCTCACAATAAATTGGATTTTGGGTCTGACGATTAAGTTATTTAAGGACGGATTGGGAGCTCTCCTGTTTTTCAATTTCTTCCGCTACTCAATATTCATCAGGCGTGATTCATCAGGCGTGTTCGAATTTAAGAACAAAAATTCAGCTCCATGAATATCTGTGATCTCGGAGTATCTAATCACCCGCGTTTTGAGTCGCACACGCAACAGCTGCAATCGCCAATCACCATCGGACAACATTTTTTAGATCTCGGGCAGACATTGTGTCTCGCCGGTACAGTCCACAAAGTGGCTGATTGCGTCCATCTGACTGTTCGGCGAATACGGCATCGACATTTTTGTAGGGCGAGTCTGCGACTTGCGGCAGAACGGCTACCATCCGAGTCAGCAGGTCGCCAGTGCCAAATGGTAGGTCACAGGCAAGCACTGCTACCCACCCTGTTTTGGCGTGCAGAAGAGCCGTATACAAACCGACAATTGCTCCTCTGGCATTTCCTTCAACGGGCTCATCATGAATTATCGGAAGCTCAGTCATGCTGCTAGTTAAATCCCCGACAGCGTAAACCTGGCCTGCTATGACTGACAGGGTAATGGCCGCACGGTCGACTAGCGTTTTACCGCCGAGCAGTAGTTTCGCGTTGTTCCGCCCCATTCGACGGCTTTGGCCACCTGCCAGTATGAATCCCTCCATATAAAGTAAAGGTTACTTTATAAAGTATAGGTTACTTTGTTTTTGTGATTAGAATGAGTAGGCAGCACCGAGATTTATGTGGTTCGCCCGTTTCCTCCCACTGATCAAGTAGTTGGTATAAAGGTGTCTAAATTCAAATCCGAATTGAAATTGCGCCGTGAATTTGTAGATCGCGTCCAGCGCCCATGCTAAGTTTCCGCTCCTAAAATCTCTTGTTCGTAGATTGACCAAATCCGTGATATTTGGATCGTCCAAACCAAGTGAACCATATATGGTCAACTTATCGGAGTGAGGTGGTTTAGAGCTAGTATCGAAAGTTGTGGAAGAGGGCAAATAAAAAAGTAGCGTATCCTTGTTTTGGATTAGAAAACAAAACGGTCTATGAGGACCGAAGGAGGATACGCTATGAGAGAAGAATACGAGTCCAGATCGAGATTAGTAATTTCGGTCGCCCCACAATATGATTGAAGTCATATTTCCCGCGAATTTCTCCGTGGTTATAGGTGGCAGGCTGGGTACGGGGAGGATCTCGGGAACGAGGATCACTAACAGCCTTATAGCAATCGATGGCAAAATATACGATTATATTTTAATCAAATGGATAATTTCCTTCATACATTTGGAGCTGAGCTAACTAACTGCATTCTGAAATTAGGCACTAGGCGGGTGTTTGCTCCGAACCAATACATTTTTTTCGAGGGTGATACCGCGACCTTTCTGCCGATTGTCTGGTCTGGCAAAGTCAAGATGGTCCGTTTTCCCGAGGCCGGCAAAGAGGTCATTCTTGGCGTCTTTCAATCTGGCGAAGTGTTTGCTATACCACCGGCAATGGACGGCAAGCAATTTCCAGCAACGGCCGTTGCTATCGAGAAGAGCGACATTCTGATGCTTCCTCGGGAGGATTTTCTCGCTTTGATGGGATCGTCGAGTGACTTTTCTTCCACCATCATGGGCCGCATGTGCGGAATTCTACGGGAGAGGGCGGATACGGTACAGATCCTGGCCACGTCGTCAGCCGAGCAGCGAGTCGCCAGTGTACTATTGCGATTGGCTGGTGATTTGGAGATTGATGAGGTTAAGAAAATATCCCATCGTCGACAGGACATTGCTGAAATGGCGGGACTTTCACTTGAAACTACCATTCGCGTTATCCGCAAAATGGCCAATAAGGGCTGTTTCATTATCGTTGGCGGCCGGATTCTGCTCGAAACAACCGAACCCCTCCGTAAACTAGTAAAGTAATTAACTAAAAGATCGACAAGTTCCAATAGTGATTTGAATCATATTCTCTTTTTTGTTCGGTTGATATCATATTAACAGGGTACTTTTTGTTGAAGGTTGTCTTATGAAACTTAGGATAAGGGGAAATTCGCTGCGATTTCGATTAGGCCGAACGGAGGTTCAGGATCTCGGCCTGAAGGGAAGTATTGAAGAGAGAGTAAATTTCGGACCGGAGGGGCAAAACGATTTTTGCTATTCCCTCAAAAAGACACCTGGTGATGAGTTTTCCGGAATATTTGCCGGCGGCCGAATAGCCTTGAGTGTTCCTGAAACGGTGATCGATCGCTGGGTCGAGAGCGACCAGGTCAGTATTGAGGGGAGTCAGAAACTGGACGAACATACGGTTCTGTGGTTTTTGATCGAAAAGGATTTTGTCTGCCTCAATGCCCACAACGATGAAGACCAGTCTGATCGTTATCCACATCCGCAAGGCGATGACGCCTGTTGATTGCAACTTTTCCTTACAACATGACTGAGATCATATTTATTTCTGCTTGAGTAGACAATAATCGTGTCGAAGTATGTATTTGGAGGATGAATAAATGATCGATGTTCTAGGTAAAACAGTACGGGAAATAGCTCTTGAGATGCCCGTGACCACTCGTGTTTTTGAAGAATTCAAGATCGACTATTGCTGCCACGGGGACACTCTTTTCGACGAGGCATGCCGGAATGTCGGTGCGAGTCCCGATACCGTGATCCAGAAGATCGACGGAATTCTGGATGCGTCAGGAAGTAGTGCTGCCGACTCCTTCGCCGACATGCCTTTGAGCGAGCTCGTCGACCATATTCTGGATAAACACCACGTTTACACAAGGGATGAGATGGCGCATCTAACCCCGTTAATGGCGAAAGTTGCGAGCCGTCATGGTGAGCACTATCGATACCTCTTAGAGTTAAAGGACCTGTTTCATGCGCTCTGCGACGACCTTGAACAGCATATGATGAAAGAGGAAATGGTGTTATTTCCGTATATACAGAAACTCGATTACTGTCATTCAAATAACATGACAGCATCGTTCCCGCCGTTCGGGACGGTTCAGCATCCGATAACTATGATGAACGTCGAACATGAAGAAGTCGGCGAATTGTTGGCAAAAATGCTTGATGTCACCGAAGACTATACTTTGCCGGCGGAGGCTTGCCCGAGTTTTACTCCGCTGTATCACAGACTAGGCGAATTTGAAAGTGATATACACCAACATATTCACCTTGAAAATAATCTGCTTTTCCCGCGTGCGATAGAGCTTGAGCAGGCGCTCTTCGCGGCTGAAGTTTAATTCAAAAGCTCCCGCGGGGAATGCCCGGTCTAGCGATGCTACCGGGTCTCTCATGTTCGTAACGACGCATCGCTCGAACGGAGAACCCAACATGAAAACGCTAATATTGTTAATTGCAGCATTTGTTCTTGCGATGGCTTTCAGCCAGTCCGCACGGGCGCAGATCACCGACCCCCCCACTGCTAAGCGTGCCCAAACTGATGTCACCGTTACGGTAACCGACATGCAGGGCCGGCTGGTGCGGCCCGAAAAACTGCCGGCGGCCACGCAGGCGCGGCTGGAACGCGTAAAAAAAGCGGCGAAGAGCATCCTTGATACAGAGCCGGGTGGCGGTGGCGGCGATCAAGCCCTCAAGGTAACGATACGCTGTAGTTGGCCGCCTCTAAAGTGCGACATCACGATTTCGTTCAACTGAGCGTCATAATAAGTGGTACGAAAATGGAGCAGTCCGCAACCACACGCGGAGGCCGGAAGAGAACCCATTTTAACTAAGCGGGGATCAACGGCGGGCTATTGCCTGATCGTCCCGCGGAAAAGTCTGTTTTCATAGGCCAGCGGCTCCTTCAGGACGGGCAGAAAGATATTCTTGACGTGTTCCGGGTCGCACCCGACGCGTTGCAAAAGGACTCTGGCTGCCGCTCTCTATGATGTCTCAGTCACCTCTCTAAGTGATGATAAACCCTTGCCGCGCTCCGGCCACAGTACCTGTCCGAACGTTTCGCCTTCGGCAAATCACGCTTCCCACTGAGCACGGCGGTTGGAGTTTCTTGCTCGAACCGCTTGTCGCGGGTCTCGCGATCGCGTTTTCGCCAGCCGCTCCATGGATCGCACTAATGATGATCGGAGCCTTTCTCGTGCCGCCAACCGCTAAAGATCCTAATTGCGGACCGGCTCGGCATGCGAATTTGGGAACGTGCGATGGCAGCGTCGGGCCTTGTACTTCTCTATTCGGGAATCCTCGTTGTGGGATTGACGGGAACTCTCTTGTCTGGTGGTTCAGACCCACTTCTTCCCATCGTATTTATCCTACCGTTCGTAATGTTTCAAATTTACTACGACGTTGCCCGGCGAAGCCGACAATTAATTCCGGAGCTTACCGGAGCGGTTTCGATCTCGGCGTCCGTTGCAGTTATCGCGTTGGCGAGTGGGTTGCTGTGGATAAACGCAGTCGCTTTGTGGATGATCTTTGTCGCGAGGCTTATTCCTTCAATACTCTATGTTCGCCAGCGTTTGCTTCTTGAGAAGGGCAAAGAATTTTCGAGAGTAACGCCATCCCTCGCTCACATCGCGGCTCTATTGCTAGTTGCCGTTTTGGCTTACAATGGCCTCATACCGTACCTAACGATTTTCGCCATGCTGGCTCTGCTCTATCGAGCAGCGTCGGGACTTTCACCCAATCGCAGGAAGCTGCGGGCAATGCAGATCGGCGTTTGGGAAGTTATTTACGGGGCGTTGACGGTTTTGTCGGTCGTCGTCGGCCATTATGTCGGATTCTGACCGCTCAATAAGCCCGGGCGACGAATTTTAATCGGCACAACTAAGATATGCACAACGTAGATATTGATCTGGTAGAAATGTCGCTGGACGTTATCAAGTACGCCATCGGCCGAATTTCCGACACGGATCCAAAGCTCGGTTTTCCGAAAACGGCCGAGGAGCTAAAGGCTCTGGTCGGCGAGACTGTCACGCCCGCGGGTATCGGCG
Source organism: uncultured Acidobacteriota bacterium (assembly GCA_963738935.1). GTDB lineage: Bacteria > Acidobacteriota > Blastocatellia > Pyrinomonadales > Pyrinomonadaceae > OLB17. Next base: position 1,182,232 of record CAVTYF010000001.1, on the reverse strand, counting down.
GCGAAAAGGCATTCGCTTTGTTTAAGGATGTTCTCGTCAAGGCAATTGTACCGATCGATCATCCTCGGCATCTCGCGTTTGTCCCTGCATCGCCGACGCGGGCAGCGGTGATGTTCGATCTTGTTACGTCGGCGACGAGCGTTCACGGGGCGTTTTGGCTTGAGGGTGCCGGCTGTATCTTTGCCGAAAATCAAGCGATGGAATGGCTGGTTTCGCTGACCGGAATGCCGGCCCCTGCCTTCGGCGTTTTCACGAGCAGCGGCACCGAGGCAAATCTATCGGCAATGGTTACCGCACGCGAATATTGGCGTAGCCGCGACGAAAGCAAAAAGCATCAGCGAGGCATTGTTATTACGTCAAACGGCGCCCATTCGTCCATCAAGGCGATGGCAAAGGTAATCGACGCCGACGTGCTCTTTATCGAGAGGAGCACATCTGGCAAAAACGCTCTTACAAATGACGTTTGAAGATCGCGAACGGATCTTTGCCGTCATCGCGACCGGCGGCACGACCAACGCCGGAATTATCGACGATCTTGCCGGCATTGCCGCCGTATGCAAGGCCGAAGATATTTGGTTTCATGTCGATGCGGCATACGGCGGCGGTGCATTGGCGGCCCGTTCGGTGCGGCATCTTTTTCGCGGGATTGAGGAATCCGACAGTGTCACGATCGACCCGCACAAATGGCTGTTTTCGCCATATGATTGCGGCGCGGTCATCTACCGCGAGCCCGAACTCGCAAAAAAAGCCCATGCCCAGGAAGGTTCGTATCTCGATATTTTTAGCGACGAAGGCCCTATCGGATTTAATCCCTCGGATTATCAGATACAGTTAACGCGGCGTGTCCGCGGGCTTCCGCTGTGGTTTTCGCTGGCGACGCACGGCACGGATAGATACGAAACGGCGATCGAACGCGGAATCGAGTTGGCGAAGATCGCGGGGCGGCTAATAACCGAATCCGAGCACACGGAACTCGTCCGTGAGCCAAGCCTGTCATGTGTTCTATACAGGCGGATCGGTTGGACACCCGAGGATTACAAGGCGTGGACGGAAAAAACCACAGAGCCGGCTTTGCTCTCGTCGCGCCGACCAAATGGCGAAATCCGAAAGGCCCCGAAACAGTCTCGCGGTTTTGCTTTATCAATCCTGACACTACCGAAGAGGATATAAGTGATATTTTGGCGACGATGGCCTGAGCAGGAAAAACTGTTCATTTTTGTCTACCTGTGGGTCCGACCCGGGCGAAGAGCGCCGCGCCGGAAAGCGTCTGATGACGATCTTAGTAGCCATACCCCCTAATTCAGCCCAATCTATTTCGTCACGGTAACCGTCTTACTGCCCGTGGCTTTACAGGTCGAACCGTCGCTGCAAGTAACCGTGACCGTGACCGTTAGTTCCAATGTCCCGGATTTCGTAACATCGACGACGAGCTTGCCAAGTTTATCGGTTCCGGCATGGACCGAATACGTCGCCGTGCTTCCGGCACCGATGCTCCACGAAGTAACGATGCTTTGAACTTCGCACTTGTTGCCGCTACATCCGGTATTTACGCTCGGCTCGAATCCATATTCGGTGCCGCCGCCCTTCGCCGCTCGCGTGCCGGCGGACACGATCGGCGGCGTGGCAAATTCACATTTGCATTTGCACTTCGAATTGTCCGCCGTTGTATTTGGCTGCGTAACTGTCGCCCTGACGTTGAACGTTCCGGCTTGCGTCGCGGTCAGCGGCAAACGTCTGGGTAAAAGTGCCGTCCGAGCTTACTTGGCTTGGCTGGATCTGGATGGTTTGCAGATTACCACCTTGCATATTGACCCCTCCCGAGCAGGATACCTGGACCGGAACCGTGGCCTTGGGATTTTGCCCGACGTCAACCGTCATAGTTGCCAGAGCGTGTTGGCCGCGTGTCAGAGTCAAATTGTCGGCTTTTAGTTTGACCGAGACGATGCTGATGGCAGATTGGAAATTCGACGGCGAATTTCCGCCGGTTTCCTTCAGCGATAAGGTTGATTGCCCGGTCGGCGTGTCCGCCGAAATTCCAATGACCGTCATCGTTTGCGACTCGGCAACTATTTCCGCCGGACGGCCCCCGATAGTTGCATTGGTCGTTCCGGCGACGCCGTCAAATTTTCCGGCGAGCGGCAGGTTTCGTCCGGTCTGGGCGTTGAAATTTGATCCGGCAGTCGGGATCGCATTATGTGGAAAAGCATTTGTCGCAAATCCCTTTGGCGCCTGTCCGCGAGCTATCTCTCGCCCCGACCCGTTTTTGGCAACAAACGAATATACTTGCCCGGCCTTTGGCACAACAAATGTCAGTATTTTGTTGCTGAGCTTGTGCAACTGCCCGTTGATTTCGACTGCTGAAACTTCATCAGTTGGCCCTTTGCGTTCATCGACAACCGTACCGGAAATGGTGTCGCCTGCTCGCGCATCAGCCGGCAGACGCAGCATAATCGGCCCCTGGTCGGTTTTCATTTCGACAGTAACAATTCCGCTGAGCGTGTCTGTCGCGTTAAACTGTCCGTTCTCCGCCCGCACCTGATTCTGCGGAAATGCGACCGTGTAAAGATAATCGCGCTGTCTTATCAATTCGTCCTTTTCCTTTCCATCCGCGAGTTCTGAAATTGCCTTCTCGAGCGCAACCCTGGCCGCCAAGAGCTCGGCTTCCGCTTTTTCAAGGGCTGCTTCCGCCTTGGCAATCTCGGCCCTCAATTTTTCGAGCTGCTTTGTCTGACTCGGCGTTTGTTTGCCTCCAGACAATGCAATAGCCGTTAAAGCAGTACTTAACTTGTCGTGGGCCTCCGCGAGTTTTTCTTTGGCCTCATCACGGGCTTTAATTTTGGCTTTGAGAGTGGCGAGAGCTTCCCGTGCGTCGCGTATCGTTTTCCCGTTAATTGGCCACCACCATTGGCCAGCGTCGTCTGTGAAAGTTGTCGTTAATTCGCTCTTTGCACAAGCGGTATGCGGCGTATTAACCAACACGAACGCAGCCACGCATAATGTTGTAGATAACAAAAGCTTTGTGATCCTCGTACCGATCTTCATAGCTCAACCTCCTGTAATGACTCCTTGTTCATTGAACAAGGTCGAAATAGATCCCAATATGAAAGTTACACGCACTCCCCTTGTATCTTCTAAAAACAAGACGGAAAAATAGCGTTTTGAGGCGAACCCTAAATATCGGCAAATAGTCGCTGCATCGAACGGTTGACGGATCAAACACAACCAGAAAAATAGAAAATCAAACACCTCCACACTCGAATTCGGATTCCTCAACTTCGTTCAGAACCGGCAGAAAGATCTGCTTTGACTTGTCTTTGTCCGGGCCGACGCGGTCAAACAACGCGGCGCCGGCCAATTTCAGATAATCAACCCCGGAGGCCGCAAGCAACTTCGACAATTTCTGGGCATATTTTGAAACATGATCGTCGATGAAGGTCTTCGAAGCTTTGAAAGTAATGTCGGCGCTTTCGTTGTCGCCGATTTCCAAAGCGTAGAGCTCTTTCAGCCGCAGATAAGCGACAAAACCGGTTTCGACGGAGACGTGGTCGGGCACCTCGGCGGTCATCGGTTTGTACGAGAATGCGTTATAGCAACTCGCGAGTTCTGACAAGAGATAGCCGGGCTGAACCCATCCGCGATAGCTCACCTCGCGGCCGGGTGCCGGTCCGCCGGGGCCGAATATCGAATGAAACATTCCCTCGCTGGCCTGCTTACGCGCGAATTTCGCAGCGCGTTTTAGCCGCTTGTCATAAACCTGTTTGCCAAGCGCATCAACCTGGTCAAACCAGTCGCCCGTCGGGCAATCAAAAAACAGGCTGATCAGCCGCCATTCAGCCGCCTCAACGAGAAATTGATTTTGTAGATTAACGGTTTCCATTTTTTTCTCCCACACTCACGGCCCGAAGTTAATAACCATTATGCTTGAGCTGGACAGATGCAGCTTCGGCACTGAGATCGATCTGCGACAAAAGGTCGCGTTTTTCAACATCGGTAAGGATCTCCTCAAGGATAGGATAGAGGAAATCAGTTTCACGCTTGTCATGATGGCTGCAAAGCCGTAAATAGAAAGCCTCGCGATCGAGAAGTTGTAGCAATGCCTTGTCAATATCTGGCTGGCGTCTCAATTCGGAGGTCTTTTCCATGAAAAGCTCGACAAACGAACGCATTTTCTCGTGGTCATCAAAAAAAAGCTTTGGAGCACCTGCTCCCGAGTACTTCGCACGATCAGCATAGACCGGCAGTAGAATTAGCTCCTCATCATGCATATGGCGGATCAATGTCGTTTGATACATTTCAAGCAATGATAGGGCATTATCAAACTCAAAATGAAGAAGCGCTTTCTGATGATCGAAGAACATCTCATCGATCAGGATATGCACGTTCTTGAGATCCTTGATGTAAGTCATAACCAACGTATTCAGTTACTTATTTTAGTATGAGCGGAACCCAGCCCGTTCTCATTTTCCTCGCTCCAACCTCGATGTGTGAACCTTCCCAAACCGCAAATGCTATCTGTGACGGTATCGTAACAGAAAAGCCGTTTGGCATCGGCCTGGTTATGACAACGGCCCAGCCTTTTGGTGTTTTGACACCCTTTCCTTTAGAGATCGCGTTTGGAGCAGGTGAAAGTGTGCTGGGCCCTTCGGCGATAAGATCTTCGACCGGTTGGTCGCGCGGACCGGAACGCCGGTTTCCCAAAGCTCGTGCCGGTGCGTATCGCGCCGCGGTCTCAGCCTGTGCCTGCGGATCGTTTTCAAGGGGTTTTGCTTCGGATGGATAATGGTCGATCGACGCGTTTGGATAAAGGGCATTAATATTATCGGCTCGGCCCTCGACGACCGCCTGCCAATCGGCCCGCCAATACGATATTTCTACTGTCTTGCCAACCTCGCCCATTTGCGGAGCCGGAACATTCGGTTCGACCTTTGCCGGAAGCTGCACGGCACAACCGTCAATAAAATGCTTCGGCCCCGGCAGGTCGCTCTGGCTTTCGTCCGGCCATTCGAGTCTGAATGCTATCTCGCTGCCGTTCGTAATCGCCTTGACCTGAATCTCGGGCGTTGACGGTTCCATCAGACGCGGCTCGACCAGATCCTGAAGGATCATTTTCGATACGTGGAGTGAAACTGCGTCCCACACGGGGGCGTTCGGGTCGAGTGTTATCTCCTTGACCTGAGCCACGTTGACCTCAGGAGTCGCGGCTGTACCTTTTTGCATGCCGCCGGCAGCAAGAGACTTAAGATCAGCAGCGGAATAAAAGATCGCATATAAAACCTCCTCACGGGCAATTTGTGCGCGTGATCTGATAGAGCTTGTCGTACGCCGGACGGATATGGACCGGTTCCTTGAAAGGCACGTTGACGAGTTCCTTTCCGTTCTCGTCCATCCCGATGGCCCTGTCGCCAACACGTTTCCATTTCCGCATAATGGCCTCGGTCGAGCCGAACAAACCTAATAAGCTCGTCAGGTCCTGATCGTTCGGAGCGTTCCGATAGATCTCGACGGCCTTATCGACGCCGGGGCCGAACATCTGCTTTGTAAACGCGGTCGGCACATGGATCGGCGGAATGTAATAAACATTTGGCTCAAGCCCGAACTGTGGGAAGAGCGGCAGCGCCACTTTTTTGATGTGCACGAGATAATCGATCGGGTTATCTGCCTGAGCCTTGTCCGGCGTATTGATAAAGCCGGCCATCCGGATCTTGCCGATGCAGTTCGCGAAACATTGCGGCGAAAGGCCCTGTTCGATCTTTGGGTAGCAGGCGATGCATTTTTCCGAGGTCGAAGTCATCGGGTTGAAAAAGACTTTCTTGTATGGGCATCCGCGGACACATTCCTGATAACCGCGGCAGCGTCCCTGATCGACCAGAACGATGCCGTCCTCGGGCCGTTTGTAGATCGAGCCGCGCGGACACGATGCCAGGCATCCCGGATAAGTGCAGTGATTGCAGATGCGTGCGAGGTAATAGAACCAAGCCATCTGATGCGGGATATCGATGCTCGCTCCGTGCTCGATGCCGCCGGCACAGTCGTCTTCGCCGACGTTTGGGTAGGCGTAATCTTCGGATTCTGGCCGCCAGCCGAGAACACGTTCGCCCGCTGGAGCCGATTCAAAGATCGTGCTGCCCTTATACACCGATTGGCCGTTCTCTTCGCCCCAATTTTGTCCGTCGAGCAGGCTCAGGAGATTGAGATCCCAAGCGAGCGGATACGAACCGTAGGGCTTACTCTCGACGTTGTTCCAGAGCATGTACTCCTGGCCTTTGCCTGAGGTCCAAGTCGTTTTGCACGCCAGCGTGCACGTTTGGCACGCGATACATTTATTCGTATCGAAAACGGCGGCAAATTGCTTTTGCGGCCGGCTCTCCGGATACCAATAGGACATTTCTCGTCCGAGCTGCCAGTTATTTACGCGTGCCATATGTTTGTTCTCCGTGTCGTTGGTTTCTCCGTAATTTCATTGTCTTTGTTCGTCAGTAATTCCAAATCTTTACTTGGCAATTGCGGCATCCACTGAATGAATAGACCTTCCGAGATATGCCGTTCTGGCCGTCAGGCCGATTGACGCAAGCGAAAGCACCGAAACGATAATGAGGAGCCATCGCGCCAGTGCTTTTTGCCGCATTAGGTTGATCAGTCCCGAAAAGTGCGAAAATGCCCGTCGCTTCTATCACCGCAAAAGCTGGCAGGGCCGATGCTCTGTGATTCTGAATATTTGTCCAGACCTGCCCGACCATTAGATCTGCTCCCTTTCCCGCAACTTCGCCGGTGCCAAAGACAACCAGTGTCAGGATCGCCGTCAAAACAAGGATTCCGAGACCTATCTTTTGAGCCTTTTCGCTCGGCCGCCGTGTTCCGTAGATCAGGACTATAGGCCCGATCAGCGGTTCCGGCAAGCGGAAAATAATTGAACAGTAAATGCAGTTTCGTCGCGTCCATTTCAGTTTCTATTTCTTACCGATAAAATCACCGGCCAAGTACCTCTTCATCGCGTCCGACTCGGTACGTGGACGGATGCCCAGTTTTGTCGGCCTCCATAGCGGTTCGTCTCCGATGCCGCCGGGCTCGGCCTTTGTGATCTTGATAAATGATTCACGCGGTGCTCCTGTCGGGCAATGAATATCGGCGGCAAAACCCTTACCCATGCCCTGCCCGAACATCCCTTTGCGCACCAGCGAATCGGTCATCCACGTCGGTTTTAGCCAACCGCGCGTTGCCGATTGATGCGAGCCCGAACGGAACATCGCCTGATAATTTGTCCGCGGATTCTTTGCCAAGCCGTCCTTGCGTTCCTTTTGTCCCTGCTGCGAGCCGGGCGTCGCACCGTACATGTTGAACCACATACGCGTCACGCCGCGCGGCGTGCCCGGATAATATCTCGCTCGGCAGAGGAGCCGGGCGAGGTCGTAATTCTTCTTGTCCTTTTGCCACCCGCGGAACGGCCGATCCTCGGGATCCGCGTCGATCCAGACGTAATCGCCGTCGTGCAACCCCGAGTTCCTGTGCGTCGGTCGGATTGATGTCAACGTAACCCTCGGTGACGAACGGCGAGCGTTTATCGTGGCGATAGATATCGCCAAACGGCCCAAACAGCATCGCGTTCATATCCGTATCGATCGGCGTTGTATGTGAGCCGTGGCGGAATTTCGGCGTGTGGAAGATGAATTTGTAATCATCCTTGATCAGCGGATGTGCAGTCTTCTTGGCCTCATCCCAGGTATAAACGACGTTTCGGCCGCAGCGTGTTTCGCACGACAGATCGTCACGCTTGACGCCGTAATCCTCCGGCCCTTTCGGACGCATCGCCTCGTGCGGCGGTGCAATGATGATGTTAGGTTCGTAAAAGGTCGAATCGACCGGTTCGCGGTGAACGGGCAAGTTCTCACCCGCTTCGATAAACTCGTCCTCTTCGCGATATGATTCGAGCCGGCCGCTCTTTGTGTACCACGGCGATGAATCCATGATCTGGTCGGACCCGACATTCTTCGGTGTCGTGCGGCTGTTCATGATCGCGGGCACACCGTTGATCGCCTTTTCGTGAAGGTCCTTGAACGAATAGCCCTTGGTATTGGTCGAATGGTCGAGGATTCGCTGCAGATAAACATCCGTCCGGTCCTCGTTGACAAATTTCCAGTAGTCGTTAAACCGTTGGTCACCAGTTAGTTCAGCGAGTTTCGATGCGACGAGAGCGTACACCTCGATATCGCCCATCGTATTGAAAATGCGGGGGATCGGTGTTTTTGGAAATACGAGCAGGAACGGATTTGTGACCGACGCGGTCATGTCCGGATGCTTGAGTTCGGCCCACGAATCGACGCCAAAGACCACGTCGGCATATTCGCAGGACGTTGACCACCACCACTCATTCACGGCGATCAGCTCGATCTTTGGCAAGGCATTGACGACCATGTTGTAATGCCATTTGACGTTGCCGAGGATCGAATTAGCGTTGGCGAACCACAGCGATTTGGTCGGACACGGCATATGCGTCTTGCCGGTCAGAAGTTTGTTGCCGACGCGAAGCGGATGGTCTTCGTGATTGTAATAATGAGCCGATTCGGCCTTCCAATACTGTTTTGGACGAGCTGGTTTTGTCGGGGTCAAGTTCGATATCGAACGGATTTTCGTTGATATATTGCGGAGCTCCGTTAAAAAGTGCGGTACGATAATTTCCCGCGTAAGAGCCGACGTTTCCGCCCATTTTCCCGACATTTCCGGTCAGAGCCGCGAGCAAAAATACATCGCGGTCCTTGTTATCGCTGTTGAAAAACTGGTTCGGCCCCATTCCCAATGCAAACAGCGTGGTCCCGAAATCTTTTGCAAAATGACGAGCCAAAGTTTGAACCGCGGCGGCCGGAGCCCAGGTCAGTTCCTCGACGGTATGCGGCGTGAAATGTGCCGGCATATTCCTTGACCAGATCAAAAACCGGGCGGCATTTCACCTTGCTGCCGTCGGCAAGCGTTACCTCGATCGAGCCTTCGAGCAGGGCCTCGCCAACCTTTGAGTACTTGCCGACCTCATCGCGGGTAAGGGCTTGCGGCGAATTTGATTTAGTATCCCACCAGACGTAATCGCCCCATTCTGCCCGCAGTTTTTCGGGGACCACATTCTGCGTGGTCTGCTGGATCGGTGGCGGCTCTTTTTCGCCTTCCTTGACGATGAACGTCTGTTTGAGCACCGCCGGATCGCCGCCGAAAACCTCGGCTGCTTTCAAATACTTGAGCGAATCCATCCGAACGAGGATCGGCATATCGGTCCATTGACGGACGTATTCTTTGTCATAAAGATTTTCCTGCATGATGACGTTGGCGAAACCGAGTGCGAGGGCCGGCGTCGTACCCGGGCGAACGACGAGCACATCGTCGGCCTTTGTCGCGGTCGCCGAGTATTCGCATGCGATTACGACGACTCGCGTTCCTTTCATTCGCGCCTCGGTCAGCCAGTGGGCGTCGGGCATTTTGGTTGTGATCCAGTTCATTCCCCAAACGACGACCGTTTTTGCATGTTCGACAGCGTTGAGATCGAATTCGACCGTTTGCTGGCCCGTGACCATCGGATGTCCGGGCGGCAGATCGGTGTGCCATGAGTAGTTGTCAAATCCTTTGGGGCCCATCGCCTGATCGGGACCAACGCCGCGAATGTGCGAATCAAGCAATGCGATCGAGTTCGCCATTCGGTACATACCGAAAACGCGGGTCATACCGAGCAGCGGCATGCCGCCGCGAAACTTCATCACCTGTGTGCCGACGCCCTGTGTTGCCTCGATCGTCGCGGGGTCATAATGCTGTTCTGTTAGGCGGCGTTTACCCTCATCGCCGGTATAGGTTTCAGCGATATTCTTTAGTGCGGCCGCGACAATGACCGCGGCTTCGGCATGCGGCATTCGGATCCATTCGTCACGGGCACGGTTGAAGTAACTTTCGTCAGGACGGCCGTCTTTGCCGCGGGGGAATCCGTCCTCGTACCATTTCTTATAACCGGCACGAACCATCGTCCCGTTTACACGTCGGTCGCCGTAAAAACGCCGTGTCAAGGCAAGTCCCTTTTGACAAACGCGCGGGTCCCAACGGTGCGACGTGCCGTTGCCAAGCAGGTCCTTTGCCTCGCCGTATTTCATTGTTGGGCCGATGCGAGTGATCACACCCTGACGGACATGAGCGTTGAGCAAGCAATTGTGCGTGTCGTTCGGAGCGCAGGTAAACGTGTATCGCGAATCGTATTCCCAGAGATCGCGATAGACCTTTTCCCAATCACGGTTCGGATAGACGGCAAGCGGATTTGTGATCGCCTCGAGTCCCCAGGCATTTGTCGTCGAAGCGACAAGTGCTCCAAAACCGGCTGCGGATATCCTCGCCATAAATTCGCGTCTTGAAATTTCTTTTTTCATATCATTCCTCGTTTAATTGCTCAACTATTTCGCACTCAATGAACGTATATAGACCACGATCGACTCGATCTCGGCTTGGGTCAGCGCTCGCCGGATCGGCGAAGGATTTCCGAATCCCTGCATTACGGTTCCGCTCCGCCGCGTGCGTGATCGTTTCGACCAGAAATGTGTCCGAGACACTCGACAGAAACATCTTGTTGCTAAGCGCCGGGCCATCGCCGCCGACTCCGTTCTTTCCATGACATCCTGAACAATTTGACGCAAAAAGCGTCGCTCCGAGATCGGCGTCACCCGTTGCCCATATCTGCGGTTTGGCGTCTGGCTGGGCCTGAACATTGCCGCCGAGCTGACGAATATAGGCGATGACCGACCCGCATCTCGTCGTCCTTGAAACCATTCACACGGTCGCCCCACGGCAGCATCGGACGGCCCGGACGGCCGTTTCGTATCGTCTGGAACAGAAAATCGTCCGACGCAAGCTGCAGGAAGTCGGGACCCGTGATCGACGGATTGGGAACAAGGCCGGGGAAACGAGTTCCGCGTCCGTCCGCACCGTGACAGCTCGAACACACTGCCGTGTAGATCGTCTCGCCGTCGTTGGCAAACTCGCGTTCGCCGAAACGCATTGCCTTGACGCGGTCTTTTGGAAGATAGATATCCGGCAGCGTCCGCCGTCTGAGCGAGAGCGTATAGAGCGTCAGCAGATCGATCTGATTTTCAGACAGTCCAAGTGCAGGCATCTGCGACCCCGCAACCGTCGACGCTGGTGAACGGAAATGCTGGACGATCCAATTTGAAAGCGTGTGATCGCCCGGAACTTTTGAAAAATTCAGTTGATTTGGATCCTTGAAACCCGAGAGCGATAGATTAACGCCCGCGTCGCCGCCAAAACTCCCGACCGTATGACAACCCGCACAGCCGACCGATATTGAATTGAGCCTTTGCCTCGATCAGTTTCGGCGCACCCATTTGGGTGTCGAGAAAGATCTTAAGAGCCGCCCGGTCGGCCTCGGCTTACTTCTCGGAATGAAGTTTTCCATGCCGGATCCGTCGCCTGCTGAGACTTTTGCAGGTGCGCGGCATACCATTCGGCGTTGTAGCCTTTGAGGCCGACATGGGACAGGTCGGGGCCTTCCATTCCGGTCACATTTCCGCCGGGACGAAGTGTTCCGCCGCGGTCCGTCGAGCCGGTGACATGCGTAGCAATCGAGCCTTTCAAATGTCTTGCGGGCATTCTCGAGCGTCGGCAGATTTGGAACATTCAGCGGCGTGTGACATGTTCCGCAGCTCGCGTAGGCGTACTTCGCAGGCAGCATCGGCTCGGTCCAGAAGTGAACATTGCCGTGAGCGTCGTCTTTCTCGGTTGCCTGTCCTTGTCCGCCGTGACAGGTCGTGCAGCCGATCTCAGTCGGGGAATGAACGACCGGTTTGTGAGCGGCGCCGACCTTTTGATCGGTCGTGATCTGCTCGCCGGATGCCATCCCGACATGACAAGTAACGCAGCGGTCGGTGACTTTGAGCTGCGGATTTACGATCTGTCGAAGTCGCAGGTCGATCGGGCCTTCGGTGGTCTTGGCACTGTCTCTGAATGCCGTGCCAGTCTTTCATGAAATTCTCAGACACAGCAGCGGCAGCCAGGAGCAGGAAAACCCCGATACTTGAGACCATCAACAGATATTTATTCTTGTTCATAGCGTCAATGGCCTCCCCAATCTGACGGCGACCAGAAAAAATCCCAGTTCGGCCCGCGGAAATAAGTGCCGATCACGGTCAGCACGATGAAACCGCATAGAAAACACGTGAACAGTGCCAGCGCACCTGCCCGCGTCGAGTTGTATCGGCGAACGGCCCATATCGAATAGGCCGCATAGATCGCCGTCAGGACCGTTCCGGGATTGATAAATGTAATAAAAAGCTGCGGAATATCGGGAAACCACTCGCGCAGCCAGCCGAAATGGATGGCAAACGCCTCGACCGCGATCGACGCGGCAAAGCCGACAACGACCGACCATTTGACCAGTTTCCAGCCGCCCGGACCGCCGAACCATTCGCCCGTTCCTTCCTTTTCGCGGTCAAGAAACGGTATTAGGCCCAAGCCGATCACGCACAGCATCGGAATTCCGATGCCGCCCATAAATGCCGAGAACGAGACGATCTCCTGCAGCCCGAGGAAATACCACGGAGCCTTTGCCGGATTTTCGGGAACAAGCGGATTTGCCAGTTCTTTCAACGGAGCGTCAGAAACAAACGCCAGCGCGACGCAGATAAGCGTGGTCAGCATCAACACGCCAAGCTCGGCGTAGAATAGGTGCGGCATTGACGGAACCGTGTGTTCCGGGCCCGCTGCCGACCGCAGGCGTTTTGCCTTTTACGACGGCGGCGAGATGGTATGTTTTGGTCGGAGCATCGGTGAAGACCGGATAGAATTCCTTTGCTTCCTCGGCCGACCAGTTCGTCGGCATTCGCCGGTTTCGCGAGCCCGCCATCCTTTCGTATTCGCCAGAAATGCACCGCCATCAACATTACAAGAGCCAGCGGCAAGATCATCACGTGAAGCAGATAAAACCTGATCAAAGCCTCTTCGCCGACCTTGTCCGAACCAAGCAATATTTCACGCTGCAGTCCGCCAATGTCGAAATACTGCGTGATATTCAAGCGCGTCAGTGATCTCGCGCGGCGATTGTGCGATATTGGCACCGATCGTGATCGCCCAATATGCGAGTTGATCCCACGGAAGCAGATAACCGGTGAATGACAGGCCCAATGTCGTGACCAACAAGCCCCAGCCGATGAACCAGTTAAATTCACGCGGTTTGCGATACGAGGCCGTGTAAAACGCCCTCGCCATGTGCAATATCACGGCGATGACCATCACGTTCGCCGCCCAGCGGTGAATGTTCCGCATAAACCGGCCAGTCGGCACGATAAAATGAATGTCCTTGATCGATTGATAAGCGACGTCCGGATATGGCTTGTAGTAGAACATCAGCAGAATGCCGGTGATCAGCGTTATCAGAAACGCCGCAGTCGTCATAATGCCGAGGCCCATCGTCGTGCTCCAACGCAGGCTCCAGAGATGTGTGCGGACCGAATGAAGATGAAGAAAGACGTTGCCGAAGATGAATGACGAACGCGTTCGATCGGTCTTCGGCGGGCCGCCGCGAAACATCGCCCGATAAACGTGATTCGGGATCGCCCGCAGATTGATCCAGAATTCGTGTAATGCTGAATAGCCTTCTGCTTTCATGATCTACACCTTTGTTCCGGTCTTTACAGTCGCTTCCTCGTCGATGGTCAGAACGCCGCCGTTTTTTGAGACCTTTAGCCATGGCAGCGGTTTCGGAGCCGGGCCTTTTCTTACCGTTCCGTCTTTCTGAAAACCCGAGCCGTGGCACGGACAATCAAATCCGGCGGCGCTTGTCTTGACGATGCAGCCCAAATGGGTGCAGACGGTCGAGATCGCAAATACGCCTTCGGCATCGCGAAAGACCGCGACATTGCGGCCCGGCGGAATGAACGCCTCGCCTTCCGGCAGCGTGTCGGGCAGCGCAACGTTAAATTTCTTGGCCGGCGAAGCCGACACGGCCGCCTTTGGCAGTTTCAACATTCCGAAGATCGAAAGTGCGAATGCCGCCGCCATCGAACCCAGTGCCGCGAGCCCCAGAAAATCCCGCCGCGGCATCGGTTCGGGGTCAAAACGTGACTTTTTTTCACTTGGATGTGTCGTCATACAGAACTCCAATTTGTTGAAAATGTGACTCTTTCCATCGAGATCGCATCGACCGGGCAGCGGATCGCGCACAGCGCACAGCGAATGCAGCGGTCCTCGTCCTTCAGGATCGCCGAGTTCTCACTCAGATCGACGTCCTTGCCGATCGACGAATCGATCATCTTGTCCGATTTCGGTATCAAACTCGAGATTGTCGAGCGAGATCAGCTTCAAACATTCGGTCGGGCAAACATCGGCGCAGCCGCCGCACAGCACGCACCGGCTGCCGTCAAACACCGGCGTTACGCCGCAATCGAGGCAGCGTGAAGCCTCGCGCATGGCTTCCTCTCGGCTGTAACCGATCTCGACGACGTTTTCTGGATGTTCGAGCCGCTCGGACGGTTCGATCGTCGGAACCTCAACGCGGCGGATCGATTCGTAGCCGCGTTCACGGCGATATCGGTCGAGAACGACGTGTGTTTTTACCAGTTCATGTTCGAGGGTCTTACCGGTCAGATATTGATAAACGGAACGCGCCGCTGCCTTGCCAGAGGCGACGGCATCGATCAGCAAACGCGTTCCGTGGGCGAGATCGCCGGCGACAAAGACGCCTTTTGCAGTGGTTTGCAGTGTTGCGGGGTCAACCTTGAGCCAGTCGCCGCGCATTCGTTCGACGTCCTGTCCACCGTCCTCCAAAAATGAAAGGGCCGGAGCCTGGCCGACAGCAAGAAGCACTGTGTCGCAGGGAATTATCTTCTTTTCCTCATCATCGTAGAGCGGCGAGAATTTCTGCTCTTCGTCATAAACCCGCAGGCATTTGCGAAATGCGACGCCGGTCACGTTGCCTTTTTCATCGCGGACGACCTCGGTCGGGCCCCAGCCGTTGCTTCGCCTGATGCCTTCCTCGTCGCCCTCGACGATCTCGATCGTGTCGGCGGGCATTTCCTCGGCACCTTCGAGCGAGACGAGATGAACGTTCGCAGTCTCGGACAGCCTCGCGGCCGTGCGTGCGGTATCAAAAGCGATCTGGCGGACGACCGACCTCGCAACGTCATAAGCAACATTTCCGCCGCCGATGACGACGATCTCGCGGCCCATGTCGAGATCTTCGCCAAGTGAGACCGCACGAAGCAGATCGACGCCGCCGATCACGCCCGGGCCGTTCTCGCCGGTCAAACCAAGGCCGCGTGACGATTTGGCACCGACCGCGATGATCACCGCCGCAAAATCCTCGCGAAGCTCGGCAAACGTAATATCTTCGCCGACTTTGACCCCGCATCGGATCTCGACGCCGAGCGCCTCGATAACTGCAACTTCCTTTTCGATCAGTTCACGCGGCAGCCGATACGCCGGAACGCCGACCGCGAGCATTCCCGCCGCCACCGGCTCGATCTCAAAGACGACCGGCTTGAATCCCATCAACGCCAGATCATGAGCGGCCGACAGTCCCGCCGGGCCAGCACCGATGATCGCGATCTTTTCGCCGTCACCTTTTTCAACCGAACTGTTGGTCGCGGACCTCAAGAGAGCCGCCATCTCCTCAGCATCTGCAGCGACCGGCGGGATAAAATTCTTGATCGACTCCAACACTTCGCTTGTCGGTCTCGCCTCGGGCCCGAACTGATCACACGCAAATCGCTTCAGCGCCCGAATAGCGATCGGACGATCCTGCCCGACGAACATGCCGTCGTCATTTACTTTTGGGATTTTTCCGCGGCGGCAGGCGATCTCGCATGGGGCACCGCAAATGCGGCCGCAGATCGAGGCAAAGGGATTCGGCCCGCGGGCGATTAGATATGCCTCTTCAAACCGTCCGTCCGCAATTGCCCGCACATACCCGCGGGCGTCCGTATGCACGGGACACGCCACCTGGCATGAAATCAGGTTTTGATGGTAATTCGCGTCCGGGACGTGAACCTTTAGCGGTAACATTCCGTTCAACTTCGCCAAATTCCTGAAAATCTACACAGTTCTAATGCGAACATTTCCACAAGCCTATTTCACTTGACTGCGTGAATCTGCTTCGTCGCTGCAAACATCGCAACTATCCTGCCGCTATTTCCCGTTTCAGCCGTCATAAATCCGGCCTCTTGTACAAACTCACCGCGGACATCGATCGTGAAACAGCTACGATTTTACGAGTGGTGTGAAGTGAAAAATATGACTTGAATCATATAAATAGCAGATTTTATAAACCTCTTGGATCGGGGATTTGAGTGAGGTGATCGAATCATTTTCCCGTACAGCCATCGAACAGACCGATCAGGCTCCGATGGGTTGGAAAATCTGACCTCGCCTCGATTATTCTAGGCGGGACATTCTAGTGCGCGAATCCACGGGAGCCCCATAATTTGCGGCCCCGGACCATTGCAACCCTGACAAATCATTCCTCGACGCATTAGCTCTCGGGTTTGGGATTAACCACTGCTATTCCATGCACCCGAATGATCTTGCCTGGCTAATCATATGAAGGGATCGAGCCTTTGGGCAAGGGGCCGGTGCCATAGTCATCCTGTGACCAGGCGAGAAGGAGCCCGCTCGGTGTAACAAGGAAAGACAGTACGTGCTTTGGGTTGAAATATGACTTACATCATATTTCAGGAAGTATTTTGAAAAGTAACAACCGAAGTTCTCGTTCGTTAGTACATCCGTTTTTCACACTCTGGCCTGAGAGGCGGGTGATTGAAATACAAGTGAAATCTGTGCGCGATGCCGAGTGACGGGATATTTGTTTCCTGCATCTTAACAGGGAAGACCCGTTCATATCCTTAGAGTCACTTTGGGGGAATCTTTGGGGAGTACTGCGTATTTCCCAGCGTTACCGGTTAGACGGGACTTTCAGAAAAGTCAATAAATATAGGTGTATGACAACGCGTGATAACTGATGAAAAATGCAATTGCAGACTTTGCAGACCTCCGCCTTACCACTTGGCTACACCGCCTAACTGCTTTATTTACAAACGTGTACATAAATATTGATACCGTCTACTTTGGGGATTCTTTGGGGAGTATTGGAGAAATCGAATCGACATCTGTTAATTTGAACGGTTTGGCGTGGTCTTGAAATTCTTACCGCATCAATCATAATTGTTGAAAATCCAGTACCATCGAGCCGCAAGCATCCGAGGGACAGTATGTCTTATTTGATGTGCGACGCCCAAGTCCGAGATTTAAGATTTCCAATCGATTGAGTCGTATTCGATAGATCTATCCCGTTACCGAGATCCTTAGATCCCCGCCCTTCAACTTTAGACTTTGAAAGGTGTTATACCGATCTTTTGAAGGAGGTATTGGAGTTGCCCTTTCCCGATCGTGGTTTTACACAAAATGGTAGGGGTCTTTATCTATTCATTCATACCGCAAACTTTCCTTTCATTCGTTCCACCGCGAAATCATGGGTGGTTTCCTTTCCAATGAAATTGGTGATTCCATGCCGTGTTCTTGAGTTTCGCGGCTCCATTTTGAACGGAATAATCTTTGATCGAAAAGGAATAAACGGATTGGGCAACTGATGTCACTAAGCTTTAACTCGACGGTAACTTCGCTGTTACCAGCCACGTCGATCATTGAATTCATATGAAAGCACAACACATGGCCAGGATATTTCCCGATGATGTTCCGGGAGAAGAAGCGATCGTTTCAAACGTACTCGCGTCCGAGGAATTTCCTACGATCATTGAAGGCCGATATGAAGTCCGGCTTGCCAAAAACGCAAAGGAAGCAGCGTCTGCCCTCAAGCTTCGTTACCAGGTCTTCCGCCTCGAACTCGCTTGTGAAGCTCCGCCGCTATCGGGGTCCATTCTCGAATTCGATGCCTTTGATTTCAAGTGCGGGCATCTTATTGTAATCGACCGCCACACCGAAGAGACGGTCGGCACATATCGGCTTAACACCTTGGAAACCGCAGGCTCGATTCGCGGGTTTTATTCCGCCGATGAATTTACGATAGAAGATCTCCCGCAAGACATTTTACAAAACGGGATCGAGATCGGCCGGGCGTGCATTGCGAAAGACCATCGGAACACCAAGGTCCTGTTTCTGCTCTGGAAAGGACTTCTTTCCTATCTAAATTTTGCTGAAAAGCGATATTTCTTTGGCTGCTGCTCGATCTTTACGCAAGACATCAAAGCGGGTAGCAGCGCGTTTAAGCAATTACGCGGTGACGGACATACGCACGAACAGTTTAGCGTCACGCCGAAACACGATGGACTTTCTACTGATGACACGCCGGGAAACGAACGGATCGAACTGCCGGCGCTTTTTAACATGTATCTGCGGATCGGTGCCAAAGTCTGCGGGCCGCCGATGATCGATCGGGAATTTGGTACGATCGACTTTTTTGTTGTATTTGACACGACGAAAATCAACGAGAAATATCGCCGCATGTTCGCGGCCTAGACGAACACTTTTTCCTCAAAACTCCACCCAAAATCACTGCTAATTTTTAGTACGGACGAGCATCTCGTACCGTACCCCTCCGTTTTGGTAAAGATGGCGGAGATAGCTTTTTCGGCTTCGTAAGGAATGCCGGTCGAGGGCAATTCGTCGTCGGCCGCAAGCGTTTCATCGGCGAGGATGTCGAATAAACTCTCGTCAGTCATCTTTCTCTTATTCACTAGGTCGGAGAACAACGCCCTGCGCTGACGAATGTGCCAAAAAAGAACAAGAAAAACAGCCCTGCTGTTGAGATCTCGGGCAGGCTGTTTTGAATAGTTTGAAAGAATTCAGGCATTGGAGTTACTAAATACCTGGCCGACTATCGGCAATTCACGACGATGAATAAGCAAGACAATGCCGCTGAGCACAAAAACAGTAACAGCGAGGGCAAACAACAGCCCGCCATCGTCCTTAACGACAATGCCCAGCATTGTCAGATGGCCCAAGATCGCTCCCGAGATCGTGCCCAGTGCAATAACCGCTCCGAGCCACGCCTTGCTCGGCGTCAGCAGCATAATCACTGCAAAAAGCTCGACGATGCCCGAACCGATCCGGCCGTAGGCCTCTAACGTCGGTCCCATAAGGGTCGAAAAAATGTACTTCGATTCCTCGGCTCCGGTGAATTTGAAAAATAGTGTTTGAAACAGGATTACGGCCACAATAACGCGGCAGATCCAACTGATAATGTATAATCTTGTTGACATAAGTTTCTCCTCATTGGCCTCAGGCGGCCGTCTTTTCCCAATATTCAAGTGTCGATGGTGCGACACCGAAATTTTCTGTAACGGCAATTCCGTATCCCGCCAGTTTCTCGGCGATCAACGCGTGATGGTGGACGGTATGGCTGTGGACAAACTCGGCCTCTCGAGCGATGCTCGACGACAGCCAGGTGTCCTGATCTATCTCCGATCTAACAGGAATGCTCCTCGAAAATTGCCGTGATGACAGACTGCTGAGGCGGTGTATTGCAATGCGAAACCGTGCGATTGCAAACTCGCGAACTTCCTCAACACGCAGATCCCTTTCCCGCTTGTTGTAATCGATCCGCCCATCGGCGATCCCGTTCAGCAGGCTGTTCACGAAATCCAGATTGTGTCGAAATTGGCCGCCGACGCTTCCTGTGCCGTTGGCGTTACGTCGAAAGCTCAGGTCGTCCACTGCATCGATCATATTGATGCCTTTCAGCAGTTCGTCTTTCATATTTCGCAGTACCGGCAACTGATCGCCGCGGCCCGTACAAATTGGTTCTACTTCGTATTTCATTTGAATAAAACAATTCCTTTTCCAGTGCAGAGATTCCGCCTTACGTGGGGAATATTCCCGCAAAGTTTTTTGGAACAAGCGGTTTGGGGTGTGGGATTTATGAGGCTGAATCTCGCCGGCAGCAGTCAACGCTTCGGGGAGAACGATTACTAAATATCTCGGAGAAAATTTTATGATTAAGCAAAAATTCATTCTTGGCGTCGCGATCGTAGCGACATTTGTTTCTGGAACGCTTGGATCGGTCTTTGCGATCGACCATAAGGTCAAAAAACAAGCCACCTTTAAGGTACGCGTCGAAAATATCTCAGACGTGGGCGGTATCGTCGCCCAGGACGGGTCGAAATATCCGTTTGCTCTGTCGCCCGGCTTTTATAGCCTGAGCAATAATAATAATAAGATGGACCTATTTAAGGTGGGGCGAACGGCAAGTTGTTCTTCGATTTCACCGCTTTTCCCGGCGAAGACGCCCTGGATGGAATGAAAGTGGACACCGCAGGTAACCTCTACGTCTCAGCTCCAGGCGGTTTGCAGATCCTGTCACCCGAGGCCAAACTCCTAGGCACGATCCGTACCCCGCAGCACGTCCACAACATGGCGTGGGGAGACGAAGACGGCAAGACGCTTTACCTGTGTGCCCGAACTTGGTTATATCGGATAAGATTGAACATCGCCGGAATTCGCCCGGCAATGAGATGAACTTACTTGATCAGATAAAATCGAGCATTCTGAAAATGCGACGAGAAATGCCGAATGAGCAGACAATGCTCGTCGGCATTTCCGGCATTGACGCGAGTGGCAAAGGGTTTGTTACCTCGAAACTCGCCGATGCATTGGCTAGCCGCTTGAACGTAGCCGTGATAAACGCGGATGAATGGCTCAATCTTCCGGCCGTCCGTTTCAGCGAAACCGAGCCGGGCCGTCATTTTTATGAGAATGCCCTTCGGCTGGACGAGATGTTCGAAAGCCTAATAGTACCGCTCAAGCAAAATTCCAAAGTGGATCTCACTGTCGATTTTCTTAAGGAAACTTCAACCGCCTTCCAAACTCAAAGGTATTTTTACGAAGACATCGAGATCATCCTGCTTGAGGGCATCTTTCTTTTCAAGCGTGCGTATGTGCAACACTTCGATTTGCGGGTATGGATCGGCTGCAGTTTCGATACGGCCATTAAACGGGCGATTGATCGCGCCCAGGAAGGTCTAACTCCTGAACAGACGATAACTGCATACGAGACCATTTACTTTCCAGCGCAAAAGATCCACTTCACAAACGACCTGCCTCAAGATTCAGCGGATATGAGTGTTGACAATAATTCTATTTGCGTTATGGTTCAGGAATAATGTTCGATATTTACGCTTTAATACATTCACTTCTGATCTGCGTTATCTCCGCGAACGCCCAAGATCTTGCCAGCGGCGTATTTTCACCGACATTTGGGCATGCCGACATGTCGGAAGAAAAGACGGTGGTTTCAATTTGACGGCGAAGGTTCCCGGTG
Organism: uncultured Acidobacteriota bacterium; assembly: GCA_963738935.1. Classification (GTDB taxonomy): domain Bacteria; phylum Acidobacteriota; class Blastocatellia; order Pyrinomonadales; family Pyrinomonadaceae; genus OLB17. The sequence continues at coordinate 1,160,937 of CAVTYF010000001.1, read as the reverse complement.
CCATCCCGCCAACCTCGACGATGAAGCCAATAAATATGGGTTACGACAAGCAACTTGCCGACCGGGTACGCGAGATCATTGCCCGCACTCACACAAACGTCGAAGAGAAAAAGATGTTCGGCGGCATATGCTTTATGGTCGATGGCAAGATGTGCGTCGGCGTTGAGAGCGAACGGATGATGGTTCGCTTCGAACCTGCTCTCAACGATGAGGTCATGGAAAAAGACTGCGTTGGCCCGATGGATTTTACCACACGGGTAATGAAGAATTTCGCCTTTGTCAATTCACGCGTCCTCGAATCCAACAAGGAACTCGAATACTGGATAGCCCTCGCCCTGGAATTCAACAAAACCGCAAAACCGTCGAAGAAAAAGAAACGCTAATTCGGGCGAAAGGATCAAGACCAACCCTTTTGGCCCGTAGAATGTAGGTCCGCGGGGCGAACCGGCTTAGGGGAGACTAAAAAAATAGCGCCTGGATCATTGGATCCGGGCGCTTTTTAGTCTCTTTGAGGAGAAAGGAGGAATGAAAGCGGATATTATGCGGCGGCTGCGAGGTTTGCGGATTTGATGCCGTATGAACGGGCGACTCCGGCTAGAGACTTCATTAATTGGGTGCGTGCTCGATTGAGACGCGACATGACGGTGCCGATTGGCACGTCGAGGATATTTGCGACTTCTTTGTAATCGAATTCGTGAACGTCGGCGAGAAGAACGACCGAGCGGTAAAGCTCGGGCAGCTTGTCTAAGGCAGAGATGACTTCGCGGTCGGTCAGGTGCTCTGGCACGGGCTGCGTCGCGGCTGAAAATTCGAAGATAAGCTCGTCGACTTCCTGAAAATATTTGGACTGCGTGTACTGTTTGCGGCGATGATGATCGAATTTGTTAAAGAGGATCTTGTAGAGCCACGCACGGCAATTGGTACCGAGCTCGTAATGGGCAAATGATTTCCACGCCTGCATGTATGTTTCCTGCACGAGGTCGTCAGCTTCGGTCTCGTTACGCGTCAGGCGTTTGGCGGTGCGATAAAGGTCGTCGATATGCTGCATTGCTTCTGCTTCGAAAATTTCGGGTGTGATCTCGGTCATATTATTGCTCCTTAAAAAGTTTGAAAAATTGCTGCTCACAACCGTTAGTCGAACGGGCAGGCGATTCCTTACAATTTTTTTTCAATTATTTTTTGACGCAATAAAAATGGAGGTGTGAGGCAAACTATTCTTGTCGGTAACGCCGACGGATATTAAAGCCAAGGGTGCAGAAAGCGAAGAATTGGCCTAGGGTTTCGCTCGTTCTCACTCACTTCACCCTAGGCTCTATTGTTTGTCGTTTTTGGCGACTTAAGAGGGCATTCGCAGCAGGAACTATCTTGCTGTCGACGTATATGTTCGGACGGGTGCGGGAGTCTCTTCGTTCGAGACGGTCGGCGAACGTAGCGTGAGAAACTGAACCGGATCTTTTGTGAAAATCAGATCAAGCGTCCAATCGAGTGCAACGCGGAGTTTCTTTTCAAAACGCGGAAGTTTCATCAGATAGATCGTCCGCCACAGCCACCAAGCAATAAAGCCGGAGAAATTATAGCCCATGATTTGAGCGACGCCCGTCCGGCGGCCGAGGGCGGCGAGCTGGCCGATCGTTTCAAAGATAAACGGTTTCATCTTGCCGCCGCGGATCGATGCACGGATGTTGTGAGCGAGTACCTTGCCCTGGCGGATCGCATGCTGGGCGGTCGGCGGATAGAGTTTGCCGGTTTTTGGGTCAATTATCGCGGCACTGTCACCGACGACCCAGACGCCGTCATAGCCGTCGACCTGCATAAACTCATTTGCGCAGACTTTGCCACGTTCTTTTTTACACGGCAGCGTGTCGAGCAATGGATTTGGCGCCGTTCCGGCGGTCCAGATCATCGTATTTGTAACGATCTCGGTTCCGTCGCTGAGCGTAACGAGATTGCAGTTAACTTCCGAGACCTTTGTATTCAGGTGGATCTCGACGCCCCGTCCGGCGAGCTTTTTGGCGGCGTATTTCCCGAGCTTTTCGCTGAGTTCCGGCAGGATCGCGTCGCCCGCGTGAACGAGGACGATCCTCAGCATGTCTTCTGTGAGGTTTGGATAGAATTTTAGAGCTTCGCGTACAAAATCGTTTATTCCGGCGATCGTCTCCGCTCCGGCAAAGCCGCCACCAGCTACCACGAAGTTTATGAGCGGCTTTCGCACGATGGGGCAACATTCGAAATCAGCCTCTTCAAGATTCGAGATCAGATGATTGCGCAGATAGATCGCATCACCGAGCGATTTCATCGTCAGCGCGTTTTCCTCCAGACCCTTGTTGCCGTAAAAGTTGGTGATCGAGCCGAGCGAGAGGACAAGGTGATCGTATTCGAGTTCGTGATGGTGATGTTCCTTGCCGTGCGAGACGTGAACCATGCGGGCGTCGAGATCGATGCTTTCGACATCGCCGTTAAAGATATTCACCCGCTTCAAAAGTTTTCGAATCGGACTGACGATGTGCGTAATGTCGAGATCGCTCGCCGCAACCTCGTGCAGCATCGGTGTAAAGAGGAAGAAGTTCTCGCGATTTACGAGCGTTATTTCGACGTCAGGGTCGCGGGCGAGCGATTTGTCGAGATTCAACGCGGTATAAAGACCCCCAAAGCCGCTGCCAAGTATAAGTATTTTGATTTTTTTGTTCATAGTATTGCCTGCGGGCTATCATCGACGTGCCCGAATAGCAATTGCCGCAAAACAAAAAATTATTCCGTGTAAAATTATTGGAATAGAATCGTCACCTTCCCTGATATAAAGGGCGTAATAAGATGTTTGTTACGCCTGAGGAGAGAGGATATGAGAAAATTTTCGAACGGACGGGCAAGTCTGAAGCTGGTTGCATCGCGAAACTGGATGTTTGACGCGGAGCCGAATTCGCAGATTCAGCGGAAAACGTTTAGTGACGTGAGCGACGATCACCGGCTCAAGTGTGTGCTCAAGCGTACGGTTATGCGCGACTATGCTCCGCAAAGCCTGATCGATTCGATTAAAAACCAAATCAGAAAATGATATGATTCATGGCGAAACCTTGCAGTATCAAGTTGTGACGAGCGCTATGCAGACCGCCAGAGAATTTGAGGCTCCCGCAGCCGATGGGTCGATAAATCCTGCGTCGTGGGTCGATGAGCACGGCGACATGCTTTTTCGATTTGCCGTGATGAGGCTGAGGGATGAGTCCCTGGCCGAAGACATGGTTCAGGAAACTTTGCTTTCCGCAATTCAGTCGCTACAATCTTATGGTGGAAAATCCACGGAACGAACCTGGCTCACCGGCATTCTAAAACACAAAATAATCGACCATTACCGCAAAAATAGTAAAGAGATTCAGATCACGGATGAAGATACCGATCTGTCCGGAGTTGATCATTTCTTTGAACGCCCGGATAAGTGGGACGGTCATTGGGCGATTTCGCTTCGGCCCGTTGATCCTGAGCAGTCGCCCGAACAGGTCATGGAGCGTAATGAGTTTTGGGACGTGGAAGGATGTTTGGCGGCTCTGCCCGAGTGCGTCGCCAGTGTTTTTACGTTGCGCGAAATGGACGGCCTTACGAGCGAGGAAATTTGCGACGTGCTGAGCCTCTCGGCCAGTAATTTTTGGGTTATTATGCACCGAGCCCGAATGCAGCTCAGGCGGTGCGTTGAAATAAAATGGTTCCGAAAGGCGATATAGCGACGAATGAAAGAATCGCACGTTAAGCATACAAAATTCAATCTATGGGTCTGGCGAAAGTTTCCTAAATGCAAGGAAATGGTCAAGATCATCACTGCCTCGATGGACGAAAAGCTGTCTTGGCGCGAGTGGCTCATGATGAAAATCCATCTGCTTTCGTGCGATCCGTGTATCAATTTTCTTAAGCAGATCAAGTTCATTCGTTCTGCGTTGAGTCATAGTGACGAGCAGCTGGGACAGGCGGAGACATCGGTAAAACTTAGCGATGATGCACGTGCGAGGCTAAAGGAAGCTCTCGAGGCTTCGAGAGAAGCTGCCTAACTGACATTTATCGATCTGGTTTTTTCAACGGGCTTCGGCCCGTTTTTTCGCGGAATAATACGGCGTTGAGTCGTGATCTAACTTCGGAAAGAGGTTCATATTACGATCAATATGCCGGACACAATAAAACCTAACGATAGTTCTCATGACCACAGTCATGCCCAGAATCGCTTTGCGGTCATACCGACCGCCGACAAGCTGAAAGCGAGCCGCGAGTTTTCGGGCAAGGGCGTTTGCATCGCCTTTCTTGATTCCGGGTTTTACCCGCATCCTGATTTTGCCGATCGGGTTATTGCTTTCCATGATGTTACGGGAGACGAACGATCAATGGATCCGATCCCTGAGCCAAAAGGACATCATTGGCATGGTACGCAGACGGTAGTCTCTTGTGCCGGGAATGGCACTTTATCAGATGGTATTTATCGAGGCCTTGCTTCGGAGGCAAATCTGGTGTTGGTCAAGGTTTCGGACAATGGGCGAATCGCCGATGAGTCTATCGAAAAAGGTCTTCGTTGGGTAATCAAAAATCGTGAAAAATACAACATCAGAGTCCTGAACATGTCGCTCGGCGGCGACCTTGACGTAGGCGTCGCCGATAGCTGTGTGAACCAATTGACCGAGGAACTGGTCGAGGCAGGCGTCGTGGTTACGGTCGCTGCTGGCAATTCTGCTGAGTCTCGTTCGATTCCGCCAGCAAACGCCCCATCAGTTATTACGGTCGGTGGCTACAGCGACGAGAACCAATTCGAGGCCGATAATTTTGAACTATACCATTCGAGTTTTGGAGCTACCGCTGACGGTCTCGTAAAACCGGAGCTAATCGCTCCCGCCATGTATGTCGCGGCGCCAATCCTGCCGGGAACTAAAGATTACCGACAGGCAGAGTTGTTGTCTTTTATTGCAAACTCGCCGGATTATTTGTTTCGTCAGGCCTTTCTTGAGAATTGGCAAGACGCCGGTTTGCCGGAATACATTTTGTCTGTGGACGTTTCGACCGCGAGACAGCTTGTCGAAAAAGAGCTGGTGAATCGAAAGATTGTCACGACCCATTACCAACACGTCGATGGGACGTCTTTCGCGGCCCCGATCACAGCGTCTGTCGCTGCGCAGATGCTCGAAGCAAACCCCAGACTTACTCCGGCGGCGATAAAGAACATCCTTATCACAACCGCATACAAGCTCGGCGGTCACCCGTCGATCAGGCAAGGTTTTGGAATTCTGAATGCCGGCCTTGCTGTCGAAAAGGCGCGTGATGAACGACATTTACTTGACCGTGAGAACTATTTTCCGCCGCGGCATCGAGGGCCGGCGAATTCTTTTTAGCTATCACGATAACGACGCTTCCCGGGTCGCCCTTTGCGGTGATTTCAACAACTGGCAGCACGATGATATCCCCTTCACACAGACCCATCTCGGTCTATGGCAGGCTGCGATTCCGTGCCAACCGACAGGCGAATATCGCTATAAGCTATTGATTGACGGGACACGCTGGACCGAGGATCCGAGTCATGGACTTAAGGTTGATGACGACCACGGCGGGTTCAATTCGATTTTGATGATCCGCTAGGCGCTGGATTTTCTTCGCCAAAACTTCGGTGGAATAAAACCGATCCGTCGAACGATTTTCACTTGCGAGAGCACGATGTTGAAAACACTGAAAATCCACTGGCCCGAATTCCTCATTGAGGCCTGGTGTCTCGGCACCTTTATGGTCGCGGCCTGCGCTTTCGGCGTCGCATTATTTCATCCCGCGTCGCCAGTCGTGGGATATAGCTTTGCAATGCGAAATATCGCGATGGGCCTGGCAATGGGTGCGACCGCGGTCGGCATTATTTGTTCGCCTTGGGGCAAACGCTCGGGTGCCCATTTCAATCCGGCGGTCACCTTGACGTTTTTGAGGTTGGGTAAAGTCGAACGTGCGGATGCGGTATTTTATATCATCTCGCATTTTGTTGGCGGTCTACTCGGGGTATTTATTTCTTGGCTTATCCTGGGTAGCATGCTCGCCGATAGCATGGTCAATTTTGTTGCGACTGTCCCCGGCAAATATGGTGTTGGAACTGCTTTCGCCGCCGAGGCCATCATTTCGTTTTTTATGATGTCGATGATTCTGTGGACAAGCAATTCGTCAAGGCTGTCGGGTCTGACACCATTTTTTGCAGGCCTCTTTGTAGCTTTTTACATATCGGTCGAATCACCGATTTCGGGAATGAGCATGAATCCTGCGCGATCCTTTGCGTCGGCAGCATTTGCCGGAACGTGGACGAGTCTATGGATCTATTTTCTCGTTCCGCCGATTGCGATGCTTGCCGCGGCCCAGGTATTTGTGCGGTTTCGTGGGCTGCGGGCGGTGCTATGTGCAAAGCTGCATCATCACAATCAAGCGCGATGCATATTCATTCGCGAATGGGGAAAGATTCCCCACGGAGCCACAGAGAACACAGAGCGTTCTAAAATGGCAATTCTTACAGATGCCACTCAGTTATGAATGAAGTCAGAAATAATTTTTCCGCAGTGACCTCTGTGTCTCTGTGGTGAATAACTCAGGAGTTTTTTATGAGAAACGGACACTACGACGTAATTATTATCGGCACGGGAGCAGGCGGTGGGACTCTGGCACGCAAGCTTGCCCCTTCGGGTAAAAGCATACTTATTCTCGAACGCGGCGATTTTATAAAACGCGAGACGGACAACTGGAATTCGCGGGCCGTGAATGTTGAGGGCAAATACAACACCAAAGAGGTCTGGTACGACCGCGATGACAAACCGCTGCATCCGCATACGAATTACAACGTCGGTGGCAATACAAAATTCTACGGCGCGGCACTCTTTCGTATGCGGAAAGAGGATTTTGGCGAACTGAAGCACTATGACGGTATCTCGCCCGCATGGCCGATTGCATACGACGATCTTGAGCCATTTTACACTCAGGCTGAGGAGATGTATTTTGTACACGGCCAACGCGGCGAGGATCCGACTGAGCCACCTCGAAGCACCGAGTTTCCGCACCCGCCCGTCAGCCATGAAGAGCGGATCGAACACTTAGCAGAGGACTTTGCGGCTTTGGGTGTAAGGCCATTTCACGTCCCGCTCGGCATTCAGCTAAAGGAGAATGATCGTTTAAGTAGCTGTGTCAGGTGCGCGACGTGCGACGGTTTTCCATGCCTTGTAAACGCAAAAGCTGATGCTCACATCTGCGGCATCGAGCCGGCCATGAGTTCGCCCAATGTCACGCTTCTGACAAACGCACTGGTTACCAAGCTCGAAACTGACACGAGCGGACGCAATATTTCCGCGGTAGTCGTTGAACGCGAGGGCCAAACGGCACGCTACTCTGCAAATATGGTTGTAGTTTCAGCCGGAGCTATCAACTCCGCTGCTCTGCTGCTCAGATCTGCGAACGAGCAGCACCCAAATGGCCTCGCGAACAGCTCGGATCAGGTTGGTCGCAACTACATGGGACACGTAAATTCTGTCATGCTTGCGGTTTCAAAATGCCCAAACCCGACCGTGTTTCAAAAGACGCTCGGTGTCAATGATTTCTATTTTGGATCGGAGGATTTCCCCTATCCGATGGGACATATTTCGTTTGTCGGCAAGCTGGATGGAGTCACGCTATCGGCAGGTGCTCCGGCGATTGCCCCCGGTTTTACGCTAGATTTGATGGCAAAACATAGTTTGGATTTTTGGCTGACGACCGAGGATCTGCCGCGGCCGGAAAATCGCGTAACACTGAATAAGGATCGGGACATTGTGCTGTCTTATACCCCAAATAACCTCGAAGCCCACAAGCGGTTGCAGGGTAAACTCAAGAACCTGATGAACAATCAGCGAAAATGCGACATCCATGGCGGCGAATGCCATGAGGGTATTTTTGCCCGCAATCTTTATCTCGCCGAGCAGATCCCGCTCGCCGGTGTTGCTCACCAGAATGGCACACTCCGATTCGGCTCCGATCCGCAAACATCCGTACTAGACGCAAATTGCAGAGCGCACGACGTCGACAATCTGTACGTCGTCGATGGCAGTTTTTTCCCGTCAAGCTCGGCGGTAAATCCGGCATTAACGATAATGGCAAACGCCCTTCGCGTCGGAAGTCACTTACTGGAGAGGATGAGCTAATGCGAACCAAACGAATACAACAAACTCAACTTCCGCTCGGATGGCTTATCACAGGACTGGTCGCGATGCTTGCATGTTTGTCAACGGCACACGGCCAGGCAGTTTCGCACGTCGAAACGGTTGGATTTACTGTGTCGGACATGGACAAAGGCACTCGATTTTTACACCCGTATCCTGCCGTTTGAAAAGGTGTCGGACGAAGAGGTTTGGGGAGCTGAATTTGAGCACCTTTCCGGAGTGTTTGGGTCACGATCTCGAATTGTGGACTTAAGACTCGGCGGCGAAAAAATTGAGTTGACCGAATACCTCACGCCACAGGGGCGGCCAATTCCAGTCGACTCGCGGAGCAACGACCGGTGGTTTCAGCACATTGCGATTATTGTGTCGGATATGGAAAAAGCGTACCAAATATTGCGGTCGAATAAAGTGCGACACGCTTCGACAGGGCCTCAAACACTGCCATCGTACATAACTGCGGCGGCGGGGATAAAAGCATTCTATTTCAAAGACCCGGACAATCACGTGCTAGAAATATTGTCTTTTCCGCCGGACAAAGGGGCTGCGAAATGGCACGAGCTAGCAAAGAGCGGAAGGCTTTTCCTCGGTATAGATCACACCGCAATTACAGTGGGTGATTCCGATGCGAGTCTGAAATTCTATCGCGACGCGTTAGGCCTTACGGTTGCAGGAACGAGTGACAATTACGGCCCCGAACAGGAGCATCTGAACAATGTTTTTGGTGCAAAACTCCACATCACCGGGCTACGAACCAAAGAGGACGGCATCGCGGTTGAATTTTTGGAGTATGTCGCCCCGACAGACGGTCGGCCGTTTCCACGAGACACACGGAGTCCTGATCTGTGGCATTGGGAAACAAGCTTTTTGTCGTCGAAAATTGATAATCTGCTTGTATTGCTCAAGCCCGATTTTATTTCAAGCGGCATTGTGCCGTTTGCCGAGCCAAGACTTGGGTTTCGCCGAGCGTCGATGTTTCGCGATCCGGATGGGCACGCGATTAGATTGATTGAAAAATAAAATGATGAATATTTACCTTAGAAAAATTACGATGTTGAGCGTCATTGCTCTTGTAGGCATTCTCGCCGGATGTAGCGCTTCGCGGATTAGTGTCGATTCGAGCGGTCAGGGCGCAAAAGGATATGACCCCGTCGCGTTTTTTGCGAAGAATGCAGCCATACAGGGAAATCCAGCCTACGAATACGCTTGGAACGGAGCGAAATGGGTCTTTTCGTCTGCCGAGAACCTTGAGAAGTTCAAAGGCAATCCGGAAGGGTTTTCGCCGCAGTTTGGCGGCTATTGCGCTTACTCGGCCGCTCAGGGAAAACTCGTCGAGGGCGATCCTGAGCATTACAAGGTAGTTGACGGAAAGCTGTATTTTTGTAACAACGCCGAAGCGAAAGATGCGTGGGAACAGCAGGACGACGAGCTGATAAAGAGGGCGGAGAAGTTCTGGGCCGAAATCAAATCAAACTAACTATTTTTTCTTTTGAACATTATGAACGCCGAACAAAAACGTCTCGCCGAATCGGACGCGAGAACAAAACATTGGAAACGTTGGGGACCGTATCTGAGCGAACGTGCCTGGGGAACTGTCCGCGAGGATTACAGCGCAGACGGATCGGCCTGGGATTATTTTCCGCACGACCATGCACGGTCACGCGCCTACCGTTGGAACGAGGACGGAATCGCTGGAATCTCGGACCGCCACCAGAAAATCTGCTTTGCCGTCGCACTCTGGAATGGAAAAGATCCGATCCTGAAGGAGCGCATATTCGGGCTTACCGGCAGCGAAGGGAATCACGGCGAGGATGTAAAAGAGATCTATTACTATCTCGACTCTACGCCGACGCACTCGTACATGAAGTACTTGTATAAATACCCGCAAGCCGCTTTTCCCTATGAGCGATTGATCCAGGAAAATCGTGATCGAAGCAAAACTGAAGGGGAATTTGAGCTGATAGATACCGGTTTATTTGATGAAAACAAGTATTTCGACGTTTTTGTAGAATACGCAAAAGCAGATGTTGAAGACATCTTGGTAAAGATCACGGTGGCAAATCGCGGTCCCGAGAACGCCGCGATCAACGTGCTGCCGACAGTTTGGTTCCGCAACACATGGACATGGAACGGAGACGCCGCGAGCTGCCAAATGCACAAGGTCAAGGATGACGTGATCGGGATGGAATGCAGCGATCTCGGCAAGCGTTGGTTATATTGCGACGGTTCGAACCAATTGCTCTTTACGGAAAACGAGACGAATACAGAGCGGTTGTTCGCCCATGAAAATCCGACGCCTTATGTAAAAGATGGCATAAACAATTATGTTGTCGATGGCAGAACCGACCTCGTCAATCCGGCTCAGATTGGCACAAAAGCCGCGGCACAATTCGTTTTGGAAGTACCGGCGGGTGAAAGCGTAACAATTCGGCTGCGGTTGTCCGATCAGAATCTCGCGAAATCATCTGATGCGTTCAAGGGCTTTGATAAAACATTCGCTAATCGAATCGCCGAGGCGGATGAATTTTATTCAAGTATAGTTCCCGCTAACCTTTCTGATGATGCCAGGAATGTTCAGCGCCAGGCGTTCGCCGGAATGCTTTGGTCAAAACAGTTTTACCATTATGTTGTTGGAGATTGGCTGGAGGGCGACAAGGCAATACAACCACCGCCCGACGGGCGAAAAGATGGACGCAATCATGACTGGACGCATCTTTATAACGCTGACATCGTATCCATGCCGGATAAATGGGAATACCCGTGGTACGCTGCGTGGGATCTGGCGTTTCACTGTATCCCGTTAGCGATGGTAGATTCGGATTTTGCCAAGGAACAACTAGTGTTGATGCTTCGCGAATGGTATATGCACCCGAACGGTCAGATCCCAGCGTACGAGTGGGCGTTTGGTGATGTAAATCCGCCAGTCCACGCGTGGGCCGCACTGCGCGTCTACAAGATTGATAAAAAGCTGACCGGAGTCGGAGACCGCGAGTTTTTGGCTCGCGTCTTCCAAAAGCTGCTGCTCAATTTTACGTGGTGGGTAAACCGAAAAGATTCGGAAGGCATGAACGTGTTCGAAGGTGGTTTCTTGGGCCTCGACAACATCGGTGTCTTTGACCGTTCACAACCGCTCCCGACTGGTGGAAAGCTGGCCCAATCTGACGGCACGAGCTGGATGGCGATGTACTGTCTGAACATGCTCGCCATTGCTCTTGAACTAGCTGGCGAAGATGGCACTTACGAGGACCTCGCCAGTAAATTCTGGGAACATTTTCTTTATATTTCGGGAGCCATGAATAATCTCGGCGACGAAGGGATATCGCTTTGGGACGAGGAAGACGGTTTTTATTACGACGTCCTTCATATTCACGGTCAGAGCAGTATGCCGCTAAAGGTTCGCTCGATGGTTGGGCTAATTCCACTTTTCGCAGTGGGCTCGATAGATCCGGAGATTTTGGATGCTCTGCCGAATTTCAAGCGGCGGATGCAGTGGTTTATCGAAAATAGGCCGAGCCTCATTGGCAATGTTGCATGTATGAGGACACCGGGAATGGGCGAACGAAGGCTGTTGGCCGTCGCATATCATGAACGATTGGAGCGAGTGCTAAAGGTGATGCTTGATGAAAATGAGTTTCTTTCGCCCTACGGAATTCGTGCTATATCGCGTTATCACAAGGATAAACCGTACATTCTCAGCGTCAACGGCGATGAGAATCGGGTCGACTATGAGCCGGGCGAATCGTCGAGCGGATTGTTTGGTGGCAATTCAAATTGGCGGGGCCCAATTTGGTTTCCGGTCAACTATTTACTGGTTGAATCGCTGCAGAAGTTTCATCATTACTACGGCGATGATCTAAAGGTGGAATGCCCAACCGGATCTGGAAATATGATGAACCTGTGGGAGGTTTCGCAGGAACTGTCACGCCGAATGTCACGGATTTTCCTGGCGGATGCAGAAGGGAAGCGACCGGTTTTCAGCCGTTCCGAAAAATTCCAGACGGATGAGTATTTCCGCGATCACATTCTGTTTTATGAATATTTTCATGGCGACGATGGCTCAGGCGTCGGAGCAAGCCATCAGACCGGATGGACCGGCTTGGTCGCAAAACTATTGCAGCAAAGCGGGGAATAGAGGGCCAAAAAAATGATAGATCTTTATACTTCAATTTGCAGCCAATTCGAAAGCAGCTCGTCACGAGAGTGGATCGAGACAAACGGGATCGGCGGATATGCGTCATCGAGCGTTTCAGGTGCAAATACTCGCCGCTATCACGGTCTGCTGGTCGCCGCAACGAGGCCGCCCCTTGGCCGCATGGTGCTGCTTTCAAAATTTGAAGAAACTGTAATCATTGACGGCGAGATGTACGAGATCTCCTGCAATCAATATCCCGGGAAAGTTCATCCGGATGGCTGTAAGTACCTAACACAGTTTCGCTTGGATCCGTTTCCGATCTGGACATTTGAAGTTTCGGGAGTTGAGATCGAGAAAAGACTATTTATGCCCTGTGGCGAGAACACAACGGTGATTTCCTGGTCTGTCATAGGTCGTAAAAAATCCGATAAAAGAAAGGTTGAATTTGAGCTAAAGCCTCTACTCGCGTTTCGTGACCATCATCATTTGCGTCATGAGGATAGTAGTTTTGACAGGTCGTTTCAGACGGAGGAAAACTTAGTCTCAATTGCACCTTATCCCGAAATACCGCGTCTTTATTTCGCTCATAATGCCAACGAGATCGGACATCAAGGACATTGGTATCGTGATTTTGAATACGCGATCGAACAGGAACGCGGATTTGATTATAAAGAAGACTTGTTTCAGCCATTCAGCATACGTTTTGATCTGGCTACTAATGCAGTAGTTATAGCATCGACTGAGCCAAAGCAGATCGCGGATGCGAAAGCATTCGAAGCTTCTGAAATTTCACGCCGAGCCGGGCTAATTAAGGCGGCGGGCACGGCGGACGATTTTACCAAACAGCTTATTCTCGCCGCAGATCAATTCATAGTATCGCGAACGCATGCAAGACCGTCATCGCAGGCTATCACTGGTTCTCGGATTGGGGCCGTGACACGATGATCGCTCTAAATGGACTAACACTTGTGACCGGCCGAGCCGGGATAGCCAAAAGCATCCTGATCGAGTTCTCTAAGCACGTGTCCGAAGGAATGTTGCCAAACCGCTTTCCTGACGCGGGCGAAACGCCCGAATACAATACGGTTGACGCGACGCTCTGGTTTTTCGAAGCGATCCGAGCTTACGCCGAAAAAACCGTTGACTACGACTTTGTCCGCAAAGAACTCTACGAAAAGCTTGTCGATATTATCGAGTGGCATATTCGCGGAACCCGTTACCATATCCACGTTGACGCTGACGGCCTGCTCTACGCGGGTGAGATGGGCGTTCAATTGACCTGGATGGACGCAAAGATCGGAGATTGGGTCGTCACGCCTCGAACCGGTAAAGCAGTTGAAATTCAGGCTCTCTGGTATAACGCACTGTGCATTATGGCCGATTTGGCCGCAAGATTCGGCAAGACAACCGATCAAAAAATATATCTGGCGATGGCGGCAAAGACCAGGTCGGGCTTTAACAAGGTTTTTTGGAACAAAGACGAAGAGTGTTTGTTTGACGTTGTCGGCAATGGGAAGTCTGACGCATCTGTCCGGCCAAATCAAATTTTTGCGGTCAGTCTCCCGCATACAATGCTAAGCTCCGCAAAGGCGCGGAAGGTTGTGGACAAGGTAGAAGCCGAATTGTTGACTCCGCTTGGGCTGAGATCTTTGTCCCCAAAAGACTCTCGTTATGTGGCCAAATACATCGGTTCGCCGTTCGATAGGGACGCTTCCTATCATCAAGGGACGGTCTGGGGATGGCTTATGGGTGGTTTTGTTGATGCTTACCGAAGGGTTCACTCAAAAGACGCCAAGGCTTTGGGTCGAGTCGCCGAGATCATCGAGGGTTTCAAAGCACATTTGTCCGAGTCGATGGTCGGACAAGTTGCCGAAATATTCGATGCCGATCCACCGCATACGTCGCGTGGATGCGCCGCTCAGGCATGGAGTGTCGCCGAATTATTGCGGGTAAGCTCATCCCAGTATAAGTAATTTACCTTTATCTGGAATAATTTGGCCGTTCCACATGCTTTAGGGAACTGTAGAGTAAAGTTGGAGCAAACCAAATTATGAAGATCGAAAACAACATCAGGTCCTTTCAGTCATTTTCGGAACGCAAAGCAAATCGTCTTGCAGTGATCCTCGCGGGTGGCGACGGCACACGGCTGCGGTCATTGACCAGAGCGATAGCGGGTGACGAACGTCCAAAGCAATTCTGCCCGATCTTGGGCGATGAAACTCTTCTTGATAAAACGCGTAACCGCACCGCTATGCGTATCGCTCCGGAAAGTACATATTTCAGCCTGACGCAGAAGCACGAGCGATACTATGAACGACCGCTTTGGAATGTGCCCGAATCGCAAATGATCGTCCAGCCGGAAAATCGTGGAACCGCTCCGGCAATCCTGTACAGCCTGATGCGTCTTGCAAAAACCTCGCCGGATGCGACGGTCGCATTCTTTCCATCAGATCATTATTTTTCAGATGATCTATTCTTCATGAACTATGTCGATTCCGCTTTTAGGATGGTTGAGACCGATCCCGGATCAATAGTTCTGCTCGGCATCGAGCCCGAGAAAGCAGAAACATCATATGGATGGATCGAGCCGGTCCAATCGCTCTTTGGCGACCTCTCAAAAGCCGTAAGCCGGGTCAGCCGTTTTTGGGAAAAGCCGACAGCGGGCGTAGCCGACCGGCTGATGAGTGCTGGTTGTCTGTGGAACAGCTTTGTCATGGTCGGCAAGGTCGAGACGTTTCTCGATATGTTTCGAAAACACCTGCCGGACCTGTTTCGTATGTTCTCCGCGTCATCAAAACTATTTGGAACCCATCAGGAATCCGCTGTCATCCGATCGATCTATTCGTGGATCGAGGAAATCAATTTTTCCAGCGAAGTGCTCGAAAAATCGGCTGAAGAACTTCTTGTAATGCGCGTCGGCGAAGTTGGCTGGTGCGATTGGGGCGAACCCGAGCGAGTAGTCGGAACACTTACAAATCTTGGCGTCAAAACAGAATGGATGCAGGCGTTGGCCGCATAAAATATAAGGATTAAATACAAAAATCATGAAAGCAATAGCTGTTAAACCCGGGATCAAGGATTCCGTTCATTTAGTGGATATGCCCAAGCCGTCGGTCGATACGATCGCGGATGGCCGCGGTGTTCTTGTTGAAGTTTTGCGTGTCGGCGTCGACGGCACGGATAAAGAGATCAACAACGCCGAATACGGAGCAGCCCCCGCGGGGGACGATTTTCTTGTAATTGGGCATGAGGGCTTTGGCGTTGTAGAAGAAGTCGGGCCGAGCGTTCCGGAATTGAAAAAAGGCGATTATGTCGTGGCAACGGTTCGCCGTCCAGGGACGAGCATTTTTGACCTGATCGGCACCAACGACATGACCACCGACGACACCTATTTTGAACGCGGCATAAATCTGCGTCACGGTTATCTGTCGGAATACTACGTTGACGATGCGGAGTTTATCGTCAAAGTTCCACGCGGCCTTAAAGAGGTTGGCGTTCTGCTGGAACCAATGACTGTCGTTCAAAAGGGAATCACACAGGCTTACGAAATTCAGCGCAGGCTGAAGGTTTGGAAACCAATGCGCGCCGCTGTGATGGGGGCTGGTACGATCGGCTTGCTCGCAACGCTCGTACTCCGCCTTCGCGGTATCGAGGTCATCACATTTGGCCGGACCCCAAAACCGTACCTTAACTCTGACCTGATCGAAGAGCTGGGTGCGAAATATATCTCGACGGCTGATATCACTGTTCCGGATTACGCCAAGGAAAACGGCGCATTCGATATCATTTTCGAAGCGACCGGATTTTCTCCAATTGTCTTCGACGCAATGCAGGCGCTCGCAAAAAATGGCGTTTTGGTACTTTCCAGCGTGACCGGTGGTGACAAAATGATCGAGATACCGGCCGACAAGATTAATCTCGACTTTGTCCTCGGTAACAAAGTGATGGTCGGTACGGTAAACGCCAACCGCGAATATTTCGAAACCGGTGCAAAAGATATGGCCCAGGCCGTGCTCGAATATGGCGATTGGCTTTCGCGGCTCCTGACGCATCCCGTATCCGGTCTCGAAAACTATGCTCAACTATTGGACACATTGACCAATGCAAATGGTGCCATAAAGGTATTCTGCGAAGTCAAAGTCTAGCGGGATCCAATGTTTATTGGATCGGAGCTCTGTAATCGAGCAGCCGTGCCGGGGCGATTTTCAGTATAGAGAAGAATAGTTCGTGAAAAAAAAAATGTTCCCCAAAATGTTCCCCAAACAAAACAATAGCGACAAGGGTAATTTTACCGTTGTCGCTAAGTGTTGTATTTATTAATGATATGTGGTGGCCAGAGACGGGGTCGAACCGCAGGTACGCCCGTTGGCAATGTCGGGGGACGCTCAAATTCGAGGCCGTACAATGCTACGGGGCCGAATGGGGCAATGGGAGCTACGGCTGTTGGACAGCAGGGCGGTGACCAGCCGCACAACAATCTGCAGCCGTATCTTACCTTTTATTTCTGTATTGCGTTGCATGGCGTTTTTCCGCCGCGAACCTGAGAGACAGACCACGGATCAGATCGACAGGTGGTTATTTCAAAAATTAGGGGTGAATTTTTTTGCATTTTAAATTGTCGCGGTTTTTCGATGCATAGAATGGTGTTTTAAATGTGGCACGTGCCACACTTTATTCGTCCGAGGTCGCGGCGGGCTAGTATTTATGGGGTTGGTTACGCGGGCTGCTCATAATTAACAAAGAAAATTCCAGCCGCCTGGTCGTGGGAAAAACGGGCCCCGTTGACCGAATTCGGCCGGATTGGTAGAGGTTTTTGCCTGAATGGTCAAAGGTCTTTTCGGAAAAAAGTCATTTACCAGTTTTGAGGGTAGAAGCCGTAATCGAAACCCAGTGTCGCGTCAGGCCTGGAATGTTAGAACCGGGAGCGGCAGCGACTGGGTTCCGCGCGTCGCCGATGAAAAGAACCCAGTCGCTACCGCTCCCGGTTCTGACCCGACGATTGTCAATCGACATGACACTGGTTATCAAAGATCCAATGCGTGTTGCAAAGATAGCACATTCTTGCACAAGAGTCAAGAAATAGTCCACTTCCAACTCAATTTCCACACTCCCGCCACCCCCTTATACGGATCATCAAGGGCTTTACTAAACCAGGACATTTTCTATTGAGTTCAAACCAGGACATTCTCATAGAGTTCTAACAACGGGCGAAAGAATCTGTTGACACGATTACACTTTAGGAATATAGTAGGGCAAATTCTAATGTATCGTCCGGCTTTTGCGTTAGCTCCAATTAAGCGGGAAATCGCATGACCGAATCGGACATTCCGAGTTAAGTTTAGCCGGCCTCACTTTCGTTTGCAGGACCATCTCAGGAGGTAGCACATGTCGTTCTTAAACCGTCCGCTGAATTCGATAATCTTCTCGTCAAGCACCCTCGCCAAAGTATTAGCTGTCGGACTTATTTCAGCTATCTATTTTACTTCGATTCCGATCAGAGTCTTAGCCGCGGACGGTGACCTGGACGCGACCTTTATCACCACCGACCGACCGGGTAGTGTGCCGGCCGGTGTCTCGCGTATACAGTTTCCGAATGGGGCGGCGAATAGCGCGGCTGGGTCGGATGCGGGAAGTGAATCTCCAGCTTTTGTGGGTATGCAATCAGACGGGAGGTCGGTTGCCGTCCTGCAGAGCTCTTTTAGCGGCACCGGTAAGATCTCGCTTGTGCGGTTGAACACAAATGGCACGATTGACAGTACATTCGGCGGGGCCCCAGGCGGCAAGGTCAACGTTCCCGTACAGACCCCGGCAGGACCCACTCAACACAGGAATCCCCGTCCAGTTAAGGCTGTGATGTCGGGCGACAAGATCGTGATCCTCGGAACGGTCGATTTTGGTGTTGCAGACGGTGGCAGCCCGTCTAATATATGTCAGAGCGGTATGTTTCAGGCGAGCGATGTTCTGATCGTCATGGTGAACGCCGACGGCACACTCGATACTGGTTTTGACGGCGATGGGCAGTTGAGGATCCAGGGGGGAACGTGTAATGACAACCCGTTCGGAATCGGTTTACAGACCGACGGTAAGATCATCGTTGGGGAGACGGCTACCGACGTAGGGTTGTTCAATGCAATGGACAACTCAAACCAATCAGTAAACAGTTATTACACATTCTTCCGTCTAAACACGGACGGTACGCTCGACACAACCTATGACACCGAGACGGCCCATGATCCAACTGATGACGGAATGGCCAAACACAGGTTCTCGTCGGCGGGCCTCCCGGCTCAAACCCTTGACCCTACTCTTCCGAATAACGAACTTGGCGCGAGCGACCTAAGGGTGGTCCAATCGGGGCCACAGCAGAATAATGCGATCCTGTTTGGAGGCGGAAACCACTCGGGCCACCAGGATTTCATGCTCAACAGGATCACGACCAATGGTGCGGTCGACACGACCTTTGCAGGAGGCGCGGGCTTTGTCAAGACGCATACGGGTGACGCCGGTCAATCCTCCAGTGCGATCCAGGGACTCCTTTATACGGATGGAACGAACCGGGTCCTCGCGGGCGGCACTGCGACGGTTGACCCGCCCCCGGCCGGGGGTGCGTTTCCGTCCGAAACACAGTTTTCGGTGGTTCGCTACAGTGTTGACGGCGTTTCCGACGCCGCTACCACCGTCGGCCAGTTTGTGGTTACGCCCGGGAGCCCATGCAACAACCTGTCCGTTCAAAAGCCCATATTCGGCATTGATGGGTCGGGAAAGATCATTCTGGGCGGGCAGGCTTTCTGTCCGGATGCTGCATATAGCGGTGGTACGGCTATAGACATGGTGATGGCGCGACTTACGAGTACGCTCGCCCTGGATGCGGGTTTTGGATCCGGCGGAAGGGTCATCACCCATTTGGACACGTCCGGCGGCGGAACCGACTTTGCTGTCCAGCCTGCTGCTGGAACGCTGCAAACTGATGGCAAGATCCTCGCAACTGGCTCGCTGAATGTCGCCTTCGCTGGGGAAGGGGACATGTTTGTCGCCCGATTTGAGAACTCAGCGGCGCCACCTGTTGTCTGCGATACCATTTACGCCCTCACCACCAGCAACAGCTTCTTTACCTTCAACCCGGCCACGCCCGGCACGACGACCGCGCCGGTTGCGATTACGGGACTGGCCGCAGGCGAGACGGTTCAGGCGATTGACTTCCGTCCCGCCAATGGAGCGCTTTACGGCATGGTCTTAAACCTTGGTGGCTCGATGTTTCGTGTGGTAACGATTAACCCCGCGACCGGGGCTACGACGGCGGTGGGCGGCTTTTCAGCGAATGGCGGCGGATTTTTTGGCTTCGATTTTAACCCGGTCGTTGATCGGATACGCATCGTTTCCGACTCCGAAAACAACATGCGGGTCGACCCTGACACAGGTGCGGTGACGGTTGATACAAACCTCAACCCCGGCAACCCCAATGTCGTGGGTTCGGCTTATAACAACAACTTTGCGGGAACGCCGGGGACGACGCTTTACGGGATTGACACAGGCACGGACATGCTCGTCATCCAAAACCCGCCGAATGCCGGAACGCTCATCAACGTCGGGGCGCTGGGTGTGAACAGCAGTGCCGGTGTCGGTTTCGACATCTCGCAATGCGGCACCGCTTACGCCTCGTTGTTAGTGGGCGGCACCAATGGCCTTTACACAATCGATGTGACGACAGGCGCGGCGACGGCGGTTGGAGCTATCGGCAGCGGCGCAGCCTTGCTCGGCATCGCCGTCGAGCTTGCGCCGCTGGCGTGTGCTCCGAACGCCAACATTATCGTTGACGGTGGTTTTGAGGCGAATACCGATGTCGGTACGAACCCGAACTGGACTTCAACTTCAACTCTCTTTGGCTCGTCATTGTGCACGGTTGCCGGTTGCGGAATCGGCGGCGGTTCCGCAACTCCGCGTGCGGGCAATGGCTGGGTTTGGTTCGACGGCACAGGTAGCGGAGGTGCCGCCGAGGCCGGTACTGCTGTACAAACCAGGACAATACCGGTCGGGACGGCAACCCTCAGCTACTTCCTGAGAATTGGCGCTGTTACGGCTCCGTCGACTTCTACATTGATCGTAAGGGTGGACGGTACCGCAGTTCAGACAATTACCGAACCGGCCGCAGCCGAAGCAGCCTATACGCAACGAACGGTTGATATTTCAGCTTTTGCAGACGGGGGATCGCATGCTATTAGTTTCAACTATAGCCGCCCTGCGGGTACGACGGGCTCTGATAACTTCACCATCGACGATGTTACGCTGTCAACGGCCTGCCCGACGGCTACCCAGGACTTTGGCGATGCACCGACTGCGGCGCAGTCGGGATTTGCGGCGAGCTATCCGACGACGCTCGCTGACAACGGAGCACGGCATACGGCCACGGGCCCGATGCTCGGGGCGACGAGAGATTCGGAGGCCGACGGCCAGCCAAACGCAACCGCGACTGGAGACGGCGCGGATGAGGACGGAGTCACATTCGGGCCGATCGTTGCGGGCGCGAATATGAGCGTTACGATCAATACGAGCGGTCTTGTTGGCACGGCACCCGTCAGTTTGCGGATTGATTTTAACCGCGATGGCGATTGGAATGACGCAGGCGAACACCCGCTAAACGGTGCGCTCGTCGGTGCGGGAGGGAATATCTTCCCTGCGATTCCGGTTCCTGCCGGTGCGAGCCCCGGCACGAGCTTTGCACGAGTGCGCCTTGCCACGACCTATGCTGAAATCGCCAACCCGACGGGACTCGCCAGCGACGGCGAGGTCGAAGATTACCAGGTGACCATCGCGGCCGACAACGTGCCGCCAGTAATCACCTGTCCGGCAAATATTACAGCGACGGCGGCAGCGGGCACGACGACCGCTGCCGTGACCTACCCGCCACCGGTGGCCACTGACAATGTTGGAGTCGTGACTCTCATATGTAATCCGCCGTCTGGTTCAGTCTTCCCGGCGGGTACTACTACCGTCACATGCACGGCCACTGACGCCGCGATGAACACCGCGACTTGTACATTTACAATTACGGTATTGCTGCCGCCACAGACCGTGGTCGATGATGACGGTATGGGTACGTTTGCCGATTGCAATGCGCTAAATCCTACGTTTAATACGATTCAGGGCGGCGTAAATGGCGTTGCCGTTAATGGAACGGTAAAGGTGTGTCCGGGCGTCTATCCGGAATTAGTTACGGTTAACAAGACGGTCACTATCAACGGTGCTCAGATGGGCGTCGATGCGCGCACCCGTCCAGGCACACCGGCGTTAGAGTCGGTCGTCACCGGCAATGCCGGCTCGACGTCGTTTTATGTCACGTCAAGCGACGTGACGATCGACGGGTTTACGGTGCAGGGTAACACGAACCCGAATCTGTTTGGCGCGGGTATCTTTGTCTCGCCGGGCACCAACGGCACCGATCTGATAAACAACATCATCCAGAACAACATCATCGGTATCTTCCCGGCAAATAACTCGGCCGTGAACCAGGCGACGATCCGGCGAAATCTGATTCGCAACAACAATAACGCAGGTCCGGCATCTGGACACGGCATCTATTCAGATCAGTTCTCGGCTGGCGGCGCACTGCGCAACGTACTGATCGATAACAACCGCTTTTCGGGCAATAGCGGTCAGGGTATTGGCTTTAGCTCGACGGACGCCGCTCAACCCCAGACGGCTATCACCATCTCGAATAACGAGTTTGTGTCGAACGGACGCTGCGATGTATGCGTTTAATTTGACGTCGTCGAGCATAACGGGCAACCTGATCCGCAATTCGACCGATGCGACGACGGCTGATCTACGTTTCTTCGAGGGGATTTCAGCTCTCTCGGTCACTTGCAACACCCTCCAAAACGGCGCCGGGCGCATGAGTAGAATAAGTAATTTAGCGACTGGATCTCCTAATGCGACCGGCATCTTGTTCAACAATAACAACATATCCGGCTATCCCGTGGCCGGTCTTGCGCTCGATGCGGGACAATACACCGGCCCGCTCAACGCCGAAAACAACTACTGGGGCAACCCGTCAGGCCCGTCGATCGCCAGCAATCCGGGCGGCACGGGCGTGACGATCGTCGATCCGGCTGCTCAGGTTGATTTCACACCGTTTTCGACGAGCATCAACCTCTGCCGCGCCGACGCCGGTACCGGTCAATTCGGTGACAACAGTGATGTCGTCGGCCAATCCGTCTTTCTTCGGCCAGCCGGTTACCTTTACCGCGACCGTCACAGTGGCGCCGCCGTTTGTCGGTGCGCCGTCGGGTACGGTCATCTTTGTTGTTGATGGCAATCCGCTGCCACCGGTAACTCTCTCTCCAACCGGCGTGGCGACGTTTATGACATCTAGTCTGTCCGTGGGCACACATACGGTGGTCGCAAATTACAGTGGCGATCCATTCTTTAATACGAGCAGCGGAATGCTCACACCGCCTCAGGTCGTCATGAAAGCCAATACGACAACGATGTTGGCATCGTCGGCAAATTCGTCGGTATTTGGGCAGACGGTGACGTTTACGGCGACGGTTGGGGTGGTGATGCCTGGGGCTGGGATGCCTACCGGGATCGTGATGTTTAGGGATGGGGCGGCGGTGATCGGGACGGTTGCGCTTAATGGCGCTGGTGTCGCGACGTTTGCGACGAACAGTTTGTCGGTGGCGACGCATCCGATTACGGCGGTTTATAGCGGGGACGGGAACTTTAACGGCAGCACTTCGTCGATTTTGAATCAAGTCGTCAACCGGGCGGACACGTTGACGACGGTGCAGACGGCGGTGAATCCGCCGGTTTATGGGCAGACGATGGTGATAACGGCGTCGGTGACGGCGGTATTGCCGGGGGCTGGGGTGCCGCAGGGGTCGGTGAACTTTACCGATGGCGGTAATCCGATTCCGACGTGTCAGGGTGTAATGGTGACTCCGGCGGGGACGGCGATGTGTGTGGTCAATAACCTTGGGGCGGGTGTGAATAAGGTGATCGGTGCCTCGTACTCTGGAAACACGAACTACAACCCGAGCATGGGCTCGACCTTGCAGACGATCAACAAAGCTTCCGCTCAATGTGACGGCATCGAGCCATACGGTGACGTATGGCGATGCGGCACCGGCGGTATCGGTGTTGAGTATCACGGGCTTTGTGCTCGGACAGGGGCCGGGAGACCTCGCGGTCCAGCCGACGTGCTCGACGACCTACACACAGGGATCGAGTGCGGCCGGATCGCAGTATCCGACAAGCTGCACGAACGGCGTTTCGGCAAACTATAGCTTTAACTATATAAACGGCACGGTCACGGTCAATAAGAAGGCCCTGACAGTGACGGCGGATAACAAGATGCGGGCCTACGGAGCGGCGAATCCGCCGCTGACGGCGATGTTTACAGGCTTTGTGCTGGGCGAGACGCTTGCGACCAGCGGGATCACGGGCAGTCCTCTGCTGACCACAACGGTCACGGCGACGACGCCGGTCGGCACATATCCGATCACGGTCGGCGTGGGCACGCTTGCATCGGCAAACTACGCGTTTACAACATTTACAAACGGCACACTGACCATCACCGCCGTGCAACTGACCGTCACGGCGGAGAACAAGACGAGAGTCTTTGGGGCCGCAAATCCGGCGCTGACATTTACGGTAACCGGCTTTGTCAACGGCGAGGGATTGGGAGCGCTGACGGGAAGCCCGACAATCACGACAACGGCAGTGGCGACAAGCGGACCGGGTGGATATCCGATCAACATCACGATAGGGACGCTGGCAAATGGAAATTACACATTTACATTTGTAAACGGCACACTGATGGTGACCCAGGCGGCAACAACAACAACTATCACAAACGCGGCGGCACTGGGAATTCCAACCCAGATCGGCCAGGCATACGCGGTCAACTGGACAACCAGCCCGGTCGCCCCGGGAGCGGGAACACTGACCGGAAACGTGACCGTCATGGACGGCACGGGAGCCCAGTGTCAGGCGGCAGTGGCAGTCGGCACATGTATGCTGACTTCGACGACAGTTGGGATAAAGACCATTACGGCCAACTACCCTGGAGACACAAACTTTACGGGCAGTGCGTCACAGACCGTCAACCACACGGTTGTCATAGGCGTGACGGGCAATGTCAAACAGTTTGTCCCGTTTGGAGTAAACACAAACCTCGCGGGCGTGACGATCACCTTAACCGGTTCAGCCACGGGTGAAGTGACAACAGATGCCAATGGCAACTACTCGTTCGGCTTAATGACGAGCGGTGGAAGCTATGTCATCACCCCGACGGGATTAGGCAAGACCTACGAGCCGATCACACGAACTTACACAAACGTGACAACAAACATCACGGGAGCAGACTTCGTGGCCTACAACGCCCCGGGACCAGGCGGCAATCCGAGGGAAGTAAAAGTAATAAACGCGGTGACGACTCCAGGGCAACCGGTAACGGTACCGGTCGAGATCACGAGCCAGGGCAATGAGACGAGACTGGCCTTCAGCCTCAACTACGATGTCGCCCTGCTGGGCGTCCCGACCGCAGTCTGCGGCACAGGAGCAGCGGGCTGTACCATCACAGTCAACAACTCACTCGCGGGCAGAGTGGGAATCACGATCGTCCCAGCGGGAGCGGCAGCACTAACAGCCGGAACGAGACAGATCGCAAGGGTCACATTCCCGACCTTCCCGACCGGAGCGTTAAGTACGCCAATCTCATTCGGCGATAACCCGACACTAAGAGACGTGAGAAGAGCGGACAACAACCCGCTCCCGGCACTCTACACGGGCGGCTTTGTCGCCTTTAACCAGACCATGCTCGGCTTCGAAGGCGATGTGGTTGACGCGGCGGGCACAAACGCGGGCGGCGATGGCGTACTCGCCAACGACGTGACGATCGAACGCCTGTTGGTGCTCGGTCTGATGACGGCTGTGACAACCCCGAACCAGTACCAGAGGGCCGATGCTGCACCGAGGACAACGCTCGGTGACGGCTGTCCGATAAACGCGGGCGACGTGACACAGGTGGCCAGATACAATCTGGGTCTCGACCCGCCGACGACAACCGGCGGCCCGACAACGCCGATCCCGGGCGGCTGTGCCCCGCCGACCAGAGGCGAAGCCCCTGACGAAGCGACACGCATCATAAGGGCGCTCAACACACAGGCAGCGGCCGGACAGACGGTGGTTGTCCCGATCCAGCTCGACGCACAGGGCGATGAAACGAGTGCGAGCTATACGGTGAACTTTAACCCGAATGTGCTGACATTTGTCAGAGCGGAGATCGGCACGGGAGTCCCGACCGGAGCCGATATCGGCACCAACACAACCCAGACAGCCGACGGGCGAGTCGGCGTGCTGGTCTCGACCGCCAACACCTACGCGAAGGGCAAACGAAACGTCCTGAACCTGACGTTCAAGGTCGCCGCCGGGGCCGAAACCGGAGCGTATCCGTTGACGTTCAACGACACACCGACCCCGAATGGAGTCGCAAATGAGCACGGTGAAATGCTGACCACGACCTTCGAAGCGGGAAGCGTCATCATCGCCCCAACCGCCGCAGGTGTCACCATCAGCGGACGCGTGACAACAACAACCGGCCAGGGCCTGAGAAACGCGACAGTGACAATAGCGGACGCAAACGGCAACCGCCGAACCACAACCACCGGCAGCTTCGGCATCTACACCTTCACCGATGTCGAACCGGGCGAAACCTACGTCATCGCCATCCAGGCAAGACGCTACCGCTTCGCCTCACGCGTCATAAACGTAACGGACACCCTCACCGACGTAAACTTTGTTGGTCTGGAATGACGGGAGAGTGGCGAGTGGAGAGTCGAGAGTCGAGAACTGGAACCGCCGGCATTTTGCCCGCCCGTGTCAAGACCGACCTTGATCTGAACCGATTCGTGAAAATTGTCCGATGAATCGGCGTAACTCGAATCATATCAATGACGCCGGGGTTCTTGCAAGTTCTTTGAGCAGGATCATGTTTACTCCCATGCGGCGTTGTTCCCGCATTGTGCCTGAAGGGCAGAGGTCAAGACCGCTTTACCCCGGATCGTACTAGAATACTAAAATTACCGGAGAGATCGAATCGATCTCACCGTAAAGACGGTTCACCATTAGACGACCTATGATAACCTGTGGAGTTCGCTGGGGTGCGAGAGGTCGTGAGTTTAAATCTCGGGGTTTCGGCCAATGAAAACGGAGCTTTCGAAAAAAGTGGAAGCCCATTTCTTTCAGTTTAGCTTCTCCCGCGGAAGGTTTTGAAGGTTTATCGAAATTGCTTATTTTCAAAACTTATCCTTCGCTCGATACGGGCAATGGACGTAAATCAGTTCAAACCTGGAATTCTATCAGCAATAGAAAGTCGCTTCTAATCATCGGCTGTTGCTTTTTTGTTTAAGGCCGAGTTCAGATTTTTCGGCTAATGTCTTAGAATATGGTATTTAGATTAAGACAAACAACATAACAAATATGGCGAGACAAAAGACAAAATTTGCGAGTTCACAGATACCTCTTTACTACCAGTTGGAGAATGTGATGCGTGAGAAGATAACGTCAGGCGTATTTGAAGCAGGCGAGCGAATCCCGACGGAAATCGATTTGATCGAGCAATTTGGCGTCAGTCGCATTACGGTTCGCCAGGCATTGCAGTCGTTGACCGACGATGGCCTGATCGAACGTCATCAGGGACGCGGCACTTTTGTCACTGGGCGCAAATCGAAAAAGCGAAGATTCAGTGGAGTGATTCACCTCACCGGCTCACTCGACGAACTGATCGAGATGGGCATGGAAACGCCCGTCAAGGTGCTCGAAATGAATCGTGTTGACGCCGACCCACACGAAGCAGAACTTTTGCAACTAAAGACCGGGACACCGATCTATCGTCTTAAACGACTGCGAATAAACGACAATCGTCCATTCGGTCTGATTATCAATTATTTGCCCGAAGAGATCGGTTCGCGGCTGACTGTAGCGGAACTTTCATCTGGAGCGCTTCTGCACACCATCGAATCAAAACTGGGCTACAATCTCGAAAACGCGGAGCAGGAGATCAAAGCCGAGCTTGCCGACCCATACGTTGCGCAGCTTCTCGATATACGGGTAGGCACCGCCTTATTATCAATCGAGAGAACGGTTTACACCGACAAGCAGGTGCCGGTCGAGTACGTTCATACGCTCTATAGGAGCGATCTTTACGGCTATTCCGTAAAGCTTGTTCGCGATAAAAAGGGGAAAAGGAACAGGACCATCGCAACGAAAGATCCGACGATGTTTTTTGATTAGATCGACGACTTATTTTGTCATTGCAAAGCCTAAGAAATAGAGCATTACGCCGGTCACGCCGGTAAGGATCATGTCGATCATTCCGATCCTGCCAAATAACTTGTGGGCGCCGCTGAAACTATTCGGAACGGGTGGGGACGCGAATTTCCAAAGCGACATCGCGATGAGCCCGGTCCAGATAATGCTCGTGGTAATAGATACGAACATATGAAACCAGATTAAGCCATTTAACATCATGGTGTCTGAAAACTGGCTGTCCTTAACCATCTCAAAAATCCCGCCACGCTGGCGGAGATCGATCTCGAACAGAATTACAGCGACAAAAAGAACAGCGAATAGCGTCAACTGCACTTTTTTATGCAGCAAATACTCGCCGCGTCGAACCTTTGTCCACGAATAAATCAGCGTAGGAACGATGACGATAAAGGAAAAATTGACGACATCAATCAGAATGTCGGTGTTTGGAAATAATCCAGCCATTTTATTTAGAAGCTTTCGCGCAAAACCGCCGCCGCCCTTTCCAAATTAGCGATCTTGCCGAACGCGCGTTCGCGAGGCAAAAACCACATCCCGCAATCCGATGCGAGTCTGAGTTTCATTTTTTCAACAACTTGCAGTGCGTCTCTTGCCCGCGAAACTATGTGTCCGACCGATTCGACTTCGGCCTCAGTGTCCAAATTTAACAGACCCAAAATCACGGCTTTGTCGCCTAAATGGGTTAAGATCTCCGGCGTGTAGCCAGGCTGTTCGTATTCCAAACTGATCTCATCGATGTCGGTGGAAGCGAGTAGTTCCAACGCACTTCCGTAAATCGGATTTGTGCGTTTCTCGGCGATGTTCTTTGAATAGCCGAAGCAAACGTGGACCGCGGTGGTCGCATTGATACCGTGAATGGTGCGATTTATCGCTTCCTGAGCAAAATCCTTTATCTGCGAATAGCGGAAATGAACTTCGGGTTCGTCGATCTGGATCATGTCGACGCCAGCGGCTTCGAGCGAGTGCAGCTCCTTGTTGAGTGCATCTGCGATAGCGAAACTTAGTTGATCGAGAGCGCCGTAATGCTCATCGACGACACGGAGAGCAAGCGAGCAGGGGCCGATCACCGTCATCTTCGTCTTGCCCTTTGCGTACTTTTTTAGAAACGCGAAATCGTTCGCCAAAATAGGTTTATCCCACGTCACGGCAGACGTGACCTTTGGAATCGTCGGCGGTTGCGGCGACATGTCGGTCGCGACCGGGGGCCGTGGTTTCATTGTTATCGCATTGCCGATGTCATTCGCCGCAAACGTCATCGCACCGCGATTCACGCTGTCGATGCCGCCCAGTCTGTAAAAATAACCGCTGAATGTCTGCCGTCTTTGTTCGCCGTCCGTGACATAACTAAGGCCGGCAAGATTCTGGTCTTCGATGGCCAGCCGCGTCGCGTCGTCATGAGCAAATTGCAGATCTTCCGGCGCAATTTTCCACCATGTTCCTTCTGGTGTATAGACCCAGTCATGTTCGCACAACCATTTCGGTTTGTGATAACTGCCGACAATTTGTGTTGGAAACAACATCAGTGTTCTCGCAATAAGCGGCCGCAGCCATAGACCTTTTCTGTGATGTTGTTTTTTCGCAACGCGAGCCACCACGTCGCGGCGTTGATTGCGATCACGGGTTTTTTTAGCCAGCGTTCGGCTTCGTCGGCGAGTGAGATCATGCTGAGGTTTGTGCCGCACTGGACGATGGCATCGACATCCGCTGAATTTACGTCGGCAAGCGCGTCGCGGAGTTCGTCCTCCGACACGTGAGCGATGGCGACAGCCGTCGGACATTTTAAGCCCTTGATTTTTGTAACTTCAAAACCGATGTCGTTAAAAAATCTGACAACATTTTTGTCACCAATCGGCTGATAAGGCGTGACGACGCCAATTCGTTTTGCGCCGAATGCATTCAGAGCCAACTCGCACGCCTCGGCGCCGGTCGCGACGTCGAGCCCTGAAAGATCTTTTATACGCTGAGTAAAGGCGCGATTGCCTTCGAGTCCGTCCCAAAATGTCTCGGCGCTCATGCCCATGACCATATAGTCCGGCTCGCACGTCATCACGCGCTCGATGGCGAAGGCGATTTCGACGCGAATCTGTTCGAGCAGATTTTCAAACGCTGAATCGGACGACAGATCTTGATCGCGAATATGAATCCGCGAAACATGCGGCGTCACGCCGGGCACCGTCATTCGGTAAAAATCCGGCTCGACGATCGTATTGGTGCTCGGTATGATGACCGCAAATTTTTGCTTATACCCGAGAGCGTCCCTCGTTTGCAAATTCTCAACAACTGATTGAGGATTCATCATGACCGTGTATTCCTCTACAATTTCGCCTCCAAGCGGCCTCCGAGTAATCTCAAAGCGTGCCGCTTGAAGGCGAATTCTTTAGCTTGCTGCTTACTTAAACAACTTTGAGAAGTCGTAAGTAACACCAAACGAGAATGATCGTCCCGGTGAAGGAGCCGGTTGGAAAAGCTGAAAGTAAAGACGATTCGTCAAGTTTTCGACGCCCACCGTCACCGTCATTCTTGAGCCGTCATCGCCGCTGAAGACATTCGCTCCGCCGCGAATCGAATGTTTTCTGATGCCTTTATAAGCAGCAAAATAACCGTAGGTCGTTATGCCGGCGAAACTGATGTCGTTCGGCTCGACCCGCGTTACTTTACTCGTAAAGCGATATTCGTATTCCGCCCACCAGCGTCCTCTCGCACTCGTAAAACGCGGCGAGAATGCTCCCTGATA
The DNA here is from genome assembly GCA_963738935.1 of uncultured Acidobacteriota bacterium. Taxonomy (GTDB): domain Bacteria; phylum Acidobacteriota; class Blastocatellia; order Pyrinomonadales; family Pyrinomonadaceae; genus OLB17. The sequence goes on along the minus strand of CAVTYF010000001.1, from coordinate 1,130,573 downwards.
ATTTGGCAACGAGTAGAATGGAACGTCATTTACCGTGCCGTCTAACTCAAGCGGTGCCGAGTTGTTGTATAGATTTTGGACAATCGCGCGCCGAATCTGGTCGGGAACCTGATCGGATTTGATCGTGCTGAACGTCATAAACGGCGTCAGGCTGCCGACATTACCGAGCGGGATATCGATCTCGCCCTGCATTTCAAACCCTCGAATTCTCACCCTTGTCACGTTGACAGTTTGGAAAACTTGTACCAAATGTGTCGCCGGCGCGGGTGGTCCTGGACAGCCGAATCCAGGAGGAGTATTGGAAACTAATGTGCCCGGTCCTCCTGCGCCAAATCCGGTAACTGGCGGCGTAGAAATATTTGCGCAATAAATTCCTTGAGCAGTATTGCTGGCGTTATCGATCTGATTACGGTAGTAACTTAACGCTCCGTGGAACTTTGAACGCGCGATTTTTACCCCAAAATCAATATCTTTCCCTGTTTCCGGTTTTAGGTTAGTGTTGACTATACTCGGCAGCGAAAAGAAAGGCTGCGTTGTAAAGTTACGGAACAGATACCGGTTAAGAATGTCCGGCTCTCTGAAACTCGTCGAATAACGAACATAGGGGTGGATGCCGCCCCGAATAAAAACTGTGGCGCCGATATTGTAGGTCAACTCCTTCGACTCCGTTTCGATCGTATTTCCTGCTGCCAACGTCGCATATCCAGCTGCCCCAATTGGGTCAAGTCCGCCCGGATTGGCTTGAATCAACGGCAGCGTCCGCAGAAATATTTCACCAAGCACACCGTTCGGATAGCCCGGCGTCGGCTCGGCCGTAGTTTTCCATCGGTCCCAACGTACGCCGCCCGATATGCGGAAATACTTGATCGGCGTGTATTCGAGCTGATTATACCAACCGAAATTTTTATAATGGCTTCGCGGCGTGTTTGCTCCACCAACAATCGGAGTACCCGTAACCAAGCCCGTGGTTGCGCTGAACCGTGTATTGTTAAAATTATCTCGCGAAAAATTATCAGAATAATTAGCTCCCGTGATAAAAATCGCGTTTCGCCAGGGGATAAAATTTAACTGGACATCATAGCCGTTCGCGGAGTTGTGCTGGTTCGTAAGCGATTCTTCGCTTCGTGCAAATGTCGAAAGATTCCCGGTAAATGTATTTCCTGTATAGCTACTGCCGTTGATGATGGAATGACGGGTTTCTTCCAGTACGCGGCTGTAGTCCTGATTGTAGTAACTGGCGGATATTCGCGGGAACCAATCGGCGATGTCCCGCAGTTCATATCGCAGCGAGAGCTTGAAATAGTTTGACTTTCCGGTATTCGGCCTGCTGGTGGAGTAAGGAATAGAAGTGTGAGGAACGCCCAGGTCGCGATAAGGATTTACATTGTAACGAACCCGAAAATTTTGAGAATCGCTCGGGAAAACCATAAAATCAAGCGATCCGATATAACCGCGGGCCCCGCTATTTCCGATTTCCGTGCCCGGTGCCAGTTCATAAACCGGATAGCTCGAGACCAGTGGTTGGCCTGCCAAAAGACCAGCCTGTGCTGCAAAGTTTCCTGCTGTGATCACTTCTGGCGTGTAATTCCGGGACCGCCCACGGTGAAATTCGGCTGGATAAACCGTCCAAATGTTCCTCGAAACGCGGCGACCTTGCTGCCAACACCAAAGGCAAAAACGCCTTTGCGAAAGTTGTTGTTCGACCCGTAATCGCCGCTTAACCGGAAATCGTAACGAATGCCATCTTTTGAACGATCGGGGCCTTTCGTGATGATATTGATGCTGCCGCCGATCGCGTCCGAGCCATAAAGGCTCGATCCCGAACCGGCGACAACCTCGACCTGTTTTACTTGCGAAGTGTCGATCAGCGCGGGGCTGACGCCTACCGAGTCGGCTCCGAATCGCGGATCATTTAACCGTTCGCCATCGACCGTTACTAAGATACGGTTCGATTGCAAGCCGCGAATTTGAGGACGGGCACGAAATGGATTTGTATCGGTCGAGAGTATTGACGGCGATTTTTCATACGCTTCGCCAATTCCGACAGGGCGACGCTGGTCGATCTCGGTCTCGTCAACCACAGTAACCGTCTGAGCAATTTCAGACGTCGCCCGCAACCCTTTAGCCGCAGTAACCGTAACCTCCTCGCGAAGTCCGCCCGGATTAATTGTAAAATCGTGTGTCACAGAATCGCCGGCCAACGAAACAGATTGTTGACTATCAGAGAATCCTCCCTTTCTGACCGTAATTAAATATTGACCTACAGGTAGATTCTTGATCTCGAACCTTCCTTCGCCATTGGTTATTGTTGTTGTTTCACCGCCGTTGCCCTTGTTTCCAGCTACGACTGTTGCACCGGGAACTACGGCGTCGTTCTGGTCCTTTACAACACCGGAAATTGACGCAGATGATTGAGTAAAAGCGCTGACCGAAAGGATCGTAAACAAAAACAACAATCCAAAGCAACGCTCGAATCGAGCCTTAGTCTTTTCAAAAAACATTTTTTGTCTCCTCGGAAAAAATTAGAATTGCGATTTTAAAGTTCTCGCCATTGTCCGTTCGATTCTAATTTGTATGGAATATATGACCTTTGCTAGAAAGTAGCGTTAATTTGTTATAATGTCAAGACAAATTCGGTCGATTTGTTAACAAAGTGACGTCATTATAGATATTCAAAGATTACCGTCATCAGGTCGCGTCTGAACACGATGCCGCCGCCATATCCAGACCGCTGCGGCGAAAGCTGCCCACGAGACCGTGTTGTTTATTTGTCCGACCCAGTGGGTGAAAGTTGTCTGCGACAACTGCGCAATCCAAACTTGCCCAAAGATCGTGATGATATTGATGACGAGCAGAACGATTGGAAGGAACAGTTTTCTGTTAAATGAACTAAACATGATTTGGCCGTTCGTTGTTAGTATTCCAACCGTAGTCAGCAACATCAAAACCTGAGCCCAACTGCGATTTGGTTGAGTGATTGCGAGATATGCGGCTATGCCGAGCGACGGCAGTATGATAGCAAGCGGCACAAGCCAAACTTGTCGTGAGCTTGGAGCCTCGTCCTTTAAGCCACGCAATAACGCCCACGCCACAAAAACAAAGCCCGGCCCCATAAGCAAAAACAGGCTGTCGTGCATCCATGCAATGTCGGTTCCTGTGGCGGCGTAAATCAGTTTCCAGACGGCCTTCAACAAGCCGTCCGTGACAACCAAGACGCTGCCGAGCCAAATTAGAAGGCTCAATTTCGGATGTCGACCCGAAACAAATTTGGCAATTAGAAAAAGGCCGATTGCCGTGAATGCAACGGGCAAAAAATCTTCCAACGCCATCGGAACGGTAAATTCAAATTTGTTTTGACTCATTTGGAACAAAAGACTCAGAACCATGATCCTGTGCCGTCTTTTCGCCGAAGATGCCGCCGACGTTCATAAAAATTTCACCGAGATTGCCTGCCCATACGAACTTTGCCGCCATCGGCGCGAGAATGAACATCATGAGAGTTCCCAGAAAATACCACGGTCTTTTTGTTTTAATCCAAACGAATATTGCCAAGATCATCACTACAATAATCGTCATTATCGCAGGAATGGGCGGCGCAGCTGGAACGTTCTTATATCGCAATGTTCCATCCTCGGCGATTGGAACAAGGTTCATTTGGATCAATTCTTCGTAAATGCCAAGCAAGATCATCAAAGTCGTAAAAGCACAAATCGCAATATGCCAGCCTTTTGACTGAGCGAAGCCAACGCCAACACGACGCGCGACTCCGAAACCAAAAATCATTATCATCGGCGTGAAAAAAGCGTGAATGGCAAAGCGCGGAACATTCATTGCCCTCAAGAGTTCGCCTTCCCCAATATATGAACCGAGACCGATTATTAAGTTGTCGTAAATTATTCCGGCGATCACTATCAGCGGGAAAATTGTGTATACGGAACGCGACCTTTTCCAAAGGCGAAAGAGTACAAAAAACAAAATCCCTTGAATTGCCGCGACAACAATAAAATAAAGTATCAACATAAGTCTGGTTCGTCCCTTCGCTCTATAAGCCGTTACTTTTCTCCGCGAAAACTCAACGACGGTTCTACATCCTTTTTGTAGTTTCGCTTAAGCATAAACCTAAAACTCAATGAAACATGCGTAATCAAAAAAAGCCACATCAAACCGTAGGCGATATTATGGTATGGTTCGACGCCGATAATCGCCTGGCTTACAATCGTAAAAATAAACAACAAATAACCGACATAAATATGCACAACCCGAATCTGCCATTTGAACTTAGGAAACCCGAACAGATACACGCCGAAGATCGTGTGAACGAAAAAAAAGAGGATAAAAATCGTCGAAGAAATAATGGCTAAACTCATTAGATCGGGATAAGTTTTTGATGTCGCCATATATGTCGAAACCGTGCTGATCAGAAAAAGCGGAAAAGTCACCCACGCCAGCCGCCGATTCCAAACAGCGATTTGTTTTTTTCTATTTTTGCTCACAAAAGGACAATTTCGTTGAATTTGTATTAGGTTTATGACAAATTAAAGGTAATCGAGGCAATTGTCAAGAATCATGATCAAAACAAGAGCAATTTTTCGCGCTGTCACGGTCGCAAACGTCCGTTCACCTTTTGACGTCATTCAACTGAAGATCTTTTATCCGGCTCTAGAACCGCAAGATGACACGCAACGAAATTCGGGAATTTTACCACCCGACAAATCAAAATCACTTTTTCCCGTGGTGATAATGCTAAACGGCGTGAATTGCCCACCCGAATCGTATCAATGGCTGGCTCACGAAATTTGCCCGGAAGGTTTGGTTTTCGTTTCTTTTCAGTGGGTTACAGATGAATTGCCCGGCGGAATGCAAGGTTTAACGCCCGGAATTGATGTGCGGTTTATGAATTACGAAAACTATGGAAAAGGTGCGACAGGCTTGGCAATTCAACCGATTTTAGATGATTTAGCCAAGGTGAATTCAAGTGGATTGTTACAGAATTGTTTGGATTTGAACAATGTGACTCTCGGTGGACATTCGGCTGGCGGCTCGATCGCATTGATGAACGCCGAACATTTTCCTCAGGTTAAAAAAGTCTTCAGCTACGGAGCTCACACGCAAGGCTCAACAATTATGGGCTTTCCACCAAACTACGTTTGCCCAATAACTTCCGAAAAACCCATTTTAATGCTTGGCGGAAATAGCGATGGCGTAATAACCTGGAGTGCCAGACGTTACGGTAAAACCGAGGAAGATTGCACGATCTCGCTAAAACAAACTTTTGAAAAAGCTATAGGCGGAAATCGCGGCGACAGATATTTAGCAATTTTTGACGGTGCGAATCATTTCACTTCTGCGCACCCGCAAGATTTAACCACCGGAAGACCATTTTTAGATTTTGAACCGAAAAACGATGAAGAACATCGAAAAATTATCGCGGAAATGATTACAGATTTTATTGAAGACAAAGATTTACAACGATTTGCGGATGATGACAATATTGCGATTTTTGAGAGGAAATAAAACTCTAGCAAAAAAACTCCACCATCAATTTTGCAATAACTTCAGGCGACTGATCGCACACATAAGTATTCCCTTCTAATCTTCGCATCTCGCCATTTTTCAGGACATCGTATGCCGGTTCGAGCGAATCCCGGAGCGTATCTTTGTCACCTGCTGTTACTAAAATCGGACAATCCAACGACGCGAGCTGCGTCTCAAAATCATGATCGAACACTGCGTTGTAAGCTTCGTCATATCGTTCGCCGGCGTGGAGGTTTAGTAAAAATTCGCGATGCGTCAGCAAAAACTCTGCGTTTTCGTCCTTTGCACGCAGACGCTGCCAGAGTTTTGGCAAATGCGAGCCATCTTTTTCGATTACAATCGGCTGAACGTTCTTCCTAAAATCATCTTTTTGTTCCTGCGACAGATGCGGCGGGCCGGACAGAAACATTTTTTGAGCAAAAGGCTGGTCAAATTCCATCTGCACCGCAATCGACGCTCCTGTATGATGACCGAAAATAAAAGGATTCTGCAGCCCGAACATTTTTGATGCTTCACGCAAACTGTCGGCGTAAATTTTCATTGTCGCGGTTTCTTTCGGAAAATCCGAACCGCCAAACCCGAGCGTATCGGGTGCAAAAACATAATATTTGTCGGCGAGCAGCGACATGATTTGCTCAAACATCGCCGAACTCGACGCCGTCTGATGCAGCAGCAAAACGTGTGGATTGTTGGGATTACCGGCGAAGCGATAGTGTATCAATCCGAAAGATGTATCAACATAACTTTTCTTAACCATCTGGGTTTATCTGTGTTCATCTGTGGTTAATTTTTCACAGGCAAACTACCGACCTCAACTGAAATCCATTTTTCTTCCGTAAACGCGGCGACCGAATATTTGCCGCCACTGCGTCCGATGCCACTCATTCCATAACCGCCGATTGGCGCGAGTGCATTTGACTGAAAAGGATGAGTGCCGATATGGACGGAACCGGCGCGAATTTGGCGTGCTGCGGTAAATGCGTTCTGGACATCGTGAGTTAAGATCGCTGCCGAAAGTCCGAAATCCGAGTCGTTTGCGAGAACGATCGCCTCGTCCAGGTTTTCAACAATCGCAACGGTCACCAACGGAGCAAACGTTTCTTCGCACCACGCAGGCGAGTCTCTCGGCACGTCGAGCAAAATAGTTGGCGGATAACGCAAACCATCTAAAACGCGGCCGCCGGTCAAAAGTTTCGCGCCACCTTCGACCGCGTGTCTGACATGATGCTCAACCTTTTCGACCGCCGCTTTGTTTATCAAACAGCCATAAAAGGTTCGTTCATCCCTAAGGTCTCCGAGGAAAAGCGACTCGGCTTTTTTTACTAATTCAGCGGCAAAACTTGTCGGCAGTTCTCTTGTGCACCAGCACGCGCGAATTTGCCATACAGATTTGACCCGCGTGCGTAAAGATTCCTTCCGATGCAATTTCAGCTGCTTCTTCCGCCTCAAAATCGTCCAAAACAATCAATGGATTTTTGCCGCCGAGTTCTAATTGCAAATGCTTCATGCTATTAATTGCTTGTTTTCCAACGATTTGCCCTGTCGTCGTCGAACCTGTCAGAGCCACACCGCGAACTTTTGGATTTGTAATCAACGCTTCGCCGATTTCGTGTCCGTAGCCGTTAACGACATTCACAACGCCATTGGGCATACCTGCTTCGGTTAAAATTTTTGCAAATTCGAGAGCAATCAACGGAGTTTCTTCCGAAGGTTTAACGATGACCGTATTTCCCGCCGCGAGTGGAAACGCAACCATCTTTGCCAACAATGCGAGCGGCGGATTAAAAGGAACAATGCAGACGACGACACCAATCGGCTCACGAATCACAAAAGTCATCCGCGTCCTACGTTCATTCGGCATCGTTTCGCCATACAAACGAGTCGCTTCACCCGCCGCCGCCCTGAGCAGACGAGGCGGCATAACCCGTTTCGTATCGCGCCTTCGTAATACAAGAGCCGCTTTCATCGATCAGAATCTCATTTAATTTTTCTGCATTTTGTTCGACAACATTGGCGCAATTAAGCAGTATCTTTTCGCGCTCCCACGCCGCAAGGTTTGCCCAAACTGTAAAAGCACTCGCCGCGGCCTCGATCGCTAATGCTGCGTCTTCGGGTCTCGAACGCGGCAGCTTCGCCGATCTTTTCGCCGGTGAATGGATTCACAACTGCAAAACTCTCAGCCGTCTCGACAAATGTTCCGTCAACGAAATTCATATCAGATTCTGTCTGCCAGCATCGCGGTCATCAATAAATACTCACGAGCTTTTGCTTTGTCATTTGACGCCTCGTAGAGTTCTCGATTACGCAGTTCGCGCATCGTGGCGTCGGACGCCGAAAGATCTTTATAGTTTCTGTCAGTTGTTGACTGTACCATTTTAACAGCCACTTCTTTGCGAATCCGCGAGTATTCGTCGAGCAACGAGTCGTCTGCTCCGTTCAATACCGAGACTAAACTTTTCGCCAAATCTCGCGAATCGTGAATGCCGCTGTTCATACCCATGCCACCCGTCGGATTGTTAATGTGGGCGGCGTCGCCGGCCAAAATTGTGCGACCGACGCGAAAGGTTTCGGTAACTCGCTGATGCACGTGATACGTCGAAACTGCTTTTATTTCATAAGGTAGCTCGGTTTGCAAAAAGCTTGCGATGCGCGATTTTACGTTGTCGATTTGTTTTACCTTATCAGAGTTTTCTTCGGGCTTAAGACGGAAAACGAGCCGAACCGTGTCGGGCAGCGTCATGACGATCACCCATTCATCTGGGTCAAAAATGTACGCAACCGCGCCCATTCGGGGAAATACGCTACTCAGGTCAAGGTCCGTCGAGACGAGCAAAAACCGGTCTTCGTACGTTTTGCCGTCGAAGCCCAGTTTCAAATTTTCACGAACGCTGCTGAATGCGCCGTCACAACCAACAAGATAGCGGCAAGTTAATTCAGTCTCTCCGGTCTGGGTTTTTACGCGCACCACGACGTTCTCGCCGCCGTTGACGGCGCTGATAAATTCGTGATTAAACAATACTTTAGCGTGGCCGTCTTGCTCGATATGCTTCAAGATAATTCGTGTCACCGTGCTCTGCGGACATTGAAACCGAAACGGATATTTCGTGTCGGACGCGATCAACGCGTACGAAAAATCAGCGACAAGCCCGCGCGTTTCGCGTTCCCAAAACTGTAGATTTTCGATGCGGCGACCGCTGGCCAGCACGTCTGCGACAACATCGATCTCGTCAAAAAACTCGAGCGTTGGCGGATGAATGGTGCTGGCGCGAGCTTCGTGACTCAGCTCGGCAAGCGTTTCTAGAACGATAACCGACACGTCCGAGCGCGCAAGCGCTAGAGCGAGCGACATACCGACTGGGCCGGCACCTGATATAATGACATCTGCATCCATACGGATTTGTTATACGAATAATACAAATATTGCCAAGCAGAAGGCAATTTCATTGACATCGAGTTGATAGTGAAGTAATTTGTTATTTCAATATAACAAATTTTGCGCAAATGTTATGTTAAAAAACTTTTGGTATCCAATCCAATTTAGTGAAAAAGTCTCGATGACGCCTCAGCGACAGAGGATTTTGGGACAAGACCTCGTCGTCTATCGCACCGAAGATGGAGCCGCACAAGTCATGTCCGACCTGTGTGTTCACCGCGGCGGCGCGCTGTCGGGCGGCACGGTAAAAGGGGGCTGCATCGTCTGCCCGTATCATGGCTGGGAGTACGAAAAGAACGGTCAATGCAGTAAAATTCCGGCCAATCTCGAAGGCAAAGCGATACCTAATCGCGCTCGCGTCGATTCGTATCCGACGCAGGAGCGTTACGATTTCGTCTGGGCTTTCCTCGGCGACCTGCCCGAAAGCGAACGCCCGCCGATGCCAGATCTGCCGCATTTTGGTGATCCGCAATTCAAAAAAATTACTGGCGAATATCATTGGAAAGTAAACTACGAACGTGCTGTCGAAAACTCAGTTGACATCGCCCATGCGCCGTTTGTTCACGGCGGTTCATTTGGCAACCCGGATAAGCCGCAGGTGCCGGATTTTGAGATGATTCAGACCGAGTATTCAGCCGAAACAACAGTTTTTATTGAGCCGACGCCGCCAAAGGGCCTTTGGGGCCTTTTTAAAAAGCAGGATGTAAAGCCTGTCAAAACACGCACCGCCTTTTTCATGCCGTGTGCGACGCTACTCGAGGTGACACTGCCAATCGGTATGATGGTTTTGCTCGACTTTCACACGCCGATCGACGAGTTTACTACCGTGAGCCGTTGGATAAGTTTGCGATCCTTTTTTATAGGTAACTGGGCAGACGGTGACGCGCGAAAACGTATTCAAAAAGTCTTTGATCAAGATCGCGCTGTACTCGAAGAAGTGCGCCCCGAGATTTTGCCGCTCGATATCGCCGCCGAATTGCACGTCAAATCGGACAACCTGCAGATCGTCTATCGCAAGCTCCGAAACAAGCTTCTCGAACAAGGCTGGGGCATCGACATGCACAAAATTCGCTCAGAGTTTACGGGACGAACATTCACCGTCATCCCGTCGCCGACCCGTCGCGAAGTCCCCGAACTCGCCCAGGCGTGGGTGAAGAAAGAAGTCCCAAGTGTGCAAACGATTTCGGAGAAGGAGAACTGATTAAGTCGGAAGGCAATTCTCGATGGTAAGCGAAACTGGCCACAAATAACTGAATATGACTCTAGCTGCCGAACTAGCACATTCGACCCTCGATAAGCTCATTGAACGTTTGAGTTTACGCGAAGTTGAGACAATTGAACTGACTTCGCCAGCGATGCCGGAACCAGTCGGTTGCGTCCGGGTTTTTTCATCCGATAAAATTTCAAAAGCCGTTTATATCGGCATGACTGTGCCGTTCATTAAGCTCGACTCGCACATGATCTTTGCGTTTACTAAGAGCGATTCGGCGGTGCCGCACTTCACGCTCGACTCGGTGAATAACGACACGACATATGCTTTTCATCTCGACCTGATTCCGCGTGTCGATCTCGGCGGCAAATCTCGAATACATCGACGCGGTTTACGGTGGACTGTCCGACGAGTTTGAAAAAGCGTCACAAATCGAAGGTTTGAGTAAAGCTCATCTGAACCCTCGACAACTCGCCGTGATGTCGCCGTGGATGCTAGTAAACCGCGCGACCGCAGATGCGTTCAGCGAGATTTTCGATTCGGTAGATCGTTATCTAAGCCATTGGTTTTCGTTGGTCGAAAACGGAATCGGCGAGATTGCAAAACAGTTTTCGGCTGACGAGATCGCAACCCGTGACCGCCGCAACCGCGAGATCGTTTTCAATCCGGATGTCGATAAAGTTTGGGCGCAGGTCGATCGCCTCGTCGGTGCTGAGATGTCCGCAAAGATGCGCGAAATTTTAAAAGATCAACAAATTTAGCCACAGAGGACACAGAGTTCACCAATTGACATTTCTCAGTATCTCTGTGAACTCCGTGGCAAATAAATTTATGTCTGATAAATCATCAAATTGGCAAAAAAGCATCGAAGGCGAATGGCATGGCCAGCCTTCGATTTTTGAACCTGACGGAACGCACGTCGGGTGGAATAAGGTCTATCGACAGTCGGCAAATATCGACGGCAAAACTCTCTACACGATGAACACAAAACTTGACGCGACCGGGCCATTACGTTCGCGCATGGAGTTTGCCGATTTTGCGTTTGGCGTGATCGACAGCGACCAAGATCGCATTTACCTTGGACCCGATTTTATCGGTTCGGGGCAGCCTTACGGAGCGCTTGTCGATGCGATTTATTACTCGCCGGCGTGGATGGGCGAGCTGCGCACGATGGTTCACATCGTCGATGGTCATTTGCAAGTGTATTCGAGTTTGATTTATGAGGGGCCGACTATCTATTGTGTTTTCAATGGTTTATATGAGGTCGCATGCGATTATCATGAAAACGAAGAAACCCGACAGCGTATCGACGCGTTTGTCGAGTCGGAACGTCAAAACGGCAACAAGCAATATCAACTCGACGCAAAATGCGCAGGAGTTTTCAGCGGCGAGATGGAAGTTTACGATCACAATCAGCAGAAGGTCGGCGTTAATAATGTTACGATCAACCACCGCCCGATCTCTCTGTTGAGAGCCGAACAAAACGTCGAGATCAGCGGCGTCATCAATCGAAATTACAAATTCACCCGCTATCGAAATGGTAATAAACACACGTTCGAGGGGCCGGATCTTTACGGCAACTCAATCGGTTACGGGCGAGCTTTATACACAACGCAACACATCCACGGCGAAGCGACGAAAATTCGCGGACGGGAATTTCAAATTGACGACGATTTCACAATGTCGGTAGTTTGGGAATTTCACAAGTCGAACAAATTGGAATATATGACGTTTGGCGTGTTGAAATGGGAAGCTACGGAAGATGTTTTAACGCCAAATTTCGGAAGATAATTCTTTCATCCACGAAGTAACACGAAGGAAACACGAAGGAAGAATTCTTTAAAAACTTCGTGAAAACTTCGTGTTACTTCGTGGATAAATTTAAATGGAAAATAAAGACCGAAAATTCCTATTCATCGGCTTGAGCGATGGAGTCAAGCCGATCAATCTCGCTACGCATTATTACGCCTCGCTTTTCGGGTTGTCGCTGTTTCTATTTTTTGGTGTCATTCAGCCGTTTGTGATGACGACTTTGCTGAGAATTCCGCAAGACCAACAAGGCGGCATCACAGGTAAACTTGGTGTTCTCAACGAATTAACCCTGCTTATTTTAACACCTCTTTTCGGAGTTTTATCCGACCGCATCGGACGCAAAATCATTTATGTTTTCGGTTTTGTGATGATTGGAATTGCCGCAATTCTATACACTTTTCTTGATACGCCAACCGAACTTTACGTTTTTCGGGTTGTTACGGCAATCGGTTCAGCGGCAATTTCGGGGATGTTCGCAACTGTCATTGCCGATTATGTGATTGATCGTGACCGTGGCAAAGGCACAGGTTTAATGGGTTTTTTCAACGGGTTGGGAGCAATGTTTGCGGTCTTGGTTTTGCTCGGACTACCTACATTTTTCAACCAACGCGGTTACCAATTTTCTAACAGTTTGGTGATGAGTTTCTATGTTGTTTCGGGCATTGCATTTTTCAGTTCGATAATTTTAACGCTCGGAATTAAAGGCGGGGTAGTTTCCCAAACTGCTGAAAAGAAGAGTCTTGTCTCTTTAGCCAAAGAGGGAGTTTTTGCCGCGAAAAATCCCGCAATTTTGTTAGCTTATCTCGCTGCATTTGTTTCGCGCGGAGACTTGGCGTTGGTCGGTTCTTTTTTGACATTGTGGCTTAATAAATACGGCATCAACAGCGGTTTGAGCGAAGCGGACGCAGCAAAACAAGTTGGCATTACTGTGGTTATCGTTCAATCCGTCGCCCTTTTTTCCGCTCCGATTGTCGGTTTAATGGCGGACCGGTTGAATGCAATTGTCGCGGTCGTAATCGCGTCGATTTGCGCAGCAATAGGTTACGGCTCGCTGTTTCTGATCGAGAATCCGTTCGGCGGAAACATGAAGTTCGCTCTTGTGATGGTCGGTTTCGGCGAGATCGCGGGCGTCGTTACTTCGCAGGTTCTAATTGCAAAGTATGCGCCAAAGAATATTCGCGGCTCGGTGATTGGTTTTTTTGGTTTCTGCGGTGCTCTGGGCATCATGACGGCGTTTGGCGTCGGCGGATATTTGTTCGATCACTGGCGCGAATCGGCGCCGTTTTTATTATTCGGCATTTTTGGCGTATTCGTCGCGATCTTTGGCATCGCAATTCGTAATCGAGTAAATAGGAATGTTGAAATGAAAACAATAGTCATCACAGGCAGCACTCGAGGTATTGGTTACGGCTTGGCCGACGAATTTTTGAAACGCGGCTGCAAGGTCGTCATTTCGGGTCGCACAATGGAAGCGGTCGAGAGGGCAGTTGCTTCGCTCGGTGAAAAGCACGATCCGGAACGGATTTTCGGCGTGCCGTGCGACGTCTCAAAGCACGGAGATCATCAAAATCTCTGGAACGCCGCCGCGGCGCATTTTGGCAAGATCGATGTGTGGATAAACAACGCCGGCATCTCGAACCCGTACGTTACGTTTTGGCAGGTGAAACCGGAAACCATTGAAAGCGTTGTAGATACAAACCTGCTCGGTGCGATGAACGGCTGTCATGTGGCCGTCCGGGAGATGATCGACGCCGGCGGCGGACAGGTTTACAACATGTACGGTTTTGGTTCGGACGGGCGAAAATCCGACGGCCTCGCTCTCTACGGTGCGACAAAATACGGTTTGAAATACTTGACCGAAGCTTTGTCAAAAGAAGTCCGGGAAACTAGCGTCGTCGTCGCCAGTCTGAGTCCAGGCATTGTCCCAACCGATATGTGGGACGATCTCTACGAAGGAATGCCCGAGCGAAAAGAAAAATCGAAGAAAATAGTCAACATCCTCGGCGACAAAGTTGGGACCGTCACGCCATTCCTCGTCGAGAACGTGCTTGCCAACGAAAAAAACGGCGCAAAGATCGCGTGGCTTACGCCCGGCAAAGCAATGTGGCGATTTGCCACAGCGGCGTTTAATAAACGAAATCTCTTTGACGAATAAATGAAGTGCAGGGTCGCGGTAACTCAGTTTGGCACGGGCACCGATATCGATGCCAACATGAAAACATGCCTTCGCATGATCGATTCGGCGGCGGCATGTAAGCCGAATTTCGTCGTCTTGCCTGAATTCTCAAACCACTGTGCAATTTATCCGAGTCTTGAATACGCCGATTCGGTCGCTACCGATTTGTACGGCGAGTTTCTCGCTCACATAGCCTCTAAGGCGTTGAAACACAATACTTACGTCAAGATCAATGTGACTGTAAGAACGTCCGGCGACAAGCCGCGGGTCGCAAATCTACTGTATTCGCCCGACGGCAAACTAGTGGGACGCGTCTGACAAACAGGTTTTGATGGGCAATGAGAACAACTTCTGCTCGCGTGCGGAAACTGCTGGCGACGTTGTCGAAACTGAGTACGGATTCGTCGGAATGTATTCGTGCGCGGACGGACTTTTGATGGAGACGACGCGGCTGCTCGCAGTGCGTGGAGCACGTCTCTTGCTCAATTCGCTTAACTCATTTGCCGAGTGCGAAGCCAATTTGCATATTCCGGTTCGTGCAGCTGAGAACGGAGTTTTTGTCGCAGCGTCGTGTAAACTTGATTACCTTGTACCGAAAGAAATTCTAACCGCCTTTGCGGCGAAAATGAAAATAAAACCCGAAGCCTTGCAAGGTGCCGGCGAATCGCAAATCGTCGCACCCGATGGCCGGGTTTTGGCAAAAGCGAAACGCACCGGCGAAGATTTTGTTTATGCCGACATCGATCTCGACGAGGCAAATCCGCAAAAGAGTCTATCGGCGCGTCGTCCCGAATTGTATTCGTCGATTACGCACGAGCCATCAGTTCGCAGCTATTCGCCCGGCGCGGATTCAGTGAAAATCGCCGTATGTCAGACGGTGGGCGATATCGCAAAGACGGATGCAACGTTGATTGTTCTACCTGAGTTGACCGGTGATATCGTCGCGATAAGCTCAGCACTATCAAGCAATTACGCCGTCACGTCGGTTAGGGACGGTGATGCACACGTTGGCGTTTTGATTACGAAAGACGGCGTGATTCATCGACAAAAACAGATGCACTCATCGAGTCGTTGCCCATGGGTGAGCGATCTCGGGGACGAAATTGCGTCATTTGATTTACCGTTTGGACGGATTGCGATCATCGTCGGCGATGATGGAAAACTTCCTGAGACGTTTCGACTCGCCGCATACCAAAATGCGGAGATCATCGCGGTGCCATTCAACGTCGAAGAGCGTTGGGAAACGGAATTCGGACTTGTTGAACGCTCGGCGGAAAATCGTTTTTCGATTATCGCGGCGACAAAGCCGAACGACGAGCTCGGCGAATTCGGCCGCAGCATGATCACGACGGTCGGCGCAGATTTTACTTTGTGGACCGAGTGGAAAACGCGACCGTTTGACGGAAATATCAACTTCCCGATTGTTCATCGAGCGGGTCCAGACAATATTTTAGAAGCTGATATCTATCCGGCGAATTCGGGCAATCGTTTGGTTTCGCAGCAGACGGATGTAGTTGACGGTCGCGCGTGGTGGCTTTTGGAGGAGCTTGCCCGATGATCTCTTCGGAACAATTTAGAAAGGCGATGAGCCGTTTTGCGAGCGGGGTGACCGTGCTGACGACGCGTGATCGCGAGGGCCGCCCGCATGGAATCACGGTTAGCGCATTTTGCTCGCTGTCGGCCACGCCGCCGCTCATTCTCGCGTGTATCAACAAAATGACCGGCAGTCATTATGCGTTTATCGAGCGACAATCCTTCGTCGTAAATATTCTGTCCGAACATCAACGACACATCTCACAGCAGTTCGCGACCGCGACTGAAGATAAATTCAACGGCACCCAAACGAGCGAATCTTCGAGCGGTCTGCCGATGATCAACGGCTCGCTCGTGACGCTCGAATGTGAGGTTGTCAACGCTCACGACGGAGGCGATCACACGATTTTGGTTGGCAAAATACTACAGGCGACGGTCGCTGACGGCAAGCCGCTGGTTTATTTTCACGGTGATTACAAAGAGATCGTCGAGTAATTTTTCGTTTTATTTTTGCTGCGTTTGAACGGTTTCGGTTTTGCGGAAGATGTATTCCTGACCTTTCGGCGCTTTAAGATTCATCACCGAAATCAGACTCGTCGCAAAAACCAAAATCCACACCAGCCACACCGCCGGCATCGCCTGATTCATCTTCGACTTAATTTCGTGATTTAGTTCGTCGATGTTTTTGGCTCCCTCTTTTATCGCCTTTAGATTTCGCAGAGCGGTGCCTGAGATCGGCAACAAATACAACGCGTCAACGATGATAAGGCCGTATAAGAGATGCTTCCACGAGAGCCAGTTGGTCGTAAAAATCGGCGTGTCGGTAACGTAGCAAAGTATAACGCCGGTCGGTAGCATTAGAATAAAAATGTATGCAACAACTGTGTCGATGCCGTGCATCACGCGGGCGCGCTCAAGACGTTCATCGAGCGGCTGAGTCGCGTCCTTGATCTTAAAATGCAGCCAAAATACTAGAAAATCAAACAACAGCCAGGCCGCCGCCATCAACGCGTGGATGCCGCGAAGACTAATATCAACTAAATTTACACCACCGATTTCGACGCTCATCTTTTCAATACCAACCTGAGTAATTTCGGTGTGCAGTAAGCGGCACAGCCACAAAACACAATTGCGTTCAGTAAATTTGCAACGCCACCAACTCGGTAGGCTTCGATCCCATAACCGATGCCGAGATAAAACCCGCCGATGACGATTGTTAGCCAGAGCAGCCAGATCAGAAACATAATTTACCCCTCGATAATTTCGAGATATTCGCCGCCGAGCGAGCGGACGATCATAGCGCGTTTTCCTTCGTGAAACGGGCGTTCAGACTTTTTCGGTTCGACGATAATTTCCGCACCAACACTGCGGCAGCTCGCCGCGACCTCGTGGATATCCTCAGTCAAAAATGTCGTAAAAGTGTAACCGGTGTGAAACAGGTCGGCAAACTCGTTCGTGTTGCGAGCGGGTTCGCCACCGACAGCCAATTCTAAAAGCTCAACCTTACCAGTCCAAATTCCGTCTGAAGTAAATGTTGCGAAATCGAGTTTTTCGAGCACGTCGACACCCAGCAGCCGGTCAAAAGGCGAGCCAGCGGCCTGAAATGCAATCGACAGGGTCATGCCAAACGCCTGTTCGTAAAAATGTTTAGATTCAGACATTTGCGGCGTAACGAAACCGACTGTTGCGATTGCCTCGTTAAAAACCGGTTGGCTTTCATCCTTGCCACCGACCTCGATTATCGTTAGACGCTCGCCGGTTTTTGTCACGGCCATAATCTCGCGGATCGGTTTGCCGACGTTGTATTCCAAAATCTCGGTCGTTGGCTCGGCTCCGGCTGCACGCAATTTTTCTATCGCGCTTTCAAGGTCGTTCGTCCGAAAATTCAAAGTCATCGGCCCGTAGTCGAACGACCTGTGTGTTTCACGTATGGATTCACAAGCTTCGCGATTTTCGACAAAATCGATGCAGCCAAAATCTTCGCCGTCACGGGCAAAACGCGCAATTCGAAATTCACCATGCCTCACGCCCCAAATCTCCACGACATCAGAAAGCGAAACTTTTTTCTCGCCGACGCATGTCAAGCCAATGGCCTGTTCGTAAATTTTGCGCGATGCATCAAGATCGGTCACGACCTGAACAACTGTTTTTATCGGAGAAACTAAACTCATATTTCAATATGCACTTTGTCGACGACCGGTCTCAATGCAAAACACAAAATCAAGAGTGTCAAATTCAGTATCGCTACAAGCAAAAAAGGTGATTGCTCTCGAAAAACATCGCACCGTACCAAACCGCGCCGATTGAGGCTGCAACGGCGAGCGAATCGACGCGGCTACTTCGTTTGCCGAGCTTGTCAACGACATAGCCTATCAACAATCCGAACAGAATTTGCGCGATCGCCCCAATGCCAAGTAGAGCTCCGCCAACCGTGAGTATCAATGCCGCCGCAAACGCGCCAAACATCAGCGTCATCAGTGAACGACGAAACATCGGGCTGGCGTATTGATTTTTCTACATTGATAGCCATAGTCTTGGCGTATGCAGTCGGGCGAATATATCTACAAACTCAACGGCGAACCAACCGGAGTTACCGAAACTTTCAAAATCAAGAAACGCAACGATGGCGTCGTTTCGACGGTTTCGATACGCGACGCTACGATTTACGGCGGCGAAAATCAGCGTCGAAACACTGGAAGAAAACCGTAGATATTTACACGCCACAATCGACTTTGACAGCGGATCGAACCATGTTGCCGCTACGTACGATTTTGCTGACGGCCGATTGAATTTCATGCGCGCAATAAACGACAATGCCGCCGAAACTGAAACTTTTACGTTGCCGGAAAACGCCATCTTTTTCCCTCTGATGCGAGTTTTTCAAGGTCGCACGATTTTCCAGGTGGCTAAATCAAGAGTAACTTCAACCGTTATCGTTCCGAACATTCAAGACCCGGGCGACACTGACAATCTGCTAAGACCGACTTTCGACGAACGCATCGCCGAACTTATTGCAGAACACGACAAAGTACGTGTTTTCAAATATTTAAGCTCGCACTACGACGACAACTCCGAGTTTCACCTCGACGAAAACGACCTACTCGTCTATTACAAATTTGCCCAAAGTGAATCCCAAATTTGGGAAGTCACTCATAATTGCGCGATCTAAAGCCCGCCCCACAAACCTCTGACCAGTCCGTCGGTAAGCTCTTTGCCGTATAGCTTTTCGACGACGGCATTTGCCGGATCAAGCTCGGCAGTATTTCGGCGAATCGCGAGATCGCGTTCGGCAATCGACGTCCTTTTGTCTTCCGGTATCGCAGTTGTATCGTGCGACCATCCGATCCAGCGGTCGAAATGTTCTTCCGCCGCCGCCTCAAAAATATCAACCGCGTCCGGCGAATCAGGCGGCGCGATAAAGTTCAATCCGATCGGTGATACGGCGCAGCGAACGTGAAGATTCTGCGATACAAACGGCATCATACGTTTGTCGCTCATCAGCTCGAGGTACTTTGCATTCGCCGGCTGCATGTATTTTTGCTGATAGTCAGGCGCGAGTTGCGGCTCGACGCGCGGAATGTAATCAAGGAAGAAAAAAATAACCGGAAACGTGCCGCACGCAAATGCCAGATGCGGCAGATCGATGTCGGCCTTCATCCAGACCGTGACGTGCATGTTGCAAAAACTCTGCGACGGATTGCCGACCCAACTACAGACCGCCCACTCGACGTCACTGCTCGTGTAGCCGGCAAGCTCGCCCTTTGCCGAACCATCGAGCGACGCGTAAGGCTGAAACCGCTTCGTCGCGCTATGCATCGCAAGGTCGGTGAAGCGGGATGTAATCTTCGCCCACATTCGCATTTGGATACTGCGCACTGCTGCGAACGTTGCCGTATTGTCTACCGCCGGGCGTTCGGCGATCAGCTCTTTTACTGATTTCAGGTTGTCAGTTCGTGTTGCAGTTTCACTCATAAGATTTGTATTAGATTTAAGACATTTTACGATACAAAACTCGGAAATAGCCAATAGGCGCCAGTCTATTCGCCATGCCCTATTATCTGTAACAATACATCCGCTACACGCCCGGCGTCGGTGACGTTGCAGTCATGCGGCGCTTCGATGAGCGTATACTCGACGCCTTCGCGGTCGAATCGCGTTCGAGCCTGATTCGACGGAAAAAACGTCGGCGTATGAGTACAAAAAATGTAATCGTGCTCCACGTCGGCCGAGCGTTCAATGCGAAGTTTGTCGAAGCCGGGACGGCCGGTTTGTGGTTCGAGCCGAGCGCTGATAAAGGCGGCATCTTCAGCAGAAATATGCTCACTCGGTGCGACAGGCATGCCATCACGAACCTCATCAGGCGACAGCGGTGGCAGGTTTGCCAGATATTCCGGCGGCAAATAATCAACTGCCGCTTCGCCGTTTCTCAAAACCGGTGCGTCGAGAAAAATGATGCGAGCGATGCTCTCGGGCACGATTTCGGCTGCGGCTTGTGCGACGATGCCACCCTGACTGTGACCGACGAGAATGCATCCGTTAAGGTCATTATCAACTATCAGATCGGCGATTTCTTGACCGCTTGACGCGAGCGTAACGCCTCTATGTTTGGCCAACGTCGGAGCGAACGCGCGGTAGCCGGCGTTTTCAAGTAATGGCACAACACGATCCCACGCCCAACCGCCTCGATATGCGCCGTGTATCAAAATAAAATCAGCCATCGCAGTCGTCTATTACGACCTCCATGTATTCCTTCGGATTTGTCGTGTACGGCTTAAGATGCTCGCCCATCCGGTTGATAAAATCGGCGTACCCGTCGAACTTAATCAGCTCTTCGTAATCGGCGACCGAGTTGAAGAATCGCAAATTCGTAAAATGAGTGGGGTCTTCGATGCCGCGCAGCAGCTTACGACCGCGGAATCCATTTTGTTGGCGATGAAAGTCCAAAAACTCACGATAGACAGCGGCGTATCCGTCCGCGTGCTCAGCCCCATCTAGTGTCCATGCTTGACTGACGACGACGATCATAAATTACTCCAAATCTTGACTGAAAGGCTATGGCTTATTTCTTGACAACTATGACGAATTGATTCAAATTGTTATATGTTTATTACAAATCATTAGCTCAATGCAAATGCTTTTGCAGCATTACAAACGAATTTAGGTCCATTGTATGACAAATTTAACCGGAGAATTGCTTGTCGGCGACATGAACGACGACGAAAAACAGCGTGCGGAGCTGGTCGAAACCGTTTTACCACAGCTTCGCGAGTATGCCGAAGACGCCGATCGCAAAGGCGAATTTCACCTGCCGCACATTGACCTGATGAAAAAATCCGGCCTGACCGGTCTGATTGTGCCGAGAGAATTCGGAGGCCTCGGCGGTACGCTTCGCGACCTGACAGCGGCAACGTTTGCCATGGGAACGGCGTGTCCTTCGACGGCATTGGCGTATTTTTTCCACTGTTCCACTGCGTCGCGTGGCTTGCTCGGACTCGAAGCGATCGAAGCGGGGCTGTTCGATGGTAGAGAAGCCGAACAGGTTAAAGCCTTTGCCGACAAGGTTTTATCAAAGATGGGCACGCAGGCGATGTGGCTCGCAAACTTTGCATCTGAATCGAATAAATCAAGCTCGGCTCGCGTAACAATCTCGACCGAGGCGACAAAAACCAAGGGCGGCTGGCATTTGAACGGCAGCAAATCTTTTGGCTGCTCGACTGGCGTCGCGGACGAATACCTAATTACCGCAAAGCTTGAGGGAACCGACACCGCCGAGGGTCTGTGCGTTTTTTTTGTAAAACGCGACGCCGATGGTGTTAGTGAGCGAGCGCATTGGGACTCGATCGGAATGCGCGCTTGCGCGAATCACGGCGTTAATTTGCACAATGTTTTTGTGGCCGATGACGAATGCCTGGCTCTTAAAGGCTCGTTCGTAAAAATGATGCAAATGTCGCGAGGCACATTTGTCGGCAATCAGCTTGCCGCAACCGCGATCTATGTCGGTGGGGCGCAAGCTGTTTTCGACTTCGCTCTTGAAAAACTGAAGTCGATGAAATTTATGGACACTGGCACCTCGATCGCCGACAGCCCGATGCACCGAGCGCTGATCGGCAAAATGTCGAACGACCTCGAAACGGCGTATTTATGGCTCCGCCGTCAACTTGAACTTGAAACCAGTGAGCCTCCACTGATGCCAAAGGAACGCGTCGTTCGCCAATGGCGGCTTGCAAAAGGCTCGATGTGCGAGGCCGCGTTTAATGTCGCCGTAAACGCATTCAAAGCCTGCGGCACTTCGAATACAGGCAATTCCGGTGTCATCGCCCGCGGTATGCGCGACCTTTCGATGGGGTTGGTTCAGGCGTTTCCAGCCGAGCGCGGACGGCTCGAAGCCGCCGAGATGGTAACAAAAGAACGCGCCTCGACCGACTTTGCCGTTGCAAACAAATGACGTTTCCGCCCGGTTCAGTTGCTGCAAATCTGATGCTGATGCGCGGCATCTGGCATGATCGCGTCGAACTTTTCGAACTAGACGGCACTCCGCTGCAATTTGACGAACACGGCGGCACGCCCGGAGCTTCGCCTTACGAAAACATCGTCTATATCGATTTTGACGGCGAAAACTTTAAGCAAACGAATGTGACTTTTCGCGGACGGCCAGTTCACGTTCGCAGCTTCGAATCGAAAGTCGTCGACGGCATTTTACGCTTTAACAAACTGGGCGAAGGCGACGCCGGACACGTCGGCATTTCCGGCGGATCAGGAATTTTGATTTTTACTCCCATGACGATCGACGACAGTTGGCAGCGTTATAGCGAGCCTGATTTTATTCGCATCGACGGCAACACACGGACGCGACACACGATGCTGTATCGTAACGGGCGGCTCGTGAGAACGCTGAAAGCAACGGGGCAGAAGATCGCCGAGACAGCTGAACATCGCGTTTCTTTTGATCCGCGTGGAATGGATGGTGACGTTCACGATATTCAAAGCGTGACCGACGTTTTTAAAAAAATCTGAATTAAGTTTGAGTGTGACTCTATGAACTGCGATGTTCAACCACTAATGGACTATATCGACGGCGAATTTGCGTCGCCATCCGTTCATCGCGGTGTTTGGCTCGAGGATCCGAACACTGGTGAGCAACTACAGGAACAGCTGGCGAGCGACGACAAAGCGATCGAAAGAGCGCTGGCCTCGGCGGAGGCTGCGTATGAATCCGGCGGCTGGTCCGATATTTCCGCCGACGAACGTGCAGCGTATTTGGCCGAATTTTCAGCTCAGATCGATAGCCGAAAGGACGAAATTTCGCGGCTCGAATCGCTCACAACCGGCGTTCCGATTAGCCTGACGACGATGTTCCAGATTATTCTGACCGGCGCATGGCACCTTGCCAACGAGCAGGCGCAATCGGATTGGGTTTATTCGACGCACGAAGGTTTTACCGGACGCGACGTTGAAGTTCATCACAAGCCTCTCGGCGTCGCGCTCTGCCTTGTGCCGTGGAATGCACCGGCTCCGATGGCAGTTCACAAAACAGCAAATGCGCTTGCGGCCGGCTGTCCGACGATACTCAAACCGACCGAATGGGCGCCGAATGGCTGCGACATTTTGGCCGAGGCCGCTCACCAAGCAAAACTGCCGAAGGGCGTTTTTCAGATCGTGCATGGAGGTCCGGACGTAGGCGGCAAACTTGTGAAAGACTCGCGTGTTCGCGCCGTTTCGTTTACGGGCGGGCTACAAGGCGGCCGTGAGATCGCTCGCGAATGTGCGTATGAGATGAAGCCGAGCCAACTCGAACTCGGTGGCAACAACAACGTCATCGTCCTCGAAGACGCCGATATCGACACTGCGGCCGACGGCATCATCAATCTCATGACGTCGTTAAACGGCCAGTGGTGTCGCGCTCTCGGTCGTCTGCTTGTGCACAAATCGATTGAAGAAAGTTTGTTGGAAGCCGTCCTTGCAAAAATGCAGAATCTAAAAATCGGCGATGCGTTGTCGTTCGAGACGCAGATGGGACCGATGGTTCACTCGCAGCATCTGGCAAAAATTAAAGGCCAGATCGATGACCTCCTTTTGAAGGGAGGCACTGCTCATGCTTCGGCGGACTTGCCGGATCTGCCCGGTAACTTCATCGCGCCGACACTCATCACCGGCGTCGCTAATGAACACGCACAGCACGAGATTTTCGGCCCGATCGGAACTGTGCATACATTTAGTTCTGACGACGAAGCCGTGAAACTTGCAAATTCAACGCCTTACGGACTTGACGGCTATGTTTTCTGCACGGACGAAGATCGCGGCCTGGCGCTGGCTCGTCGCGTGCGCGCAGGCGGCGTCAAGGTAAACGGCTCGACAATTATGAGCCTGAGCCTGATGGCTCCGCGCGGAGCTTGGGGACTTTCCGGTCTTAATGACGAAGGCACTATCGAGACGTTCCGGTTCTTTTGCGGAACACGTGTCGTCGGCGTGGAGGGAAGTTAAAGTGCTTTTATTGTTCGCTGATCAGATCAGCCTCGCACTAGCGCTCGAGGATTTTATTCCGGTGTTGCTATTCGCGGTCGGACTTTTTATCATCGCCCGACTGATCTCGGCGACAAACACAGCATCAGGCAAATTAGCAATCGTCGGCGGAGCGTTTGTGACGTTCGGTGGGCTGTCAAAAGCAACGTGGAAACTCATTCAGGCAATCGGCGGAGATGACATTTCGTTGTTGAATAATGCTCTATTTGTCCTGATGTCGGCAGGTTTTATTTGTCTCGCGTGGGCGTTTTGGAATCGTGGCGAACCAGTTAAATCCGCTATGTGGATATGGCTGCCGCCAGTTGTTGCGGTCGCTCTGGCGTGGTCATTGGCCGCTGTTTTAGCATTTAGTCGAGAGAATCGAGCGTGGTTTTTTGTTCTACTTGGGGCGACGACGCTGGCTAATCTGGCGTTCCTTTCGCAATTGATTCTTGCTTCAGTCAAACGGCGTTTGTGGTTCGTTGTTGCGTTTCTTTGCGTTAATCTCGTGGTTATTTTTTTGCAAACACGCACGGGCGATCAGACCATGACGCTGCAGTGGATCAAGCAGTTTGCAAATACGATATCGCAGTTCTGCTTTCTCGCGGCCGCTTATCTGTTGTTGCGAAACTCCTATTCAACCAGCGTCCAAAAATAGCCATCCGGAGCAGTGAACGAAAAACTGCGCTCGCCGAATTCGTTTGTCGTGATCGCCGTCACGCGGATCGCTTTACTCGCTTTAATGTTTTTGTGAAAGGCATCGATGCCTCTGACGCGATACGTGTAGAGCGAATAGCCGAGACTGCCGGGCCGCGAGTGGTCGAGTTTGTCTTCGAGCTTTGAATCGGGTGAGAACCAGATGATTTTCAAACGTCCGCTGCGCGCGTCAGCAGGATTTTTTGAGCTTCGCGGATCGTCAAAGTCGGTCGCGCCGTAGCGTTGATGTTTTTCGAGGCTAAAGATCGCTCGAGACGAGGGGTTTTCGTAGGTCGAGTCAAACGTCTCGTTGTCCTTAACACGCAGCAATCCGAGCAGGGTATCATAAAAATCGAGATTTTCTCGATTCAGGTAGGTCACCATGCCAAAGTGCGTAATCTGGCTCGATCTAAAAAATGACGCATCGTCGATTTTGCCGTAGAGCGGCAAGCTGTATCCGAAACGCTGAAACAAAATCTGTCGTGTCAGCGGTTGTATCAGACACGTCTCGCGCACTGTCGCATAATTTTCTAAGAAGGGAACCGGGCGTTTTTCGAGTTTGTAGATCTCAGCGCGTTGGGGCTCGATCATGAAGATCGGTAGTTTCTGAGAGATCGCCTCTTCAGCGTGATTCTGAAGATTGTAAATGTCGCTGGTCATCATCGCTCCCCAACGGTTGCCGACGACGTTCATTTTCGACATTTGCAGGCCGTCGTTTGCGGGTTTGTCCCAAATCATGAGTCGAATCAAACCATGGTCAGAATCAAGGTGTTCGAGGCGAATCGACTTGAGTTTTGATTTCACGCCATACAATTTTTCGGCTTGCTTTTCATCAAGTTCGCCAGTCTTGCCGACGCGATAACCAAAGCGTTCCCAGTATTTTACGAGCGGTTTTGCATAGGTCGTGCCGATGCCGACCTCGTAAACTCCGCCGATTTTTGTGTCTTGTGCCATGTAACCAACCGTAGCCAAAAAAATCGTAAAGACTAAAACCAATACTCTCATCTTACTGTTTACCTTTCTTTCTTAGCTCCTCAATGATGCGGTTGTAGTACGTCCACGAGGTTTCGTTTCGGCCGTTCGGATCGACCTTGTCGGGAGCGGTCATATAGACGGGAAAATCTTTTCGCACACGTGATTTTACTTTTTCAGGCAGCAGGTTCCAATCTTCGAGCCGCTCGCTGCGGGCGTGATACACGATCACACCGTCTTTGCCGTCCATCTTCATCCATGGCAGCCACGGACCGACGCGGGTCCAACTGACAAAAACATTTTTCGGAATTTCGTTGTTGTAGAGATATTTTTTCGGAACGTAAAAATCGAAAAGCTCGGCCGCGGTGTAATTTTTTGTGAAATTCGGCAGCGTATAAAACGGAAAAACGTCCGTATGCCATACGAGATAATCGCCGTTTTCTTCGGGTGGTGAAGCCTCGCCGAATTCGCGCTTACCATCCACCGTAACAGAAATATATTTGCCGTCCTTAAGACGCATTCGTCCATTCACCGGATCGTTCGCGATATGAAAAACCTCGCTCTTTTCCTTTGTCCACGGACTTTCCCACGTGTCGATGATCTCGCCGGTCTTTGCGTCGGTGTAAAAAACTATCTCACGCGTCGCGAGAAAAAAACCGTCCTTCTCAGGCGTCTCAACACGCCGGCGAATGTTGTAGCCGTCCATGCCAAACAGCTTAAAAGGGCGCTCGCCGGGGATAAAAGCATAAGCCGAGCCGCGTATCGTAAACACGAAATCCTTGCCATCTGGGCGCGCATACGTCGCTTCGAGACGCAATTGGTCGGGCGTTCGTTTTGGTTTCTTTTGCGAATTAGCAATACCCGAAAACAAACTAATCAACGATAAAACTAACGCTATCTTTTTCATAATAAACTCCGCTTTTCCGCTTCACGCGGCCCTACTAACAAAATTCGGCAACTCGGCAAACTGCTCAACTACAGTCGCGCCGACTTCGTTTAACCTGTCAACTTTGCCTTGCCACGTGCCGCGGCCACCTTCGATGATCGCGCCTGCATGGGAATATCGCGTCCCGGATTGCGCGGATTTTCCGCCGATGTAGGCAATGATCGGTTTTGTGATTTTGCCGGCCGCGATCAAATCGGCGACTTGCTCCTCCTGCGAGCCTCCGATCTCGCCGATCATCACCATCAAATCCGTTTCGTCATCCGCCTCGAACATCTTCGCGACTTCGGGAAAGGTTAAACCGATGACGGCGTCGCCTCCGACGTGGCAAATTGTCGAAATGCCAAGGCCTGTTTGGCAGATGTAATAACCTGTTGAAGCAGACAAGCCGCCACTTCGGGACACAATTCCGACTCTGCCTTTGTGAAACCATTCCCTTGCCGTTTCTGCTCGACCACCCATCATGCCCAACACGGCTTTTTCGGGCGACATCACACCGACTGTATTCGGCCCGACAAATTTTGCACCGTATTCTTCAGCGACTTCGCAAACTTCCAAAACATCGTGCAAAGGAACTCTGTCGGCAATTAAAGCCAACAAAGGAATGCCCGCTTCAATCGCTTCGATCGCGGCGTTTTTCACACGCGGAGCCGGCACAAAGATCACGCTGACATCAATTTTCCCAAGTGATTCAACAGTTTCTTCAACGGAATTGTAAACAGGCAAACCGTGAACTTCCTGCCCGCCACGATTCGGCGTGCATCCGCCAACAACATTCGTCCCGTAATCGAGCATAAGGCGTGTGCGCGCTTGGCCTTCGCGGCCCGTGATGCCTTGCACGATAACTTTTTTATGTTGGTCAATTAAGATGGACATGTCGATTTTAGATTTTAGATTTTGGATTTAGTCCTTCTATCGGAAAATCAATCTTCACCGCGTTCAAATCCAAATCCAAACTTGCAAACTCGCACGCCAAACATTCCGAACATTTACCTCGTTCAGCTTCTTCGCCATAGATGGCTAAAATTGGTTTGTTATTTTCATCCAATTTCAAAATGTTCTGTGGACACGAAGCTACAATTTTTTCGGCAGATGAATCGTCTAATTGTGAATAATCGAACGAAATGGAACCTGTTTTTGTCTTAAACGCGTAAAAACTCTTGTGATTTTTAACCTCTACATCTCCGTGTCTCTGTGGTGAAAAATCCTTAATCAATTCGCTTAAACGAGAAGCACAAAAATCTGCACTGTGTTGCTTTTGGTACGCTTCGATCGGCGTCGACAGGCGCGGTGTGTACCGTTCGATTAGTTGTTTTGCAATATCTTCGCCGTTTCCGCCCAGCCGCAGAACTGCGGGAATGTTGGGTCTTACTTCCAGAAACGCTTTCAAGACCGCGCGAGCTAAAACAAACTGCTCCTGACTCGCGACGCCCGAACCTGAAAGAAAATAGCCCTTTATTTCAGGTATCGACAGAATGATTTTTGCGGCGCGATAAACCTTCGATGCCGGCGGATTGCCGCTCGTGTCGACGTAACAGGCCGGCGACAAACCGTTTCTTTGTGCGGCATCGAGCGACGCCATCGAACCGCCGCCACCAGCGCCATGGAAACCAATGAGGAATGCGGAACGCGGAATGCGCTGTGAACCGTTCAAAATCTCAACGAAGAAAAATGTTCCACGAAAGTCGTCTTTCTCGATGTTCCACGCGATGCGTTCGAGTTTTGTCGGCGTGTGACTGAGTTCTCGCGCAACTTCGATACCAAGATGTTTTTGCCGAAAGTCTGCGTAATCGTCAACAGAAATCCGACAATCGAGGGCAGCAAAGCCGCCATTATTTGTCAACGCCAGGGGATTAATCTCGACAGTTCGAGCGTCGGTGGCACGGGCGACGCGATAGAGTTTTAGTAAAATCTCGGCGATGCGTTCGTTGTCGCAGATCGTCTTAATTTCATCAATACTCGGCTCGCGTCGGATCGAGCAGATGAGCTTTTTCATCGACCCAGCGGTGTTCCTCAATGCCGCTACCACCAGACTCGCTGAACAAAAGAGTAGGACGCCGTAATGTCGTATCGACGATGAAGCCGAGATAATATTCCCGCTCGATCGTGGCTTTTTCGTCGACCAGAACTGCTTTGCAAAAATTGCCGATAAATTCGCGCCCGAACATTTCGCCAGCAAAACTTTCAGCTTCTTCTGGCGAATTTGCAAACTTCACGCCGCCGAGAGCCGCGCGTGATGTCGAATGGATTTGCGCTTTTATGACGACCGGCGAGCCAAACTCGCGAGCGATCTCGCGCGCCTGAGCGGCCGATTCGGCGAGATAGCCGCGCGGAATTGCGATGCCGTGCGCGGCGAGGATCTGCTTTGCTTTGTACTCATGCAGCTGTGCCACGTTGTTTTGTCGTCAGTTTGATCACCTCAGCGATGTGCGAAATCGATTCGATATTGTAAACAGCAT
Source organism: uncultured Acidobacteriota bacterium (assembly GCA_963738935.1). Taxonomy (GTDB): domain Bacteria; phylum Acidobacteriota; class Blastocatellia; order Pyrinomonadales; family Pyrinomonadaceae; genus OLB17. The sequence continues at coordinate 1,101,305 of CAVTYF010000001.1, read as the reverse complement.
CGCCAAGCGATTCCTGCTCGGCGTCGCTCAAAACGCCATCAGCGAGCACGGCGAATTTTCGTCTTAGCTCATCCATCGTCAGTTGATCGCGCGGATCACCTTTGGGATAAGCTCGCTCCGCTGTAACTTCACCGCCGTCCGTCGTCGTGATGATAACTTTGCAAGGTTGTTCCGCCGGAAAACGCTCTTCAAACGATGGATCGAGTGATGCTTTTACCTTCGGAACAACGGCGAGAACGCGTTTGTCTCGCAAGCCTTCGGGCGAGAATTGTCGCGGCGTCAACTCGCGATTAACCGCCGCCGCGGCGATGCAAAACGGAAGGCTGTGATCGGCCGTCTCGCGGAATTGATGGTGTATTTTTTTTCGTCCGCCAGAATCTCTGCTGCGCGCCTTAAAGTAAAAATCTCGATTGACGCAATAGATTCAGCCGCGATGTTGTTTTCACATACGAGATCGAGCACCGCTGATATCGGCGAGTGAGTCAGTGCTTCGGACGGAAACGGTTTGATCGAGCAATCGACTATTTTAAAAATGGTGCCGAGGCCGTCAGTCAACGCTTCCGGCCGCCATTCGTCGCCGATTGCGTCGAATAGACCTTCGCGTCCCTCAAAAATCGAAGTCGGACCTTTGTAACCGTCACGTGCGAGCAACGCCGCAAAGACACCGGCCTCAGTCGCCATTGGGTCGACGGTGTTCTTCATCATCGTCAGCGTACCAGCCGTGACCGAACCGAGAGTGACGTTGTGCGAGCCCGAAATGCCGATCGCATTGGTAATCTTGTCGGCGTCAAGACCGAGCATTTTGCCCGCGACGACCGGCGATGCGAATTGCGTCAGCGTTGCGTGATGCAGTCCAACTTCGCGAACGCCAGGGAACGCGGCCTCGCACAAACGCATTTCGAGATCGTATGCGATGACAGTTGCGACGATCAGGTCTTTGCCCGACTTGCCGGCCATCTCGCCAACGCAAAACGCCGCCGGCAGCAGGTCGCTGGGATGCGACGGATCTTGTTTCCAATAAACGTCGTTGTAATCCAAGGCGCGAATCGCTACGCCGTTTATCAGCGATGCGCTTCGGACATCGGTCTTTAGTGATGAGCCGATCACCGAACACTCGCCGCGACCGCCGATTTCACCAAAAACTCGTTCGAGGATCGCAAAATCCTCGGTCTTCGATCCGCCAAGCGGCAGCCGATGCTGTCGTACAAAAACACCTTTGCGGCATCGACGGCAGCTGGCGTCAAATCGTCAAATGTCAGATCGGAGGCGTACTCAGCCCAAATTTGTGAGATCGTTTTCATAAAATAAGAAAGCCAAAGAGTTCACCGAGTTCACTGAGCAATACAACTTTTAGTCAAACCGCCTCAGTGTGCTCTGTGAACTCTGTGGCTAAAATCAAAACGGTCGCTTCTTACTTACCAGATCAAAGTCGATAAAATCCGCGTGGTGAAAGATGACCGATTCGTCCGAGCGCGTCATCATTTCGCCCTCTTTCGAGTGCGTCGCGATGATGTGCTGTACCTCGGCCGGTATGCCGTGCTCGTGGGCTAGGGCAACGCCGATAAAAGGATGTCGCAATTGGGTGCCCATCGCTGCCTTGCGAATGGCGCCGGCTCCGTCCGGTTCGTATTCGAGCAGTTTACCGACATCGGCGAGCAAAGCGCCGGCGACGAGGTGATCGCGATCTAGTTTAGAACGTTCGCCGTACGATTCTTTCAAAACATCGGCGACAGCGACGCACATTTTGCAGACTGTGCGAACGTGTTCGATAAATGTGATATTGCAATTTTCAACATGAATCGAAAACGGCATCTTCTCGATCACCGCAAGTGACCAACCACCTTTCCCTATCGCATCGACCCAGACGTTTACGGTTTTTTGTCGCAAACTCGCGTCCTCGATAAGCCCAAATTCGGGAATCGCATCGGTCAAGCGTTCGTTAAGATCATCCATCGCGTGTTGTGTGTCCATAGATTATGTTATCAAGAGCCGTCGTATTTGTACGCCGAGACATCGACGGTACGCATCGGCGGATTTCTTTCCTTTTCCTCGATGACGTGAGCGACGAGACCGGGCAATCGGGCAATCATAAAAATACCGTTTGCCGCCGCAGGTTCAAAACCGATCTCGCAAAGCACGGCGGCGATAGCTCCGTCGGCGTTTATTGGCAGAGATTTACCTGTGATTTTCGATAGAGCAGATTCGAAAGCACGGGCTTGCTCGACAAATTTTCCTTCAAAACCTAATTCTGCGGCCTTTGCAAATAGTGATGTAGTTCGCGGATCGGCTTTGTGTTCTCGATGGCCAAAGCCCGACACACGTTCACCTCGTGCGCGAAACTGCTCAGCTACATTAATAGCGGCTTCGTCAGCGTCGATATCATTTTTTTCCTGTAACGCAACCGCTCCACTCAACGCCGTCATGCAATCTTCGATTGCGCCGCCGTGAAATTTATTTATCGCGAGCAGGCCTGCGGCGACCGCAGCATTCAATGTCGCACCAGTATTCGCTGCCGTCACCGCCGCAATCGTAGATGGCGGCGTCGGGCCATGATCGATCACCGAAATAAGCACCGCCTCGAACATCGCAGCCGTTTTTTTATCGGGTTGTTCGCCGCGAAGAACGAGATAAATCGTCTCGGCAAATGTCGAGACTGCGATGAGTTCGTCAATCGTTCGCCCGCGAATTGTAATCCGTCCGTTCTCAGCCCAAGAAATCGCAGTTTTACGCTCTACACTCATCTACAAAATCATCATCTAGTCGAATTGACAAAAATTTGTTACTAAACTATAACAAATGTGTCACAAACTTCAAACGATTACTTTATCAAACAATATATAGGTTTTACGAGCAAGTTATCTGATATATAAGACAAATTTCAAGTGGCGAAATGTAAAGGAGCGTGGTCAATGATTTTTAGATTTTACAAGGTTTCGACCTCCCTGCTTTTTGTGTGCTGTATTTTAGGTGTTAATGCAAATGCGGAGGGAGCCGACAGCGTTAATGGCAGCGTGACGGATGCGAACAGTGCGGCAATTGTCGGCGCGACCGTTAAGGCACGCAACTCGGCATCTGGAAGCGAGTCGGTCGCAATTACAAACGCAGACGGCAAGTACGAATTTAGAGCACTTGCATCGGGCGACTATCGAATCACAGTCACGTCACCTGGCTTTGCCGCGGGCGCCGCCAGCATTACACTCGACGGTAGCAACGCAACGCAGAATTTTCAACTTTCGCCCGGAACGATCCGCGACGAAGTTACTGTCACCGCCGGCAAGGGCAGTGACCGGCTCGCTGCGGAAATACCGCAAACTGTGACCATCGCAACTGCCGATCAAATCGAACAACGTCTGCCGCGTTCGACATTCGAAACGTTAGAGCGCGCGCCGAATCTCGGTTCGGTCGAAACAAGTCCGGCGGCGAAAGACCGAGACTTCGAGGGCTTTCGTCAACGCGCCTGCTTGTCGTCGTCGATGGCGAAAAGCTTAACAACGCGTGCTCCGATCCAGGGGCGAGCGGAGCACAGGTCGCTCTTTTCGATCCTTCGCAATTGCAGTCTGTCGAGGTTGTCGCGGGTTCAGGATCAAGTCTTTACGGCTCAGACGCAATCGGCGGCATCATTAATCTGATCACAAAACCACCCGTGCGCAGCGATACACTGCTCGTCGGCTTGCGCCTCGACGGCACCTACGGACAAACGGCAACGTCGGTCGCGGTAATGCGACGGTCAACATTTCTAACGACATCGCAGCGGCTCGAATCAGCTACAACTTGAATCGCAACGCAAATTACGAAATGGGCAATGGCAGTTTGTCGCTGGCACAAAACATCGCAATGGGCGCCTTTTTTCGCCAGTTTCCGACGACGACAGCGCCGACGACAGGCTGTGGAAATCAAATTTGTTTTCAATCGGCGGCGAGTTACCCGATCTTTGCTCTGGCACCGAGTCAGGAGATCGTTCTTGGCGAAGGCCACGGAGATTCACGTTCGATTGACCTTTGGTTTTTCCCGTGGAAGAATCACAGCTTTCGAGGCAAGATGTTGCAGCGACGCGACGGCTACAACGGCAATGCTTTTTCGGGACCGCCCTACGAAACGCAGGAACGCTTCAGCGCCGACCGTAGCTTTGACAAATACGGACTACGCTATGAGTGGCTGGATGCCGCAAAATGGCTACCCCGATTTTCGGCGAATTACTTTTATCAGAAGTTTTCGTTCCCGCAGAATCAATACACCTGGGCACATCTAAACAGCACGCTCGGGGGCAGTTATGTCACAAGTCAGAATCCGAATCTCACATCGTTTACAGGAAACCCAACAATCATGGGCGCGGGCGTTGCGGGTGCAAGCTTTACCGATAACCGAAACACAGTCGGAACGGACGGCATTGATCTACAGGCGACGCTCTTGCCAGCTCGCGGCCTGCTCATAACCGTCGGCGGAGGACGGGTAAAAGATAATTCGCGCGATTACTTTCTATCGACTCCGTTTTCGATCATAAACGGCCAACGAACGCTTTTTGCAGGCGTCGGAGCGACCACAATCGGGGCCAGCGCTCCCGTGTCGAATTATAAGGACAATAATTTTTACGTGCAGGGCGAATTTGACCGTTTCAAATATGTCCGTCTCTCGGGTGGAATGCGGTTTGATAACTGGAAAACAGAAGGGCTGCCGGGCAACGGATTTCCGCTGAGCACTGAGTTTGCAGCTTTGAATGCTGCCATTCCCGGTCTGACGGCAAGTCCCGGAGCACTCGGTTCGCTGGTTTCGGCAATGCCGAGCTTAGTTGGGCTTGCGGGCGGAACAGGCACAGCCGCCAGCGACAGAAATTCAAAAACATACAATTTCGGCATCGTCGGACGATTTCCTTTCGGCGTCAATCCTTATTTTCGTTGGGCCAACAGCTATCGCGAACCTGGCATCACGGAACGATATCTGATCCGAAACTTCTCGCCCGGCGCTCCGGGACTTGCCAGTCTCGTTGTAGGGAACCCAAATCTTGCTCCAGAAAGAGGCGAAAATTACGACGTAGGCGTCAAGATTTCGCGACGCCGGTTTAATTTCTCACTTGGATATTTTCGCAACGAGATCACCGAGCTGTTAGCATTCGCACCGGCACAGACATATTGCGTGGCGCCGTTGCCGGGTCTGCCGGGCGGCGGAGCGGGCGGATGTCCTGCGGTAAATGGCGTCGCACAGCTTGGCGTGCAAATCAATGCTCGAATCAACTTTGCGTCGGCCGTCATCAAGGGTTGGGAATCGACGGGCGAAGCCAGTCTTCCGCTCGGCAGTCTCGGCAGTATAAATCCTTTTTATTCAGCAGGCTGGCTGCACGGAACGAATAACAATCCGACAGCACTGCAACTGGCTCAGGTCGCGGCTGTTTACAATCGCTCGGACACGCCGATCAGACTCGAAGGCTCGGCCGCGGACTTTCCGCTCGCCTCGATCACGCCGTTTAGGATGATTGCCGGCGCGCAGTATCTAGAACGACGCGGGCGATTTTTTGTCGAATACACTGCCCGACATCAGGCTCGCGTAAAGCGTGCCGACCCGGGTCAATTTGTCGGGACCACACTAATTAATTACGGCTCGTTTGCGAGCACGAACTCATTTACAAAACACGCGATCAAGGGCGGTTACAACTGGACGAACGAAAAATACAAATTCTCGTTCAACGTCGGCGTTGATAACCTTGCTGATAAATTTTATTGGGAACATCTCCAAAACGCACCCGCGCCGGGACGCAGCATCGTGTTTGGCATTACGACCGAGATCTTTAACTTTTTTAAATAATCGTCTCGGCGATTAGTTCGAAGAGCATAGCAACTCGTGTCGGGTTCTATGCTCTTTTTTACAGTTTGTGCGACACGGGTTTTGAGGTTGACGATGAATCGAATTCTACTTTCTGTTTTGCTGATTTGTGCCTGCGCTGGTTTCGCGACTGCTCGCGGTCTCGACGACGACCTAAAACTTTTTTCTGCCTGGTTCGAGGGACGATTTGATAATTTTGCGGAAAGTTACGACGACAAAGAGCGGAAAGCCGAGCATCCGCACGAGAACATTCACTCTGTTTTTAAGAAAGTCGATCTACCGGCGATTGGGAAATATGTTTTTTTCGTTCAGCAATTTTTGGATGGCGACGAGTCGAAGGTTTACCGTCAGCGACTGTATATCATTACGCCCGACAAGGCCGAAAAGGCTTTGAAGTTAACGATTTACACGTTTGATGACGAAAAGAAATATCGCGACTCGCACATCGATGCGAAAAAATTAAGCGGTCTCACGATGGGAAACCTGACCACGACGCCGGGCTGCGAAGTTTATTGGAAATTGAGCGCGACGTGCGACAAATTTGCAGGTTACATGAAAAAAGACGCATGTCGCGTCGCGTCAAAACGTCTCAATAAAACGATCATAATTACCGACGATCTTTTTCTAACGAAAGACGAAATTTGGATAAACGATCAGGCGAAAGACGAGCAGGGCAATTACGTCTTTGGCAACAAGGCGAACATTCACGCAAAGCTGAAACGCGTCCGCTGGTTCGAAGGCTGGACTGCGATTTTGAAAAGTGGCGAGACGGCAATGGCGAATAAAGATTTTGCATCGGACGAGTACGAAGGCAAAACAAAACTCGTCATTCACGATCAGGGCGGCACCGTAAATCTCAACGACAAATACAGCGTTCAGTTAGCGCAGCTACAGCATCGCAGCGGCCTATGGGTAATGACGCTGAGTGTTATCGAACGAACAACGGGGCTCAAAATCGCGTACTCGTGGACAAATCCCGAAGCCGAACGACTTGGCATAAACCAACGCTGGATGCAGGCGAGCTTTGCGTTAAAGAGATAGATCTGACCAGGCTCAGTTCCGAATCGCATCGCTAGCCGTGCTATTTTGCTCTTTATGAATGAACCGAAAAAAGGCGGGTTTTTTTACGGCTGGGTGATCGTCAGCGTATCGACGTTTGCGCTGCTGGTGAGCAACGGACTTTCGATTGGCGGTATACCGGTTTTTAGTGAATGGATACGCAACGAGTTTATCGCCACCGGCGCGATCGCGGCCGAACGGGCTCAGTCGATAGTCGCAAATTTCGGCGTGTTTACTTTTCTGACAGCAGGTCTAACGGCGCCCATCGCGGGTTATTGTATTCAGAAGTATCCAATAAAAAAAATGATGCTGTTCGGTTGCGTGATTATGGGCCTCGCTCTTTTACTTCATTCTCAGGCGACCGGGGTTTGGATGATCTATCTCGCGCGAGTGATGATGGGCGCGTCGCTTGGGTTTGTTGGGGTTTTGATAAACACGATATTGGTTGCGAATTGGTTCGTAAAAAAACGCGGTCTCGCGATGGGCATCGTGCTGTGCGGGACGAGTTTTGGCGGCGTAGTTGTTCCAATGCTCGCAACGCCGCTGATAAAAAGCTACGGCTGGCGAACGGCGATGATATTGGTCAGCTTGCTGGTTTGGCTGGTGCTTGTGCCCGCAATCATATTTTTGGTAAGACCGAAACCCAGCGACATGGGACTCAATCCCGACAACGCCGCCGCCGTTGCGATGACGCCGGAAGCCGCGAGTCTTAAATCGGGCGAGCTGCCGGGAATGACGCTTGGCCAGGCTTTGAAAACGCCGATATTTTGGGTCTTTGCAATCGCAGCGGCACTCGTTTTTTATCCGCTTTTTGTCAGCACACAGCAGCTAATTTTGTATCTTCGCACTGATAAGATCGGCATGTCTCCGGCCGCAGCCGCGGGCATGATCTCGCTGATGTCGGCGATGAGCATCGCGGGCAAATTTGGCTTCGGATTTTTGAGCGACAAGCTAAAACCGACGCTCGTAATGTTGCTCTGCTGTCTGACGATGTTCATCGGCACACTTTTCTTTTTGTCGTTTAGCGCCGGCGTTGTTTTGTTTTTTGTAATTCCATTCGGGCTCGGCTACGGCGGAACTTTTGTGCTGTTGCAAAGATTGATCGCGGACTTTTTTGGGCCGCGTGATTATGCAAAAATTCTCGGCTTCGTCACTGTCATCGAGACGATCGGCGCCGCAATCGGCGGTCGCATAACCGGTGCTGTCGCCGATGCTAACGGCGGCGATTACGCCCAGGCTTTTGTGCTCGTTACGTTTGCCACGGGTGCCGCACTGGTATGCACGATTTTGCTTAATCTGATGTTTAAGAAGGGCCTACAGTTGGGTCTTTAGACGGAATTCCAAATATGAAATATTGGTTTTTAACAATTCATAAAACACGGAGACGCGAAGAGTTTTCGACCGACAAAGTTTTGCCGATTCTGCACGCTCACACAGCTTATTTTAAAGAGTTAGGCCGACGCGGCATCTGTCTGGTAGCCGGACCCTTTGCCGACCAAGCAACCGAGATCGGCGCCGGCTGTTACATTTTGACCGCCGGAACAGAAGAAGCTGCTCGAAAGCTAGCAGACGGTGACCCATTTTGCATCGCGGGTGTTTACGAATACAAAATTTGGGAGTGGACAAAGGTCGTTCCGGAATAGTGCGTTTGTTGTTCCGCGAGTTGGATAGCTTGCAGTTGCATAGGTTTCGCGTTAGAATTTGTTATAAGTTTAAGACAAATCGAGGTTATTTTTCATGCCTGAGATAGACAAGATTACTTTGGATATAATCGAAAATGCACTTCGCAACGCGCGCGAAGAGATGGACTCGGTGCTGTTTCGTTCGGCCATGTCGCCGGTGATTCGCGAGCAGCATGACGGCTTTCCGATGATCTGCCATCCTGATGGTCGAATGGTCGTCGGGCAATTCGGTTCCTACATTAACGGCTTTTTGGCGAATTGGAAACGCGGCGTCAACGAGGGCGATGTTTTTCTCGTCAGCGATCCTTACTCGTGCGGCGGGGCTATCTCGCACATCAACGACTGGATGGTGCTGATGCCGATATTTTACGAGGGCGAGCTTGTCGGCTGGGGTTCGCAGTTCGGCCACACGATCGACATGGGCGGTCCGGTTTCGGGAAGTTTGCCCACGGACGCCGACACGATTTTTGGCGAAGGCACGCGTATTCCGCCCGTAAAACTTTATGACCGTGGCAAGTTGAACGAGGATTTGCTCGACCTTATCCTCGCCAATTCTCGTATGCCGACGATGAACTATTTCGACTGCATGGCAATCGTCGCCGCTTGCCGCACGGCAGACAAACGCGTTCGAGAGATGTGCGACAGATTCGGAAAGGACACATACATTGCCGGCTGCGAAGCGCTTTTGCAACGAACACACGACGCGATGAAGCAGCTCATTACGATGTGCCTGCCAGAGGAGCCGCTTGAATTTGAGGATTACATCGACGACGACGGTCGCGGCAATGGCCCGTACAAAATGCGGCTCAAAATCTGGCGCGTGGGTCACGAGGCTTATTTCGACTGGTCCGGCACCGATCCGCAGGCGCCGGGGCCGATAAATTTTTACTTGAACGAAGAAATGTTCAAGATGTTTATCGGCGTATATCTGATCATGGTTTTCGATCCGCAGATTTTGTTCAACGACGGTTTTTATCCGCTGCTGCATGTCACGATTCCCGAGGGATCGTTGCTAAATCCAAAATTCCCGGCGGCTCTCGGCTGTAGAACTCACGCATTGACGCGACTCTTCGATGTTCTCGGCGGAGCACTTGGTCGTGGTGCTCCTGAGCTCTCAACCGCTGCGGGCTACGGCACTTCGCCATATTTGCTTTATAACGGCGATGACAAAAATGGTGAGTTTTTCCATCTGATGGAGATCACATACGGCGGTATTCCGGGCCGCCCGGCTGGCGATGGCATGGACGCACATTCGTGGTGGCCGCTGTTTGAAAACATTCCGACCGAATATCTCGAGAGCTATTATCCGATCACCGTGATGGAATACGGTTCGTTGATCGACACGGGCGGCGCCGGTTTTCACCGCGGCGGAAACGCGGTGCATAAGGTATATCGCTTCGATGTCGATGGCGAAATCGCTATCCACGACGACCGCGACCGTTCGGAACCGTGGGGCATAATGGGCGGACTGACAGGCGCAAAATCGACGAAGCGGCTTGTCCGCACTGACGGTACAGAAGAAATGCTCGCGTCAAAAATCTCGCGAGTTCCGGTCAAAAAAGGCGACATTCTGATTTACGACACTGCCGGCGGCGGCGGCTGGAAAGATCCGCTCGATCGCCCGGCCGAGCTTGTGCAAAAGGATGTTCGCAACAAACTTGTCTCGATCGAAAAAGCACATCGCGATTATGGCGTTGTTCTAGCTGCTGACACTCTGGAAATTGATGCGTTGGCAACAGATGCGAGACGCGATGAAATCCGTTCAACTCGCGGTGACGTCGGCCTGTTTACGATCGGCGCCGTTCCCGAACCAATTGGGGTCGTCGCCGAATGGTATCGTACAAATGCTCACGGCTACGGTAATGGCAACGGCAACGGCCATATCAAAACGGACAAATCGATGGCAACCGCCACGCACGAACAAACCGGAATGACCGGCGCAGCGACGACAGTTTTGCCGGTTTAAGATTCGCCACAAAAGGCACAAGACGCACAAAAACTATTTTGTGTCTTTTGTGCTTTTTGTGGCCAAAGCTTTTTTATGTCCGATCAGGAAATGTACAAGTCGCGTGGTTTTGGCAACCGAATCGGATTCGGTTCAAAACCTGCGCTTCTGATTGTTGATTTTATCAACGCGTTTACCGACCCAACTTGTCCGCTTGGCTCAAATCTCGATGCTGAGGTCGCGGAGACCAAGAATTTGCTTGACGAATTTCGACGGCTCGGCCATCCAGTGCATTACACGACGACGGCGTATGAAGAAGGCTATGCATCGGCGGGCGTTTTCATAAAAAAAGTTCCGAGCCTATCGCATTTGAAACAAGGCACGGCTCTCGTCGAGATTGACGAACGACTAAAACCAGTTGCTGGTGAGACAGTGTGGGAAAAGAAGTATGCATCGGCGTTTTTCGGTACGTCTTTAGCTGCTGCTTTGATAGCTCAAGGTGTTGATACGCTGATAGTTACGGGCTGCACAACGTCGGGCTGCGTGCGTGCGTCCGCAGTTGACGGCTGTCAGAGCGGATTTCGAACGATTGTCGTTCGCGAGTGCGTAGGTGACCGATCAGCCGCCGGTCACGACGCGAATTTGAACGATCTCGATGCAAAATATGCCGATGTGGTCAACCTTGCTGAGGTCGAAAAATACCTACTAACTAATGCAATACCATTTTGAACATTAGTTCGGGTAACCGCAGACGATAGATCAACGTTATTCACTATGACCGACAAACCTCTTAAAGGCCTTAAAGTTCTAGAGATGGGTCAACTTCTCGCTGGGCCGTTTTGTGGTTCGATGCTGGCTGGTTTTGGCGCCGATGTGATTAAAATTGAGAAGCCGAAGACCGGCGATCCATTGCGAGTGTGGCGAAAACTTCACAACGGCTCGTCATTATGGTGGGTTTCGATGGGTCGCAATAAAAAGAGCATCACGCTCGACATGACGCGGTCTGAAGGTCAGGCGATTGCCAAGCGACTCGCTGCAAAAGTTGACATCCTCCTCGAGAATTTCAAACCCGGCACAATGGAAAAATGGGGTATGAGTTATGACCAGCTCAAAGCGATAAATAAAGGAATAATTATGGTTAGAGTGTCCGGCTGGGGACAGACTGGGCCATATTCATCGCGTCCCGGCTACGCAAACGTTGCCGAAGGTGTCGGCGGCATGCGTTATACGACCGGCTATCCTGACCGTCCGCCGGTAAGAACCGGAACGTCGATTGGCGATACGCTCGCTGGAATGCACGCGGCACTCGGAGCCTTGACGGCAGTCTATCACCGCGACGTAAACGGCGGTGAAGGTCAGGTCGTCGATGTCGCGATTTACGAATCGATTTTCAACATGATGGAATCGACGCTCGCCGAATACGACAAGCTCGGCGTCGTGCGTGAACGCTCTGGCGCAAAACTCGAGGGCATCGTTCCAACCTCAACGTATCCGACAAAAGATGGCAAGTTCATTATTATCGGCGGCAACGGCGACTCGATTTATCGACGTTTGATGAATGCCGTTGGTCGGCCTGATCTCGGCGAACATCCAGAAATGCAGGATAACGCCGGACGCGTCGGTCACGAAGCCGAGATCGATCAAGCGATCACCGATTGGACGCTCACAAAAACTTACGACGAAGCCTACGCCGAAATCGTAGCCGCCGAGGTGCCGACCGGCCCGGTTTACTCAATCGCCGACATTGTAAAAGACGAGCAATACATTGCACGCGGCCTTTTTGAAACCGTCGAATTAGCGCCCGGCGACACGGTAAAAATTCCATCCGTATTGCCCAAGTTGACGGCTACTCCCGGCGGCACCGACTGGATTGGCCCAAAACTGGGTGAGCATAATGAGGAAGTCTATTGTGGCTTACTAGGCATGTCGCCGAGTGAGTTCGCTGACCTCGTTAGTCGAGAAATAATTTGAGAGTGATTTTGAACAGGATGTACAGGATAAACAGAATGGTCGTGTTTGCGATGATGTTTCCTTGTCCTGATTATCCTGTCAAGCCTGTTTGAATCGTCTTTGAGTCATCAGCCAACATGAATCTACCAAAACAAGTCGAGATCGTCGAAGTCAGCCCCCGTGACGGGCTGCAAATGCTGCCGGGTTTTGTCCCGACGGCCGACAAGATCGCATTGATCGAAAATTTGAAACAAGCAGGTCTTCGTCGTATCGAGGCGGTTTCGTTTGTAAACCCAAAAGCGGTGCCACAAATGGCTGACGCCCGCGAAATCATCGCGGCAATCGGCAACGACCCGAACATCGACGAGGTCGCTCTTGCGTTAAACGAGCGAGGTTACAAAGCGGCAATCGATGCGAACGTCGATTGGATTTGCTACGTCATCGCCGGAACCGAAACGATGGCGTCGAAAAACGCAAACACGACTATGCGTGACGGTCTCGACACGTGTAAGAAGGCGATCGCCGATGCCCACGCAGCTGGCATAAAGGTGCGCGGCTCGCTTGCCGTCACGTGGATTTGCCCTTACGAAGGCGTAGTGCCAAAGGAGCGGATTCTTGACATCACGCGCGAACTCGTTGATGCCGGCGCGGATGAGATTGCGTATAACGATACGGTCGGGCGCGCGACGCCGAACGACGTTTTTGAATTATGCGACCGAGCGACGCAGCTCTTTCCCGATCAACAGTTTTCTGGACATTTTCACGATACTAATTTCACCGCTTTGGCAAATATTTACGCGGCGATGACCGCCGGTTGGGCAATCTTCGACTCGTCTGTTGGCGGCCTCGGCGGCTGTCCATTTTCGCCCGGCGCAAGCGGTAACGTCGCAACCGAAAGAGTTGTTTGGATGATGGAAAACATGGGAATTTCGACGGGTATTAATTTTGAGAGTTTAATGGTGTCTTCGGCAATGGCAATGGAAATCGAAAAAAAGTCGATCAAATCCGTTCAGGCGACGCCTTCGGAATAATTGAAAATTTCGGCCACATTCGATGAAGCTAATTCAACACATCATCAACGCGAAAAGCGTCGCTTCAAAATCCGGCCGGACGTTCGCCAGCGAAAATCCGGCTACAGAAGAACAAATCGCGGAGGTCGCGTTTGGCGAAGCCACCGATGTCGATGCGGCGGTCGATTCGGCAGAGAGAGCCTTTCATGACTGGTCGCGAATGCCGCCAGCCGAGCGCGGCAAGCTGCTTTACAAGGTTGCGGATAAATTAGACGAACGCCGCGAGGAGTTTGCCGCGAGCGGAGACCGAAGACAGCGGCAAGACTTATCGAGCGAATTTGATCATCGACCTCCCATTCTGTGCGGACTTTTGGCGCTATTACGCCGGTGCCGCCGACAAGCTTCGCACGCCGGTCGTCGCAAATGAACCGGGAACGCATCGGTACGCGGTTCGCGAACCTTACGGTGTGATCGGTGCGATTGCGCCTTGGAATTTTCCGCTCGTAATGGCAACGCTAAAGCTCTGTGCTGCAATGGCTTGCGGCAACACGGTCGTGATGAAGATGGCCGAGCAAACGCCGGCGACGGTGACGATGCTGGGCGAGGTGATTCACGAAGTCGGCATACCGCCCGGCGTCGTGAATGTCGTTCACGGCGACGGCACGACAGGCTCGCTGATAGTAAATCATCCGAAAGTAAAAAAGGTAGCTTTCACCGGCTCGTCCAAAATCGGCAAGCTCATCGCCGGTCAATGCGCAGAAGTCACCAGACCCGTGCTTGTCGAAATGGGAGGCAAATCGGCGAACGTCGTATTCGCAGACGCCGATCTCGATCAAGCGGTCGAAGGCGTCATGCAATCGAGCCTCGGGAACAATGGTCAATTCTGTCTCGCGTCGTCGCGCATTTTGATCGACAAAACTATCGCGTCCGAATTTACCGACCGACTCGTGGCAAAGGCCGAGAGCATTAAGCTCGGCGATCCTTTTGACGCGACGACAAACTGCGGGCCGATCATTTCGCAAAAGCAGTTTGATCGCGTGATGAGTTACATCGAAATCGGCAAATCCGAAGGAGCAAAACTCGTCACCGGCGGCAAACGTCCGACGCATCTTGACCGAGGATATTTTCTGGAGCCGACGATCTTTACGCAGATGACGCAAGCGATGCGAATCTGGCGCGAAGAAATTTTCGGGCCCGTAATCGGCGTCACGACATTCACGTCCGAAGACGAAGCCGTAAGACTCGCAAACGACTGTGATTACGGCCTCGGCGCATATTTTTGGACGAAAGATTTAAACCGTATGCACCGCGTGACAAACGCATTGGACGGTGGACTTGTTTTCGTCAATATGCCCGCATACATGACGCCGCAGATGCCAGCCGGAATTCGCGGCCTGAGCGGAACGGGACAGAATTTTGGACTCGAAGCACTGGAGAATTACACGAAACTAAAAGGAGTTTACGTAAACTACAGCGGACGGATTTTCCCGTGGCTTACTTAAAGCAGTTGTCAGTAGTCGGTTGTCAGTTGGACCGACATTCTGACAACTGACAACTGGAGACATTATGAGCGACACACAGACTGCAAAAATTGACTTTCCGGTATTTGCCCGACACGCCGGTATTTGGGAAGGAACTTACACGTTGATCGACGCCAAAACCGGCGCAATTCTCGACCATCACAAGAGCAGACTTACGTGCCGTACGAACGGCATCGATCAGTATCATCAGCAAAACGTCTATACGTGGGATGACGGCCGTGTCGAGACCAAGGAATTTCCCGGCGAATTTAGCGACGGCGCGTTGCGGTTCGACAATCCGCGTTTGAAAGGCCAGGCGTTTGAGGTTGACGACGACGTTATTATGCTGACCTGGGTTTACAAAGATTCGCCGCAGGACAGCTATTACGAGATAATCACTCTCGAGAGCGACACCCACCGGTGCCGCACGTGGCAGCATTTTGAGAACGGCGTGTTTGCAAAGCTGACAGTTATCGACGAGCGAAAAATGGAGTAGGACTTTTGCCGGCGAAATACGCGAAAAAACGCCAAAAAAGAAAATTGCCGTTTAGTCTTTTTCGCGTATTTCGCGGGGCTAAATCTTTCCTTCCTCTTCGAGCTTTGCAATAACTGACTTTTGCGTTTCAACAAAATGAGCGCGGGCCGCGTCTTTTTCGGCAAGCGTATTTGCGGGATAGAACGCGTATTTGGCGTAGGATTCGGCGTAAAGTTCAAAGCGTTGGCGCGAAAGAATGTTTGCCATTCCGGCGCGACGGCGATTGCGACGCAACGCGGCAAGGTCGATCTCGGCGAACGCGTTTATCGATTCGCCCTGAGCCGTTTCAGCGATAACAAGCCCTTTGTAATCAACAATTTTAGAGCCGCCGTCGGTTGAGTTTTCCGGAATGCCGATGCCCGACAAACCGCCGCTATTTGTCGAGACGACATATGCCATGTTCTCGTACGCGCGTGCGAGTTTGGCAACTTTTTTTGGCGTATTCGTCATGCCAAAAACCTCGCTCGACGAGTGACAAAAGACTTCGGCGCCGCGCATCGCGTGACAGCGTGCGATCTCAGGATAAAGGATCTCTTCGCTCGCGATGCACGCGAGTTTCCCGATCTCGGTTTCAACGACCGGAAACACAGCGTCGAGTCCGTAAATGTCGAGATACTTATCCCAGACATCATGCGGCGTCGGAGCAAACATCGAATTCAGCCGACGATAACGCAGGATCACGTTGCCGTTCGGCCCAATGATGAATGACGTTTGAAAATAGAGTTCGGGGAAATGCTCGTCTGTTTCGTAGGCGTTGCCGGAAAGGTAAATCGAGTGTTTTTGCGTTATCGCGCCAAGCTGCTCATACGTTTTGCCGCCCGGCGTAATACATGACTTTTCGCGCCATTCGGCGATGGACTCGCCCATCGGAAAGCCGGTGAGAAAGTATTCGGGCAGAACGATCAGTTTTGTGTCTGCACCGACGAAAGCGATCGACGCGGCAATCTGTTTTGCAAGCCTCTCGATCGTCGTATGCACGATCTCAAATGCCGTGTCTCGTGACGACGCAGAGTTCACGCCGTCGGTGCGAACCTGCAACGCAATCGCTCTATATGACTCCATAAAATCTGCATTTCCTCTTTTGTCAGGCAAATAGTAACAGGATAGACAGGATGTACACGATAAAAATCCTGCTAATCCTGTTTATCCTGTTTGAATTCCAGCTCTCAGCATTCTAGCTGTTCGGGTATATCAAGATGTTAAGAAACTCGTCAACTTTGCCGTGATGATCGGGTAGAATTACAGTCGTCGAGTCCTTCTGTGTGATGATCGCCGGGCCGTTGATCGTGTAGCCGGGCATGAGTTTCGAGCGATCATAAATCGGCGTCGCCATTTGTTTACCGTCGAACCAGGCGGCGTGATCTTCGGTTTTTACGCTTTGAGCGTCGCTGTCGCTGCCCTTGAATTTCGGCAGTTCTACTTTGCGAACCTGGCCAATACCGGTGACGCGAAGATTGACGACCTCGATCGACGACTCGATATTGAATCCATAGTTTTTCTCATGGATTTCTTTGAAGTCAGCGACGAATTTTGTCTTGCCTTCTTCGGTCCCGAACTGATCGGGCGTGACCGTGATCGGGAACTCAAAGCCTTGCCGATAGTAGCGAACATCGACCTGATAGATCAGCTTTTGCCGCTCTTTTATAATCGACTCGCTGTCGAGCCAGCCAGTCGCGTCTGCCGAAAGTTTTACAAAAATCTCACCAAATTCGGCCAGGTCGATCTTGTCAAGCTCCCTGATCATCGTCCGTGAAAACTCATTTTTGATATCCGAATGTAAAAATCCGAGAGCCGATAAAACGCCCGGCGTCGGCGGCGAAATACACGGAAACGCGCCCGACAATTTTGAAAGATAATTGCCGTGCAGCGGGCCAGCCCCGCCAAATGCGACGAGTGCAAAGTCGCGCGGATCGAGACCGCGTTGGACTGAAACCAGCCTAAGTGCGCCGAACATATTTTCGTTTACGATGTCGATGATGCCTTGAGCCGCTTCTTCGATTGAAAGGCCGAGTGCGTCACCGATCTTCTTCACGGCTGCGCGAGCAGCTTCGACATCGAGTGACATTTCACCGCCCAAAAGACGCGGGGGCAAATGGCCGAGCACGACGTTCGCGTCGGTTACGGTCGGTTCCTCGCCTCCTTTTTTATATGCGGCAGGCCCAGGATCAGCTCCTGCTGATTGTGGGCCGACGCGGCAGAGCGCCGGTCATCGGGACGTGGGCAATCGAGCCGCCGCCGGCACCGATTGTGCGGACGTCGACCGACGACGCTTTCACCGGATAATAGCCGACGCGCGTCTCGCGCACGAGGCTCGGCTCGCCGCCCATGGTTACGCAAACATCTGTCGACGTGCCGCCCATGTCAAAGCCGAGAACCTTGTCAAAACCGGCAAGCTCACCAACGTAGGCCGCAGCGACCGCTCCACCGCTAGGTCCCGAAAGGAGGGTGTTCACCGGACTTTTCTTCGCCGCCTCGATTGACATCACGCCGCCGTCAGAGCGGACAATATTGACCGTCGGATTCAGATTGGCATCAGTCAGTTTGTCTTGTATTCCCTTCAGATAATTCGCCATCTTTGGCCGCACATAAGAATTCATAACCGTTGTCAGACAGCGTTCGTATTCGCGAAACTCGGGTAAAATGTCAGTCGATATTGTCACCGGCAGATCGGGATACATTTCCTGTGCAATGTCACGGATCGCTCGCTCATGCTCACCACCGGCAAACGAATTTATCAGAGCAACGGTCAACGCCTCGATCCCGGCGTCGTGCAGCTCTTTCACAAACAAACGTATTTCCGCCTCATCCACCGGCGAAGCCTCGGCGCCTTTCGCCGTCATCCGGCAGGAAGCTCCGCGTGTCAGGTAAAGCGGCGCAAGCGGATCTGGCTTTTGCATGATGATCCAACCAGCCAGCGGCCCAGGCGTCTGCGAACGCGCGACGTGCAATATTTGTTCGAAGCCTTTTGTCGTGATCAGCCCGACAAGTGCTCCTTTTCCTTCCAGCACAGCGTTGGTCGCAACGGTCGTGCCATGCAAAATGAGTTTCACATCATCCGGCAATAGACCGCCGGATTCGACAATTTTGTTAATGCCATTCAAAATTCCGATCGATTGATCAGCAGGCGTCGAAGGCGTTTTTTCCAGCGACATCGCCCCTGTTGCCTCATTAAAAAGAAGAAGGTCGGTAAACGTGCCGCCGACGTCGATTCCAAGTCTGTATGCCATAATTTTTGATCTATTTTTCGCCGGCCGAATTTCAATTTAGGGCCAGAAAAGTTATGTTCTTATAACAAATTTAATGTGACACTATTATTTTCTAGAAATTGATGTTTGTCAACGAATCTGGACAGATTTGTCCTAGACTTATATCAAATTATTATGATAGGATTTCGACAAAAAAGCTACCTGCGTGAGCTACCGTCAAGTCATAAATTGTGTAATACTAAGGTCTCAACTTTTACGGCTCAGTTCCTGACATTCGATGATCTTTGGCGGCTTAAATTCTGCAGGTGATTTGCTGGCACGAAACGTGCGTCTCTGCCCAAACGAAACTGGCTTGATCTTTGAAAATTTACGCTTTACATGGAGCGAACTAAACTCACGCGCTTGTCTGTTCGCAAGCTCGATGCTCGATCTAGGTTTGCAACGCGGCGACCGCGTCGCGATCTACGCGAAAAACTCAAATCAGTGGGTTGAAGCCTTGTTCGGACTCGCACAAGTCGGTTTGGTTTCAGTTACTGTAAATTATCGGCTGACGGCAAATGAAGTTGCGTTCATTGCCGAAGATTCTGGGGCGAAAGCGATTATTTGCGATGAGTCGACGGCGACAAACGCTGGCGAAGTAAAGGCTGCGGTCGACGGTCTTCAGCACATTATCGGCCCTCGTGAATTTGAGCAGTCGATTGCGAAGAAACAAGAATCCGCGATCCGCGACCCGCGATCCGCAATCGGATCTGATGATGCGGCAATGTTGCTCTATACCAGCGGGACAACTGGCTTTCCGAAAGGCGCGGTTTACACACACAATTCGCTTTTGGTCGGGATGTTAGTTCATGTTCACGCAATTGCGAGTCGGCAAACACATCGCGTGATGCTGCCGTCGCCGCTTTATTCGGCTGCGGGAATTGCCGGAATTTATTGTGCGGTTTACGTTGGTTCGCAGATTTCGTTGATAAATTATGATGTTAAAACGGCGTGTGAAACGATTGAACGTGACAAAATTACGTTTACAAATCTAGTGCCGACGACGATTCAGATGTTGCTCGCATCAGAATTTTCGAAACAGCACGATCTGAGCAGCCTTGAGGTTTTACTTTACGGTGGTTCACCGATTCCCGAACCGGTGTTGCGTGAAGCGATGCAGCGATTTCCTAAATGCAGTTTTCGGCAGACGTTCGCGACTACCGAAACAGGTTGTTCCGGAACGGTTTTGGAACCAGCCGATCATCGCGAGGCGCTCGATTACGAAGATCGACGACATTTGCTGCTGTCGTGCGGACGTGCACAGACAAACGTCGATGTTGCGATAGTCGATGAGAATTGGAATGAGTTGCCAAACGATGAAGTCGGCGAAATTGCAGTTCGCACCGAGGCGAATATGTCGGGTTATTGGAACAACGCGGCGGCGACCGAAAAGGTTTTGCGTGACGGCTGGCTCCGAACCGGAGATATGGCGCGACGTGACGCGGAAGGTTATTTTTATCTCGTCGATCGCAAGAATGATCTTATCGTATCGGGAGCGTTAAATGTTTACCCGTCCGAGGTCGAGCGAATTTTGCAGCAACATCCAGCAGTTTTTGAGGTCGCGGTTATTGGCGTTCGAAGCGAAAAATGGGGCGAGGAAGTAAAAGCGGTTGTTGTTGTGAAAGACGGAGAAACATTGTCTGAAAGAGATTTGATCAATTTTTGCGAAGGGAAACTTGCGGGTTTTAAAAAACCGAAATCGGTTGAATTTATCGACAAGCTGCCGCGAAATTTGACGGGAAAGATTTTGAAGAAAGATTTAAGAAAAAGATTTAGCCACGAATAACACGAATAGCACGAATCAAAAAAAGCCAGGTTCTTATTCGTGTTCATTCGTGAAATTCGTGGCAAAAAATTCTAAATGACAAATGCCATCGACATTGTTGTTAACCTTTGGACAAAAGAGATTACCTCTGCTTATCCGGCGGAGTTAGATCAGTTTTGGTCGCTCATCAATATTCTGGAATCAACGAAGGACGGCATTACGCTCAATGAGCAGATTGGGATGATGGACGCGGGCGGCATCGACAAAAGTCTGCTCGTTGCGACGACGGGCGGCCCGGTCGGGTCTAACATTCATTTTGAGAAGCCGTTTGAAAAGATAGCGGAAGTTTGTGCGGCTCATCCTGACAGGTTCAAAGGCATCATCGGCGTTAATCCGAGCCGGATAATGACATGGGTCAAGAAGCTCGAAGTCGCGGTAAAAGAGTTTGGTTTCGTTGGGGCGCATCTTTATCCGCACTGGTTTGGCGAGCCACCCGACTCGGCGATTTATTATCCTTTTTATTCAAAATGTGCCGAACTCGACGTGCCGATTCAGATTCAGGTTGGGCATTCGGCACAGTGGTTTTTGCGCACCGTTGCGCAACCGATAAAGCTTGATCGCATCGCGATTGATTTTCCCGAATTGAAAATTATCGGAATTCACATCGGACATCCATGGACTGAGGAAATGATCTCGATGGCGTGGAAACATCGGAATGTTTACATCGGGACGGACGCGCACTTGCCGAAGTATTGGGATAAATCGCTGATAAATTTCATCAATACGCGCGGTCAGGACAAAGTGATGTTCGGCACCGACTGGCCGGTGCTTGATTTCAAACGCGCGATGGACGAACTCGACAGACTCGAACTGCGGGAAGCGGCAAAGCGAAAACTGCTGGTTGACAACGCCGTGAGGGTTTACGGATTGGAAGATTGGGTCTAGGAAAATTAACCACAGATGAACACAGATGGACACAGATAAAAAAAGCAGATCGTCGATCGGTGTTATGTGTGTCCATCTGTGGTTGAAAAATTCTTATGTCAAAACGAATACTAAAACAGAAACCAAAACGCGACGCTGACATCCAGTCGTGGATCGATCAGGAGGTCGCCGAGCAAAAAATACGTTACGAGCAAATCGCTCACGCGATGAACGTCGAGTTGGCCGAGCAGCGTGAAAAATGGATCGCCGAATTTTACGAACGGATCACGACGACCGGTTTTAACTGGCACGCGGACAATAAGAAGATCATTAAGAAAGAAGAACTTTTCATAAAGCCTGATCGGGAGTTTAAGGTTGTGTTTTAAGAATGGTTTTTGGAAAACCTAATACCAAAAACCTAAGACCACATTTATGCGCAAACATATCGAACCATTCGTAGACCGCGACGTTTCGTTCAAGCGTCTTGAACTGAAGGGCATTCCGTCGGGTTACAACTACAAGATGTTGTCGATCGACGATGATTCGGGGGCCTGCACGATGACTGTCCAGTGGGACGCGGGCTACAAGCAGCCGCCGTCGGTTGCGTACTCGGATGTCGAGATTTTTATCATGGACGGTTCGATGAAGATCGGCGAAAAACTTTGGAAGAAAGGCGGCTATTTTTTCGTACCTCGCGGAATCTCGATGCCGGCGTTCTCGACCGACACTGGCTGTTTTGCATTAGTAATGTACAACGACAGCGAGCCGCACATTGTCGAGTCCGACGAGAACATGTCAGATGCCGAAACGCATCGTCTGGTCCAACTTTCTACGTACGACCAGATGCCATGGCAGGTGCCGACGCTGTTTCCGCAGACGGCGTCAGGATGCTTGCTCAAGTTGCTGAGTTTTGACGAAAAAACTCACGCAATGACATTCCTTTATTCGATGACACCAGGCTTCAATCAAGACAACATCTCCTATCACGATTGCGCCGAAGAGGCGTATCACGTTTGGGGCACGTCGTGGATGATGCAGTTTGGCGATTTGCCGACGGGCGGATATTTTTGGCGGCCGGCGTATGTTAATCACGGTGCGTTCTACAGCGAACACGGCATTTTAGGTTTTGGCAGAACCGACGGCGATTTGCACAATCATTTTCATCACAACGCGTACTCGAATCCGGACGAGAATGCCGATCGGGCGGCGGCAAGGTTGATTCGCCAAAAACCCGAACTCAACAAATGGATGTGGACGAAAGATCATAACCATTTTGATTTTGAATACGCGACGTCGCACAGTGCAGAGTCCGAAGAAGATCGCATACACATTCACGACACGCTGCATGCTCTCGGCGTCGAGCACAATCACGATCATGACCACGAACACGAACACGAACACGGATATCATCACCATCATAACGACTAGGCATGAAATTTGACTCGATACTAAAAAACGGAACGGTCGTCTTTCCGTTTCATGGCGAAGCGAAATGTGAGATTGGCATTCGCGACGGCAAGATCGCTGCGATCGCTGACGAGATCGACAGTTCGCAAACTAATGAGGTCATCGATGCCAGTAGTAAACACGTTTTTCCCGCAGCGGTCGATTCGCATTATCACATCGGAATTTACCGCCCGCACTCTCAAGATGCTGAGAGCGAATCGCGAACGGCGCTTGTGGGCGGCGTCGGCACCGTAATCAGTTACTTTCGCACGGGGCATCATTATTTGAACAAGACCGGTCTGTATCGCGACATTTTTCCCGAGGTTCTCGAACTCTCGAAAGGACATTTTTACACCGACTACTGCTATCACATTGCTCCGATGGCTGAGCCGCAGCTTGACGAGATCGACTGGCTCGTCGAGAACGCAGGTGTCGGGTCGTTTAAGTTTTACATGTTCTACAAGGCGTTGACGTTGTCGGCCGACTCGACAAAAGGAAGCGACTATACGATGGCGGAGAATTACGATCTCGGCCATTTATACGAACTGATGACGCGTGTCTCGCAGTCAGCCGAAAAGCACAAAGACAAAGCGCGCATTTCACTAAGCCTGCATTGCGAAAACCCGGAACTTATTCGCGTCTTCATCGAACGCGTAAAACAGCAAGGTCTCACTGGACTTAAAGCCTATTCCGAAGCACGCCCGCCGCTGACGGAAAAACTATCGGTTCACGAGGCCGCGATTCTGGCCGACGCGACTGGTTGTCCGATAAATTTGCTTCATCTGTCGAGCCGCGACGCGTTGCAAGCCGGCATTGATGTGAGACGGACGTATCCGAACCACGATATTAAACTCGAAACGACGCTTCACCACCTTGCGCTCGATCACGAAGAATTAGACAAGAGCGGCATCGGTTTAAAGGGTAAAGTAAATCCGCCGATTCGCACGCGTGAGCACAGCGAATTCTTGTGGGAAGGCATCCGACGCGGCCACGTTGACACAGTCGTCTCAGATCACGCGTGCTGCGGC
The DNA here is from genome assembly GCA_963738935.1 of uncultured Acidobacteriota bacterium. GTDB lineage: Bacteria > Acidobacteriota > Blastocatellia > Pyrinomonadales > Pyrinomonadaceae > OLB17. The sequence continues at coordinate 1,077,382 of CAVTYF010000001.1, read as the reverse complement.
GAAGAACATAAGCAAAAAGGTGTTTGGGAATCGCTGCCGGGCTTCGGCGGCTCGTCGATTTTGTATCCCATTCTCTTGAGCGAAGGCGCGCATAAGCGCGGCATCTCACTCTCTCGTATCGCGGAACTGGTTTCTGCGAACCCTGCGCGCAACTTCGGTCTATTCCCGCGAAAGGGCTGCATCGCCGTCGGCGCCGACGCAGACCTTACCGTCGTCGACATGAATATTGAAAAACCTATCGCCGCTGCCGAACTTCTCTCCGCACAAGATCACACGCCGTTCGAGGGTTTTATGACAAAAGGCTGGCCGGTAAGGACGATCATTCGCGGTCGCACGATGTTCGATAACGGTCGCGTCGCTGACGAAATGCCCGGCGAGTTCATAAAACGCCCGACTGCTCTGCACTCGTGACAACTGACTGGAATTCATTTTCAACACAATTTGAGCAGCATGACGACGTCAACTGCCAATGGAGAATCGCGTCGCGGCCGGTCGGGAATGTTGCGCCGGAGAATTTCGAGTGGCACGAAGAACCGATTTCTGAAATTGCGGATGGTGAAGTTCTACTCGAGACTGTGTATCTCGGACTTGCCCCCGTCATGCGGATGTACATGATGGGTACCGACCGCACTGGCGACTCGCAGCAGCAAATCGGTGACGTTATTCGCGGTCGCGGCGTCGCAAAAATTATTAAGTCAAGGCACGCAGACTGGAACGAAGGCGAGATAGTGCAGGGAAACATAGGCTGGCAGACGTGTGCAGTTAGCGGCATGACGCCGCAGGAAAGATTTTTTCGCGTTCGCGAGCACGATCTGCCATATTCGCACGCGGCCGGAGTTTTGGGCATGAACGGCCTTTCCGCTCACGCCGGTTTCTTCGCCTGCGGCGAGCCGCGAGCAGAAGACGTAACCGTGATCTCAGGAGCGGCGGGCGGCGTCGGCACGTTGGCTGTCCAATTTGCAAAGATCACTGGCGCGCGGAAAATTATCGGTATCGCCGGCGGTCGCGAAAAATGTGATTTTGTAAAATTGCTCGGCTGCGATAACGCCATCGACTACAAAAACGAATCAATTCCTGACCGATTAAGAGAGCTGTGCCCAAACGGCATTGATTATTATTTCGACAATGTCGGTGGCGAAACGCTCACTGCCGTGCTCGAAAATCTCGCAATGCACGCCCGAATTGTTCTATGCGGCTCAATCTCGGAATATTCACGCGACGTGCCCTTTTGCCTAGCAAATTACACGCGTCTTCGCGCCGTCGAGGGGCGCATGAGCGGCTTTTTCGTTTACAATCACCTGCACCGATGGAACGAAGTTATGGATGAACTGGCAGGCTGGATCAGGGAAGGGAAACTGAAACCCGTCGAGGACATTGTCGAAGGTTTTGAAAATATGCCGTCGGCGCTAGCTCGGCTTTATGAGGGAAAAAACGTCGGCGTTCAAATGTGCCGCGTGCGGCCTGAGCCGATTAGATAAAAGTTTGAGTTTCAGGGTTACACATTAAGTTTTTAACCAATCGCCGACGCCATATGGATCGGCGGCAGGCTGAGAAAAGTGTTCGAGAACGACTTTCCATTCGCCGTCGCTGTTTTTTTGAAAGACAAACGTCCCGCGAAACTTAATTGTCTGCTCTTTACCGCCAATGTTCACTGTCAACTCGTTAATTCCCGCCACAAATCCCATATCGCCAACGACGCGCGAACGTAGGTCGTCGATCCACTCGGCTCGCGTGACATTTATCGACGACGACATAAAATCCGTCCAGCCTTTTTCGACCATCTTATAACCGAGCGTTCGCCAACGCGGGCCCTCGACAAAGACAAGAAGGTCATCCGACTGTTCATACAGGCTCAAAATCGCTTCGAGATCCTTCGCCCGAACGGCCTCGAAATGTTCCAATGTTCTTTCAATCAGAGCGGCTTTTATTCATAGAGTTTCTACTATTTTGTAACTGCGACATATAAAAGCTGCAAATGCCGCAGCATGGATAAATGTGCGTTTGGCCACGTAACAAACTTCTATGATATATGGTGTTGAAATTAACCCGCTAGCGGGCGGGCCGGACTCGGTGATTACGAATGTTTTATTCTTTGCAAACATCGTGCCGCCCGCTCACGCAGGCGGTTCTGACCTGTTGCAAATACCATAAATTCAATCCGTAACCGCTCTAAAAGTCACTTTGGGGGAATCTTTGGGGAGTACTGCGTATCTCCAACTGTTACCCGTTAGACGCGACTTCGAGGAAAGTCAATAAATATCGGTATATGACGATGTGTGATAACTGGTGAAAAGTGCGTTTGCGGACTTTGCAGACCTCTGCCTTACCACTTGGCTACGCCGCCTAACTGCTTTATTTAGATTTACTTAATGGCAAACATAAATCTCGTTCACGTGGTGATCTTGGATAACTAATTGCAAAACCCGTTCCCCAAACCACTATTTACACCCGACGGCCGTGCGCTTCATTGTACCTGATAAAACTTTTCCTTCGCATGTTCGACGAATCGGCGTAACTCGAACCATATCAATCACGCTGTGGTTCCTCCAAGTTCTCATGGGACTCCCTTATGTGTTCCGTCCGTATTACGGTGGTGCGGCAGAGTTCGTGACAGCTTTGCTCTGGGATCGTGGTCACCTTCGGTTCTTTCGGTTCCGTCGCGGAAGCGGGTGTCAAAGTGCGAAATTATTCGCGCAAGGGCTTTCTAGTTTTATGTAATGCGCATATAATTGGCGTGAGAATCGTCTTTCTAATTTCGCCGAAATGGTCACATCTGCCGGGAAAATCTTGATCGTTGATGACGACCGCTTTGTCCGTATGGCATTGAGCGAGGCTTTGCGGACGTGGGACTACGAAATTGTTGAAGCCGACACTGTAAAGTCGGCAAAGAAATCTTTTATTGACGAGTCACCAGCGATTGTTCTGCTGGACATTGATCTTCCCGATGGCTCTGGCTTGGATATTCTTACCTTTGTCAAAGCGCAATCGCCTGAGACCATCGCGGTGATGATAACCGGGAATGTGGATGTCGAAAACACGGTCGCCGCCTTGCGCGGCGGGGCTCACGATTTTATTGGGAAGCCCGTCCGAGTCGAGGAGCTTAGGGTTACGCTAAGGAATGCCACGGAAACGCGAGAGCTGCGCCGTGAGGTCACTCGGGATCGAACCGAACGCAAGCGAGGGTTTAGTTTTTCCGAGATCGTCGGAGCGTCGGCCTCCATGAATAAGGCCATGGATCTAGCCCTTCGTGTTGCCGAGTCGGATGTCGGTTCAATCCTGCTCAACGGTGAAACGGGGACCGGAAAAGACCTTTTCGCCCGGGCTATTCACTTCGCTTCGGAGCGAGCAAACGCGCCGTATTTGGCGATCAACTGTGCTGCCTTACCCGCAAACCTCATCGAATCCGAGCTATTTGGATACGAAAAGGGAGCTTTCACCGACGCGAAACAAAGGAAGGAAGGCCTGTTTGAGCAAGCTCACGGAGGAACGATCTTCCTGGACGAGATCGGCGAGATGGAACTCGCGCTACAGGCAAAACTGCTCCGCGTATTGGAAGAGGGAACATTCCGCCGCGTGGGCGGCCTAAAAGACATACATTTGGATGCGCGGATTATCGCCGCCTCAAATCGAAATCTCAAACAGGAAAGCGAAAGCGGTAATTTTAGGCTTGATCTTTATTTTCGACTTTCTGTCATACAGGTAGATATACCGCCGCTTCGGGACCGTGGCGACGACGTAATTTTGCTGGCTAAATACTACATTGAAAAAGCGAATTTAAAACGACGCGGCCTATCGCTCATCGGCCTGTCGCCCGACGTTGAAAAAATATTTAGAAATTACGCATGGAGCGGAAACGTGCGCGAAGTGCGAAATGTCATTGAACGGGCGTCTATACTGGAAGATGGCACGCTTGTAACGACGACTCATTTGCCAGCAGATATGTTGAACGGAAAAACGACTTCCACCCGAAGTTTTGCCGGGAATTTTGTCCTGCCGGCCGAAGGCGTTCCGCTCGAATCGGTTGAATTTGAACTGGCCCGTCAGGCTATCGAACGAACTGGCGGCAATCTAACCAGAGCAGCCAAATTGCTTGACATTTCGCGCGACCAGTTAAGGTACAAACTCAGAAAGGCGGGGTACGAAACAGAGGCTCCGAACCAATAATTTTTGTGACTGGAACAAAGACAAATCAGGACCTGCCGAAGGAACTCACCGACCTCAAACGAGCACTGGATGAATCCGCGATCGTCGCCATGACCGATCAGCGCGGCCAAATCACTTACGTCAATGACAAGTTCTGCGAGATATCAAAATACAGCCGCGAGGAATTGATCGGGCAGGATCACCGGATCATCAACTCCGATTATCATCCCAAAGATTTCATTCGCAACCTATGGACGACAATCGCGAACGGCAAAATTTGGCGCGGCGAACTTCGCAATCGGGCAAAGGACGGATCAATCTATTGGGTGTATACAACGATTGTTCCCTTTCTCGATGAGGACAATAGACCGTTTCAATACGTTGCGATCCGGTATGAGACCACTGAGCGAAAGCTGGCCGAAGAGCGTATCCGCCAACAAGCGTCGCTTCTCGACAAGGCGCAGGACGCTATACTGGTCTGCGATCTTACTTATCAGATCACCTACTGGAATAAGGGCGCCGAGCGTATGTACGGGTGGCCGGCGGAAGAGGCTGTGGGCCGGAATCTGGAAGATATACTTGGAACAGGCGACCCGGAACACATTGTGCAGGCGATGATGGATCTGGAAACATTTGGTGAATGGAAATCCGAGACCCGTCATACAACACGCTCGGGCGAGAAGATCATCGCGGAAAGCCGCTGGACCCTGGTTCGAAATGAGATTGATGCGCCGGATTATTACCTGATCACAAATACCGATATCAGCGAGCAAAAGCGAACCGAGCAGCACCTTTTCCGCGCCCAGCGCATGGAATCTATCGGGACCCTTGCCGGCGGCATCGCCCACGACCTAAATAATATCCTTTCACCGATAGTTATGGGCGTTGACATGCTTCGCATGACAGCTCAGGACGACGAGACAATCCGCTGGCTTGGTATCATCAAGGAGAACGCGGAGCGAGGCGCCGACCTCGTTAAACAGGTGCTGAGTTTTGCACGTGGAATGGCTGGCGAGCGCATCCCGGTTCAGCTAAAGCACATTGTAAAGGACCTTGTTGGCGTGCTGAAAGAAACCATGCCCAAGTCGATTACGGTCAAATATGACATCTCGCCCGATCTTTGGACGATCTCTGCCGATCCGACCCAGATCCATCAGGTACTGATGAATGTATGCATCAATGCCCGCGATGCCATGCCTTTGGGCGGAACGCTTACGATCAGGGCTGAAAATTGCCGGCTAGACGAGAACTATGCACAGATGTATATAGCGGCCGCGGCCGGACACTACGTCTTGCTGACGGTTACGGATACAGGAACTGGTATGCCTGCGGAAGTTCTGCAGCAGATCTTTGACCCGTTTTTCACAACAAAGGAAATAGGGCAGGGAACCGGCCTGGGCCTGTCGACATCGCTTACCATAGTGAAGAGCCACGGCGGATTTATCAGCGTTTATAGCGAGCCGTCTCAGGGGACGAGGTTTTCGATTTACGTACCCTCGGCTGAGACCGCCGATGGGGTTCATCCGGTCGACATTAAAGAAGAACTGCCTCGTGGAAACGGCGAACTTGTACTTATTGTCGATGACGAGGAAAACATCCGAAGCCTGGCCGAGGCCACGCTCAGCAGGTTTGGGTATCGCGCCCTCTCAGCGGTTGACGGCACGGACGCACTAGCCGTTTATTCGCAGCATCACCTGGAAATCAAGGCAGTTCTGACTGATATGGCAATGCCGTATATGGATGGAGCCTCTCTTACGCGGGCGCTAAAGAAAATGGACCCGACAGTGAAAGTAATTGTAATGAGCGGCCTTATGAGTGAAGGCCAGACCGCCGAACTCAAGAACCTACTCGTAAATGGTTATCTTTCTAAACCGTTTACGGCTGAAAACCTTCTGACGACACTGGCCTCGGTTCTCAGAAACTCCTGAACTGCGAGCGGGTCACGACTGTGGAATATTTCTGGCGGGCGCGAATGATCACTCGATCTCACCGCCGAATCGCGACTTGCTTAGCCGCACGCCCCGCAAATGGAACGGAACAGTTCTTGCGTTAGGGGATGATATACCCGCAAAGGGTAATCCGTATTATTTCTAATGGTACGAGAACAATGAGAATATCCGTAATCTCACCGGCAATAGTTTGAGGAGCATGATATGGCACAAATTCTTATCTTAGGGGGCGGTTTTGGTGGTCTCATCGCCGCGGAGCGCCTTGCCGCGTCGGTGGGAAAGATGGATCAGGTCACACTCGTTACTCCCCGGCGAAACTTTACTTTCTATCCGGGGTTGGTCCCGTTGGCATTTGGCGGGTGCGAACCTGAGGAGATCAGTTTTGATCTAGCCGCGAAATTGGAGGGCATCGGTGTTCGATTTGTCCAGGGTGAGATGATAGGAATTCACGCAGATCGAAAAAAGGTGGAAATTGCCGGCGAGGATTTTTGCGGGGAGATCGGCTATGATTTTTTGGTTATCGCGCTTGGTCGACGATTGGCGACGGAAAAGGTCGGTGGTTTTTTTGAATATTCCCACCATTTGCTTGGGACGGGAGCGGCCCTGAAATTCCGCCAGGCGATCCAGGAATTTCGCGAGGGAAGGATCTTGATCGGGTTGTGTCCAGATGCCAGACTGCCGGTTCCGGTATGCGAAACGGCGTTTGCCCTGGCGAGAAAATTTGAAGCCGAAGTGGCCAGCCGTAAGATACGGCTGTCCGTCATCTTCCCCGACTCGCTTGAGGCGGCGTTCGGCGGAGCCCGCCTGCATAACGAGTTAGAGGCTGCCTTTAGGCGTCATGGCATCAGCGTGCATTACGAGGTGCCGATAAATGAGATCGATTCGGATCAGGTTTTCTCAGCTAGGAAGCACCAGATCGGTTATGATCTGTTGATGCTGCTTCCGCCCTTTCGGGGTCATGCGGAACTTCGGAATCTGGGTATCACTGACGAGTCAGATTATGTACGAGTCGACGATCTCATGCGTGTTACGAATCTTGACCGCACCTATGCCGTGGGTGACATTGTGGCATTTTCCGGTCCCAAGTTCGCCCATATGGCTGTCCGCCAGGCGGAGGTCGCCTCGGCGAACATAATTTCCGAGATCAACGGTAAAAAACCGTCAAAGGCCTATTATCACGAGATCTCAACCATCATCGACGCGGGCGGGGCGGATTCAATTTACCTTCATTATGGGATATGGGATGACGCCCTCTACCGCCTGAAAAAAGGAAGGTTCTGGGGTTACGCGAAAGAATTCCATGACGCCTTCTGGCAGGCAAAGCACCAATAGGTCCTACGTACGCGGTGTCAGAAAACAGCCAGTAAAGACAAGCCGCCGCAACATGGTATTCTGGTCAATACAGTGCCTGACCGAAGCTCGAATCGACATTCCGCCGCAATTGCTGAGTTGTCGGCCGTGTTAGAGTGGGTACGGATTGTTTTACGTGGCGCTTCTGACTTGTCAGTCTGTGTCTGCTCTAGAGTGATCCGCTAGCAATCGTCTCGGTTGAAGAAAAGTGACTAGCGTCGTTGTTCCGCAAGCGTCCTCAATGTCCAGCGTCCCTGCCGGGCCTCGCGCACGACATGCGAACGCAACTTTGGTCGGTTCAATTATGTTGTGAGTTTGCTGATACTCAGTTCCGATTCCCATCAGCAGCTCGATAGTTTCCCGTCCGCATTTCTTATCCAGGATCAGCCCGCTAAACGGTAATCTTTCTGACAGTATCTGAGCCCCCGAGTTCTCATTTAGAACATAAACCGTCGTCTCCCAGTCCGCGAGATCACGGCTTAAGCGCTCAAAAAATATCCTCCAATCTGGTTTATCCAAGTTAAGTGTCATAGCGGCCTCCCGTGCTTCTATCGCAAATACTCCATGAAAACACTGCAATATGTGTTCCCGTGACAATGGCCTTTCAGAAACACGCGTACACCTGGGAAGGGCCAATACCTTCGCCTTCCAGTTTCCGTGAAGAGTGCGTATTTTCCCGCGCTTCTAATGAAATATTCTGGGAAGGCCCTACATCCTCAAAGGCATAACCTATGGAATCGCTATGCTGATCGTAGATTGAAGAGTGGAACGAGGGTTGCATTAAAAATCATAAATGGAAACCACAACACACAATTCGACGATGACGAAGCCGCAAATTTGCTTAGCGGTCGAAAAAGGAACACTTCCGTCCGAATCTCAGTTAGCTATTTCGGAGGGCGAACATAATGCCGGGGTGTTTGTCGGTAGGCCCGACGGTCCGACGCTGATTGTTATCGGTAGCCTTCATGGCAATGAACCCGGCGGAGCGACGGCCCTCTCGCAGCTTTCAGAGGATATTGCCCGGGTTCAGAACAAATTAAAGGGCCGGGTTTACTTTCTCGCCGGAAACACAAGAGCCCTCGCGAGAGGAGTTCGGTTTATCGACGCTGATCTGAACCGTTTTTGGACGCCTCAGAATATGTCCAACATAAGCAGTCTCACGTCTACTGCTGAGGGCATGGAACTTAGTGAACTTGACCAGACGCTTGACGGCATCCTGATTACGGCAATGGATGAAGTATTTGTCCTCGATCTGCATTCAACCTCCGCCGACGGACTTCCGTTCGCCACAGTTGGCGATACGATGCGAAACCGGGAGTTCGCACAAAAATTCCCAGTCACGATCCTGCTCGGCATTGAGGAGCAGTTGGACGGGACGCTGCTCGAATATCTTAATAATGCCGGCGCGGTCACGATGGGGTTCGAGGGCGGCCAGCACTTGTCGGAACGCACGATTGAGAACCACAAAGCAATGATTTGGCTGGCGCTTACAAACTCGGGAATACTCGATTCCAGCGACAATCCGAAACTCGAGCAATATCGACAACAGTTTGCCGGTGGAGCTAACAGGATTTTTGAGGTTCGCTACCGGCACGCTATCGGCCCGGATGATCAATTCGAAATGAACCCTGGTTTTGCAAACTTCGATACGGTCGGTCGTGGCGACGTGTTAGGCGTGGATCGCAACGGGCCAGTAACCGCAACAGAATCAGGTCAAATGCTTATGCCGCTCTACCAGCGGCTTGGAAATGATGGCTTTTTTATCGGCCGGAAAATATCGCCGTTCTGGCTCTGGCTATCTGGTGTTCTCCGCAGTATTGGTATTCAGAAACTAATTCATATTCTTCCTGGCGTTCACCGCGACCCGGCTGATTCGGCGACACTTGTCGTAAATACACGTGTAGCCCGTCTTTTTCCACTTCAGGTATTTCACCTGCTCGGCTTTCGCCGCCGACGTTGGGCGGGTGATCAATTGATCGTGAGCCGGCGAAGGAACGACACAAACGGCCCGTTTAGATGGAAGGACATTAACTGATGGGCGACAAGAAGGTCACAAGCGAATATGACGATGCGCAGATGCGTATATTCACGCTCGGTGTGCTAAACGACCTACAGGCATTTCAGCAGATGCTCGATTCGGGTCTTTTCGAGGAAAATGTCCGACGGATCGGGGCCGAGCAGGAATTGTTTCTGGTTGACTCTGCAATGCGGCCGGCACCGCTTGTTACCGAGATTATCGAAGATGCCAAAGATGGCCGACTGACGACCGAAATAGGTAGATTTAATCTAGAGGCCAACCTGACGCCGCGCCCTTTTAGCGGAGACTGTCTTCGGCTGATGGAAGACGAATTAAATGAGATCCTTGGAGTTGTCCGAAAGGCCGCCGGAAAGTTTGACGCGAGCGTTGTGTTAGCCGGCATTTTGCCGACAATACAGCTTTCCGATCTGACCCACGATAATCTGACGCCGAACCCGCGATACCACGAGATCGACCGAGTCGTTACCATGCTGCATGGCGGCGACCGAAACATCCAGATCAAAGGGCTGGACGAGCTTCACCTAACGCTCCAGGACACGTTCATCGAGTTTTGCAACACCAGTTTTCAGGTACATCTACAGGTCGGTGCGAGGGATTTTGTTCGTTATTACAATTGGGCACAGGCGATCGCCGCCCCAGTTCTGGCTTCGGCGGTAAACTCTCCGATTCTGCTCAGTCATCGGCTTTGGCACGAGACGCGACTGGCCCTGTTTCAGCACGCCATCGATACGCGGTCACATGTTCATAAGGAGCGAAATCAGCCCCCTCGCGTCAATTTCGGCGAGCGTTGGGTCGAGGATTCTATTATCGAAGTGCTTCGCGAAGACGCGATCCGATTTCGAATTCTGCTGACGCAAGCGGTCGAGGAAAATTCGATGGAAACCCTCGCTAAAGGCGGAATTCCACAGCTCGCCGCGTGGCGGCTGCATAACGGCACCATCTGGCGTTGGAATCGGCCATGTTATGGGATCGTCGATGGCCGACCGGGCCTTCGGATCGAGGCCCGATATCTACCGGCTGGACCCTCCGTAATCGACGAAATGGCAAACGCCGCATTCTTTCTCGGCCTAATGACGGAGCTTCCGGAGGAATTCGGCGATATTACTAAATACATGTCGTTCGATGACGCAAAAAACAATTTCTTCAATGCCGCCCGATATGGACTGAACGGCCAGATCCGTGGGATAGACGGTAAAAGCCGCCGCGTCGGGCGGATCATCATCGAGGAGCTTCTGCCAAGAGCAACCCGCGGCCTGATTCGTGCCGGCCTTGACGAAGCGGACATCGAGCCGCCTTCTCGGTGTGATCGAGGCAAGGGTCAGGGCCGAAAAAACCGGCTCCGGCTGGATGCTCGATTCATTCGCGGGAATGGACAAACGGGCAAAGCCGAACGTCCGGCTACGGACGTTGACCGCCGCGATGAAAGCTAATCAGGAAAGCGGTGAACCACTGCATGAATGGCCGTTGGCCGAGATACCCGCGAACTCGGAGTGGATCGATAATTACAAGACGGTCGAGCAATTCATGGCCGTTGATCTTTTTACCGTTCGGCCCGAAGACGTTCTTAGATCTCGCTGCAAGCCTGATGCATTGGCGGCACGTCCGCCACGTTCCGGTCGAGGACGACGCCGGCCACCTGATCGGCATCGTGTCGCACCGTGATCTGATCGAGTTATTGGCGTCTGGGAAATTCGCCCCAGCGGCGGCCGTCCTGGTTAGCGACATAATGAAAACAGAACTCGTAACGGTCTGCCCTGACACACCCACGCTTGACGCACTCGCCCTGATGCGTGAACGCAATATCGGCTGTCTGCCGGTCATTAAGGACCGCCGGCTCGTCGGCCTGATAACGGCATACGATTTCCTGACAGTATCGGCAAAGCTCCTCGAAGAAAAACTGACGAATGTGAGAGATGATCAAAATGAATGCGACCAAAATCCAACACGAATGGACAAAGAACTTAAATTTTTTTAGCGAACAAAACGTCGGCCGACCGACGCGGCTCGGCGTTTTTGAACCCAACAGCGGAGTTGCCGCCGACTATTGGATCGAATGCGGGTTGCCGCTCGTCGGCGTCGATCTCGATGTACGCAGTGATACGCCGGCCGTGCAAATAATGGCCGGTTCGCTGACACACGAGATTAAAAACGCGATTAAACTTTCCTTCCAGCTCACCGCGTCGGGCGACGAAGACGGTCTCGATATTCTCGACCAAAGCGGTCGCCTAACCGTTCTGCGTTTTGAGGAAAATGCGTTGTAATTATCGATAAATCGGTTAACGACAAACATGCGAAGTTTTTCGCAGCAAAGTGGAAACACAAGCACCAAAACTCGTAAGCATTTCGCCGCGGTTACTCGGAACGTGCGTATTTGCGGCGGTTTCGACGTTCTGCATCGAGGAACATGATTTGCCATTGAACATGGTGGGCCGTGCGTTGTTTGAAAGACGCAGAGGAGTTTTGACCGGTTTCTGAGACGATCAACTGAAAGACATCAACTATGCAACGCCATTGCAACTTACACATTCAGGATAAGTGTCAGAGGTGTGAATTGCGCGTAAAGGGTTTCTTCTGCCAGCTCCCCGAACGGGAAATCGAACTGTTTGAATCGATGAAAATGACAAAAGCCTATGCCAAAGGGGCGATGCTTTTTGTCGAGGGTCAACCGTCCAAGGGAATTTTCATGCTGTGTCAGGGAAGGGTCAAGCTTTCGACCTGTTCCTCGGATGGAAAAGTCATTATCCTTGAAATAGCGAATGCTGGTGATGTTTTGGGCCTGAGCGCGGTGTTGAATGGAACGGACCACGAAACGACGGCTGAGGTTTTGGACCTGTGCCAGATAGATTATGTAATGGCGGATGATTTCCTCCGATTTTTGCGTGAGCATCCTGAAGCATCCCTAAATGCAGCCCGGCAGTTGAGCCGTAACTACCAAACAGCTTACCAGCAAATCTGCTCACTCGGACTCTCTAACTCCGTCGTCGATAAGCTCGCAAAACTCTTCCTCGGCTGGAGCGGTAACGGCAGCGGAGTCGATGGCCGGGTTAAGCTGAAGAATTCCTTTACGCACGAGGAGATCGCGGAGATGATCGGTACATCCAGAGAGACGGTCACGCGTGCGTTGCGCTACCTCAGGGAGCACGATCTGATCACTATGAAAGGCTCCGACCTCGTGATCCTCGACCGGCTAAGGCTCAAGAACATGGTCGGCACCCGTGGCGGCATTCGCCCGCCGAGTGACATTCATCACAATCGGGTGTGACAAACATCCTATCGTCACTTTCACCTCTCTGTGAATAGTTCGTCCAGAGCCACCAAGGTTTAACAATGCGGCACCCGGACAGTAGATCAAAATCTGAAGCTATCGAATCCCGATTTCGCGCACGAGCTATTTCTTGCAATTGAGGGCGTTGTTAACGACGATCTCGCCTCCGTTGAAACCCGGAGGCTGATATCGAAAGCGGTTGACGTGTTTCGATCGGGCGACGAGCCAGTCAGCATTTATGTCCACCGGACAGGCCGCGTGACCATCATTAGGGCGGCGGCCCAGGGTGACTCCGGCAACGCATGGCCGGTCAGTGCGGAACGGGTTTACGGTCTCATAGAGGCCCTGGCTGATACCAAATTTGATAAGGGTCTGAGGACCATAACTAAATGTGAATTCGTTGTTATTGGCCGCGAAGAGCTTCTCCGCGTCATTCGCCGCAAGCCAAAATTATTGTTTGCCGTGGCCAAAGTTATTGGCCACGGCTACGGGAAGGCGATCAGCGAGATCCACCTACATTAGCACATAATCGCCTCATTCTTTTTGTTTCTTGATTAATTTACTTAGGTTTTGTGACGGCGCTCACATCGCGGGCTGTGCTGCTCATATATGCTGATCGCGCAACGGGAATTTATCGTTGTGTTCGGATGAAACGGGGACAATATTATGGCTTCATTAAGTAAGATCAAGGTAGTACTTTTATCGACTTTCTCGTTGCTCGTTTTCGGGTGGGCGATCTCCGCAACTTTCCCGAAAGCTTCTCGGCGTTTCTTTCGATGACGGGATGCCCACGCCAACGCCGCCCGCAATGGGAACTCCGGCCGATTATGTAGGAAGCGAAACCTGTATGGCGTGCCATGAGGATCAGTTCAAAGCGTTTTCGCGCACCAAGCATGCCAAGCTAAAGGACGTTCCAAGTTGGAAGGAAAGGGCCAAAGGGTGCGAATCGTGTCACGGGGCGGGAGCAAAACATGTCGAGGATCCGACAGTTCCAGGCGCGATTATCGCATTCAACAAGATGAATTCTAAGGCATCGTCTGAAACATGTCTCGCGTGTCACTCTGGCAAAGAGAGTCATAACAGTTTTCGCCAAGGCGAACATTGGCGCAACGATGTCGGATGTACAGATTGTCACAGCCCGCACGGCACGGCTCCTATTGTGTCAAAACCGGGATCGATAACCTTGGCCAGCGAAACCGCCCACAAGAACTCCGCGTTCGAGACGGCGGCGATGCTCAAGCAGAACGACCCGCAGCTATGCATTAGTTGTCATAGTGAAACTAAATCGCAGTTCACCAAACCCTTCCACCACAAGGTACTGGAAGGGACCATGAAGTGCGGCGATTGCCATAATGCTCACGGCGGATTTGAAACAAAGCAGACCAAGCTGGCGATCGGTTCAGACGCGTCGTGCGTCAAGTGTCATGCGAATAAGCAGGGGCCGTTCGTCTTCGAACACGGGCCGCTCAAACTTGAAGGCTGTAGTACGTGCCATACACCGCACGGCTCCGCCAACCCAAAGATGCTGAAACGCCCACAAATAAGACAGACGTGCTTCGAATGCCACACCGGTATCAGCGATGAAATCGCTCCGGGAGTTCCAAGCAGGCATAACCAGTCGAATATGCGCGAGACAAACTGCACTGTTTGTCACTCCGCCATTCATGGTTCTAACTCAAGCCGGTTGTTCTTCAGATAGGGAGGCCTCGAAACATATGCGAAGTAAAAGAAGAGATCTATTTTCACTTGCGGGTTTTTCTTTGATCGCCTGTCTCGCTGGTGCCGTATCGACATGGGGACAAACGCCCTCGCCGTCGCCTGCTTCTCAGCCTACAGTCGAGGACGGTTATAAGATCACGGCCAGTATGGAATTCGGGTTGCGCGGGCTTTCGGTCAACGGAGATCATGAAAAGTTCCGCAGTGACCTTAATTACAGGGCCGGAGTTCGTATCTTTGACTCCAGCTTCCTGATCGAGAACAACACCAAGTCCGGTACCAAACTCTTCGACAATGCCCTTATTACCAGCAGCGGGTGGGGATCCGATCCTTCGGGCTCGTTCCGGCTCAACGTCGAGAAAACCGCAAGCTATCGATTTGACGCGCAGCTCCGGAGTGTTAAGTATTTCAATGATTTAAAGAACCACGCAATTGTCTGGTCAGAGAATGTACCGTCCGGCTCGCAGCACAAGGCGGATACAAAACACAACTTTGGCGATTTTGATCTTACCGTATTTCCGGAAAGCGACGACCTTCGGTTGCGTTTCGGTTATTCTTTCAACGATACGAACGGCCCGGGAACGAACAATATACGCTTCCAGGGTGACGAGTATCAGGTCAATTCCGCAATCAAAACGAAATCGGACGATCTTCGGGCTGGGCTCGAAGGCCAGCTGCTCGGTTTCAATCTCGGGATAAATTACGGGCACCGCTCATTTAGCGACAACACGAGGTTCTTTCTCGAGCGCTTTAACCTGGGCAACAACCCGGCCGCAACTTCGTCATTCCTAAACAACTCGCTGAGGCTTTTGCCGGTTGATGGCACTACGGATTTCGTAGCCCTTTATCTCCAAAGGACGTTCGCTAAAAAGCTGGATCTGACCGGGCGGTTCATCTATTCGATGAGCAAATCTCAGACAAGTGAATTTGACTCGCTCACTGGACGAGCGTCAAACACGGGCAACTTTATCCTGGAAGATATTATCAGCGTGCCAGGAAGTGCGAGACGCCCTCAAAAGCGCGCCCAGCTCGGAATGACCTATCGGGTGACTGATGATTTTCGGTTGTCGAATGCCTTCGTCTACGATCGGTTCGATATCACGGGAGACAATACCCTCTTTGAACGCGTAAGACTCACAAACGCCGCGGGCACGCCGCTGCCCGACACGATCACCAACACCTCGGCGTTTCGAACGACCGATTACCGGCGAATCACTAATACCATTGATGCCGACTATCAGGCGCGGCGATGGATCGGGTTGCACGTCGGCTATCGTTTTACGTCCCGTGACGTGGTACTAACCGCCCTTGACCGCAATCTTATCACCGGGATAGTGACGCGAGATACAAACGAGGAGCACACAAATACAACTCACACCCTTATCGCGGGTGCGAAGATCAAACCTAAAAAGTACTGGTCGATCTATGCCGATGCCGAGATCGGCCGTGCGGACAATGTGTTCACACGTCTCGCCAATAACGACGTCGCAAACTTTCGTATTCGCAGTATTTTGCGGATGAAGCAGGTGACCTTAAACGTTTCGGGCATAACCAAAGACAACGACAGCCCGGGCTTGTCTACGGCGTTTACAGGTACGACACCATTTCCGTCGATCGATACGACTTTTTCAACAAAAACGAGGATCTTTTCAGCCAGTGTTGACTGGTCACCTAGATCGGAACTTTCTTTGAGCGGCGGCTACACCTATAACCACCAGACCAGCCGCGGCGATATTATTGTGCCGGTAGGCACCCCGCTGTTTCCAACGACGAGGTTTCTTCAGGGGATAAGCGAGTACTACATCCGCGACAGCTACTTCTATTTTGATGTACATGCGAGGCCGTTGAAACGTGTCTCGCTTTACGCCAGCTACCGAATAAACGATGACGGGGGACAAGGCAATCGGATTGAAACGCGGCCGCAAAACTTTATCAATTCGTACCCGATGCGTTTCAACACGCCTGAGGCCCGGCTTGCTATTCGGCTCAGCAAAAACGTCGATTGGAACATCGGTTACCAATACTATTCCTATAGGGAAACACCCGAAATGAATCCGTTTCTTACTAATCGATTTCCTGCTCAAAACTACACCGCTCACCTGCCGTACACGTCGCTGCGGATCTACTTCGGCAACCGTGACGTCGCTCGTTAACGATTTACTCAAGGAGGATGTAGGAAAGGCGGTAAAATAGGATTCTGACGGCTCCGAAGGAGCCAAATGTTTATAGAAGGGTTCAAGCAGAAAAGGGCAAAGCCCCGTAGGGGCGACATTAACTCGAGGTAAGTCTAGACATACCGCTCATACGGAGCTTTAGGATTTCTTGTTTCCGGTTCAATAACAATCCGCTCCTCCGGATCTGTAACGAAATTTCTATTTTTCGGACATCCTTCCTTTATTTAGGTATCCGCGAAAGTTCACAACCCGCCAATATTCATCCGGGGACCTTCTGCCTTATGGCATTCCGCACACTGAAATTGTGAAATGTCTCCCAGATTTAACGGATGCTTGAACGTCTGATCGCCTTTGTGACACGAGGCGCATTGCCAGGTGTTCTTGTCGCCGAGGTTTACGGGATGTTCGAAGACCCCATTTGTTGCCGCCACAGTTTTTCCAGCGAATGTCCGATCAAGGGTGGTATGGCAAATATTGCAGTCATTGCGGATAACCTTTCCCTCGTTGCTGAAATGCTGTCCGTCGTGACAGCGGAAGCAGCCCTGTGCGTTAAGATGGCCGATGTTGTTGGGCGAGGCCTTCCAATCGGTTTTCATTTCAGGGAAGAAGTAAGTCTGGTATATGCGTTGGATCTCGGAAACCGCACCCGCGACTGCTGGGGCGTGGGAAGCAACGATTGCAGGATGATTGGTCCGGTAGTAATCGTTAATATCGGTGGCGATCGTAGCCACGGCCTCGTCATTTGTTAGGTATGGTTTTGCAAGCGTTTCGACCGCCTTGGCCTTTATGAATGGAAGCGAAATATCTATTCGGCCTGCCTCTAGCGAACGATCCACAGCTTGGTTGGGCGAAAGGTAAATGTGTGTCGGCCGATTGTGGCAATCGATGCAATCCATCGTTCGCTTTTGGGCTTTTTCGATCTGTTGGGAATTCAGCCCGGCGTCTTTAGTCACATAGTCGACGAACTTGCCGGTCGCATCTTTCATTCGAACCCATGGGATCGTTTGACGCTTGTCATCCGACGCTATAAAGGTCACCTCGTTGGCGATGTTCATGTGCCAGTGAATACCGCCAACCGGGCCGGACGCAGCATCGCCGCCGCCAACGTTGATCAGCATCCGCGTCTGATCAAGCGAATTTTTCTCGTCATAACCATAATGATTAAAGACCTTTAGCTGATCGCCATGAAACTTTTCCGACCAATGGCATTTCTGGCAGGTCTCGTTTGCCGAACGCATATTATGAACCGGCGTCTGGATCGGCCGGTTGTAGTGTCCGGTGACCACGCCATATAGTTGACGCATTCCCGTAAACTTTGACCGCACATACGCCTCGGCTCCGCCGCCAACGTGACATTCGACGCAGCGCACCTTGGCGTGCGGTGATGCGTTGTAGGCGACAAACTCGGGTTTCATAACGTCATGGCACGCCTGGCCGCAAAACGGCACCGACTCGGTATACTCAAACGCCCGATAGCTGCCAAATGCGGTCATAAAGAGAAAGATGAACGAGAGGCACATGAAAAGAACTAACGACCGCCGCCGGAGCGGGTCATTTAGATCGAGAATGGGGTACGCCGCGATCTCGTCGTGCGACATATTTCGACGGCGGCGGCGCTCATACAACGCGCCGATCAATACGATGAAAAGGCCAAATCCAAGGACACTTGGCACGAGTATAAACGTGATCAGGTCTGTATATGGGTTGTCCTTTGACTCCATGAACCCGATCATCAGAAGGAGAGTAAAACTGGTCAAGCTTGCCGCGACAATCGCAAATCCTACAAAGCTGATGTAGTTTCGCAATAGGCCCGGCGTTCGTTTCCTGGCGGATGGCTGATCTGACTTCTCACGACTGACTTCATTCTCATCTTTCATGTGTTACCTCGTCTCCAAAAAATCCGCCGGCTCAAACGAAAATGTGCCAAGGCCGCCCGATCAAAATTCGCCTTCTTCAGAAAAATGCGATTTGTTGATCGGAACGGCCAAGGCGCACGGGGCAATCGACAGACGATCAGTTCGTTCTACTTGGGGCTTCTCAGCGCCTTCATATGGGCGGCTAAACCCTTTGCTTCATCTTCTGTCATGCCCTTTGCCTCAAACCCCGGCATAAACGGCGGCTTCTCACCCTTCTTTCCCTTCAAAATGGCCTCGACGTGTTCGTTGTCCGCTTTTGCGGGGTCGTAGAACTTGGCGGCCGTCGGCATATGACACGCCGCGCATTTCGTCTTGTATACCGCCGCCGGGTCATCCGCACTATTGCCGGCTACCTTCGCCGGTGTACTCGTAAAAACCGTTAATATAAGCAGTGGTATTGCAAAAAATATGATGGCAAATAATTTTATTCGTTTGATTCTCATGACCTAACTCCTATCCAACCTTTTAACCCGCATCGGCGTGTTTCCGATCGGCTCTCAACCTTAGATAGTGCAATGAGTGTGCCGCAGGTCATGTGTCCAAATATCCATATTTGCTGTTAAAAAATACATTTCGTACGTTACACAACCTAAAACCATCGAGTTAATTACGCGACGACTGCGAAATTTTACACAGTCTTCGAGCTTAGAATTTGAAGTTCCGTCCCTCATGGCATTTTTTACAATTTGCAAAATCGCTGTTCCCAAAGGCCCGTGTATTATTGTGACAACTGGCGCAGTTCTGCGAACCCTTCGGGGCGAAGTGCATAGCGGCGAACGGCGAAGACACTTGTCGGCCCCGCGCGCTTCGGGCGCGCACCGTGTGACATGTGGCACAGTTCATGTTCCCGCCTCGGACGTGTTCCAGGTGGCTGAAATTAACTGTGAATGCTTTAGCCCAGTCCGAACCTCGTATCGGCCGGCCCGGTTGATGACATGTGCCGCAGGACCCGATGTTTCGCCCGCCGACCTCCGTTCGAGGACCGTGGCATTGAAAGCAGGTGTTGTGAGCGGCCACACCGGATGGAACTGACAATGCAATTCCACGGCGCGAGGGCTTATGACAGGTTGCACAATTGGTCTGCCGTAAGTGCTTACTATGGTCGAACTGAATATTAAAGCTACGTAGCGGCGGAAACGGCTTTACGCCCGTTGGCGTGTGACAGATAACACACAGCGGACTCGTGTTATCGGCAAACTGCTGCACGTGACAGCCGGCGCACGGCGTGTGACCCGAACGCTTCGGCGTCGTCAGCCCTTCCTCCCGTTTGTGGCAAAGCAGACAGGGAAGCCGGTTATGCATCGGGTTACTGTGTTGAAACCTTGAATAATCCTGAGAAACAGAGACCGCCTCTACAATCGAATATTCGGGAATTTCGGAAGCGGCTTCCGGTCTAGATACGTCTCCGGCAGCAAACGCATAGCCGAAAGCCACGCACGCCAGCAGCAATAAGGTCGCCTGCACGCGCTTCAAACGGGGTACGTCCGATATAGTTTTGCGAGTCCCCAATTTCATTTTCCTGCCGCCGTGGCTAGAGCTGTCGTATGCGATGCCGGAACTGGCAGCTTTCCAAGCGTTATATGGCATTTTGTACATTGAAATGCCGCGTTAGTTTTGCGCGAATCCGCTTCGAAGTTGAGCGCTCCGCCTTCGTCGGATGTGGGCGTCGCGTGACAGGTCGCACATGACGCGATGCCGACCTTCTTGGTTTTTGGATCGGCGGTATTCATCGTCAACACGTTATGGCATGTGGCGCAACTGAGTTCGACATGGGCAAAAAACTCGTGGCTAAATGTCCCAGCCGAATCCCTCCGCCGCCAGGCATCCATCATTGTCTTGTCAGCAATTTTCATTGACGACGCGAGTTTTGCGTCAAAATCGGAAGGCGGCTGAGCCGGCTTTAACTGATGACAAGCCGCACAATTATTTGGTGCCGGTAACATGCCAGCATCCTTTGAGTGACAAGTGAAACACGTCGCGTGCCCGGTCGGTGACGTTTTGAACGTACCCTTTTTCAGCCAGAATGCGTCGCCGAGTTTTGGCGGCGGAGCGGTCACGTATTCGTTTTCCGCCGTGCCTTGGGGTGTTTGCGTCTGATGACAAACGACACAGCTCTCCTCGGCGGATCGTGTCCGTTCGGAAAACGAGGCCTCGACGAAAGAGACCCGCTTCCCGGCACTCGCGCTCACGATCTCGATATGCTTATCATGCGGAAATCCGACGACAAAATCCGACTGGGCATTCTTGCCTTTTGCTGACAGGTCGAAGATTTCGCGCGGGTTCGGAAATGAGTGTCTCGAACCGTCGCGCGGTGACGGATTTGTATGGCAGATCGAGCAGATCGCGGGTTTTGCCCCTTTGAAGAATTGCTGGGCGTGACACTTCACGCAGGATGCGTGCGTTGGATACTCGGTAATGTCCTCAAATGCCGCTGGACCCGTGCGCACCTTTTTCCAATTAGACGACGGGAATTTGTGACAGGTCGCACAGTCGAGGCGGTGAGCTTTGGCATTATGGGGAAATTCTGAATATCGGGCCTTGCGAGGTGTCGGCATTGGCACCACTCCGGCTTCCGCAACGGCTGGAGCGGATCGAAGGTTGAACGAAACGAAAGCAAGCAGAACACAGATCAGCAAAAGAACCACTATCCGGAGGTTTGGTTTTCTTCGAGTGGTTTCCATTGCGCACTTTTGCCTTAAAGATATTTTATTCGCTGAAACCAGGACGCGATGTGACACGGGTCACATCGCTTTTAGCCGACTCGCGAAATTATACGCAGTATAGCTGGAAGTTTCGCGGCCGCCGGTGGTGAACTTTGAATCTTGAGGTTTGACTCAAACTGTCGATCAAACCGTAGATTCACCGATAAGTTGAGGCCGAATCGCTAGGTCTGGCGGCGAGGCACAAACATTGCTTTCGGAGCATCAGGAGTCTTGTAAACCTTATGTCGACAATCGAGCAGATGGTAAAGAACCCGGCACGTTTGTCAGCCAGATCGAAACCTGCGGAATCTATCCTTTCGCGCTTTCTCCGGGTAATATGTTCAGTCCGTTTGGGAGTCACTCTTCTTTCGTTGCTTGGGCTCGCATGCCTTATTGGGATGCTGATCATGCAGCAAAATGTCGACGGCTTTGACCGGTATTTCGCTGAGCTTACACCCGCTCAACGCCTTGTTTACGGTAGTCTCGGACTATTTGATATCTATCGTGCCTGGTATTTCAACGCCCTTCTCTGTCTGGTGTCTACGAACATTGTTCTCGCTTCCGTGGATCGCTTTCCGAAAACCTGGAAATTTGTTTCCAAGCCAAATTTGACCGTCCCTGTCCGATGGCTCCGTGACCAAAGCCAGACATCTGAATTACAAGTCACAGGATCGACGGAATCGATCACACGGCAGGTAATGGACGGAATGAAGGCCGTTGGCTGGCGGAATGTCGGAGTAACTGAAAAAGCCGGCCGAACCTTCGTTTTCGGGCAGTCCGGAACGTGGAACCGCTTTGGCTACCTTGCGGTTCATGTAGGCCTTTTGACGATCTTCGCGGGCGGCTTTCTAACCGCACAACTTGGCTCGACGGGCCAAATGCCTTTGTCGCCGGGCCAGTCAACCGACCTGATGTTCGAGACCGTTGCTGACCTGGACAAAGCGAGTGAGATTACCAAGCGACTCCCATTTAATGTGGCATGTATCGATATGCTGCAGAGGTTGATCAAGAAAGATGGTTCGCTCGCCGCCCAGAATACGATCGATTGGATGACCACGTTTACCATCACCGACGAGACCGGCACACATGAGGCCTTTGTGCAGATGAACCGGCCGTTCGATTATCGGGGCTATCGTTTCTTCCAGGCGAGTTTTACTCCGGTCGGACGGGCCCGCAGTATAAAGATCAAGGCAACGCCGGCAGGCAACGGCGATAGCCAGGAAATATCAATAAACCGGGACGGAACCGGAATTCTTGTTGACGGGACCAGAATCATGTTCAACGAATTTCGGGGAAATTTTCGCGTCGGCGGGGAAGACCCGAACGAAAACACTTCAGATTATGTGAATCCGGCCGCCGTGCTTCAGGTAACGCCAGCAGGGTCAGGGTCAGGGCCGCAGACCGCATACGCCTTCCGGCCGCAAATGGCCAATCTTCCAGTATCGAATAAGCCAGTCGGCGGATATACATTTCAATTGACAGATTTTGAAAAAGTTGCCGACCAGCACATTCTTTCCGTGCAGCATGATCCGGGCGCCACAGTCGTTTACGTCGGGTTCATCCTGTTATTCACCACACTTGTCGGCGTATTTTTCTTTTCTCATCAACGCGTCTGGGCCGCTATCGAAAACGGCGACACTGAAATAAGGAACGTCGTCTTCGGTGGCAACACCAACCGCAGCCCAAATGCTTTTGACGAAAAATTTCGGCGCTTTATCAGCACTTTGGAGACCAAACGAACATGAACCAGGAAATTTTGGATCGTCCGATAATTGCGGGAAATGAGTCAAACCGGACATTAGGCAATCACGCAGTACTGCGATCGTACATTCCGGCCGTGCTCGCCATCGGCGGCTCACTTGCCGTAGTGATGGCCAGGCTCAATGTAGGCGGCGAAAGGTTCATCTCCGACGAAGCGTTGATGATGCTGGCTCTGGCATCTTATTTGGTTGCGGCGGTTTTTCATCTGACAAATCTGTACGCTCCGTTCAGGCTCGCGAACCAATTGGGAATGTGGGCCGCGACGCTCGGTGTTTTTTTTAACCTGTCCAGTTGGCTGGTGCGATGGGTCGCCGCGTACGATCGGGAATTGGCGATCTTCCAGGCTCAGGGATCAAGCGCGGCGGACATGCCGTGGGTTTTCAGGTACGTGCCGTTCGCAAATCTGTATGATCTCAGCCTCGCATTTGCGTTCGGTGCGGGAATCACAACACTACTCGTGATGCGGCGAGACAGTATTCGTATTGTCGCAGTTCTTTCGCTCCCGCTCGCGGCGATCATCCTGGTTTTGGCACGATTCATCGGCAGCGAGATCATCGATCTCCCGCCGGTGCTCGATTCCTACTGGCGTCCGATCCACGTCGGCATCGCCTCGCTTAGTTACGGCATCGCTCTGGTGTGTTTTGCTGTCGCGGTTCTTTATCTGCTAAAAGACGGGCTAAAAATCGAGAAAATGGCCGTTTGGACCGGTATTTTTGCACTGTCCGTTTTTGTTACGATCAGCAAATTCAGCGTTTTTGCACCGGCGACTTTCGGCACGTACACCGCATCTATCTTTGCCGGTACCTCGCGAATGTCGCTCGCCCTCCGTGCGGACATTCCATACGTCGGCTGGCTGATTGTCGCGGCTGCCGGGGCTCTGATCGCGGCGGTCGTCGCGTATGGGGCATTTATTTCGAAAGATAATATCGACGGACGAACGTGGGGAAATCGCTTTCTCTACGCCGCCCTAGCCCTTCAGGGAGCGGGCATCGCGGTCCTGGTCTACCAGCTCAAGACGCTTGAGAATGTCGTCGCACTCATCAGGCCGTCGCAATATCCAAAGTTTGCGGTCTGGATGCTCCAGCAGCAAGAGATGCCGCAGCAGCAGATCAATGTAATGGGCCAACAACAGCTCTATGACATGGCGAACACCTGGATCACGCAAAATGCCGGGCAGCTTCACCTCAGCCTAAACGCAAATCCTGTAGAACTTGCCGCCTTGATTACGGCGTTTACCGGAACGCTTTTCATCGTGCTATTTGGGATACAGACCGAGCGTATCCGGTCTATACTGCCGTCGGCCGAAGCTCTTGATGGACTGATGTATAGACTCGCCGGCGTCGCATTTGCCGGGCTTGCTCTTCTGTTGATGACGGGTGCCGTCTGGGCAAACGAATCGTGGGGCAGATACTGGGGCTGGGACGCCAAAGAGGTCGGGGCCCTCGTCGCCTGGCTGACCTACGCCGGATTTCTCCATTCCCGGATCGCGTTTGGCTGGCGCGGCCGACGCTCGGCGTACTTTGCCGTGGTTGCGTTCCTGTTTGTTGTTTTTACTTATCTCGGTGTGAGCTATCTGCTTCCCGGGCTTCATTCGTACGCTTAAGTCTATGAAATGGAATACTATACTTTCTTTCGTTGTCGGCCTCTTCGGCGGCCTGATCATCGGATTTGTGTTTGCCAATTCGGTAAATCAAAAAGACGTGACCGCTCCGGGCGCAGCCGAGATGAAAGGGAACTCTAATATGCCGCCCGGCCACCCCGATATCGGAAGCACCGGAGCGCCCGGAGGTATGCAGCCTGGCATCCAAGCCGCCATCGACAAGGCTCGAGCGGCTCCCGATGATTTTGAGGCTCAGCTAAGGGCCGCCGAGGCCTATTATCAGATCGAACGGTTTGATGAAGCAATCACTTACCTATCCGCGGCGAACAAGCTAAAACCGGAAGACCGCGAAGTTATCGTCCATCTCGGAAACGCAAATTTCGACGCTAATCTATACCAGGAGGCGGAAAAATGGTACACGGCAGCACTCAAAAAGAAAGAAGAAGATGTAAATGTTCGCAACGACCTCGGACTGACGTTTGTTTTCCGCGACCCGCCGAACTACGAACGGGCCATCAAGGAATTCACACGATCACTTGAAACCGACCCGAACCACATCCAAACGCTGCAAAACCTAACGGTCGCATATACGAAAAAAGGCGACGGAGCAAACGCGAATACGACGCTTGCGAAGCTCGAATCTGTCGATCCGAAGAATACAGCTCTCGCAAAACTCAGGGAAGACCTCAAGTTGACAGCCGAATAAGAGTGGGCGGTTGGCAGTGGGCAGTGGGCAGATCGTAGATGGAAATACTGCCTAGTGCCAACAGCCTACTCCTCAATAAAATTCGCGACCATCAAATAAAAGCAGGCAGTTGGCAGTGAGCACCGGGCAGTTAAAAAAACTTACTGCTTAGTGCCGACTGCAAACTGCCTACTTCTTAAAATGGAGCGGGAGACGAGGGTCGAACTCGCGACTTCGACCTTGGCAAGGTCGCGCTCTACCACTGAGCTACTCCCGCGTGGGCAAACAATAATCTTACCCAATCAGAACCATTTGTCAAGCCAACGAATTGCCTCACAAAAAAACCACTTGAAGGAGGTATCGTTGCCTCAAAATAAAAACCACTCGAAAAGGTAAGGCAAAAAGCCTTCAATGTTAAGAGCATTGGAGGGCGTGGGATGAGGATAACTATGGCAGCGAGACGAGAGGTGGTGGCGGTAACGGCGAGGCGGTATCAGAGGGCCGGGAAGGGTCAGAAGGGGAAGATTCTGGACGAATTTGTGCAGACGACGCAGTATAGCAGGTGGCATGCGAGTCGTTTGCTGCGTCACTACGGGCGGAAGGAGCGATTTAGCGAGAAGAAGATAATGCGCGTGACGCTGACAGGACGCAAAGGGCGTGTCGGGCGGCGGCGGTATTATTGCGAAGAGACGGTACGGGTTTTGACGAAAGTTTGGAAGGTGATGGATTATATCTGCGGCAAGCGTTTGCGCCCGGTCCTCTCAGAGGTCGTCGAGCGGCTGGAGCGATTTGGCGAGATAAGCTGTGATGCCGAGATCAGGCGGAAGCTGTCTCAGATAAGTCCGGCGACGATCGACCGAGTGCTTCGAGCGGAGCGAAAGAAGTATGAACTAAAAGGACGGTCACACACGAAGCCGGGTACGCTGCTCAAACATCAGATTCCGATTCGCACTTTTTCGGAATGGGACGACGCTCGAGCGGGATTCACCGAACTCGACCTGGTTGGGCACGACGGCGGAGTGGCGGCGGGCGATTTCTGTCAGACGCTGGATGTGACGGACATTGCCACGACATGGACCGAGACCGAGGGCGTGAGGAACAAGGCGGAGGTACACGTATTTGCGGCAATACAGGAAGTTAAGGTACGTCTCCCGTTCGATCTTCTGGGCATTGATTGCGACAATGGAGGCGAATTTATCAATCACACCCTTGAAAAATATTGCCGAAAGGAAGAGATTACTTTTACACGCTCTCGACCTGGCAAGAAAAACGACAACTGCTATGTCGAGCAGAAAAACTGGTCCGTCGTGCGGCGGGCCGTCGGTTATGCACGCTTTGATACCGATGAGCAGCTCGATCTGCTAAACGAGCTTTATCGTCACTTGCGGCTTTATACAAACTTCTTTATGCCGTCAATGAAACTCATCGAGCGAGAACGTATCGGCAGCCGGGTGCGTAAGAAATACGACGCGGCACAAACGCCATACACCCGTGTGCTGGCATCACCGCATATCTCAGACGAAGTGAAACAAAAGCTGCGAAATCAATACGAGGCACTCAATCCGGCCGAGCTCAAACGCCAGATCGAGCACCTCCAATCGAAGCTTGATAAATCTATCAGTACACTCAAGAGATCACCCGCAACCGAGCGGCGACTCTCTTCATTGGTCGCCGGTCGTAAGGCAGGTGCCTGGGCTAGATAAAGGGGCCTCGAAGGTTAAGAAAATGAGTTTATCGCTTTTGGGAAAGTACGGGACAAAAAAGAGACGGCCGAATCACAAACTCGGCCGCCCCGTACCTTCCCCCGCAACGGCGCTCAGGTCGCTCTCCAGCGTCGCCCTATCCTCCGTGCAGGCACTAAAAACTCTATCACAAAACTCTTCGAAAATCTTCGAAATCAACGACTTGAATACTACACGTTCAAGTGGTTTTTATTATGAGGCAACGAATCACTTTTCAAGTGCGTTTTATTTTGAGGCAATAGGGCCAATTTAGTTGCTGACTGTAATATCTTTAATAAAACTCCAATCACCACTCGCACTGACCTTGATTCCGCCGATCCGTTTGTTGTAAACAACCATATTCCCCGGATACCAGAGCGGTAGCAGCGGCAATTCGTTGCTGACGATGTCCCAGGTTTTGCCGTAAAGCTCTTTAGCTTTTGCACGGTCAATTGAGTTTACGGCATCTTCGACTATCTTATCTACCTCAGGATTCGAGTAACGGCTGCGGTTACAGCATGAGACCGAGCCGCCGGGTATTTTTGTCGAGCTGAACAGATCACGAAGAAAAATGGGATCCTGATTGCCGCCGACCCATTGGCCGGTGTATATCTGATATTGACCCTGAGCAAGCTGCTGTCTGATCGTATTGACCTCGAGTGTCTCAATGCGGACGTTGAGGCCGACATCGTTCAGAGCACTCTGAATAACCTGTGCGTACTGATTTGTGGCGGCATTTCCGGCCCCGTATTTGAAAGTGATCGCTTCACCTCTGTATCCGGCTTCCTGTAGCAATTGTTTGGCTTTAGTCGGATCGTAGGTGTATTGTATTCCAGCTGAATATGCCCACGATTGCGGCGGCAGGATCGAGCTTGCTAGCTTTGCCTGATCGAAGAAAAGCTGCGTGACGATCTTTTGCCGGTCGATGGCAAAACCGATCGCTTGACGGATCTTCGGGTTATTTAGCGGAGGTGATTGAGCATTAAAAACCAGGTATTGAATATTCGATCCGTCAAACTGATCGACCTTCAAATTACCAACACCGTTCATCGCTTTGAGCACGTCCGGCGGCAGATTGGTCGGCAGCGGGGCGATATCGACACCGCCAGCCTGCAGTTCTGACTGGAGCGACTGGGCGTCCGTCACCGTTTTGACACGGAGCTTTGGAATTGTCGGCGCACCGTCCCAATAGTCCGTATTCGCCTCAAGCTCGACAATATTCTGCGACGCGTCAAACGCAACAAACTTAAATGGTCCTGAGCCAACCGGTTTGTCCTTCTGCTGGGCGGCTGAATCTGTCGGGATGATCGGTATCGCAACCAGATTGGAAAGTAGTTGGTTCCGCAACGCTGGCCGCGTCACCGTGAAAATAACTGTCTTGGCGTCAGGTGTTGCAATAGACGATATATGGGCTACACGCTTGGTTTTAGGTTCGGCGGGAGCCTTGGCAGCGGCGTTTGAGTTATCGACCGCCTTTGGCGGTGTTGCGGCGGCGGCAGAATCGTCAGGAACCGTGTCGAAGAAAGCTCCTGATTTGAATCCGTTGCTCTTAAACAGTTCGTCAAACGTGTATTTCACATCCGCTGACGTAAATTCTCTGCCGTTGTGAAATTTGACTCCATCCTGAAGCGTAAACGTGATCGTCATGCCGTCCTCTGAAGTTTTGATGTCCTTTGCGAGTTCGCCGACATAGTCAAAATTCGCGTCCTTTTTGACAAGGGCGTTGAACATCAGCGTTTTTACGCGTTCCGCCGCAACATCGGATGCAGCGGATGTCAGCGTGTCGAAAGCGGTGAATTTCTCAGAGAGAGAAACCGTCACAGCATCCGTATTTCGGCGCCGACAGGTCGAGGCTGTGGCAAAAAAGGAAAGGATCACTAACAACAAAAATAATTTACGCAAATCGATAATTCCTCCAAACAAACTTGGTCTCTATTGTGATATTTTCGCGGCAAAAGATGCCGTTTCGGCAGATAGGGCATCGAGCCGTTCCGCATCGAAATCCGGCGGGGCGGCAAGCTCGGCCTTAACTTGCGCGATGCGTGCCAGCGAAGCGTCGATCAGTTCCATCGAGATATCGCCCCCCTCGACCGCCTGGCAAACCGCTTCAAAACCAGAGCGAATATTCGCAGGGTCGGCACAAATCGCGAGCATGTCAACACCCGCTAGAACCGCCATTTTGCAGGCCTCGCCGATGCCGTAATTCTTGATGATCGCTCCCATTTCGAGGTCGTCGGTGATAACGACACCATCAAAACCCAAATCGCCGCGAAGCAATTTTGTAATAAAACTATAACTTAACGAGGCCGGCAAAAGCTTGCCGTTCGCATCTTTTTCCTGGAGTGGATGGTGTGGAAAGCAAACGTGGGCGGCCATGACGGCGTGAACAGAGTTGCTTTTTAGCAATTCACGGTATGGGAAAAGGTCGGTTTCTTCGAGTTCGACGGCTGAGATATTTACAACCGGCAGATCCTCATGCGAATCGACCTCGGCGGCCCCCGAGGCCGGGGAAATGCTTGACGCATCCGACGATTCCTTTGGATTGCAGCGAGTCGAGAAACGCACCCGCAAGTTCCGCCGCAACCGCTTTCGACGAGCCGTAAGTACGCGAAAACAATCCATTTGAATGCTTGCCCCGCTCATCGTCAATTACATCAATGACCGGAGCGAAATCCATGTTAAAGCCGAGAATACTCAGCGTTTCGCCAATGATCGCCGCTTGTTCGGCCGCAGATTCGGCAGATGGAAGTTTGTTCGCCGCCGGCATCGGCGTCATTATCCGCCGCAGACGGTCAACCAGGCCGCCTTCCTGATCTATGCTGAGAAACGGTTCGATGCGAGATGCGGTGCGAATGCCGTCGAGCAGTTCGCGAGTCGGCTCAAACCCCTTGATATTTCGGGCGAACAAACAAACGCCGCCCGGTGTTATCTCAGACAACAGTTGGCGAGTCGCCCCATCGAGATCAGGCCCGCCGATCCCAATAAAAAATAACTGCCCGATCTTTTGTTCTATCGAAAGGGAACTTAGTTGCTCGATCATCGCACGATTTGGTTTATACAGCAAAAATGTAGTTTATCAAGCGAGAGCGTCTAGTTAAAGTTTGGTGAAAGAGTAACCACAAAAATTCACTAACAAGACACTAAATAAGAAATACGATTCTTTTTTCGTGCCGTTTCGTGTTATTTCGTGGTTACTCTTACTTAAAATGGCTGTCGGAATCGAAGACCTTATTCGTAGTCGCGTTCGTCACTGAATAAGTAAAGCCTTTTTGGATCGCGAATGCGCCGACTTCGCCGTCCTTGGCAATCGCGATAAAGCCGACCTGTATTTCCTTGGCGGCCTTTGGGTCGCGGTCGATGATGCGGCGGACGGCTTCCTTACAGGCCTTTGTCGGTGAATAGCCAAAACGCATAAGTTCGATGATGAGGTGCGTGCCGCAAATGCGAATAACCTCTTCGCCGGTGCCAGAGCTTGTTGCCGCCCCGACCTTATTATCGACAAAAAGCCCGGCGCCGATAATCGGCGAATCGCCTACGCGGCCGTGCATCTTAAAGGCCATTCCGCTCGTCGTGCACGATCCTGAAAGATCGCCCGTGGCGTCGAGCGCTATCGTTCCCATCGTGTCGTGATTGACGGCACCGTTATCAAAACGTGCGGGAGCCGAAAGATCGTTCTGGCCGACCTTGCGGTTTTCGATGTTCATCACCGGTTTGTATTCTGATTTTTTTAGCCACTCTTTCCATTCTTTTTCGGCGTCGGCCGAGAGCTTTCGCGGCATTTTTTCAAAACCGTTTTCGACCGCAAACTGCAACGCGCCGCCACCGGCGAGAAGTACGTGTTTTGTCGATTCCATCACCTTTCGCGCGACCGAAATCGGATGTTTGATCTGCTGCATAAATAGCACACCGCCGCAATTGCCTTTGTGATCCATGATCGATGCGTCGAGCGTCACATAGCCGTCGCGGTCGGGGTATGCTTCCAGGCCGACACAGCAGCTTGGCTCGTCCTCGGCAGCTCTCGATGCCGCCTCGACCGCGTCGATCGATTTGCCTTTGGCAGACAAAACCTTCCACGCCGCCGCATTCGCCCGAATACCGCTGTCCCACGTCGAAACAACCAACGGACGAGGAAAACGGCGAGACGACCCAGATGCAGAAGCCGCATTCGCCGCAACGGTGATCGGTAGAGCAGCAACCGCTCCCTTCAAAAATTCCCGACGATTTGTCATATATGCATATTCTAATACGACTCACTGTTTTGATAAATGTACGTTTGCAAGTTGAGTTTTTGGTGGTGATTTTTTTGAGATTTTTACTTGCCGCCGGTTTTTGTGCCGTTCTGTACGACAAAAAGTGTGGCACGTGCCACATTTTCTCCAACACGATGGCCCCGAAGCCCCATAAATACTGACTTTCCGCAAAGAATACGACGGTGTTTCTGTCGCAATTTGCAAGCCTCTGGTCGATGGACAATGGTGCTCCGTCGCCTGATTTGAGGCTGATTGGTAGAGGGTTTTGACTGACTGGTCAAAGGTCTTTTCGGAAAAAAAACACTCACCACTTTTGACCGTAAAAAGCCGTACGTCGTGGGTCGTTTCATTCGCCGTTGGCGAACCTGTGAGGGGCCTAACTATAAACCCAAATTCAGCATTAGGCGTTTTTGAGGTTTAGGCATGATGCGGAAGCCGACGCGTAAGCAAGGGCGTAACACGCAACTTGAATGATACGCCCTTGCTCACGCGCGGGCTTCTGCACCACATTGGTGATTTTTTTTTCCAATGCTGAATCCGGGATAAATCGGAATTCATACATTGACAAAAACCCGAACATGGAACACAATGCGGACATTTCGTCACGAACAACATTTCGTCACGAACAACATTTCGTCACGAACAACATTTCGTCACGAACAACATTTCGTCACGAACAACATTTCGTCACGAACAACATTTCGTCACGAACAACATTTCGTCACGAACAACAATTCGTCACGAACAACATCCCCGGTTGTTTTGCCTTTCTAACCGACAAGCAGCCTTTCTGTCGCAAGACATTCCCGCTCTCCCGCGAGAGCAGAAAGGAGATAATAATGAAATCAATTTTGAGACTAATCCTCTTTAGTGGATTGTTGCTACCTCCGTACGCGATTTTGGTGAGCGGCCAAGAAAAGGTTCGAACACTTAATGAAGCCAGGCATAACTACACCAATTCGCCTATTGCTATTGTGGCGCGTCACCTCGGAGCCAAGTCATTTGAGGGTAACATGGCAAAGGCTGACCCCGACTGGTTAAAAGACCTTACCTTAACCATCAAGAATGTTTCTCAGAAAAACATCCAGCAGGTTAGCATTAATCTTGCGATTCCGAAGCAGGGTACGATGGAGCACGACGCAGGTGTGAATTTCGACTTTCCGCAGGCCGAACGCCTTACGGATCAAAGCGGAACGCCAACAGGCTCTTACGGCCCACCTGCTTTAGTGTTATTAGAACCCGGTGCGACCGTTAAGCTTAGAGTAGTGGAAAGTCAACTTAGAATTCTGGAAAGTATTAAGCTGAAAGGAGTGCTAGATGTCACCGCTGTACGCCTCAGCATTCAATCAGTACGTTTCGATGATGGGACAGGCTGGCTAACGGGTCTACCTGCAGTTGAGGACCCAAGTAAACCTGGCAGTCTATTTATTGTTAAGCCCGGTGCGTCAATGATTCCATATGGCGGGTGGCTTTCAAATTGGTTGTCCGCCTTTCTTTCAGTAAGCTTACAAAGTTCTCAAAACTGCCCGAAACCAAATTCGGGCTTTTTTTTGTTGATAGGTGGACGCGGCCCCGTCACGGCACCTACACCGGGGCCGAATGGCTGCGGTTACTCCGCAGGAGAATTATCAGTACCTTGTAATGGCATGGACTGTACGGTGGCAAATAGATGTTGGTGGCCAAACTTCCAGGTAACTCCAACCCTCAGCCTTGGCGGTGGGACGTTGGGAAACGCCTCAGTACAATACTCCAACCATTGTAAGCCAAACCTCAGCTTATATCCCGGGTCAGGTGGTGACTGCAACGCATGCGAGCAGTCTACGATAACTGTCTGGAATGCGAACCCGAACTGTGGTGCTGAGGACTCTGGGTTATGCGGTGAACCAGCGACGTATGGTTGTTTTCCGGGCTTTGTACCAATCGATGGGTATTGCCAAAGGAGTCAGGCCTGGCGGGACGCAAACTGCGGCGGCTCGGCCAATTATAACTCTTTAACGTGCTCATGTAATCCAACGCCAACGCCGACACCAACTCCGACTCCGACTCCAACTCCAACGCCAACACCGACTCCTGAACCGACGCCGGAGCCGACGCCAACGCCGGATCCTCCGAGCTGTGAACCGATGTTTTGTGATGCCGGATACGTTTATAGCTGGAGCATATGCGATTGTGTTTACTACGGCTCGCCGGTCCTGGTCGACGTCAACGGAAACGGTTTTAATCTGACAAATAGCAGCAACGGCGTATTGTTCGATTTAGAAGCTAACGGCGTCGCGGACCGATGGTCCTGGACGTCATCCAATTCAGATGACGCATGGTTAGCTCTCGATCGAAACGGCAACGGTTTAGTCGATAATGGTATGGAATTGTTTGGGAATTTCACAAGCCAGCCAGATCCGCCGCTGGGTGAAGAAAGGAATGGTTTTCTCGGCCTCGCCGTATTCGACAAGATTGTCAATCTTGGCAACGGCGATGGTTTCATCACGAATCAGGATGCCATTTTCAACAGTTTGCGGTTGTGGCAGGACTTGAACCATAATGGCGTCTCAGAATCCTCTGAGTTGTCAACATTGCCGCAGCTTGGCTTGAGAAAAATCCATCTCGATTACCATGAATCACGGAGGGTTGACGAGCACGGAAATAAATTCAAATACCGTGCGAAGGTCAAGGATACTCAGGACGCACAACTTGGGCGTTGGGCTTGGGATGTGTTTCTGGTGAAACAACCTTAATGATTCGATTTGAGCTAAGAAAGATGAAGCGGGCCGGATTTTTGGGCTCGCTTTTTTTTGGACAGGCCTAAGCCGGGAACGCAGGCGCCCTCGCCTGCAAGCGTCCTGCTTTGAGGACGCTGAGGAACGCGGTGAATATTCACCTGGACGCTGACCGCACACTGTAAAATACCCATCACCGTCACGCCGGAGGAACCGGCGTAGCAGGCGAGGGCGCCTGCGTTCCCGGGCTGGATATTAGATATTATTTGACGGCTGCTCCTTATCGGTTCGGCCTTCGCTACCGGCGAGGTCCTTTTTTTGACTTTGCCGCAAAAAGGTAGAGAATGACAGTATGCGTCGCATGCGGTTGAGAAATTTTGCGGTTTTTATTTCTCTGGTTTTCGCCTGCACCTTTGCGGCAGCCGTTAGAGGGCAGGAAATCTGTAAGGGCGACAGGATATTTAGTGCAAAAAACTGTGCCGGTGACCTCGTCTCAGCCGACGAAAAGGTGTTGTTTGAGGCCGTCAACAAATACCGCGTGGCCAACGGCCGTCCGGCGGTAAAACTTTCAACAGCGCTGAGCCTCGTCGGCAACCGCCGGATGCTCGACCTGAACCAGAACCTTAAAATCCTCACCCATAGCTGGAGCAACTGTCCGTACGATATTTACAACGAAAAAACCTGGGGCTGTCTGATCGGCTCGCCACAGCGGCTTAATTCCGGCTACGCGGGCGAGGGCTATGAAACGCTCTTTCGGACGACGCGCAGCAAGGTGGACGTAAACGCTGCGCTTGAAGCCTGGAAGAAAAGCTCGCTCCACAATTCGATCATTCTGAATCATGGAATGTTCGCGGCTTTGCCCTGGGATGAGTTTGGTGTGGCGATTGATGGCTCGTACGCGGCTCTGTGGTTTGGATTTCAAAAATCGATTCCTCGCGTGGCGCAAAGCGTCGGGCTCGGCATTTCATACGACCAGGCGATTACCGGTCTCGCTCGCCTGCTTTCGATCGAACAAACGTCCTCGACCGGTGAAAAGAATCTCTGGCAAGGGTTTTCGGCGGACAAAAGACTAAAATTGGAAATTCGCGGAACTAAAAAGGAGATCAGCGAAGCAAATATTGGCGTCACCGTCAGACTCGCCGGCGGCCGGCTCGACCCGGCCAAAAAGGCTGTTATGTCGATGCTCCTAAAGAATCTCTTTCCCGATTGGACCGATATCGACACCTGGCTCGATAATTCCTTAAATCTCATCGCCCAAAACCGAACCGCATGGCGAACGAAGATCATTAGAAAAATTGCCGTGGAACTTAAATCGGAAACTGCCGACTCGATCATTCTATCGGTCAAGCCACCGACAAGACCGGCGGCGATGGAGATCTTCTAGAGCGGATTCGGAATAACTGGACGGCGAGCATCCTGCTCGCCCCGAACCGGTGAGCAGGATGCTCACCCTCCAGTCGAAACGACCGCTGCTCCGCAGCTTACAATAGTTTTGACACCGCTAAATAATCTTGTCCCTGATTTTTTCCAGCAGCTTCTTAGATTCATCCGCCGAAAGGCCGTCAACATCGACATTTCGCAGCTCATCGATCGCACTCTCGTTGGTGACGGCAAAAAGCGAATACTGCGCCGCCAGGCGACCGCTGGCGGCCTTGGCAAGACCTTCCTTTTTTTCATCGGCGAAAACCGCAAGTTCATATTTCTCAAGCTTTTCCAGCACGCCCTTGGCCCGCTCGATCACCTTTGACGGCAGGCCGGCGAGCTTGGCGACGGCAATTCCATAGGATTTCGATGCCTTTCCGGGTTGAAGTTTATGTAGGAACACGACATCGCCGTCCTTTTCGGTCGCTGTAATCTGATAATTCTTTGCTCCCGGCAGATTTTCCGCAAGCTCGGTCAGCTCGTGATAATGTGTCGCAAACATTGTTTTTGCCGAGTGTTCGGGCGAATTATGCAGATGCTCGGCGACGGCCCAGGCAATCGAAAGGCCGTCAAATGTCGATGTTCCGCGACCGATCTCGTCGAGCAGAACAAGGCTCCGCGGAGTCGCGTTATGGAGAATTGCGGCCGTCTCAGTCATCTCCACCATAAACGTCGAACGCCCGGAAGCGAGGTCGTCCGACGCCCCGACACGTGTCCAGATGCGGTCGATAATCGGCAGCCGGGCCGACGTTGCCGGTACAAACGAACCGATCTGACCAAGGATCTGAATGATAGCTATCTGCCTGAGAACAGTTGACTTACCGCCCATGTTCGCCCCGGTGATGATAAGCATTCGGTCGGTCGAATTGTTGAGGCGCAAATCGTTCGGGATAAACGAAGATCCGAGCGAAGCCTCAACCACCGGATGCCGTCCATTCCTGATCTCGATCTCATCGCCATCGTGTAAGATCGGGCACACAAAATTACGGCGGGCCGCCGTTTCCGCGAGCGAGCAAAGGCAATCGAGAGTTGCAAAGGCTCTTGCCGTCGATTGCAGCAGCCGGGTTTCCGCACAAACCGCCGCTCGAACGTGTTTGAAAAGCTCAGTCTCGATCTGCAAAATTCGTTCTTCGGCACCGAGAACTTTCTGTTCCCATTCCTTTAGCTGTATGGTCGTGTAACGCTCTGCGTTCGTAAGGGTTTGGCGACGTTCGTAGTCGTCGGGAACTTTCGAAATATTGCCTTTTGAGATTTCGATGTAGTAGCCAAAAACGTTGTTGAATCTAATCTTGAGATTCGAAATTCCAGTCCGCTCACGTTCCTGCTCCTCAAACGACGCAATGATCTGTTTTCCCGAAACTGAGATATTTCTGAGATCATCCAGATCGGCGTCAAAGCCAGAACGTATCACGCCGCCGTCGTTCGGATTTACCGGCGGCTCATCGCTGATCGCCCGGTCAATCAGATCACGGATCTCCGGCAACTCATAAATATTCTCCGCCAAAACCTGTAACAGCAATGATTTAGCATCCGACAGGCTTTCATTTACGAGCGGAGCCTGGCCGATCGAACGTCTGAGTGCGACAAGATCGCGCGGCGTCGCGGTCCCAAGATTGAGACGGCCGATCAGGCGTTCCAGATCGCTGACCTCTTTCATCAGGAACCGCACTTTTTCGCGCAGGATCGTGTCAGAAAGCTCCGCGACCGCAACTAAACGGGTCTGAATTTCGCTGCGTTTGAGCGACGGACGCGATACCCATTGCCGCAAAAGGCGCGATCCCATTCCGGTCACGCATTCGTCGATCACACTAAACAGCGTGTTTCGTGTCTTCTCGCCGCGGGACTCAAAAATTTCCAGATTTTTGAGCGTAACGGCATCGAGGATCATAAAATCGGTCGATTCGAAATACTTGATCTCGGAGATGTGGCCGGCGGTCGCCCGCTGAGTGTCCTGAGCATATTTGAGACAGGCCCCGGCCGCGCTGATGGCCGCAGCTCTGCCGTCGAGGCCAAATCCGGACAGTTCCTTGACGGCCATCTGCTCTTTCAAAAGCCGTTCGGATTCGTAAGTATCAAAATTATTATCGTCGAGCGGTGTCAACGTGATAGCCGAATTGTCCGTCGATCTTGGCGCCGTCGTATCGCCAAAAAGAATCGGAGAACCAACGCTCAGAGACGAGCCAAAGGCCTGGACCATCATCTTTTCGAGGGAACGAGGAAATAGCAGTTCACGCGGCGAATACGACCCTATCTCATCGCAAATTTTTTGCCATGCTTCCGGGCCGCTGATCTCGGTTGCCGAGAAATGCCCAGACGAGGTTTCAAGAAAGGCCGCGCCAAACGTATCGCCGTCACCGCAAACCGAAGCAAGATAGACCGAGTCCTTTGCTTCGACCAGTTGCGGATCGATCGCTGTTCCCGGCGTGATGACTCTAACAACCTCGCGCTTTACGAGTTTGACGCCTTTTGTCGGCGTTTCGGTTTGGTCGCAGATGGCGACGCGATAGCCTTTGCGGACGAGCCGGGCGATGTAGTTCGATGCGGCGTGATGCGGTATGCCGCACATCGGTATCGGGTTTGGAGTATCTTTTTGGCGGGCGGTCAGGGTTATCTCAAGTTCGCGCGAGCCAACTATCGCGTCCTCGTTGAACATCTCATAAAAGTCACCCAGCCGGAAGAACAGGATCGTTCCCGGATACAGCTTTTTGATCTCGAGATATTGCCGAAGCATCGGCGTTGCGGTTTCCATTTTCGGGCTGCCAGCGTGATTCAGAGTTTAGCCAATTTGACCGAAGTTTCAAAACTTGTGTTTCCAATAGTAACGAGCATTTGTTATTATTTTTGATTGTCAAGCTAGGCGAAAGGACGTATTTTGAGCCACCGGGTGACTCATAGGAGTTAATATGAGGAACATGAGAGTTTTATTATCCGTATGCCTTGGGACGATTGCCCTGGTTGCGACGTTGACGGGGCAAACGACACCGGTCAACCCCGTCACAACGCCGCCCTCGGAAACGACCGTTGCGTCGGCCAAATCGGTCAATGACCGTTATCGCATCGGCTTTCAGGACGTACTCGATATCCAGGTTTTTAGACATCCCGACCTCAATCAGCGTGTACCGGTCAGTCCGGAAGGGACGATTCAGCTCTTCCGAATTGACCGTCCGATCATCGCCGTATGCAAAACCGACCGGGAACTCGCCGCCGAAATAGCTGATGCCTACAAAGAAAAATACTTAAAAAACCCGATCATAACGGTGGTCGTCGCCGATCAGAAATCGCAGTCTGTATCAATCATGGGAGCGGTTGAGAAACCGCAGACTTTTTTTATTAACCGCCGTATCCATCTGCTCGAACTCCTGGCCCTGGCCGGGGGCCCCAATAAGGAGGCCGGAACGCGTTTGATCGTTGCTCGCACCGGCATTGCGTCAACCTGTCGAGAGCCGGGAGCGGCCGGCGATGACACCGTATCTGTCATAGATTTTAAGATCAGGGATGTTCGCGAAGGGAAGACAATATTCTGGATGCAGCCCGGCGATCTGGTTTCGGTGCTCGATGCGGATATTATTTATGTTTACGGCAACGTGAACCGGCAGGGAGCTTTTAAAGTGCGCGAACCGATCACATTGACGCAGGCGATCGTCTCCGCCGAAGGTTTCAAGGGATCAGTAAAAAAGGATAAAATACGTATCCTGCGAACGAAAGAGGGAAGTACTGAACGGGAAGAGTTGGTATTTGACCTGAATCAGATTGACAAACGCAAGATCAACGACCCAATCCTCCAACCGAATGATATCGTTGCGGTCTCCGAAGATAAGGCAAAATCGATTTTGCTCGGATTTGTCGAATCTTTAAAAAACACGATTCCAAACCGTATTTACAGAATTCCTTAACCGGTTATGAAAGATTCGCGCGAAATAATCAGAAATCCGCTCCACGAGGCCGATATGGCGCGTGAGTTTGAGCCGCATCTGTCGCCCGTCGGCCAGTACCCCTCGTACCGCGATAATCAGGCGGGCGAAGGGTTTCAATTGGTCGATTATTGGCGCGCGATACGAAAAAGGCTGTGGCTGGTTATCGGTATTGCCGTTTTGGTTACAACGCTCGCGGCCATCTATATGGCCCGGCGACCCGATATTTTCCAGGCCGAGGCCCGCGTTCAGGTCGATCTCGAACAGGTCAACCCCGATCTCGTCACAAGTGATCGCCAACGGTCGATCATGAACACCGATCCGGCCTATATAAACACTCAGTTGCAACTTCTGAGCAGCGATGGGTTGATTCGGCGTGTCATTAAGGAACACAATCTCGACTCGAATAAAGCATTTCAGCAGGCAAAAACCGAGGAATCAGTTTCGGCCGGGAGGTCGATGCTCCGTTCGCTCGGTCTGGCAACCGACGATACTGACAAAAAAACGAATTCCGAATTACCTGCCACTCAATCAACGCTCGCGACCTCGGAGGAGATCGCCGAAGCCGTCCGCCTGGCACCCTACGTGGGTGCGATAAAAAGAGACCTCGTCACCGAGCCAATTCGTGAATCGAGGACGACATTCAAAGACACCCGGCTGATCGCAATTGCGTTCCGGCACACCGATCCTGACCTCGCCGCATTTGTCGTAAATGCTATAGCAGAGACGTTTACCGTCTTTAATCAGGAAAAGCGTACCGGTACGAGCCGCAAGACCAATGATTTTCTACAGGAGCGGCATCTCAAATCTGCAATCCGACATACAACGGGATGAACAGGCCTTTGTGGATCGGACGCAGAAGGCCGGAATTCTCAAAACCGAGGGCGATCAAACCATCGTCACCGACCGTCTGAGCGGGCTCAACCGTGATCTGCTGGTTGCCGAAAACGAGAGAAAAAATGCCGAGGCAAATTATCTGACCGTCGCCAACTCGCCGGAAAAGATCAAATCTCTAGCCGAGGCCGAGGCGGCCCGCTATATAACCGAGCAGGAAAACAGCCTGCGTTCTTTACAGATCGACACATTGAAAAAGATCGCTGATCTGCGGCAGATGCGGGCATTAAAGCTACAGGAATATCACGAAGGCGTTCCGGAGATAGTCGAGATAGACGCCCAAATCAACAGCTACCAGAAATCACTGGATACCGCATTTGAAAAATCGCAGACGGACATCGACGCCTATCGCAAGCGAGCGACCAAAGTCATGCTCGACAACATGCGGACCAAATATTTGCAGACTAAGGATAAAGAGGACAAGATCCGGGTTGATTTCAATAAACAGTTTGGCGAAGCTCAGGGGCAAAATCAGAGCGCGGTAAACATCAAACTGCTGCAACAGAACATAGAGACGAACAAAACCTTTCTCGATAATCTAAAAAAACAAATCAGCAGCAACGATGTCGCGTCACAGGGTTCGGACAACAACATCAGCGTCAGCGAGATCGCCATCCCGCCGAAGGTTGCGGTTTCGCCGCGCCGTTTGACAACGGTTATTGCGGCTTTGTTTTTATCGACATTGTTTGGCATGGGCCTGGCCCTTTTCCTCGAATATCTCGACGATACGATCCGCACAACTGAGGAGATTGAAAACTATCTCCAACTTCCCGCCCTCGCCGCGATACCGTCGATTGATACGGTGCCAAAGCGCAAGCTTTTACTTGTCGGGGCGACTGAAAACGACGACGACAATCCGCAATCGCCTCTGCTGATCTCGGCCGACTCGCGCTCTTCGCTGGCCGAAGCGTACCGGCATTTGCGCACCTCGATCCTGCTTTCAACAGCCGGCCATGCGCCAAAATCACTTCTCATTTCGTCGAGCCTTCCGTCGGAAGGCAAATCGACAATCGCCACCAACACCGCCATCAGCCTCGCCCAAACCGGTGCCAAAGTGCTAATCATAGACGCCGACATGCGGCGTCCGAGACTACATTCGATTTTTAACATGGAGAACGGAGCCGGGCTTAGTTCATTGCTGGCGAGCGCGCTGACCGACAGCGAAGTGACAGCTTCGATAAAGCAGGACGAACGAACCAAGTTGTTTGTGATGACGTCAGGGCCGATCCCGCCAAATCCGGCGGAACTGATAGGTTCGGAACAGATGGTGTCGCTCCTGCGATTACTGCAATCGCGATTCACACATATCGTCATAGATTCGCCGCCGATCGCCTCGTTTACGGACGGCGTTCTGATCGCGTCGATGGTTGACGGCGTTATTCTGGTGGTC
Source organism: uncultured Acidobacteriota bacterium (assembly GCA_963738935.1). Lineage (GTDB taxonomy): Bacteria > Acidobacteriota > Blastocatellia > Pyrinomonadales > Pyrinomonadaceae > OLB17. The sequence continues at coordinate 1,035,781 of CAVTYF010000001.1, read as the reverse complement.
CATGCCGGTCGCAGCTCGCGACAGGTCGTTCGCCGCTCACGGCAAATGCTGCAGGAAATCGGCGGCAAGAATCTTCGGCGTCGTGCTAAACAACGTAAACCTCAATAACAAGGATAATTACTACTACTACCAGAGCTACTACCATCGAAGCAGTTATCAACAAAGCTCGGACGCTGACTGATACGAGCGGCTTGGCCGTAAATGAGATTTCTGACCGGCAAAATAAAATTCCAGACAGGGGACGCTTTTTTCTTTTTGATGGCGTCCCTTTTCATCTACACGCAGGCGTTTCAGCTGCCGTTTACGCCGATCTACTTTGATGGCGATGCGTTAACTCCCGCATTAAACGCGATGCGGATGCTCGACGGCGAGGTTATCTACCGCGATTTTTTCCACATTACAACGCCCGGAACCGAGTTGACCTACAAGGTTCTTTTTTCACTATTCGGAGTCAAAATTTGGGTTCTAAATCTCGCGATCGTTGGGCTAGGCATTGGTCAAATATGGCTTATATGGTTTTTATCAGGAAAGGTCCTGGATGGCCCGAGCCGATATCTACCCGCTGTTATCTATCTGGTTATTGGATTTCGCCAGTTTGGCATTGATGGCAGCTACCGGCTATTCAGCATGTTGTTCATACTCGCTGCGATTGCCGTACTCATCGAAAAGAGATCAACTCGGAATCTGATCATCGCCGGGATAATGTGTGGCGTCGCATCGTTTTTTGGCCAGCAGCGAGGAATCCTTGGGATTGCGGCAATATCGGGTTTTCTTATATGGGAGAGCTATAAGAATATCTTCAATTTCCGGCTGCTGATCCGAAGCGGCCTTGTGCTCGCCGCCGCATTTCTGGTAACGGTCATCGTTACTCAGTCGTATTTCCTGTGGCAAGCAGGCCCGGATAACTATTATTTCTCGATGATCGGTTTTGCACGAGATCATTATCGTCATGACCCGCTCAATAATTTTGGGGCGTTTTTCTCGGATCTTCCAAATTTGAGCGGTACCGTCGCGGGGCTTTTAAGCTACACGCGAATCTCGCTTGCAATGTATTTTTACTACGCCTTGATTCCGGGCATCTACTTGATTTTCATTATTTTCTGGCTGTGGAGCAAGCCAAAGAGTTCAAACGCTGCGTCCACCGCATTGTTTCTGCTCTGGTTCACCGGAGCGATAATGGCTGCGGGGATTGCCGCGCCGACGGCGACACGGCTCTATCACGTCGCGGCTCCCGGCCTAATTCTGCTGGTTTGGCTGGTTGTACAACGTCGGTCGCTTGCCAGGTTGGTGCCGGCGGCGTTGTTTGTCGCCGGGGTAATCGGTACCGCATATTCCGTTCAGCGGCAAACTACGCCAAAGTATTATCTCGACATGCCGGCCGGCCACTCGGCATTTTTGTATGAGCCGACATTCGAGAAATATCAATGGATCGGAGCCAATACAAAACCCGATGATTTCATTTACGAGGCTAATCATCCGAACTTTTATTTCCCGTTTCATCTCAGGAATCCGACGCCGATGCCGCTCATCCGTGATTCAGAATACACACCCGCTTTTCAAATCGATTCGGTCCTCAACGGCCTGGAACAAAAACGTCCACAGTTCATAGTATGGCCGTCAAACTGGAAAAAGCCCGCAGATCAAAGAGCCTCCGACGATCATCTGGAACCGCTGTGGACGTTTGTCAGGAATAATTACGAACTTAAATATGTATGGACAAAAACCGATGAGTCGCGTTTCGGCGACGAGGAGATTTGGGCCCTCAAACATTAGACCGGTTACGGATTGACTGGAGGGTGAGCATCCTGCTCGCCCGGCACCGGTGAGCAGGATGCTCACCCGCCAGTAGATGCTGATGCCGAGCGATGCAAAATCGGGAGCGAGCTAGTATAATAGAGCGAAATTAGCATTTTGTATGAGTGAACAAAAAAAAGTTTTGGTAACGGGTGCGGGCGGCTTCATCGGCAGCCATTTGACGACGTATCTGAAGGCGCGAGGGGTTTGGGTTCGCGGCGTCGATATTAAGCTGCCCGAATTTGGGGCGTCAACCGCCGACGAGTTTCATTTGCTTGATCTTCGCCGCTGGGAAAATTGTCTGACGGCGACAGAAGGCGTTGATCAGGTTTACGCTCTCGCGGCCGACATGGGCGGTATGGGATTTATCTCGTGCCATCACGCTCAGATTCTTTACAACAATTCGCTAATCAATTTGCACACGCTCGAAGCCGCCCGCGAAAACGGTATTAAGCGCTATCTGTATACGAGTTCGGCCTGCATTTATCCGGAACACTTGCAGGAAGACACAAACGTCACCCCGCTCAAGGAATCTGACGCCTATCCCGCATATCCGCAGGATGCCTACGGATGGGAAAAGCTGGTTTCTGAACGGCTGTGTATGCATTACACTGAGGATTACGGCATCGAGACGCGAACTGTGAGATTTCATAACATATTTGGCGAAAACGGCACTTGGGAAGGTGGACGTGAGAAAGCTCCCGCCGCACTGAGCCGGAAAATCGCGGTCGCCAAACTGACCGGCAATCACGAAATCGAGATCTGGGGCGACGGCGAGCAGACGCGTTCATTCTGCTATATCGATGATTGCGTCGAGGGCCTCTACCGCCTGATGCAGTCCGATTTTGCCGGGCCGCTAAACCTCGGCCAGGACCGGATGATCTCGATCAACCAACTGGCCGATATTATTGCTGGTGCTGCCGGTATCGAGATCACGAAAAAGCACATCGACGGCCCAATGGGCGTGCGCGGCGCAATTCGGATAATTCAAAGCTTCGCGAGGTTTTGGGCTGGGAGCCGGAGATCTCATTGGAAGATGGCCTGGCGAAAACGTACAAATGGATCGAGGATCAGGTGCGCGAATCGCGTTCGGGATTGAAAACAGCGGCACTTGGTAATAATTAGTCGGGAATCAATTGCCCCTAGCATTTGAGCTGCCAAAACGATCTTAAGCTGCGGAGCAGCGGCAGAAAGTAGCCCCAGGTGGAGCAGAGCGGAACCTGGGTTAAGGATACAGAAATGCCCCAAGCCCACGGAGTGGGCGACAGAATCCAGTTAAACACTGTGGTTGCTGGATTTACGTACTCTTCGTCTCTGAATGCGACGAGGAGAAGAGCTTGGGGTCGAACCCTCACGCGGCATGTGGCTCCCCTTCAGGGAGCGGAGTTGTTGCTGAATCAATTCCTGGGGTTCCGCAAAGCCTTCACCCCAGGCTATTTTCTTTGTCGCCTTCAGCGACAGGAATTTTGAGAAACGCGGATTGAGTTTCCAAAATCCTAAAAGAGCAACGTGGCAAGATCAGGTTTATCGCGAAAAATGTCCGAAAATATCTCAATCATCGGCCTCGGAAAACTCGGAGCGAGTATGGCTGCGGCATTTGCTAGCCGTGGGTTTGACGTCATCGGGGTCGATGTCAATAAACAATTTGTTGATGCGGTGAATAACGGCCGCGCTCCAGTTCAGGAAACCGGTCTTGGTGCTATGATCGGCGAGAATCGCGAACGCATCCGCGCGAGCTTGAGCCACGAAGAGGCTGTTCTAAACTCGGATATTTCCTTTGTCATAGTCCCAACACCGAGCGACGATCGCGGCTCGTTCTCTCTGCAGTATGCAGAATGGGCGTTTGCTGAGATTGGCAAAGCCTTGCGGAAAAAGAACGGTTATCACAACGTCGTTCTCACCAGCACCGTTTTGCCCGGTTCGACCCGCGAGGCATTGATTCCGATCCTCGAAAGGGAATCGGGCAAAGTTGCCGGACGTGATTTCGGGATATGCTACAGTCCTGAATTTATAGCTCTCGGCAGCATCATCAGGAATTTTCTAAATCCCGATTTTACTTTGATTGGTGAGTTTGACGAGCGTTGCGGCAAGCATCTCGAGGCAATCTATGCCGAGGTTACGGAAAACAACCCACCGGCTGCACGAATGAGCCTCGAAAATGCCGAACTTACGAAAATATCGGTCAATACGTTTGTCACGACAAAAATTACCTTCGCCAATATGCTCGCCGATATTTGCGAGAAACTTCCGGGCGGCGATGTCGACGTCGTCACAAATGCCCTTGGGCTGGATTCGCGGATCGGACGAAAGTACCTAACCGGGTCTATCGGCTATGGCGGTCCGTGTTTCCCGCGCGATAACGTCGCTCTTTCGTTTATCGCAAATAAACTCGGCGTTGACAGCAACCTCGCCGCGGTAACCGACCGTCAGAATCGCCTCATTGCCGAAAAAACAGCCGCGAGACTGATACCACTGCTGAGAAAAAGCTCGACCGTTGCAGTCCTCGGCCTGAGCTACAAACCCGATTCGCATGTCACCGAAGAATCGCAGGGCGTCTATATTGCGCGTCATCTTTCAAAAAGCGGCATTCGCGTGGTCGCTTACGACCCGATGTCAACGGACATGGAAATCGAAGAATTGCGCCGAGGCATCATCGTTCTCGATTCAATCGAAGAATGCCTTTCACAAGCTGAGGCCGTGCTGATCACAACGCCCGATCCTGCTTTTCACGCTCTGACCGCGAACGATTTTCGCAATGAATGGTCGCAAGTTTTGGTCGTCGATTTTTGGCGGCTGCTGCGTGATAATCTCGCGGGTCAGCAACACATCAGGTATCTTGGGGTTGGCCTCAGCGAGGACGATGCCGCAAACAGCGTCCGGCTAAGATCGATCTGGTGTGAGGAAAACAGCACAGGAAAGGGCATATCGGCGGAATGAGTGAGAGACGTATCCGGGTCGAGATAGTTGCTCCCGTTCACAATCGAAAGGACATCACGATACAATGCCTCCGCAGCCTCTCGCGTTTGGATACGACGGGGCTTGAAGTACACGTCGTGATAGTTGATGACGGCTCGACCGACGGAACAAGTGATGCCATCGCGAGCGAATTTCCAGCGGTTGAGGTCGTTCAGGGAAATGGCGACCTGTGGTACACCGAAGGCACAAATGTTGGTGTCAGGGCGGCGTTGAAACACGACCCCGAGTTCGTCATGATGATAAATGACGATGCTGTGTTTGACCCGTTTTTTCTGCGGTTTATGGTCGAAACGGCCATGCGGCACGAGCGATCGGTTGTCGGGTCGCTGTTGCTGCTCTGGGACACGCCGCACAAACTCTTCCAGATCGCTCCGGTCTGGGACACGTGGTACGGTGATTGGCGTCATTGGCATCATCAGACGGTTTGGACCGTTCCGGCAAGCCCGTGGGGTGTCGATCTCATCGTCGGTAACTGTGTGCTGGTTCCCGTCGGGGCCTTTGCAGAAGGCGGTCTGATGGATTCAACAAGGTACCCTAATTTTGGAGACGCGGTGTTTACGCCCCGGCTAAAACGGCTCGGATGGAAATTGCTGATAGATCCGCGGGCGCGCGTTTTTTGCATGCCAAACACGGTTCCGCCTCGGGTAAAAGAAATGGGGCTAAAGAAAGCTTTTTCGGTACTTATTACTGACCTCGGAAATGCACACAATTTGCGACGCCGTTTGTTTGCATACCTCGATGGCGCCCCGTCGAAGCTACATGGCCTTGCCGGTTTTTGCGTGTTTCTTATACGGGCCGGCCTGACAAAAAGCTACAAATCCGCAAATGCGGGACCAGAACCACCGCTCAGCAAAACCTTTGCCTCGGCTGTCGTCGATGACTAAACCACGCCGCAAAATTATCTTTTTCTGGACCTATCTGGAATGGGGCGGCGCTCAGGTATACTTCATGGCAATAATGAAGGAGGCAATGAAGGAGTGGGATGTCATCACCGTGCTGCCTCGAAATTCCTCGCCTGAGATGATTTGTTTTCTCAAACAAATTGGTATCACGATTGAGTATATTGACTTTCATATCGACCTCGGACCGGCCCCAACGATGAGACGAAAGATTGCGAGGCAGTGGAGCCGAATACGGTGCGAGGCTGCGACGCTGCGGTTTTTAAGCCGATACGACCTTAGCGAGAGCATCCTTCACATCGAAACCTGTCCGTGGCAGTCATGGCAATTTCTGACGCTCCTCTCGCTGCGAAAAGCGAATGTTTTCGTGACGATGCATAACGCGATTAACGGCGCCCGTTGGCGGGAATTGATCTGGAAAGCGCGGATGCAGTTTGTCTCACGCCTGCCGGGATTTCACATTTTTACATCGAACAAGGACGCAAAAAACAAGATTCGTCATCTGGTCGCACCGCGATTTTGGGATGAGATCTCGGTCACGTACACGTGTGTCGATCCGATTCAGATTCAGAATGTTATTCAAAAAAAGCGAAGCATTGGCGAGATTCGAGCGCAGCACGGATATCCCGAGACTGATTTTGTCGTCCTCTGCGTTGGCCAGTTCATTGATCGAAAGGGTCGCTGGGTTTTCCTCGATGCGGCTCGACTTCTCGAAAAAAAGAATCCCAATGTAAGATTTGTCTGGCTTACCCCGGTCGAACCAACTGCCGAAGAAAGCGAACGGATCAGATCTTACAATCTGCAAAACTTCAAGCTCATATTATCAAGCAGTGTCGGCTCAAAGCGCGAAGAAATACTCGAATTCTTCCGCATAGCCGACGTTTTCGCTCTTCCCAGTTACCTCGACGGCCTTCCGATCGCATTGCTCGAAGCAATGGCCCTCGGTATTCCATCCGTTTCAACAAATGTCTATGCGATACCCGAGGCCGTCCACCACCGCGAAACCGGCTTGCTGATTAAACCCGGGGACGCTGCATCGCTCGCATCCGCTATTCTGGAGTTAAAAAATGACGACGTGCTGCGGGAAAAAATCGCGGTAAACGGCAGCAAATATGTTCTTGAGCATTTTGACGAGTGCGTCGCATCGCAGAGAGCCATTGCAAAGTACAAGGAGTGTTTCTCAGATGCCGTCTGAACCGCTCGAAAAGCGAAAACGGTTCTTTAAGAACACTCTTTACGGCCTTCTATCGTGGCTGCTTCCGATCGTGCCGACGATGATCGCGACGCCGATCGTGCTCGAAAAACTGGGCACGCAGCAATATGGCGTTCTGGTCGTCATCATCGGCTTTATCAGCTACTTTTTTACAACCTCGATTGGCAAGGTTGCAGCCAAATACGTCGCGGAATACAAGGCGACCGGGGAAACTGAGAAAATATCGCCGGTCATATCCGCAACGATCATCCTCGGCGTTTCGATTACTCTGTTCGGTGGACTCGGTACGGTGATTTTTGTGCGTTATCTCGTTGTTGAAATACTCTCGATACCGGTCCATCTACAGGATCAGGCGGTAATTGGGCTTTACCTCGCGTGCGCCACTATTTTGAGCATCGTGGTCGGTCAGATTTTTCAGCTTGTGCTGCAGGGGCTGCACCGCTTTGATAGATTTTTGCTGCTGGCTAATCTGACAAGCGTTTCGTTTAGTCTCGGCAGTATCGTGGTCGTGCTTTTGGGCTACGGCATCGTGGCTTTGCTTGCGTGGAACCTGATAACGTGGCTAATTGTATGCTCCGTTTCGTATTTTACGGCCCGCAAGCTGCTACCGGAATATCGATTTACGTTCCAGATTCCGGGCGAAATCTGGCGCTCTGTTGGCCGTTACGCTGCCAGCATCATTGCATTTCAGCTTTTTGGCAATGTCTTATTGCTTTTCGAACGCGGGTGGATAATGCGGCAATTCGGCGGCGATGCGATGTCGTTTTACGCAATCCCGATGACGCTCGCAATGTACCTGCACCTTTTTACCGCGAGCCTCGTACTGGCGATGTTTCCAACCGTGAATGAGCTGTTGAAGGAACCTGACAAGCTCAAAAGCCTCTATCAGAAATCAACCAAACTAATCCTCTGTCTGTTGGCTTTCGCTGTTTTGTCGGTCATCGTATGCGGGCGTATGTTTCTTACGGTATGGCTAAAAGAGGATTTTGCGTCCGGGTCCTACCTGCTGCTTGCGATACACATCGTTACCTTTGCGATCCTCGCACTCAACACCATCGTCTGGCAGATCGCTGAGAGTTTTCACGCCGCCTCTCTCAACGCGTACGCAACACTAATCTGGATGGTCGTCGGGATTACCTTAATGATCGCACTAAGTGGTGAGTGGCAAACAACGGGGGTTGCGGCCGGTCGTCTTATTGGCGCTCTGATATTTGTTCCCCTCATTTTTTATGTCGAAAGACACTATCTCGGCGGCAACCTTTGGCGATTTTGGGGGTCCGTGACGGGCCGCATTCTGCTGGCGTGCGTCCCGGCGGTGATCGCGGAATGGCTTATTGTCCATACGTTCCGAAGTTCGTGGCTGACTTTTCTGGCCGCAATCGTCATCGGCTCTTCGTTTTACGTTGGAACACTTTTGATCACCGGGTTTTTTGACGATTCTGAGAAACAGTTGCTGCGAGATTTGGCGACGAGATTTCGTTAACGCGAGCGAATTCCGCATAAGCTGTATATTTGTTAATATTTAGCGATGGTCGAGGACTTTAGTCTTGTACAGCGTGTCGAGTTGATCAAAGAGGTCTGCGCCGGCAAACGTGTGCTGCATCTCGGCTGTACAAATTATCCCTATACCGAGCAGTCGATCCAGAATAAGATGCTGCTGCATCATGACCTGGAGACGATTGCCGCCGACCTCTGGGGACTCGATTCGGATCCGAAGGGAATTGAAATCCTAAAATCGAGCGGATCAAATCAGATAGTTTTTGGTGACCTCGAAAATCTCGACGTCGTCGATTTAGATGAACGATTTGATGTAATTCTCGCCGGAGAAATGATCGAGCACCTCAATAACCCGGGCCGTTTTTTGGATGGCATTAAACGGTTCATGAATGAGGGAACTCAGCTTTTACTGACGACGGTCAATGCCTATTGCGGGATGCGTTTTGTCTGGTATGGACTCAGAGGAAAAGGTGGGAGCGTCGAATTCGTTCATCCTGATCACGTCGCGTATTACTCGTATTCGACGCTCAAGGTTCTACTCGAGCGACATGGGCTGCATGTCGACAGGTTTTTATTTTATGATATAGGCAAGGAGCATCGTCCGCATAACAAGTGGTTTATTAACGCGATCAATGACGTTTGTGTCAGGATCGCTCCCCAATGGGCCGACGGCGTCATCGCAATCTGTCATTTGCCGTAGGTAGTTATCGAAATGCAAGCAGCAGGATACATCCAAGCTCGAACCGGTTCGGGAAAAGATCGATCTTTCATCCCCGGTTTGATTCTGATGACGCTGGCCGTTGTCGTTGGGCTGTTCGCTGTGCTGTTTTCGAGCGATTCGTTTGTGTCGTATCCAAATCTCTACCTCGTACCCTGGGTCTTGGGACTAGCAGTCGTGATGATGACACCGCTCGCGATTTTGTATTATCAGGGCCGGTTTACCTTCGTCGATCCGCTTGTTTTTTCGGTTCTTTCTCATTTTTTTCCCGCTTATGTTGTCGGTGGGCTTTTCTTTGCGATGGGGTTTTCACAGCCGTCGTTTGCGTCGTTTATTCAGGACCCAACCTACACGCTGCCGTTGACGATCAGTCTCGTTGCACTCGGTTTTGCGGGTCTCGCGACCGGCTATATGGTCCCGATCGGCGCAAAGCTCGGAACCTGGGTCGCCAAGGTTCTGCCAACAGCCAACTATTCGCCGGATTCGCTGATTTTACCAGGGGTTCTGCTCTTGTTGTCGGGTGTCATGAACACCACCGTCGCCTTTATTCTAGGCCGCTTTGGGTATCAGAAAGCAAGCGAGATAACCTCCTATGACGGCATTATTTTCTTTACAACGCTATTTTGGGCGCAGGCAAGTTTTTTGCTTTGGTGGATCATTTTCCGCAAGAAGAAATGGAATTTTGTTGTATTCCCGATCATATTCGTCCTTGGGTTTACAAGCCTGACAAAGTTTTTATTTTCGGGAAGCCGGGGCAACATTATCCAGATATTTTTGATCGTTACGTGCGCGTTTATCTTTTCTGGAAAGCGGTTTTCAGTCAAGCAGGGGGCGGTCGCCGGCTTTTTGCTTGTCGTCGCACTAACGGTTGGGATGATCTACGGCACGACCTTCAGAAATGTTAAGGGAACCGAGGAAACGCAGAGCGCCGAGCAATATACGGAAAACGTCTTTACAACCGTCAGTCAGCTCGGCGGCGGCGATGTTTACGATACACTGGCTTTCGGAGCCGTTAATTTTGCCGAGCGGGTCGATGTGCTTAGTACGCTCGCGGTCGTTGTTTCCAATCACGAAGAGCTGGCCCCGTATGAAGAGCTTTACGGATTGAGTGACAATATATGGATCGAATTGTCGACGTTTATCGTGCCGCGTGTGATATGGCCGGAAAAGCCGATCGTTTCCGACCCCAGGCGTTACAGCGAACTTTACTTCGACTATGGCGGATCGTCCTATGCGGTTACGCCGGTTGGCGATCTATTGCGTAACTACGGCATTATTGGAATTCCGATCGGAATGTTCATGCTCGGCGTGATTCTGCCGCTTTTTTTACCGCTCGTTGGTCGAGGCACAAACGCCGGTCATCTGGCGGCTGACTTTGTATTTCATGCTCCTGGCATCCGTCTCGTATGAGGGTTTTTACGGGACAATCATTCCGGTGTTCTTCAAAATTGGCTTAACAACGGTTATTGGCATTTTAATCGTAAACATAATCGCAAAACGGATCGAGGCCGGTCGGCCGCGAGCTAAAATTTGATCTGATGATAGTTTTTACAAACGGATGCTTCGACATACTTCACGCTGGCCACGTTGACCTGCTAAAACGGGCGAGGGCCCTCGGTACGCGGCTGATCGTCGGCATCAACAGCGATGAATCTGTCAGGCGAATCAAGGGACAAAGTCGTCCGGTTCATGATCAGGCATCCCGAAAAGCGGTTCTGCTCGGTCTCGAATCCGTTGATGATGTTCTGATTTTCGATGATCTGACGCCGGAAAAACTGATACACCAGACTAAACCGGACGTTTTGGTCAAAGGCGGCGATTGGAAACCGGACGAGATCATCGGCGCCGAGTTCGTCAAAGGTTATGGCGGTCAGGTTTTTTCGCTTCCGCTGGTTGAGGGTTACTCGTCGAGCCAGATCGTGTCACGGTTAACGCAAAATGAGCGGCCGCCCGGTGGCGACGGCGATTCAGTGATCCAACAGTCATTGAATCAGCACATTGATGTACTCAAGAATATCATCGAACAATCGACGGATGAGATCGCAGAATGTGCGCAAATCCTGATCTCGACGGTGAAATACGGTAAAAAGGTCATGATCTGCGGCAACGGCGGCAGTGCGGCGGATGCCCAGCATATCGCGGCGGAGTTTGTCGGGCGCTATGAAACCGAGCGGCGGGCTCTCCCGGCGATTGCCCTGACCACCGACACCTCGGCGATAACGGCCCTGGCGAATGACTACGGATTTGAACGCATTTTCGCTCGCCAGATCGATGCTCTTGCCACGGAAGGCGACTGTCTGATCGCTATCAGCACGAGCGGAAATTCGCCCAATGTTATCGCCGCCGTGATGGCCGCACGGAGCCGCGGATGCCGGGTCATCGGCATGACCGGCGCGAACGGCAAAAAGCTCGCTTCTTTATCCGATGCATGTATTATCGTACCGTCAGCAGCGTACGGCGCGGATTCAGGAGGCCCATATTACGATAGCTCATATTTGGTGTGAGATGGTCGATCAGGCATTTCCCGGTGAACCGAATTGATGGACATACTCGATAAAATTGCCGGGACGAAAATCCTTGTCATCGGTGATGTGATGCTCGACCGATACTGGTGGGGATCGGTCAACCGCATCTCGCCGGAGGCCCCGGTGCCGGTTGTTTCGCTCGATGACATAAGCCTGTCGGCCGGCGGTGCGGCAAACGTCGCGGCAAACATTGCGGGTCTCGGTGCTACCCCGTATCTCGTCGGTATCACGGGCGACGATGATGACGCCAACCTGCTCCCCGACGTCTCAAAAAGCGCGGGGATCGTGAATTTCAGATTCTTTCGCGTGAGCGGCAGAAAAACGACATTAAAAACCCGAATCGTCGCCCACAATCAGCAAATCGCGCGGATCGATCAGGAAACGCAGCACGAAATTCGCGAAGAGGACGCAGCGCGGTTTTTCCTGGAAATCAAACCGCTAATTGAGGAAACGGACGTAGTTGTACTGTCGGATTACGCAAAGGGTTTTCTGACCGCTGACCTGGCGCAAAGTCTAATTTCGTTTTCGCGAGAAAATGGGAAAATGGTGCTCGTCGACCCGAAAGGCAAGGATTACAGCAAATATGCGGGTGCGACCATGCTGACGCCTAACCAACGCGAAGCCGCGGATGCGTGCGGCCTCGAGCACAATACGCCAGATGTTGTCGACATTTCCGGAGCGAAATTGCTCGACGACCTCTCGCTCGACGCCATTTTAATTACACGTGGCGAAAAGGGCATGGCACTCTTTGAGTGTGGCCAAGCGACGAGGAGTTTGAAGGCGACGGCGCGAAATGTGTATAACGTTACCGGGGCCGGTGACACCGCAATCGCCGCGATGGCCGTCGCTCTGGCGGGGGGATTGACACTTTTCGAAGCGGCGAAAATAGCTAATTTTGCGGCCGGCCTCGTCGTCGAGCAGGTCGGCACAACACCGATCACTCACCAGATGTTGCGGTCTGAAAACCTAAAGGGAGCGGACCTTCTCGATTAGAAATGCAGTCTCAACCGGATCGTGAAAAGCAGCAAAAGGTCTTGGTCTATCTCTTTGGGTCGCTGGGCGATACGATCGTCGCGATTCCTGCTCTCCGGGCTGTCAGACGTCATTTCACGGGGGCTGAGATTGTGTTGCTCCAAAATGTCCGCTCCGGCAACATTGTTTCGGCCTCCGAGGTGATACCGGATAACCTCGTTGACCGGTCACTTACGTACAGCAGCGACGGAAAGAAAGCGGACAAGTTTTTGGTATTTTACCGGCTGTGGCGTGAGGTTCGGGCCGAGCGGTTTGATGCGGCGGTTTATCTGGTTCTAAGCGAGCGACCTACGGGGTCGGTTCGACGCGACCGTTTTTTTTTTCGTTCGTGCGGTATCCGGAATCTGTATGGATTTCATGCATTCTCAAAAAAAGAACTCTATCCCGTGAACCCGTCGGAAGAGCCAGCGGCGACTAAACACGAGGCTCTGCGTAAAATCGAGCGGCTTGAGCGGGACGGTCTAATCGCACGAAGCGAGGATTATCGCCAACCATATTTTTCATTTTCGGCTTCCGAAGTTGAGAATATTAATACGTGGCTCATTCCGCTGCGAAAAAAACTGCATTCACCGCTGGTCGCGATTGCCCCGGGTGTAAAACCCCGGCCAACGGTTGGCCCGTTGAAAACTTTATTACGATTGCCCGTAAGCTTATTTCTGACAATAATTGCGAGATAATAATTGTCGGTGGGCCGGCCGAGGCGTTGCTTGGTGAAAGGATCGTCAACGAACTCGGAACCGGTATCAACGCCGCCGGAAAATTTAACGTCCGCGATTCGGGCATCCTTCTATCGATGTGCGATTTATACCTGGGGCTCGACACCGGTACGAGCCATCTCGCGGCAGCGGTCGGAACGCCGTGCTTTACGGTATTTCATGGACGAGACAATCCGGGACAATGGTTTCCGCTCGGCGAGCGGACGACGGTAATTTTTCATCCGGTCCCATGCGCCGGCTGTCGCCGACAGGAATGTCCGGTTGTCGGCCACCCGTGCATGAATGGCATTTCATCGCAAACGGTCTTGGACGAGTTTCAGAAGTTTATCGAAACCGGTGAATTATACAAGAATGTACCGGCAAATGCGGTTATCGCGGTATGATAGTGTCACTTAAGCTTTTATCGAAAACCATCTACGAATGTCAGTCCTTATCATCGGCGGCACTGGAATGCTCGGCCACAAACTTTATCAGCGTCTAAAACTCCGGTTTGAGGTATTCGCAACCATACGGTCGGATTTTGAATCGGTCAAACGATTTGAGATATTTGCTAAACCGTCGATCGTCACGGGCGTCGACGTGACCGACGCCGCCGCGATCAGACGGGCCATCGAAACCGTTCGCCCTGACTGCGTCGTAAATTGCGTCGGCGTCGTAAAGCAGAATCCGAGGTTGCAAGACCGCGTTGAGACCTTGACGATCAACTCGATTGTCCCCAATCGCCTTGCCGAACTTTCAGCGGAATTTGGTTTTCGCTTAATAACTATCAGCACTGATTGTGTATTTGACGGAAAGAAGGGAAATTACTCGGAAATCGACCCGCCCAACGCCCGCGATCTTTATGGGCTGAGTAAATTTTTGGGCGAGGTTACCGAGGGCAATGCGTTGACGATAAGAACATCGATAATCGGGCGCGAACTGGCCCGTTCGCACAGCCTGGTCGAGTGGTTTCTCGCCCGCCGCGACGGCATCGTCAACGGCTATTCAAATGCGATCTATTCCGGGTTTCCGACCATCGAGTTGGCGGATATTATCGCGACGTTGATATCGGATCATCCCGCTCTGAACGGACTTGTCCACGTTTCGAGCGACCCGATCAGTAAGCTAGAACTGCTAACCCTGTTAAATGAACACTTCGCCGCCGGAATTTCAATAACGCCGGACACCGATGTTGTGATAGACAGAAGTCTGGATTCGGCAAAATTCAGGAAAATGACGACCATCGAGCCGCCTCGCTGGCCTGATATGATCGCCCGGATGGCCGCAGACCCGACGCCATATGAACGCCTGCGCTAGTTTGGTAAAATGCCTCAGAAACCAAAACTTCTCGTAATTTGCGAATACTATCTGCCCGCCTTTGAGAGCGGCGGAGCCGTCCGGACGCTCGCGAATATGGTCGAACGGCTTGGCGACGAGTTTGATTTCTACCTGATTACCCGCGACCACGATGGCAGTGTCGAGAAAACCCCTTACGAGGGCATAAAAAACGGCGGGTGGAATCAGGTTGGGAAGGCCTGGGTCTTTTACCTTTCGAAGGATCAAATCCGAGCCCGATATTTAACCAAGATTATTAACGAATCCGGCGCCGATGCGATCTATTTAAATAGCTTCTTTGGGCGGCTCACTATTCTATTCCTGACGCTGCTTAGGCTGCGGCGGATTACTTCGACACCTATTATATTAGCTCCGGAAGGTGAATTTTCACCCGGTGCGTTGACGCTAAACCCCTTACGAAAAAAGCTTTACATCGCAAGTGCTAAAACTCTGCTGATCGAAAAGGAATTTGCATGGAAGGCGGCTTCGGAATCCGAAGAGGCCCATATCCGCCGTGTTTTTGGCACCGCGTGCGACATCCGCGTTGCCCCTAATATGCCGCCGAGCGTGATCTTTCCCGATTTTGACCCGGCGGCAAAGGTCGAGAAAAAAACGGGTGAGGCGCGGATGATTTTCCTGTCACGTTTTGCCCGAAAAAAGAACCTCAACTGGCTCTTGAACCATCTTCGATCGATCAAAGGCGGACTTTCGATCGATATCTGGGGAACGCTCGGGGAACCTGATTACTGGCAGGAATGCCAACGAATAATCGCCACGCTGCCGCCAAACATTAGGGTCGTGTCAAAAGGGCCGGTGCCGCACGAAAATGTTTCCGAGACGCTGGCGAAATACGATTTTTTTGTGCTGCCGACGCTTGGTGAAAATTTTGGCCATGTCTTCATCGAGGCCCTCGCCTCTGGCTTGCCGCTGGTCATCAGCGACCGAACGCCGTGGCGAAATCTGACTGAACACGGAGTTGGATGGGACATCCCGCTCGAAGATCCCGCAGCCTGGCGCCGCGTCTTAGAAACGTGTATTTCGATGAGGGAAGACGAGTATCGAAAAATGTCGGCCCGCTCACGCGCTTTCGCGGCTGAGTGGCTTTCTAATCCCGATATCGAACGGTCAAATATCGCCATGCTAAACGCGGCCCTTGGCCGATCAATTACGTGATTTCAGCAATTTCGTCTCCGATGGTAAGATTTTCAAGAGTTTTGCGTTAGACCCGGATTACGTATTGGCAATTAGGCTCGCAAATGCTCGCAAAATATTGCGGAAGCCCGCGCGTGAGCAAGGGCGTAACTCGCAAGTTGGATGTTACGCCCTTGCTTACGAGGCCGTGTCAAAACTCGGAAATTCCGCGAAATTTCCAAAAATGGGGGATCAAATATCATTCGCCGACCTCGAAAAACGTCTTAGAAGCGATTTATGCGCCAAGTTTTTGGGAAAATAGTTTTTCAGCCGAGTTTTGACACAGGCTCTTACGCGCGGGCTTCACCACCCGACGTTCGGAATCTGGGTAAAAATTTCCGAATTTGTCATGAATGAATTAGACGGCAAACGAATACTCGTCACCGGCGGCACGGGATCGCTTGGTCAGACGCTCGTCAAGCGCATCCTGACCGGCGAACTTGGGACGCCGGAGCAGGTCACCGTATTCTCGCGGGATGAGGCCAAGCAGCATTACATGCGGCTCGATTTTCTGCATCGTGAAACAGCCACCGACGACGTTATTTATCAGAATTCGAAAGATCGGTTAAATTTTAGGATCGGTGACATTCGCGATTATTCGGCCGTCGTGGCCGCGATGCGCGGGGCCGACATCGTTTTTAATGCCGCCGCCCTTAAGCAGGTTCCATCCTGTGAATATTACCCGTTCGAAGCGGTGCTGACCAATATTTACGGTGCCGCCAACATCGTCCGGGCGATTCGCGAAAACGTTTTGCCGGTGAAACAAATTATTGGAATCTCCACCGACAAGGCGTGCAAACCGATCAACGTCATGGGAATGACAAAAGCGCTCCAGGAACGCGTCCTGATCGAGGCAAACCGCGATTGCCCGTCTCTGCAGTTCAATTGCGTCCGTTACGGCAACGTCATCGCCTCGCGCGGTTCTATTGTCCCGCTCTTTCTCGATCAGATAAAAAAAGGGCTGCCGTTGACCATCACGCTGCCGGAAATGACCAGGTTTTTGCTCAGTCTCGATCGAGCGGTCGATACGGTCTTTGAAGCGATCAAAAGCGGGGGTCGCGGCCTGACATTTGTTCCGAAAGTCGCATCGGCCAGGATTACCGATGTCGCGGATGTTCTGATGGGAGAAAATAAGCTGCCGATCGAGTTCACCGGCATTCGACCGGGAGAAAAGATCCACGAAATCATGGTCTCTGAGGAAGAATGTTTTCGAACCTTCGAAAGCGGCGATTATTACGTTATCCAGCCGGTGCTGCCGGAACTCCGCGACGGGTCGAACATTCAACCCGCCTTGACGAACGAATACTCATCGAAAGACAAGAATATTGCGGGTGAGGACTTGCGGCAACTCTTGATGCAGGCGGGCGATGAGATCAAGAGGTTTTTGGCGTAGAGAGGAGTTTTTAACGCAAAGTCGCAGCGAGGCGAAGACGCAAAGTAAAGCAAATAAGAGCGGAATGGGCATTCTTGCCTGTTCCTTCTTATAGGACGCAATTCTCAACTTATCTTTTTCTTCCTTAGCGTCTTATCACCTTCGCGTCTTTGCGTTAAAGAAACGCTTATTATGAAAATAATGACCATTTTCGGCACCAGGCCGGAGATCATCAGGTTAAGTTTGGTGCTGCGGGTGCTCGATCAGCACTGCGAACATACCACCGTCCATACGGGTCAGAACTACGACGAGAGCCTCAGCGACATATTCATCCGCGATCTCGAGATAAGAACGCCGGATGTTCATCTTGGTATAACATCAAAGAGCTTTGGCGACCAAGTTGGTCAGATTCTAACGAAAACCGATGAGTTGTTCGAACTTCATAAACCTGACCGGGTCCTGCTCCTCGGCGATACCAATAGTTCACTCTCGGCGATCCCCGCGGCGCGTCGACAGATACCGGTTTTTCATATGGAGGCAGGGAATCGGTGCTACGACGACCGCGTTCCCGAAGAGGTAAACCGTCGAATCATTGACCACTCGAGTACGATCCTGATGCCCTATACGGAACGAAGCAAGGACAATCTGGTCCGCGAAGGCATCGAACGTGACCGCATCTTCGTCACCGGCAACCCGATCAAAGAGGTTCTCGATAGTTACGCCGCAAGTATTGACACGAGCGAGATCATGAAAGCCGTGGGGGTGGTTCCGTTTGAATATTTTCTGGTCACGCTTCATCGGGCCGAAAATGTCGATTCGCCGGATAGAATTAACAAGATTTTTGCCGGCCTGAGCGCAGTCGCAACGAAATTTGGTAAAACCGTCCTCGTTTCCGTTCACCCGCGAACCGCCGACAAGCTCGCGCAATATGGCATCAGTCCAGATTCCGCAAATATTCGTCTGCTAAAATCGCTGGGGTTTTTTGATTTTGTGAAACTCGAAAAAAATTCGCTCGCCGTCCTGACTGACAGCGGAACCGTTCAGGAAGAATGTGCGATCTTTGGCATTCCGAATATCACGCTGCGTGACGTCACAGAGCGGCCGGAAACCATCGAGTGCGGCAGCAATATTCTCAGCGGTGCCGATGTCGATTCGATCGTCAATGCCGTCGGACTCGCTATCGGACAGCCCGCAGCGTGGACGCCGCCGAGCGAGTATCTGGCGGGAAACGTCGCTCAAACCGTCGGCAAGATCATGCTCGGCTACATGAGTCTCCGTCGCCACACGTCATAGTCGAATGGAAGACGCCAAGAATACTCTGTGGATACTCACCGAGGTATATTTCCCCGAAGAGATATCGACGGGCTACTATTTGACCGAAATTGCCGAGGGACTCTCAAAAGACCGTGTCGTCCAGGTCATCACCGGCCAGCCCAAACACATGTCTCGCGGCCAGCGTGCGCCGCACCATGAGGTACGAAATAAGGTCGAGATCTTCCGGTCAGGTGGTACTACGCTTGATAAAAATATCTTCGTTTTTCGTCTCGTTAATATGCTGACGATCGGCGTGTCGATCTTTTTCAAATCGCTCCGGCTGTTCAGAAAAGGCGATCATGTTCTCGTGGTCACAGCGCCGCCGAGTCTGCCGGTGACGACGGCTCTTGCCTGTTTGTTTCGCGGCGCCGGTCTCACGATCCTCGTCCAGGACAGTTACCCTGAGATTTTGGTCGCCGTCGGAGCAACTAAACCGGGTTCGCTTTTGGTCAGATTTGCCAATTTGGTAAACCGCTGGGTTTATAAACACGCGTCAAAGATAATCGTCATGGGCCGCGATATGAACGAGCTGTTTGCGGCCAAAACCGCCGGTCTTGACATTCCCATCATCACAATACCAAATTGGGCCGATCTCGATTCGATCGAGCCGACGCCTCGCGGCGAGAACGTTTTACTAGAAGAACTCGGCATCGAGGACAAGTTTGTCTTTATGTACGCCGGCAACATCGGGCATCCGACCGACGTCGAGACCATAGTTGAATGCGCCGAAACGCTGCTCGACAGACCGGAGTTTCACTTTGTGTTTATTGGTGCCGGGGTAAAAAAGGCGTGGCTCGACGCTGAGGCACAAAAGCGGCGGCTGTCGAATGTCACCATCCTCGATTATCGACCGCGCTCCGAGCAAAACGTGTTTCTAAACGCCTGCGACATCGGCCTCGTGGCACTGGTCACAGGAATGTGGGGAACGGCGATGCCGAGCCGCACATACAATATCATGGCGGCCGGAAAGCCCATTCTGGCACTGACCGATCGCGGATCCGAACTCGCCCGTGTCATTGATGAAGAGGGAATTGGCTGGCACATCCGGCCCGGTGATTCGGATCATCTGCGGTCGACGATTCTGGAAATATTTGAGAATCGGGCGAAGCTGACCGCAATGGGTGAGAGATCTCGGCGGGCCGCCGAGGCCAAATATTCGACTGCGACCGCCATTGATTCTTACCGCGATGCGCTAATTTGACGTTGTTTGACACCACGACTTAGTTTAGGTTCAATTAGATTTATCCTCGGAAGTTGTTTTTGCAGGAATTAGGCTTTCCGGCTCAGACTTAAAAAAAGCTTCGATAATCGCCGCCTGACGGCCTCGCTTTTTGTGATAGGAATGATCGATATCGTCATTTTCGCCGCCGTTTTCTGCGTTTCGTATCTCGGCGTGGCGATGTATCGGCGTTGGAGCGTAAAGCAAAAGTTCCTAAAGATCCCAAACGAGCGCAGTTCTCACAACCAGCCGACACCGCACGGGGCAGGAATCGTCATCGTCATAATCTGTCTTTTGACCTATGTGCCGCTTTCGCTGATGGTAACCGGTTCATTTTCCTGGGGATATTTTTTCGGCGCATTGTTAATCGCCCTCATCAGTTTTCTCGATGATATTCGCTCTATATCGTTTCCGCTCCGGCTCGCCGTCCATTGCGTAGCGGCTCTCGTTTTGATCGCCGATACGGAGACGTGGCACGGAATTACGATGCTCGGCAATCTCAAATTTGGATTTTGGGGCTATGTGATCACATTCCTCTGGATTGTCTGGATGGTAAATTCATACAACTTCATGGACGGCATCGACGGTCTGGCCGGCCTGCAAGCCGTGATTGCGGGCGTCGGCTGGCTGTGTCTCTGCCTGATTTTGGGAATGCCGGTCATCTATCTTTTTGGCGGAATCATCGCGGCGGCGAGTCTCGGTTTTTTGCTACACAACTGGAATCCGGCGCACATCTTTATGGGTGATGTCGGAAGCGCGTTTCTTGGATTTACATTTGCCGCTCTACCGCTGATGGCCCGGACGTCGGTCACGAAATATCCGGACCTGTTGCCAATCGCGGCGGTTCTTTTTGTCTGGTTTTTCCTTTTCGATTCGGTTGTCACGATACTTCGGCGTCTGATTCGCGGCGAAAAAATATGGGTCGCCCATCGCGAACACCTTTTCCAACGCCTCGTCTCAGCCGGGTTTTCGCATCGCAGCGTGACCGTTCTTTACGGCGTTTTGGCGTCGATTCTAAGTATCTCTGTTCTAGTTTCGGTCCAGTTCCGCGAGGATATCGGGCTCGCGATGTTTCCGGTTGTCATTGTTTTGACATCGGTCATTATTGCCCTGTGTATAAAGAAAAAGGTGCTAACCTAGGGCCCATGCAGAGGCCCGCGCGTAAGCAAGGGCTTGACACGAACCTGTTGGTTGATAAGCTCTCGCGTCGGCAAAGTAACTGTTGGTTGTTAAGCCCTCGCTCACGCTCAGGCCTCTGCATTATGACGTTTATAACGCCCATGACACAAATACCCCTCGGCCCAAAATACACCTTCGATTTCGAATCCTACGGCGTCTTTGTTCGGATCGAATGTGACGACCGCGAGATTCTCAACGGAGCCGAGGCCGTTGCCCGCGAATCGCTTTTGGAAAACCTTCGCGTCACCACGGCGACAAAATTTGACCACATTTTCGAGATAAATCTGAACGAAAATGGCGAGTTAATGCTGACGCAAAACGGTCTGGAGCTGGGCGCGTCTGACACTTACCTAAAACTCTATAAGTTTTTTGACAGCATCCTCCGTGTTTCGGTCGCGGAATTTGCCCCGGATCGGGTTTTTTTGCACGCCGGCGTTGTCGGTTGGCGGGGAAAGGCGATCGTCATGCCGGCTGACAGCTTTCGCGGAAAATCGACTTTGGTCGCCGAACTCGTGCGGCGCGGGGCCGAATATTACTCCGACGATTTTGCCGTGATTGACCCTGAGGGCCGCGTTCACCCATATCCTCGACGGCTCTCGATGCGGACGGACGATTTTAATACATACGATCTGACGGTTGACGATTTGGGCGGCCGGATCGGTGAGACGCCCATTCCCATTGGAGTTGTGCTGTTAACCGGGTATGAAAAGGACGCCGTCTGGGAACCGCAAATCGAGACGGCGGGAACCGGTGTGCTAAAGATGATACCGTTTACATTGCCGATCAGAAACCGGCCTGATTTCTCGATGGAGGTCTTGCATAAAATTTCGAGCCATGCCATAATCGTTTCTGGTCTTAGAGGTTCCGCAGAAAGATTTGCTAAAACATTGCTCGATTTCGTTGACAAACACGTAAATTGAGATAGAATTATTAAAACATTTGGTTTATCAAGGTCGGCGATTCACGTCCTTCACTGATCTTGAGAACTTTGACTTTTATTTTGCCTAACGCTAACCTATTCGCTTGGAGGAAGATGATGAATAACCCGAACAATCCGATGGCCCGCCAGAACGGCATTGTGGTCCAGGAAATGCCCGATGAGGTACTAGTTTATGACCTGGACAGCAACAAAGCTCATTGCTTGAATCAATCTGCTGCCCTTGTATGGAAGTCCTGCGACGGAACGAACACCGTCGGCGACATCGTCAAGCAGTTTGACGGCAAGGTCACCGAAGATTTTGTCTGGCTCGCTATCGACCAGTTGAACGAGAACGGCCTGCTCCAAAGTGAGATTGCCCCGCGTTTCGCCGGCCAGTCACGACGACAGGTTCTCAAAACCATTGGCCTGGCATCAATGGTAGCCCTGCCGGTTATCGCATCGCTCGTCGCTCCTGCGAACACCTTAGCTGCGACGTCGTGTGTATGTACGACCTCGTCCAGTTGTGCGACACGAGCCTGCCCTTCGACGACGAACTGTAATGCATTGGGCCTTTGTGCTCCAAACCCAAACCCCTAGTTGACAGTTACAAAAGTTCTAAACCAGAGAGTAGCAAAGACGTTTCGTCCTTGCTACTCTTTTTGTGTGCAATAGATCCCGCCTATCGAGTGCAGCGCGGCCGCACCTGCGGTATTAGAGCGGTTACGGTTTGTATCTACGAGTCAGTACCATCTGCGGTAGCGTGTGGGGCTTCGGTGCTACGGTCACCCAATGTCCACCGGCAACCTAACTAAATTCAGTCCCTTTAAGGGACAAATGGGCGAAGTGACTGACATTCGTCCCCTAAAGGGACGCAGCTGTTTTCCTGACTGGCACGTCGGGATTCTCCCGACGCTATTTCATCTGTCCCTTTCAGCGCCTCTCGGGCTGCTCCGCAGCCCTGATAAATAAATAGCCAGGGTTCATCGGCCTATTGGTTAACAACCCCCATCTTTGCTACTCTTTCTTCTTGTGCAGAGCGAGAATGCAGTTCAACAATTGACGGACGAGGCTCGCTGGAGTGCGATTCAGCGTAAGGTGCAGGAGCGTAATGTTTCCCGCGCCTTTTCGCTTTTTCGCGCCCGTGGTATTGAACCGGTTTTGATCAAAGGCATCGCGGCGGCCGCTTATTATCCGGAGACGGCTTATCGGCCGTCGATCGATATGGACCTCGCGGTTGCGGGTTCTGATTTTGCTGCTGCGACGGAGCTTGCAGATTCAGCGGCCGCCGAGGGTCTGGCGATTGATCTTCACCACGAGCTTAGGCACCTCGACACCGTGCCGTGGGAAGAACTTGTCGCTCATTCCCGGCTGGTCGAGTCCGTTGACGGTGGATATCGCGTCCTGCGAGCCGAGGATCACCTCCGCGTTCTCTGCGTTCATTGGCTAAACGACGGCGGCGTTAGCAAGCCGCGGCTTTGGGATATTTTTTATCTGATCGAAAATCGTGCCGCAGATTTTGATTGGGACCGCGCTCTCGGCATCGTTAGCCCCCAGCGGCGGCGTTGGATCGTCTGCACAATCGGACTCGCGAACAAGTACCTTCACCTCAATCTGACCGGCACGCCGATCGAAAACGAGGCCGCGAACCTGCCCGGTTGGCTGATCAAAACGGTTGAGAGAGAATGGGCGAGTGGGCAAGAGCTGATACCGCTTTGGCTGATCCTGAACAGCCCAAAAAAGCTACTCGGCCAGATCTCGCTTCGCCTAAACCCAAACCCGATCAGAGCAACCGTCGAGATGGAAGGCAGCTTTGACGCGCGGACACGAATTTTTTACAAAATCGGCAATTTTTTCCAGCGGCTATTCCCATCGCTAAAGCGTAATTTTGATACGATTCAGGGAAGTGATCGAAGGAATAAGAGATTGGGCCACAAAAGGCACAAAAAGCACAAAACATCTGGCTCAGAAAGTTCTATTTAGGTTCTATTTATGCTTTTACTTGGCTAGGAATATAAGAGTTTGGCCACGAAAAAAACAAAGATATGTCTCAAAAAAGGGATCTATTTTGTGTTTTCTGTGCTTTTTGTGGCTAGAACAAAAATGAATAGTGACGATCAAATAACCCTCGCAATCGAATCCGCCATCGCGGGCGGGAGCATTTCGCTGCTTCGTGGCGGTGTCGAGATCGGCGGCTGGATCGGTGCGTCGGACGTTTCAAAAGCCGAGGATTTGCTGTTTAATATTGATATCC
This sequence comes from uncultured Acidobacteriota bacterium, assembly GCA_963738935.1. Taxonomy (GTDB): domain Bacteria; phylum Acidobacteriota; class Blastocatellia; order Pyrinomonadales; family Pyrinomonadaceae; genus OLB17. The sequence continues at coordinate 1,011,652 of CAVTYF010000001.1, read as the reverse complement.
TGCTACGAGAAAACGGTATCGCTCGACAGGATCTCGGCCTAATCGCCGTCTCAGCCGGACCGGGGAGCTTTACCGGAATCAGGATCGGTTTCGCGACCGCTCTCGGTCTAAAAACAGGCCTTGGCGTCAAAATGTCGAGCGAATCGGCGCTCAGAGCAATGGTCTGTTTCGCCTCCATCGAGGGCAAAATTACCGCGGCCCTGCCCGTCGGTCGAAATGCGGTTTGCATCCAGTCCTTTGAGGTCTCAAACGGCCTGATCAAACCGTTTACAGACCCGGAACCGATCACGGAAGAGGCGTTTACCGGTCTAACCGGCGTGGACACTGCCGCTAGATTCATCGTCCATCAACGTCTTTATGAAAAGACGCCGATGGGAACGCCCGCCATTAATTTCGGATCGAATCTCGCCCACGCCATCGGACGCGTTTGCCGGGATAGCCCCGGTGCGATCGTCGAACCGCTATTTATCAGCAAGAGTTTTTAGATGGAAAACAACTCGCCTCAGAACGAAAAACCCTCGCTGCGAATACGAAATGTCGACGCCGCCAACATCGCCGACCTCATCCGCATCGGCGAAGAGACAAATCTTAGCCACTGGTCGGCCCAAAGCTATCTCGATGAGATAAAAAACCCACTTGCCATAATGCTGCGGATCGTAACCGAAGGGAATGAGACTATCGGCTTTGTCGTCGGTCGCATTATCAACGGCGGTACGATCGAAACGACGACAGAGGCCGAAATCTACAATATCGCCGTTGCCGCAGGCGAGCATGGCCTCGGCTACGGCCAAATGCTCTTCGACGCATTCCAGGCCGAGTCATTGGTACGAAAAGCCGCCAACGTTTGGCTCGAAGTCCGCGAATCAAATCACAAAGCGATCAGTTTCTACGAAAAAAACGGCTTCGCCCGCATCCAAACGCGAAACCATTTCTATGAAAACCCTCGCGAACACGCCATCTTGATGAAGCTTGAATTATAACTGGACCCCGAACTGGAGCGCAGGCATCCTGCCTGCACGTGTTGGAACAAACAAGTTTCCGGGATGGCGGCGTGTTTTACTGCACCACTGGCAGGCAGGATGCCCGCGCTCCAGTTAGGGCTTGATTCTTTCAAACGATAGGACTATATTTAACTTACCCGGTTACGAAAATCTTAAAATTTCCGCATACCGTGGTAAATTTTTGATAAGTGAGGAAAAATGCCATATGGATATGTCAACCGTTGACCCGGTGAGAGATGAATTGATCAAGAGTAATTCAGCCTTTAGAGATTTAGTTCATCAGCATCAAGACTTCGAAACGCGGTTAAGCGAACTAGCCCATCTTACATACCCTAACGACGACGAACAGTTGGAAGAAATCACCCTCAAGAAGAAGAAATTACTGATAAAAGACGAAATTTACTCGATTATGCAGCAGCATGCCGTTTCTCATTAGAAACTGGTTTTAGCTGCTGAATTTATTTTAAAAAGAGACTGTTTTGGGAGAGCGGCTTTCCCGGCAGTCTTTTTTTGACTTTTGTACCGGGAATCAGCACTAGGAATTTCTGCCCGCGAAATCCGCGTAAAAGGCGCGAAAACGCAATTTACATTCCCGATAATTCTCGGTATGGGCTATTAAAATTTGCCAGTTTTGGAGATTCTTTACGAAGCTGGACGTTTCTTTTCCAAACATTCTCCGAGCGAATAGGAATAGACCGCTCGGTCAGTCAACAAAAAGATCGAACCATTTATCGCAACCGGAGCTGACACGAGCTTTTCTTCGTCGGCAAACCCAATCTGACCGGCAACCTTGCCCGTAAAAAGGTCGGTAAATACGGCGTTGTTGTCATCAAAGCTCATTGTCAGCGCGTACTTGTCGGTGATATTCGCCAGGTGCATAACGCGGCCGGACAGACGCTTTTTCCAATCGACGTCGCCGTTTCGTGCGAGCAGATAGTATATGAAGTTATCGTGCGACGTCGCCAGGATACTGTCACCGATCTGAAATATCTTAGAAATCTCGCCACCGCTCTTAAATTTCCACGTCGGCTTGTCCGTGCCGTTCATCGTGGACACACCGCCGCGCTCATCACCGACGACGATTTCGCCGGTTGGCAGCTCACCTAGAGCGGTCACGCCATAGACCGATTTTCGCATCGATTCGATCTCGCCCGAGGCGAGCGATATACTAAAAATCTGTCTGCCCGTTGTCGCGACGATCATTTTTGCTGGTGTAAACGCTGGTTCGGCGACAAATCCTTCGGCGATTTCACGCTTCCATTTTACGGTCCCGTCCCTAGCATCGACAGCCTCGACCACGCCGTTTTGGGCAACGACAATTACAAAACCATTATACGGATTGAGAAAATAACGTCCGGCGTTGGGAAGTTTAAGCATCCAGCTAGTGATGCCAGTTTCTTTACTTAGATTTCGAAGCGTAGCAGTCGCTTTAGGAGAATCAGATGCGAGTGTTGAAGTCGCTAGCAGCAACCCCTTTTCAACCGGCACGAGATTTGAGCTAATATCACCGCCTAGCTCGCTCGACCATAGCTTTCGACCGTCAAGCGACAACGCCTCAATCTTTGCGCCTTCGGAACCGAGATAAACATGGCTGCCATCGGCCGCAATCGCCGAGTATCCCTCCGTCACGTTATAGGCCCAGCATCTGGTCGGGGTTATCTCGACAGACGCCCTCGTTTGGCCGAGCGGCTGTCATTGCCAGCGAAAGACAGACGAGCAACAGGAAAGTAAGGAATTTTGGAAGCAAAGTGCGGCACATCTTAAAATCAAATCCACGCGGGCCGTTGCGAAACTCCGATTTTATCACACGCCCCTTGTCGTGTTATATTGATGCCTTAACTTAACAAAAAGTTTGGCTAAAAATCACACTCAAGAGGAATCACTATGTCATTTAACAAAATTATTCTCGTCGGAAATCTCGGAAAGGATCCAGAACTTCGCTACACACCGCAGGGCGACGCCGTCTGTAGCTTTTCGATGGCGACGAACGAAAGGAAAAAGGACAAATCCGGCGAATTTCAGGATGTAACAACCTGGTTTAAGGTCACGCTTTGGCGCCGTCTGGCCGAAAACGCCTCGAAATACCTGTCTAAAGGCAGACCGGTTTATATCGAAGGGCGGCTTCAGATCGAAGAATGGACTGACCGTGACGGTAAAGATCGTTATACGTTGGGCGTTCAGGCAACCGACATGCATTTCATCAGCGCCGGACGCGGCGAAGAAGGCGGCGGAGGCGAATATAGCGGCGGCGGCAGCCACGACGACCACGAAACCCACAGCGGCCCGCCGCAATCAAGCTCATCCGCAGGGGCATCACCCGGCGGCGGCGGTTCAGTCCCGGTTTCGGCCCCGGCGGCAGCGGATGACGACATTCCGTTCTGAGTGTTCGATCATTAACCGCGAAATGCGCTAAAGAAGTGAAAAAAAAGACAGGGACTCCGAAAACGTCCGCCAATCTTTTTTTCGCATTTTTAGCGTATTTCGCGGTTAAATTCTTATTCTTAAACCCACTCGCCCATCTTTCGGAATTTTTGATAACGGGTGTCGAGCAGAACTTTTGTCTCGACCGACGAGAGAGCTTTTACCTCGCGGAACAGGGTTGTTTTCAGCGAGGCGCAAATCGTATCAAATGCCTTCTGTCGCTTCTTATCGCCGTTTGAGGGAATTGTCCACGGCTCGGGTTCGGGTATTATTTCATCAATAATGTCGTGTTTTTTCAGGTCGTCGGCGGTTAGTTTGAGGCCTTCGGCGGCTTCGGGGGCCTTAGCGGCGGATTTCCACAGTATCGCGGCACAACCTTCGGGAGTGATGACGCTGTAAACCGCATTTTCCATCATCAGCACACGGTCGCCGATACCGATCGCCAGAGCACCGCCGCAGCCGCCTTCACCGAGGACCACGACAACGATGGGAACCTTTAGCCCAGCCATTTCACGCAGATTGAATGCGATCGCCTCGGCCTGACCTCGTTCTTCGGCGTCGATTCCGGGATACGCTCCGGGCGTGTCGATAATCGTTATCACCGGTCGACCAAACTTCTCGGCCAGATGCATCATCCTGAGAGCCTTGCGATAGCCTTCGGGCTTTGACATCGCAAAGTTCCGATGCCGCCGTTCGTTGATGTCACGGCCTTTCTGCTGGCCGATAACACAGACCTCAATTCCATCCAGCCGGGCAAATCCCGTGATCATTGCCGGATCGTCGGAGTAACGCCGGTCACCGTGGATCTCAACAAAATCCGTAAAGATCGTATCAAAAAGATCCATCGCGTATGGGCGATCAGGATGGCGAGCCATCTGTACGCGTTCAAAAGCAGTTGCAGCCATATAGTCAATGATACCCTACTGTGGCTTTCGAGTTCCAACTTCTGCGCCTGAAGTCCGTGTAAACCCGCACCGGCTTCGTGACAAACGGGCTTAATGAAGCCAGTCAACAATACAACCACGCCCCTCCAACTCGCTCTGAAGCGTCCGGCTGCCCGCCACACCAAGACCGCCAGCCTCAACCTTGACCCGCGTATAGCCGGCATTTATCGAGAGGATAACGCTGCAACGCCCACGCTCACGTTCGAGCAATGAATACAGAGATTCAAAATACGGCTCGTCCATTACTGTCGCGGGAAGGCAGATATCAACCGCCCTCGCCCGCGAAGTGTAGGTTTCATCGAGCGAGGTCAGATCATTTATCATCAGCGTTGGTTCCTGCCCGTCCGGTGCCTCGATCTTGCCATCGGCTATAAACATCTGGTCATCGGCCAAAAGCATGCTCAGTTTATTGAAATTCTCGCCTAAGACAACACCCTTCATGCCCGACGAGCGGTCTTCAAAACGAAACGTCGCAAACCGTTTGCCCCTTTTGCTTGTACGGATCTGTAGCCCGGAAATCATCCCGGCCAGGGTTACCAGGTCACCCGACTTTGCATCATCCAAATCGGCGATATTTCTAAGATTAATACCATCGAGCAGTTCCTTGTAATTATCGAGCGGATGAGTCGATAAATAAAACCCAATTGCCGCCTTTTCACGGCTCGCAACCTCGGATTGAGACCAAGTCACCGCTTCCGGCAGCGGTTGAAGGTCGTCGGATGATTCCTCTACCGCTCCAAACAGCCCGCTTTGGCCCCGCAGCCGGTCCTCGGCCATCCGCTGGCCTTGCTGAAGGGCAGGCTCGATTGCCTTGTGTAAACGGGCCCGCCATGATCCGGTTTCTTCCTCTTCGGTCATCAGCGAATCGAAAGCTCCCGCCGCAACCAGGCTCTCAAGCCCGCGTCGATTTACAGCACCGGTTGCCAGCCTTGAGCAAAAATCGAAGAGGGAAGTGAACTTCCCCGTCTTTCGAGCCTCGACGATCGCCCCAACGCTTGATGTACCCATTCCCTTGATCGCCGTAAGGCCGTAGCGAACGGTGTCGTCGACGGGCGTAAACCCCTCACCGCTCTCGTTTACATCCGGCGGCAGCAGAGACAGGCCCATCGACTTTAACTCGGTCGAGTATTTATAGACCTTTGCGCTGTCCTGGGCTTCGTGCGATAGCACAGATGCGTAAAAATATGCCGGATAATGAGCTTTCAGGTATGCGGTTTGGAATGCAAGTACCGCGTAGGCCATCGAGTGGCTGCGGTTAAAACCGTAGTCGGCGAATTTCGCCATTAGATCGAATATCTCTTTGGCAGTCCGTTTCGGTATCTTGTTCGCGATCGCTCCTTCGACAAACGTCTGTTCGTGAACCGCCATTTTCTCGACTTCTTTCTTACCCATCGCCCGACGCATCAGGTCGGCCTGACCGAGGCTGTAACCGGCCAGTTTCTGGGCAAGCTGCATGATCTGCTCCTGATAGACGAGCACGCCGAATGTGTTGCCGAGAATTTCCTCCATTTCGGGAAGCAGATACTCGACCGGCTTTATGCCGCGATGCCGGTCGATAAAATCGTCGATCATCCCGCCGTCAAGGGGGCCGGGACGGTACAGGGCGTTGAGAGCCGAAAGGTCTTCGAGTTCCTTCGGTCGTAAGCGACGACACATGTCGGCCATGCCCGACGATTCAAACTGGAAGATCGCTTCGGTCCGGCCTTCGCCAAACAGCTCCATCGTTTTCGTGTCATCGGTCGGTATCTTCGCCCAATCGATCGTCACTCCAAGCTTTTCCTTCATCGACGCCAGACAATCCGCGATGACGGTGAGTGTCGTCAGGCCGAGAAAGTCCATCTTGAGCATCCCGACCTTCTCAAGATCGTTCATCGGATACTGGCTCGTAAGCTCGTCCTTGCCCGACATTGCAACTGGGACGAGTTCGTGGAGCGGCCTGGGACTAATGACAACGCCAGCCGCGTGAACCGAGGTATGCCGCGAACAGCCCTCGAGGCGTAATGCCAAATTTACCAGTTCTTTAACCTTACTATCCTTAGCCGCCGCTTTAAGCTCGGGCACTGTTTCCAGGGCCTGCGAAATGCTCACATTACGGCCGCGAATCGGCGGTGGGATCATCTTGGCAATCTTCTCGACGTCACCATACGGCATGTTTAACGCCCTGCCAACGTCCTTGATTGCGGCCCGCGACGCCATCGTTCCAAACGTAATGATCTGGCAGACCGACTCTTTCCCGTAAAATTCCGTCACGTGGCTGATTACGTCGCCCCGCCCGCGAATACAAAAATCGATATCGATATCTGGCATCGAGATTCGTTCCGGGTTCAGAAATCGCTCAAAGAGCAGATCATATTGGATCGGATCAACGTCTGTAATACGCAAACAATAAGGCGGCAAGCGAACCGGCGGCGGAACCGCGTCCCGGCCCGACCGGAATACTCTTTTCCCTCGCATAAGCAATAAAATCCCAGACGATCAAGAAAATATCCGGGAAAGCCCATTCTCTTAATTGTGGCGATCTCGATCCGCAACCGCTCCTCATACTCATCGAGGCTGTGCTTGAGCGTTCCAAGCTCGAGCATCGGCCCCCATTCGGTCTTCTTGCGGTCTTCAAACCCTTCCCAAAGAACCCTTTCAAAATAATCGTCGACGGAGATATCGCCCGAGCTCACGGGTATCGGATAGTTCGGAAGCTGCCGAACGTCGTCACCCTGCGGGATATCGAGGTCGCACATTTCGGCGATTCTTACCGTATTGCTCAATGATTCCGGCAATTCCGCGCCAAAAATGTCCCACATTTCCTCAGCGGAGCGCAGATACCGAATCGCAGAGTCAGCTTCACGATGCTCGCCTACGGTTCGCCCTTCACCGATCGCAATCAGAACCTGCTGCGCCCGTGCATCGTCCTTACTCAGATAGTGAACATCGTTTGTCACAACTATCGGGATCCCACTCTTCTTTGAGAGTGCGACCGTGTCCGAGACCAGTTGTTGACCGCGTTCATCGACTCGATCCTGGATTTCGAGAAAGTAATTTCCGGCCCCGAATACATCCTGAAATAATTTTGCATTTTCAAGCGCTTTTTCCTCATTTCCATTCAACAAAAAATGGCCGATTGCGCCATCGATGCCAGCCGAAAGCCCGATCTAGCCCTTTGTTTCGTTCTGAAAGCAGCTCGATGTCGATCCTTGGCTTATAAATGAAATCCCTCGGTAAACGCCGACGAAGAAAGATGAATGAGATTTTGATACCCTTCGATATCGCGGGCGAGAAGAATAATGTTGTAATAACCTCTTTCACCCGCATCAACCGCCGAGGTGCGATCTAAACGGCTGCCAAATGTCAGATACGCCTCATATGCCGACGATAGGGTGGATGCCGCTCGCCGCCATGGTATTAAAATACGATACAGCTCCATACATATTGCCGTAATCGGTGATGGCGCAGGCCTTTTGTCCCAGCTCATTCAGCCTTTTTGCCAGGGGCTTAAGTTGGATTGTGCTCTGCAACAGGCTATAATCGGTGTGTAAATGAAGGTGAACGAAGTCCTTCGCTCCAAAGACCGGTCGTTCTATTTTTTGCGCCATATATGAGAAAAGTTTATCTGGAAACTTTTGGGTGTCAAATGAATGTCTCTGATTCAGAGCGCATTTCGACGACGCTGGCGCGCGACGGGTTTGAAATGACCACAAATGATGAGGACGCCGACGTTGTAATCATCAATACCTGTTCAGTTCGCGAAAAAGCAGAGCATAAACTCTATTCACGCATCGGTCGTTTAAGAAAAAAGGCCGCAAAAAAGATGCCGGTCGTCGGCATTGCGGGCTGTGTCGCTCAATTAGAGGGCGAAATGCTCTTTGACAAGATCGCGGGTGTCGACTTTGTCCTGGGAACGCGTGCTGTCGGACGTGTTTCTACGGCGATTAATGAAACTATGCGTACCGGTCGGCCCGTTGTCGACGTAGGGGAACGCGAGAGCGACTATGATTGGACGGTGGCCGACACGCATCGCCATTCGCCTTACGTCGCGTTTCTGCCCATTATTGAGGGCTGTAACAAGTTTTGTACGTACTGTATCGTTCCATTTTCGCGTGGACGTGAACGAAGTTTTGCTCCTTCAGAGATTATCCGTCAAGTCGCTGAATTGCGGGACAAAGGCGTGAAGGAAGTACACCTAATTGGTCAAAACGTAAATAGTTACAGACCGGAAACTGAGGTAGGACTTGAAGGATTTGAAGGGAAGTCGGCATTCACCAAACTGCTCCGGGCGGTCGCGGCGACTGGTATCGAACGGATAAAATTTACAACCTCATTTCCCCGCGATTTTCGCTCGGATATTGTTGACGCGATCGAAGATAATGACAATCTATGCAATTGGGTTCATCTGCCGGTGCAATCCGGCAGCAATCGAGTGCTGCAATCGATGAAACGCGGCCACACAATCGAAAATTACTTTAAAAAAATTGATAGACTGCGTTCGTCGAGCCTTGATATCGCCATAACTACGGATATTATCGTAGGCTTTCCCGGCGAAACCGAAGCGGATTTCCTCGACAGCGTGCGGATGGTAGAATATTGCGGTTTTGACATGGCGTATATGTTCAAATATTCGCCGCGCCCTGGAACGCCGGCCTATGCGATGGACGATGACGTTTCGGCAGCCGAAAAAACCATTCGATTTATGGAGCTTGAACGGACGCAGAAGTATATACAGAACAAGCGCTTACACCGATATATTGGCACGACACGCAAAGTATTGGCTGAGGGAAAATCTACGAGAACCGAGGCGGGGCTGACCGGACACTCGACCTGTCACAAGGTCGTTAATTTCGAAGGACCAGACGATCTGCTTGGCCAGGTTGTTGATGTCGAAATCACGCATATAAAAGCAAATTCGCTGTTTGGACACATCCGGGGATAAACATGACTTACAAGAACACCTTAGTTGAGGTCAAAATCGGGGCCCTGATAATGGATCCAAACACCAACACGCCAATCGTCGTGCTTAAAGGCATCGACTCAGAAACCGTTCTGCCTATTTGGGTTGGGGCATTCGAAGCAAACGCGATAGCGCTTGAGATCGAAAAGGTTGTGCCGCAGAGGCCGATGACCCACGATCTGCTCAGAAACGTCATTATTGAATGCGAATTGTCGGCGTCAGGCATCGTTATCACCGATTTGCTGGAAAATACCTTCTACGCCCGCATTGAACTGGTAGATAAAAACGGTGAGCCGGTGATGATCGATGCACGGCCATCGGACGGGATTGCACTGGCGCTTCGGCTCGATTGTCCAATATTTGTCGAACAAAAGGTAATTGACCTATCCGCCGCCGCAAACCCGGGCGACACATCGGTTGACGACAACGAACCCACCCCCGACGACTGGCCGGAACTGATTGGGTAGTTCTTACATAATCTCTATTATCAGACGCAAAGACTGGAGCGCAGGCATCTTGCCTGCCACGCCGCTCGCGGCGTTAGGCGTGTCTGCGTAAAATTCAACTGCTTTCCTTGCTAACGAAATAAGCTTGCTTCGCAAGCTGGCACACAAGGATGCCATGATCTCTAGTCGCACTAGTGGCAGGCAGGATGCCTGCGCTCCAGTCCCGATTTATTTTTCCGCTACGCCGGCGATAAAATCGCTGACTCCGCCTGTATTATCAAAGCTGGCCGTAACGTCACCGTATAGGACATCCGAGCCGCCGCCGCCCGTTATCTGGTATCTCGGCGGTAAAAATGTTGCCGAAAGGTTTTCGGGTACGTAAGTGGATCGGTTATACGGAGCGATCACAACATTTCCGATCACCTGGCCGTTACCGCCGCCGTTTCGATCCCAACCCCCTTCTCCCGTAACGATGATCATGCCCCTAAAACTGAATCCGCCGACATTAGTCAGCATTCCAGTCACAACTAATATTCCGCCGCCATCGCCGGCTACCTGACAACTGCCTTCGCAGAATGTTATTCCGGTTCCAGCCGTGAAATTTCCAGGGTTGGATAAGTTCCCGCCCGGAGAAACAAAGTAACGGCCTGAGTTTTGAGCCGCAACCCGCAACTGGTCAACAAGAACATCTAATGCCAGCGGCGAAGCCTGCCACGCAGGAGCCGCACCTCCGAGCAATGCCGGCGGAGGAGTCATTTGTGCCGGATTGCCACTCGGCGGATGCGATTGGACATAGGCGAGGTTGGTGGGGTCAGTTAAGCCGAATGACGGAACGCACCCCTGGCCAACGACGGAGGAACAGCCGTTATAGGCAATGCCATTAGAGGTTCCCGGTGCGAAACAAACCTCCCCAACGGGACACGGCCCGCCGATCAGACTGGTCGCGGCTCCGGTGGCGATTCCGTCAAGCAGGTTCTGACGAATAATCCCCTCGAGCTGTTTAACCGAACCATTCGGCCCAAACCCTGTGGACACGACTTTAAGCCTATAAGGTGCGACCGGTCCGATCACGGAGTTAATCGGCGTTAACACCGGAACACCAGGGTTCGTCGGAAGAACCAGGTCCTTGGCCGCCGCCGTAAGCCCGGTAACTACGACGGTACCTCCCAAAATTGGGTAGCTGACGGTAGTTGCCCCTGCCGGAGTCAATGTATAGAAGTGAATTCTATAGGTTCCGGCAGTCGCACCCTGTCTGATCTCCCCAATGATTGATACGGTTGCCTCTCGGGGCAGCGTCATTGTGTAATCGATCCTAAACCCTGTATTCGCAATGACGGCACCGCTTCCGGCATTTGTCACCTGAAAATTGCCAAGTAACTCGGAGACGTCTGGATGTGTAATTGTGGTCGGGGCAATGCCCGAGTACGTGATTGTCGTAGTGTTGGGCGACGTTCCGTAGGTTCGCGAGGCAACAAAGTTGGCGCCCGTTGCGGGGGCCAATCCGCCGACTGTCGTAAATCTTGTCAATACAGCCGAGTTGTCGGGATCGCTAACCACAACACTGTAGGCCGAACCTGAATTTGGTGAATAAGTTCCGGGCGATTCGCCAACGACCGCCCTTGTGGCCGTGCCGCTGGTTGGGTAGTTATATGGCAGCCACGTCGATAGATCGGGATCATTAACCGCTTCGCGGTAGGTAACCCGCGTACTGTCGCCCTCAATCCGGTTTCTCAGCACGTTTACCGTCGCCTGCAGACCGCTTTCGGCTACGTAATAGGCCTTTGTTTCGGAGAGAACGTCGGATGTGTTTCTTGAGTTGGCCCCAACGGCCGTCAGCATCGCGACGCAGGCGGTGAGCAGCATGAAAGAGATCATGATAACGGTTACGAGAGCGGCCCCGCTCTGGTCGATGTCGCTTTGCCGCGTGTGGATTCGTTTCTTAGACATAATTTACCTCCCGGTTAAAAGAAGCCAGATATGCGGGCTCCTGCTTTGCTCTAAATATCAATACAGTCCCAGCATATACGTTGAATTCCGAAGCGTAACATCCGAACTGAGCCGCTCGATGCGGTTGGTGGGCTGTCCCTGCACGTCCGCGAGAATTACTTTGAGAACAATGTTCACCCGGCCAGTATTCGGCCCCGGAGCCCCCGGGGTAACGGTCACGATGCGGGTTATCGGGTCATAAACATAGTTATAGTAAATAAAATCTACATCGCTGATCCGGTTTATAATTCCGGAATTGCCGTCAACAGCGTCGAATCTAACGACTGATCCCGACGTCGTGCCGTTACAGGTTTCGCAGTAAAACGTTACATCCTCGCCCGCCTCATCCGTAACGAGACTTGAGCTTTCCAGTGTTCTCGACATTCGCGCGAAAATGGATCTGTTTGTCGTTCGAGTCACCGTACACAATACCGTTTGACGTTAACCCAAAACCCGCGTTCCCTATTTCGCGTGACATGATGTTCAGGGCGGCTTGTGCCGATGTAAGCGCATCCGTTCGACTGGTTTCACGTTCGCGCGAACCCAAGGCCCCCGTGAACGCGCCAACGGCGATACCCAGGATAATGAGTGTCAGGGCCATCGACATGATAAGTTCGATAAGCGAGAAACCATCCGCACCCGTCCTTGGCTGCGGCCGATCGTGAAAATTCGTTTTGAATCTTGTAACCATTGACTTCCCCGCTAATTCGCCCTTACCCGCTGAAAAGAAACGTCCGTCCTGAGATTCGCGTTCGACAACCAACCGGGACGAGAGCCTTCCGGTATCACCGGAAAAGCCGTAATCCTGATTTCCTTGTATCGGCATAGATGCTCCACAGTGCTTGGCGGCGCAACATTGATAACAGTGACTGAAATAGTAAAAACCTGTCCATCCGACGAGGTCCGCGCCGGTCGTGCAACGGTACCGGCGTATAGGTCGGCGCTTCGATGATTGGCCAGATCGGCGGCAGTCTCGGCCCCCGGGACAAATCTAAGGCTCCTGTAATACTCGATCTCCTGTTGGAGCACCGACTGCCGCCTGCGACCGGAGATTGTTGCCCGCGTTGATCCTCGACGCGTGGCTATAAACGGCAAGCGTGCCGACGGACAGTATGATCATGATCGATGCGGCGATCATGACCTCGATCAGCGTAAACCCTTTCACACCGCGGCGTGACCGTTCGAATATAGTTGTCGTTCGACTAATCATCGTAATTCTTCTATGGCAACGCAACGGTGTTGCTGATGCTGTTCGATGGCGGAATGGTCTGGACATTCGCGTTGGCAAACGTCGGCGCCGAGCCGTTCCCGGCAAGTAAATTTACCGTCCCCGTCGGCGTCACGAGAAGCAAATTGGCATTACTGGCGTTCGGACTCGTACAATCTACATTACATATGTAAAAATTTGGACTTCCGCCGCCGGCCAGAACTGCTTCACCTCTTTGATTAAACAAAACCGTACCGCTTCCGGAGATGACGATATCTTGTCCGGCAAGGCTGATCACGCTGGCGTCAGTCGCCTCAATGCTGCTGTCGTCCAGGATCAGATCACCATTGGCGTTATTGTCCGTTACCAGCGTGTACGAATTTGCAGTAATTATGACTCGAGCCCGGGTATCAAGCGTTGGCGAGCCGGAACTGGTTGCGCGCCGCTTGACCGAATCAGAACGGGCCCGTTCGAGCGCGACTTTCAGTTCACGGGCTACATTTTGCCGCTGGAGCTGTCGGTTCGGAGTTCCCGTCTGCATCACCGCGATGCCGCCGACGATCGAGATGATGACGACCACGATTAGAAGTTCCACGATCGATAGACCGCGTTCCGCGTTTCGATTTTGCCCTGCTAATAACATTCTATACCCCATCCCTACAACATTTCCGATCGTTTGTCAATTGTTCGACCGGAGCGGCGAGCATCCTTGCTTGCCACACTGCGGCTTCGGCAGTGTTACCGTCCCTGGCATTTTGCGAGTCGAGTTGGACCTGCTCGAATTAGCCTTCTCGCATCCGCTGGCAAGCAGGATGCTCGCCGCTCCAGTCGTCGCTCCCTATTTCCCCAACTTCCCTGCTATTTCGAACATCGGGCTGTAGAGCGCCGCGATGATAAAGCCGACAAATACGCCGACCGGCACGATGGCGAAATTTTGAAACCAGAACAGAACTTTTTCGAGCTCGCGTTCGGCGCGGACCTCGACGACCTTGGCGTAATTATGAAACGTGCCCTGCATATCCGCCGTTTTCTCGTATGTCATCAGCACCCCGCCAAACTCCTTGCCCATCAGGAAAGGATACGGCACGAACAGCTTATGCAGGTCGGTCGATTCGGTCATAAAACGATGGCGGACATGCAGCAGCATCTTTGCGTATTCCGGGTTTGTCGAGGTTTGCGCGGCGACGGCAAACCGCTCGGTCATCGACGGAATGCCGGAGGCCAGCATCGCCATCGTACGCAGCGTCTGGGCCGCAAAGTAGTGGCGAAAGAACGAACCAAAAACCGGCAGCCGCAGGGAAAATACCTTTCAGCGCGTCGCTGCCCGCCGACGAACGTGACCAGCGGACAAACAAGGCGGCGCCGATGACAATTGCTATCATTGTGCCGATTCCCCACCAACTGATCAAAAAGTCGGATCCGGCGATCATTATCCTCGTTATTAGCGGCAATTGGGCGTTGTCGCCGGTCAGCAGCGTCGTGTAAAGCTCAACCATCTTGGGCATGACGTAATACTCGACGATTCCGACGGCGACGACACAAAACAGGATAACCGCGATCGGATACATCATCGCCGAGCGGATGCTCGAGCGGATCGCGTCCGCTTTCTTTTCGGCCTCGGCAAAACGGTGAAGCGTCAGCAGAAAGGCGCTCTTGCTCGTCCCGCTCTCAAAATCCGACGCCGTTCCGACCTCTTCGCCGATTCTGAGGGCACAGATAAACGTTATCGGGAACAGCGGTTCGCCATTATGATCACGCTGAGCCGCAAATGCCTCTGACAGCGACCGGCCGTTGATGACCAGATCGCTGGCGTCCAGCAGAGCCTCGGCGAGCATCGTGTTCGTCTGGGCGAATGACAACAGGCGGCACACCTGCGTCGGGCTTTCGCCGATCTCCATCAGGTCGCCAAATTGTTCGGCCAGCGTCGCAAATTCGACGCCCGTCGGACGCCGATTCCTCTTTTTTGTCCCACGCTTGGCGCTGATCGACCGGACACTGATCCCCGCCCTTTCCAATTCTTTTTCGGCAAGGTCGATCTCCGTGGTCTGCACAAAGCCCCTGACAAGCTCGCCCATCGAGTCTTCGCCGACAAAATCAAATCCGTTATCCGAATGGTTAACATCGAATTGGCTGGCAAACGCCGTCGGATCGGCCCTATCCGGGCTGGCGGGAAAGGCGCCGCCTCTGCCCGGTAAGCCACCCTGAATCGTCGCGGGCGTAGGGGCGGCGGAAAATGGATTCTTTTGTTCGTTCATAACCTATCCCTCGAAAAACTACGCCGCATCAGGCGGCTATCTCGCCTTCGATAATTTTTTCATGGTGGCTGCTGCTCCGCTTTGCCGACGACGATGCGGCGGCGGCGACGAGCGGCATCTTCAAATACCTGGTTCGAATACTGTCTCTTGCTTTCAACCAGTCCCAAAACGGCCGCGACCTCTAATTCGGACGTTATCCCGGCAATGACCTTTTCGCGGGCGACCTCTTTCATCGGGATCAGATAACCGGCCTGGATCGCCTTGTTGCACCACATCTCTTGCCGTCATGCTGCGATTTTCGACCCATTCCTTTACTTCGTCGTTAAAATAGAGCAATTCCGCCATTGCGGTGCGTCCGCGAGTTCCCTTTTTGAAACAGTCCGAACAGCCCACGGCCTTATAGACGGGCGTGTCGTACAGCTCGGACGGATGCGGGTCGATGACCTTGCATTTTTCGCAGAGTTTTTTGATTAGCGACTGGGCCAGGATCATGTTCATGCCGGTCGAGAGATTTTCGCGCGGCAGCCCCAACTGGAAGAGCCGCGACAGGGTGTCCTCGACATTGGCGGCGTGAAACGTCGAAAGCACAAGATGGCCGGTCAGTGCGGCGTTGATCGCCACCGACGCATGTTCGCCCGAACGCAACTCTCCGATACCGATAATGTCAGGGTCGGCCCGCAAGCATGAATAGAACGCATCCCACCACGTAAACGGCGTATTTGGACGCAGGCTCATCTGCGTTCGGTGGGCACTGCGGATCTCGATCGGTTCGCCGATCTCGATTATCTTGTGCGAATCCGGCTCTTCGAGGGCGGCGAAGATGGCCTCGAGCGTGTTGGTTTTGCCCGAACCGGTCGCTCCGGTGACAATCAGGATGCCGCGTTTTTGCGAATAGGCCGCTTTTAGATCGGCGATCTGCTGCGGTAAAAATCCGACCGCGTGGATGTCCCTGATGGGTTTCAACTGCGACCGCAGCACGATCGACGGAGCGTAAAGCGTCGGCTGCGACACAAACCGCAATTCCACCTCGGCGGCCCGCCCGTCGCGCAGGGCACGGACCTTGACGGTCGAATCGATGTCCTTGAACTTCATCTGCGTGGCGTCTTTGCCCGATGTCTCGGCCATTCCCATGCAGATCTGCTTTATCTTGACGAACGGAATGCTGTCCCAGCGGACAAACATTTCGCTGTCATAGCGAAAGCGTATGCGGCCCGTCGGCTGGCCGGCCTCGATGTGCATATCGCTCGAACCGGAACGCAAAAATTCGGTCAGGATGAGGCGGATGAATTCCTGGGTGGTCAGCTCGGCCTCGTTGCGCTTGATGTTTTGCTCGTATTCGGTCTGATCGGTGAGGTCGATCCACTCTTCCGCCGCATTTTGAAAATCGGCGTCCGAGGTCGCCTGGGCCGTGTACGCCTGTTCCTCGGTCAGAGAAGTTTTGCCCTCGCCCCAGTTTTTTGTCTTTTGGGATTGCTTTTTCTGCTTATGTTCGAGCACGCGCACCTGCGTTTGTGCGTCGTAAATATGCGAGTGCATATACTCGAAAAACGCCTCGTCAAGCGCGATGAAATTTACATAGCTGGGCGTCACGCGGAGTGCGTGGATAACGCCGTTGCGATGATCCGAATTTTTTATGTGGACGAGACCGACATCGTAATGCGGTGAGTCATATTCCTCGGTCCAGGCATTCAAAACGATGGCCCGATAGCGGCTCGATGCATCCTTATTTAGATACTGTGAAAACTGCTGCGAACTATCGACACTGTATTTTTTCTCGGGACTGGGAGCAATTAGCGACAGGTTTTCCTGAATCTCGTCGTCCGAAAACGCAACCTCATCCTCCGCCGCCCCTAACGAATCCCAGACATGGTTAAGGTCAGTCTCGACAAAACCTGTTCCATTGACTTCATCTAATTTATCCGATGCCATACTACGTACCACTTCCCTTGCTCCCATTACAAATATAAAGTCATTTCGTTGCCCGGTGCTGTCCGGATTCACCCTCCGCGTCGGAGGCTGAGAAGTACAACACGCTGTTCAGAGGCGGGCTTGCCCGCCGGTTGACTGCCCCTCCGATCCTCTAACGATTATCAGTCTTCGTCCTCGGCGTCGGTACCGGCGTCGGCAGCGGTTTCGGTTCGATCGATTCGGCCCGTTTTAACATCTCCAGCGTAATCGTCGGCGGATCAGTTGTGACTCCCGGAACCTTGACCGGTTCGATAATTGCTCCGTACGGAATCACCGTCACCGAAACGGCAAAATACAACCTATTCACCTGCGTTGAACGAACGCGACGCTTAAAAAGTTCGCCCAGGATCGGAATATCGCCCAGGAACGGCGTCTTTGTGATCGTCTTGCTGTCGGAATCGACCGTAAAGCCACCGAGAATAGCAGTCTGTTCCTGATTCAAAATTATATTGGACTGAATAGACCGCACCGATATCGCCGGCACCCCCTGACTGCTGACTGAAGTATCAACATCGTTCGATTCGAGTTGTAATTCCAAGTTTACGGCTGTTGGGTTTCCGTTTTCGTCATCAATCACATGCGGCGTAACCGAAAGCAAATTTGCGGCTTGTAGGATTTGTAGAGTGCCGGGTGCCCCGCCTATCGGATTTATTGCCTGGATCAACACCGGGACCTGACGGCCAACAGTAAGATCAGTCGTATCACCGTCCAAAACGGTCGCGAACGGTCGGGACTTAATCGAAATCACGCCGTCACGCTGAAGTGCCGTAGCCTGAAGCGGAAAACTGTGCCGTTCCGACGATGGTTGAAAACCCGAAAACACCATCACCCGATCCACTCGGCTGCAAAAACCCGGAGTCCGAGCGTACGCACGCCCCCGGGGTTAAGCTGTCCTGGTGTTACTGGTGTAACCGTTACCTGTCCTGGAGTTACCGGCGTAACGGGAACCGGAAGAGCACCGGGCTGGCTCGTAATGCCGCCAAGGCTATTTAAGTTACCGGTTCCGAAAATCGCCGAAGCCCGCACACCAACATCCTTGAGCTTGTCTTCATTTGCGGTGTAAACAAGAGCCTTGATGACCACCTGGAAAGGTGGAATATCCGCACGCGCGATAAGTTCGTCGATATCCTTGAGCTGTTGAGCGGTGCCTCTAACGAAGAACATATTGCGTCCGGGTACCTGAATGAACTTCTGCTCTTTGAATACGGCAGTTTCCTGGATATTGCTGAAAGTGCTTTGGCTGCCGTCACTACCGGTTAACCACCGAATTTGGGACTGCGTCTCTTTTAGTATCGTCTAGCCCCAGCAGCTTTTGAATCTCAATCTTAAGTCGCTCGAATTTGCAACGCTGTGGAATTTCCTGGCCACCGCCACCCCGGCCACCGCCGCCCTGCGACCCTTGCTGACATCCAGCCGTTTGACCGGAGGCACCTTGGCTTGAGTTGCCACCCTGTCCTTGTCCTGCAACATTCTTGATTCCGCTGCCTGAAGGTTGTAAATACTTTAGCTTGACATACTTCGCTAACAGAGGCTCCGATGCATCTGGCCCTTCTCCAGGTCTCCAACTTTGTCGTTAAGGACGAGTTCGATTGTGTCGGAACCGGGGATGCACTTGGCTCGAACACCCGAAACATAAAGCTGCGAGCGAAGAAGTACATTCCACGGAATGCTGCCCGCTTTAACATTCAGCGGCAGATTGCTGATCCCCGGGCCGACTATGAAATTTACGCCAAATCGCGAATTTAGCTGGCCTAAAAGATCATCGAGCCTTAATTCTACCGTTTGCGCAAACCGTATCGGGGGGCCGACAAATTTGGGATCGCAATAGCCGCCTTGTTGACTCTGGGTCGAGATAACCGAGAACGGATTTGGCGGATACACCGGATTTGTGTTCAGCGGCTTGAGCATATCGACGGAAAATTCGCTCTTCGCGGAGATCAAAGCCGGCAGGTTTCCAGTCTTTGCTTTCTCGGTCGCCTTTAAATCGGCATACGAATCTTTCGCAATCGATGCCTCGATGGTCGGCCCTCTATTCGATGAAACCATTTCGGAAAACGTCTTAGTCTCAGGCTGCGGCCCGATGTCGAGCGGCATTAACATCGCCGGTGAATACGCGGTCTGCCCATTGATGAGCACCGGAGCCGTTTTGGCAGCGGGTATCGGTTGAACAACCGCGGCCGTTTGCTTTTCTGTTATAACGACCGGTTTATTTTCGACGGCCGCGACCGTTGGCGACGGCATAGATGGCTCGGAAGCCACTGGAGCAGCCGGAAGCGGCGAAAGCTTACGCCCGAAGATGGCCGACGAAACGCTGGTCCAGGCCGCGTCTATGATTGGCAGGTACCGGACGGCTGGTTTTGCGGCTTCGGGTTCGGCGACCGGCTGGGGTTCAACAACGGCGGTGTACTCCTGCTCCGGTACCGTCAACGCGAC
The DNA here is from genome assembly GCA_963738935.1 of uncultured Acidobacteriota bacterium. GTDB lineage: Bacteria > Acidobacteriota > Blastocatellia > Pyrinomonadales > Pyrinomonadaceae > OLB17. Next base: position 992,052 of record CAVTYF010000001.1, on the reverse strand, counting down.
CTCGACAACTGGCGGATTAGGAACCGGCAAAATCTCACGGTTGACAATCGCGGCGGAAACCTCGGAAGTTGGTATTGCGATCTCGGTCTGCGCCGCCGAGGTCTGCTCCTGCTGAGGCGATTCCGCGACCGGAGCAGTCGGAACGGGTAACAACCTGCGGCCAACGATCGCGGACGCAACCTGCAACCACGCCGGTTCTATGATTTGCATCGCCTTGACACGGCGTTCAACCCTTTTAGTTTCAACCACGGGTGCTGGCATCGTTTCGACAACCGCAACGGCTGTGTCGGGCGGTGCTGGCACGGTTTCCACGACAACCGGCGCAGCAGGATTGGGCAATAAGTCTCGCGTAACAATCGCGGACGACACTTCGGAGACAGGTTGTTCAATCTCGGTCGCGGTCGGCTGGGCGGATGCGTTCAAAGTCTCTTTGATGACCGGAGCCTCGGGAACCGGCAAAATCACCCGCCTCGCAATCGCCGACGAGACACCGAAAAACGCCGTCTCGATAATTACCGGCAATTTAACGGCCAGTTTTTCAATTTCGTGCCCCGCGGGCAATGGATCGACGGTCGCGACCTGCTCATCCGCGGCGGTAACAGGTTCCAAAGGGCGGGCAAGTCCGGAACAGGCGAAAGGGTCCGCTCGACCACCGCTGACGAAATTTCCGACACCGGCGTTTCGATTGTCTGTTCAGCAACCAGTGTGACGGAATTTGCCTGGACGCTCGGTTCCGTTATCGCGGCAAATGTCTCAGGCATAGCTTGAGCCGGGACAGGCTCGTCCGGCACGGGCAAAAGGGGCCGCTCAAAAATGGCAGTTGAAATTCGCGAGAACGTGTTTGCGATAAACGGCCGCAATTTCGCTGCTGGTTTCGCGATTTCAGGCTCCGGAGCAGCGGTGGAACCGGAGCCTCAAGACTGAGCCGCTGAATCACTTCGCGGGGAACGTCAAGCCACTCGCTTACCAGAAAACTTCGCGATTCGGCGACCAGTTTTGGGCTTTCGACATTGGACGCGATGGTTTCCGTAATGATTGCAGGCTCTGACTCTACAACCGCGATCGGTTCCTGAGGCGTCACGACCAACGGCACCGACGCCGAAACCGGAATCGAAACTGGCTCGACCAGTGACGCCAACGCGATTTGGACCGGCGGAACCGTTGCGATTTGAGTCGCCGGAAATTGTGCCGGAGCGGCGGGCACGATTCGATTTTCCGCCACAGGGGTGTCGTGGGGCCGCTCGATTTCATTCGATTTGATCACCAGCGTCGGCGCCGAGACGGGCACCATATTGTTGGCAACCACACTGAGTGACGCGAGCGTTGCAAACGAAATCACAACGAATTTCTTAATCGCCATACAGAATACCTCTATTCCTTTCTATTACCTTATTGACAAAAACATGCGAAATCTTTCACTTCTCTTTCACTTCTTAAACGACAGTTCTAAAAATGAAGAAATCTTTAACACAAAGTCCACAAAGGCGAAGACACAAAGCCCGCAAAGTTTTGATAATAAATGATTTCTTTGTGTTCTCTGTGTCTTCACTTTGTGTCCGTTGTGTTTAAATGACCTATTTTTAGAGGTTCCTTTAATTTAGCCGTTATTTTTTATCGACCGCCGCCCACGACCGCATGCGAATCGTGCGCCGGTCGTCGTTCGAGCTGAAAACTACGCCTTCGGGCCGGAGTCAGCGAGCCAGCCGTCAAAAAACATCGTTCCAACCGGAAAACTTATTGTTTTTCCGGCAGCTTCCGAAAAGAACATCACTTCCTGCCGCTCCGCTACCGCCATCAACGACTCCGACCGGCAAAAGATCTTCAATGGCGAAAAGCCTCGGGTCCAGCGCCGCATCGCCGCTCACCCCGACCCTGCCGAGCCATGTTTCGTATCGCTGTTTAGTACCTTCGATTGGTGAAACAGCGGGTGGCGGGTTCAAAAACGTAACTCCCGACGGGCGTCCCGGAACTGAAGAAACGCGTTGTCCGGAACCGGCTAGGTGCGGCCCCTCAGGCGTTGTTGTGTTCGCCGCTTGTAAAGTTGCCCCCGCCACGGTACCGCTCAGACCGCCGCGGTCGGAAAACGGGTCTCTGACATCCTCGGAATTCGGATTCGCATCCAGTGCGAGAACCTTGGCCAGATCGTCCGCCAGCTTGGGGTCGATCACGATCGGCTTCGCCTGTTCATCTACCTTGACCGACATCGCCGACCTCTCGGCAAAGCCGGATAACAGGTCGTAGGCAAAAAACAGCACAAAGGCCAATCCAAACGCAATGGCGAACAGTCCGGCGAGTTTTAACGGCAGCCGGGTTGAACGGGTATCACTAGCGGGAATTTGTCTGGTTGGATTCATCATGGTTGTTCATTGCCCTCATTTAACGCCAAGTCTTTTGGCAGCCCCGGCATCTCAGCCGGCGGCGGCGGTGATAGGCAACCAGCGTAAATCCGGCCGAAACCGAGTTTTTCAGTGAAACGACCGAATAGTCACGGATAAGCAATATTCGCGGCATCCGCGAAATATCGGCAAAAAATCGTACTACTTGTGGATATGACCCCGTCACCACCGCCGGTATCTCGCGTTCGTATAGTTTCGCGGCCTGGGGCGATTTTATCGACTGCTTGACAGCCTGCAGACCCGTCAGCGTGACATTGTTCCGCTGGGCGGTGGCCTCGACCTGACCGAGAACGTCCGAAATTTCGGTTTCCTCCGGCAAGAGTGGCTTAGCGTCGCCATAAAGATCGGCAACCTTTTTGAACTGGGCACGAAACTGAGGTTCACCGGCCAGCATTGTTTCCGTTTTCTTATTTTCGAGTTCTTTGGCCGCGACCTGTCCGCGATATTCGCGGTTCGACGCGGTCCATCCGTCCAGCAGATAGCCGTAGAGCAGATAGCCGATCCCGCCCGAAATGACCGCCATCACGAGGAACGTCACAACCTGGCCTCGCCGCATCGCTTCGAGATAAATGACGTCGATTCCACCTTGAAAGGCGTTTGAATTTCTTTTCTTGTTCATCGCTGTTTCATGTCCTTTCGGCGGATTCACGCCGCCGGTTTCGCCACCGGAGCAGCCGGAGCGGGCGGTTTCGGAGCCCCCGGAGCGGCCGTCGCCGGTGGCTTTGGCGCGAATTCCACCAGGGGCAGATATTTGCCCCGCATACTCCACACGACCACGCCGGGTGCCACGCTGCCGCTTCCCGTCAATGTGGTTCCGGCGAGGGCCGGCAATTTCGGCTGTCCGGCAACCGCAACCGGAGCGGTCTCCTGCACCTCATACGCTAAATCGCTGAATAATCTGGAGCCGCTCTGGTCACCGCCGGCAAATTCGAGCGCTTTCAAAAACGAAGCGACGGCATCCTTATTTCGGGATAGCCCCCGCATTTCAACTTCACCCACGGGCGTCAGCTTCATATCCGAAACGAAAAACGCCGGATCGACGGCAAACGGGTAGTTTGCGTTTAGCTGATATAACAGGCCGATTCCGATCGGCTGCTGCCGCCGAAGCTGGCTGACCTCGGTTATAAACTCCTGATACCACTTAAGATTAGCCTCGTAGGATCGTCGGCGTTCGAGTGCGGGCTTTAACTCGACGGTTTTGGCGTCCGCCCGCGATTCGCGCCAGGCGGTCGTCAAATTCGACACCACCAGATTAGCGATTAACGCCAATATGCACGCGGCTACGATCACGGGTGCCGCAAAGAGTGTCATTGCCGCCTGGCTCCTCCGACTCTGAGCCCGGGCCTCGTCTTCGCGATGGCGTTCCATCTCCTCGGTGCCTGCGGCCGCCAATATGTCGTGGGCGAGATTAATCGGAGGCAGATTTTCAGCACCGGCCACGGAAGGGTCGCCGAAGGCATAGGAACCGAGCAGCAACCCGCCAGCAACCGCTTCGTCCACCGGCACGTCAAGCGTGACAAACTCCAGTCCCGTCTTGGTCTCATAGGCCGCCGCCACCGGCGCCGTAATTCCTGAAAAGCCTCGTTCCGTCGCCCATACAACCTCCGCGTAATTGGATAACTGCAAGTTTTCCAGCTTATCCGCCGACATTTGCAGCAGAAGTTGGTCGAAGGTCTGCTTTAGATAGGCCTGAACAACGGGTTCGCTCATCCCCGTACCAGAGCCGCTCGACTCAAACACGCCAAACTCGGCCTGCTTCCGGCTGCGAATCTGGCGCCGCACTTCGTCCGGCGCCAAAAACGCATATTCGCTAAACAATCCTACCTGCGGGCTCCACAAACCGAGGCTGTATCCCGAGCTGGTAACGACCATGAACGCCGTAACCTCCGACTCCTTGCCGGGACGCAGTGTTTCCCTTCCTTCCTTCGTGGCGGTCAAAAAATATCGAGCCGCGCAGCGGATAGGCGTTTCGACTGTGAGACGGATGCGCGAATTCGGGCGTTCGCCTGTCAACGAACGAATCTTTTGGCCGAGCGACTCAACGTGTGGTCTCGGAACCTCGGTCATCGATATCTGGCCGTTGGGCAACCGCCGGATGCTGCAGGCTGTTTCCTCCAGCGATGTTTCGAACACCGGATGGTTATCCGTTCCGAGCAACATCTCCCGCTCGGCGTTCATGAGCCAGTCCAACAACTCATCGTCGGTCAGGCTGAGTCTTTCGCCGTCCAGTGCCAGGATTCGTGTCCGCTCAGAATATTCGTTCGCCGCAGTAAGATACTGTGTCGTCTGGGCCAAAGGCGGCAGATTCAAATCTCGCATCCGCTGGGCGTTGACCGCTGCCGGTACCCGGAGATCAGAAGGATGGCGGACAACATCCATGTTTATTGCACCGCGCTCGAGAGCTTCCTGACGGCGAAGCGGTCACCACCTCACCGGCCGCGTTCCAAACTGCCGCTAGGTGATCGGGGGACGCAGCGAGCTCGGCAAATTCCGGGTCAAATTCGACGCCGAAGCCAAAGTCGCCTTCATAGGCTGATCCGAGTCTATTTCTCATAACGATATGCTTTCTCCGTTTACAGGTCTAAAAGCAGTGTATTTCCGTTTTATCGATTCATTTCGGGCCGGCGATAGGCTGCCGTGTCCGCTCCAAACCCGCCTGCACCTGCGCCACGCTGGCCGCAAAGATCTTTCAATTCTTCGACATTTGAAGAAATCGACGCAGCGGTTTCCAATGTAATCTCGCGTTTGCGATACAACGCCGCAAGCGATTGATTTAGCGTCTGCATCCCGTATTTGTCCGATCCCGACTGCATCATCGAGTAAATCTGATGGACCTTATCCTCGCGAATCAGATTGCGGATCGCCGAATTCGGGATCAATATCTCCATCGCCATTACTCGTCCGTGACCCGCGGCATTCGGCAGCAGGGCCTGGCACATGATTCCCTCTAAAACATTTGAAAGCTGGGTTCTGATCTGGGCCTGCTGCTCAGCCGGGAAAACGTCGATAATTCGCGTTATGGTCGAGGCGGCGGTGTTCGTATGCAGGGTGGCGAGTGTCAAATGTCCCGTTTCCGCCACGCGCAACGCCATCTCGATCGTTTCCAGGTCGCGCATTTCGCCGACCAGCACCACGTCCGGGTCCTGCCTGAGTCCGGAACGCAGGGCCTCGGCAAATGAGAACGTATCGATTCCAAGTTCGCGCTGGCTGACGACGCAATTTTTGTGAGTATGGAGAAATTCAATCGGATCCTCGATTGTGATGATGTGCTGGTGCCGCGACGTATTTATCCGATCGATCATCGTCGCCAGCGTAGTCGATTTGCCCGAGCCGGTCGGGCCGGTGACGAGAATAAGACCCCGCGGCTTTCGGCACAGGTCCGCGACGACGTGTGGCAGCCCCAGGTCCTCGAACGACCTGATCTCATACGGAATAGCGCGAAACACCGCGCCGACCGTTTCTTTTTGGTTAAAGATGTTTACGCGAAATCTGGAGAGTCCCTCGAGACCGATTGAGAAATCAAGCTCGCGTTTTGCTTCAAAGCTTTCTTTCTGATTTTCGGTTAAAAAAGAACATCGCAAGCCGCCGGGTCTCATCCGGCGTCATCGGAAACGAACCCCTCGAGCGGCACCATTTGCCCGTGGATCCTAACCTGCGGAGGGCTGTCGACTCGCAAATGAAGATCGGAGGCCCCCAACTCAATCATTTTGTTGAGAAGGCCAGTGAGCGTGGTTTGTGGGTCACCAGTAAATTCCATACCTGTCAATATGCCAAGTTGCAAACAACCAACTTAGTAGCGGAACGCAGTTTTACATTCAGAACCTTTTCGCAGGAGTCCGCTCGTCCTGCCTGAAAGCGGCTCACAGCCGCAATAGTAACTAAAACTAATCTTCGTCAATGGATAGAAACGGTTTCACCAAACATTTACCCGTACGTACATCGCCGTCCGGCGGTTTCTTGTTAAGTGTCCTACTGTTTTACTTGCTTTCATGCCTCCATGTCAACTTTTTCTTTGGGACATTTGTCCCGTTGTAGCGGCATGAAATGTCGATGCTTAGGAGTGATGGCTAGAGCAGGAAACAGGTTAACCGCAAGTGGAACTTACCACGGTTCCTCGTGGGAGCGAGCTTTATAGAAGAGAGCTTTGCTTCGGTTCTATAGCTCGATCTACTATCTTTCATCTATCATCTATTCCGATAAGAGAAGTGGAAACCCGATTTTGCACGGAATAGCTGGCAGATGATAGATCGTAGATGAAAGATTGGTGTACCCACAGGGTTTTTCAAAGAACCCTAGAAATAAATACGGGAAAAAAGTGGTGCGGGTTCAAAGGACCCACCACGGACACTTGCCTTTCCGTTCAACAAGGGGTAATACATTGAGCTAAGTTTCGCGTTGCTCATTTTTAAAGCTAGACGTTCCTATCAGCCTTTTTGTGTCCGCCTCGCGGGTGTCGCACGCCTATGTTCAACCAGAAATCACCAGCGTATTTGTACGACCCCGGCCTTGCCGCCAAGGTGTGGTGGCTGATCTTTGGCCGTCTGACGTTGATCTTTCTGATCGTGTTGGGCGGGTGGTGGTGGGGCCTGAGATCGGGCGGGAATTCTTTAGCCGGCTTCCCCCTCGGGCCGAGCGTGTTTCTCCTAGTGGCGGTCGTCCTGACGGCATTGTATGTCGTATTGCTTCGATTTGGCGGAACCCTGCTGTGGCAGATACGGGCCCAATTCCTGATCGATACGCTTTTGATCACCTGGCTCGTCTGGGAAACCGGCGATTTTATTTCGCCCTACATAACGCTCTACATAATGCTGATAAGCATTGCCGGCTTTTTCCTCGGCAAAACGGATGCAATTCTGGTCGCGGCGGTGTGTTCGGTCTGCTTCACGGCCCTGCCGCTTGTCACCACCGAAATCCTCACCTACTCGCTGACCGGCGAGGTCGTTCCGTCACGTACGGTTCAGGCGATTGCGTTTAACGATGCGGCGTTTCTCATCGTCGGGCTGCTCGCGGCCCGCATTGCTGAGCGGCGAAAGATCGGCGACGAACTCAAACGGGCCGAGTCTAACTTTTCCAACCTCAGCGTATTGCATGAGCGCATACTGGCGTCCATAAATTCCGGGCTGATCACGACCGATTTGCAGGGAAAGATCTATGCGTTTAATCATGCCGCCCGCGAAATTACGGGAATTGACGCCAAAGATGCTGTCGGCCAGAGCGTGTTTTCGGTATTTGGTGACGAGATCCGGCGGCCGATCGAGTTATGCCTGAGCGGCACTCAAACGGTTGAATTTTCGCCGCCAAACTTTGAGATCAGCGTCCGCTCGTCCCGGGCCGAAACGGCTGAGCGGCACGTAACGATTGCCTGCACCGTGCTGCCGCTGGTCGGCGGTTCGCAGGGCATTACCGGTCTGATCATCGCCTTTCATGACACGACGGAGCTGCGTTTGATGCAGGAAAACCTGCGGCGCTCGGACCGCCTGGCCGCGATCGGGCGTCTCGCCGCGGGTCTCGCTCACGAGATCAGAAATCCTCTGGGGTCGATGAGCTCAGCACTTCAATTTATGTCGGCGAAAGCAAAGCCCGATGACCCGGACGCCGCCCTGATGGCCGTTGTCCTACGCGAATCCGACCGTCTGAATACGATAATTACGGATTTCCTGACGTACGCCCGGCCTCAGGCGCGTGGAGATTCGGAACGAAAGTTCGACCCGGTCGACGTGGGCGAAGCCATCAGCGATTGCCTCGCTCTGTTGCGGCATGATCCAGGCGTGGGTGAAACACACCTGTTCGACTTCGATCCGCCGGGCGAGCAGATCAGACTACAAACGGACGCCGCGCAGCTCAAGCAGGTACTCTGGAATCTGTTTCGAAATTCGATACAAGCGATGCCCGAGGGCGGACTTCTTTCGGTCGAGCTGCTTCAACCGGGTCCGGGTGAGGTAAGAGTGGTCGTAACCGACACCGGACATGGAATTAAAGAGGAGAATATCGACCGCATATTCGAGCCGTTCCAGAGCGGATCGCACGGCACCGGCCTCGGCCTCTCGATCGTTCACCGCATCGTAACCGAAGCCGGCGGCCACATCGCCGTCCAAAGCGATCCCGGCACCGGAACAAGCGTAACCGTTGATTTGCCGAAATAATCGCAATTGAAGCCGACAAAGATTTTCAACGCAAAGGCGGCAAAGGCCGCAAAGGCGCCAAGAAAAAATTAAAATCGCCAAACCTTTGCGTCTTTGCTCCTTTGCGACTTTGCGTTAAAAATTCTTCTCTTGAATATTTATGCCAAAACTACTGATCGTTGATGACGAGGCCGCTTATCGCGAAGTTCTTAAGGCGGTCTTCGAGGACGAGGGCTATTCGGTTGCGACCGCAGATGACGGCCGTTCGGCTCTTGCTTACCTAAAGTCCAGTAAATGCAATCTTATCGTCTCCGACGTGCGGATGCCGGATATTGACGGCATCGCCCTTCTCAAGGCGGCCCGCGAGACGCAACCGGACATCGGCGTGGTCCTGATGACGGCGTTTGGAACGATCACGACGGCCCGCGAGGCGTTTAGGCTCGGGGCGGACGATTTTATCCAAAAACCCTTTAATAACGAAGAGCTAAAGGTGATCGTCAGGCGGGCGCTCGAAAAACAGGCCATAATCCACGAAAATCGCGCCTTTCGCACGGCCCAGCGAAATATGGGCGGCCTGTCGAATATTATCGGCGAATCCGAGAAAATGGCCGCGCTTTTCCGCACGATCGAGACCGTCGCCCGCGAGCATTCGACGATCCTGATTACGGGCGAATCCGGCACGGGCAAGGAGCTCGTCGCCCGGGCGCTTCATGACATGTCGGACCGGGCCGCAAAGCCTTTTATCCCAATCAACTGCGGAGCGCTGACCGAAACGCTGCTCGAATCGGAGCTGTTCGGCTATGTCAAAGGCGCTTTTACCGGTGCCGGCGAGAGCCGTCCGGGCGTGTTCGAATCGGCGAATAGCGGCACGATCTTTCTTGACGAAATCGGCGACATGTCGCTATCGATGCAGGTCAAGATACTTCGCGTTTTGCAGGAACAGCGTGTCCGCCGCGTTGGCGCGGCCGACGAAACGCCCGTCGATACACGCATAATCGCGGCCACAAACCGCGACCTCGAACCGATGGTCGAGGATGGCACGTTTCGCCGCGATCTCTATTACCGCGTCTCGGTCATACCGCTCCACGTGCCGCCGCTGCGCGAACGGCGTGACGACATTGCACGTCTGGCCGAACATTTTATAAAAAAATTCTCGACGCGTTCGGGCAAGACCGTCGCTCTGTCGGCCGAGGCCGTGGGCATTCTGAAAGAACGCAAATGGAACGGCAACGTCCGCGAACTGGAACACACCATCGAACGCGCCGTCGCCCTGACACCCGATGGCGAGCAGATACCCGCACACACTTGCGCCGACGCCGCCTCGGCGGCGCCATTTCGCCGCGCCCAAATCCCCGCCGACGGCCTGCATCTTCCAACATTTCTCAATACGCTCGAAAAAGACTACGTCGAAGAGGCCCTCGAAACCTCCGCCGGCAGCCAAACCCGCGCCGCCGCCCTGCTCCAAATCCCGGTTCATGCGCTCCGGCATCTGCTGGACAAGCATAATCTGCGTTGATGCGACTCGAGCGCGGGCATCCTGCCGACTGGAGCGCAGGCATCCTGCCTGCCCGCTTGCGAAGCAAGCTTATTTCGCTAACGCCGAAGCGGCGTTGCAGGCAGGATGCCTGCGCTCCAGTCCGCGTCCTTGCCTGCCAGCTTGCGAAGCAATCTTATTTCGTTAATAGTTGAATAAATCGCGAACGCGTTACGCCGCTTCGCAGCGTTGCAGGCAGGATGCCTGCGCTCCAGTCGAGTGTGCTCCAGTCATATGACGGACTATAATTTCAAACCAAAGAAAACACCCGACGATTTTGGCTGGCATGATCGTGGATACCTCCCGCATTTCGACGCGGGGCCGTTGCCGCAGTTCGTCACGTTTCGGCTCGCTGATTCGATGCCGCGGGAACTTCTCGACAAATGGCGTGCCGAGGCGAAGACGGATGCCGAATTTCGCAAGCGGATCGAGGGTTATCTCGACAGCGGTTACGGGGAATGCTGGCTCGGCGACCCGCGTGTAGGAAAGATGGTCGAGGACGCGTTGCTATTTCATCAGGACTCGAAATATAGGCTAAAGGCGTGGGTCGTCATGCCCAATCATGGCCACGTTTTGCTGACGCCTCTCGAAGGCGTGCATTTGCCTGATATCATGCATTCGATCAAGTCATACACGGCAAACGAAGCGAATAAGATCCTCGGGCGTTCCGGCCAGTTTTGGCAGATCGAATCGTTCGACCGCTACATCCGAAACCTGAAGCATTTTGTCAGCACGGTGCGATACATAGAAAACAACCCCGTCAAGGCCGGGTTGTGTGCCAAACCCGCAGACTGGCCCTTCTCGAGCGCCCGCATTCGCTGACGACTGGAGCGAACGACTGGAGCGCAGGCATCCTGCCCGCCACGCCGTGACTGGAGCGCAGGCATCCTGCCTGCCAGCTTGCGAAGCGAGCTTATTTCGTCGGCAAGGAAAGCTGTTGAATTTTACGCGGGCGCGTTTAACGCCGCGTTGCGGCGTTGCAGGCAGGATGCCTGCGCTCCAGTCGCATCCTGCCCGCCACGCCGTGACTGGAGCGCAGGCATCCTGCCTGCCAGCTTGCGAAGCGAGCTTATTTCGTCGGCAAGGAAAGCTGTTGAATTTTACGCGGGCGCGTTTAACGCCGCGTTGCGGCGTGGCAGGCAGGATGCCTGCGCTCCAGTCAAAACAAAAAAGAACGGGATCGCTCCCGTTCTTAGAATGGCTTGATGGAATCAGGCCAAAATACAAATCGTAATTACGGCTACTGAACAGCAGTACCGCCCGTTGAGTCGAATACGCCAGCGGCCGCACACGCCGCACCACCACCGGCTCCCGGCCATACAAAAATTACTCCGGTTGAACTGACAGCAAATGATCGCGTTCCCGAAGTTCCAACGGGTTCAGCATCCGCACAATATAGATTCGAACCTGCCCCCCCAATTGTCGCTGTAAAAGTATAACCACTCTTAGCTCCACCTCCGAGCGTAGAGTCGATTAACTCGACGTTGGCTGCCATAAGACTCCCAAGCGTACCGTACAGCGAGTTGTTTCCGGCAGTAGAAAAGTATGTAGCCTGGGCACTATGGATCGAGCGCAAAGACGATATAGCACTTGCTTCATTCGCCGCACGGCGTGATGCGAGCAGGTTGGGGATGGCGATTGCCGCGACGATCGCGATAATAATCACAACGACAAGTAGTTCAATAAGCGAAAATCCTTTTTGATTCTTCATTTTTTTAATTCTCCTAATGTTTTTCTGTTTTTTTAATTAAAATTACGTCGCTCCGGTTTATTCCGGATTCAATGGGCGCAAACTCATCCACACCAAGGAAGTTTGCGCCCCGGCACACCTTGTAACGTATGACCCGCCAGGTGCAAAGCCCGTGCCACACAACGCATCCACCCCGCCATTCGCCCATAACTTATTGAAATAAAGTGTTTTATCGAGAACGACTGCCCACTGGCCACTGCCCACTGCCCACTGCCCACTGTTCAAAAAATGAGACCTTTTCTCACCTAAAGTAAGAAAAAGTCTCACACGACTGGAGCGCAGGCATCCTGCCTGCAACGCCGCTCGCGGCGTTAAACGCGCCCGCGTAAAATTCAACTGCTTTCTTTGCTAACAAAATAAGCTTGCTTCGCAAGCTGGCAGGCAAGGATGCCTGCGCTCCAGTCGCTATTCGTGCTTCGCACTCGTGGCAGGCAGGATGCCTGCGCTCCAGTCCGTACAGTCGTTCCAGAGATTCGATCGGCATGTAAACAGCTCGGGGGCGTTTTCGCGGGTTTGGAGTTCGACAGTGACGAAGGTCGGCGTTGTGCCGTGTGACAGGGTTGTCCAGCCGAGCCGCTGCCGCTGGCGCCAGACATAGGCGTAAGCCTCGGCTTCGCCCTTGTTCATTAAATGCTGGGCCTCGTGGAGCAGTACCATCGCCCGCTCGGTATCATCGACCGCCTTTGTATAAAAATCGGGATAGATCGTGATTATCCCAAACGGATAATTCGTCGCCGCATAAGCGCTTTCGCCCGCAACCGCCTGATTGAGCCAATTGTCGCTGCTGCGAAAGGTGGTCACGTTTCGCAATAAAAATGCCTCGCTCGAGAACCCTTTGGATTCGAGAACCGCGACCGCCCGTTCAACGGCGCCTCTGTCGTCCGCCGACATCGGCGCCGACGTCGTGACCAGCGACAAATACAAAATAATAATGCCAAGCAGCCCCGCAAACGCATGGCGAAGCCCGTGTCGCAGCAGTAGTCGCAGTGTGGCAGCAGCAGTCGCAGTAGCAGTCGCAGTAGCGTCGCAGTAGCAGTAGCAGTCGCGGCGGTGGCGGAGATCGGGATTTGTGTGATTTCGGGAAAATTCAATGGGTTATACGCTCCCCGGCGGAGTAACGTGCCGACATCAGGTCACGGCTTGATGTTCATAATTGTATAACAATGCACAAAAATAATCAAGAATTGCCGTAATTGTCGTGGATCAGGCGTTTGTAGTTAAGCGGCGGGCTTGCCCGCCCGTCCCGCCCGATGGTGGCAGCGGGCAAGCCCGCTTCTTAACTATTGGGGCCCTATTGTTAGATGGTGGCAGCGGGCAAGCCCGCTTCTTAACTATTGGCGATTAGACAGGGCCACTTTGACACCTTTATGGTAAAAGGCTATCATTATCGTTTTGTTATCTATCTCAGAATTCAATCAGTACAGAACCTATAACAAGGAGTTACGCTAAACAATTGAGTAACGGAAATTTTTTATTTACATCGGAGTCGGTCACGGAGGGCCATCCGGATAAGATCGCGGATCATATCTCGGATGCGATCCTCGACGCGATTCTGGCGCAGGACCCGACGGCACGTGTTGCGTGTGAAACACTTGTAACCACCGGTTTGGCGGTTGTTGCGGGTGAGATCACGACGACGGCGAAGGTCAATTACAAGCAGATCATTCGCGAAACTATCGAAGAGATCGGCTACAACAACGCCGAGTTCGGCTACGATTCGAACACCTGCAGCGTCATTGACGCGATCGGTACGCAGTCGCCCGACATTTCGCAGGGTGTTGACACGGGCGGTGCCGGCGACCAGGGCCTGATGTTCGGATATGCGTGTAACGAGACGCCCGAGCTGATGCCGATGCCGATCCAGATGGCTCATAATCTGACGCGTCAATTGTCGAAGGTTCGCCGCGACGGCACGATTCCCTACCTGCGTCCTGACGGAAAATCGCAGGTTTCGATCGAATATCGTGACGGGCGTCCGTTCCGTGTCGAAGCTGTTGTTATCTCGTCGCAGACCGCTGACCTCGATATCGAAGACATCCGTGCCGACATCATGGAGCACGTCATCAAGCCCGTCATCCCTGCGGAATTGCTCGACGACCAGACACAAATATCACATCAATCCGACCGGCAAATTCGTCATCGGCGGCCCGATGGGCGACGCTGGCGTAACCGGACGTAAGATCATCGTTGATACTTACGGCGGATATGCCCCGCACGGCGGCGGTGCTTTTTCGGGCAAGGATCCGACAAAGGTCGACCGCTCGGCGGCGTACATGGCGCGCTACATTGCGAAGAATGTCGTCGCTGCCGGCCTTGCCGATAAGTGTACTGTTCAGTTAGCTTACGCTATCGGAGTTGCGGAACCGGTTTCAGTTTTGATCGACACGCACGGCACCGGAACGATCGATGACGAGCGAATCTCGGACATCGTTCGCGAGAATTTCACGCTGACGCCGAAGGCGATCATCGAAGCTCTCGACCTTCGCCGCCCGATCTACAAAGCAACCGCTCGTTTCGGCCATTTTGGACGAAAGAACGGCGAATTCTCGTGGGAAGTAACAGACAAAGCCGAGGCTCTGAGAACCGCGGCTGAGACGAATCATAAAGGTAATCGGAACAAATGGCTAATACAGCAGGAACATCAATGGAATACGACATCAAAGACATCAACCTTGCACCGCAAGGCAAACAGCGCATCGAGTGGGCCGACCGCGAAATGCCGGTTCTCCGGCTCATCCGCGAGCGTTTTGAGGCTGAAAAGCCGCTTGACCGGCGTCAAGCTTATCGCTTGTGCACACATCACGACCGAAACCGCTAACCTCGCCCGCACGCTGCAGGCCGGCGGAGCGGAATCGCTGCTTATCGCTTCGAATCCGCTCTCGACGCAGGACGATGTCGCGGCTTCCCTTGTGGCTGATTGGGGCATCCCGGTCATGGCTCACAAGGGCGAATCGACCGAAACTTACGTCCGCCACGTCAAAGCTGCACTCGATACAAATCCGAACCTCATTATCGATGACGGATCGGACGTTGTGGCGACGATGATCAAGGAAAAGCCTGAGCTTATCGCCGAATCTGATCGGCACGACCGAAGAGACGACGACCGGTATCGTTCGCCTGAAAGCGATGGTCGAGGCCGGCGTGCTCACCTTCCCTTCGATCGCGGTAAACGACGCTCAGACCAAGCATTTCTTTGATAACCGTTACGGCACGGGCCAATCGACGCTCGACGGCATCATCCGCGCGACCAACATCTTGCTCGCCGGTAAGACTCTGGTCGTCGTCGGCTACGGCTGGTGCGGTAAAGGCGTTGCGATGCGTGCCCGCGGTATGGGTGCGAACGTCGTCGTCTGCGAGATCGATCCGATCAAAGCGATCGAAGCCGTCATGGACGGCTTCCGCGTGCTGCCGATGAAGGAAGCTGCGAAGATCGGCGATTTCTTCGTCACCGTCACCGGCAACCGCCACGTTATCGACAAAGAGCACTTTGAAGTGATGAAGGACGGAGCGATCGTCTGCAACAGCGGCCACTTCGACCTCGAACTCAACCTCGACGCTCTTCGCGAAATGTCGGCCGAAGCAGTCAAACGCCGCCCGTTCGTCGAAGAATACATCGGCATAAACGGTGGAAAGAGCGTGATCGTGCTCGGCGAAGGCCGCCTGATCAACCTCGCCGCCGCCGAAGGCCATCCGGCATCGGTGATGGATATGTCGTTCGCCAACCAGGCTCTGTCTGCCGAATATCTCGTCAAAAACAAAGGCAAACTCGCCGCCGGCGTCCACGTCCTGCCCAAGGAAGTCGATCAGGAGATCGCTTCCCTCAAACTCCACGCAATGGGCGTCCAAATGGACGTTCTCACCCCGGAAATGCTCGAATATATGACGAGCTGGGAAACGGGAACGTAAGAAGTAGGCAGTTGGCTGTCGGCAGTAGGCAGTCTGAACCTGGAGCGATAGCGACTGGGTTCTCAATTTTAATTTAACAATGGCCCGGCCTAAACGCCGGGCCATTTTGCGTTTTTTCCCTTGCCCTTCTCTCGCACATAGGAATTATCTCCATTCCGCGTTAAAATCTTCCCGTATCAAACCTAGATCTCAGGAGCATTTGCAATGAAGAGAAGTCGGATAGTTTTGTTTGCAGCTTTTGTGTTAGCCATGTTTGCGGTTTTGGCGGTTGGTCAGCAGCCGACCTCGACGCCGGAGATGATCGCACGGCGGAATGCGGTCGAGGCTGAATTGCAATCCATCGCGGTTGTCGAACGCAAGGTCATGGTGCCGATGCGTGACGGCAAACGGATGCAGGCCGACGTTTACCGGCCAAAGGACTCAAGCAAAAAGTATCCGATCATCCTGTCGCGAACGCCGTACAACTTCAATTGGTGGGACGTCCGCCTCGGGGCTCCGCGTGATATGACGACCATGCTCGACGCGGTAAAACGCGGCTACGCGTACATCATCATGAACGAACGTGGGCGTTTTTTCCGAGGGAAATTACGACATCCTTGGCCCGCCGACTACCGATGGCGACGATGCGATGACGTGGATGTCTTCACAAGGCTGGTCGAATGAAAAGGTCGGAGCGATCGGATGTTCTTCGACCGCCGAATGGCAGATGGCCGTCGCGGCTCAAGGCAATCCGGCGTTTACGACGATGATCGCACAGGGATTTGGCGCGGGCGTCGGACGCGTCGGGCCGTATTAC
The DNA here is from genome assembly GCA_963738935.1 of uncultured Acidobacteriota bacterium. Taxonomy (GTDB): domain Bacteria; phylum Acidobacteriota; class Blastocatellia; order Pyrinomonadales; family Pyrinomonadaceae; genus OLB17. The sequence goes on along the minus strand of CAVTYF010000001.1, from coordinate 975,548 downwards.
GAACAAGGCAATTGGTATCGCGGCGGTGCAGTGCAGATGCTGTTTATCGCGTGGCTTTATGGCCAGCAGAATCAAGTACGGCCGATGTTTCGACCGAACACGTCGCAGGAAGATCTGATCCGGGCTTCGAAATCTTTCGATCTCGCGCAACAGGCTCCGCCCGTCGATTGGTCAAAGGCGCTGGCGCATTTGCCGGTCAAGGATATCTATGACAGCGGTCGATGGGCCGCAAGGTATTTTCGCCGACGAAATGCCCGTCCCGACCGGCGGTGCGATGATCAAACGCACGCCGAACGATCCCGCATGGTACAAAGGCGGCCTGTGGCACGACAACATGAAGGTCAACATCCCCGGCTTCTATTTCATGTCGTGGTACGACGTCTCGACCGGGCCAAATCTCGCGATGTACAACCACATCCGCAAAACCGCGAGCAAGGAAATCGCCGACAAACAGTACGCCGTGATCGCTCCGACGCTGCATTGCAGCTACACGCGTGCGACCGAAAACACGGTCGTCGGCCAGCGAAGCATGGGCGACGCACGGCTCGATTACAGCAAAATGACGTACGACTGGTTCGATCATTTTCTGAAAGGCGAGCAGAACGACGTGCTGAAACGCCCGAAAGTACAGTACTTCACGATGGGCAGCAACAAATGGCAAGTCGTCCGAATCGTGGCCACCGGTCGGTGCGCAGCCGATGAAGTTCTATCTTTCGAGCGGCGGCAAGGCGAACACAGGAGCTGGCGACGGCAAACTCGTTTCGGAACCGCCCGCGACCGACTCGCCTGACACGTTCGACTACGACCCGATGAATCCGGTTCCCTCTTACGGCGGCAACGTCTGCTGTACGGGAAATGCGGTCCAAGGCGGTTCGTTCGATCAGACGCAAGATGGAAGAGCGCCCCGACATCCTCGTCTACTCGACCGATGCTCTGAAAGAAGGCTTTGAAGTTGAGCGGCCCTATCGAAATCACGTTCTACGTTTCGTCCGATGCCAAAGACACCGATTTCACCGTCAAACTCATCGACGTCGACGAAACCGGAAAGGCCTAGAACCTGGACGAAACCATCCAACGCATGCGCTACCGTGACGGCTACGACAAACCGCTCGTCTGGATGGAAAAAGGCAAGGTTTACAAGGTCAAATTCCAACCAATGACCACCAGCAACTACTTCGCCCCAGGCCATCGCCTGCGTATCGAGATCTCAAGCAGCAACTTCCCGCGATTCGATCGAAATATGAATACGGGCGGGAATAATTGGGATGAGGCGAAAGGCGTGATCGCGAAGAATGCAGTTCACCATTCGAAGCAGTATCCGGCGGAGGTTGTTATTTCGGTGGTGAGAATGAAATAAAGATCGGGGCTTTGTGGGTGACAACATTTTAACGTATGTGTCATACATTACATTCAATCTATTGTAAGATGCTTTTAGTTGACTTTTCTTATGGCGAGGCCTTTGATCTTTCGCTGGACGGACAGGAATTTCCGGTTACGATCGTGAAGATCGACCGGGAGAAGTTGTATGGGCGGCGTGGAGATCGAGGCTTTTGATGAGAAGGGACTTGAAGCTTGCTTGCGGGTTTTGGCGGCGGATGGGAAGACCTTGATCGACAAGGGCGGAACCGCTCTGGCTACGGTGACCGACAAAGGCGATTCGGTCGAGCGTAATGAGCTAATCCCGATCACGCCAGATGGAGAGCCGATCGCTCAGGTGCCTTCGTCGTTCGGGCAGAAGAATGTGCTGTCGCCCGCGACCGTCGAAGACTATTTTACGCAGATAGTTAAGAGCGTTTATCTGGTCGGGACGTTTGAGACGAACGACATCTCGGCTCTGCACGATTATCTGTCGGACGGGCGGATGTACTGGTTCCCTTTTAGCTGGCGGGGCGGAATCGAATACGACAACGCTTATCTGATCGGCTCGGGCGGCGATATTTTTATGGTGGTTGGAAAACAGGCGGATTTTCAGTACATTAAGCTGAATCAGGCCGCTGTTCTGGATTCCGGTGAGGAAGAAGAGATCTCGGCGGATGATCTGGATTTTGATCTGATGTAGGAAAAGTGTAACGTCGTGACATCGGCTTGTCCGCGTGTGGATGAATCTCAACTCATCGTGCACAACGCATGTCACGACGTTCCGACTATGCCAATAAACATTTGCAAATTCGAACAATCGTGACGCCGTTGTGGCGGCGGAGGCTTTGAATCCGACGCGGGTGATGCGTTATACGGACAAAAAGGGCCGGCCGATATCGACGCGGAAGTTGTTGAAGACGGACACGACGCACGACCTGCCTGAACTTGCTTAAGAAAGAGCAAAAAACTCGAGAAGGTTGCCGACAGCTTGATCAAAGGAGATCCTGAGATCGATATTGAGCGGTTTGGGATGTTCCTGACCGATATGTCGAGGGTTTACGTCACGAAAAAAGGCATTATTCATCTCGTCGAAGAGATCGAGGTCACCTATAACGCCGACGGAACCGAGCGAAAACGGCAGCCGCGTAAAAAAGAGCTGCAAAACATGAACGGCGAGTTCCCGATGCGTTGGACCGGGAAATTTATCAAGAAAGAGGAAGCGGCTCACAAATTCGTCTTTACGAACAAAAAACAGCTCGTCCATATTAACGGCCTGACGTTTGATTTTCTGTTTGAAATGGCGAAAGACCTGGCTGAACGCGACGCGCTTTTATTGGTCCGTGGCGGCGATAAAGGCAACGAGCCGCTGGTAATGAACCGCGGCGGAAAACCGTACAATGCCTTTCTCGAAGGCCGCGTGAAGGATGATTCGTATTGTCTGATACTGCATCTGTCGAATATGGAATTGAAAAGGCCGGCAAGAACCTGCTAGCGAGAACCGCCTGCGTAAGCGGGTGGACCTACGTTTGATGAAGTATGCGTCGGACAATATCTCGACGTCGTCCACCCGCTTACGCAGGCGGTTCTGCCTTTTATGCTTGATCTTGGTTTCGACAAAGCTAAATTCACCTGCAAGTTCGGCTATTGCACCGGCAAGGCTCCCGATCTGGCCGATCCTTCCCTGCACGTAAAAGCGCAGGAATACAAACGCAGGGTCAGCGGCAATATGAAGGCGATTCCGTCCGAGGAGGTCTTCAAATTGCCGAAGGCGAAGAACTATTTCGTCAGCCGCAAATACGACGGCGAGAATGGCGATGCTGTTCTTTGACGGCGAGAAGATGATCTCGGTCAATCCCGGCGGCACGGCGAGAATCGGGCTTCCGGCATTTGAAGAAGCGGCGGAACTGCTGAAAAAAGCTAAGGTTGGCTCGTGCATTCTCGGGGCTGAGATATATGTAAAAGACGATGCGACCAAAGCTCACCCGGTGCAGCAGGTCGTTCGCATTTTGCGTTCGCCGCGGTTCGAAAGATGATCTCGAACGCCTCGGCGTCGCGGTTTTTGACATTATCGAGCTTGACGATAAGGCCGTTGATCAGTGCCGCAAAAGTTTACGACACGCTGAAAAATTGGTTTGACAAGGGCGAAAAAATCCATGCGGTCGAGTTTGAAAAGGCCGACAGCATCGAGACGATAATGGAACGCTTTACCGACTGGGTCATCGGCGAAGGCGCCGAGGGCGTTGTTGTCCGGCACGATCAGGCCGGTTGGTTCAAGATAAAGCTGCGTCACAGTCTCGATGTTGCGGTCATCGGCTATTCCGAGGGCACTGATCATCGCAAAGGCATGCTTCACGATCTGCTCGTGGCGGTTATGCGAAGCGACGGTTCGTTTCACGAATTCACACGCGTTGGCGGCGGTTTCACGGACGAAGACCGCAAATCGATCGTCACTGACCTGAAAAAGAAGATCGTTCCTTCGGATTACGTCGCCGTCAACAACGATTACGTCGCCTACGAGATGGTCAAACCGGGCATGGTGATCGAGATCACGTGCCTCGACATGATCGCCGAACGTGCCCGCGGCGGCCCGGTCAAGCGGATGGTGCTCGATTGGGACGGGAAGAAGTATTCGGCGACCACGCGAATGCCGCTCGTGAGCGTCATTTCGCCACAATTCATCCGCATTCGCGAGGATAAAGAAGCGGTCGACGATGACGTGAGCATCCGCCAGGTCACTGACCTCGCAGCAGTGCCCGAAGCCGACAAATCTGTCCACGAAGACGACGATCCGCCCAGCGAACTGCTCGAACGCCTCGTTTACACCAAGGTGATGAAGGGCAACACGATGGTCCGCAAGCTTTTGCTGTGGAAAACCAACAAAAAGGACCGCAACGATTATCCCGGTTTCGTTGTCTATCTCACCGATTTCTCGCCAAATCGCCAGACGCCGCTCGAACGTGAGATCAAAATCTCCAACAGCGAACGCACCGCGAAACAGATGTTTGACGATTGGGGTAAGAAGATCTTTATTACGGGATGGGAAAAAGTTGGTTGACACAGTCAGAACCGGGAACGATAGTGACAGGGGTTTTGAGTCCCCGTTAATTGTTGTTTTGGGTTCAGAGGGCGCCGGTCACTATCGTTCCCGGTTCTGACAGAAACGTATGCCCGCACCATTCTACGAATTTGCCGATAACAAACGCCTGATGTGGATCGCGCAGGAATGGGTTCGCTATGCCGACGATCTGGCGGAGTGGGCGATGGAGCGGCTGGTAAACCGGCGGGATGTCTGGAGCCAGTATACGCTGAAGGACGGCAAGATCAGTGTTGTGATGCTGCCGATCGCCGAGCGGCGGAAATTGGGCACCGACATGGTGACGCTGAATAAGCTAAACCGCCATTTCTCCGGAAAATCACCTGCTCATCTCATAGGGCTTCATTCGATCTCGGACCATTCGACGTGCAAATGGTTTGCAATCGACGTCGATCTGCACGATCCGAACCTGCCAAATGCGGACGAGATCGCCGAGGCGAATTTTGAAGCTGCGCTTGATTGGGCCGAGAGGCTCCGTGAGAGGGGAATGGATCCGATGCTGTTCGATTCGAACGGCGCGGGCGGCTATCACGTCTGGGTGCTGCTTGATAAGGATTACCCGCTCGCGGATGTCTACGATTTTGCCGACAATCTGCGGTCGGACTGGAAAGAGTTCGATCTTGAGCGAAAACCGGAGCAGTTTCCGCCGAAGCGCGTGGTCGGGCCGGACGATCTTCCCTACACATTGAGAACCCCTGGCCGTCATCATACGCGCCATCACTACACACGGGTCTGGAATTTTGACGCGTTTGGCGGCGAGAACGAATGGCTCGAGGGCGGCGACGCTATCGAAATAATAATCGGTACGCGTAAGTCAAAACTTCCAAAAACCTCAAAAGCGAAGCAAAAGGAAACTCTCGTCGCGGCAACTCTGCCAAAAGTTCCTGTAACGAAACAGAAACCGCGAGTTTGTGTCGATCTCGACGGGGTTCTCGCCCAATACGACAAATGGCGTGGTGTCGATCATTTTGGCGATCCCGTGCCGGGAGCTCTGGAATTTGCAAAAAAACTTGCAAAGTTTGCCGAGATAACCGTCTTTACTTCTCGATGCGCTCAGGACATTTTGGAAGGCTCACGAATCACGCCCGGTCAGTTGCGGATTAAAGTCATCGAGTGGCTCGAAAAACACAAATTCCCCTACACCGACGTCTATACAGGGCAAGGAAAACCCCGGGCGGCCGCCTTTATCGACGACCGCGCGGTTCATTGCGATCCACAGAATGATGATGACGCGTTTGACGCCAGCCTCGCTGCGGTCAAAGGACTTATCAAGAAACCTCACGGCATTCCTCCGAAATCCGTGGGCGGCTACACCGGGCGATATAGTTCCTAGGACTGGACCGCAAGCATCCTTGCTTGCGAGTGTCCTAATTTAGGACGCTGACGAACGTGGTTTTATTCAACTTGAGAAATACTAATCGCCATCACGCCGGAGGACCGGCGTTGGCAAACAAGATACTTGAGATCCGGTCCGAAGCTATTTGCCCGGCGAGTACTGGCGCATTGTCTTTCCTTTCAACTGCGACGGATAAAAATAAACCTCTCGCAGGTTGCCGGTGCTGTATCTCAAGGCCTGATCGTTGAAATGCTTTGATTTTAGGTCGCCGCTTTCGCCGCCGGCAGTTACCGCTTTTGCTCGAACCGTTTTGCCGAATTCGACGACCGCGACGAAGCTGTTACCGCTCGTGCCGTACCATTTCTTTGACCCTCGAAAAGGCCTCGCGGCGAACGATGCAAGCGATCCGAGATTGCCCGAAGTAAAACCGACCGGAATGCTCGGTGACGCGTCGTTAAATGGGTGAACGATCTCGCCCGTGATTCGCTGAAAGCGGTTGATTTCGCCCCATGAAGTTTTCCACGAGCCGAAATCCGCTGTAAGTCGGTCGGAAGCCGTAGAAAGCGATTGTAAAAGCTGTTCGGGTTTTGCTTTTGTAGCGATAAATTCTTCGATTGAGGAGCGAGCTTGCCTTGCCGGCGGTCCGATCTTTCTCATCATATCGTCGGCCCAGAAAACGCCTAGCGACGTCGACACGGAACCGACCGACCATCGGAGGTCCCATTTCTTAAGCTCCGCGACCTGTTCGGATAAGCTGGCTTTCATCGGATCGGAAGCGGGCAAGCCATCCCAAGCCTTGATCAACGCAGGAATTGTCTTTTCAAACCAAGGCAGATAGCTGTCGTACGCCGCGTCGTTGAGCGATTCGAGAGTGAAATCTTTCTTGTCTTTCAAAACGCGAATCGCGTGTAGACCGCGGGCTGATTCTACGCCGGAATCGACGTACTTCGGAAAATCCGACTGCTTCAAACTGCTCGGGCCCGCAGCCGACCACGGCCAGTTGTTGCTGTTATAAACCCAGCCGCTCGCCGGATTTTTGAGGTGCGGTAGCTCGTCGAACGTGAGCAGTCCTTTCCAATCCGACGCTGGATCGCTGCCGTCTACCGGTTCCGTCCAGTCAAATTTAGGATCGCGACGCGGAACAAAGTTGGTGTGAAAATATGCCGTATTCCCGTCCGCATCGGCGTAAAGCGTTGCGTTTGATGAATTTGCCTGAAGTTCCATAACCTTCTTAAATTCATCATAGTTCTTTGCTTTCGTTCGTCTATAAGACTGCGTCAGTGCTTTGATCGGCTCGTTCATTAGTCCTACAGAGACATATTTTGTGCCCTCGGTCCGAACGACCGGACCATGATGGGTAAAGAGCGTTGTAAACTTTCGTTCGGCAATCGCTCCGGTTGCGGATTTGTATTTTACGCCAATTTCCTTACTGGTTACCGGCCTTTCCCGTCCGCCATGCATGTAGTAAAATTTGCCGCCATCTTTCGTCACGACTGTTTCGAGCCACTCGTCTATCGCGTCAACCGCGCTCGACGTGTGCATCCAGCCGAGACGCTCGTTAAAGCCCTGATAAATAAAGAATTGTCCCCACGTCGAAGCACCGTACGCATTCAACCCTTCGTCGCTCGACATCTGCAATTCCGAACGGAAAAAGAACGATGTATGCGGATTGATTAGGAGCAAAGCACTTCTGTTTTTTGTGTTTGATGGCGAAATTGCTATTCCATTCGAACCTGACGGCTCTTTCGTAAAATCCTCCAGCTCTTTTACCGCGACAAAGCCCTTGTCGTAAAACGCCCGTAGTTGCCCTAAATTGACTGATTCAATATCACCGCCGATACTTCCCTCGCTGAATGTCAGTGGCATCCACGGTTCGAATTTTGTTATGGTTCGCGGTTTGACGTTCGGGTGCATAGCCAGATAGTAATTCAGGCCGTCAGCCCACGCATTCATCAACTTTCGGAGCCATTCCGGGCTTTCCAGGTATAGTCGTTTCATCTCCTGCTCGTCGATAAAGAGCCTTTGCCGCAGATCGCTCCAGATCGCCCGTTCGCCCTCAGCCTCGGCGAGGCGGCCGATTGAGTTGAGATAGTTTGTTTCGATGCGGTTAAAATCGTCCTCGGCCTGTGCATAGATCGCTCCGAAGACGGCGTCGGCGTCCGACTTCCCTTTTACATGGGCGATGCCCCAGTCGTCCCGGGTTATCGTCACACGTTGTGCCTGCTGCTGCCACCGGATTGTCTCCGGAGACTGAGCTGACCCAATGATTGCGGAGAGGAAAGTCAGAACAAGAACAAAGATGATTTTTTTCATAAGTTTAGAACGCCGCTGATTATCACTGATTTTCTATTATTGTATCGCGATATTCTATTTTCGCACTTCATGATCTTGGAATAAAACGTCTAGTTTTCGTGTTTTCTGGATAAATCTTTATGACTCGCTGCACTATAATAATTCATGTGCAGTTTGAATAACCTGTTTCGAAAGGCCTAAAAAGATATCAACGGCGGAACGCACGGAACACGAATCTTATCAGATTTAATAGGACGAAAATGCGATGTTTGTAAAAGCGATTGAGGAAGTTGGCGGTTATACGCGGGCGATACACACGATAATCCGAATTTGGGGGGCCGACCGGGTCGTTCCGGGCTCGGCGACGTTGTTTTTTGTTAATTCGGACGGCTGGGCGTTGACCTGCGCTCACGTTGCCCAGCAGTTTGTCGATGGTCAGGTGGTTGCTGACAAGTTTGAAAAGTTTAAGGAAGAGCGTTCGCAGATTCCAGCCGACCGCAATCAGCGCAACGCAACCAACCAACTGGAACGCAAATACGGCTACAAGGCCGGCGAGACCGTCGAGCTTCACAACCGCTTTCTCGACTGTGTCGAGGGCAGCCTAAACCTCGATATCAAGATTCACAAATCGCTCGATCTCGCCCTGCTAAAGTTTAACGGCTCTTCGAAAATTCTTTGTGACAATTATCCGGTTTTTGCCCGCGACAGTTCGGGGCTGAAACAGGGTCTGTCGATCTGTCGGCTCGGCTTTCCCTTTCCGGAATTCTCTAATTTTGGCTATAACGCCCTGACCGATTCGATCGGCTGGAACAATCAGGGCCAGGAACACTCGCCGCGATTTCCGATCGACGGCATGGTAACGCGGCACGTGGCGGACACGGACGGACGAATTATCGCGTTTGAACTGAGTACGCCTGGCATTCGCGGCCAGAGCGGCGGACCGGCATTCGGAGCAGACGGTCGCGTGTGGGGAATGCAGTCGCTCACTAAACACCTCGATCTTGATTTTGACATCGACGTTGAAGTGCAGCGTGGAACTCGAGTCAAACGCGTCCAGGACAGCGCATTTTTACACGTCGGCGGCTGTATTCATCTCGATCCGATTAAAGATTTTATGCGCGAACACGGAGTAAAATTCGTCGAGGGCTAAATACGGGCCGGAACCGTCCTAAGTCCGCACTTTGGATAGCAGAAACACGCCAAGGAACGTAAATATAAGCAGCGGGGACCAAACTGCAAGGGCCGGCGAAAGCAGTCCGTTGAGACCAATCTGTTCAAAAATGGTGGTCGTGCCGGTAAACAGCAGCCAAAGCAAAATCGCGTAACCAACCGTCGCCGCCTTCCCTTTGCGGCTCAGGCTCAATGCAAACGGGGCCGTAAAAAGAGACATGACGAGCGGCAAAAACAGGACAGTGTACTTTTTCTCTAACCCGACGGACAGATTGCGCCGCTCCAACTCGGAATCGGCCACCGCAATCTGCTGTTTTAACTCCGCCGAATTCAGGTGATTTGGTTTGGTACGAATCTCAACAAATGGATTCAAGGATTCGGCGATTTCGCCACCGAAAACGATCTTCGTCGTAACTTTCCCGTCGCGAGGTCATTTCGTTCGACATTCCCGATAAACCGCAATCGTCCCGCCGTCCATTCGGCCCGATCCGCGCGGTACACGGCTTGCAATCGTTCACCATTATCCGCAAATTCGTAGATTATGAGATTCTTGACGCAGCGAGATGAGCAATCAGATGATGATTTATCCTTATCAGACGCACTCTGCATCACCGCAAAGGCCAGACCGTTAGGCACCGCCATTGCGAAATGTAAACCAGCCGCAATTAGGGTTGACCGGCCTACAGCCATGTCGGATCGGGCTTTCTCATTATCAGACGCAGATTCATAGAACTCGGCGGCCCTAATTCCCTCAACTATGGTTAATTTGGCATTTGACCTATCGTTATCAGACGCAAACTCAAACGAATATATCCGCTTTTCATTCGCAACCCAATATTTTCCGGTCTGCTCGATCGGGACACCGCGATTGCGGATGAGGTTTCGCTTTTCGTCCTGTAGCCGGTTTGCCTTCGGCAGGACTTTTTCCTGGATCAGCCAATTTCCCGCCCCGAGCAGGATTGTCAGTAGAAAACACGGCACCAAAAGCCTATAAACGCTCTGCCCCGCCGAGGTCCAGGTCACGATTTCGTTATTACGCGATTTTATTACATAGGTCGCGAGCGTGCCGATCATGGCGGCCGACGGTGCAATTTGAAGATAGATAAACGGCAGCAGATACAACAGATATTTTCCCAGCAGAACAACGCCGCCGTCGATCGTTCCGGCAAATTTCCACAAGTCAAACGCAGTAAAAATAAGGAATATTGACGATAAAAAGACCAACGTAAGCGAAAAATTGAGGACAAGATTCCTTATCAGGTCAAAATCGCGTAAGCCGGTCGTCATGTCCATAAACAGGTTTCGCGTCTGAACCCGTTCGGGCCGCTTACTAACCCGATTTGCGACGGACGAAAACCGGTCAGCCATTCGGGTTACGAAATCCACCCGTCGCCCGAGGCCCAGCCATACAATCGCTCCCAAACTGCCCGCAAATGGTATCAGACCGCTCAAAAAGACGTTGATCGCACCGACCCGCGCGAGTTGTTCGCCGAGGAATGTTAGAAGATAAAATCCGACGAGGACACACAGGGCGACCGCGATGCCAAACCCTCGGCCGCCGCGATTAAACCGGAGAACAATTACCGTCCCCAGCAGGCAGAAGATCAGCGGCGTGACCGATAAAATGATTCTTCGCTGCCAGAGTATTTCTGCTTCCGTGCGTTCCGGGCCGTCCTTTGCTGTCGCGTATTCGGAAAGCTGCTGGAGCCCCAATTCCTCGGGCCGAAGTTCTGGGAAATTAAGTTTTTCGATCAGCTCATTTCGCTTTGTTTTGATGGCAAAACGAACTTCGCTGATATTTTCCGATACATATTTCCCGGCTCCCGGCTGCGATCGGCAGGGTTGACACCGTCGCATTTTCCAGTACCAGCTCAGACTGCTGCCCCGTCGTGTCGATACGTCCATTTCTTGACGTTATCAGACGCAAACTGTTGTTCGGCTTGTCTTCGTTATAGATAAAGATGTTTTTCCACGTTCGCGTCCCGAGATCGCCGCCTTTGACATAGATCGTGTAGCCGTTGACCTCGGTATTAAAAACACCAGGTTCGATGGGCGATTCGAGCTTTTTGATCGCTGTTTGTAGAGCGACGCTGCGGACGAGCGAGGCGGCAAGCGGAACGCCTTTGAGATTGACAAAGAACGCAAACGCCGACATGACCACGCCCAAAAGCATAATCGGTAGAGCGATCTGCAGGTTTCCGACACCGGAGGCTCGGATTGCGACGAGTTCGCTATCGCCCTGCATTTTTGTCAGACCGATGATCGTGCCCACCAGCATCGCCATCGGACATGTGAAAGCGATGACGTTTGGAACCAGCGCCACCGTGAGCTGCCAAATCAGGTTTGTTGGGATATTGACGCTAAAGAAAATGTCCGAATATCGGCTCGCCTGCTGGACAAACAGAATAACGCTCAGCAGCAGCCACGAAAAGGCAAAATACGGCACGATCGTCCAGACAAGATATCTTGAGATGAGCCACCCAACCTGTTTCATGTACCCCTAAATACTGATCGCGAGCGACGTCTCGCCCGTAACTTCCCTGCCGATCGACTGCGAGATCAACTGCTTCATGATTGCTGAGAGAGTTCGCAGTGTCTCGTGCTTGCCCTGTGTAAACTTCGCAAAATCCGTCGGCGACAACCGCCTCGCCGCCGCCGCAACGCCACGGCCGTCGGCGTCGAGCATTCGCCCTGAAGACGTGCGCCAGCAATCGATACATCTTAGATGCAGATCCGTCTGAAGTCCCGTCCCTTCTCCTTCCACAAAAACATGTCCGCAACGGTCGCATTTGTTCCAATCGGGTAAAAACCCCGAGAGCCGCAGCAGCCAAAGCTCGAAATAGACACCGATACTAGCCAAACTCGTCGGATCGCTAGCCGCCGTCTCGACACACGCTTTTGCCATTCGATAAAGCGTTTCGTTCGGATCGTGGGGCGGCGAAAAGGTGATCAAAATATCACCTAAATATGAGAATTTTTGCAGGAAATCGGGGTTGCTTGCGGCCGCGAAATTTGACTGAATGAGATCGACTTTCTGTATGGCGACGAGTTCCGACGTTTCTTTTTCAAAATACTCGACCGTCACGATCGAAAACGGCTCAAGACCGCTGCCAAACTTACTCTTCAGCCGTTTCGCTCCCTTCGCAACGCCGCGGATCATCCCGTGATCCCTGGTTAAAAGCACAACGATTCTATCCGCCTCGGCCAGATTGTAACTCTTGATGACCAGACTCTCGGTCTCGACCAAAGGCATTAGATATCAACTCTCCGGAACGAATTGCTTTACCAGGGGATAAAATACAGCACCCAGGCGAGAACGAGGCTGACAATGACAAACTGGGCAAAAGATTTAACGCCGTACATGACGCGCTCTTTCGTAGTTCCACTCGAAAAGACCGCGAAGGCGATCGAAACAAATAGTGCAAACCCGACGAGATACAGAAAATGGATCATTTCTTCCTCCCGACAGCGATGTCAACGGCATCCATCGCCGCAAGATAGTTAATGAGCCCGGCGACCTCGAGAAAACGTCCGCCATATTCGAACGTGGCCAGTGCCGCGACTTGCGGCGATGGTGTTCCGGCCATGATGAAGCTCACAATGCGCCGAGCCCGTTGCCAAACCGGGCAAAGATGTTGAGCAAATACAAAAGCTGCCCGTCCTTAAACTCAAAGCCCGGATAATGAGCTCCACCGCTCGCAATGGCGATTGCGAACATGAGCCAAACCACTATCGCTACCAACGCTCCACGGATCGGCCGCTTTTGCAAGATATGACCAACCCCGGGCAGAAACCACGAAATAAGGCCGACTATAACAGGATTATTCATCTATATATTTGCTGATAAGTCGTATCCAAATATTTACAATCTAGTTCAACTTATTATCTTTATTTGCTCCAAATAATTACTTTAGTGCGACAAAAATATTTCTCAAACTACTTTAACCATCTGACCGGCCGTCGATCTTCCCATAAAATACGTTCGTTACAAGAGTTTAGTTTACACAACCATTCTCTCGCGGCACCGGGTAATAAACAACTCAAATATTTCCCGTGAAAGCCGGTCGTTGACGAACGTTATCTCGGGGTGCCACTGTACCCCGAGCACGAATCGGTCGGGCCGTGACATCTTCGATGCATTCGATGACGCCGTCCGACGCCCACGCAACGGCTTTCAAATTCGTTCCGACGCTATTAACGGCCTGATGATGAGAACTGTTGACACGAACCGCCCCCGCAGCGTTCTTCACCGCGTCAAGCGTTGCAAGAATGCTCGTTTCGTCGATTCTCAACCCATGCGAGGGACGACTATACGGCTTTCCCTGATCGTGCTTGATGTTCGCGTCAACCTGTGAGTCGATATCCTGGATCAGGCTGCCCCCGCGGCCAACATTTAGAGCCTGCATTCCAAAACAGATACCAAACAGCGGTAAATTTAGCCTTTCGGCTGCGTCGAGGACCAAACGGTCGGTTTCGTCCTTTTCCGGGATAACAGTTCCGAGCCTAGGATGCGGTTCCTCGCCGTAATACGCCGGATCGGTGTCCGTATTGCTTCCCGGCAGCAAAATACCGTCCAGGCCCTCAAGAGCGTCGGCAATATAGTCCGCCTTCGGGATCAGGCCAATGTGAACCGGCACCCCACCGCAAGCCTCGACCGCCTCGCTGTAATCGCGTCCGAGATAAAACCGACGCGTTTCCATCTCAAGCCGCATCGTAATGCCAATCCTCGGACGCTTTCCCATAAAACCCTTTAATGTTCAGATAATTACGAAGTTTTGTAAAGTTTGGAGAGTTTTTAGAGTTTTTACAAACTCTCCAAACTCTCCAAACTCTCAAAACTCTCCAAACTCTCAAAACTCTCCAAACTCTCCAACTCTTCCGGTTTGAGCATTTGAAATGAAACACTTATGATTAAAAGCTATGGGAGACAGCAACTTGAGCCAACGTATTAGGTCGACGACCGTGCTTCTTGTGACGCGGGAGGGTAAGACCGCGATGGCCGGGGACGGGCAGGTTACGCTTGGCGAGACCGTTATCAAGAGCACCGCGCGAAAGGTGCGCCGCGTCTCGAACGGTAAGATCCTGGCGGGTTTCGCCGGTTCTACGGCAGACGCATTTTCGCTGCTCACCAGATTTGAAACAAAGCTCGAGCAGTTTCAGGGCCAGCTCGAACGTGCCGCGATCGAGCTCAGCAAAGACTGGCGAACCGACAAATACCTCCGAAATCTCGAGGCCCTGCTCATAGTCGCCGACGAAAAAGACGCCTTCCTCATCTCCGGCAAAGGCGACGTCATCTCCTCCGACGACGGCCTCCTCGCCGTCGGCTCCGGCAGCATGTACGCCCTCGCCGCCGCCCGTGCGCTGATGAAACACACGGATTTAACCGCAAAAGAGATCGCCGAAGAATCCCTGCGGATCGCGGGGGAGATATGCATTTATACGAATTCCGACATTGTTGTCGAAGAGATTTAGTTAGAGCCGCCTGCGAAAACCCTTTCGAGATTTATGTACGCTATTGTAGCTGTCGGGATCCTAACAATCTTTCTGAGTTTAGTGATGGCCACGAATCCTGCGGCATGGTCACGAGGTATAATTTTGTTTGCGGCCAATCCGTATTTTCACATCTTCGAGATTATGTCCCGGTTGATCTTAGGCGGAATCTTGTTGTTTTTTGCAGGCGATACGCTGTATCCGCAATTTCTCAGTATCGTTGGCGGTCTTTTCATATTTGCGGGACTGTTTCTTGTAGTCGCCGGGCAGAAGCGACATCTCGAATTTGCTGCTCGAACGGCAACCTTTACGCGAATTTTCCGTCCGGCTGGTCTGGTGGGAATTCTTTTCGGAACTTTTTTGGTTTATAGCGCTTTGGCAGGGCGATCGGTTTAACGCAAATCATGAGCATTTTGCCAATTCGATGCACACTCACTATCATCTAATACAATGGCGATCTATCTGGGCGGCGAGCGGGCTGCGGCACGACCTAATCTTGACGACCTGACTCCGCGGCAAATAGTTGAGGAGTTGGACAAGTATGTAGTTGGGCAGAATGCGGCGAAAAAGGCTGTGGCGGTTGCTTTGCGGAATCGTATTCGGCGGCAAAAGCTACCGGCAGAGATTGCTGAGGACGTTTTGCCGAAGAATATTCTGATGATCGGCTCGACTGGAGTTGGAAAGACCGAGATCGCCCGGCGGCTGGCGCGACTTGCCAATTCCCCGTTTATCAAGATCGAGGCGTCAAAATTTACCGAGGTTGGCTACGTCGGTCGCGATGTCGAAAGCATGGTGCGCGAACTCGCCGATGTCGGCGTCGATATGGCAAAACAGGCGGCGTTTGAAGAAGTTTTGCCGCGGGCCGAGCAGAACGTCGAGGAACGGATGCTCGATATTCTGCTGCCGCCTTCCGATTTTCATTATCAGACGCAGGACGATGACGAGCGGGCTGCGGAGCTAGAAAATCACGATAATTCTCTTTCCCGGACCCGCGAAAAGCTCCGCGAACAGCTTCGTCGCGGCGACCTCGATCAGCGCCTAGTCGATATTGAAACGCACGGACCGCGGCGGTGCAACAATAGATTTCATCGGCGGCCAGGGCATGGAGGAAATGGGCGTCAATCTCCGAGACATGATGGGCAATATGTTCCCTTCGAAAACCGTTACGCGAAAACTAACCATCGCCGAGGCCCGCGCATACATGACCCGCGACGAGCAGGAAAGCCTCGTCGATATGGAGCAGATCACGCGAAAGGCAATCGAACGCACTCAGTCGTCCGGGATAATCTTCCTCGACGAACTCGATAAAGTAGCCGGTCGCGAAACCGGAGGAAATCCAGACGTTTCCCGGGAAGGCGTCCAGCGTGACCTACTGCCCATCGTCGAGGGCACCAATGTCAACACAAAGCACGGCATGGTCAGCACGGATCATATTCTGTTCATCGCGGCCGGAGCGTTTCATGTGTCAAAACCATCCGATTTAATTCCCGAACTGCAAGGCCGATTCCCGATCCGCGTCGAGCTCGAATCACTTACGATCGACGATCTAAAGCGCATTCTCGTGCAGCCCAAAAACTCGCTCATCAAGCAATATCAGGCACTGCTCGATACCGAAGGCATTACTTTAACTTTTACCGAAGACGCCATCGACCGGCTTGCGGAAATGACTGAAGAGATTAACAAAACCACCGAAAACATAGGTGCCCGGCGGCTGCACACGTTGGTTGAGAAATTACTTGAAGATATCAGCTTTCTCGGCAGCGAGCTTGAAGAGAAAAATCAGATAATCGATGTCGAGTACGTTGACGACCACCTAAACAGCCTGATCGAGGACCGCGATCTGAGGCAGTATATCTTATAATTCGGAGAGTTTTTTAGCCACAGAGGGCACAGAGGGCACAGAGGTAGTAAGGCGGATAGCTAGTGTAGTGTCCCATAAATTCTCTGACAAATTGCATTGGGAACCGTTTTTTGTACGCAAAGACCGCAGAGATATTTCAATGGTTTGAAAGTAAAGGACTTTAGGGACTCTACACTAAAACACGATGAACGAACCAATCTCAATTCCCGTTTCCGCAAAGGCGAATCCGTCTATCTCCGTGTTCTATGTGGCTAAATTCTTTTTTCTTTTCTCACTCACCATTGTAATATCCGTCTCGCCGGGGTGCGGCAAACGTGGTGCTCCTGTTCCGCCTAGGGAACGCGTTCTACAACGTGTCGAGATCGCCGGCTATCAGCGTGGTAATCAGGTGATACTTTCGTGGCAGATGCCCGTGAGAAACGCCCCAAAGGGCAGCACGCTCAACATCAGCCGCGCCGACATCTATCGCCTCGCTGAGACGGCAAATTCCCCGCTTCAACTTTCGGAAGAGGAATTTGCCAATCGCAGCACCTTGGTTGCCGCGATGCCGGTCACTGACGCTGATTTTGCGCTGAAAACGCTCAACTATCGCGACACACTCCAGTTTGCGGGCCAGGCTGCTCGTTTGAGATACGCAATCAGATTTGTAAACGCGTCAGGGCAAAAAGCAGGATTCTCCAATTCCCTGCTGATCGAGCCGACGTCAAAAGTCGCCGCCGCACCAACCGCTCTGTCCGCCGAGCCGACACAGGACGCCATCAAACTAAAATGGCAGTCCCCGGCCGCAAATGTCGATGGCTCGACTCCGGTTAGTTTGCTTGGCTACTATGTTTTCCGCTCGAATTCGGAAACTGAGGTCGCCAAACCGCTGAATAAAACCCCGGTGACGGGCACAACATTTGATGACGAGTTTTTTGAGTTTGGAAAAGAATATTACTATTTTGTCCGGGCCGTTTCGGTCGGTACGCAGGCAGAACCAGTCGAGAGTGGCGAATCCAACATTCTAAAATTCAAGCCGATCGACACCTTCCCACCGACTCCGCCATCGGCGATCACTCTAGCGGCGTCACCGACGACGATCTCGATTTTCTTCGCCGTAAACCCGGAAAAAGATATCGCTGGCTACAAAATTTATCGCACACTCGACGAAACAGAAGATAAAGCAAAATGGCAGCTTTTGACGCCTGACCTATTGAAAACAAACACTTTCCAGGACACCAAGGTCGAGTCTGGCAAGAAATATTTTTACTATCTAACAGCTACCGACACGAGCCGAAACGTCAGCGAAAGCTCCGAAGTTATCTCAGAAACGGTGCCGTAGATTGCGGAACGCACCTGATTTTTTCATGATCTCAAGTCAATATTTGATCGACCTTACGCTTCTACGCTCAGAGATTTTGTCCTTCGGCAAATATCCTTTCAACCTTGATGCGCTAAAAAAGTTTGACCGACTGAAGCTGCATCCCAAGGTCACCTACTTCATCGGCGAAAACGGAAGTGGAAAATCTACGCTTCTCGAGGCCATCGCGGTCGCTTTGGGCTTTAATCCCGAAGGCGGGACGAAGAATTTTAATTTTGAGACACGTGAGGGCGAATACGAGCTTTCTCGCTTCCTGCGCATCGGGAAATCCCATCTGCGGCCGCGTGATGGGTTTTTTCTTAGGGCAGAAAGCTTCTTTAACGTCGCGACCGAGATCGACAATCTCGATCTGAAAGGCTGGTACGGCGGCAAATCGCTGCACGAGCAGTCGCACGGCGAGTCGTTCCTAACCCTAATGACCACGAGGTTTCAAGGCGACGGCATCTATATCCTGGACGAGCCCGAGGCCGCGCTTTCGCCGCAGCGGCAGCTCGCCATTCTTTCTCGCATCCACGACCTCGTTCGCGACAGCTCGCAATTCATCATCGCCACGCATTCGCCCATCCTTATGGCCTATCCCGACGCAACGATTTACGAATGTACGCCGGGCGGGATCGTCGAGACCACATACGAAGAAACGGAACACTATCAGGTCACGCGTGATTTTCTGATGAACAGGGAAAGAATGTTGAAGATCCTCCTGGAGGGCCTATAAAGCGGTTTAGCCACGAATACACACTAGAGCAGCTACGGATCGAATATATGGATTGTGCAGCGAGTCAGAACCGCCTGCGTGAGCGGGCGGCCAGTTCGTGGTGATATGCGCGAGCTAATGATGTATCGGAACTGACCGCCCACTTACGCGTGGCGGTTCTGACCCGTTCGTGTTCATTCGTGGCTGAATCTCATTCTGCTCCGTTTACTATTTTCCGTTTCCTATTTACTATCAAGCTTATGAAAATTGAGATCACCCGGGACTTTATGCCGTCTAAGATCGTTTGTGTGGGCCGCAATTATGCGGGTCATGCCAAGGAGCTTGGGAATGAGGTTCCGGCGGAGCCAATGTTGTTTTTGAAGGCGCCATCGGCGATTGTCTTTGACGAGGATGAGATTCTTAGGCCGATGCAGTCGGTTCAGGTCGAACATGAAGGTGAGCTAGGGGTCGTTATCTCTAAGACATGTAAGGATTTAGATGATACTGCTAATGTATCGGATTATGTTCTCGGCTACACCTGTTTGAACGATGTGACCGCTCGTGATCTGCAGCGAAAGGACGGGCAGTTTGCACGGGCTAAATCATTTGATACATTTTGTCCGATCGGTCCACAGATCGAGACAGAGCTTGATGTTTCCGATCTTCGGATTTCTGTCCGGGTTAACGGCGTATTAAAACAAGACGGGCGTACGTCTCAGATGGTGTTTCCGGTTGACTTTCTGGTAACATATATTTCAAACATGATGACCTTAAATGCGGGCGACGTAATCGCAACCGGAACTCCATCCGGAGTTTCACAATTGGTACGCGGCGATGTCTGCGAGGTCGAGATAGAGGGCATTGGAGTCCTGACGAATCGCGTTAGATAGGAATTTTTAACGCAAAGACGCTAAAGACCGCTAAGACGCAAAAGACGAAGGGGTTTACGCGATCAAATGAATGTCATCTCCGATTAACAAAAAACCAACAACTGACCACTGACAACTGACTAAAACCATGAAATTCTTTATAGACACAGCAAATTTAGACGAGATCAAAGAGGCAAATGAGCTTGGCTTGATCGACGGCGTTACCACTAACCCGAGCCTGGTCGCGAGGGAAGGCGATATTGATTTTAAGGAACGCATCGCCGCGATCTGTGCGATCGTCAAGGGCGACGTTTCGGCTGAGGTTACGGCCATGGACACTGCGGGAATGCTCAAGGAAGGCCGCGAACTGGCGAAAATCGCTCCCAACGTCGTCGTCAAATGCCCGTTAACACTGGACGGCTTAAAAGCAACCCGTGCTTTCCGCGAGGAGGGGACAAAAGTCAATGTGACGCTTTGTTTCTCGGCCGCACAGGCTCTGTTGGCCGCCAAGGCCGGTGCCTCATACATCTCGCCTTTTATCGGACGCATCGACGACATCGGCCAGAACGGTATGCAGTTGATCGAGGAAATTGTGCAGATATATGCCAATTACCAGTTCGAAACCGAGGTTCTTGCGGCGTCGATTCGGCATCCGATGCACATCGTAGACTGTGCCCTTGCCGGAGCAGACGTGGCGACGATTCCCTTTAAGGTTATCCAACAATTAGTCAAACATCCGCTGACAGACAAAGGTCTGGAAGGTTTTCTTTCCGATTGGAAAAAGAGCGGAAGAAGCTAGGAGAGTAATGGAAATGCTGAATGGTGAATGGAGAATCGGGCATTCACCATTTACCATTTTCCAGCCGCAACAGTTCCCGGAGTTCGCTGTGTAATCCGGCCGAATCCGGATCCCGCTGGATCGCGTTTTGATATTTCGCTCTGAAATACTCGTCCGGCTCGCTCATTTCAACCAATTCCCGCACCTTTACCAGGTTTGCATCGATCATTCCCGCCTCGAACCCGTCTTTTTGGGCGAATAGCTCATCAATCTCAACAATAAGCATCGAAAACTTACGCAGCCATGCAAAATCCGGATCCTCGAGCAGAACGTTTAAGAACTGTGTCGCGTTAAGCGGTCCGTGGAGACGCTCGTACATGTCGCGTTCACGATCAAGCATCGATTTATGTAGTTTAAGCAGTAAATTACGTGCATTTTTTAGTATTTCGATGTTCTTCATTAAATAAATATTAGCCTACTTTTCAATTAAACCATACCGTGCTAACGTTAGTTTATTAGCGGCCTAAGTATATTTAGTTAGCCCGCTATTCAGTTACCAGTAGCGGGCTACACGTTTTTTAGCAGGAGGCTACTCTTCTGCTTATTTTGTTATAAAATGGACTCACTATGCCCGAACCAATTGTTTTCGAAGATACTATCGGCTATCTTCTCGCCAAGGTGACTACCGCTTATCGCAACGCACTCGAGCGTCACATGGGTGCCATCGGGCTGCACAGCGGACAGGCGTTTATCTTGCTTGAATTGTGGGACCAGGATGGTCTGCGCCAGATCGATCTCGCTCGCCGTCTCAGCGTCAAACCGCCGACTGTAAGCAATATGCTGAAAGGCCTGGGCCAGATCAATCTGATCAAGACGGAGCAGTTTGACGACGATGCCCGCTCGACCCGCGTATTTTTGACCGAGAAAGGAAAAGTTATCAGGTCTGAGGTTGAAAAACAGTGGGTCGAACTCGAAGCCGAATGCGTCAGCGGCCTGACCAATACCGAGCGGCTTGTTTTTGCCGACGTACTGCGCAAACTGAGAGCGAGGTATACGGGACAAAAACTCGTCGATGAAGAGTAATTAGGTGTAGAATTGGCGCGGGTCTTGTGATCCAGAATAGGAGAAGCATTATGAAAGTAATTCTTGCAACGGATGGGACAAAATTTGCTGACGCCGCCGCCAATATGCTGGGAAAACTCAACCTCGGCGAAGGTGATTCGGTAAAGATAATTAGCGTCGTCGACATCGGAATACCGATGGGAATCGATATTTACGGCGGCTATCTGCCGGATACAAGCGAATTGGAAAAAGTCGCCCGCGAAAATGCCGAAAAGGTGGTTGGAGCAGCCAAAGCGTCGGTCGAGGCTCTCTTTGTCAGCAAAAAGGTTGACGTTTCGGTCGAGGTTCTTTTTGGTTCACCCGAGAGCCGTATCGTCGAGACGGCTGAAGAGACCGGAGCAGACATGATCGTTATCGGCTCGCACGGTTACAAACAGTGGGAGCGTTTGCTGCTCGGTTCCGTCTCCGATTCGGTCGTGCATCACGCTCACTGCTCGGTTTTGATCGTAAGAGAATAGCCGCTGACATGTTGGCGTCACGCAGATCCGAAATTACCATAAACTCGCGAAAGTTTGACGGCTCGCTCCGCCGAAGTTGGAAGTGCGAGTTGATCGAGCACGTCGATACTGGTTTGGTTATGGTTGGGGTATTTGATTTTGACGTTTCACACCCAGACCTCGGCGAGATCAAACGCGGTACGATTTCATACGAATATTACTGGCTCGATCGCTGGTACAATATTTTTTGCTTCCACGAGCCAGATGGCAACTTCCGCAACCATTACTGCAACATAAATACGCCGCCCACCTTTAACGACGGCGTTCTCGACTATATCGATCTGGATATCGACGTTGTTTCTTGGCCGAATGGAGCGTTTGAGATCCTCGACGAGGCGGAATATGCGGTAAATGCGGTGAAATTTTGCTATCCGGATCTTGTCCTTAAAAACACAAGAAAGGCCCTAAACGAGGTTCTCGAACTCGTAAAGAAGCAAAAACTCCCGGTCCCGGGCGAATTCACGCAACATTTTTCATGAGATTTTGTGTTATCTTTTGTTTACACAAAACCCCTTTTGGAGACTAGCCATGAAAATTCCTGTTCTTTTGATTTCGGCAATCGTTTTTTACGGCGTTATTTCCGTCAATGGACAAGCGCCTGGTCAGGGTCCGGACCCGATAAGTAACATCTCCGCGGAGATGACGAAAATCGCAAAATCCGTCCAGACGCTGAATAACACGATGAAGTCGTTCGTTGATAAGTTTGAAAAAGTTGGCGGTCTGACGCTTACTGAGAAACAACTGGAACTGATTTTTGGGATGGAACTCCTGATTCGCACCGAACAGCTCATCGCAGTCCATCAAAAAGCACAGGTCGAGCTGACCGAGAAACTGAACGAAACCCGAAGCAAACTTGCCCAGGTTGACATCGATCTCAGACCGCGGAGCATCGACCGCAGCGTGGCGCTGGTTGGGACGACGGAAACTGACGAATGGCGTGATAACAGAAGGCTCAAACTGCAGGCTGAGAGGCAAAGCCTCAGTCTGCTTTCGTCCCAGATTCAGGATAGTCTGGCTGAGAACAATGATAAATTGCGGAGTGCTCAAATTCTAGCCGCTAATCTGCGTCGCCAATATTTGCCGCAGATCGATAAAGAGATGTATAAACCGTAAGGTGGTGAAGGCGAGATTCGAAAACCATCAGCTCGGCTGAACGCGGAGCATATAACTACAAATGTTTAGCGGAACGCCGACGGTAACTGTGACCCGTTGGCCGGCGGGCAGTTCGTAATTGTTGATCGCGGCCGGATTTTTACCTTCGTTTACGGCCCAGAAATTCCCTGCTCCGTCGGTTACGAGCGTCATGTGTCGGCGGCTGATCTCGACATCGCCGGCGAGCGGAATGTCAACGGGTTTTGATTTTGAACCGCGCCCGATCCTGATCTCTTTCTGATAGATCGGCACGACATTTTGCCGTACGCCGCCGCGCCATATCTCGAGTTTGTACAGCTCTCTCGTCCGTGATTTCACGGACGTCATCTCCTCGGGGTCCTCGGATTTTATTAGAACCGCCTGCTGAATATCGGCCTGATGGAACGTAACTGGGACCGGAGTCGGGTTTGAGGGTCGCTGGGCGGTCGTCGCGGGTGGGAAGTGAGGCACGGTCTGCGAGACGCGGGGTTTCATCGAGAGATCGGCGGCCTGAGTCACCCTTGGTCTGACCAGAACGCCGGTTTTGTTCCCAAGCGAATCCTCCCAACTGTGCTGAACTCGAATCTCTCCTTTTTCTAGCGTTCCGTCGATCCGCAATTCAATAACAAACGACCGCGTTTCCAGCTTTTTCTTTCCCGCGATTTCTTTCGCCCGCTCGGCGAGGATGTGATAGAGCCCTTGTTCGAGACCTTTTCGTTTGGCCCCCTGCCATTCCCTGTCGTCGTCGCTGCTCAGGAAGATGGCATATTCGCTCGGAATGATGGTCGTACCCTGCGGCAGGGGAACCATCTCGTTTTGCATAACAGATTCGACCTCGCGAGCGATCTTGACTATGAATTCCTCGGCCTTGCTGCGCGGTTTTATCTGCGCGTCACGGGCGGCCTGTTCGAGAACAAGCTCGGCCGTTTCACCATCGATCCAACGTCTGACTTTGTCTAGAATGCTCATCTACTTCAAGTTCCAGGTTCCAAGTTCAAAGTTCCAAGTTCTAAATCAATCAACCTCGACGTACTTTCCATTTATCCAGCCGCGGGTCGCATTTCCCTGGGCCGGGGCGTTACGGCCTTGTTGGACAACATCAACTTGATACCAATTATTCTGCGAATTTACAATCTTGACTTTCGAATTTTTCGTCACGAGACCGATCGGGTCGTTATCCGTGTTGGGCGACGGCCGCATATAAATGTCGGTACTCGCAACCGCGGTCGACGATTTGAACGGGTTTGAGATGCCGGTTAGTATGTTGCGACTGCGAATATAGCTTGCCGTACCATAGAGAATTCCGGTAAACGCTCCGACGATGACGAGAAATGCCGTGAGCCGCCGAAATGCCCGGCGTTTTTTTGGCTGTTTTACTTCATTTGCCGTCAAATGCTGTGTCACAGGTCCGTTCGGCTCGGTCCAATTCGTTCCCTGGGCAGCCGGCGGAACGTACGGCGGCGGTGAATACGTTATCGGCGGACTCATAATCGAAGGTATGTGGGCGATCGAATCGAAGCTCGGCCGCTCGGGTGCGATCGGCGTGTAGCCGCGGAAAACATGGGGCTGAGGCGTGTCGATTGACGCACGCATCACCGTCACGTATTCACCATCGGCCGCAATCTGACGAACTCCCGTGAGATCGCCCCAGAATTCTTCTACCGACTGCTGGCGTTCACGCGGATCGGCAGCGGTCGCCCGTTTCAACACTCGTACAAGCTCGTCTGCCCATTCCTCCGAATGAACGCTTTCTGGCAACGAATCGATACTCTCATTGGCAAACGCACGTGGCGTCTCGCCGGTCAGCATCGTGTATAGCGTTTTCCCAAGCGAATAAATATCCGCCGCCGGCGTGAGCCTCGACATATCGAGGTCACCGGTCTTCCCTGCCATCAACGGACTGTGCTCGGGTGGAGCGTAGATATTTGTGCCGACGCGCGTGATCGGTGCGTCCGAAACGTTGACACGGGCGACTCCAAAATCAGCGATCTTGACGGTCGAAAGGTCGGCGGTCAGCAGCAGATTCTGCGGCTTAATATCGCGGTGAATAATCGAATGCCGATGAGCATGACCGAGTCCGGCCGAGATTTGCTCGATGTATTTCAGGGCCTGATCGAGCCGAAGTTTTTGGTTCCGCAGCAGATGCTGGATATCGCCGCCCGAGAGGTATTCCAGAACGAGATAGTGAAAAACCGTCCCGCGCAGATCGCGGGCCGAACCGTGACCGATGCGGCTGATGATATTTGGGTGCCGAACCCGATCGAGGGCGATCGCTTCGTTCTGGAAATTCTCGACCAGTGTCCGCTCAAGCCCGGCGTCGAGATCGTCCTGTAAAAAGACGTTGAGGGCCTTAATAACGACGGTATTATGCGGTGAATGCGGTGACGCAAGCGTGTCGCGGGCCAAAAAAATCTCGGCATAGCTTCCGCGCCCGAGCTGCTCCAGGACGTCGTACCGCTTATCGAGTCTGCAACTGTTTAGCGAAAGCTCTCTCATCGTAAAAAGGACAAGCCGGGGCGGGCAGAATGTTCCTTAGACTAGGAATACGATAACACACTCGCAATGTTCGGAAAACGGAATAGTATCAGGCCACGATCGGTCATTTTGATGGGAGTATGAGAAAATACGTTTAAGAATACAAACGACAGCTTTTACCTCCTTTTGAATTGCGTCGAAAAGAGTTATATTCAGTGTTCGCAACACAATAATCGATTTTTTCTTCCGAGATGAACGACGACGGTAGTAGTACGAATGGGGTTGACACGCTTTTCACCAAAAAAGTTTGTGCAAAAGGTACGCCGCGTGCCGTCGCGGCTGCGTCGCTCTCTGTCTGAATATCGTTTTCTCGCTTACCTTGCCGTCCTCGGCCCGGGGATAATCGCCGCAAATGCAGGCAATGACGCCAGTGGGATCGCAACATATTCGAGCGTCGGCGCCGGATTTGGCTATGCACTGCTCTGGATATTTCTCCCGATGGTCGTGAGCCTCGTGATCGTGCAGGAAATGTGCGTGCGAATGGGCGTCGTTACCGGACAAGGGCTTGCCGACCTGATTCGTGAGCAGTTTGGCGTACGCTGGACGGCATTTGTCATGCTGGCTTTGCTGGTGGCAAATACGGGCGTGATTATCTCTGAATTTGTTGGCATAGCTCAGGCTTCGGAGCTGTTTGGTATTCCCCGATACTTTACCATTCCGCTCACCGCCGGGCTGATATGGTGGCTAGTCGTTAAAGGATCGCAGAAACGGGTGGAGAGCGTCTTTCTGGCGATGTCGCTGGTCTTTCTTTGCTATGTGGTCTCCGCATTTCTGGCGCAGGCCCGACTGGGAACAGGTCGGCGAGTCATTTCTGGAACCAACCTTCCAGACTGACGCGGCCTATCTTTTTATGATCATGGCGCTGATTGGCACTACGATCACGCCGTTTATGCAGGTTTATGTGCAGTCTTCGGTCGTCGAAAAACGGATGGACGTCGAAGATCTCGCGTTGGTGAGGGCTGATGTCGATAGTCGGGACAATTTTTGCGTGTCCGATCGCGGGGTTTATCGTGATCTGCTCGGCCGCGACGCTTGCATGTGAACGGCATTACGACGATCGACTCTGCGGCGACCGCGGCCGAGGCGTTTGTCCCGGTCGCCGGAGTTTATGCAAAATATCTTTTCGGGATCGGCCTGTTCGGAGCGGCAATGCTCGCGATGGGAGTTCTTGCCGCTCGCCACCGCATATAGTCTTGAGCGAGGCGTTGGGATTTGAAAAGGGCCTTTCGAGATCGTTTCGCGAGGCTCCGATATTCATCGGCATCTTTACGACTCTTATCTTTGTCGGCGCGGTCGTCGCCCTGATTCCGGGCATTCCGCAGATTCGTCTGCTGCTTGCTACGCAGTGCATTAACGGATTGCTGCTTCCGATCATTCTGATCGCGATCGTTTCGCTGGCAAATAATCGGGAGATCATGGGCGAACACCAAAACCACTTTTATTCAATCTTTTTGCGTGGCTGGTTGCCGCAATTGTATCTCGATCCTCTCATTGGTGTTGATTGCAAAAACAATTGCTGATATGTTTTAGCAAATAATTATGGCGTCATCCGAAGTACAGAAACGGGTTGTCTATTTCCTCATTTTTGCCGGCATTTTAACGCTGATCCTCTTTCTTTTTCCCTACGTTGAGGAATCTGCGAGGTCCTATATTGCTACGCGATTTGGCCTGGTTTTCGCCGAGGACGGCTCGATAACGAAAATCGGCGGTGAAAAGGCCGATGCAATGATCGAAACTACGATTAGGCTCGTCGTTATTTTTCTCAGTATTTTGAGAATTGTCCTCTCGATGGTCCTCGTGGTGACGACCGTCCGCTTTATTCTTTTTCTCATTACAAAGACGTTTTATCGCAAAGCCGCGACAGGTGAGGTTTCCTCACTTTTGCAAACCGTTTTCTCGATCATTGTTTACATCGTCTCGTTTTTTATTATCTTCCAGACGCAGTTCCCAACCGTGCAGCTCGCCCCGCTTTTTACCGGATCGACGATCATCGGTATCGTCGTCGGTCTTGCTCTGCAGGACACGCTCGGCAACCTGTTTGCGGGCCTTGCTCTCCAGGCCGATCAGCCGTTTGTCGTTGGGGATGTCGTTATTATTCCCGGACGCGGCGAGGGCGTGATCGAAAAAGTTTCGTGGCGCGGCGTCAATATCCGCACATTTCAGAATAAATTGCTCGTTATCAGCAACTCCGTCCTTGGCAAGGAAACCATCGAGGTCGCCCCGAGGAATAACCTCAACGCAAAGCTGGTGTTCTTTAATACGCTTTATTCTCACTCTCCGGCACACACGATACAGGTCGTCCGTGACGCCGTCCGTCAGGTCGATAATGTGTCGCGAAAAATCGCGCCCGGTTGTCCGTATTCGCAATCTGGGCGACAACGGTATCGATTTTGAAGTCAAATACTGGCTTGACGATTACGTTATACAGCATGACACGGATGCCTTGATCAGGCAGCGGATATGGTATGTATTCCAGCGGGAAAAGATAGATTTTGCCTATCCTACGCGGACGTTGTACATGGAAAAAAAGAGCGAGGAAGCGGCACCTGAAGAGGTCTTTAACGCGATCACGGAAAGCCTCAATCGAGTTTCGATCTTTAACCCCCTTTCGGACGAGGAGATCGAGCGCCTCGCCAATGCCTCGACCTCCCGCGTTTACGCCCCGGGCGAACCGATCGTCCGAACCGGGCAAGTTGGCAACTCGATGTTTGTAATTATTCGCGGCAGCGTAAAGGTCCAAATCCCGGAGGATAACTACAAGAAAACCGTCAATACGCTAAATGAGAACGATTTTTTTGGTGAAATGAGTCTGCTTACCGGCGAGCCACGTTCGGCAAGCGTCATAGCGACTGAGGAAACTGAGGTCCTGAGAATCGATAAAAACGGACTGAAACCGATCCTTGAGAACAATCCATCGCTCGTAGATTCGATTTCGGAGCTTATCGAAGAACGAAAACAACTTCTATCGTCGGAAAGCGACCAGCCCGCCGAGGACAAAGCTTCCGCCAAAAAAGGTGCAATGCGATCGATAAGGAAGTTTTTTGGACTTAAGTGATTTAAGGGACACTGATCGGGCTATTGAATGTTTTTATCGTAGATATCATGCAGAACTTCCGAGATCGTTTTGCGATCCAAGGGCGCTTTATCTACGGCATTGGGTTTGGGATTTTTTCGCGATACCGGCGAGGCAAAACTGGCAGTGACGGGCGCAAATGCGTCGTGGTTTTCTTGCAACGGGACGCCGTGTCCGTTTAATGAGACCGATTCGTCAAGATCATCTATATCGACGACCGATTCGAGACGTTGTTCGCTTTGGGCGAGCGGAACCACTTGGTTTGAGAGATATAGGCGACTTTGATCGAGAATCTTCCGACCGCGATTTTTGCGGGCACGTTCCAGCGAACGGATCGCCGATGACGTCAGCGGCGCCTCGGCGGGTGCCCTTTCGATCTTGCGGAGCATACGGACATATTCGCGCAGGTCTTTGCTCGGATAAACAATGGCCGTTTCGCTCGACGCCGATTCGTCAACCACCTGCGAGAGATATTTTTCCGCCGAACTGTGATCCCCTAACTTCTGATACAACGCACCAAGCCCGAAGGAAACAAGTGGCGGGGTCGCGCGTCATCGAGCGTACAATCGTCTCACCGCGAGCGATAGCGTCCTGTATCTCAAAGCCATACCAACGGCGGTCGTCTTCGCGAAGGATCTCATTCGCCGCCAGGTAAAATTCGAAAACCCGGCGCGTTTCATTTCGCCCCTCTGACGAAAATACCTTCCAGATAAAAAAAGTAAGCACACCAACAAAAAAGAGGAGAAATATCGGAAACCCGGCGGCCCACAGCATAACACCGATGATGCCGAACGCCGTTGCGTATTGCGCCTTTTCCCTAATTGCTCCTGACTTTCTTTTCTCGAGGGCGGTTTTGTTCACAAATAAATATCAGCCAAAATTTAGGCTTTCGCGGTTGGTGGCTTTCGTTTTGTACTCGATTTTGGCTTTGGCTTCTCTGCTTTCGGAGTCTCGGGCGCCGGCGCTGCATCATTGGCAGTCGCTTTCTTAACTTCAGACTCAACCTTGACGCCAAAATCGCTGATAACGTCGCCCACTTTTTCAAACATCTTCATTGACGAATCGGCCACATACTTGACGGCCTCGTTTATCGTCGCGACCTCCATCTGCAAGAGGTTTGCGAATTTCTTGTCCAGCGGAAGTGCGTTAAATTCGGCTTGAAAACCGCTTCCAGCCGCCGTTTTCTTTGTTTGCTGCTTTTTTTCTTCTGTCATAACACTAATTTCTCCAGATTTAATGATCGTAGCTTCACATGCAACCCTCTCATTAGACCTACGCCCGTGCGCTGCAAAATGTTCCGTTTCCGTTTCGGTGAGCGGGGCAATGTTAGCGATACCGCTTGTCACGATTATCGTGCAATTATGCTCATTCGCCGCCGGTTTACAGTCGTCAAACCGAACACCAAACCGTCTCGCCGCGTGAGCGAGCGAAACATTAACCGGAACCAATCCTTCTACGCCTTCCCTTTCAAATCTGACCAGAGCGTCCATATAAAATCAATGAATCGCGGTTTTAACCCTAACCCGCGGCTGCGCGCCTGACGGAGCGGTATAAGAATCGTCTCTGTTGTGCTGGCAATCCGAACAAACTCCCCACATGCGCAGGCTGTGATGTGTCGGCTTGAACCCAAAGTTGCTCGCCATCTGATCCTGTAAATCTTCGATATCCCTCGAAAAAAACTCAATCACCTTGCCACACTCGGTGCAGATCATGTGGTCGTGATGCTCGTGATTGTAATGATGCTCGTAGTACGTTTTCCCGTCACCAAAACCCACCTCACGAGCGAGGCCCGCTTCGGTCAGAAGTTTTAACGTCCGGTAAACCGTCGTCAGGCCAACCGTCGGGTCCTTTTTATGAACTATATTATGTAAATCTTCGCTGGTAAGATGATCCTCGGTGCTGAGAAATATCTCGAGTATCAGATCGCGCTGGTTTGTCCGGCGAAGCCCAGCCGCCTGAATATGCTCAATAAACAGAGCCTTTTCAACCTCGAATGTTTCCTTTTTTTTCACCAGAGTACTCTTTGTCACCCAGCCTTGATACTACCATTTCAATTTCGATTTCGCTATCAAAACCTTGGTTCGCAGCCTATCAATTCGCTCAGGACTAACGCCTTGTCTCGCCGCGAGTTCGAGCGATCTTTCGCCAAGCAGCAGATAGATTTCAAGCAGATCGTCCGATACATTCTCGTTGAGCGTGGTCAGGTGTCGCGTGAAGGTTTCGATATCGGCCCTGGCAAATGTGCCGGTCAGCGCGGCTGCGGTGCTTTGTTCGCTCAGGTTTTGAACGGTACTTGTGACGAGCGGCATCAGGACATTTTTTGCACCGTCTGCCGAAAGGCCGCATTTTGTCATAACCTCAACGGCCGAATCAAAGAGCGCGACGAGATGGCCGCAGGCCGTGACGGCCGCCGCATGGTAGAGCGTCTTAAATTTGGTATCTATCGTAAATGGACGACCGCCGAGATCGTTCGCGATCTGTGTCCCCATCTCGACCGCCGCCGGCGATCCTTCGATACAAAAGAACGAACCAGGAAATCGTTGCGGGCCGAGTTCGGCAAGCGAGATGGATACGAGCGGATGGAGCGACCCGGTATGGCAGCCAATCGAGTTGAGATCGTCGAGGATCGACGACGCGTATGATCCGCTGGTATGCAAAACGACCGGCGAACCCTTAATCCTCGGCGCAAGGTCGCGAGCCGCCGGTATTATCGAGCCATCTTGAGTTGTTATGAAAATCACATCGGAGTGAATCTCGGTCAGCTCGTCGCATTGAATTAGATTTGCCGGCTTTGAAAGCTTGTCCGCAAGAGACGATAGGTCCCCGTCGCCGCGGAAAACAAGATTGTCGACGGAATATCGATCGCCCGGCAGACTCAAAGCTAAGGCGCCGCCGACCCTGCCAATTCCAATTATCGATACACTAACCATATACGGTTAGGATATAGGTCAACCGAGCCGTCCGTAAAACTGGCTTTGGTCTTTTGGTCTTTTGGGCTTTGGTCTTTGGTCTTTGGTCGTCTTTGGTCGTCTTTGGTCTTTGGTCTTTGGTCTTTGGTCTTTGGACCTTGGACTTAGGACGTTGGACTCTCGACTCTCGACTCTCGACTTTCTCAGGTGTTGACGAAGTCTTCGACCTTTTTTACTTCGTGTTCCCAGGTCAGCGTGTCTTCTTCGGCCACGGTCACCGGCGCGACCGTTGCGGGACTCGCGGAAATCCGCCCGGCGGCGATTTTCAATATTCGGATATCCTGGCTCGTCAAGCTTTCCGAGTTCATCGCCGCTGCCCAGCCCGCCAAGAATCGTTCTGATCGATGTGTTCATTGCATCAGAATCCGCCGCTGTGGCAAGCTGATCTTGATTTTCAAGGAACTTTGCCCGATACGAAGCGATTCCGCGGCCGATGGTGGTGCTCAGCTGGGCAGGCAACCCAGCTAGACGACCGCTGTCGGCGAGGCTGAACGAACAGCCGCATATCGGTTTCGAAATGAGCGAATCGCTAACTTTTGATTCACAGTGCAATTGGCGCAGCTCGCGAACTATGTTCTTGGCTGTCGAGAAATACAGCCCGTCAAGCCAAAGGACGCTCGAAAAGCTCTCAAAGGCCGACCACTCATCCGAAGACAGCACTGCTCTGAGCTTTTCACCCGACGCTCCCGATTTCATAACCAAATCGTGCTTTTCGGCATAATAGTTTGAATAATGCTGCTTAAAATCCGCCCAAACCGCTTCTAATTTTTCTTTACCCACGCCAGCGGCGGCAAATTTGCCAGACTTTATTGTATCGAGCAGCGCAAATCTCGCGGCTTCGATTTCTTCGTTCTCGGTGTCTTCGCACAGCGATAGGTATGATTCGATCGCGGTCCGCCGCGATACTCCGGCGGTAAAATCGCTGAGGACCCGCAAATCCGACTTTTTGCTCTCATACTCGTTTTCGGAATCCGAGAAGAGGTCGGCAATGTTTTGCAAGCTTTCATCGAGCGACTGTTCATTTTTGGTGAGCAAATCGATGATGTCCGCCATCGCTCCAAACGATTTCCGCAGGTTCGCGGCCGTGCGCCAGATGCCGGCGTTTAGATTCTCGTCCGGCAAAGCGTCAAATTCATCGATCGCACAGCTCTGTTTCCAGCCGGTGAGCCAGCCCGCAAGCGAATCGATTATCAGCAGGCGGTCCTCGCTTTTGTCGAGGCTCTTCAGGCCGGAGTTACCGGTGATGATCTTGGCCCAGATTAGCAACCGGTCGACCGAGTAAACTTCGTTTAGCGGTTTCGCGACGCCGACGATGTCGTCCCAGATTATTTGCAGATCGAGCGAACGGTGATTGATCCGATTGCCGCTCGATGTTACGAACTCGAATTCTTTTTGTGCTACGAGAGCAGCCAGGACAAGATGCTGGGCCTCGCGCGTAAGGCCGACCGGTGGAGCCTGTAAGCCAATCGAAACGTCTCTTAGATCGATCGCCGTTTCCGCACTCGCACCCGCAAATCCGGCCTTGACGATGTCGAGATCGAGAAGCGATTCGGCTGGCGTAGGGACAATTAACTCTCCCTGTTTCGTGGCGAGACCGAGCGGTAAGGCGAAGCTCTCGGCCAGCTTTTGGGTGTCGGCGTTTGTCGCGCCTGAACCGCCAAAGAAATTAGAGATCAGCTCGGCCGCCTGTTTATGGCCGAGACTCTCTCCAAACTGCGGATGGGCTGGAAATTGCCCCTCGAAAACGGGAGCCAGCATGACTGTCAAAAGTTGGGACAGGCCATGGGCCGAACGCGCGTCTTCGGTAAACTTATAGGTGATGCCGCCGGCCGTCAGATAGCTGTCCTGAAGAAAAACACGCTGCCAGATCTTTTCGACCGCGATGGAATGCACATGCATCGCCGTCGAAAGCCCGGCGCCAAACTGCTCGCGAACCCTACTGTCGTTGTGCAGCGCGTGATAACGACGAATCGCATCTTTTTCGTCCGGTGTCAGCTTTGCCAATCGCCACGCGATAGTCGAATTCTCCGCCGAATAAGTGGCGTCTGCGGCATCCGGCTCGACACGGATAACCCAGTCAGGATGACCTTTCTTTTGTTCCGGTGGCTGGACGCCTTCTACCGGCGGCCACAGCAGTTCGCCCCGTCTGAACCCGCCTCGCCATTCGAGGTTGTACGAAGTTACACCGGCCGTTGGGTCTAATTCAGAATATTTCTCGGCGGTCTGGGCCAAAAGCACCTTCCAGACGACGCTTTCGGGCACTTCCTTGACGGCATCGGCCAGCAGACCGTCAACATCGAGCTTTGTCGAAAGCCTGAAGCAGTACTTTGCGGGCGCTCCATCGCGCGCCATACGATCAACCGATCCCGCTACGCCCTCGACGAACGAATCGAGAAGAGTCGCGACATTGAGTCCTTGTCCATCAGCCGAATCCCCGCCAAAAATCATCATCGACGCCGCTATCTCAGGCGCCGAAGCCCCCTCGCCGTTGAGCGACAATATCAGCAGGCCTTTAAGGATCAATTTCGCCGGATGACGAAAATGAACGGGAGTTTTTGAGATTACGTCACGCTCAATGCGCTCAAATGCGGCGAAGGCATCGGCGAGTTGCGGCACAAGTCTCAGCTTGTTCTCAACGCTGTCAAATACCTCATCGATGCCGATGAGCGAGTTTGCCGGGCGCCCAAGAATCTTGACGCCCGCCTCAGCCGCAAAACCGAGGAGGGCGAAATCGTGGATATAGAGCCGAATAAGCGGTGCGATCTCGACCGTCGCCGGATGCAGTGGATAAAGCGATGTAAAACGCTGTTCGCTCCAGCGAAATCCCGGTAGCTCAGCACGATAGTCCTCGTAGATGTCATGCAGCACAGAGCGCATCTGGTTATGCTTCGAAAAGATAACCGAATCGACGATCTTATACAGATGCTCCTGATCCAGATAGTCGATGTTAAAGTTTGCCGCGATCGACGCATTGGCTCCGTCGGCACCCGAGATGTCGTCATCGAGCGCGACACCAACAAAAATACCAAGCCCTTTTGCCACCTCGGCAATCTCGCTGAGCCGCACACCATCGTCACGGGCAACCCGCGTATCGCGGCCCGACGCGGTGTCGATCAGCAGCAGCAGCGGCACTTCGCCCGCCTGATCTGCCGCACGCTGTAAAAGTTCGTGCAGCGAATCGTTCAGCGTTTCCGGGGCCGCTCCCACGACCAGCCCCACGGCGCTCTTTAACTCGTCGAGTAACGACGCCCCCGAACCGCGTCGGACAAAAGCGATGGAACCATGTCGGCGTGAAAGCCGTTCGGCACTTGAAGCAACGTGCTGATCCGATATTCGTGATCTCAGCTCTGGCCGGGCAACAATCGCCGCGAGCGCCGACAGGAAGTGACTCTTTCCCACGCCGCGAAACCCCGCCAAGGCAAATGCACCGCCCTGCCCAGGCCGTACGCCGGCCACACGGTCGATCCATTTCGACATTAGATCGGCCGTGATGTCGGTAAAATGATACCCAGCAAGTGTCAGCCCCGGATCCGCCGCGAAGTCGTGGAGATGCGTGAATGGACAAATTTCCACTATGTCCCTTACTTTTTCTACGACACGTTTCATTAAATATTCCAGCTTTTAACCAATTTGTGGAAAAAAACGACGGGGCCAACTCGTTTTATTCTGAATAACTTACGCACACGGTGCGAACGTCGTGAGAAGACGCACGAATAATTTTAACAAGTTTTATCATTAATGGGAATAGAAAAAGTTTTCGAAAGCCGCTCGTTGCACCGGGATCCGCACGCAAGCAAGGGCAAATTGTGAACGCTGCAAACGCACATGCCCTGGGAACGCAGGCGCCCTCGCCTGCAAGCGTCCTGCTCTGAGGACGCTGGCGAACGTGGGGATTAATCAAGTTGCGGAATACCGGATCGCAGTCACGCCGGAGGAACCGGCGTAGCAGGCGAGGGTGCCGGCGTTGCCGGCCTGGAGCCTCATCACTAAAAACGGGCCGAAAACTCCGGCCCGCTCACCCTTTTTTTTGATCAAAGGGCTTTAATAGGGTTGCGTTACAAGCGGAAGTGGTTCGGGTTTTTCCGTTACGAATACAGGCTTACCCGTTTCAGGATCTTTGCGGCTCCGGATGCCTCTAAACCACGCTGTCTCGTCGGTGAAGCCGACTTGCCTAATATCGAGGATCACTTTTTCGATATCTTCCATTCCTTGCTCCCGAGCGTATCTCGTCCAATAGTCAACCATGGTCACTGGCGGCTTAAGCGTTATCCGCTCGCCAGCCAACAATACCTTAATATCCGAATACCGAAGCTCGACGGTGATCACTATTCCAGCCGTTTCGGGGGTGGGCGCACGAACTCCCAGGGCGGGCTCCCTAAGCGTCAAGTTGATGCACAACCAATTGATATCCTTGCCAGATGTATTTGTGACCTCCAAGCTGATCCTTTTAAGCCAATCAGGTCCGGACTCCGCTTTCCTTTCTAACATCTGCTTGCCATCAATGTTTACGACAACCTCAATCGGTGTGTTTGGGTAAACAAACTTGGCTGGTTGCTCCACTCGGCGGAGCTTGTCCTGCGCGGCACCAGCAAACGCGCCGCAAATGATTATGAGCAATACTGCTGTTCCTTTTGAAATCGTTTTCATACCATCTCCTTTCTGCTCTCGCAGGAGAGCGGGAATGTCTGCCGACAGAAGGGTTGCTTGTTGGTTAGAGAGGCAAAACAACCGGGGAAAGTTTCTCGGGAGTAGTTCTTCTGTTCGAAAACAGAACGGTCGTCTGGTCTTTGAAAGGGTAAACAACCGGAAAGTTGCTTAGCGAGAAACTTATATACGTTCAAAATCACCTTATTCCTTAAAATGTACGCTGTCAATTCAAAATATTTCCCGCTGTTAGGGATTCGTGCATTCGACGGCGCTTTCTAAGTTTATTTTTGCAAAACGGCCAACTTTCACAACTTAATCACTCCCGAATGCATCATATTGCCGTTGATTTGAAATAATTTTGGGACTACAATTCTTGGCAGTCGTTCGGATTTTATTGGAGAGAAATATGCAAAACGGAATTCTTCGTAAGTTTAGTTCATCGCTCGTCGTGTTAAGTGTTTGGGTCAGTGCTGTTGCGGTGATTCCTGTTTCGACCCTGGCGGAGGAGGCGGCAAAGCCTGTTGCGAAAAAGGACGACAAGAAAGACGCTAAAAAGAAGGACGCCAAACCGGCTCCGACTCCGGCTGGCCCGGCGGCCCTCGGGACAAAGGAAGACCCTGCCCAGATCGGCAAGCGCAATATCAATAAAGGCACTGACAAATTTTTTGGCTGGTTGGGCGGTTCGCAGGAAAAAGAAATGCAGATCGGTCGTCAGCTCTCCCTCGAGGTTGAGCAGCAGGCCAAGATGGTCGAGGACCCGATGATTACCGAGTATGTTAACCGCGTCGGCCAGAACGTTGTCCTCCACTCCGACGCGAAGATACCGTTTACCATCAAGGTGATCGACAGCGACGAAGTCAATGCTTTTGCCCTGCCCGGCGGATTCTTTTTTGTCAATAAGGGCCTGATCCTGGCCGCCGACAACGAGGCCGAACTAGCCGGCGTGATGGCCCACGAGATTGCCCACGTTGCGGCCCGTCATGCAATGGAAAATCAGGGCAAAGGGACGCTGATGAATTACGGCATGTTGGCCGGGATTATTTTTGGCGGCCCGATCGCGAGTACCGTGCTGCAGAACGGCGGCGGTATTTTTGGTGCTCTCGGTATGCTTAAATTCTCGCGTGGTGCTGAGGTTGAGGCCGATCGTCTCGGAGTTCAGTATCTTTATGCATCAGGGTACGACCCGAACGGCATGTCCACCATGTTTGAAAAGCTGGCATCGCAGAACAAGAAAAAGCCGGGCACTTTGTCACGTTTATTTTCATCGCATCCACAGTCGGTCGACCGACGGGATACGAGCCTGCAGCTCGTCGCCCGCTTTCCTGAGAAAGAGGAATATGTGATCAGCACGTCTGAATTTCAGCGTGTCAAGAGCCATTTGTTTAGGGTCACAAATGCCAAGGCCGGTGTTGTGACAGATTACGACCAGACCGACGACAGCAAGCCCACGCTAAAGAAACGCCAGCCTGAGGGTTCTGAATCGCCGGTCTTAAATGGCGAACCCGGGTCGTCGTCATCGGATGCACCGCCTAAACTAAAGAAGCGGGACCAACCGGATCCGACGCCGACTCCAACACCGCTTCCGTAATCCAGTTCACAGGCAAAAAAAAACGAACCGACAGAGATGCGGTTCGTTTTTTTCTGTTTGAACGGGCTAAACACACCGTCTCGGCGAAGTCGCGACGGCGGTGTTTTGTCGTGGTTTCTTTGACCGATTTTACCTTTGACCAGTCGGCGATTTTAGCGTTACCAGTCAGTGCATTTTGACGCGGCTACGGTGCATTTTCGCTCCTCCAGTCGGGGTATAAATCACGCTAGTCGCCCGTAAACAGGGCGTTTTTGAGAAAGTGTGGCACGTGCCACATTTAAATTACCCCAAAAACGCGCGACACATGTTTTTTCACGTTTGGTACACCCCAAAAACGATCTAAACCGTCTGGCCGGACAAACGAAAATGCGGGTTTATTACGGCTGTTTGACCGGTGGGGCGGTCGGCACGACTGCCTTCGGCTGTACCAATGTAGTCTTGATAACTGTCGTCATCGCCTTCGGAATTTGATTGACCAGGATGTCGCCTTGATTCTCGATGATCTGATCGATCATCTCAAACTTCTCCTTCTCAAAATCCTTGGTCATCAAAACGCCGTCTTTATCGATGGTCATCGGATAGATGCCAAAAAGCTGATTCTTAAAGTTTTGAAAGAACGACACATCCTCCGGCGGCATGACTTTGGTGCGATCCGGATTAGCGGCCGGAACGGTGGCACCGATCAGTTCGAGTTGCTCGACGGATTTCTTGACGAATTCGCTGTTCGGATAATCGCTGACGATCCGCTGAAAGTAACGGGCGGCCTGATCCGTTTCTTCCTCGACGAGATATGTGACGGCAAGTTTGTACAAAACCTCGTCCATAAAATTGAAGTTAGGATATTTATCGATAATCTCGCGAAATCTGGATTGCGAACCTTTGAGCCCGCCTTTCTTCTGGTCAACCGAGAGAGTGTAGTAATAATTGGCGATGAGCAGATTATGCAGCCCAAGATTGTCCTGCACCTGGCGCAGACGAACATCGGCCTCGGCCATCATTATGGGGTCCTTGGTACACTGCTGGTTAATAGCTTTGAGCCGCGTTTCAGCCCGTTTTGCCCGTGTTGCATCGCGATCCGGCAGCCCAATCTGACGCATCTCGGCCTCGCCGATCTTGAGGATGACGCGACACGAAAGCGGATGGGTCGGAAAGAACGTCAGCCATTCCTGATACGCCCCGATCGCCTGAATCAGCGAGCTGGTCGAGCCTTCGAGATAGAAGGAATCGCCCACAGCGAGCTTGGACATCGGCAGGTATGGCGAATCAGGATAGGTTGTAATGATCGTCTGAAACAGGAGCCGTCCGACATCGTAATTTCTCTTTCGTACCTCGCGCGTGGCGACGACAAAAAGCTCGCGATCGCGTCCAACCTGAACGCTGCCAAGCAATTCTTCATATTCATCGCTGCCGCCGCCGCCAAAGATGCCTAGAAATTTCTTCTTTTTCTTCTTCTCGCGAGGCGCTCCAAGCGTCGAAACAGGATTTGCCCGTCCGGCGGCAATCTCAAGCTGTGCGGTATCGGCCCGGGCCTGAAATTCTGATGACAGATTGTTCAAGCGTGTCCACGTCCGAGCGCTCATATTTCTCGCCCCGATCGACCTTACCACGAAGGCTGTTTACGTCCGAATTAAGCCTCGACGCATCCTTTTCCAGCGCAACCAGGCGGCCTAGCGGCGTCTCGAGCTTTTTCTCATCATCCTTCTTGGATTTGTCTTCCTTGTTTTCGTCCTTGAGGACCGCGATAACGCTGCTTAGCGATCGCCGAACGCGTTCGAGCTTATCCCGCATTACTTCCAACCGCTGCAGGTCGGTTCCGTCGCCGGGCTTGACCTGGCCGAGACCAACTGAGGCAAACGCCAGCAGAACAACCAAGAGAAACGTGGTTCTTTTAAAATCAAAAAACATAATAATTCGGGGCATCGGAGCGTGTGCCGATCAAACCCATTGGGTCCCTTTTTCAATAAGACTTTTAACAGACGAGGCTGCGTCACCGCCGCCAAAAACCGCCGAACCCGCGACGATCAACTGGGCACCGGCCTTGACTATCTCACCGATGTTGCTGGCGTCGATTCCACCGTCGATCTCGATCTGAACCTGATATTCGCCCTCGTCAATCATTCGCCTTAGCCGCCGGAGTTTGTCGAGCATCGTCGGGATAAACTTCTGCCCGCCAAAGCCCGGATTTACCGACATCAGCAGGATAAAATCCGCGTACGGCAAAGCCTCAGTCAGGCTTTCGATGGGCGTTGCCGGATTAGTAGCGACGCCCGCCTTCGCACCAGCTTCTCTGATCGCCGTCAGCGTCCGATGAAGGTGCGGGTCAGCCTCAACATGAACCGAGACCATGTCGGCACCCGCTTTAACGAACTCAACCGCGTAACGACCAGGTTCCGCGATCATCAAATGCGTGTCGATGATCATGTCCGTCGCCTTTCTGATCGACTTGACCACGGGCATACCAATCGTGATATTCGGCACAAAATGACCGTCCATCACGTCAACGTGAAGCATTTTTGCTCCACCCGCCCTCGCGGCCTCAATCTCCTCGGCGAGCCTTGTAAAATCTGCCGACAGAATCGACGGTGCTATTTCAAACATTGTTACATTGTCTATTGCTCGCAAAGCCGGCAAATCGGTTACTAAGGACGCGTTGGAGTTTTTGGCTTAGGCTTCGCATCCGTTCCGGCCGGTTTCCCGGTTGGACCGGTCGGTCGGGGTGACGTAGGCGTTTGAGTATTTTTATTCGTTTTATCGCCAGAATTATTACTTGTGCCGGATTCCTTTTTGTTTGAATTAGAGTCTGACGAATTGGAATTTGAGTTTGTTTTCAAATTGCTGTTCGAGCTGTCGGTGTTCACGTCGCGGGCCGTGTCGGCCTTTTTGCGGGTTGAGTTCGAATTAGCTTTCGGCTTTTTAGGCTTGTCCGAAATCATTTCCTCGATTTTTTCGGCGTCATCCTCTTCCGTTGTCTTCAAACTGGATGGCACATCTCCCTCACCGCCGCCCTTGCTCGTGACGACGAGTATCATCTGCCCGGTTTTCACGGTTTCTCCGGGTTTTGGAAGCTGTTCGATAACGGTGTCGGGTTTCTCAGCACTCACCCGATCGGCGCGCTTTTTGATCTTGAGGCCTAAAAGAGCCAGCTCTTTTTCACCTTCGTGAATGTCCTTACCCGTAATTTCCGGCACCTTGATCTCAGACCCTTGCAGAGACATGTAAACGACTCCGACCAGGCCAAACAGAAAAACGCCAAGTAGCGCCGCTAAAGCCACTAGTCTTCCAATTGCCGAGAATCCAGAATTAACGATACTCACACGGTTTTCTCCCGAAAAACAAAACGATATTTTAACACTTTTTTACGAAAACATGAAAACACGACCGTCGTTATCACCGCAAAGTTAAAAGCCGATCGCCCGCTTGTACGACGCAATAAAAAAGCCATCCATGCCATCCCTGTGCGGCCACGTTCGAGCAAAACCATTTTCGGTGAGGAAGCTTGAATCCACTGCAGGACTCACGCTCGCGTATGTCGCATCTCCCTGTAGAAACTCGCGACACACCTGCTCATTCTCTTCTTTCTCAACCGAACAGGTTGAATAAATGAGCGTTCCCGCTGGCCTTACAATCTTTGATGCATTCTTGAGGATCGCGAGTTGTTTGGCCGGCAGTTCGTCAATGTCTTTCTGGGTCAAAGAATATCGAATCTCAGGGTTGTGTCGAATCGTACCAGTTCCCGAACATGGTGCATCGACGACTACAACATCAAAACTTTCCGCGGCAAACGGAAGGGCATACGCGGCGTCGTACTGGGCTATTTTGACAAATCCCACTCCCTGCCGGCGGCAGTTTTCACGAAGGAATTCAACCCGGGGCCAGTATCGGTCACCAGCCGCGAGCAGGCCGGACGGGGTCGAATGGCGCATGGCGATAAGCCCGGTCTTCCCACCCGGGGAAGCACAGACATCGAGAAAGCGACCACCCGCCGGAATCTGGACAGCGAGGGCCATCATCTGTGATGCCTCGTCCTGAAAATATATCTCGCCGAGGGTGGCCAGATCAAAGAGCCGCTTATCGTGCCGGTCGGCCAAAAAACAGCCGTCGACAAACCTGGACGGCTGAACGGTCTCAACAAACTTTTGCGTTTCCTCTTTTGCGTTAGCAGTTAATCGGAACGCTGCCCGAGGCACGACGTTGTTGGCGACGGCGAGTCGCTTGGCGTTCTCCGCACCTAAATCTTTGATCCATTTCTCGATCAGCCAGCGGGGATGCGAGGTTTCGACCGATAGCTGTTCAGTTTCGTCCGTAAAAGTAAGTTCCGTTTTTTCCCGTACCGACCGTCTGAGAACCGCATTGACGAATCCCTTGGCCGATGTCTTTTTGGCGTACTGAACAAGATTGACGCTCTCATTGATTGCCGAGTATTGCGGCACCCGGTCGAGAAAGTTTAGCTGGTACAACCCCAGCCGCAAGGCGATCCGAACCTCGGCGTCGAGCTTTTTCCCACCCGCCAGGCTATCGATTATTCGATCAATAGACATCTGACGCCTGAGCGTTCCAAGTGTTATTTCGTGACACAGACTGCGATCGGCGACCGAAAGATCGGCCTCGTAGATGGGCAGCAGCACTGAGGAAAATGCGTTTTCGGTTTCAATTCGAAAAAGTATGTCGTAGGCGGCGATTCGCGCCGGTGAGATGTTCATTCTGAAACCTTATACTCCGGCTTTTTGCGTTTTTGCAGCCGCTGCGAAAAATCTGTTATCGATCCCTTTTGCAGATTTGCATCCACCGTCACCCGTTCGTCAAAAACATAACATTCGCCTTCCCACAGCGTTTCATCGACCGGTGTTTCTTCGAGATACTTTAGAATGCCGCCTTCCAACTGAAAAACCTCCTTAAAGCCCAGCTGTTTCATATACGGAGCAAATTTCTCGCAGCGGATACCGCCCGTGCAGAACATTGCCACGCGTTTATGTTTGTCAGGATCGAGATTGGCAGCAACAAAGTCCGGTAGATCGCTAAATTTCTCCGTGCCGGGGTTCAACGCACGGCGGAAAGTGCCTGTCTTGTATTCGTAATCGTTCCTTGCATCCAAAATGAGCGTTTCCGGGTCACTGATCAGCTCATCCCACCTGTCGGGTTTAACATGGGTGCCGTGACCGAGCGAGATATCAACCGCACGTTTTAACGTAACTATCTCCGGCTTGATCTTGACGTCTATCTTACGAAACGGGGGTTGATCGCTGCTCGAGGATTTATAAACCAGGTGGGTCTGCAAAATTCGTTCGGCCTCACCGATAAACTTTGAGATCTGCAAATCGTCACCGCAAACCATGCCGTTGTAACCCTCGGTTGCAAGGATAATGGTCCCGCGAACACCATGCGCCTGGAAAACACTCTTTATCTCGGCCTTAATATCCTCAAGGATTCCTACGGCAAGCATGTCCTTGAACTCGTAAAAGGCTATAATCTGAATTTTCTGTATCATCAATCTCCAAGCATCTCACCGACCTGCGGCCTAAAACCGTTGACAAAATCTCTCACCGCCATGCGGCGTTTACCTTCCGGTTGAATCTCTTCCATCCTTAACGCCGACCCGCCGCCGGCCTCAATAATCAAGTCATCACCATGGGCCAGAAGTACTTGCCCGGGCAGAGGGCCTGCGGAGATTTGAGCTGGCGTTTCGAGTCCTTTCCAAATAGTCAGCCTTTGTCCGCGAAATAGCGTAAACGCTGATGGAAAAGGCTGAAATCCGCGTACCCGGTTTGATATTTCTTTTGCCGTGAATTGCCAATCGATGAGGCCATCCTCTCTCTTCATTATTGGCGCCAGCGTTGCCGCGTCGTGGTCTTGCGGTTCGGGTCGAATCTGGTTAAACCGCGATAAGGTTTCCGAAAGCAGTTGCGCCCCGATGGTTGAGAGGCGAGACATCAATTCCACCGCCGTTTCCTCTTCGCCAATCGAGGTTTTGCGTTGCAGCAGCATATCTCCCGTATCCAGTCCGACATCCATCCGTATTGTGGTGACGCCCGTTTCTGTCTCGCCGTTGACAATCGCCCAGTTAACCGGTGCGGCGCCCCGGCATTTGGGGAGCAGCGAAAAATGTACATTAACCGCTCCCATCGGAAACGCCGTTAAGTAAGATTCCGGCAAGATGCCGCCCATAGGCAACGACGACAGCAAGGTCGGCGTTATGCAGCCTGAATTGCTCAGCCATTTCCGGTGTTTTGATCTTAACCGGTTGAAACACCGGCAGATGATTGGCCAATGCGAACTCCTTGACCGGTGAAAACGTGATCCTATTTCCACGGCCTGAAGGCCGGTCGGGCTGTGCGTAAACCGCCACGACCTCATGTCCGTCATTCAGACACCTTTGCAATGACGGAACTGCCGCTTGGGGTGTTCCCATAAAAACAATTCTCATTTTCGCCCAAGCCTTAAGGCATCCGCCATCACGTAAAATATCCAATTCTGCTCCATCGAACCACGGATGAGGTGCGCGTTAACACCGATCGCAAAAATCGCCACATCCTCGCCGCCATGAGTTTCGGACGCGAGCGATATGTTTGATTCCTGTTTATAGTCTGGATTCAGAACCAATTCGTTTGTCAGGTCCGGTCGCGCGTTCGTTCTGGCACCAGGTCCATTCGCATATCCGAGAGTTGTAAACGGTTTTTTGTCACGATCAACCTTATTCTCTTTCTCCATCGCACCGTCATCACCGACTTCTCTTACCAGCCCCAGAATATTATTTCC
The DNA here is from genome assembly GCA_963738935.1 of uncultured Acidobacteriota bacterium. Lineage (GTDB taxonomy): Bacteria > Acidobacteriota > Blastocatellia > Pyrinomonadales > Pyrinomonadaceae > OLB17. The sequence continues at coordinate 930,930 of CAVTYF010000001.1, read as the reverse complement.
CCGTGCCGGATAACCCTGAATAAACAACGTGTGACTGTGATCGGCAGTTACGATGATAAGCGTATCGTCCAGATTTACCTTCTTAACCGCTGTCCTGACGGCGTCTGACAGGGCGACCGTATCCCGCAACGCTCGATAGGCATTGCCATCGTGGTGGGCGTGATCGATCCGGCCGCCCTCGACCATGAGGAAATAGCCCTTTTTATTTTTGGCGAGTATGTCCATTGCTTTCGAGGTCATTTCTGACAACGAAGGTTCGTCTGCGGTATTTTTCAGCCGGTCATGCTCGTACTTCATGTGCGATGGCTCAAACAACCCAAGCAAATGTCGGGTTTTCGCTGGGTCTATCGCATCGAATTGCTGCTTATTCCAAACAAAGGCCGAATCCTTGTATTTTCCGAGCCATTCCTGGGGCAGGTTCCTGGTATCGAGTCTTTCCCCCATTCGATTCGCGTATTCCGGGTCGGCGGTTTCTTTCGGGATAAATTTGGATCGACCGCCGCCAAGGGCCACTTCGAGACCGTCGCCATATTTAAATTCGATCAACTGACGGGCGATGTCCGGAAACCTTGCTTCAACGGCGTCCTTTTTACGTGAGAAAATATCGGCATCCGATTCCCAGTCGCGGTCTGGCGAATGTGCATAACAGGCGGCGGGTGTGGCATGGGTCAATCGGGCGGTCGAGACGATCCCGGTCGATCTCCCGCTTTCCTCGGCATATTCGAGCAGCGTCTTGGTCTCGTTTCCGGCAACCGTTTTATAGTCGCCGCGCTGTACATTTTGATTGACCGAGATGATCCCTTCCTCGGTCTTTACGCCCGAAATTATCGCACTCATCGTCGGGGCCGAGTCAGATGTTTGCTGATTCGCACTATAAGTTTTTGATAAGGCCGAGAACGGAAATTCCTCAAAGCTGAGTCTGTTTTCCTCACCACTTTCACCCCGCATCTGGCCCTCAAATATGCGGGCTGCGGTCAAGGTTGATACGCCCATACCGTCGCCGACAAATAAAATAACATTCTTCGCCCGGCCCTTCCGTAATTTCTGTTTCTTTGCCGTTTCGATAGCTCCCCAGCCGTCCCGTTTCCAGGTTTCCGCCGACTCAGTGCGTTTTACCGGATACAAAAGCTCCGCGTTCTGAGAAAACGAAACCATGGCAAACGCGGGGAGGAGACACGATACCGTTAATTTTTGAAAGGTTAATCTCATAGCGAAAATAAAAAGTGCCAAGTTCACTTTCGAACTTAACACTTGAGGTCACAAAAAAGAAACTTCCCGACTTAGAACGCGCAGCGATAATTGGAACCCTCGAAAACCCTCGTCCACTTGGTTCCTGAGCGGCGGTAGGCATTAAATCCGGCCCCTTCAAACGAGGCCTGATGAGTAAATATCTCGGCCGTTCCGTCACCATCGACGTCAAACGCGTCCAACAATAATTCGTGGAGAACACCATCATCGATTGACTTGATCTCAGCGCCACCCATGATACTTGCCTGATCGACCAAGCGATATTCCTGATGGCCGATTGAATATTTGCCACCGGTATTCTTGCCGGCGATAAAAAACAGCAATCCGCGGGTCAGCTTATCAATCTCGACCCAATACGAACCGATCAACTCGGCGTTTCGATCATTATCGACATCGATAGCCGTGAGATTTTGGAATCTTAGTACTTTAGGCGTCAATTTTAGCTTAAGAAATTCTGCCCGGGCGAGAGCGTCGGCTGCATCCTTTTCAGTCGGCGTCGGCTTTCGACGCGAATTGACAGTTGCCGTAATCGGTGCATTTGTTGCGAGGGACATAACCATTCCTTTTAGCGGGGTTTTGGTCGTTTTAGTTGTCACCGTTCCAAGATTCTTGCCGCAATCTGCTTTGGAATCGAAGCTTTTTACCGACACAGTCCCGGCCGCAGCACCGCCAAAAATCAATTTATAGACCGTGCCTTTTTTGTAATACGCGTTACCGAACGCCGCGATCAGCCCGATATCATCACCGCCATCGACCGTCGGCTCAAGCTTGCCATTGTTAAGGTACGCAATCGGTTCAAGCATCGTTCCGTTGTTAATCACGGCAAAGACAATCGGTTTTCCCTTTCGAACAACGGGCGGTTTGGCTGGCTGGGCTACAATCGAACTGACAAGGTTTACGAGCAGCGTCATGCTCGCAAGTGTATGGTGAAAAATTGGCTTCTTCATAGAATTATTCCTGGCACAATTTGGTGATTGATCTCTAGTGTCAAGTTGTTAGAACCGGGAACTGTAGCGACTGGGTTCCGCGTCGCCGACGAAAAGAACCCAGTCGCTATCGCTCCCAGTTCTGACCCAGACGATTATCAACTAAGTCTTCTGCGCTATCGATTTTCCCTGCATAAACTGTAACAGATATTCCCGCCCACCGGCCTTTGAGTCGGTTCCGCTCATATTAAAGCCGCCAAACGGGTGGACCCCAACCAGAGCGCCTGTACATTTACGGTTGAGATACAGATTTCCCACATGAAAATCACGCCGCGCCTGATCCAGCCGTTCCTGAGATGCAGAATACAAAGCTCCCGTGAGCCCAAATTCCGTATCATTTGCGATCTCAAGAGCATGATTGAAATCGCGCGCCTTGATTACGGCAAGAACGGGCGCAAAGATCTCTTCCTGCTCAATCGTCGCGCCGGGAGCGACGTTGTCGATTATCGTCGGCTCGATAAAATAGCCCTCTCGATCATCGCCCTTACCGCCGGTGAGCAATTCGCCGCCCTCGTCGATTCCCTTTTTGATATAGCTCAGAGTGTTATCGAACGAGCGTTTGTTTATAACGGCCGCCACATTCGTCTCGCCCTCGGTCGGCTGGCCGATGTTCAGTTTTTTTGTCAAAGCGACAATCTTTTCCATCAACTCGCCGTGAACCCGTTCATCCACGATCAGCCGCGAACACGCCGAGCATTTTTGTCCCTGATAGCCAAACGCTGCGGCAACAACGCCGGACGCAACCGCGTCAAGATCGGACGCATCATCGGCAACGACGATCGCGTCTTTGCCACCCATTTCGGCGACAACACGTTTGATCCATATCTGGCCGGGTCGCGCTTTTGCCGCTTCTTCGTTAATGTGCAATCCGACGCCTTTCGACCCGGTGAACGAGATAAATCGTGTTTTAGGATGCGTAACCATCGCCTCGCCGGTCTTTGCCGCTTCCTGAAATAAAATTTACAACACCCGGCGGAAGACCGACTTCCTCGATGATCTCCATAAATTTGGCGGCGATTGTCGGCGACATCCGACGACGGTTTTAGAACGACAGTATTTCCTGCCACGACGGCGGCGAGCGTCATGCCGGCCATGATCGCAAGCGGAAAATTCCACGGTGGAATAACCGCACCGACGCCAAGCGGAATGTACTCGAACGAATTCTTTTCTCCTGGATTTGGCGTGACCGGCTGTTCGGCGGCCCACCTGAGCATTTCGCGACCGTAAAACTCGCAGAAATCGATCGCCTCAGCCGTATCGCCATCAGCCTCGGCCCATGTTTTTGAAACCTCAAAGACCATCCACGCCGACAGCTCATGCTTCCGTTGCCGCATCAGATCGGCGATCTTAAAAAGGTACTCAGCCCGCTCCGCGGCGGGGACGTTTCGCCAGGTCTTAAAAGCCACGTTTGCGGTCGTTATCGCTTTATCGACGAGCGAAGTGTCCGTGTCGCCCTCGGAAAATACGCCGACGGCCTCATCCTTTTTCGCCGGATTGTTGCTCGTAAATTTCGAATCGAGCGCGATCTTTTCGCCGCCGATTATTATCGGGTATTCCCGCCCAAGCTCGCTGCGTACCTTCTCGATCGCCGCACGCATCGCGTCAGCATTCTCGCTCTTTGAGAAATCTGTAAAAGGTTCGTTGCGAAATTCGTCTAATGTTCGTTGTGTCTGCATGGCCTATTTTATACTGTCTGGAAGGCAAGTTCCTTCGGAATCGGCAAAGCTTTTCCCGATTCTTTCATGATCTCGATAACCTCATCAACCGCTTGGTTCAACTCGAGAAAAACTTTCAGAGCATCGTCACCGTGTACGCCGCCGTACATAAGTTCAGGACACATTCCGATAAAGCAATTGTCCTCGTTGCTCCAATAGACTACTTTCTTGTAGAGATCAGCCTCTTTTTTCATTTTCCCTTACCTCGTTAAGGGCATCTTTAACTTCTTTGATTTGATACGTCTTCGCATCGTTTCGTACCTTGCCAGAGATAGTTACTATTTTGGTGCACAATGGATGCTCGAAATTACGATGGCTTCCTTTCCCCCGGCGATTGAAGAATCCGTTCCGTTCAAGCTCAGAAATCAACTCACGTATCTTCGGAGGCATACGATCTTAAAAAATCACGCCGTAATAAGCCGCCACGGCATTATTCCCGCGTCCCGAATTGCCGAAGCTATATCCGGTCGTCAGATACTGCCGTTTTGTGACGGTGAAATTAAAGCCTGCCGATGCGTATCCGAGGCGGTTCTTGCCCGAAAACCAATCCGCGACGAAGGCAACGCGTTTGACGATTGGCTGGTTGAGGCCGATGATGGCACCAGTCCGGTCACCAAAGTCGCGACCGCCGAAAACATGATAGATACCGCCGGTGACGGTCATGCCGTTGAGCGGATTGACTGTTTTGCTTCCGACGCCGTAAACCAACGTGGTCGTCCTTTCGCCATTTCGCGGTCTCAGAGGAACAAAAGCGATGGCTCCGCCCACGACGCTGACACCGCGACGTTCGTTGCGATAAACGTTACGCTTTACGCTGAATTCAGCCTGTGCCGTCGTTTTGCGGCCGTCGTATGTCAAATAAAAATTCGATCCGATCTCGGTCTTGTTGTTCAAACCATAGACGACGCGATAGCCGTAGCTTTGGTAACCGCCTTTGCGGAAAGGAACGGGTTTCGCAATAAAATCGCCCTCCACGCCCACCGCCCCTTTTTGCAAGGTTTCCGCCGTCGGAATATTGAACAAAGTAGTCTGCCCGAAAGTCGTGACGGCGCCGAGAACCAACAAAATCGCACACAAAAAGAAAGTAGCTCTAAACATAACGTTCTCCTCCAATCGGCACTCTTTTTTTGTATGGGGCAACCACTAAATTAGACGAAATGAAAATATTTAGTGCTTTTCGTGTAATTTTGTGGTTAATTCTCACCTATTCCGCTGTCGCATCATTTCGCGTTGTTCCCATTCGTCGAGGATTTCGGGGAAGATGGCCGGCGCGTCGTGCTGCCAGGCGACGACGAAGCGCGGTTTCTGCGTGTCATTCGCGTGTTTTATGTATGTCAGAATGAGCACCCAGCCCTCGCTCAGGTATTTGTTCAGCTCGCCGCTTGAGCCCAACTCGGCGGTTAGTTTCGTGTCTTGCATGTTTTCAGCTAATTCCACTTCCCTGTTTTTTGTAGTGTTTTGATCTTACGCTTGGCAAACTGCCGTTTCAAGGGCGTCATTCTGTCAAGAAAGACGATTCCGTCGCAATGATCTGTTTCATGCAGTATACACCTTGCGGCCAGATCGCGTACATCAATTTCTATCTGCTCGCCTTTTAAATTCTGCCGCCCGGGCAATGACACGCATCTCGCGTTTGACAACTTGATACAGCCCGGGAAATGACAAACAGCCTTCGTCGCCGGTTTGTTCGCCCTCGACGTGGATAATTTCGGGATTAATAAGCACGTGCCGCTCACGCGCATATTCGTCGCGCTCCGGCGTGTCCATCACAAACAGCCGCTTAGACAAACCAACCTGCGGCGCCGCCAGCCCAACCCCTTGTGCCGATTCCATCGTCACAAACATATCCGCGACCAAACGCTCCAGATCAATATCAAATTCATCCACAGGCTTCCCAACCGCGAGCAAAACAGCCTCAGGATAATGAACAATCGGCAAAATTGGCATAAATTATATTTTACGAATCTGCGGGCAGAAAGGCGAACCATGACAACCAGGTTGGATCTTCTTAAAAAATGTAGATTTATTCTCTTCAGTGAATAGTTACAAGTGACAAGTGGTTAGTTCGTTCACTATCCACTTGAAAACTACCCGCTCTTCACTGAAGAAACCAAACGGCCCGCGAGCCTTCACCGCTCTTTCTTAAAAGCCGATCTCCGTCCTTTGCTCTCAACCAATAGTTCCGTCGTATGCTCGACGATGCTCGGGACGGGTTCGACGGTTGATTCGTGGAGGAGTTTGTCGGTGCTTGCATCAGGGAGCGGATATGTGGGCACCGGAGCCATACCGAGCTTTTGGCGTTTTTCGTTTAGGGATTCGCGGCGAACGACGTAGCCGAGCATGAGGCTGGCGAAGATGATGAAGGCCATCAGCAGAATGCCCTGCAGCGGATCGGAACCGCTGAGGACCACCTTGTCGAATATCCAGTAGAGAAGACCGAGAACACCGATGCCGAGAACGATGCCGAAGCCGGTAAAGGCGACGGAGCCGAAGCGTTCGAGATTGCGTTCCTGTTTTTGCAGCTCGGAGCGAACACCGTCCGGAAACTGTTCGAGGAAGGACGCAGCCGAGCCTTCGAGATTCATGCCGCACGAACGGCAAAATTTTTGCTCGACCAAATTACGAGACCCGCAGCCGGGACAGAACATATATGCATACCTCCAGGAATATTACGCCGACTGCTCAACTTGGGTTCCCATTATACAGCGGCCGGGAAAGCCGACGACTCAAAAATAAAACTATATCTTTTCCGACAGCAAATCTTTTATAATTATTGAGTCGCACACCATACACGACGGTCCCCCAACCTTCCGCGAATCGCCCCGACAAACAATGAAAAATCTTCTCAAACGAATCATGTGTATCTGCCGCCGTATTCTTGGTCGTGTGTTTTGCGGCCCATGGTCAGAAAAAGAGCGAGCCTTCGTCGAATGTCGCCGTCATCGTGGTCAGCTCAGCGGCGAAAGCGGCGTGGGTGACGACGAAGTTTACGGCAAAACACGTCGTCAAACCGGTGCTCAAGACAGTTTTCGTAAAGGCCTTGCCGAAAATGATGGTCTTCGCTCTAAAAAAATCTCCCGTCATCGCGAAAAAACTCACTCCGACCGCGATCAAGCTGGCGTTGCTATAAGAAACGAAATCGGCCACAGATTACGCGGATAAGACGGATAAGAAATTGCTCTTAATCCGTCCGATCCGTGTTATCGGTGGCTAATTCTTCTTAGAAATTAGCCACGAATTACACGAATAACACGAATTTGGCTAAAAAAGAGGCATTTATTCGTGCAATTCGTGGCTAACTCTTCTTTCTTATCCGTTTTTTATCTGTGTTCATCTGTGGCCAATAACTCTTCATAGTCGACAATCGCGGCCTCGATTACCCCGTACGATTGTTCGCGTCCGTAGGAGAAGGCGATCTCGCATTTGTTGGGTTCGCTGGGGAGCGATTTGTAGGTCAGGAAGTAGTGGCGAAAGCGTTCGACGATGCCACGTGGAAGGGCGGTAATATCGGTGTATTGCTCGAAGACCTTGTCGCCTTTGAGCACCGCGATTATCTTGTCGTCAGCCTCGCCGCCGTCCAGCAAACAAAATCCGCCGATCGGACGCACCTTTAGGATAATGTCGCCACGCGGGATGTGGTGTTCGCTGAGAACCAGAATATCCAACGGATCGCCATCGCCTTTTCTAATATCTTTGCCCGAACCAGTGCGGGCGAGTTCCGCAATTCGCTCGCCGCAATACGTTTTCGGAATAAAACCGTAATTCGCCGGAACGACGTTAGAATACTGCTGCGGCCGGTCGATCTTGAGATAGCCGGTTTCTTTGTCGACCTCGTATTTGACCGTGTCACTAGGCACGATCTCGATAAAAACGGTGACCTCGGAAGGTACGCCGTCGCCGATAGGAACGCCGTGCCACGGATGAGCTTTGTTTGTGCGAAACATATTCTTTTGCCAAAGCCCACGCGTAAACAGGGGCCAATCCTTCACGTGCGTGTTTCGCCCTTGCTTACGCGCAGGCTTCTGCATCGGTCTCGACATCTATATTATTGATGCCTGTGGCGATAAAGTCTAACGAACTGAAAACTGACCGGCGGTCGAGAACGCTGACGGTTCGCTTCGTGCGCCCTGAGATAAGAAATCCGCTGTCGATTACCGTTGTGCAGCAGCTCGCCGAGATTCTCGATGATTTGAAGAAAGATCGCGGATTTGAAACCGTTATTTTTACAGGCTCGGGGACAAGTTTTGCGTCCGGCGCCGATCTTCGTGAGATCGCTGACGTATCGGCGGAAAATGCTGCGGAATTTGCCCGCACGGGCCAGCGTTTGATGCAGAAGATCGCCGATCTACCGCAGCAAACCATCGCCGCGATCAACGGATTTTGCTTTGGCGGGGCGCTCGATCTGGCCCTGGCGTGCGACGTGCGGATCGCTTCACGAGATGCCAAATTTGCCCATCCCGGTGCTGGCCTCGGCATAATTACCGGCTGGGGCGGCACGCAGCGTTTGCCGAGTTTGGTGGGGCAGACGAACGCACTGGAGATGTTTTTTACCGCTGAGGCGATAGACGCGGAATGCGCCTTTAGGATCGGACTTGTAGACTTGGTGGCAGATGATATATTTAGAAACGAACTTCTAAATGTTGGGGCCATGTGATCAAAACGATTTGTTATGAAAATTCAACTTGTAAAGATTGCCCACGCGCGTTCGGGCGATAAAGGCGATACGGCAAACGTCGGCGTCATTGCTCTGCGCGACGAGTATTATCCGCTTCTCGTTCGAGAGGTCTCCGTGGAAAAGGTCAAACAGCATTTTGGCCCGATCGTTAAGGGAAATGTCGAACGATTTGAACTCGAGAATCTAAAAGCTCTCAATTTTCTCCTCCACGAATCTCTAGGCGGTGGCGGTACATTGAGCCTGATGACCGACGCCCAGGGCAAGACATTTTCGACCGCGTTGCTGCGGATGTACATCGACGTTTCCGATGCCGAGGCAGCGAGTTTAGGGCTATTCTAATTCCGTCTAAATTTTGAATCTATGAAAACTTTTCTTTCTTTTAGTATCGTGATTTGCCTATTTTGTAATTTCGCTTTTGCTCAAGGTGGCAGCGTTATGGGATTTTCCGCTCAGGCGGCGGCGGAGCAGAGATCAATCGAGGCGAAATTTGATTCGTATTTGAGGGCCGACAACCTCCGCGTTTGGATGAAACGCCTTTCAGCAAAACCGCATCATTTGGGTTCGCAGTTTGGAAAGCAGAATGCCGAGTTTATCGCTTCGCAGTTTAAGTCGTGGGGATTTCAGACGAATATCGAGGAGTTCGAGGTGCTTTTTCCGTCGCCGAAGACTCGGATCGTAGAGATGACCTCGCCCGAAAAATTCACGCTCAAGCTGAGAGAGCCGGAGCTAAAGGAAGATACGACATCGGGTCAGCAGAGCGAACAACTGCCGACCTACAACGCCTATTCGATCGACGGCGACGTCCGCGGGCCGCTGGTTTATGTCAACTATGGTACGCCCGCGGATTATGAGGAACTTGAAAAACGCGGCATCAGTGTGAGGGGCAAGATTGTGATTTCCCGTTACGGCGGTTCGTGGAGAGGAATTAAACCAAAAGTGGCGGCGGAACACGGTGCGGTGGGCTGTCTGATCTATTCGGATCCGCGTAACGACGGCTTTTACCAGGGCGATGTCTATCCGAAAGGGGCATATCGCAACGAAAACGGCGTACAGCGCGGTTCAGTGATGGATATGCCGCTTCATCCCGGCGATCCGCTCACGAAGGGCATCGGTGCGACAAAAAACGCGAAGCGGATTGACAGAAAAAACGCTCCGACCCTGACCAAGATTCCGGTGCTTCCAATCTCATACGCCGATGCATTGCCGCTGCTCCGCAATCTGGACGGCGCCGTCGTGCCTGAAGCGTGGCGGGGCTCGTTGCCGATCGCTTATCATTTCGGCGGTCGGGCGCCAACGGTAAAGATGAAGCTGGAATTCAATTGGGACGTGAAAAAAATCTACAATGTGATCGCCAAAATGCCCGGTTTCGAGAGGCCCGATCAGTGGATCATCCGTGGAAATCACCACGACGCGTGGGTCAACGGGGCTGACGACCCGATCAGCGGAATGGTCGCTGAGATGGAAGAGGCTCGGGCCATTGGCGAGCTTGTAAAAACCGGATGGCGGCCAAAGCGAACGATAGTTTACGCCGCCTGGGACGCTGAGGAACAAGGTCTGATCGGTTCGACGGAATGGGTTGAGACCCACGCCGACGAACTTCGTCAAAAGGCGGTAGCTTACATCAACACCGATTCGAATGGACGCGGATTTCTCGGCATCGGCGGTTCGCATACGCTCGAAAATTTTATCAACGGTGTCAGTCGCGATATTCCCGATCCACAAGTTAAAATGTCCGTCTGGGAACGAGCCCGGGCGCAGGCTATCGTCAACGGTTCGCCCGCGGAACGTGCCGAGGCCGAGACTCGACCTGATCTACGCATCAGCACGCTTGGGTCCGGTTCAGATTACACGCCTTTCCTACAGCATCTCGGCATCGCGTCACTCAACATCGGTTTTGGCGGCGAGGATGGCGGCGGTTCCTACCATTCGATATACGATTCGTTCGATCATTACACACGGTTCAGCGATCCGGGGTTTGTGTACGGCATTGCTCTTTCAAAAGTGTGCGGTCACGCCGTCCTGCGGCTCGCGAATGCTGAGACGCTACCGTTTGAGTTCGCAAATTTTGCGGATACCGTTGGCGTTTACGCAAACGAAGTAGTGCGGCTCGCCGATAATATGCGCGAAGAAACAAAGGTCACGAACCAAGTGATCGCAAACGGTATGTGGCTTGCTGTGCAGGACCCGACGGATAATTTGACAGCGCCGCGGCCAAAGGCGGAGGTTCCGCCGATCGATTTTGGCCCGCTAAGGGCTGCCGTCGCCAAACTCAGGGAAAGTGCCGCCGCATATCAAAAGGCCGCAGCGGGACGTTCAGTTCCCCCGGCATCTCAAAAAACGCTCGATGAGTTGCTTTACAAGTCCGAACGTTTGCTGACCCGTAACGAAGGCCTGCCGCGACGCGACTGGTTCCGGCATCAGATTTACGCACCGGGATTCTACACTGGCTACGGCGTGAAAACGCTGCCCGGAGTCCGCGAAGCTCTCGAACAACGCGACTGGACCGAGGCCCAGCAGCAGATTCTAATCGTCAGCCGCACCCTCGAAGCCTTTGCGGCCGAGATCGATCGGGCGGCGAAGGTCTATTGAAACCAAAAATCGAATGTCTCAAATATTGGTCAAAACTAACGCTCAGATCAGAACGATCACGCTCAACCGGCCTGATAAGCGCAATGCGCTGAATGACGAATTGATCGCTGATCTTAAGGCGGCTCTGAAAGCGGTGGACGGCGATGACGATCTGCGGGCTGTCGTGATCTGCGGAGCCGGGAAGGATTTCTGCTCGGGGGCGGATTTGTCGGCATTGCAAAAGATTGCCAGGGTCTCGTACGAAGAAAATCTGGGTGACGCGCGAAGCCTGGCGGAATTATTTCTGCAAATACGAAACGTCAAAATTCCTGTTATTGCGGCTGTTCATGGGCGTGCTCTCGCTGGCGGCTGCGGACTCGCGACAGCTTGTGATCTCGTGGTCGCAACGAAGACCGCTCAGTTTGGTTATCCCGAGGTCAAGATCGGGTTCGTCCCCGCCATGGTCGCAGCGATCCTGCGGCGAAATCTCGGCGAGAAGAAGAGCTTCGAACTGCTTACGCAGGGATTCGAATACACCGCCAAAGAAGCCGCCCAGCTCGGCCTCGTCAACCGCATATTCGACGAAGAAGACTTCGAAACGGCCGTACTCGACTACGCCGCTGCTTACACAAAAGTCAGCCGTTCAGCGGTCGAAATGACAAAGCAACTGCTCTATTCCATTGACGGCCTTGGGTTAAGCGACGCCATCGAACAAGGCGCCCAAACAAATGGAAAAGCCAGAATGACGGAAGACTGCCGGCAAGGCATCGCGAAGTTTCTGGAGAATTAACATTCTCTGTATCTTTAGTGTTTTTTTCGTGTAATTTCGTGGTTACAACTCTTAAAGGCTCTTGTAATCTCGTCTGAGAACATCATGCTCAAGAAAATCGTCAAAATCGCCGTCGTTGTTTTCGTGGCCGGTTTTATCGTCATGCAAGCCTTCCAGATTGACAAGGCGAATCAGCCGATAGTCGAGACCGAGACGCTCGAGGCCGCCGTCGCCGTTCCGGCGGACGTCGCTCTGATAATGGGCCGCTCGTGCAACGACTGTCACACGAACAAAACCGTTTATCCATGGTACGCAAACATCCAGCCTGCGGGTTGGTTCCTAAAGAGTCACATTGACGACGGCAAGGACGAGTTAAATCTTAGCCAGTTCAACACATTCGAATTGAAGAAAAAAATCCGGAAACTTGAAGAAATCTGTAGCGAGGTTGAGTCAGGATCAATGCCGCTGCCGTCGTATCTGTGGATTCATCGCGAGGCGGTAATGAGCGAGAGCGACAAAAAGACAATGTGCGCGTGGACCAAAACCGGGATCGCGAAGCTGGAGTCGGCGGGCGGACAATAAAAAATGAGGGCTGCATCTCCACAACCGCGAGATCGATCTCAGGCGGTGGGCCGAACTCCGGTTTTGTAGTCCCTTGAGGAGCGGCTATTTCAAAAATTGGGGGAGAATTTTTTTGTATTTTAAGTTGTCGCGGTTTTTTGATGACCAAGGGTGTTTTAAATGTGGCACGTGCCACATTTTGTCCGTCTGAGGTCGCTGCGGGCCAGTATTTATGGGGTTTTAGTTACGCGAGCTGCTTGAAATTAGCAACGACAATTCCACCGTTTTGGTCGAAGGAAAACGGCCCCAGCCGACCGAATTTAGCCCGATTGGTCGAAGGTTTTTGCCAGTTTGGTCGAATGTCTTTGCATCGGAAAGACCTTGACCAAAAAGTCAAGCTTATGGTTTTACTCAATAGCGCCAAAAGCGGGCATGACGGAACTCACCCCGGAGAATAGGCGTATTCATGTGTAAGGTGATGGGACAAACGTGTCGGAAGCTTTATTCGACGCTGTTTTTGGCCTATGGGTTAACAAAATTCCCTTGTTTATTGATATTCTGAAGGGAGAGGGTATTAGTTTAATGGGACAGTTCCCGCAATTGTTTACGCGAAACAGTCGCGTTTATGATCGCAAATAAGTATAATAATCGCGACAATGAGCCAAAAGGGCCGCGAATTTGACGTTATATCTCTAATTTTGGAAAAAAAGTATGAAGATCTGTCCGCGATGCCAAAAAACTTACGTTGATGACAACCTTAATTTCTGTCTCGAGGACGGCTCGATTCTGTCGCAGGCGTCACAGCCGCCGCCGCAGACGGTGATGATGCCAGAGGCGAGGCCGACGGCGCCGCAGCCGCAGATGCCGAGCCAGCCGGGTGCACAGCCGGGCTGGAATACGCCGCAGCAATACTCGATGCAGCCGCCTGTCAAGTCCTCAAAAACATGGGTTTGGGTTTTGCTAATTCTTGGCCTCGTCGTTGTGGTTTGTGGCGGCGGCTTCGCTGGACTCGTGTTTATCGGCATGAACGCCGAAAAAAACACGGCTGAGGTAACGCCGACAACCAACAAGACCGCGGCACCAATTTCTAATAAGGGGTCGAATAATTCGTCAACAAGTTCAAATACAGCGACGGCGACTAATGCAACAACGTCAGCCTCCACCCGCAGCGATCTTGAAACAGTTGATCTCGAACCATGGGTCAAGGCATTTTCGGCCTACGGCAATACTGAATTCACGGGCGGCGAATTTATCATGAGTTCGAAGAAGAAAGGATTTTATTACGTTTTGGTCGCTCCTGAGGAATACAAAACGGAGAAGGCCGACACCCGCGTTACGCTAAAAAACGTGGACAATGCGGCCGGCAGTCTGGGCTACGGTCTGATCTTTCACAGCAATCCGACGCCATTGCAGCAGGGCTACGCGTTCCTCATTGACACCAAACGCAAAAAGTATCGGGTCGTCCACCACGAACCGCAAAATGAGAAATCGTTAGTCACCTGGACAGCATCGACCGCCATCAAGGAAGGTGCCGAGGAGAATACGCTCGAGGCACGGGATCTCGACGACAAAATTGAGCTTTATATTAACGGCACGATGGTGACCTCGATCAAGAACCTTTACGGTTACGCCGGCGGCGTTCCGGGCCTTTACGCGGGTGACGGTGTTAAGGTTGCGTTCAAAAACCTCGAGATACGGAAGTAGAATAGGCTAATTACGAATTTCGAATTTCGAATTACGTAATTCCTATTTTTTAATTCGTAATTTCGTAATTCGTAATCATTCTATGAAACAATGTCCGCGTTGTAAGCAAACCTACAGCGACGATCAGTTGAATTTCTGTCTCACAGACGGCGAAATGCTGTCTGGCTTTGTTCAGGAACCGCCACCGAATCGTTACGCGGACGACTCGCCGCCAACCGTTGTACTCGAAGAGGCCCGCCGCACCAACCCGTCGAACTGGCCGGCGTCACCGCCCTCTTCACCGCCTGCTCAGTGGCAACAGCCGTTGAATGCTCCGCAGGCGCCGTTTATCTCATACCCGATGACCGTCTCGCCCGATCAAACGCTGGCGATCATTTCATTGGTACTCGGCATCGCCAGTCTCACGATCGGATGGTGCTGCTATTCAGGACTGCTCTTGGCTCCGGCCGCTTTGATTACAGGCTTTATTGCCATGTCACAGGTAAAGAAAGATCCGGCCAGATACGCGGGACGGGGCCTCGCCATCGGCGGAATGGCGACCGGTGCGTTCTTTTTGCTGGCAATAATATTCATAATTGTAATTTATGGTGCGGCAATTTTCCTCGGTTCATTGAGCTGATTTTTGTTAAGAAAATCGCGGGCTTTCAGGGTTTGTTAGTGCCTTTACCTAATTAAGAATGCGTGTAACTCTTCATGTCGTTGCTGGCCCGCAGACGGGGCGCGACTTTACATTCGATCAGCATGATACATTCATGATCGGGCGGAGCGAGGATTCTCAATTCTGCCTGCCGCAGGATCGCTATTTTTCACGTCATCACTGCATTATCGAGATCGCCCCGCCGCAGGCATTTCTGCGTGACCTGGGTTCGACCAACGGAACATACGTCAACGGAATGCGTGTCGATACCGCTTATTTGAAGAGCGGTGATCGGATACAGGGCGGTGAGACGATACTGGAAGTAGCGGTATCGACCGGCGTCGATGAATTTGACGCTACGGCGGATATGTCCGGCGACGTTCATCCATCCGTTGTCACCATCACATGTCTAAATTGCAGCATTCCTGTAAGCGTCGAAGCGGCTGATCCGGAAGCACAGCTTTCCTATATATGTAACCACTGCCGCGATCAACTTAAGGCAAATCCACAGCCAATTCCAAATTATCAAATGATCCGCATAATCGGACAGGGCGGCATGGGAAGCGTTATGCTCGGTCGCTCAGAATCCGATGGCCGCGCCGTCGCCATAAAAACACTTCTGCCCGAGGTGGCCGTCAGCGAACAATCGCTAAAGCGGTTTTTACGCGAGATCGAGGTCGCCGCCTCGCTCCAGCACCCCAATATTGTCCGCTACATCGACCACGGAACCCACAACGGTCTCGTCTATCTAGTGACCGAATTTATCAGCGGCATGGACGCCGCCCGGCTTGCAAAAAACCGCGGCGGCAAACTGGACTATCGCGAGATGGTGAGCGTCATCAGCCAAACGTTGGCCGCACTCGACTTTGCCCACAATCAGGGCTTTGTTCACCGTGATATCAAGGAGCAGAATATTCTCGTGAGCGGTAATTATCCTAGTGACGTTGCGAAACTGACGGATTTCGGACTGTCAAAAAGCTTTAAGCAGACCGGAATGAGCGGCGTCACAATGGTCGGCGATGTCGCCGGAACGATCGCCTATATGCCGCCGGAACAGGTGCGAGATTTTAAAGACGTAAAGCCGCCGTCTGACATTTACGCGATCGGCATGACCGCATACAGCCTGCTGACCGGCGCCCATGCTCTCGACATTGGCCCAAAGGCAGGAATTGCAGAGACGGTCAAAGCCATTTTCGAAAAACCTATTATTCCGGTTCGGTCCCGCGTTCCGGATGTACCACTCCACATCGCGTCTATCATCGAAACGGCCCTCGAAAAACAGATCGAAAACCGTTGGCGAACCGCCGGAGCAATGCGCGAAGCCCTGCTGTCGGCTGCGGGTTAGCTCCTGTTCAACCGCGATTGGCGGGCAAGCCCGCCGCTTAACTAGTACATTCTCACAACAGCGTAAGGCCGCACTTTCCGCAGAATTTGATGTGCGGCGGATAGGCTCCGCCGCAGCGGCGGCAGAGGCGTTCGGCCTGCGGTGGAATGTTCTTATAGGGTGCGGTAAAATCCGCGGGCTGACGAGCGGCGGTTTGCTGGGCCGGCGTAATATTCAGGCCGCAGCGACCGCAGAATCTCGAATCGTTTAAGATGGGTCCGGTGCAGCGCGGACATGGATAGGTTGCGACCGATTCGCCAGGACTTATCATCGTAAACGAGCCGCTGCCGCAGCGTCCGCAGAATCTGACTCCGTCGGCAAACCGCGAACCGCAGTTCGAACACGCCACGATTCCCGGCATCATGCTTGACTGCGGCGAACCGCCTGTACTCGCACCCTGAGAAGAAGGATGGCTGCCATGTCTGCTGCGAAGTTGGGCCTGAATGACCTGTTCGTTGGCACCCTCGCGAATCTCGATCACACGTTCGTCGTCTCGCTCACCGGTTTTCGACACTCGAAGAATGTGTTGTCCGGGCGGAATATCGGTCAGGACGACACGGCCCGATCGTCCGACACTTCCCTTTCGCTCATCATTGACATAAACCTCGGCCTCGATCGGGGCGAGAACGACGAGACGGGATTTGCCGGCTATTTTCTCGTCGATATCGGCGGCGGCGGCCTCGAGTTCGCCGATCCACTGAGCAACCGACGACGGACGATTTGCCGGATCGGTCTGCAAAGCCGCCATGATCACACGGTCGACATCAGCCGGAATATCCGTGCGAATCGATGACAGCGGCGGCGGTGTGTGCATAACCTTTTGCATCACAAGCTGCATCATCTCGCCGGAAAACGGAGTTTTACCACCCAGCATCAGGTAGGCGATCGTTCCTAATGCGTACAGGTCTGCCCGTTTATCGACACCCATTTCGGGCTGCATCTGCTCGGGCGACATGAATTCGGGCGTACCTATGATGCCGCGTGAAGACGGCGTCGCTTTTGATGCGGCGTCCGTCACGGTCTGATTCATTATCTTTGCGAGACCAAAATCGCCGACCTTTACGAAACCGTCGCCGCCCTTGCCCTTCTGCATGATAAAAATGTTGGCGGGTTTTAGATCGCGGTGAAGGATGTCGAGGTCGTGGGCCGCGTCCACGCCGTCAGCGATCTGGCGGAGCAGGCGAACGGCACGTTTGACCGGAAGCGTGCCCTCGCGGCGAAGGAGTTTGTGCAGCGTTTCGCCCTCGACATATTCCATCACGAGATAGAAAATGCCTTCTGCGGATTCGCCAAAATCGGTAACGCTGACCGTATTCGGATGCTGAATCGATGCCGCAGCCTGGGCCTCGCGCTCAAAACGCGCGATCGCCTCGCCTTCCTGCAGGTCCTCGCTGCTTAAAATGTCCTGGCGAACGGTTTTAACAGCGACCTTTCGGGTGTCGAACTTCTTGTCCTTCGCCAGATAAACCTGTCCCATCGCACCGCGCCCGAGGCGACTTTCGAGCAAATACCGATCTGCCAGTATCTGCGGGCCAGGCATGGCAAACCGCGTCGGCGTCAGATCAACCGGACATTCGGATACCTCATCCGGAAAACAAAGCTCACATTTTGGACATTCCTTCATAGCTCCTGAATATTTTCAACGCAAAGACGCAAAGAAGCAAAGACGCAAAGAAATAAGAAATAAAGCACGGATGGACACAGATATGCACGAATACCAATGGATACCATTAGATCCGTGTCAATCCGGGTTTATCTTTGGTTAATTTCTTCTTTGCGACTTTGCATCTTAGCGTCTTTGCGTTAAATTGCCTGTTTGCTATAATTCAGCTTGTTTTTGGGTCGTTAGCTCAGTTGGTAGAGCAGCGGACTCTTAATCCGCGGGTCGCAGGTTCAATCCCTGCACGGCCTACCAAAAAACGGTTGTCAGTGGTCAGTAGTCAGTTTTGACTTGCTGACCACTGACCACCGACAACTGCCCACTGCTCACACCTGATCCCGCCATTTGAGAACTTCATCTCGCAGAATAGGATTCTGTTGAAAACTGCCCGTATGGCCCTGGGCAGCTGTCGCACGTTGTATGTGCCAGTAGCTGAGACCGAGTTTTCCGACGGCTCGCACAAATCGGCTACGGGCCCTAAATTTCCCCTCGAACAGTCCAGCGACGATCCAGAAAGAGCTGCGAAAGGCGGATGTAGCGGTCCTAGCAAGGTCGGCCGGGATCAGTCCACGGGCGATATCGATGGCGAGCATTTCTTTCAGTATTCTGTTTTGTCGCCACATGATCAGCAGTGAACCGATCACCAGAATGCAAAAGAAAATGAACTGGAAAAAGTATGTTAGGACGAAACCCGGAAGCCCTCCGATAACAGCAACGCCGTTCCATATCGCATGTAGCACGACGGCCGCAATGTAACCAACAATCGGCATCAGAATGCGAATCGCCATGTTGTGCGATTCCCTTGCCATCCCGCATCCGATACCTGTCATAATCGTAAAGGTAACATGCGCAAACGGTGTGAATATCCCTCGCAGCACAAACAAAATCCACAGGCCGGTCAGGCCGCCGCCGGCGAGCGCCCGACCGTAATAAAGTACATTTTCAACCGTCGCGAAACCCAGAGCAATTACACCGGCGAAGACGATTCCGTCCAGAACATCGTCAAAATAGCGCCGGAAGAATACGAGCAAAACGACAAGCCCAAGCCCTTTTGATGCTTCTTCAAAAACTGGCGCGGAAATTACGGCACCCACAAATGTAGCCGCGTCCGGACTCTGGGTGACAGCATAAGTGACCTCGCCGACAGCCGTATTGACGATAAACGAAATAATCACCGCCACCAGGCCGCCCCATGCAAAAGCTAGGGCCAGAAGCCACGACGGTTCCGGATCGTAGCGGTCGAGCCAGACGATGGGCAATAAATAAAGCATCGCCGGGACGAACGCAACCACAGTTGCCAAAATCGCCGGTACAATGCCCACACTCGCAAACATAATCAGTGCCACAATCAGCGACATGAAGATGACCGCGAAAATTGTCACTGCAATGCCAATGTATCGGCCCGTTTTGGCGGGTTCCGGTTTGACGACCGCCGCACCGCCCAGCCCGAAATTGTGCAGAGAAGCCTGCATGCTGGCTGGCTCTTGGGCCGCCACCTGATTAAACTGCTGAACCTCGTATTCGCGATAGCTCTGCTGGCCGGACGCCACAGCCTGTGGCAGCCCGGCATCAACTCGTACCGACGCGGTTACGCCATTTACCCCAAATTGTATCTGATCGCCCGAATTAAGCTTCGCGGTCTCAACGCGGTGACCGTTTACGAGCGTACCGTTGGTGCTCTTATTGTCCGAAATGTAGAATCCATCGGGTTTTGCTTCGATAAACGCATGCTGTTTCGAGGCAATCCGTTCGGTTTGCGGGTCGAGCCGGACGCTGCACGTTTCGCTGCGGCCGATGGTTATAAATCCCGTTTCTAGTTCGAAATCGCGGTCCGCTAGCGAACCGCTGCTGATCGTCAGGTGTAATTTCATACTGCAATCATAGAAACAAAATGCCCAAAGTCAAGCGTTTCGCTCGCCTTTGGGCTTTTCTGGTAACTCAATTATCGAAGCAAGTTAGGATGCGACCTGATATGCCTCACGAATAACGAGATCGAAAGTTCCGGGATCCACCTTGCAAAATCTGGTATTTCGGCTCAACGAAACCGCGACCGAAATGGTCGGATTGTTCCCCTTAAACTTCATACCGCCCTCGACCAGCCGGTTGTATAATTCGTTGACATGAAGCGGCCGACCGGCCTCACGGAGAAGCAGCGTACAAGATTGTGTTATCGTTCGATCGCTAAAACGATCGCTTTTCGGTTCAAAATCGTTCTGAACAAGTTTTGGCCGGTTTTGATTTAGATAGGCGACAGAACCATCGCGGCGAAAGTCGTGAACAGTGACGTCCTGAATATTTGATCGCGGTTCGGCTCTCTCGATCCGAGGTGTTTGCGGATCATCGTCAATGTGAAAAGTGTTGCCCAAGCTGCCGGCACGCATCGAGAGCCGTACACCTTCGATCGCTTCCGCGGTTCGTGCGGCGCTGTGCTCGAGCGCGGCGATCTTGCGTTTGAGACCATCGACCTCACTCTCGGCTGTACGTAATTGCTCGACCGCCTCGCCGAGATCACGGCGCGTTGTATTGAGAATATCCTGAAGAGATGCTACAGCAGTTTCGTCTAACATATTGTAATTATAGCGCTTACGACGCGGATGGAATTATTGATTGCATCGGTGCGACTTTCAAACCTAGTTATTCCTTTCGGTCACAAAGTTCAAAACATCTTCCAAACAAGAACGATACTCCGATTCTCGCAAAACATCAAGACTTTTTCTTGCCCGATCAGCGTAAATATCTGCCCGCTCCTTTATTGTCAGCAGAATGCCGTGTTCAACCAACATAAACCGAAGTTCCGCACGCGAGACTGCGGAATATTCCCCGTCGAACATCACCTTTTCGAGTTTCGACTTAACCGTTGGAGATTTTTCGAGCAAATAGATCAACGGCAGTGTCAATTTGCCTTCCAGAAGGTCCGACCCCGCTTCTTTGCCGAGATTCTCGGTATCCGACGTTAGGTCTAAAATATCGTCGGACAATTGGAACGCAATGCCCAGATGCATTCCATAATCGCGGAGCGCCGTTTGCTCGGCGTTTCCCGCACCCGCAAGTATCGCCCCAACCTCGCAGCAGGCCGAAAAAAGAAAAGCGGTTTTTCGTTCCAAGATATCAAAATACTCGGCTTCCGAAATATCCAAACGCCCGATCCGCGTCAGCTGTATCAACTCGCCCTCGGTCATCTTTCGCGTCAACCGCGTAAGAATATCGATGATCTCCAGCGAACGCTCACGCACGGTCGTCTCAAACGCCGACATGTAAAGCCAATCGCCCATCAAAACAGCAGTTTGATTGCCAAACCGGGCATTCACCGACGAACGATTACGCCGCAGATCCGCATTATCAATAATATCGTCATGCACAAGCGTCGCCGTGTGCAGCATCTCCATCACGGTTGCCAGGCGAATACATTGTCGTTAGTCGCTGTCCCGCCAACCGCGTAATTAGACAATATCAACAAAGCCGGCCGCACCCGCTTACCACCCGAAGCACGCAAATACTCGCCCAGATAATCAATTACCTGAATATTCGAACTCGCCTGCCGCTCATACTCCTCCTCAACCAAAGCCAACTCAGCCTTGATCAGATCAAAAATCCGCTTAGAAGCAAGATGAGCATCCTGCGGCTCACGCATGGGGGCAAATGTCTGCATCACACTAATCGCCGCACTTAACTATCGTGGGAACATCAATTTCCATAAGAGGTTTCCCCATACCCGAAAAAGTATTGGCACCTTGTAGTACCGTACTATTTACACGCGCCCCATTATTGTCAACAGTGGCGCAAAATTGGATAAAACGTTCCCGCCGTTGATTTTCTCCACCGCGAAAATTCACGCCGTTGCTCGCAAATGGAGTTCCATCCTCAAACTCACCGAAAAAATATATGAAGCCCATCGAACGATCTACATAAACGGTTTGGGCTCGGTTCGAGTCCATTTCCAAGATCAAGAATCGACTGTCTCCGAACCTCAGATTTAACCAGTTGACCTTCTTGGAAGAGCTATTAGTAATAGTTAGTGCATCTCCGCCACCTGCCGTTCTCCGCTCGCGATCCTGAAATCCGTGTAGGCCAAATACATTTTCATCGTGCCATCTGAAACTCTTATAGACTTCATAAAAACTACCGTCGAGCCAGTCCGCCGTATGCACCTGAGTTCGTCCAAGTAGGTTAGAACCGGAAACCACGTCGGCGGTCATTCGGCTGTGAAAGCCAAACGGCGTCAAGGGGCGATCTTCTTCACCGCGCAAATTGATCCGATATCTTCCGTTCGGTGAAAGGAAACTACCTCTTATCGGAGGAAAAATCCAACAAGCAACCACTCCAGAAACTAGAGCCAGAATGAAAACAATAAAAATGAGAATTCCCTTTCGCATTTTTCGCGGTTAGTTGCTCCGATAATTATCAAATGTCATATCTATCCCAAAGTCATTCGCCTTCAGCTTTGCCATGACATCCTGTAGAGTATCGCGGTCTTTGCCCGAAACACGGACGGTTTCGCCCTGGATTGAGGCTTGGACTTTGAACTTTTCGTCTTTGATAAAGCGAACGACCTCTTTTGCTTTTTCAATGGGAATTCCCTGTTGTATCTTCACTAGCTGACGAAGCGTTCCGCCCGCGGCAGGTTCGGCCTTTTGATAATCGAGAGCTTTCAGAGAAATGCCGCGTTTGAGCAATTTGGATTGGAGAATATCGTTCATATTCCGCAAACGCGTATCGTCCTCGGCAGTCAGCTGCAAATCCTTACCTTGCAAAACCGCCGCAGCCTTGCTGCCCTTGAAATCGAACCGCTGCGAGATTTCTTTCTCGGTCTGATTGAGAGCGTTGGTCAACTCTGCGTAATCGGTTTTAGAAACAATGTCGAATGAATTTTCTTTTGCCATAAGAAGATTTTGCCACGAATTGCACGAATAACACGAATACGGATCTAATTCGTGCTATTCGTGGCTAAATTTAGTCCGAAAAATTCCAGGAAGTTGGTGGTAGTTCGATCCGCAAGTACTTCGACATCAATGCCATAAAAATCGGAGAGGAAATTGGCGGTGTGAATCACAAAGCTCGGCTCGTTCCGCTTCCCGCGAAATGGAACTGGTGTGAGAAAAGGGCAATCTGTCTCGATCAATAATCTGTCGAGCGGAACAACACGAGCCGCGTCACGCAGATTCTCAGCCTTTTTGAATGTGACGTTCCCAGCAAACGAGATCAGAAACCCGATGTTCATCAAAGCCTCAGCCATCGCCGGCGTGCCGCCAAAGCAGTGCATGATGCCGCCAGGAAAACCGCTATCAGCTATCAGCTTTCCGCTATCAGCTATTTCGGAACATTCTTCCGTCAAAATCTCAACCGTCTCGTCATCAGCATCGCGGCTGTGAATGATGATCGGCAGCCCCAACGACCTTGCGGTGCGTATCTGCCGCCGAAAAACATCACGCTGCACATCACGCGGCGAATGATCATAGTAATAATCCAGCCCGATCTCGCCCCACGCGATCACCTTCTCGCTCTTCGCCAGCTCAACCAAATGCTCCTCAGCCGCCCCGTCGTAAAGCTTGGCATCATGAGGATGAACCCCAACCGACGCGTAAACGCCCTCATACCTCTCCGCCACCGCCACCGCCCGCCGAAAATCATCGCTATGCGGATCGCCCGTCCCAATATTCAACATCGCCACAACCCCAGCCTCCCGAGCCCGCTGAACAACCTCGTCGCGATCCTGTTCAAACTGTTCGCCGTCTATGTGGCAGTGGGTATCGATTAGGTTCATTCTGTTTGCGTTCAAATCTTGACACCATAGTAGTAAAATTCCGCGTGTCGAAAAACAATCAACGTTCCCTTATCACAATAAAAAATGGACACCCTGCCGTCTTGCGAGGCCACAATAGCAAAGACATTCTGTGTTCGGTTTTCATAAACAAAACGAGCCGCCGATTGATGACGAGTCCCGCCTAGGCCTTCCAAGTTACTCAACTCCTCACCTTGGGAGGCGACGTAGGACGTGCGTTCCTCGTCCGTCTGAAACGAATCTTGAATCAAGATTTTTGTCGGGACGTCGTTGCTTTTTAATCTTGGCTGCGAGTGCCAAGACCGCCAACTCTTTCGTAATGACCGTAGCTCCATCGATGGCCGTGAGTTGACCAATGAAATTACTATCTTTTTCGTATCGCCACGGTTCTCTAGTATGGCTCGAATCGCCAGTACCTTCTCGTTGCTTGGCAATAAGCTCTTCTTCCTTTTCCTCTCGTCGGAGCTTGTCCTCAATATGGTCATACGTGGGCGACGGTATCGTACGACAATCCAAAGATGCGTCAAGTGCAAACTCCTTTGGCACTAACAGAAGAGTGCCGCCGTGTCGGTGAGCACTCATTCGGTTGAGGATGTTGATGAAGAGACCGTATGACTTTCGGTCGTGGTCTAGCTCGGACTGTGGCCGTCTTTCACCTTCGGGAGTTGAGTCGCCACTGATAAGACGGTATAGCGGTGAGGTTCTCGTGATGCGTTCGAGCCGTGAAAAGGTAAGCAAGTGTCTCGGCAATAAAGATGTCGGAAGTTCGCGTTGAATCAATAGTTGACCAGCGGCAAAGGCCGAGATTTCTAAACCGCGATAGTCGAAATAAGACGCAGTAGCACCTCCCCAAATTTCGGGTTTACCTTCCTCGTCAAACCAAACACGAAGTTTCCTGTTTGTTCCCTCGAACGCGGGAGCTATTTTTGCCAACTTATCAATCTTGATAGGCGTAGCGAACGAGAAAACGTTAGAGAAGCTCCCGTGATCGTGACTTTGCGTGTGCTTGGATTTCAAATGTTCAAATGCGGCTTCGGGCGGGGAAACAACAATAGAAAATTTGTGATGTTTACCCTCTTCTTCTCGTAAGCTCGCGTCAAATGTTGCCTCTAGTATCGCGGCGAGTTTGTCCTCGTTTAGCTTTGCCAATTCGGACAGATAGACCTTTTGATACTGACCATCGCCGAGGCTCTTATCCTGAGTAACTTTTTGATAATCATCGAGGAGTTTGCGGACGCTCGAACGATCTATTCTAAAAGTGTTTGCCATATGAAAGCCGGGTCATGCGTCAGGACTACTCAAGAAGGCGACATTCTTTTCGTCAAGCCTGATTTGCATCCCTATTTTGACGTGAGCTCGGCTTGATGCTTCTCCGTGATTCGGATCAAGAAACGGAGGGCTTCGTTTACGGAATTCGAGCTCGGAAAATCTTTCGCGACATCCGAGTCAAGCGTTACTGTTACAGTTCCTTGATTGAAACGCGCAGCATAGGGATTCGGCTTGGATTTCGAGAAATCCAGATCGTATTCCGGAAGCACATCATCATTTTCGTCCATCTGCATACTCGTATTCCCTCCTTTCGCGTGGCGTCATGTCCCTAGCACTAATGATTCTAATCATATCATCAGTCAGCTCCGTAAAGACTACCAAAATCAAACGCCCTTCGATCGTTCGACCATAGATTCCGTGCCGCTTTTCTTCGAATGAATGGTCTTCATCGAAGAATACGCGGGCGAGCGGATCGCCGAAAACCGACTTTGCCTCATTGAACGACACTTTATGCTCACTGAGGTTGTATACGGCTTTTGCCGGATCCCAATCGAACTCAATGCTCACTTTAACCTAGCTCCTATTTCGACGTCCTCCAAAAACGCAGCCAACGCCGGTTTCGGCCCGGAATTGTCTTCGAGCGAGGCGGCGCAGATCATGCCTTGGGATTCGAGGCCACGCATTTTGCGGGGTTTTAGGTTGGCGACGACGACGACTTTGCGGCCGATGAGTGTTTCGGGGTCGTAGTATTCGGCGAGGCCGGCGAGGATCTGGCGATGTTCGGGTTCGCCGAGGTCGATCTCGAAACGAAGAAGTTTGTCGGCGTTCGGGATGCGTTCTGCCACCTTGATCTCACCGACGCGAAGATCGACCTTGAGGAAATCGTCGATCGTGATGAAGTTAGTCGACTTCTGTTGTCGGTTTGTTCGGCATGACGCGGGCGACCCAGTCGCTATCTCTCCCGGTTCTGACAGGGCCGCCGCTGACTGCTCACTGCTGACTGCTGACTGCTCTTTTATTTCATTCATAACTTTGTTCTTATCAATTCTCGGGAAAACGCCAACGGTTTCGCCGATCTTTGTCCCGGCGGCGAGTTCGCCCCATTTTAGATTTGCCGGATCGAACTTTGCGATGTCTTCGCTAAGGCCGATCTGGCCATAGATATTTTTTGACGCCTCGGGCATTACCGGATAAAGCAGTATGCAAAGCCAACGCAGTGTTTCGCAGGCTCGATAAAGGACCGCATTGAGCGTCTCAGCCTGTTTATCGTCTTTTATCAGTTCCCATGGCTTCGAGTCGGAGATCAGCTTATCAACGCGGGCGATCACCGTCCAGAGCGTTTCGAGAGCCAGGCTAAACTCAAAATTATCAAACCGCCGCATAAACTCGTCGCGTGCATGTTCGATCACGGATGACAAGTTCCTGTTCGTCCGGGCTAACTCCTGCACGTTTGGCGTTGAGGTAATTTTCTTCGGCGATCTTGCCGCTCGGGATCAGGCCGTCGCGATATTTGGTGATCATCGAAAACGTGCGGCTGGCGAGATTGCCGAGGCCGCTGGCGAGATCGGCATTTGCACGGTCGATCAGGTTTTCGTAGCCGAACTTGCCGTCCTGGCCAAATACCATTTCGCGAAGCACAAAATAACGCATCGCATCGACCTGAAAATGTTCATGTAAAACATCAACTTCGATCACGTTACCCATTGTCTTGCCCATCTTTCGGCCATCGGCATCCAGCCACATGCCGTGGGCATAAACTGTCTTTGGCAGCGGCAACCCGGCCGCGGTCAGGAACGAAAACCAATAAACGGTGTGAAACCGCAAGATGTCCTTGCCGACCAAGATGCACTGGCATTCTTGCCAATATTTTTCAAAACCGACCGATGCCTTTTCCGCATTGCCGTAACCAATAGCTGTGATGTAGTTGGAAAGTGCGTCGAGCCAGACGTACATCACATGATTTTCATCATCCGGAACCGGAACGCCCCACGAAACCGAAGATTTCTGCCGGCTAATCGAAAGATCCTGCAAGCCGCCGCGAATAAACGACAAAACCTCATTCTCGCGTGCTTCGGGCCTTACCAAATCCAGCATCGTTCTCGATCAGATCGATCAAAAATTCATCGTAATCCGACAGCCGAAAAAAATAGCTTTCCTCGGCGACTTTGTCGAGCGGCCGTTCGTGGATCAGGCAACTCGGCACGTCCGAGCCTTCGGGCGTGTAATACTGGTCCTCGGTCTTAAACTCGGCACACGGAGCACAGAACCAGCCTTCGTAAAAGCCTTTGTAGATCGTGTCGTTCCCTTTCGGAGTTTTGTTTTTGGCGATCTCACGCCACAGATGCTGAACGCCTTCGTAATGAAACGGCTCGGTCGTCCGCATGAAAATGTCGTAACCGCCGTTCTCAGTATCGAGCCGAAAATCGTGAAACATCCGCTTTAGCTCGCCCGAAATATAATCGACCTGTTCCTGCGGCGTTCGGCCATTTTTCTCCGCCGCTCGCTGGATATTTATGCCGTGCTCGTCAGTTCCGGTCAGAAAATACGTGTCAAACCCACGCTGTTTCTTATGCCGCTGGATCGACATCCGCCACGATCGTCGTGTACAGATGCCCAAGATGCGGCAGGCTGTTCGCATAATAGATCGGCGTTGTTATGTAGAAAGTCTTGCTCGCCAATTTACCTTACCCTTTGATCAATGACATCGCCTCCGCACGAGTCCGCGGATCTTTTCGAAAACCACCCAAAACCGCTGACGTTATCGTGACCGCACCGGGTTTCTTCACTCCGCGAAGCGTCATACAAGTATGCTCAGCCTCGATTACGACCATGACTCCGATCGGATCAAGTTTGTCGAACAGCGTCTGGGCGATCTGCTGAGTCAGGCGTTCCTGCACCTGTAGGCGGCGGGCGAATACCTCAGCGATGCGGGCAAGTTTCGACAATCCGATGATGCGGCCATCTTTTGGGGATGTACGCGATATGGCATTTTCCCGTGAACGGTGCCAGATGGTGCTCACAGACCGAAGCGATCGAGATGTCCTTGACGATCACCATTTCGTCATGCGAATCGCCGGGCAGTGGGACTATATGCTCGGCCGGGATCGATCCACATCCCCTCGGTCAACTCAGCATAAAAATCGGCGACGCGGTCGGGGGTTTTCTTCAAACCTTCACGCTCCGGATCTTCGCCCATGCCCGCGAGCATCAGCCTGACGCCGTCTGCGATCTTTCTTCAGATCGATCTTTTTCTTAATCTTCTTCGCCATATCGCGTCTCTGCCGTAAGTCTCTGATTCTAGCGTTTTTGGGGTGAAAGCTAAAGCCTGACCCGAACGGACTCAGATGATTTCAAGGGACTTCGACGAGGTGGTGAGACTGGAACTGTAGATTTTGCAGGGTGTCCCACAATCCCACGTGTCCCGTGCCGCAATGTGGTACCCGCCCGCAATTCGTCACGCTGGGATATTTTTTGGGGACTCTTGATTAGCGTGCCGAGTTTTTCTTTCGAAAACGACGCACGCTGCGATGCAAGTCCTCACATCTCTTAGAATCTGTTTCAATTGACAATGCAACCTATTGAGAGTACAAACGTGTTTAGAAATATCGGTTGTAGATTGGCTGTTCAGGAAACAACGCTATGAAGCCGTTTCTTTCATTGCTTATTTTGGTTATCTCGTTCGGTGCTGCCTACGGGCAACCATCGGGGCGGTTGGTTTTCTGGAGCGGCGATCCGGGGTGCGGTGTTAAGAGCAAATCGGTACCCGTCGATGACATTATCTCGTGCAACTCGATCTCGACCGATCGCGGACCGGTCAGCTCCATAACGCACAATGGCGTTACGCTCTCAGTCGTCTTTCTCGAGGAAGCGGATTACAACATCGTCGGCGCCGGCATCACAAACGGCACGTCTGAATCCGTATTCTTTGACGCGGATATGTGGGGCGCGGCCCATTTTAAGACAAAGGCTGACTTCCACGAGCTCCAAAAACCGATACGCGCCGAAACCGCGATCCCGACCCGAGATATTATCCGCGTAATGGCGACCGACGTCAGACAGGAAAGTTCGCTCGACACGTTTATCGCCGACGGAGCCAAGACCGTTGAAACAAAGGAGATGCGACGCTCCGACGGTACCCGCTACCGCGTCGATGTCATCGTCCCCGACAAGGATACTCAACAGGCCGTCGCTCGCCAAAACGCCGCCCGAACTGACATGGTCATGGGCGCCCAGCGCCGCATCCGCGAAACCGCTCTCACAACAAAGTCCGTCCAACCAAGTCACTCGGTAAAAGGACTGGTCTATTTTCGAAGAGTAAAAAACGCAGATTTTGTCGTATTCTCTTTAGCCGTAGGCGGAACCACATATGTCTTCCAGCTGCCGAGAGTGAAGAAATAGAAATGCAGAAGCCCGCGCGTGAGCGAGGGCTTAACACGGAACCATCGGTTGTTAAGCCCTTGCTAACGCGCGGGCCTCGGCAACGAGGCACACTGAATGCGGAAGCTCCCGCGTGGGCCGAGGGCTTAACACGGAACTATCGATTGGTAAGCCCTTCCTAACGAGGCCGTGTCAAAACTCGGAAATTCCGCGAAATTTCCAAAAATGGGGGATCAAATATCATTCGCCGACCTCGAAAAACGTCTTAGAAGCGATTTATGCGCCAAGTTTTTCGGAAAATAGTTTTTCAGCCGAGTTTTGACACAGCCTCTAACGCGCGGGCTTCTGCATTCAAGGTTAGTCGTTCGTCCTTAAAAATCCAGTTGTCTGGACGTATTGGAAGAAAGGCGTTCCAGGCGGCAGACGGGCCGGGTCGAGGAAAGTGCTGTCAAAAACCCAGTTTCTAATTGGTGGATTGTACACCGTGTTACAGCATTTGAACGAACCAGCGTTGTTACGCGAATTAAAGAGGTTGATCAGCGATCCGCTGTAATCGAGCCGCTGGCCAGTCCAAGTTTCGAGAAAACGCTTGAAATTGTGGACGCCGCCATTCAATCTCGGCGAAATCCCGCCCTGATGCGGCGTTCCCGACCGGCTGGCTATCGTGTCGCCCGAGATCATCGCAAATCGCATTTGCGTCCCGGTCGCGACTCGGTTTGTCTGATTGTACGGACTTGTCACGGTTGACATGAAACTCTGTCCGTCGTTCCATGCATTCGACAGGATAGTGACACCATCGGAAACGATCGACGCCGGAATGTGAGTTTCGGTGTTGAACGGCTGATACCCGGTGAACGGTGTGTTGCCCGATGCCGGCGGCGCATTGGCACCGGTTGCGTTGTAGTTGCCTTTGACGTAAATGCCGTTTTCGCTGGCGACGGTAAAACCACGTGTGTTTCCGGGAGTTCCCGCATCGTATATGCCCGGTATCGTCGTGCCGTTAATCAAACGCACCGCGCGACGATAGTATTTGTGATCGATCACCGCGGCAAAATCAGGGGCCCACGTGTCGACATACCTCGGCGCTTCGCAATCGGCGCCGCCGGCGACACAACCCGTCAGGTCCCAGTCCGTCGTGGCACTCATGTATTTGGCCTGCATAGAGCCGCTGCGGTTGGCGTCTTCGCCAAGCTGCTGAAAGCTGCCGCCGTTGCCGGGAGCCGACGAATATATGTCTTCCATGTCATATTCGCCGTCAAAATCAGTGTCGCCGCGGCGATCGGAAATGTATAGGATCCAACCGGCCTCCTGTGGAATGGCCGCATTCGTCAAACCCGCTCCGCCGCTAGCCAGGG
Organism: uncultured Acidobacteriota bacterium; assembly: GCA_963738935.1. Classification (GTDB taxonomy): domain Bacteria; phylum Acidobacteriota; class Blastocatellia; order Pyrinomonadales; family Pyrinomonadaceae; genus OLB17. The sequence goes on along the minus strand of CAVTYF010000001.1, from coordinate 900,243 downwards.
CATATTTTGTGTCGATCGGAAAGAGACCGTTAAAGTCGCCGCGCAAAAACCGGCGAAGATTGGCCACGTCGATATCGATCATGCTCATCAATCCGTTGCGCTGCAGCCGGGCGAGATTTGCATAATAGGTGGTGCTCCGCTCGTCGTAATACGAACCCTCGCGGGCGTCAAACATCTGTATTGGAAATGGCACAACGCCCGTCAAAGCTACGCCGTTAACCGTGGCCAGTTTCAGGTGGGCCAGGCTTTCGGTATAGGTTTTGTCCTGCACGATCGCGGTGCCTGTTCCAAATCGGTCGTTACTTGCTTCTGCATTGAGAACCGTACCACATACTGGAGTTGCCGTTACAACAACGTCGGTTCCCGAATCCCTGCATCCGTTCGTCGCTTTCGTCTGGTCGATACCAGAAAATCGCTGGACAACATTAAAACCAGGCGCATATGCCGCCATGCTCGTCGCCGGGAAATACGAGGTATACCTGCTCGGCGTAGCCGCCGGCGTCGGTATCGCCTTGCCAGGTATGACAAACCGCTGGAGCTTAATTATCGAGCGACTGTCCGTTCCGACCGATGCGGCTTGAACCGACGATACCGTCAGGGGCGAAGTCGGCGCCGTGTCGTTGTATCGATTGTCGGTAATCCTAAACTTGACCGCGCCATCGTTGATAGCTAACGCCTGTTCCGTGATTCCTAAACTCAAAAAATCCTCTGTAATATCGCTCGTCACGATTTCCTGAGTAGCGTCGTTTGTACGGACGGTCTCGACCTTGATCCAAACCTCGCGTCCGACGGTCGCCCCGCCCGTGTAAAAACGCTCACCGTTAACGCGCGTTGCCCGGTAGGGAGCGGTCGTGAAATCAGCATCGGTGACAAGCCGTTTCATAGCTTTCGGTTGATAGCCACGGACGCGATCAGGAGTGGCTGTTGGCGTTGGCGCAACCGTTGGTTCCGGAGGCATTCCGTCCGGACGTCCGTCCAGGCGGACTCCGCATTTCGAAGCGAGAGTCGTGTTTATAGGATTCGTGCCGATGCCGGACGCACAGCCGGGCAGTTTTGCCTGGCTGTCAGCAAGCGAGATGCGGATGCCGGTTTTATTAGCGAAACGCTCGCTTCTTAAGATCGGGTTGTCCGCGACCGTTACCGGTACCGGAGTTCCGGAAGGGTTAGTTGGCGGGCCGCCGGCCTCTAGGTCACCGCCCGCCGGGGTGGCGATCTCTTTTCCGCGCCTGACCATTTCAATGAGGTCTGTCGCGGCACCAACGTTCAAAGGAAGCCGCAATGTCGGCGTGTTTGCCTGAAGGTTTCCGTCAAATACCGAGGACTGAGAAAGAAAATTGGTGTTTATACGACTCGGCGGCAAATCGGCATTCGGGGTCTGGGCCGGAATCGGCACAGAAGGTGGAAACTCAAAAATATTGTCGGACGAACCAGCCGATGTATTCAGAACGCTGCCCATCGTCGGCGTTAGCTGGACAAAGGTCCCAGAGGCGTTCTTGATCCACGTCTGACTGTTGCCGCTGTCCGCCGTATCCCAATTGCGCCACGTCTGCGTGACGATTTGGTCGGCTGCGGTTACGCGCGAATCGAAATATACGCCTTCAGAACCAGGCGAAATAAAGAAGTTCCCATTCGAGTGGACGCGGCCTCCAAAACTGAAACGCGGCGGTCGAAACAGCTCGAGATCGTCATTGTAGAAAATACCGAACTGAAAGATAGGAATACGATTGTTCAGGACATTGCGGGACAACTGAACTTGAGTACCAATAGGATTCGCGGTCGTACCGTTGTTGCTGGTCGTCGTCGTTCTCAGGCGCCATGAGTCCTGGATCGCTATCAGCCCTGTGTACGGGCCACCCGTCAGCGTTCTAACATTGCTGACACCGGTCTGGTCGAGTTCCTGCAAAAACGTATACGTGCCAAGGCCCGGGACAACTCCATCTCGGACATTGTCGAGATCCGTTGTCGTTGGGTTGAGTTTAACCTCGAAAACCTTGTTGAAATTTCGCGTCATGGACTCGAGACTTCCCTGCGCCGCATAAAACGTGCGACCTTCGGCTGACTCGTTGCCAGTGGCAGCAGCCTCAGCCGATGATCGTGACATTGCAAGTGCCACAAAAACGCCGATCAACGCAAGAATGAACAATGATATGACGATTGCCGAACCTTTTTGTCCCGGATCAGCAAAGCGGTCTACTGTATCTACTTTTTCAATATTTCTAACCTTCATTTTCTTTTGTCCCTTCCCTGAATTAGCTTGCTTCGTAACCCAAATTTCTGGTACTGACGGTCGTCGTCATTGTTTCGCGATACGGCTGCCCAGCCGCGTTTTTCTCCGTCGAGCGGACGCTGATCGTGAACCTTATCTGCCGAACCGCGGCGAGATTCGACTGTGTATCGTCAGCGGTACCTGCAACTCCGTCAGGGCCGGCGCTCGGATTGTCCGAGATGGCCCCGCTGTCCATGACGTATTGAATTTGAAAGTTCTCGACGCCGTAAACCAGTGGTACGTCGGTGAACGCAACAGCCGGAAGCACATTCGCGAATTCGCGCCGAGTGAGAATACCATCCGCCGTGACGAAATAGGTCCCCATACGAACCCGCTGAATGCTTGCGGGAATCGTGATCGCCCTTAGCGGCCCTGCGGAGCCTGTCTGGTTTAGTACGAGCGGGTCTCCGTTGGAAAACTGGATTCTATCGGTTCCGCTCAGACCTGTCGCAACACCGATCGTCGCGCCGGTATTGCCGATCACAACATAGATATCGTTGACCCTACACGATGCGTTGGTGCCCGAGATCGGTACGATCTCATCAATGCCTCCCGCCGTGGTAGTCGCCGCGTTTATGTTTAATGGCTGAGAAAAGCCGCCCACGACATTGAACGTCGGATCCTTGAACATGAATGTGACCTGGTCGGTCCGGACATTTGCGGCCGTGTTGAATGTGTTTAGCGTAATATTGTCCCCAGCTATTATCGGAGGTACGGTATCGCGGCTCGTGTCAAAATCGATCGGTATCCCAAGGGCGGCCGAAAGCCGGTTATCGGGAAGCACAACCGTACTCGATGCCGGGTAACTGTAACCGGCGTTATACGCATCGCGCGACATCAGGTTGAGTCCAATTCGTACACTCTTGGCGAGCTGAACCTGTTCCGTTACGGTTGACCTGCTTTGCTGAGCGGTCCGCAGAAGGCCCCAAACGGATGCGGAAACGATCAAAAAGATCGTCATCGAAACAAGTAGTTCGAGCAGTGAAAACCCGCGTTCCGAGTTTTGCCTTATAGTTTTTTCGGCTGCGTTATTCTTCATAGGACGATTTATCTTAGTTCACGACTGCGTAATCAGTGAGGACGGTTGCCACCTGCTCCTGCCGTTGGAGTCCTCCCACGTTGTAGGTGATGGTAATCTGGACCGAACGGATACGAACCGGCGCTGTACCGGCCGGGTTGCATATTACCGGCGATGGCCGGTCGGGATCACAAATATCGGTGATAACAATTCTTCGCCGTAGTTGTGAAATAGTTGTGCCTGTGTCATCTGCGGTACCCACGACTTCGTCCGTCCCGGCATTTACCCTGACTGCGTTAAATCCAACTGAAAATATTCCCTGCGCAACGCCCGACACAGGATCAGGGTTGGATCCTACGTTACCTACGGCGGGCCAACCCATGCGAGTGGGATCCGTTTCCTTGACCGCCATTATCGATTCGAGCGTTGATGTGGCAACCTGCTTTGCGAGCAGTTGTTGCTCATGTCCCGCGGCCTGAACGACCGACCATGATATTGCCGCCAGCATCGCCAGGATGCCAACCATCATGATCACCAGGCCGATCATCACGTCGATATATGAGAAACCACTTTCTGACTTGTTTTTCATACGTTTATCTACTTTCCTTATTGGTTCGCCACGAAGGTCGAACCGTTGTGTTTCCAGTAACGAATTGCCCCACTTCCACCGAAGAGTGTAATTGCACGAACCTCGGCCGCACTTCGGGGCGTTGTGCTTCCCGGCGAGACAGGTGGCCAGCTATATAGATTCGCGTTGAGGGGCAAATCCGCGTTATTTACAACCGAACCGTCGCTTCTAAAGCGAGCCAACCATACCGAATGTCCCGAAACAGTAGCACCTCCAGACTGGTGGCCTCGCGTGTCGGGTGCGGCGGTACTATCGTTGTAATTGGGCGGATTTGGCCGCGTGATGCTCGCCGGAACGACATCCATGCGCACATCTTTTACGAGCTCCAAAGGAATACTTCTGATTTTTGTATCCACCGCCGCTCCATTTTCATCTATTAAAATGGCGGTGTTATCGGTGTAATCTATCTCGAATCGGATAGTCCGCCTTCGCGCCAAGGCAAGTTGCCCTGCCTCACGCATCATGTCGATTACCTTCAGGGCCTGATCCTCAGATTTATAGGCTTTTTTGTAGTTGACTATGTACGGCAAGGAGATCACGGACATTACCCCAACCACGCCGAGAACTATTAATAGCTCGGTCATGGAAAATCCCGTAAAACCTTGTCCTGCCTTATGGAGTCTGTTTCTCATAAGTTTTTGCTGTCGCAATCTGCTTTTGTTGCCGCGTCAGTACCACTTAAGTACGGGGACGCTAATTAGGAAAAGATGGAATGCATAACGCTTTCCAAAAATATTTTACATTGTTTAACTGTGGAAAGCAACAGTATTGATTTGCTTTTCTTTAGGCTGAATTTCGGGTAAAATTGCGACAGTTTTTTTGTAAAGATTGTCGCCCTGCTATTTGTCGCAAAATGACGGATAAAACACCTGTTTCCAACAAAGGATTCTCGGCTGATTGGTTTGTGCAGGGTGCGCTTGCAAAGATCGGCGACACGCTCGACAGATTTACGGGCCGCCGTTGGACGCCGTCGAGCAGTCTCGCCACCAGCGAATTGGTCGAGCGGATGAAGAAGCTTCTCGATTCGGAGGCGAAGGATGTCGCGGGCAAGGGTTTTGTCGTACCTCACAATATCTCCCTCAAGGTTCAATGGGATAAGTTCTCGACCGACGCGGACGACTCGCTTGAAAAACTTGAAAGCGAACTTTTGACGGCTGCCGTTGATCACATAAACGATAAACTTTATTACACTTACGCCCCACTCAGACTTGAGGTCAAACCCGACTATTTTACCGAAGGGGTAAGACTATTTGTCAGTTTCGACAAATTCTCGGACGATGAAAGCGAGGCGCAGTTGAATGTCACAATCCCGTCAATCAGTCTAATGCCGTCGGTGCCGACCGAGATTCCCTCAACGCCGGTTGGCGGCGACGTATTCATAGCCCAATTTGAACTCGACGGCAGCCGCCGTGACCGACGTCTCAAATTCCCGGCAAACGGACGGCTTTCAGTAGGCCGGACGGCCGCGAACGAACTGATGATCAACGACATTAGTGTTTCCAAGATTCACGCTTCGCTGGCCGTTGACGATGACGCGAATCTGTCGGTTGCGGATACGGGTTCGACCAACGGAACTTTCGTAAATGACGAGCGTATTGCCTACGGAAAGGCTGTGAGTCTGAACGAAGGAGATCGCTTGAAATTTGGTACCGTCGAAGTAGTTTTTGAGCACGTGCCGCTTGATCCTACTGTTGTTCCTGAAACTATCTCGGTGGAAAACGCATTTCAGATAGACGGAATCGAGTTTACGAGCAAGGTTTCCACTGAACTGCCGGAAAAAACGTTGGAGATTAGTCCGCAAATAGAAAAATCCCTATCGGACTTAACTGAGGAACCAAAATGAACCGCCTGTTACTGTTTCTCATCGATTGGAATCAGTGGAAACCTGAGAACCTCTTCGGTGGTCAGGTATTGGAGCGCACACCAGCGGGACTAACGATTGTATATATCGTCGGCGTTGGAATATTGATTGGCTTTTTGGTGATCACTTTTTTTGAAAACTTTCGCCGGCACAAGCTTATTTTCGAACGCGAACTTCCGCTAGAAGTAAAGCGCCGTCTGACGCAAACAGTTACCAATCGAAGTTTACGCATCTGGCAGGTTTTCTTTGTCGTTCTGGCGTTCTCAGTTTTTGGTTTTCAGGTTTACTGGACGTATTTTGCGGACGAATCCAACGAACAATTCCAGGCTCTAAGCTACAAAGACCTTCGCAACCGCCGTTCAACCGCCGCCAATCTGCGTGGGTGGATGCTTGACCGGTCAGGAAACCTCTCAAGCGCTCTCGCGTACTATAAAATTGATAAGGATGGAGACATTGCCCGCGGATTTGCCCTGGAAAAGGAAATGGCCCACCTTTTGGGAACCGAACGCGGCACGCCCGGCCTCGAACGCACCCTGTATAAGAAACAAGCCGATCCGATGCCGGAATCGTGGGAAGTCCTGACAAAAATCAAACGGCCTCAGGACGGGCAAAATGACGTGAAGATCACGATTGATCGGGATTTACAGGCGTATCTTGCAAGTCAACTTGATGGTAAAAAGGGGGCCATCGTCGTGATAAACCCGCAGAACGGCGATTTGCTGGGAATGTACTCGAATCCGTCATTCAACCTCGACGAGGCCCAGACTCTCGAAAATTACCTAAAACTTGAGGGAAATAAACGAGACAAGCCGTTGCTAAATCGAGCAACGCGCGAATTTTATGCTCCCGGATCGACGTTTAAGACTTTTACCATGATCTCGGCCTTCCGAGCAAATAAACAAACGGCCGTTTTCTCGAGCTATCCAGAGGGATTTAAGCCCTATAAAGGTTCGAGACCGATCGTCGACGCCACGCAAAAGCTCGGGCCCGACGGTTCAGTTGGCGGAGTCTGCGATGGCGGTTGTCAGGAAAAAGACATCACCTTTGCTTACAAGGTGTCGAGCAATCAGTACTTTGCACAGCTCGCCATCGAACTCGGTCGCGAACGCTTGCGCGAGACAGCGATGCTGATGGGCATTGCGGCGGTAGATTCGCCCGAAGAAGCTCTGCTTCCGCGTTTTTTCCCCAACATTTGGAACACAAGCAGCCCGGCGATTGCGGCGGCAATTGCTCCGCAGCAATCAACGATGGTTACTGGTAAAGAAATATCGCTCTACGATCTCGGCATCGAGGGAATGGGACAGGGATTCGCCGGTCAGATGACGCCATTTCAGATGGCATTGATCGCGTCGATTCCCGCCAACATGGAGGGTAAACTGATGAAACCGCGCATCGAGGCCGATCAGCCGCCCCAGTCTTTCGGGCAGGTTATCTCGGCTCAGCAGGCAGATGCGATTCGTAATATTATGTCGACGGTCACCGAGGAACCAGGCGGCACAGGCACCGTCATCTCAGCCAAACTCGCCGGGACAGGTATCAGGACTGGCGGAAAAACGGGCACCGCCGAGAAACTTGCCCCGGAATATGACGCATCCGGCAAACTAAAAACTGAAAAGCGACGACGAAAAAACGCCAGCGGCCAGTGGGAAGATTATTTTGTGCCGCAAATGTACGAGCGAACCGATAGCTGGTTCATTACCATCGCCCCGCTCGAACGTCCTCTACTGGCCATCGCAGTCGTCGTGGAAGGCGGTGGGTTTGGCGCCAGAACCGCCGCTCCAATTGCCGCGAACGTCATTTTGAAGGCCCGTGAACTCGGTCTTCTTGGAGACCAGTACAAGCCAAAAGCGCCGACCCAGCCGTCGGTTAAGAAGAAAAAATAGTTCGCCGGGCCAAAACGTGAAAAACAGAACGTCATCTCATTTTTTTATTCTTGCTCTGATCGTCCTGATCACTGCCATTTCTCATTATTCAATCTACTATGGAGCGCTGATCCGAGGCTACGAAACCTCGAATATTACGGCTGGCAGAAATCTATTATTGCTTTCTTTGCTTGCAGTTCTGCCAATTATCTTAAAGCGGTTTCTGAAGTTTGAAGGAAACTGGACATTGTATACATCGGCAGTATTACTTTTTTCAATCGGACTCACCCTTCAATACCGACTTTTCAGCGATCCGGAGTATACGTCGCGCAAGGATAAGGCCGAGGCCCGACAGCAAAAGATCAAGGTTTTGCAGCTCCACTACATTCAGGAAAACTACTCAGCGGAAAAGAAACGCATAATGGGCCTGCCCGCCACGCCGCCATCGCCCGTTGACCTTTCGACCGAGACGCCGACTCCAGCGCCCGAGACCTATCCGGACGTGTACCTTTCCGGAAAGACGATCAACCCGATTCTAGGTATCATCGGCCTGATGGTTGCACTGGTACTTTTACGCAAGGACTGGATTCTCAAGCTTTTACAGGCAAACGGTTTTATGATCGTGCTGCTCACACTGGGGCCGCTTTTCGTCGCGGCCGTCTGGTCGCGGGCAGGCAAGTTCGGCGGTAACCTGACGCCATGGGAATTGGCAAAGATTCCGTTTCTGATCGGCTTCGCAGCGATTTTATCTGCCTTGTATAAGAATCTGGCTAGAACGTATTGGGGCGTTCCGCGCGCCAAAGATGCGCTGCCATTAGTTTTTATGGCCATTCTGCCTTTTTTGCCTTTCTTTGTACTCAAAGATTTTGGGCAGATGATGGTTTTCAGCGCCGTTTATTCAACCCTCTACCTGATTGCCATCCGGCGCCTGCCGCAGCGGTTTGTCATGGTTGGCAGTGTTCTACTCGTGGTTTCCATATTGGTTGTTGGTGCCCTCCCGGAAAAGACGCAGGAAAAGATTCCGCTCTTGCCCACGCTTGCGTCACCTGTAAAGACGATTTTGCCGGATCGCATTCAACAGCGTTTTCACCTATGGCTCGATGGTTTTAACCCGCCGTCACCCGAAACATCGTGGTGGAAGGATGATTACAACGACTATTACAAGAAACTTGTAGAAAAAGACCCGAATCTGCCGCAGATGCTCGACGAAGACCCTGATCTGCAAAAGACGATCAATATTGACGCGTGGTTTGATGTTTTGGCGTTTCAACCAGCGCAGGCAACATTTGGTATCGCATCGGGCGGTACAACGGGACGTGGTTTGGGGCTGGGATATCCAGAACTGATACCGGTTGCAGATTCAGACTATATATTCGCCGCATTAGCGGAAGAACTTGGACTTTTTGGCGGTTTGTTGGTAACCTTTGCGCTAATTGTGTTTGTCAGCGCAGGCGTCAGAACGGCTCGTGACTCTCGCGACATGTTCAGTAAATTGTGTTCGATCGGCCTCGCGGCATTTATAGGGTTTCAGGCCCTTGTGAACATCGGCGGCATCACGCGGGCGTTACCAATGACAGGTATTACATTGCCTTTTGTCAGCCATGGCGGATTTAGCCTGATAACGAGCCTGACGATGCTTGGCATGTTGATGGCTTTCTCGCATCGCAACAGCATTGACAGGCGAAATGACGAGTTTCAGGTAGAACCGTAAGATAAATCCGATCTTATTTCCGTAAAGAAGATTTTGGGCCCACATTGAACCGGAGACAGTTAGGAATGGAAAGTACTTTTCGTATCACATCCGGAGCGATCACCGACCGCGGCTTGAGTGATAAGCGCCCGCAGAACGAGGATTCCTATCTCGAAATGGGACAGTGTGGAATTTACGCGGTTGCGGATGGTGTCGGCGGTGCCCAGGCCGGCGATGTTGCATCGCAAATGGCCGTCGAGATCCTCGGCGAGGCCTTCACGAACCGTCGTGACGACGAGGATCCCGAGTTTGTCATGCGGACGGCAATCGGACGGGCAAATTCGGCGATCCACCAGATGGCTCACGAATTGCCGCAGCTTTCCAACATGGCCACCACAATCGTCGCCCTTTACGTGGCAGGCAACATTGCAACGATTGGACACGTGGGTGATTCGCGGCTCTACCGGGTCGATCGCGAAAGCAATTTATTCGCTGAGACTGATGATCATTCAATGGTCGCCGAGGAAGTGAGGGCTGGTCGCATGACGCACGAACAGGCAGAGAATCACCCAGGCCGCAATATCATCAACCGTGCTTTAGGGGCCGAATCAGCCGTCGAGATCGATCTAAAAACGATGATGGTCGAACCCGGTTCGGCGTTTCTTCTCTGCTCAGACGGCATCACGCGTCATGTGAGCGATCAGGAAATAAAGGGCGTTCTGACGTTTGGCGGTGAACCCGCCGAGGTATGCGAATTCCTGAAAGAATTGTGCTTTGAGCGAGGTGCCGAGGACAATCTGACGGCCGTCGTGGTCAAGATAGCGTCGGATCAGGCCGGGCAAGTGTTGGAATCGCCCGAAGACGGTGACTCAGAAGTACCTACGATTGCGAGCACCCGGCCCGCGTTCAATGAAGCCTCGTTTCCAACTATCAACGATGAAGATGATGAAATTCTTGAGCTCGAAACGATGGAATTGTCTTTTCCCGACGCAACCACTCTGGAAATACCGGATGAGGATGCAGCCGAGGCTAAATTGATAACCGCCGAGCAGACCGAAGCATCTCTGGATCAGGTCGCCGTGGAACAGGCAGTCACGGTGGAACCGCTTCCTGAGAGCGTATTGCCCCAACCGAGAGAGGATGCACCACTTTCGATATTTGAAAGTTCGACCTCAAATTACAACGCTGAAAACCCTGCCGGGTCGATAACTCGCTTGGCGGCGGCATTAGGAATGCTCATTCTGGGTAGTTTAATCGGACTCGGTGTTTACCATTTTGCCCTGGCGCCGAAAAATGTCGATACCGCAGATGAAAGGTTGTCGGTAATGAAAACCGATGATATTGCCTTTAGTTCCTTCGAAAAACTCCGCCGAAATGTCGATGCCGATCCGGCGGCGTATATCAAAGAGATTCCCCCTGCGGACGATGCCGAAGACTATTATCTTATCGGGCGGGCTTATTTGTTGGTTGGCGATTTCCCGAAAGCCCGCCTGGCACTGATCGAAGCTCAGAAACAACTTGCCAAAGCCGAGCCATCGAATGCAAGGGTGCTAAATGCTGACATCGCAACGGCCCTAACGATAACGAATGACCCAACGCTTCAGAACCGGTTCAAGCAAGAGATCGAGGCGAACACAAAACTCCTCTTAAATACCGCAAATTCAAATACTAGCCCTTAGTGCGGTTTCGACTGGAGAGTGAGCATCCTGCTCACCGGTGCGGGGCGAGCAGGATGCTCGCCCTCCAGTCAATCCGTAACTGCCCTTAGCTGTTCTGGCGTTTTGCCTCAAACAGAATGATTCCCGCCGAAACCGCCAGATTTAGGCTTTCGACATCGTTTGACATCGGGACAAGTACTTTTTCGTCAATATCGGCAAGGTCGTTCCCGTCCAGACCGTGGGCCTCGGAGCCGAAAATCAGTAGTCGCGGGCGTTTCCAATCAATGTCTGTGTAACTCCTGACCGCCGAAACATCGCTCGCAGTGACCCTTAAATTTCTATCCCTCGCCCACGCCAAGACATCCCCCAAAACCGCGCCCTGCCAGATTGGTACCCGAAAACACGACCCCATTGAGCCTCTAATCGCCTTAGGCGAATAAGCATCCGCAGAGTTTTTCGAAACTATCACTCCGGCGATATTCGTCGCCTCCGCCGTACGCAGGATTGCACCGAGATTCGACGGATTATTTATTTCCTTTAGGAAAACCACCACGGGTAAGGCCCCGGACGAAAGCCTTGATTCAATATCGAGTCCTGATGATTCCGGTCGTTTCGCCAACAGGACGATCCCCTGAGGCGAATTCGTGTCCGCAATGGATGAGAAAATTCGATCCGGAAGTTCCGTGATCGAATCGGTTCGTCGGGCAATGTCTGCGATCAATTCATCGCCGACGAATGACTCGGAAATGTAGCAATCCTCAAAAACAAGTCGCGACCGCAGGGCCTCCTCAACCAACCGGCGGCCTTCGATAAAGATACTTTGTTTCTCTTTACCGTCTCTTATCTTTCTCGCCGCGACGAGGCGGCTGTTATCCCGGCTTGTGATTTTTTCGATCTGGGTCATTGCTCGTTCAATTTAAGGTAGTGGACTAAACTTGTGGTGTTCTGAAGACTGGCTTTTTCTTGGTGAACTTTGTGTCTTTAACTTTTGTGGCCTTTGTGTTAAAAAAAGGCGATTAAACACAAAGTTCACAAAGTTAAAACACAAAGAACGCAAAGTTTAAATCAACACCGTTTAAATCAACACCACCGAATTAGGCCAACACCCAATTTAATCATTTATCGTAAGGTTTTGAAAAGATTGGTAAAATAGCTAAACTTATCCGATATGCAGCCCGAATCTAAAACGAAAAGTAAGATCCAACTACTAGAGGAAAGGTCGCGGATCGCCGAGGAAGGCGGCGGAGCGGCCAGGATCAAGAAGCAACAAGCCGGTGGTAAATTGACCGCCCGTGAGCGGATAGATTTCTTTCTCGATGAGGCCAGTTTTGAAGAATTTGATAAGTTTGTCGTCCACCGCTCGACGGATTTTGGGTTAGAAGAACAAAAATTTCCGGGTGACGGCGTGGTGACGGGTCATGGTCTGGTCGATGGCCGCGAAGTGTTTCTTTTTGCTCAGGATTTTACCGTTTTTGGCGGTTCGCTGTCCGAAACTCACGCTCAAAAAATCTGCAAGGTAATGGATATGGCCCTGAAAACGGGCGCTCCTGTGATCGGGCTCAACGATTCCGGCGGTGCCCGCATTCAGGAGGGCGTCGTTTCGCTTGCCGGCTACGCCGATATTTTTCTTCGCAATGTCCTGTCGAGCGGCGTGATTCCGCAAATCAGCTGCATCCTTGGCCCATGTGCCGGCGGTGCGGTCTATTCGCCCGCGATCACGGATTTTAACGTGATGGTCAAGGACACATCATACATGTTTATCACCGGCCCCGACGTCATTAAAACGGTGACGCACGAGGACGTCACCAAAGATGAACTTGGCGGAGCGATGACGCATAACGCGAAATCCGGCGTGGCCCACTTCGCGGCCGATTCCGATGAACATGCGTTGAGACTGACGCGCGAATTATTGTCGTTTGTTCCGTCAAACAACATGGAAAATCCACCGTTTGTCGTGACAAATGATCCAGCCGACCGGGCCGACGAAAAGCTCAACTCAATCGTTCCCGAAGCGGCAACTCAGCCGTATGACATTCGCGACATTATTCACAACGTGGTTGACGACGGCTATTTCTTTGAGGTCCAGGAACATTATGCCCCAAATTTGGTGATCGGATTTTCCAGGCTTGGCGGTTATTCGGTAGGAATAGTGGCTAATCAACCGGCGTTTCTGGCGGGCGTTCTCGACATTGACGCCTCGGTCAAAGCGGCCCGTTTTGTTCGTTTTTGCGATTGTTTTAATATTCCACTCATCACTTTTGAAGACGTTCCCGGATTTTTGCCCGGCGTCAATCAGGAACATCAGGGCATAATTCGGCACGGTGCAAAGCTTTTGTATGCGTTTGCCGAGGCAACGGTTCCAAAGATCACGGTCATCACCCGCAAAGCCTACGGCGGCGCCTATTGCGTCATGGCCTCGAAACATATTCGCACCGACATCAATTTTGCCTATCCGTCGGCTGAGATCGCCGTGATGGGTTCAGAAGGCGCGGTTGGCGTACTATTCAAACGCGAGATCGCGGAACATGACGACGCATATCGGCAATCCAAGGTCGCTGAGTTTCAGGAGAAGTTCGCAAACCCGTACGTCGCCGCAGAACGGGGCTACATCGACGAGGTTATCGAGCCAAAATTCACGCGCCCAAAACTGATCAGAGCTCTATCATTGCTCCAAAACAAACGGGATTCCAACCCGCCAAAGAAGCATGGGAATATTCCGCTGTGATACGCTACAGTATGGCAGAACTATTCCCCTTATTATCAATTAGATAGAACGTGATAGTTATAGTGTTTTCTAACCCATGACGATCCCGCCTTACGAACCGCGTCCAACCGCAGCCCATGTTAATCTCGACGCTTTGGCGGACAATTTTCGCGCTTTAAAAGAATTCGTCGGGGCCGATCTCAGATACATGGCTGTGGTAAAGGCCAACGCCTATGGCCATGGCGCGGTGAGATGTGCCGAGCGGCTGGAATCGGTAGGTATTGACTGGTTTGGCGTGGCGACACCCGAGGAAGGCGTTGAGCTTCGCAATGGTGGCATCAGTAAACCGATTCTTTGCTTCGGTTCGTTTTGGCCGGGACAGGAGAAATTAACCGTCGACTATGAGTTGACCGCCGTCGTTTTTAACGAAGATACGGCCTGTCGTCTTAATAATTTTGCCATTGCGAACGATGTTGTCCTCGACGTCCATGTCAAAATCGATACGGGAATGGGCCGCGTCGGCATCAGGGCTGAGAACAGCAAACCCTTTGCCGATCTGCTCGCGAGCATGAAAAACCTGCGGATCGACGGGTTGATGACTCATTTTGCGGCTGCGGAAAACCCTGTGGAAAACGACTTCACCGAATTGCAGAACGACCGATTCGAAACGGCTTGCGACGTATTTCGTGCGGCCGGACACGAGCCAAAATGGAGCGACATGGCCAATTCTCCGGCGGCCATCAGACACCCCGCGTCGAGAGGTAATTTGATTCGTCTCGGCGGAGCGCTGTTCGGCCTACTGGATGATATTCTTCATCCTGAGACCGAACGACCTGAGCTAAAGCCCGTTCTTTCACTTTCTTCCCAAATTACCGACATCAAAAGCGTTCCGAAAGGCGAAAGCGTCGGTTACGGACGCACTTTCGTTACCGGGCGTGATTCACGCGTGGCACTAGTCGCAATCGGTTACGCCGACGGCTATTCGCGTTCCCTGTCAAATCGCGGCCAGGCGTCGATAAACGGTGTTCTCCTACCGGTCATCGGTCGTATCTCGATGGATTGGACCTTGCTCGACGTCACCGATCTGCCGACTGCCAGCATTGGCGACGAAGTGATCCTGATTGGTCCGGGTGTTAAGGCAACGGACATCGCGGGACTGACCGGAACCATCGGATACGAAATAACCTGTGGGATATCGCCTCGTGTACCGCGAATATACGAATGAGATCAATTATCGAATTCGATTGGAAGCGATTCTTCGTCAAGCTTTATGAAAAGGTTTTCGACGCCGACGTATTTAGCCGCGCGGCGCAGGTCGCATTCTATTTCTCGTTTGCTCTTTTTCCGCTTTTGTATTTTCTCGTCAGTCTCTTTGGGCTGCTGCTCGAATCCTCGGACGGTTTGCGTGACGAACTCTTCTCATATCTGCGCCAGATAATGCCGGTCACCGTTTTTGATCTGGTCAAAAAAACGGTCGAGGAAATCGTCGCAAACAGTACGGGCAGTAAGGCAACGCTCGGTCTGGCCGTGACGCTCTGGTCGGCATCGGCCGGTGTCGATGGCATTCGCACCTCTCTCAATGAGATTTACGGCTTGAAAGACAGCCGATTATGGTTCAAAACAAAAGCTCAATCGCTGTTGTTAACCCTTGTAGTTTCAATACTTATTACCATTGTCCTGACAATCGTGTTTTACGGATGGCAGCTCTTTCAGACCGCTCTGGCGGCCATAGGTTTTCGGATTACGTCACCCCTGATTCTGGTGAGCGTTCAGTGGATATCGATTCTGCTGATTATGCTGTTTGTCTGTGAGATCATTTACAATTTGCTGCCCGATTTCAAAAAGTATCGATGGATCTGGATCACGCCCGGGTCAATTGTGGCGATAATCTTGTGGATCGTATTGACTACCGGCTTTCGCACATACCTTGGATATTTTAATTCTTACAACAAGGCCTACGGTTCGCTTGGAGCCGTAATAATAATGATGCTATGGCTCTATTTGACGGCGTCGGCTCTGATGATCGGCGGTGCAATAAATGCCGTACTCAGCGATATGCGAACCGAAACGGACGAAATGGATGAGGCAGTACCGGTATTAGGCTAGTTTATTGATTTCTCAGCGCTCATCAACCGGTGTTATATTTTAGATATGTCGCTAATGCTCGAGGAAATCGCGGAACAACCGACCGCGCTGGAACAGACAATGATTGCCGAGCGGGAAAAGTATGTCCGGCTCGGCAGTTTTCTTCGAAAAAAAGACATTGATCTCGTCGTCATCGTGGCTCGCGGCAGCAGCGATAACGCTTCGCTGTTCGGGCGATATTTGATCGAGGTCACGGCTGGCATTCCCGTATCCCTCTCGGCACCTTCGGTTTACACGCTTTACAACGCAAAATTAAACCTCAGCCGCGCCCTTGTTATAGGCGTTTCACAGTCAGGCGAGGGCGACGATATTAATCTCGTACTCGAAAGTGCGCGGGGATCGGGCGCGTACACGCTCGGCATCACCAACGAGGCGGATTCGACAATGGCCCGCCTTGCGGATGAAACTCTTCTGATCCACGCCGGACGCGAGCGTTCGGTGGCGGCGACAAAAACCTATACTGGTCAGATGCTGCATTTTTATATGCTGGCAAATGCTCTCGCCGCTAACGATCTCGCGATCGAAAAAATCCCTGAATACACATCGCAGGCCCTGGAACTCAAACCTAAGATTAAAGATCTGGTCCAGCGGTATGTTTTTATGGAAAACTGCGTGGTGGTAGGCCGTGGGATGAACTACGGTAACTCCTACGAGATGGCCCTTAAACTGATGGAAACCTGCTATGTGGTGGCCGAACGTTTCTCGTCGGCCGATTTTTTCCATGGCCCGCTGGCTATTGTCGAACGCCGTTTCCCGGTCGTCATGTTCGCTCCAAATGGCGTAACGCAAAAAAGCAGTGTCGAACTGCTAGACCGCCTACACGAGCTAAACGCCGATTGTCTCGCGATCACAAACAACGCCGAAATCGCCAAGCTTTCGCCAAACAGCCTCACGCTGCCGCCAGAAATCGACGAATTTCTCTCGCCGATTCCATTTATCGTCCCGGCCCAGCTTTTTGCGGCCCTGCTTTCCGAGGCAAAAGGCCTCAACCCCGACGCCCCGCGATCTCTTTCAAAAGTCACCAAGACGATTTGATAAAATCTACATCCGCGACCGGTATTGATAAAATCAATATGCGCGACCGTTAACCGGCGGGCTTGCCCGCGAGTGCGTACCGGCGAATCACCGCCGGGCAAGCCCGTCTCTTAACTTTGCCCTACTCAAGCCCAAAGAAATCAAAATTCGCCATATTCATATTGATCGTAAACACCTGAGGTGCAAAGCGATAGCGTTTATTGCCCACGCTGATCGTGTACATCTGGCCCGCTGTGAGATTAGTAAACGAATAGACTCCGAACGAGGCGGTTGTAAAGGTACGACGATTTCCACTGGGTTCGATGAGCGTGACAACCGCGTTACGAAGCGCGAGTCCCGACGGCGAAAATATCCGGCCCTCGACCGAAAAGAACGCCGGTGTAGGTGACGGAGACGGGCTTGGTGTCGGTGTCGGTGTTGGATTGCCACACGGGGTGAACGGTGAACTGCTGTTACGCGGGTTCGGAGTCCCGATGGTAAAATCAGCCGCATTGTTGTCGGTGTCGGTACACCCATTTGCCAATCGGATGGCCGCCGTCGTGACACTAAGGCCGGACGCAGGTCCGGTTCCCTCAAAACAATTGGAACCCGTCCCAAATCCCACAAAATCCGCGATATTGGCATTCGGAAGGGGACACGGAACTCCGAACTGCCCCGTACCGGGTCGTGAAATCGCAATCTTACCTAACGCGGACAACTGCGAACCTGGCGGAAGCGAGAAAAGAGTAATGTCCGGCGTTGGTAACGCTAATCCAAAAGACCCATCGTTTCCAATCCTTATCAGAGCGTGCTGGCCCGGCTGGATAGGTACGGATGGAAACCAGGTACTCGACGAGAAATTACCTGTCCCTGTTGCGATCTGTGTAACCCATTGGGCAAAGTCCGCAGTAGTGGTACCTCTATTGAAGATTTCTATATAGCTGGTTCGATAAACCGCACCCGATTGTCCTTTCCCGTCATATATTTGGCTGATTACGAGGTTGCCCGTAGGATTCGGCGTCGGCGTCGGTGTTGGTGTCGGTGTCGGCGTTGGCATTGGCGTTGGCGTCGGTGTTGGGGTTGGTGTCGGTGTCGCCGCACAGGCCGCCGTAAATTCGAGTGAAAATGCCCGGACTGAACCAATATCCAGGTTCGCATTGTCGCTGGCGTTCAAGGTCCAGGTACCATTGCCATTCTGTCCGTCAAAGGCGGCAAACGAATTGCCGGGCGAAAAATTCCCCGTCAACGGGCCACCGTCATTGCCGCCCGCCGGACATTGGCCCGAGATTGATGGCAAGCCGCCGTCGTCGTTCAGCGTGAGATTAAACAGGTTATTTCCGCCACAATTTACACCGCCTGGGCGATTAATGAATGTGACTGACGTTCCACTCGGTGACGTTAATCTGAACCCGAGGTCGCCGACCCACGAATGATTTACGCCCACGGTCGTCGAATCTGGATCAGCACTTGAAGCGGTTCCCCGAAACCTGAAATCCAAATCGGAAATCGTTCCGTTCAGGCCGCTGACGACGATCGGGATGTTAACACCTGCCACGATGTTGTCGGGTATGGCGGTAACGGTGTTGACGGGAATCGAGGTCGCGCACTGCGGCGGAGTTGGCGACGGAGTTGGCGTTGGCGTCGGCGTTGGAACGGGTCCTGTTCCAGAAATCGTAAAATTGGCGGCCGACATGCCCGACGGCGAGGTGAAATTGGTCTCTCTTACTCTGACTCGGGCCATCGCGGTTGATGGCATATTCGGTAACGTGTGGGTAAATGAACCGGTGTTGGCTATATTGTTCGCGATCACGGTCGGAAAGGTCGTGCCGCCATCGGTTGATAGATCAATCGAGACATTCTGATTAAACCCGCCGCCGTTTGTCCATGTGATGTTGAACGGAGTTCCAACCGTTACCGTCGATCCGCTCGGCAGCACGTTCGCAATTGTATCAGGCGTCATATTCGCGTCGGTATCGCGATACCAGCCGATGTCCCGCATTTGCTGACGCGTCAGATCGAGCGTCAGCGGCAATCCTGAGGTGATAAACGGCTCCATCAACAAATTGGGGAAGCAGGCCGTATCAAAATGCGAGAGCGATGACCCACCCTCAAACGGACTTGGAGCATAGAGCTGAACGCGTCCATTGGTCGCGTCTCGGCCGCCCGTCAACGTTCCCGAGGCGATCTTGACGCTCGGTCCGTCCCACAGCAAATTTCCGTTATTCAGAGCCGAGGCTCACGCGCTGGCCATCGGTCATGTCATTCCAGCCAAGATTTGCCGTTCGGTCGAACATAAAAGAGGTGTAAACGTCGGGAAATCGATTTCCATTACCATCAGCGGCCAACTGGCCTGTAGATCCGTTCGCGAAATTCGAAAATCCCAGACCATGGCCCATCTCATGCAGCAGCACCACGAGCAGATTTATAGTAAGGCCCGGATTCGTATTATCAAATCCGAGGTAAAACGACCGACCGCCGAGGCAGCCGGCGCTTCCGTTGAGATTGCTGTTAAACCTCGCGTTCATATCGGGCTGCGGACTTCGATCTGAGCCGCTCTGTTTATTTGCAAGGGGTTGGTGGTACCACGTGCCAAGAAGCGTCGCGTTCGAAAAATCACGATGGATCGTATTCGTGCCGGCCGATCCGAGAGTTGCTGAATTCGCATCGCAAGGCTGCGGGTTAAACTCCGACGAGACCTGGATCGGTACGGTCGAATCGAGATAAGCTCCCCATATTCCAGCGGCAAAGTTGAATAGATTTAGACGCTGCTGGCCCAAGGTCGTGCCCGTATTCCCGCCAACCGGGGTCACAACGGTCGGGTCGTTAAACCCCTCGCCCGCTCCGTCCGCGTTGACGATGTTAAGCGTGGCGGCGTTTGGAAATTCGGCCCGTCGCGCCGCCGCTTGCTCAATCAGATTTAGATAAAATTTGTACTCATTGACCTCCATTCCAAGGTCGGCCGCCGTCTGAGCCATTTCGTCGAGCGGCGAATAGCGGGGGCCAAGCGACCGTCCCGTCTCGAGGTCGCGGCCAAAGAAATCGTTTGCCTCGCCGAGCGTTGCGACACAGCCAACGACGGCGCGGCCCTGCTCATCGAGCGCCGCCAGCGGAACATTCTGAAAGCGTTCCTGCAGGTCGAGATCAACGCTGCCGTCAGCGTGAACTTTCTCGACCAGACCGTCGGATGAGCGATTGGTCAGACGTTTAATCGTCGCGGCCATTTCCAAATCCTGCGGCTCAGGTTCGGAAACGATTCTCGTCCGGTTCTGAGCACGGGACGCTTCAATTAGAAAAACACTTAGTGCGAAGGCACTCATTATGAGCAGGACGAGAAATATCTGACGTTTCATAAGATCCTCGGGTTCGAGATACGAACGGTTTTAGTTTGGAGAGCTTTAGCACAATGTGCTTAGGTCACATTTTAAAATTCCCGGTGCGGTGCGGGTCTATCCTAACAGAGCCAGAGCGCAAGCGAACGCCTCTCAATTGATAAACCCTGATAAAATAACTATACCGTCTGATCGCATTTTTGAAAAGAAAAATATCAAAGTCTTGCTCCTGACGGATTTCCAGCATTTTTTTGCGGCTCTGCCGCCGTGCTGTGCGGAAAGGCTCGGCCTTTCCGGCAGGTTCTCCAACGCCCCCTTTCCGGCAGCTTCTCTAATTCTCCCGAGGCTACGCCTCACCTCAGGCTAGCCGCAATACTATGTCTTTTTCCGCATTCGCCGCTCGCGTCGGACGGAGACGGTTTCGGAAAGTTTCAGTTGCAGGGCATCGTCGCGGAAGTCGGGGTTGATGAACCGCCTGGTTTCGGTGATTCTGATGCCAAAGTGACGGCAGAAGGGAGCTGCGTTGATATACCACGCCGTCTGATTTTGCTTGAGCGGAAAGGCTGACGGCATATTGTAACTATCAACCGGCTCGAGAGCGATAATATCGTCGAAACGGCTGAAATGAAGATAAACGGCCTTTGGCTTGCCAAGCGTCCGCCAGCATTTGGCATTGACGGTGATCACGTTGCGATCGGTTATCGTGACATGAAATCGCTCCTCCGGCGGCTTTGTCGGTCCGCCAAGGAACTTTTCAAATTTTCGGTCGAGTCGTGCGGGCATAGTCAGCCATGCAAATATGTTTTATGGATAGCACAGTCATTCATCTTTGTCAAGCGCGGAAAAAACGCGAGTGTAACCCAGCGTTTTTCCGCACCGCTCGCGTCTCCCGGATTTAGTCTCCGTAACCGATTTTATTGACTTAAACGACTTGGAATAGGATGCCCCGAAATGGCCTGTTAACAGCTTCGACCAAAACCAGGAAAGCCCTCGACCAGACTCGGGAAAACACTCGACCAAAAGCCCGGAATCGGCGTTTCCACGCTCGAAAATGCATGCTTGTCGCGTTTCGGTCGAAAAGGTCCGAGCCCTTCAAGATGTTGTGGGCAGAACAAACGCTCCGATGTGAGGGGTTGATGTATTCAAACATGTCTGGAGGGCAAGCAGCAGCGAAGCGCGAAGGTTTTCGGGCGTGACGATGGCATCTACCAGACCTCTCGCGGCGGCGTGTTTGGCGTCGAGTTCGCGATCGTAGGTTTCGCGGACTGTTTGCATTTCGGCGAGCAGTTCAGCGGGCGTTTCTTTGCCTTCTTTTTTTAGCTTTTCGATCTGGGTTCCGTAGATCGCCTGGGCGGCTGAGTCGCCCTCCATGACGCCCATTCGTCCGGTTGGAAGTGAGAAGATAAAATCAGGGTCAAAACCTTGCCCGGCCATCGCATAATATCCGGCGCCGCTGGCGTGATTGACTGTGAGAACGATCTTTGGCACGGTCGCGGTCGCCATTGCCTCGACAAAACGGGCGCCCGCACGAATAATACCGCTGTGCTCGGCCTCGGCACCGACCATAAAGCCGCTGACGTCCTGCACAAAAAGGAGCGGCGTCGAATGACGGTCGCAATTCTCGATAAAGTAAGCCGTTTTCTCAGCCGATTCTGTGTAAACGATCCCGCCAAAACGCGGCGGAGTGCCGGGTTTGCCCTTGGACATTCCCCGCGAATTGGCTATAACACCGACCAAAATCCCACCGATCCGAGCCGTGCCACAAATCATTTCTTTTGCAAAATCAGCTTGAAATTCGTCGAGTGTCTTGTCCGAACCGGGAGCGGTAGCGCCTGGGTTCCGGTCAAGTATGCAATCGAGCACCGCCCTCATATCATAAGGCGCTCGGTGATCGTCGGGTAGAATCGCATAAAGCTGTTGGCTGTCAGATGTCGGCTGTAAGCTGTTTTCGATTGAAACACGGTGCGGTTCTTTCGATGGCAATTCGCTAACCAGATCCCGGATCTTGGTGATGCATTCCTGCTCGTCTTTGGTTCGATAATGGGCGACGCCGGAGATGGCATTGTGCGTCATGGCTCCGCCAAGTGTTTCATTATCAATGGTTTGGCCGGTTGCACCCTTGACCAGATTGGCTCCGCCGAGGCCCATAAAGCTGGTGCCTTCGACCATCAGGATCACGTCCGACAGGGCCGGAAGATACGCTCCGCCGGCAACGCACATACCCATCACGGCAGCGATCTGTGGCACTTTTAGATATCGCCGCATGATCGAATTATAATAAAAAATGCGCGCCGCACCGTATTGCCCCGGAAACACGCCGCCTTGGTAAGGCAGATTAACCCCAGCCGAATCAACCAGATACACGATCGGCACGCGGTTCCGCATGGCGATCTCTTGCGCCCTCAAAATCTTCTTTATCGTTTCGGGATACCAGGCACCGGCCTTGATCGTCGCGTCATTTGCCACAACGACACATTCTCTGTTTTGAATTTTGCCGACGACCGTCACAACCGCCGCCGCGGGGGCCTGGCCGTCGTATTCGTCATACGCAACAAGCAGCCCGATCTCCTGGCTGAACGAGTCCTGATCGAGAAGCAACGCAATCCGCTCACGAGCTGTCAACTTGCCCTGAGAATGGATCTTTGCAATCTTTTCCTCGCCGCCGCCGAGTATGAGCCTGGCTTGGAGCGCGCGATATTCTTTAGTTAAGTTCTGTAGACGGGAGATTTTTTCTTCCAGCTTCATTTTCGTAACGATTGATCGACGAGAGTTGAATCTACTATTCTTCAGAGAGGATGAACGTCGGCACCATTCCGCCGCCGGATGAAACATTAGCCAACTCGGTCGAAGAAAGCCGTGTAAATGCCGCCGCCGACTTTGCCCATGAATAGCAGCGGATCAAGGTCGACGAGCTGCTCGGTCATTTCCCAATTCCCTTCATCGTCCGTGAACATCGGGAAGGTTTCTTTCGCCGTCTTCACGCGTTCCTGAACAAGATAATCGCCGTCTTTTAGTGCGAGGGCGATCGCATCGTCCCATGCGGATTCGCTGGAATTCCAACCAATATAGATGCCGTGACCGCCGTAATCGTCGTTTGGCTTGAGGACCAATTTATGCGAATTCGATCGTGTCCATTCGACTAGTTCAACCTCCTTGGACGAAACCCGGTCGCTACTGCTCCCGGTTCTGACAAGAGTTTTTTCCTCTCGGAACTTGCGCGTCCACGGAATGTGTTTTGCGATGGCGGAAAGCTCTTCGTCACTAAACAAATACGCATAACGCTCATTGGTCAGCACGGCGAAGATTGCCTTCTTGTGTACCAATTTCCCGCGAAAACTGTTGACCATACAAACCGCTCCGGCCCGGTACGCGTTGAGCAGTGCGGGCTGGTCTTCCATTATCGGCAGATATTCGTTAACGAGCAGGCGTTTGTAACCAATGTCTATCGGAGTGCCGTTGCACGAGAGGCGTTCATTCTTGAATTCCAGTTCACCCGGCGAGCAGATGATCGCCGGATAGCCATTCGCCTCAAAAAACTCTTTGAACAGCTCAAATTCTTTGATGGTGGGAAGATCTTCGAGGTCAACAATTGCGATTGTCGGAGCACGTTCTTGTTTGCGGCCGCCAAGAAACTCTTCATAACAATCGAGAAGCACCTTTAGCATTTTCGAACTGCCTTCGAGACCATTCAGCGGGTATCTTTCGGCAAATTTCTTCATGACCGGCAGTGATTCGAAAATCTTTGTCGCCGAGTCGGCAAAGGCAATTCCCGCCGGGCTTTCGCCGTTGAGTTCGACATAGCTGTAGGACTCGTCAGTCAGAAACGAGTCGAGACGAGAGGTCGGCGAGACATGCGAATAGCCGGGGTCGATTTTTACGAGACCGCGTTCAACCTCGGTTACGCCGAGTTCGTCCAGAATAGCGTCGTCCTCGATCGCGGCGTCCTTTACTTTCTGTAGGGCGCCAAAGACCGTTTCGCACGTCGACCGAATCATAGTCCAGTCGCTTGCCATCACGAAATGCGGACGCAGATAGGGCGACAAGCGGCGACCTCCAAAGATGAGCTTCGAACTTTCGAGGCCTTCGTCGAGCAGCTTTTGTGAGGCAGTCGCGAGATCGCTGTCATTTAGCAATTCGTTATAGTAATTTACGGCAGTTTTGAGCATCAATTGGAGCGCGAGCATCGCGGCCCGCGTTTAAGAGGCGGGCCGCGATGCCCGCGCTCCAGTCATTTAGACATGCTGAGAATTTCTTCGAATTCGTCTTTCGTCAACGGCATCACGGAAAATCGCGGTTGGCGGACGAGATAAATATTCGCGAGTGCCGGGTTCGCCTTGATATCAGCAAGCGTAACCGGCCTCTTAAGCGGAGTTTTCGGCGTCAGCTCGACCGCGTGCCATGCCGTATCCGTCGGGTCTGCAAACGCCTCTTTCGAAACTTCCGCGATCCCGACGACCTCTTTACCGATGACTGAGTGATAAAAATACACTTTATCACCCTTCTTCATGTCCTTGAGAAAGTTGCGGGCCTTAAAATTTCGCACACCGGTCCAGTCTGTCTTGCCTTCTTTTACAAAATCATCCCACGAATAAGCCGTGGGCTCTTGTTTTACCATCCAATAGTTCATAAGATTTTATTGCCGCAAAAAGGCACAAACTGCGCAAAAAAAGGAAATTTATTATTTTTGTGTCCTTTGTGCCTTTTTGCGGCCATTTCCCTTCTACTTCTGCGCCGCCGCTGCTTTTTTGTTCAGCCATTTCGCCCAACGTTCTAAAAGTGGTCGGAAGGGCTTGAATATCTTTGCTCTGATGCTGTTCTGATTCTGCTTCTCGCTCCATGCTTTTAGATTTTTCTCAGCATATTGGCGGATCTGTGGTTCGAGAGCGGTTCGTTTGACCGAGTGTTTTTGGGTTAAATAGTAATGCTGACCGACGAGCGAGAACAGGAGCCCGGCGAGATTGCCCTTGAAGGAACTCTTCGCCATGAACTTCTTCATGAAACCCTCGGTCGGCAGCAACAACGCTCCCATTGACATCTCGACCCACGGGGCACGATTGCCCTCGCGCGGATGATAAAGCCCGGGCAGATCGCCCTTGAGCGGCGTGTCCAGATTTTTCAACCTCGGATCGTTGATAAAATCGACGAGTTTTATCTTCTCGATGCCCCGATACTGCTCGATCGGGAGAAAATCGAGAACCTTATTAATACTGCCTTCGACATCCTTCGGCAGAGCGATCGTCGACGAATTCTCGATCCGAATCTTTGTAATTTTCGCGGCCTTTTGACCCGCAGTTTCTATTGCCATACTTTCGTAAATTGTAGTCGGTAACGGCCGATTAGTAAATTCGGCCACAGTCTTGTTGTTCCCCCGCAACAGAATAGTGAAAATTACCAGTCGAAATCGTCCGTTTTGAAGTAAATGTGGCGTTATTATCGAGGCTAGATGGGTGGCACAGTTATTGAATCAACATCGGTGAGAATGAACCAAACCACACTAGCAAAATCGATCAATATTACCGGCGTCGGCCTGCACACCGGTGTTGACGTCAATATGACGCTGCGGAGCGCTCCTGAGAATACGGGATATATATTTGTGCGGACCGATCTCGACGATTTTGAGATACCGGCGTCGGTCGAGTACATCTCGCACTGTTCTTATGCGACAACGCTGATGCGGCGCGGTGTGGTACTTTCGACCTGCGAGCATCTGCTCTCGGCTCTGCGTGGCAGCGGCGTCGATAATTGTTTTATCGATCTCGACAATATCGAGATACCCATAATGGACGGTTCGAGCGAGGATTTTATTGACCTGATCGCAAAAGCAGGCATTGTCGAGCAACACGCACCGCGACATGTATTTCGCATTCTCGAACGCGTTTCATTCGAACAGGGTGACCGCAAAATGTCGATCGAACCCGCCGCGAATTACGAGATCGACTGCGTCATCGACTTCCCTCACCCGTTTATCGGCCGGCAGGCGCTACGATATGTTGAAGAAAACGGGCGAACTGGTCGCCAGCTCACGCCAGCGGTGCTTACAGGATCATTTAGCCGCGAGATCGCGTCGGCTCGGACCTTCGGCTTTACCCACGAGATCGATATGCTCCGAAAGGCAAACCTCGCTCTCGGCGGCTCGCTCGACAACGCAATTGTCCTGACTCCGGAGGGAATGCTCAACGAGACTCCTCTAAGATTCGACGACGAATTCGTCCGTCACAAAATTCTCGACATCATCGGCGATTTCGCCTTGCTCGGCATGCCCATTGAAGGCAAGATCACCGCCGAAAAGAGCGGACACTCAGTTCACGCCTCACTCATGAGCAAACTTTTGAAGGCTGAACATGCGTGGGAAATAGTTGAACAGACCACATCATCTTCCTAAGGTTTTCTCTTTTAGTTGATAACTTTTTTTGCTTAGATGACGATTTCAAAAATACTTGGATCTTTCTTCGCGATCTTGCGGCAGAACTATATGGTTCTTCAAAGAAGTCTCTAATAAATTTTCCCAAAAACAAATCAAACGGGGCTATAATTAGGTCGACTGCCGTTTTGTAGATTGCTAGTCATTTCCATACCGCGAGGGATTGCTATGAAATTGTGTATTTGGCTATTGATCGGTCTTTTGTTGATGACATCTGTGGTGCTGAAACTGTCCGGCGAAATTACGGAGACGCCTGTTTCTGCTCAGAATGTTACCGCCAAAGACGAAATCGCTCCCGGTGGCGGCGGGAGATTCGATTTCATCCCGACCGACGAGATAACCGATGAGCAGCGACAGCATATCAATGCGAATATACGGAAAAATCTCGACAAACTCGAACGCGAAGGCCGGTTAGAACCGGCGCGCGGCGACGCTGTCCCGCTCGCCTGGCCGCTGGCAAAGGCTCCCGGCGTTACGGATTTTAACGTCGAGGCAATCTCAAATTACGTCGATCAGAACCTGGCATTTCCAAATCAGGTGCGCGATTGGAACTGTGGAACTCGAACCTACGATCAAAGCAGCGGCTATAACCACCGCGGCATCGATATGTTCACCTGGCCTTTTGCCTGGAAGAAGGTGGACGATAACGCGGTCGAGATCCGGGCGGCTGCATCGGGAACGATCGCTCTCAAAAGCGACGGGAATTTTGACCGAAACTGTTCATTCAACAGTTCGAACTGGAACGCCGTTTACATTCGCCATAGTGACAATTCGATCGCGTGGTACGGTCACATGAAAAACGGTTCGTTGACCACAAAACTGGTTGGCGACAACGTGATTGAGGGCGAAAAACTTGGTATCGTCGGCAGTTCCGGCAATTCGACCGGCCCGCATCTGCATTTCGAACTCTATAATGGAGCTAATCAGTTGCAGGACCCGTTTCAGGGTACATGCAACACGTTGAATCCAAACTCGTGGTGGATCAGCCAGGAACCATATCGGAATTCCCGTGTCAACGCCCTCCAAACGCAGTCTGGGCCGCCTGTCTTCCAAACATGTCCAAATACCGAAACCACAAATGAAAAGACATTATTTCAGCCCGGCGAAACGATCTACACGGCCGGATACTTTCGTGATCAGTCGGTCGGCCAGCAAACCCAGTATTCGTTGATCGATCCGGCCGGAGGCGTCGCTCAAAGCTGGTCGCATACTAGCCCGCAGACCTACAGCGCATCGTATTGGTGGTGGTCGTGGGGCATTGCGGCGAATGCGACGCAAGGAACGTGGAAACTTCGAGCTATCTTCAATTCCACTACCTATGAAACATCGTATGTTGTCGGACAAGCCAACCCATTTGCGACAATCTCGGGCCGGGTGACAACGCCAAGCGGTCTCGGCCTGCGGAATTCCGTCGTTTCGATCATCGACGCAAATAACGTAAGACGGACGACAGCGACCAGCTCGTTCGGCCTGTATTCCTTTGACAACGTGCCAACTGGCGGCTCGTACACGGTGACCGTTGCGTCAAAACGGTATCGATTCGCACCGCTGGCACTGCAAATAGTCGGTAATTCGACGGGCGTAGATTTTGTAGGTCTGGAATAGATGCCGCAACCCGCGAACCGGAGCTATTCTTCCGATTCAACCAAATCGTAAGGAATCCGCTGTTCCAGAATACGAGCGCCGACGATCAATCCACTCCAGATCAGCAATGATACCGTCGATACGGCCCATCCGATATTGGCAACGAGGCTGTCGTCGAGAAAAACGCCGACAACCGTAAGCGGGAAGGCAACGAAGGTAATACGAAGTGCCGTTTTCTTCGAGCTTTCGACGGTTTCAAGCAGCTTCACGCGACTGAGTTCGATTTCCATGTATTCATCGTCGGAGTTTAGATTTGAGAAGTATTCAGTCTCACTCTTTGACCAGCGGCGAAGACTGGGCGTCTCGGCAACACGGGCAGCGGTTGAAAAGTGGTGAATTACATGAGCGATCTTTCCATCATGGAGGGCAATCTCGGCCAGGCCGCGAGCAGTACGAAAGTTCTCACCGACTCGCTCCAGAGCGTTCTGAAAAACACTGCCGGCCCGCCGCCATTCGCCGATCTGGAAATAGCACTCGCCCAGACGGACCAATAAGTCACCGTCATCCACGGCCCGCCGCTCGGCCAGACGAAGGGCCGCGAGGGAGCGGCGTTTCAGCTTTTCGTCACGCTCGACGCCAGCGAATGAATGGAGGCAGCGTGCAAATTCAAACAACAGCCGCGCATCCGCCGGTCGCAAAACCAACGCGCGGCGAAATGCTTCAAGTGCCTGGACGAGAAAACCACCGAGCCGCAGTTCGTTTGCCAGGCTGCGCAGATCGTCGGCTTCGTCCTCGGTCGTCACCGTGGGTCTGTCGGGGATTCGCTTCTCATTCTTGACTGTCGCACGAAATGAGCCAAGCAACACATCCACCGCTGGAATTCGCGAGAACTCCGCCCGCATCAGCGTTTCCTTAGGATCCGTCAGGTGATCGCGAAGCTCGATTGATCTATTATCAAGCACATTGTCGGGTAGGCGATGCAGGATACTCTTAACCATCCGTCGATATTCCTCGCCTCCGGACGCGATTGCTACGCTCAAACCTTTGCCCCTCAGGACGGTTCGATAACGATAGTAAATATTGCCGCCCCGTTTCAAGGCGCGGATCGCCTCGGTCTCGACCTGCTCGATATCGGTGACTTTTAGACGGTGACGTGAGGAATTAAGCCAGGTCCAGATTCGCGGTACGA
This sequence comes from uncultured Acidobacteriota bacterium, assembly GCA_963738935.1. Classification (GTDB taxonomy): domain Bacteria; phylum Acidobacteriota; class Blastocatellia; order Pyrinomonadales; family Pyrinomonadaceae; genus OLB17. The sequence goes on along the minus strand of CAVTYF010000001.1, from coordinate 870,874 downwards.
GTCCGGTTCGAAAGAGACGTTTACCGTCAAAGCAGACCCGATCATTAAGCGCGAAAAACGGAATAAGAATCCATGAGGCGGCAAAAACCACCACCGCCGGCAGATCAAACTTTAGATAAAAAAGAAGAGCGGAAAAGAACGACCCGAGAAGAAGGACTGTAAAGTAGCTATGCGGCGAAACACGAATCGATATCCGATCCTCGGATAAAAGAGCGGCGTCACGATCTCGTTCAGCCGAATCCAATCTAACTGTTTGCCCGTTATCGTTCAAATTAATTCTCTCAAGAAAAGCTTTTAAGTAGCTAATTTGTAAGTGCTTACACTAAACATCTATAAAGAATTTAGGACGATATTAGCCACGAATAACACGAATTAGGAGAGGCCGTCTTGATTCGTGCAATTCGTGGCAAAAAATCTTCTGTTACCACCTTTTTTCAGAACGCCGATCACCAAACTGTTGCCGCCCTCACACCTTTACGTGGAGAAAAGAACGATTCGCCCAATTTTCCCAGCGCCAAATTTACTGAACGCCGACCGGTACGCTCGTGGTGGTTCCGCCCAGGGGCTGGTCCGGCGTCGGTTCTGGTATCTGTTTGGCTCGTTCAGGATCGAGTTCGGTCAGCTTTTGTTTGGCTTCGGTCGCGGTCTGCGTTGGTGTTATGGCCTTGCCATCCAGATCCTTGGCCTCGCTTGCGGCCTTAGCTATATTAAAATAAATCTCGATCGCCTCGGCCTTTTTTTCTTGTTTCTCATATATCTTGGCGATTTCAAAATTGATCGTGTCCTTGGCGACGATCGGGTCGTCCATTTTTGCGAGTTCCTGAAAGATCGCCACGGCTTCGTCAAGCTTGTTATCGTTAACGCGAGTCTGAGCGAGGGCAAACTTGGCCATCTTGCCAATCTCGTCATTTTTTCCAGCCAAACCCTCTATTTCCTGAATAGCCGTCGGACGGTCAATGCCCAGTTTGTTGACGGAAATAAAGTATTTTGCCTTCTCGGCAATCTCACCGCCAAAATTGTCGGCCACCGCCTGAAACTCGGCAATCGACGCCTCAGATCGTTCCTTCTCGGTCTTAAAGGTCTTCGCGGTCGTACCGGCCGGGGTTCCCGTCTCGGAGATGCGGGCCTGCGATGTCTCGATGGCCTTGCCAAGAGCGGTTTGACCGGCACCGCTCGAACGGCGGCTCCAATTAAAGAAAAGCGGTAATAAGGATGGCCAAAACCACCAGAGCAGCGACGCCGTAAAGGATCGTCTTGCCCCTGCCCTCAAAGGATTTCCCAAGGTCGTCAAGCTTATCGCTCACCTGTTTCTGCACCGGATTTGTGTATATCCGATTATCCTGCGGAGCGGCCGCCGCTGCCTGAAGTTGTTCAAAACGTCTCTTTTTTTCGTGCCATTGTTCAAAAAAACTGCAAATTCTCGCCGTCTCGCGCGTTGTATAATTGCCGTAACGGCTCTCTTTCCAAAAGAGTTAATTTAGCGTAAAACTACGGGAAGAGCAAATAACATGGGTAGTGAATAGTGAAAAGTGGACAGTGAACAGTAAAAAGCCGCCGAATTTAGAGATGAATGTCCAAGTTTCGACTAATTTCGTCTTTGGTTTTCTTTTCGCGGGAACAAAATTGAAATTCTGGTGTCTAACGTTACAGTCCGCAAGAAAAGCGGACGGGGCAATTGGAGTGCTTCTCGATTTGGAGAATGCTAAAGGCGGGCGATGATCTTCAGTAAGTCAATCACATTTGACGGCGAAGAAATTGGAAAGGCCGTAGTGTCGCCTCAGCCGCATGCTGTTTATTCAGCAGAAGATACGGTCTTTGTTGACAAATTAAAAGCGGGCGATGCCGCGGCTTTCGATTCACTTGTCGACCGATACTCAGGCGATATCTATGCCCTGCTTTACCGAGTGACGGAGAACGCTGAGGAAGCAAGTGACCTAACGCAGGATACGTTTATGCGAGCGTTGCGTTCGATCGGCGGCTTTCGAGGCGATTCGGAATTGAAAACGTGGCTCTTTCGGATCGCGATCAACGAATCGCGAAACCGGTTTCGGTGGTGGAAACGACGGCGACGGGATGTCACGATCTCGCTTGATGCTCCGATTGGCGATTCTGACACGCCGTTCTCGGATACGATTGCCGATAAATCTGTCAGCCCGGAGGATGCCGCACTCACGCGGGAGCGGGAGTATGCGATCAAATCGGCCCTGATGGACATACCGGAGATTTTCCGGGAAGCTGTTGTCCTTTGTGATATCGAGGACCTGACGTACGAGGAAACCGCCGCCGCTCTTGGTATCGGTTTAGGAACGGTGAAATCCAGAATTTCACGAGGCCGTGAAGAATTGCGGCGACGACTAAAAGATTTTTGAAAATTGAAGCGAATGGCTGACTCGCCCCGGTCTCGTTTTTTGAAGACTAATAAAATCGGTGCCAAACGATAGGTCAAGGAGAGCGGAAATTGGGGGCAGTTATTATTGCCAGGCGGTAAACACGGCGGATATTTGAATCGACCAGCAACAATCGAAACAAAGTTGCCGCAAAACTTGCCAAACAAAAATAGCGGTCGCTAACAGAAGCGTTGTTATCCGAAAGGGTAACAGCCGGGGTCAGTCAGCCATTCGCGTCAATAGGAAACGGAGCAAAAGTAATGAAATGCTCAGATTTACAATTTAACTTATCTCTGTACACCGATGGCGTTCTAACCGTAGGCGAAGCCGCGTTGATCAAGCAACACCTTGATATCTGCCCGGTTTGCCGCCAGCGCGAGACTGATTATAGTGATATCCGTAGCGAACTACAGCGGATGCGCCGTCCGGAAATATCTGACAGCCTAAAAAACACCCTAAGGTATGCGGCTCGCAATGAGCTGAGAGTAGAAAATAAGGCAGCCATTCGTGTCTCATCGGACATTCGAGAATGGCTGCAAATGCGCGTTATGCCATACAGTGTCGGCGTTTTCGCGTCGCTTTTGATCGGGATGACGTTTCTAACGATGATGTTTTCCGGAATGTTGAGAAACGCGACCGTTCCCGCAGCGACGGATGCACGGGAACCGTCGGTCATGCTCGCAAACAACACAAATCCTTTTGCAGATCGCTCGTCGTTTATTTCCGCCGTCGATTTTGCTCATTCTCGAAGTGCTTACGCTAATGAATCACCGAGCATAAATCCGCAAGGCGGTCTCGTTGAACTCACCAGATCACTGATTAGCGCCGGAATGAAGGATGAAGAGGTGGTCGTGGTTGCGGACGTGTTTAGCAACGGTCTGGCTCAAATCAGCGAAGTTGTGGAATCACCCCTCGACCGACGCGCCGTAAACGAATTGGAGAAAGCCCTGCGATCAGATCCGGCGGATGCCCCATTTGTCCCGGCCGTCATGGAGAACCGCCCGGAAAATATGCGGATTGTCCTTAAATTTCAGAGCGTCAATGTCAGCACAAGCGAAAAACCCGCCAAACGACGTTCCTAGAGCGGTTTCGGATTGACTGGAGGGTGAGCATCCTGCTCGCCCCGCACAGGTGAGCAGGATGCTCACCCTCCAGTCGAAACCGCCGATGGTTCTCCAGTTGTGGTTATCCCATACACTGATGCCGTAATCGCGACAGCAGCTACATCTTATCGATCTCGGTTTTGAGCCGGGCGGCAAGGCCGGCATCGGCGGCCAAAAGCAAATTGTACTGCTCGGTCGCGGCCATCTTGTTTTTCTTTCGCGTGTAACTGATACCGAGATTGGCCCTCGCCTTTAGGAACTTCGGACTGATCGTCAGGCATCTGACGTACGCCTCGATCGCCTTGTCAAACTGTTTATCGGCAAAGTAGGCGTTACCCAACAAATACCAACTCTCAGACTGTTCGGGATTCTTCCCCGTTGTTTCGACGAGGCCCTTGACTGCGCTCGAGTAGGCGGGTGTCGCCTCGGCCGGTCTATCCGCACCGACCAATGCGTTGCCAAGATAAAAGTAGGTCTCGCCATCGTCCGCCCGTATGCGAAGCGAGTTTTTACATGCTGAAACAGCCAGACCATACTCTCTAGTCTCATTGTACGCACGGCAAAGATTTGTGTATCCGGCGGCCTGATTTGGTAATAACTGAACGCCCGAAATCGCTGCCTTTACCGCATCTTCAGGCCGACCTGCAAGGCTGTAGAGAAGCCCGAGTTCGGTATAAAAATTACCGTCGTTGACAAACTGGCCCAGCCCTTTCTTTAAAACGTCGATCGCCTCGGTGAATTTACTTTCCGATTTAAAAATGTCCGAAAGATTCTGATACGCCTGATACATTTTCGGTTTGGCACCGATCGCTTTTTGATAAGCAACAATAGCCGCCGGATAGTTCTTTAACCTCTGACTTGCGTCTGCCAGCAAATAAAACGATTCGCCCGGAAAGTTTGTCCCCTTTGCAAGAGCCAGATCAGCCGCCTCAGCCTGAGCCGCAACGTCACCGCTGGCAAAATTGACTCTCGCAAGATTGTAAAAAATATCGCCGTTCCCCGGTGAAACCTGGGAGGCCTTCTGAAATGCTGCGAGTGCCTGCGGGTAAGATTTTCTGGCGTAATTTATCTCGCCAACGGCAGTTAGAAAGGTTACATCGTTCGGAGCCAGTTGCAAACCTTTCTGGATATCAGCAAGGGCAGCGTCATAATTGCCTTGCTCAAAATAGATGTAATACCGGATTCGATAAATATCGAGAGGTTTGTATCCCTGATTTAGCGCCAGAGTGAACTCATTGATAGCCTTATCATTTTCCTTGAGGCTAAAATGAGCAAAACCTTTTCGATAGTGGGCATAGTTATTGTTCGGCACGAGCATGACCGATTTGCCATATAGCTCCGCAGCTTCGCGGTAGTTTTTGGCGCCGATCGCCACATCGGCCTCGTCCTGGAATTTCTTGGCCTGCTCCTTGTCCTTTTTTGATTGGGCCAAAATCGGAACAACAACCAACAGTAAGAGGGCCAGACAGTTAAAAACGGTTTTAGAAAGTGTCTCCTTCGTCATATCGTTACCTGTTCGTCTATTGCAAAATCACCGTCCGATCGTCTTTTGCCTTCGTTTTAGGCGGTGTTTTGACGGTCGTATTCTGTGTTGGCTTCACCCGCGGGGGTTTGTTCGCGACCGGTGGAATTGGCCGGTTTGCCGCTGGTGTCGTGGCTGTCGTATTCGCCGGAACTGGATCGGTTCTCCGCTTCGTTCATGGTCGGCTGGACCCCAAGTTCGGTACCCGAATTTGAAGGCGGTTTCTCATTCGTCTCAGCCGTAGCGACGGGCGTCGGTGCCGACGTAGAAACGTTTGCCGGGGCGGGTGTTGCCACATTTGTCCCTGCAGTTTTCGATCTGATCATCAAAAACCAGACAGCACCGCCGCCGACGCCGGCGAGCAACAACAATCCGACAAGGAGACCGACGATCAAACCAACCTTTGATTTCTTTTTCGGACGCGCCGCCGGTGAAATTGGTGCCGCAATAGGTCTGGGCGCCGGACGTGCCGGCTGAGCGGCAGCAGATGCCGCGATAGCGACCGGCGGAGCGGCTGTAGTCGCCGATACGGGCGGAGCAGCAGGACTGACCGGTGTCGACCGCGTACTGGTCTCGGCTCTGACCTCCTTGACCAGCTCTCCGGCGTCAAACACAGCCGTCTGTAGTTCGGACTGCTTCATGGCGGCGGGCTTCGGCGTTATGTCCAGATGAAGCGTTGCATCAAGTGGAAGCGGGCTTTCGGCTCGGATCTTTGTTTCGAACTCGGGAGCATCGGGTACCGTCGTGTGCTGCTCAGCCGGTTGCGGTTTTGATGCCGCCTTGTTATCGGACGGCGGCGCCGGTGCACCGGTCGCGGTCATCACAGGTTTCGCGTCGATATCGGCCTTATTAGCGCTAAGGTTGTATGCCCGGCGAAGGGCTTTCTGCATTTCGCCAGCGGTCGAGTATCTTTCGTCCTGACGGATCGACACCGCCTTGAGTATCACGTCGGAAACCGCCGAGGAAATATCAGGATTGAGGTCATTCAGAGGCTGTATCGGATCACCCTGGCCCCCAAGGAGCGAATCTGCCCTCGTCAAGGCGTCGGGCGGCACGTGGTTGGTGAGCATCTGATACAGGGTCGCCGACAACGAGTATAGGTCGCTCCGGGCATCGGTTCCGGTACCGCGAATCTGCTCCATCGATGCAAAATGCGGCGAATATCCCGCAACGCTCGCCGAATTCAACCCGCTTGAATTTGTGTCAAAATCCTTCGACAATCCAAAATCGAGCAGCACGATATGATTATCGTCGGTGAGCTTTAAATTCTGAGGCTTGATATCCCGGTGCACGATCGGCGGCTCGTGCGAATGAAGATAGGCCAGAGCGTCCAGCATTTGGTCGGCCCAGAACATTACCCAGCCAACCGGGAATGGCTTCTTGGCGGCCTCGATACGTTTTGCTATGTCGTCGCCTGAGATGTGCTCCATCACCAGGAACTGATCGCCATTCTCGGCAAAATGATCAATTACCTTGGGCAGAACAGGATGCCGAAGCCGGGCCAGGATTCTTGCCTCCCTTTCAAACGCAGAGCCGAGCGAACTGTCCTCGCTGAAAAACGTACGTTTCAGAGCCACTGCGCTGCCAAGGCGCTGGTCAACGGCCAGATAAACTTCGCCCATGCCGCCTTTACCAATCGGTTGAACGATTAGATAGCGTCCTTGGATCATCGAGTTCGGGTTGAGTGGTTTCATGAATATCCTGTTCGAACCTTACTTTTGCGATCTAATAATCCGATCATCGGTATCTGCCATCGCGGGCATCCCGATATGCTGATAGCAGCGTGTATTTCGCTTAACCCGCCGCGAACAAGGCGTTCCTTTTTTTGTTTCAGCTCCACAAAAACTTACAGATTCTCGCGGTTCTGGCTTAGCTCTATCCTGCTGAACCGAACGATCTGCTTGGGCGGACGAAAATTTTCGCACCTCAGGCTGGCCGTTGACATCAGGATTGGCCGACACCTGAGCCGCTGGAACGACGTTAGCGACAGCCTTCGGCATTACCGCCGGTTGTTCCGAGATCTTTCGCGGCTGCTTTACTGCCTGTATGTCAGACACGCTCGCACCGCTATTCAAATAGCTCCCGATTCCGAACACTCCGATAACCAACGCTAAGGTCACAACAACGCGCGGAATCATCTCGGACCCCATGAACTCCGTTTCGCAAACTATGCAAAACCTGCGGCTAGTCCACGGAAACCACTCGGGTCTCTCGACCTTATCCCCGCAATTCGCACAAAAATTCGGCCGAAAGAGCATCAGCTTCACCTTTCCGTAACGTCGATCCGGATAGATGACCGACGGTTTTCGCCCACCGATAAAGGTTCAATAAAATTATAAACCATAAATCACAATCTGTTAAGACATTTAAAGCAGTGTCGCTTTTTTCGCGTATATTGGCATCACGTCATCACCAAAAAACCCGTCGTTTCCAGCCCAATCAATCTGTGCGGCCGTGCAACTTCGCTTCGTCAATACGCGTCAAATTGGTACCATTTGACTTATGATCTTTCGAAAAGTTCTAATTCTCGCCGTGATTCTGTTCACTATTGCACCGGCGATAGCTCAGGACGACGATCCGATCCGAGTTGATTCATCACTCGTTCGACTTAATGTTGGCGTTGTTGATTTGAAGGGCCGGCCGATTACAAGTTTGAGCCGGGGTAATTTTGAACTTTTCGAGGATGGCGTAAAGCAGGAAATCACGCGACTCGAACCTAGCGCTTCGCCTTTCAGCGTAGTTATTATTCTTGACATGAGTGGCTCGACGCTCGGCTTTCGGCAAGTGATCAGACAGTCGGCCTTCAGATTTGTCGATGCCTTGCTTCCAGAAGATCGGATTGCGGTCATCGAGTTTTATGACAAGGTAAATGTTCGGAACGATTTCACAACGGATCGTGGAACGATTGCGAACTCGATTAACGTCGCCAACGGCCGCGGAAAAACTCAACTTTATAAAGCCCTGGACGTTGCCCTGGATAAATTGTCGAAAGAAAAAAGCCGCCGGAAAGCGATAATCGTGCTGACCGATGGCGTTGACACTGCGGTCCGTGACCAGGATCGTACTCTTTTAGAGCCGTTTACGGACGAAAAAATCCCAACCGCGATCAAACCAGAAACAAACGAAATCCTCAATCGTGTCTTAAACCGCTCAGATGCTCAGGGCGTAACAATTTACCCGCTGGCATTGCCGACGGGTGATCCGGGCAAACTGGCCGATCCGACGCCCCGGCAGGTAGCGATGTTTCAGGCGGCACGCGCCCGTTTGCAAATCGTCGCCAACCGGACGGGTGGCACCCTGAACACAATCAACCGGCTCGAAGAAATGGGACGCCTCTACGCTCAAGTCGCCGCCGATCTGAGAACGCTCTATACCGTCGAATATCAGTCAACCAACGACAAACGAGACGGCAAATGGCGCTCGATCAGGATCGACGTAAAAGCCCCCGATCTAATCTCCCGAACCCGCCAAGGCTATTTTGCTAAATAGAGTTTGGAGGGCTTGGAGAGTTTAGAGAGTTGCGGAGCCCCGGAGTTTGGTTTGGTAAAAATCTGTAACACTGAAAACTCTAGAAACCCCAAACTCTAATAACTCCCCAAACTCTAAGAACTCCCCAAACTCTATAAACCCCAAAACTCTCCAGACTCTTGACTCCAGACTCCAGACTCGCTAGTCTATCTTTTCCCCAGTGTGCACCCGTAGCTCAGCTGGATAGAGTACTTGACTACGAATCAAGGGGTCGCATGTTCGAATCATGCCGGGTGTACCAAAAATCAGGCCTTGATGCAGGTGACTGCGTCAAGGCCGTTTCTTTTTTGACGAAGAGGTTCTAAAAACCCTACGCGGCTTCCTCGGTTCGCATGACAACTTCAAAAACCGGGACCTTCCGATCGATCATTTCCTTAGTGATGACGATCTCTCTAACCTTTTTGTCTGACGGCAGGTGGTACATCGATTCGAGCAGGATTTCCTCGAGAATCATCATCAGGCCGCGGGCACCGACTTTGCGTTTGTGGGCTTCGTGGGCGACCGCAATCAGGGCGGTTTCCGTAAATTTTAGCGAAATATTATCGAACTCGAACTTTCGCTGATACTGCTTGACGAGAGCATTCTTCGGCTCGGTCAGAATCGTGACGAGCGCGGCTTCGTCGAGTTCGCGTAGTACGGCCGATGACGGGCAGACGGCCGACAAATTCCGGGATCAAGCCGTAATGAATGAGGTCTTCCGGCTCGAGTTTGTCGATACGAATCGTTCTGACGCTGCCGATTGGTCTTGACCTCAGCCTGAAAACCAAGGGATTTGTTGCGAAAACGTTTTTCGATCGACCTTTTCGAGACCGATTAAAGGCCCCGCCGCAGATAAACAGGATATTGGTCGTATCGAGCTGCTGAAAATCCTGCTGCGGATGTTTGCGTCCGCCGCCGGCAGTCGGAATATTTGCGACCGTTCCCTCGAGAATTTTTAACAAAGCCTGCTGAACGCCCTCGCCGGAAACGTCGCGGGTGATCGACGGATTGTCGTCCTTACGGCAAATCTTGTCGATCTCGTCGATGTAAATGATTCCTGTTTGCGCCTTTTCGATATCGCCGCCCGCAGATTGGAGCAAACGGTTGAGAATATTCTCAACGTCTTCGCCGACATATCCGGCCTCGGTCAGGCTCGTCGCATCGACGATGCAAAACGGAACGCTGAGGACGCGAGCGAGTGTCTGGGCGAGCAGAGTTTTGCCCGTTCCAGTCGGGCCGATCAGCAGGATATTCGATTTTTGAAGCTCGATGTCGCTGCGGCGTTTGGCGAGCTCGAGTCGTTTGTAATGCTGGTAAACCGCGACCGCCAGAGCCGCTTTTTCGATTCGTCCTGGCCGATCACATATTCATCGAGAAAGTTCTTTATCTCCTGAGGTTTTGGCAAATTTGTCCGAACCGCCGTCGTCGTCGTCTGCTCGTCGTCATTGATGATCTCGTTGCAGATGTCGATGCATTCGTTGCAGACGTACACGCCGGGGCCGGCGATCAATTTGCGAACGTCGTTCTGCGATTTACCGCAAAATGAACAAGAAAGAATTTCTTCTGGGCGATAGAATTGGGTCATTTTTCAGTGGGCAGTGGTCGGCGGGCAGTGGTCAGTGGATTTTTCTGCCCACTGCCCACTGCCCACTGTCCACTACTTCTCCCTATGTTCGATAACCTCATCGATCAGACCATATTCCTTGGCCTGGATCGGGGTTAGAATGCGGTCGCGTTCGACGTCGAGTTCGACCTGCTCGAACGACTGTCCGCTGTGGTGTGCGATGATTCTTCGACGTCAATGTTCGCATTCGAATGATCTCCTCCGCCATCAACCGAACATCTGTCGCCTGTCCCGAAGCTCCGCCGGATGGCTGGTGAATCAGAACCCGGGCGTTCGGCAGCGAAAATCGTTTTTTCGGCGGCACCGGCACAAAGCAGCAAAGCTCCCATCGAAGCACATTGGCCGACACAGATCGTCGTCACATCGTTCTTGATGAACTGCATCGTGTCATAGATCGCCATTCCCGCCGTGATCGAACCGCCGGGGCTGTTGATATAAAGATTGATGTCGCGTTCCGGGTCTTCGGCCTCAAGAAACAAGAAGCTGAGCGACGATGAGATTTGCGATCTGATCGTCGATCGGCGTGCCGATAAAAATAATGCTGTCTTTGAGAAGGCGCGAGTAAATGTCGAAGGCCCGTTCGCCTCGCGACGTTTGCTCGACAACCATTGGTACTAATGCCATAACTTTATTCTCTATCAAAATAACGAACTACTTCAGATTGTACTTGAATTAACCGACGATAAGTTGTTGAAAATATGGCGATTGCCAATATCGGAAATCGATTTTACAACTTTTCATCAAAAAATCAAGCTATAACGACTGGAGCGGTAAGCATCCCTGCTTGCCACGCCGCGGCTTCTGCGGCGTTACCTGTCAATCACTACCCAAATCACAAAATTCTAGACACCGAAGCGGTTTTCAACCGCTGGCAAGCAGGGATGCTTGCCGCTCCAGTCATTCGGCAGCTTTCTTCTTCTTCGCCGCTTTCTTCGGCTTTTCCTCAGTTTCGGCCGGCATCGACGACTCGTCGATCCACTCGCCATCAGCTACCTTGGCCTTTGCAATAACAGCCTCGATCGATTTTCGGGTTTTCAGGTTGTTGCGAATATTCTCGATCCCGCCGCCCTGTTTTTCGAGCGATTCGCGAATTTCATCAACCGTCGACCTATAATAATCTGCCATTTTTGTCGATCTCTTCGTCCACTTCAGATTCCGCGACCTCGACCTTTTCGATACTCGGCCACCTTATCGAGCAGCATCGCTCCCCGAACATCGCGTTCGGCCTGCTGCCGCATGTTGCCATACGCCATCTCGATAAACTGTTGGATCAATATGCATTAAGGTCAACGCCACGCTGCTGCATGTCCTGCGCAAAATTATTCAGCAGATTGCGGGCCTGATTCTCGATAAGGACGTTTGGCACTTCAAACGTATTGTCTTCGATCAGCTTTGCGATCGCGTTGTTTCGCAGACGCGGCGTCGGCGTCGGTCTCGGCGTATTTTTCGAGGTCGGCTTTCAACTTTGCGTAGATCGGCGAGCGACTTGTAGCCTTCGTCGAGGCTCTTGGCCCATTCGTCATTGAGTTCCGGAATTTCAGTTTTGCCGACCGATTTTATCTTTGCCTTGTAATGAACGGTTTTGCCGGCCAGCGCTTCGGATGAAAACTCAGCCGGATAGACGACCGTAAATTCCTTTTCGTCGTCCTCCTTGACGCCGATCAGATTGTCAGTAAACGATTTCTCGATATGTTCGCCGCCAAGTTCGACCTCAAGATCGTCGGCCTTGATCGGCTCGGCGTCGGGCGCGTCGTCAAAACGGCCCTCGAGATCGGCGATCACCGTGTCGCCGATCTTCGATTTACGCCCTTCGACCGGAATCAACGCCGCTTCTTTCTGCAGACGTTCGGCGATCAGGTCTTCGACCTCGCCATCGACAACCGGTTTTACACGCCGCGTGACTTCAATATCTTTATAGTTCGGGGTCGGGATTTCCGGCATTACCTCGACATGAACGTGCAGCGATAGAGGCTCGGAGCCATTGACTTTGACATTCTCCTGATCGTCGAGGTGCAGATGCGGCTCGGCAAGCGGATGCAGCGTCGTGCTCCTGTATCGCTGCAGTGACCGCAACCGGAACCACTTCCTGCAACACCTCGCTCTTGATCTCTTCCTTAAAACGCATCCGAACCACGTCGAGCGGAGCATAGCCCTGCCGAAAGCCCGGAACGTTTGCTCGCTTGGCATACTTCTGCTGACCTTGCCATAAGCCGCCTTAACCGCCTCAGCATCGATCTCTAAATGTATCTCTTTTTGGGTAGGTGAAATTTCCTTTATTTCGCTTTTCATGTACTGAGAAAGGATAGCAAAGCAGTGGTCAGTTGTCAGTGGTCAGTTGTCAGTTTTTTGATTTCCGCCTTTGGACTTAGGACTTTGGTCTTTGGCCATTGGGCTAGAGCCAAAACAGAGTGGCCGAGGCAATCGTCTCGCTGACAACTGACCACCGACCACTGTTATTGGTGCCGAGGGCGAGACTCGAACTCGCATGTCTTTCGACGCTAGTTCCTAAGTCTAGTGCGTCTACCAATTTCGCCACCTCGGCAGCCAGGAGATCAGGCTCCTATTTGGCATTCGAAGAATATCATTTTGACCCCAGATCTGACAATCGGCGAAATCAGAGAAGAACTTGAACCACGAAACTACACTAAATTGATCCTGATTTTTTAGTGTTTTTTCGTGTAAATTTGTAGTTACGGTCCTTGATCTATTTATGCAGATATTTCTTATCGTATTCGTCCCACGACATGTTTATATCGGCGTGTGCTACCGATGCCCTGGCGTGGATCGGAGCCTAGACGCTTTGCTCTCCTCGACCTTAAGAAACAGACGATAACCGCCGTATCCGACTGCGCCGATCAGTCCAAGCCAGAATACCCAAGAAAGCAGTGAGCCCATCCAGCCGAGGACCCACAAAAGCAGCATTCCAACAAAAATGAGGCCGATTGCAGCGAGGATTAGTTTGATTATGTTCATATCGCAAAACCTCCGACTATGAGTTAATACGAAAACGCGGGAGCGATGTTCGTGGAAAATATGGCGGTATCGTATAATTCACATGTCAATCGACAAAAACAGCTTTGAGTTCACAGAATATCACAACACAAACACTGGCAGAGCAGCTAGATGCGGAGCTTTTTGGCGACGGAACGCCGGTCGCGACTGACGTTACGCACGATTCGCGGCAGGCGGGCGAAGGCACGATATTTGTGGCGATCAAGGGAGCGACGATGGACGGCCATCGATTTGTCGATGATGTCATGCGGCGCGGAGCAGCGGGGATTATTTCAGAATACGATCCGCCCGCAGATTTCGTCGGAGCGTGGCTCAAAGTCACCGACGCCCGCGAAGCTCTCGCCAAAGCCGCGGCCGTGATCAACGGCAACCCTTCGCACGACCTCGATCTCGTCGGCATCACCGGCACGAACGGCAAAACGACCACGACCTATCTATGTTTTGCTCTAGCCGAAGCCGCGAAACAAAAAGCCGCGATGCTCACGACCGTCGAATACCGCATCGGCGAAAAAAGCGAAGAAGCCGTCCGCACAACGCCGGAAGCGTCGGACACAAACCGATTCTTACGCGAAGCCGTCGATGCCGGCTGCACAGTCGCCGTGATGGAAACTTCGTCACAGGCAATCGACCTGCATCGCTGCGACTGGCTGCGGTTCAAGGTTGCGGTCTTTACAAACCTGACCCGCGATCATCTCGATTATCACGAGACGATGGAGAACTATTTCGACGCGAAGAAAAAGCTCTTTGACGGCCGTCTGGGCGAAAAACCTGGCTCGTGCGTGATAAATATCGATGACGAATGGGGAGCAAAACTGGCGGATGAACTGAGAGTGGACGGTCAGCGTGTCGTCACGTGTTCTCAGAATCGGCGATGCCGACTCTGACGGCTTCGAATATCGAAGTTTCCCTTATTCAGCGGTACCTCGTTCGACCTGAAAACTCCGTCCGGCGAACACCCGCGTCACTTCCCCGCTCGTGGGCCGACCGCATGTTTACAATATGCTTTCCGCAACCGCGACGGCCCTTGAGCTAGGTTATGATCTGGATGCGATCCAAAAAGGGCTTTCGACCTGTGTCGGAGCTCCGGGACGATTTGAACGCGTTCCGCACGACGGAGATTTTGCAGTTGTCGTCGATTACGCCCACACCGATGATGCGTTGCTGAACACCTTGAAAACCGCCCGGACCTTACCGATGGACGCATCATAACGGTCTTTGGCTGTGGCGGCGACCGGGACCGGACCAAACGCCGGCCGATGGGCGAGATCGCAGGCGAATACAGCGATCTGGTCTTCATCACTTCGGATAATCCGCGTAATGAAGATCCGCTAAAAATTATTGCGGAAATCGAGGTTGGTGTGAAGGAAAAAGTCGTGGAATATTACGCCATCTCAGACCGCCGCGAAGCTATCTACAAAGCCGTTGCGGCCGCAAAAATGAACGATGTCGTTATCATCGCCGGAAAAGGCCACGAGAATTATCAGATTGGTGAACGGCAACAAGTTCCACTTCGACGACCGCGAAGTTGCTTTCGAGGCACTCGCCCGCCGGGACGAAGAAGCCTAAGCGTTCGTCGCCCTGACCAGGTGACCGAGAACGTCTCGCTGAGCGGCAGAAAGCTGGTCAAATTTCAATCCGAATCCGATCTCGAAGACGTGATTCGCGACTTGGCCGTGAATTCGACCTTCATTCCGTCGGCCAGCGGCACAAACAAACGTACAGTCTCACCATCCGTTACATCGCCCGAACTCAACACAAAACACCCGTCTAGGCTGACATCGCTGATCGACCCAGGCAAGCGTCCGCTCGATCCCTGCCACTCGACATCGACCTCGACCGGATAACGATTTGTTGCGCGGCGTTCGCTGCCGCTGCGTCTGTCTTGCGTGGACATCCTGCTTCGCCTATTCGCTCTCCGGCGATTTACTCCCCTTTAAAGTTAAGTAGTAATAGACCGGCAATCCCAAAAGAATCAGCCCGATGCCGATAAAAGAACTCTTCGGTGCCGCATACATGGTAACGACAAGGAACGCGCCGGAGACCAGCAGAAACAGTACCGGAACCACCGGATAACCCCACGCTCGATACGGCCGTTCCGCATCAGGATACTTACGCCTGAAAATAAAGATCGACGACGTTATCAAAGCGTAAAAGATCCACGAACCGAATACAACATAATCGGTCAGCGTGTCGAACGATCCCGATAACGCCAGGATGCTTGCCCATACTCCCATGAAGATGACGCCGTTTACCGGCACGTGCTGTATCGACACCTTCTCGAACGCCTTGAACATCATGCCGTCTTTCGCCATTGCGTATGGAATGCGCGAGGCGCTCAGCATTGAGGTATGTAGCATACCAAGTGACGAAAGCATAAGTCCGACGGTAAACACCGCGACCGCGACCCCGGTCGCAAGGCTCGCAATGTCGCCACCGAAGAACTTGCTGACGACGACCATGCCGGTGGACGAGTCCTTACTGATCGACGCTATCGCCGTGGGATCGAGAACGTAGTAATAGGCGACGTGAATAGCCGTGTAAAGAAAGATCACGAGCAGAACGCTGCCGATTATAGCGATCGGAATGTTGCGGTCGGGATTCTTCACCTCGCCGGCCATGAATGAGAGATTGTCCCAACCGTCGTAACCCCACAGAGCCGCCAGCATCGCCGCTCCAAAGCCGGCGATGAAACGTGTATTCCGCCGAACCAAAATTGACGAGGGCGTCAACTCCTTCGCAAGCTCCATTCGTTTCTGCGAGAGAAAAATTGGCCAACCCGCCGCCCGTCGCAAAAAGGAATGCGCCAAGCCCGACCATAACGACTAGCCCAATCTTGATCGTGGTCAGCCACGTGGCGATCTGCCCGGTCATCGTGACAGAAAGGCAATTTAGCGTCGTGAAGATCGCAATCATGGCGACCGCGATCAGGCTGAGCGAAGTGATCTCATTTCCGAGCACGGGAATCGTTCCAAGCGTCTGTTTCAGCCCTCCGCCCAGATAGGAATCCAGCGTTCCGGCAAACAGGACGGCCGCAGCCGCCTGCGATCCCGTCCTCGCTATGAACATCTGCATCCAGCCAAAGAGGAAGCTCGAAAGCTTGCCGTACGAATCGCGTAAAAAGGCGTACGGTCCGGCCGCCTCCGGCTTGAACGCGGTCAATTCCGCGTAGGTCAGGGCTCCGGCAAGCGAGAGGACGCCTGCCGCGATCCATACAATGATCACCCACATCGGCTCGCCGACGTTGCACGTCATAACGCGAGCCTTCACAAAAACACCGGTGCCGATCACATTCGCGATGATCACTGAAATCGCCGCAAAGAGTCCGAGGCCTCGAATGAGCGTCTGGCGTTTGCTGAAGTCTGGATTCATATTTTTTAGAGTATCTGGCAGGCAACATATTACGCGAAAACAGCCCGTAAGTGAAACTTTCGCCGTATCTTTGTCCGCTTTCGACCGGGAACGCAGGCGCCCTCGCCTGCAAGCGTGCTGCTCTGAGGACGCTGACGAACTTGGTTAATGTTCAAGTTGAAAAATACTAATCACCGTCACGCCGGAGGAACCGGCGTTGGCAAGCAAGGATGCTTGCGGTCCAGTCGTCCCGCGTTTCACGCATTGTGATAAAATCGGCCCTGTGCTCGATCTGGATATCACCGCAGACGAATTGGTTTCAGCCCTCCTAAACCTCGCCCATAGCGAAACCGTCTGCATCCTCGACAGTTGCGGCGTCGGCCATCTCGGCTCGCATCTGCTCATCGCCGGTATCGATCCGGTCGAAACCTTAGAATTAAAAAATCGGGATGCGGACGAAACACTGAGCCTTCTCGACCGCAAACTGAGTGGAGATACTGCCTCGATCTTCACACTCTCATACGATTTCGGCCGGAAATTGCTCGACATCTCTTCGTCTGTCGGTTCCCTTAACTCTACCGAGGCCACTTCCGAACCCGACATTTTCCTCGCGCAATTTGATGTCCTGATCGTCCACGATTACGATGCCGGGCGATCGTTTTTTGTAGGAAATATCAACAAATTCCGAGCGATCAGTGAGAAGCTTCGTTCCCATATCTCAAATCTCAGATTTGACATTTCAGATAAAAAGCTGACTTTATCGTCGAATTTCACAAGGGCCGAGTACCTCGCCGCCATCGAGGAAATAAAGGAACGCATCCGACGCGGCGACACGTACCAAACAAATCTTACACAGCAACTAACCGCCAAACTGCCGCCTGATCGAACGCCAGACACGATCTTCTCAAGATTGCGCCGAGACCATCCGGCTCCATTTGCGGCATTTATTACGCGAAAAGATTCGACGGTGATATCGGCGTCACCCGAAAGGTTTTTCAGCATCCGCAATTGCAGAAGCCCGCGCGTAAGCAAGGGCGAAACGCGAAGATTGATGGGAGAAATTCGTTCCACCGACGACGCCGATTACGCCCTTGCTAACGCGGGGGCTTCCGCACCGGTCTGCAAGCGCATCACCACCTCGCCGATCAAAGGAACTAGAAAACGCGGCGAAACAACGGCCGTTGACGACGGATTAAAAAAAGAACTGTTAAACAGCGAAAAAGATCGCGCCGAAAATATTATGATCGTTGATCTTCTCCGCAACGATCTCGGTCGGGTTTGCGAATACGGCAGCGTAGAGGTCGAAAGGCTCTGTGAACTCGAAGTTCATCCTTCCCTTTTCCATCTCGTCTCCACCGTCGGCGGCGATCTCCGACCCGATACTTCGATCTCGGATATTCTGAAAGCCGTTTTCCCATGCGGTTCGATCACCGGAGCCCCAAAGATAAGCACAATGAAAATTATAGACGAAATCGAGCCGTCAAATCGTGCTCTTTCGATGGGTGCAATTGGATATTCGATTCCAGATGGATTTGAAATTGAAGCCGCAACAGATCTAAGCGTCGCGATCCGAACAATGGTCGTCCGCGATCAAACCGCAGTCTTCAACGTCGGCGGCGGCATCGTCATCGACAGCGACCCGGAAAGCGAATACGCCGAAACCCTGACAAAGGCAAAAGCCTTGCTAAACGCGATTGGAGCTGAATGTTTGGAACAAAGCTATAACTTCGAACTCTAACTCAGGAACAAATCGCCGGCCGCGGTGTCTAAATCTTCGACGGCCAAAAAAGGAGACACCAAAGTGAACCAGCCAAACATAAACGTCACGCCGCTGATCGATGTCCTGCTCGTCCTGCTCATTATTTTCATGGTCGTTACCCCGCTCAAACCGAGCAGTTTTAAGACCCGCGTTCCCGCTGAACCAATCCAGACGGAGCCGACGGGCGCGAACATTACCACGCTCGTCGTTATTGTCGGCAACGATTCGACGCTTCGGCTCAATGGAGAAACCGAACTGGGAACCGTAAACGATCCGGCGAAATTGAAAGCCAGATTAAACCAGATTTTTGCTGAGCGGATTTCGAATGGCAATGTTTCCGCTTCATTCGGTGACGATCCGGGACGACCGTTTTCCGATCAGATTGAGCGAACCGTCTTTATCAAAGCTCCCCGGTCGGTCTATTACGGCAGCGTGGCGCGTGTGGTCGACGCGGTAAAGCTTAGCGGAGCATATCCGATCAGCCTCCAGATCGATGGCCTCGATCTGCAATAGCGAAATTATCAGGCTCACCACCAATCAACACCGTATGATATAATTTTACTGTCCGGGGGCTTTCGCCCTTCTACTTCGATTCCAGCCTCTCCGACCGATCATATTGATGGTGAATTACTACGACATTCTGAAAGTGTCGCCAAAGGCCTCGGGTACCGAGATAAAGTCGGCGTACCGGCGGCTCGCACGCAAGCTGCATCCGGACCGCAACAACGGTTCGGAAGAAACGGCCCTGAAATTCGCCGCGATCGCCGAAGCCTACGAGGTACTCGGCAATGCAAAAGAACGCGTCAAATATGACCAGCGAATGGTCGATGCCCGATTTAACGGGAACGGCAATGGTGACAGCGATTCGTTTTTTGCCTCAGCCAATCCACATGCCAAACGTTGGCGGCAGATGGTCTATGAAAAGCGTTACAACGATATCATCGACCGCATGATAGCCGAGGAGCGTGACGAAGCGATGGCCTTTCAAAAGGTTGTGTATCCGCTGGTCGCATTATTGGTTTCGTGCATTCTGGCCCCGGCGTTGAGGCCGAGCATTTTTGCGGATTCGACGATAATCGGAAGGATAATTGTCATCTCGCTTTTTATAGTTGGAATCATTCACATCATTGGCCGGGTTCGCGATGGATTTGAGCGATTTACGCAGCCGGATGACGATATTCACGAATCGATCCTAGATGAAGCGGACCGAAAGAGAAAGCCCTATTCTCGTCTCGCGACCGCCGGTTTGCTGATCGGCGCCGTACTGTTGTGTACCGGCATCGGTTTGCTGATCGGCTTCAACTTCAATATCGGCTCGGCAATCATGGGGCGAATGAGCTTCGCCGCAATTTACACTGCTAACGATCGAATTTATCTTCTACCCGCCGATCGTCACGTTCCTTGTTGACATGATGCACTCGGTTGCCTCGAAATTCGAGGGCTAGTCCGGTAGTGTCCTAAACTTGTGGTGGTTGATATAATAACGACTGTGTTCCTCTTCACCTTCTTCGCGCAACTCGGGCCAACTCCGGTGACGCAAAGGTTCGCAAAGTGGGACGCGAAGTTTCGCAAAGTATTTCCGGCCCTTTGCGGATCTTTGCCCCTTCGCCCGAACTCTGCGGCACAAAAGTCGAGGAGGTAAAGCTCACGCACGACTCAAGGGTTCACAAGATAAGACACCACGAGTTTAGGACATCACCGCTAGTCCGGAGTTCCCCTCAACGTTTGACAACCTCCGTGCCATTCTATATCATTTGGAGTTTGTCTTAACCGACACGATAAAACGATGGCAAATCATAAATCAGCAGAAAAGCGCGTGCGACAGAACGCAAAACGTAAGGAAATTAACCGCAGCAATCGCAGTAAACTGCGTACGTCGATCAAGAAGTTAAGGACAGCGGTGGCGGGTCATGATAAATCGGCAAGTACCGAGCTTCTATTCCCGACCGTTTCACTGATCGACAAAGCAGTTAACAAGGGAATCATCCATAAAAATACCGCCGCCCGCTACAAATCGCGGCTCACCAGGCACGTCAACGAGATGGCGTAAAAAATTGCTAAATTGAATATTGAATTTGTAAAGCTGCCTTGATGGCAGCTTTTTTGTGATTAGATTGCTGGTTCTGAGAACCGAGCTTCTCCGATTGCTGACCGAGTTTACTAGAGCGGTTACGGATTCAGCGTACGGCAGACTCATCCGAGTCAGTACCACCTGCGGTAGCGGGTGGGGTTTTTTGACCGTCGCACCGAAGCCCCACCCGCTACCGCAGGTGGTACTGACCCGTAGATGCAACCCGTAACCGCTCTAGGTGATCGCTCCACCATCAACGATCACGACCTCACCGCTCATAAAGCTGTTGCGGTCACTCGTCATAAAAGCAGCAATTTCGGCCAGTTCGGCCGGTTGGCCCTGGCGGCCCTTGGCAACCCAAAAATCGTGCATTTGTAATAAACGTTCGGGCAGCGTGTGGCCAAGATCGGTGTCAAAGATACCAGCGGCGATCGCGTTGACTGATATACCAAAATTTGAAGCCTCGCGTGATAGACATTTTGTAAAACCGATCATAGCTGCCTTTGACGTGGCGTAGTGGACGGATGTCGGCAGGCTGCGGATTGCCCCGACGGATGTGATGTTGAGGATCGAACCCGCCTTTTCGCGGATCATCTGTTTATAGAACGGTTTTGTTACAGCAAACAGGCTGCCGACATTTGTCTCTACGACCCAATCCCAGCTTTTATCCGTCGTGGTGGCGAAATTGTCGCCTTTATTTACAGCCGCGTTGTTGACCAGCACATTAATCGCTCCCCAGGCGTCCTTGATCTCGCGGGCGATGTGTTTCATGCCAAAGCGGTCGGTGACCGAGACTTTGTAGCTTAATGCACGGCGACCATGGGCCTCAATCTTTGCCCGGACCTCCGCTGCGAGGTCGTCGCTGGAATGATAATTAAATGCAACATCCGCACCCTCGCGGGCAAAAACCTCGCAAATCGCAGCTCCGATACCGCGTGTGCCGCCCGAAACGAACGCACGTTTTCCCTCAAGTAAAAGGCTCAATTATGTTTCTCCGTGATCACCAAAACGTTGGGATGTACTGAAAGGTTAATGAAATTGAGAAAAAGAGACAAGCGCCGGTTGGAGAATGCAGAGTTGAATTTATGCCGTGTTGAATTTTTTGTTCAGCGACGGGCTTGCCCGTCGTGGGCCTCCGCACGACGCATTCCGGCGGGCAAGCCCGCCTCTCAACTGGGCGGCATCCTCAGGCCGCAGCCTTGGCAGTCGTGAAAGGGTACGGGAGGATCGCGTTTATCTCACGAATAATCTGATCGGTCGAATTTGGCATTGTCATTCCGAAGGTCGCGGCTTTCATGCGGGAATAGTCGCCATTATCGAGCAGCAGATTCTGGATCGTTGGCACAATGTCCGACGAGTTTCTGAGCAGAATTCCGGCTCCCTGCCTTTCGAGCAGGTGAACCGTTCCGGCTTCCTGCGGCATCGGCGCGGTTGTTGCGTCGGCTATTATCGGCAGACGACAGGCGAGGGCCTCGAACGTTGTGAGCCCGCCCAGTTTTGAGACCATGACATTGGCCGATTGCATGAGCTTTTCGATCTCGTCCGAATATCCGATGACCTTGACCGGAAACTTTGCCTGACGGGCCAACTGCTCGGCCTCGATTCGCAAATCTTCATTTTTTCCGGCGAGGAAGATTGCCTGAACATCGAGCTCGCCGCGAACAAATTCCCTGAAAATCTGCGGAATATTACCGCCGCCGATCCACCCCGCATTAACAAAGACGGTAAATTTGTCGGGGTCGAGCCCGTAAATCCGCCGCGCCGTTTGCGCGTCTTTTTCGTCCACCTCGCGAAATTTCGGATTGACCGGCATGCCCGAGATCTTGATCTTCGCGGGCGAAACGCCGTAATCAACAAGCTGACTCTTTGCATCCTCATTCGCCACTAGATAAAGCGAAACATCGTCACACGCCCAGCCCTTCCAAAACCCGTAACATGGATCAGTAACAACAGTTACAAGCGGAACCTGATCTGTTAGATTAAGTTCTCGCAAAACGCGGGCAAAGATATGTTGCGTCAGCGGGTGAACGCTCACAACCACATGCGGGCACCACTTTTCAAACTGATCGCGGATGTATCCGATACACCGTTTATGAAAAAACTCGCGCGTCTCGGGGCGTATCTTATTGATCACCCAATAAAGATACTTCATCCAATGCTGCTTATTTTTTAACGTCCAATTATAAACACCGACAAGTTTGTCGGTAATGTGGTGCGATTCCTCAACGCCTTTGATGATCTTCACTACAGACGAGTCACCTTTCCAAAACTTATCAAAACCATCCGAAATCGACTGCGCGGCAGACCGGTGCCCGCCGCCAGTGTCGGATGAGATGATGAGGATTTTGGGGGTTGATCTGGGCATTACGGAATCGGAATTTCTAGCTGTTTGCAGATTTGTGCGGCAGTAAATTCCGCGATCTCCTTATGTCTCGGAACTGATGTCCGTCGTTTGGTCTTTAAATTTTCCCAAATTGAATGGCTTCCGCCCTCTCGCAATAAACGGCATCCATGTACGTGAAGATGTCTTATCAGCTCACGCCGCTTCATAAACGAGTTGCGGAACTACCTTCACCTTTGAAGAGGCGTTTAGGATCAAGTGGATCGGCTCTTCCAAATCAGCGTTGGCATCGCTTAAACCCGAATCGGGCGAAGGCAATGATTCGCCCAGCATCAAATTCGTCTCAGCCATATCAACCAACGCGTCCGCAAGTAAATTCCTCGCTTCGTCAAGATCCTTTCCGCAGGTGATAACACCGGGAAAATCAAGGACTTCCCCGTGAACACCGTCGGAAAGAAATTTGTACATCGCCTTATAGGTCAACATATTAAGCTTTCAACGCCACCTCCTTGCCCGCAACAAATCCCGCATTCTTTGCGGCCTTCTTCATCTGTCCTTCGAGTTTGATGATCTTGACCAGATGACTTGGATTTAGCGGCAGCGAAGGGTAGAAGCAGTTCGATTCGTGGGTGCAATGGCAGCCATCGGCTACTTCGACGCGTCGCTGCTTCATCTCAGCGGTCTTCCACGCGGCTTGAAAATCCCATTCATAATCACGCAAATTCAAAACATCGGCCTTATTTTCACACGACGACAACGCACCATTATCGTAAATCACAGCCCCGGCCGAGCCGGCGTAGCACTTGAGCTGGGCCTTGCCCTCTTCCTTGGTTTTGGCGATAATGTCGTGCATGTAAATATCGACCGCCGCCTTAAAAAAACCGGAGTCGCCGCCGTAATTATTCTTGAGCGCCGCGCTTTTTGTGTCCTCCAGGATCATGTGCGAAAGCTGCTGATAACGTCTGTGGTCAAATTGCAATTCAATCGGATCGGCCGACGGCGGGCGAATGTAGTTGATATTCACCTTGTCCGGCTTGAGATCGTATTTGAGGAAATCATACCAGTCAAAGATCGTGTCCTCGTTCGAATGCATCACGCACGTACACGTCTGAATATCGAGCTTTGGGTACTGCTCTTTCTTCATCTGCTGCAAAGTCCGAGCGGTGTGGATCGCTTTGTCCCAACTTCCCTCTTTACGGCGGATCTTTTCGTGCGCGTCCTTCATGCCGTCGATGCCGAGGGCGACGCTGACGTTAAGATTCGGGCATTCGTCCATGATACGGGCGACGTCCGGGAAAATACGCGGATGTATCTGGCCATTCGACATCAGATAGACGCTATCGAGTTTATTGTTCTCGTAAAACGCCCTGACGATCTCAGGCAGGTCCTTTCGCGTGAACGGCTCGCCACCGGCAAGGACAAGTACGCCGAGATTACCGCCCAGCGTCTCGGAAATTCGCGCGATCTCATCCGCCTTCATCTGCAGCTTTTTACGTGGTCGGTCGTCGAGTTCCTCGGTAAAAAAGCAGTGCGTACAGCGCATGTCGCAGACGCTCGTTACCAGAATATTTAAGAATACGGGCGAGATCGGGCGGCCGATCAGAATGCTCGCGTATCGTTTGAAAATCTCTTTTGTAGCAAAATCCATTAAATTATCCTCAGTCGGGGTATCAGGCGCACTTTTTATTAGATGCAGTCGCAACACACCATTCTATAATTTACTTTAATTTTGGATTTTTTGGAAATTTTGCGCGTCAGCAAGGGCTTAACACTCAACGATCGAGGTTCGGGCGAATCGGTTTGAAACCGATTCTGCAAACCAGCCGAATCTCATGGCGACTTTCGCTTTCGGCTATCGGAATAGCCAACTCTATCGGTAAGATTTGAATTTTCTGACTTTTTCGTGGTATATAGAAAGCGATTGAATTTAAGATATGAGAACGGTCAACCGGGAATTATCCCTATGACACCGTCAAGTTTCCGATCTAACACTTTTTTCTAAATCAGGAGTAAATATGAAAATTAAAGTTCTTTTGTCGCTGACCGCGCTTTGCCTGGTCGCGGCGGTCGCTTTCGGATTGTTCTATACGACCGGTCAGGTTGGTGCCCAGACCTCCAAATCGGAGCCCGTTTATGTTGACTCAAAAGATGACGGGCCGTTTGTCCTTAACAGTCACACATGGAGCAGCAAAGCTGAGTTTCTGGAAAATGGCCGATGTGCAACCGAAAAACTCACCGAATTTCAGGTAGCCGATATCGAACGCCAGGTCGCGGTCGCCAAGAATAATCGAAAAGCCGCAAACGGCGGCATCGAGATGAACGCGACGGGTGGCTCGATTCTGGTTTACTGGCACGTGATCAATAACGGTTCGTCTGCGAGCCAAGGAAATATTCCCGATTCGCAGATCACGTCGCAGATCAATGTGCTGAACGCGGCATTTGCCGCCACGGGATGGAGCTTCAACCTTGCCGCGACGACTCGAACCACAAACGCAACGTGGTACACGTGTTCAGGCGGGACCTGCGAAACGCAGATGAAGAATGCTCTGCGTCAAGGAACGGCCGACGACCTGAATATCTATTCAAATAATATGGGCGGCGGCCTGCTCGGTTGGGCGACGTTCCCATCGAGTTACGCGAGCCAGCCCAAATTGGACGGTGTTGTCGTGCTTTCCGCTTCGCTTCCCGGCGGCAGTGCAGCACCGTATAATCTCGGTGACACTGCAACCCACGAGGTCGGACACTGGATGGGGCTTTATCATACGTTCCAGGGCGGCTGCAAGAAGTCGGGAAGCCAGGGTGATGGCGTGGCCGATACACCGGCCGAGAGATCGGCCGCATTCGGCTGCCCGACGGGCCGTGATTCGTGTCCAACCATCGCTGGCCTCGATCCGATCCGAAACTTTATGGATTACACCGACGACGCGTGTATGAATACGTTCAGTGCCGGACAGGACACCCGAATGGATTCGCTATACACGACTTATCGTGAAAACAGATAGTTTTGCCGTTTAGTTCTAGCGAAAAGCTGCCTGGAAAATGGATTTCTGGCAGCTTTTTTGTCAGCAGCCGATACCGCCCGGTACAATCTGCTGCGGTAATAGGTTATATTTTCTACGGTAACGTTTTTATGCTAAGGCGCATCTATCTCGACAACAGTGCCACAACGCCGGTCGCCCCTGAGGTGGTCGAGGCGATGATGCCGTATTTGACGGATAAGTTTGGCAATCCGTCGAGCATTCATTTTTTTGGCCAGGAGGCTCGCGGGGCTGTCGACAAGGCCCGTCATCAGGTCGCCGCTCTGATCAATGCGCGGCCAAACGAGATAGTCTTCACATCCGGCGGGACCGAGGCAAATAACCTCGCCATCCGCGGCCTTGCGGAATCGAACAGCAAACACGGCAAGCATATAATCACTTCGGCAATCGAACACTCGGCCGTCAAAAACGTCTGCGAAGATCTAGAAAAACGTGATTATTGGGTCACATATTTGCCGGTTTACGGTGACGGTCTGGTTCGGTTCGAAGATGTCGAGGCCGCCATTACTTCGGAAACAATTTTGATCTCGATAATGACCGCGAATAACGAGATCGGCACGATTCAGCCGGTCGCCGAGATTGGCCGTTTGGTCCGATCTCTGCGGGAAAAAGGCCGCAAGATTTGGTTTCATACCGACGCAGTCCAGGCTGCCGGCAAAATAGCGGTGGATGTCGAGGAAATCGGCTGCGACCTGCTTTCGATCTCGTCCCACAAGATTTACGCTCCAAAAGGCACCGGGGCATTATACGTCAGGCGCGGTGTCCGTCTGCACCCGCAAAACATCGGCGGCCACCAGGAGCGCGAACGCCGCGGCGGCACCGAATCAGTGCCAAACATCGTCGCCTTTGGCAAAGCATGCGAGATCGCTAAAGGTGAGCTTGCCATTGCCTCAGATTATCTACGCAGTCTTCGCGACGGATTTGAATCGAGGATAGGCGAGATGGTCACGGACATCGTCTTTAACGGCGATCGCAAAAACCGCCTGCCAAACATCTCAAACGTCTCATTTCGCTCCATCGAAGGCGAAGCCATGCTTATCAATCTCGACATGCAGGGCATCGCCGTCTCAACCGGCTCCGCCTGCTCGTCAGGCACCCTCGAACCGTCGCCCGTCATCAGAGCGCTAGACCCGGACGACGAACGGGCGAGAGGAGCGATCAGATTCAGTTTCGGGCGGTTTAATGCTGAGGAAGATGTGGACCGGTTGCTTGACGTGTTACCTGACGCGGTTGGTAATCTTAGAAGTTTAACGCAGGTTCACCGATGAGGGTGATGAGATAATGCATTGGAAGGCCGGTTTCCCTAGATTAACGACCCAACAGTTTTCTATAGTCTCCTTGTTTCATTTCTTCCAGCCGAAAAACATGAAGGCTTCGCTGAAGTTTTTCCGCATAAATACCCTTAGGATTTTCACTGATCAGGTTTTGGATCGTTAGCTGAAACTCGTCACGTTCAGCCTGTTTGTAGTACCGGCCTCTGACAAGATCAGCTTCCTGCATAAAGTAACCAATGTCAGCATTACTCTTGATTTCGTTCCAAATATCCGCGTCAATTCCAGTGGGTTCAGAAACATTGATCTCGAGCGGTTGCGAGTCGTAATCTACAGAAATTCCATTTAATTCAATATGTGAGAAGAGTTTCACGAAGTACTTTCCTGAAACTGGGAACGCATACTCTGTCAGAATTCTCCCATCTGTATAGGACTTGGATGCATCGGAACTCAAATGTGCAACATCGGGCTTGTAATTCCAAAGGATCGTTTGTTTTCTTGAATAAGTTTTATACGGTCTGATAAAAACGCCAAAGTTGATGCCATCCAACGTAATTGAGTTCTTATCCGGAGGAGCAACATAAATCTTGTAATCCTTGCCCTGGCCATCGGCGATCTTGACTGTTGCCCAACTTTTAGAATCTCCGCCAACCTCTATTGTCTTTGACGAATTGTTTGTAATACGCGTCTCGATCTCAATTATTTCGCCGAGCTTGTAATTCGTCCGATCGGATGAGACCTTCAATGAAACAACTTTCGACGCAGTTTCAACCCTGTCTGGATAAGCGGCCAGAAAGGCGACACAGAAAACTCCAAAAACGATATGCGCAACTATTACCAAATTTGAAAGCTTCATAGGCGTGACCGACTCATATTTCTACGATGTTTGAGAATAGCCAAAAGTGGCTTATAGGACGTTATTAATTCTGCCGCTGTTGCGGTCAGAACGGCGATCATTTTCTCACCAGGTCTTCGGTGTACATTTCTCGATAGATGCGATAGTTGTTCATTACTTTAAAGACATAGTTCTTTGTTTCAGCAAAACCAATTTCGGCCGCAAAAATTCCGGGATCTTTTGGTTTCGAGCGATTTAGCCAGCGAGCGGCGTTGTCTTCGCCGCCGTTGTAGCTTGCCGCTATCGCCTCGTTTAGACCACCAAACTGTTTTTTGAGATCGGCGATGTACTCGCAGCCGATCGTGATGTTGGTCCGAGGGTTGTATAGGTCGTCGGGCTGCAGGCCCGCGTACCCGGCCTTTTTGTTGTACTTCATGGCCGTATCGATCACGAGTTGGAGCAATCCGCGGGCGGCGGACGGCGATTTCACGCCCGCGCGGAAACTGCTTTCCTGTTTCATGATCGCGAGGACAAATCGCGGGTCGATCTTTCGCGGTTTGGCCGCCGCGATGACCTCATCACGAAAAACAACCGGAAAATCCTTCGCCGAAACCTGCGAGATCGCCTTAACCGAGCCGTTTTGGCCATTGCGCTCGGCAGCCAGGCCGCTATAGTACGATGTGACGCTAGCTGCAATCGAAGCGTACACGACGGAGGCCTCCGTCCGTTTTCCGGCCTTTTCGAGAGCAAGGGCTTTTAGATATTTGACCTCGTCGATGCTCGTCATCGAACCCGAAAACTTGGCCGAAAGCAGCATTAGATCGGCGGTCGCAACCGCATCGGCCCAGTGGCCGCGAAATAGCTGCATCCGCAGCCGCCCTTGCAGAGCATTCGCCTCGGTCGGCTGGCCCGGGAACCGGACACGGGCCTTTTCTACCCACGCGTTCGCCTCGTCATATTTGCCAGCCTCGCGCAGTGCGTCGATGGTATTGAGATACGCTCCGTCGATGCGTTCGCCCGTGGGGTACATGACGGTGTATTGCTCATAGATCTTCGCCGCCTCGGCGTTTTTCCCAAGCCTGACGTGACATGCACCCTTAAACGAAAGCCCCTCACGCCCGTCCTTTGTCGCCGGAAACTCGCGCGAGGCGCGATCCAGATACGGTATCGCCCGTGAATACTCGCGTTCCCAATAATAGGACCGGCCAGTCATAAACAACGCGCCCGACATCGCCGGATCGGTTTGGAAAAATTCGAGTATCTTTTGAAAATGCTCGCGCGATTGCGGAAACTGGCGATTCTCAAAATAGATCTGGCCGCGGCTGAGATGATCGGCGGCGGTCAAGGTTAGCAGTTTGCCGCCAGCGTCGCGGCTCGCTCTATCACGTTCGATAACACCACGCAGAGCGGCGTCGCCCGATTGTGAAAAAACAGAAAATGATAAAAAAAGAGCCAGCAGAGCTGATGCGACGATGTTTTTCATATTGTAAAACAGGTGAGGGCCAACATGTCTAGAATACCCGATCTTTAGACGATCCGGCAATAGCAGCGGTTGCTGCGATTATTTTGGGTGGTGTCTCGATTTTGGGTTGGTGATTCTCTCTGTGTACTCCGTGGGCTTCGCTCGGTGGCCTCTGTGTTAAGAAGGTCTCTAACACAAAGGTCACAGAGCGAAACCCACAGGGATCTCCAAGAAAAATATTGATTGATTCTCCGATCAACGCAAACTAGGACTCCACCTTATTTTGCAATCCTTTTCGACAACGAACGATTCTTTGCTATCATTCGTAAATGAGCGGAGGCACCTTATATCCGTGATCGTTATGAACACTTGTCAAAACTGTGGAAAACTTAACACGCCGGAAACAAATTTTTGCAGATTTTGCGGAACCAAGTTCAATTTTCAGCCTCAACCGATGCCGGCCAATCCCTATGATCACGCCGCACCGCGCCCGTATGCGTGGAAAACCGACGAGTTTCAAACTCAGAATGAAGCTCGAAAGACAGCCCCGACGGGTCTCGATCAAACCGCTGCATTCAATCAGGGGAATCAAAATTATCGTCCGGTCGCCCTCGCCTACGCACAGCCGCAACACATCGCGCAACCATTTCGCTGTCCGCAATGCATGAGTACATACCCGCCGCGAATCGAGCGACGGATATCCACCGCCGGATGGATCACCTTTGCATGTCTGCTCGTATTTTTCTTTCCCCTCTTCTGGATCGGCCTTTTGATCAAAGAAGACGCGATGATCTGCCAGACCTGTAATGCAAAGTTGAATACCTAAGGGGGATGTCTGAAAATTGACTCGTCCGCCGGCTTTTTCAACACACGGTATTTCAGTCTTTCGGTGGGAATAATCCGGTCAATTTCCATGCTCTACGAGCAATTGTTTGTAAGTCATCATTCATTTTTAAAGCATAAATCGTAGCGCGTCCACACGGAGTCTTACCGATAATCAAAGTTTTCTCTCGATCCCAACCAAAATGTTCTATCCACTTTTGCCGATTCGGATTGAATAATTTTACTCTTCTGGTGGAAACCACATCAAAACCAAAAACCTTTGCAGATTTATAGAGATTACAGTGCCGGCAAGCTAAACACAGATTACTTTTTTCAGGAGTTCCGCCTTTCGAGACTGGATAAATGTGTTCGATTTCGAGTTTGTAAGAAGTCAAACTCTGCGGTGTCAGGCAATACCCACAACGATGTTTTGATGCTTCGCGGACATCTCGGTCAGTGTCTTTCGGTAACTTACTCACGTTAGATCAAGCCGCGTTTTCTGGCTTCGATAATACCGAAAGCTTTGCGTAAATCGTTGAGTCGGCTGATCTCAACAGCTTTCATCAGTTCGGTGTGCTCCTTCCGCGTCAAGACATTTTCCCGGTTCTTTTCAAACAAATGACTAACGCGTCTATCCGTAGACATCTGCAAATTTGCCAATTCCACAACCTCTTTATCCGAACAGAATTTGACACTTCGCTCGATAAGTTTCGCTTGTTCGTCAAAATCGAGCGAATCCTCAATGATCGCTTTCTTCACCGCATTCTGAATTATCTCGCCAACACTTTTCTTCCTGGCCTCTGCGAGATTCGAAACACCCTGATACAAACTATTCGGCAATTTAACGCTGATCTCCATAACTTAAAACCTCATTAAAATTCTAGCACAAACCCGGGTCAGAACCGGGAGCGGTAGCGACTGGGTTCCGCGTTGGCGATGACGAACCAAGTCGCTCCCGGTTCTGAATTTTTTGCTTAACACCAATTTATCGCCATTTCCTAACGGTAGTAATAGCCCTTTGGATGGACTATCTTGATCTCGGGGTTGGTGCTCAGTACCTGTACCTTGTGATAGCCCTTTTTCATGTGAGTTGAGAGATAGGTGAGCGAGAACTGGCGATTCAGGGCGAGATTAAGCTCCTTGAAAAACGGCAAATAGCTAATCGGAGCAATTGACCCCTGAAAAAATGCCCGCCCGCCCGTCTCCTCGGAAATCTTCGCGAGAGCCCCCTGCCGCCGCAAAAATGAAGCTCGAATTTCCATTTTCGGTCGTCGTGGTCGGCGAGTAGAACGAATATATCGCAACGCTCCTTCGCTGGGCTTTTAGCATGGCTTGTTCAAGATCAAGGCTCTGCGTGATCGAAGCGAGATTCGTTCCCTGCGACGTATCGAGACCATCCGAGAATAACAGAATTGCCCGCCGCCCGGCCGGCACACCGTCAAATCGACCGAGAACCTCCTGCACGCCGTCGTATGGACTTCGCGGTGCCAAACTCGAGCTGCCGCCGACGATGCGAATCGCTTTGGCAGCTTTGTCTAGATCATCGGTAAACCTCTGCCTTACCTGTAGAGAACCGCTGCGTGAATACGCAACCATGACCCGCGTACTCGACGGCAGCGACCTGATAAAATCCTGTATGTCCTTAATCTGTAGATTAAAGTTTGACGAGAGATCATCCTGAATGACAAAGGCGATTGACATCGGAGCATCGCTGACACTGCGGATCGACAATATCTGCTGTTCGTCATTATCTTCCTTGACCATCAGCCGATCGGCCTGGACAAACTCCTGAGCCTGGTTTTCTCTTAGCTCGGTTTTTGTGAAGATCGAGATCGGAATGACCACCGTACGAACACGCTGTTTCGGCTCCCCACCTTGAGCAAAAACCGCCGCGGCCAGCAATGCGGTCGTAAAAAGAGCAAATAGAGGCCTCATTTTTATCATAAGCAAAATCCCGTTCGATCTGTTGCTGATTGAATAATAGTATATTTATACCCGAACGCTAAGTTTTGTGATGCTGAAACTCCGCCAGCCGTTTCCGCGCTTTATTTATTATTGCGCTAGACTTTAGGGGATCTCTAAAAATAAAAAAATACGCCCTTTGGTATAGGAAGAAAACATTTACAGGATTAACAGGATAAACAAGATGAAGGAAAAGAGCTGAATAAAAGGCATCTAGCGTGTTCTCTTATCCTTAATATCCTGTCCATCCTGTCTAAAATATGCTTTGCCGAATGCTGGTTGAATTTTTAGAACTACCCTTTAGTCTGGAATTACCATGAACGATATCACACCAGCAGAATTTGCACGTGGGAAAAAGCTCGCCGTCGGTGCGGTTGCAGCTCCTGTTGTTTTAACGGCAATTCCGGCAATCGCGACGTTTTTGCTTGTGCTGCTCGCGGCCAGCGGACCGCCCGTGGCCGCCGTGTTCTTTTTTGTGGGAATGATTGTCACGATCGTCGGACTGCTGTCGGGCCTCATCATTTCGGGAATCTTGTTCGGACGACGGGCAAAATGGACGCGAGAGATCCGCGAGCGAATAGCGTCCGACGGTATAAGGGCTGAAGAGATCGTCTGGTTTCGGCACGAACTCAAGTCAAACGAAAAACGTACCCTAAAGGCGGTCGAGGCCCGCGACCTTCTGCTGGCCGACGCCTATCGCGAAACGTTGGCCTCGCGGTTAACCGCGACGCGTATCGTAAAATCATCAAAAAACGAACTGATGCTCGCGAGAAAGCGACAGGGCTCGTTAAAACAGCTAAAAAGCTCGAGGGCCGAGGAGTTTCAGGCCCAGATAGAAAACGATATCGGCAAGATCGCAAAAATCAATGACGAAGCAAAAAACATGCTCGCCGAGGCCGAATCGCGACTACAGATGATCGAGGCCGCTGTCAGCCGCCAGGGTGGGCTGGCCGATTCCGAATTGGCCCTGAAGAAACTTTCGGCGCGTTCATCCGAGCTTCCCCTCGCCCTCGAAGCCGCCAAAATGTCCGAGGAGATTAGACTGGAACTCGAGAAAGAAGACATAGGGTAAAAATGGGTCTGTTGCTGACTGATTTCTCGCTCTCCTTGACACAGCCCAACCGAAGAGTTAAGCGGCGGGCTTGCCCGCCCGTGGTCGCTGCGGGCAAGCCCGCTTCTTAACTTTGGCCCTATTATCTAGGTGGTACGTGAAAATCATGATCTTGATTTACTGGTAACCGTCTTTCCGATCCAAACACTTTTGACCAGTTGGGCAAAATCCTCTACCAATCGAGCTGGATTCGGGCGGCTGGGGCCGTTTAGCCGACGACCAGAGGGCCGGATTTGTCTTTGGTAATTA
Source organism: uncultured Acidobacteriota bacterium (assembly GCA_963738935.1). GTDB lineage: Bacteria > Acidobacteriota > Blastocatellia > Pyrinomonadales > Pyrinomonadaceae > OLB17. The sequence goes on along the minus strand of CAVTYF010000001.1, from coordinate 837,450 downwards.
CAAGCAGACCGCGTAACCAAACCCCATAGATACTGGCCCGCGGCGACCTCAGCCGGGCAAAATGTGGCACGTGCCACATTTAAAAACACCATTTCATGATGGAAAACCCGCGACAATTTAAAACACAAAAAAAATCACCCCTGATTTTTGAAACAACCACGAGCAACTTACCGCAAGAACGAACCAATTTTCCAGCGAAGCCGCGCCCGCAGTTAAATCAAAATCGGCCTAACGCCGAATCTGGCACCGATCCTTTAGAAAGAAAAAAGACCGTCCTGGCAGACAGCCTTTTTCATCGAAAAGTTGATGGCGAAGGAGGACCGCGTATTCGTCAGGACGTATGAATTGAACCTGTTATTTACAGGTGGGTGGCTTTCTACTCTTTCGAGCATCAGAGCCAGTGTCTATGGCGTTTGCTCACGTGGAGAAACGCACCGAAACCGGCATTAGCCTCCCGTTATTCATATGTTGGCTCAATTGTAATGGCGTCCGGTAACGAGAAACGCAGAGAAAACTTTCGCCATTCTGGATACTAGCATATTCGGGAGAAATGCAAAACGATGCCGGGGCAAATCCATGACCGTTCCCGCATTCGTCGGTGCTAGACGGGCTGCGGGTCGGTTTCTCTGTATTTCAGAAGACGGTCGAGCAGTTCAGCGGAGGCGGAACTCCGGGTGGCCAGTTGAGAATCCATCTGGGCCTGCGTATGTTTCAACTGATAATATTCATCGGCAATATGCAGGGCAGCGAGAATAGCGACCTTCAAAGAGTCAACGGTCATCGTGCCGGAGGCAATATCCCGCATCTTCAAGTCAACATAGCCCGCTAGATCCTGTATATACTCATTATCGCCGTCAGACCTAATGCTGTATGTCTGATTATAAATCTCTACTTTGATTGTTTGCTCCGACATCTAGGTTCTCCGATCAATTAACGTCCGACCGCCGCCGCCACGTCAGCATCGATTAGCATCATCGCGTCAAGCATCGCTTCGACCTTTAACTCGATAGAATCTCGCTCCGATAACAGGGCCGCAACCCTTTCCTCCAGTGCATTTTTCTCCGCGATGGCCGCAGCAGCAGCTCGTTCCAAATCCCCAGCCGCCCTTTCCAGCCGTTCCTTCTCATCACGCATTTTCTTGGCGTAATCGATCGTGAGGTATATTTTGTCCTCAAGGTGCGAGAATTTTTCCATCCCGGTTAGTGCATTCATCAGTTGTCTCCGATTTGATTTGACTGTGGAAATCATTATCTGGAGTTTTTAGGAAAACTTCAAGTAATATATTAACTTTTATCAAAACCGCATTTTTATGCCAAGCTCGTCCTCAGTCCGCTCGATAATTTTCTTATGCAAAACTTCAACTTCATCTTCGATTAGCGTTCGCTCATCGCTACGGTATTCGAGCCGAACGGTAATCGAACGTTCATCCTCTTGCAGACCTTTCCCCTCGTAAATATCAACAAACACGACACTTCTACAAAGCTCGTTTCTCTGTCGCTCGATTGATGTCTTAATCGACTCGAGTGCCGTTTTGCGATCGACGATGAACGAAACATCGCGGCCAATACCAGGGAACTTTGAGAGCGGTTTGTAGGTAACCTGAGACTGAGACTGGGATAGAGCGGACGTAAGGTTCAACTCTGCGACGAAAACTGTCTGCTTGAATTTGTAAGAAGCGGAAATATCGTCGCTCAAACGCCCGACGTAACCGATTGCTTCGCCATCGACTAAAATAGAAGCCGATTGCCCGGTGCGCAGATGCTTGACGTCAGTTACGGAAAAACCCACATTACGGACGCCCGCGGCGTCAAGAGCCGCCTCGACCGCACCTTTTGCATCGTAGAAATCCAACTGGCGGGCAACCATCGCTCTATGCTCGTGAACTTCGCCGCCCGTAATCACAAGTCCAAACGCCTTCTGCTCGTTGGGAAGTCCGTCTTCGCTTGACGTCGCGGCAAATACCTTACCGACTTCGAATAACTTGATGTCGCGCCGCTGGTGATTTAAGTTGAGCCGCACTGCATCCAATAGCCCCGAAACCATGCTCGGTCGCATACGAATCGCCCCATCTATTACGGAATCCTTGAGCTCGATATATTTCTGTTCCAGCAATTCATCCGTGAGTCCTGGTATGTCTGCAAAAACTCCATCGTGTTTCGTATCGATAAAGCTATACGAGAGAGCCTCATCGAAACCAATATCGATCAGAGCTTGCCGCAGCCGTTTTTCCCGCGATTCGGTCGGCTGATATTCACCAGCTCCGAATGCGGGCGGTAATTCCGAAGCGATGTTATGATAGCCGGCATGCCGTGCGATTTCCTCAACGAGGTCTTCTTCAATCGCCAAATCGTGCCGCCAGGAAGGACAGGTAAATATCTGAGATTTCAAATTTGAAATTTGAGATTCTGTCTTCGGCTCAATTCCTAAAGTCGTTAATACCCGCAGACACTCTTCATGCTCAACGCTAAGTCCTGTCAATCGCTTTACCGCGCCTGAAATACCTTTCGATTCAATCTTGTTTGGCGTGAATTTGGTCGGATAGACATCAAGAAATTCTACTGCTTCGCCGCCCGCGAGATCGCAGATCAGTTCCGAGGCACGATTTGATGCTCGTATTAGATTTTCGATATCGACACCGCGTTCAAAGCGATAACTTGCTTCTGTTGCAAGACTGAGCTTTCGCGACGTAGCCCTTATATTTGCTCGGTCAAAATACGCGACTTCAAGTAATACATTAACGGTCGAATCGGTAATACTCGAGTCAAAACCACCCATCACCCCGGCGACGGCGACGGGTTTTTCTGCATCGCAGATTGCGAGCGTCGTATCATCGAGTTTGCGCGTCACTTCATCGAGGGTCGTGATCGTCTCGCCGTTTTTCGCACGTCGCACGACGATGCGGTTTTCTGTGAGCTTATCAAGATCGAACGAATGCATCGGCTGCCCCAGCTCGTGCATGACGTAGTTGGTTATATCGGCGACGTTATTGATCGACCGTTCGCCAATCGCCCCAAGGCGGTCAACCAACCACTGCGGCGAAGGGCCGATCTTTACATTTCTGATTAGGCGAGCCGTAAAACGGTGGCAAAGGTCGGGGTCGAGAATCGTAACCAGGCTGGGGGCAGAACCGGGAGCGATAGCGACTGGGTTCTTCGAGGGCACATTCCCTGTCGATAATGTTTCTGCGTTTGTAAGCGACACACTCCCTACCGGTCGTGTTTCTGCCTTTGTGATCACACCGATCTCACGGGCAATGCCGAGATGCGATAGGCAATCGGGGCGATTTGACGTAAGGTCAATATCAAAAACCAGATCATCTCCACGCGGATGAATTCCCTCGACAGCCAAACCTACACCGGTTAGCTTTTTCCCAAGCTCCTCAGCGGAGAGATCGATATCGATCAAATCTTTTAGCCAGTTGTAACTAATGTTCATTACTATGCCCGCACATTGAACAATTACTTGAACTGTTCCAGAAACCTCACGTCGTTATCGAACATCAGCCTAATGTCATCAACCGAATACATCAACGCACACATTCGTTCGAGCCCGAAGCCGAACGCAAAACCCGAGTACACAGTCGGATCGACGCCGCAAGCCCTCAAAACATTGGGGTGGACCATTCCTGAACCGCCAAGTTCGATCCAGCCTGAGCCTTTGCACGGACGACAGCGGTCAGTTGGGCGTTGGCGGTCGGCCGTTGGCAGTTTTTTTCCGGTTTCACTGACCACTGACCGCTGACCGCTGACAACTGTTCCCGTGCCGTGACACTTAAAGCAAGAAAAATCGAATTCCGCGCTCGGCTCGGTGAACGGAAAATACGACGGGCGGAAACGTGTGACCGTGTCGGGGCCGTACATTCGCTTGAGCCATTCGGTGACCGTGCCCTTGAGGTGGGCCATCGTGATGCCTTTATCGACGCAGAGGCCCTCGAGCTGGTGAAACATCGGTGTGTGCGTCATGTCCGGCGTATCGCGGCGAAAAACGCGACCCGGAGCGAGGATTCGCAGCGGAACACCACGCCGTTCCATAGCACGGATCTGGACAGTCGATGTTTGGGACCTGAGAGCAAATCCCTCGGTCGTGTAAAACGTATCCTGCGATTCGCGAGCCGGATGTCCTTCCGGGATGTTTAGTGCGTCGAAATTGTAATAATCCGTCTCGATCTCGCGGTCATCCTCGATCGCATAGCCCATCGAAACGAAAATGTCTTCGATCTTCTGCCGCAGAATCGTGATCGGGTGCAGATGGCCGGTTCGAGGACGACGGCCGGGAAGCGTGACATCGATTCGTTCGCGTTCGATCTTGGCGTTTGAGATGAATGACGCGAGCTTTGCTTCGACCGCTTCGATCTTTGCCGCAATGCCTTTCTCGACCGCCTGTACCATCTGGCCAAACGCGGCACGATCCTCGGGAGTTACTTTACCGATCAACTTCATCGCCCCGGCTATATTTGATTTCTTGCCGGTGTGCGTGATCTTTACGTCGCTCAGGTCGCGCAACAAAGCCTCGGCATCGCTCATCGCCATACCGTCCAGACTCAAATCAGCAAAGCGTCCGAACTCTTGCTCGAACGCCCGCTGTATCAAATGGATCTGTTCTTGCTGCTCCTGCATTAGTTGTCGATCGCAGTTCCTTTTGACCAGAGCTCGTACTCGCTCAAGTCGATCTCATCATTCCAATATATCGCGTAACCAGACTTATCGACCTGCACATTTTTGAAGAATGCCCAATTTCGTAACATCGCAAATGCTTCGCGGTCGAAAAGAGGAGACGCGTCGTAGAGGCGTTTGTCGGCGTTCTCAAAGACGACCAGCAAGGTGTGGTCATCAATCGCTTTGACGCTGCTAACCTTGGGGTAATTCATGGAAACACCTAACTTAACGGAGCCAACTTTCGAAATGTCTGTGTGTCCCACATATCAGTAAGCTCTTGTCGGTGCAACTCCGCCCATTCCACGACAAGTTTCTTTGCCCGGTTGGGAAGATCGCCTTCGATCATTTGTAGCGTATCGATCCGAAATACACCTACATACTCACCATATACAGCATGAAAATGCGGCGGCGGATGATCACCGAAGAACAGCTTGATAATGATACCGTAAAAGCGAGCTATTTCAGGCATAATCTTTCACCTAATGAAATATATCAACCTTTCTTGCCTACGCCAAAGTCCGTCTGGCAAAGCGAGCAACCCGATGAAAATCGCTACAAGTACGATCAGTTGATACGCCCAATATTGAGCATGAGCTCCACCATTTCCACATTCACTAGCCCATGCATCGCCAGGAGCGAACAGAAGTTGAACCGAAACTGCGAGGAATACGAAAAAGGTCCTGAGAATGAACCTCTTTTGCCTAGCAAGCACGTATATGTTGATGGCAACCATTACAACGGAGCAACCCCAAAATAAGCCCTTGTAGAACTGATTAGCCGCGGCGCGGGCCACCGTTTAGCAGTTGCTCGTAGGTCGGAACGGCACAATCCGCGAATACTTCAGATTGGGAAACTAGAAAAAGGCACATAAGTCCAAAACCGAATCTTACATGCCCGTTGTTGAACATAGCTGTTGTCTTAAGCAGCGGCCTGAACTTGTTTGCTCAACGCGTCCTTTGCCTGCCCAACCACCGTCGCGAAGGCTTCGGGTTGTTTGACGGCCATGTCAGCGAGGACTTTGCGGTCGAGTTCGATACCGGCAAGGTTTAGGCCGTGAATGAACTGCGAATATTTGATGTCGTTCAGACGGCAGGCCGCGTTGATACGGACGATCCACAGCTTGCGAAAATCACGCTTTTTCAGCTTTCTGCCCGTATATGCAAAATTTAGAGCGCGTTCGACCGACTCTTTGGCCGAGCGATAAAGTTTCGATTTTGTTCCACGAAAGCCTTTGGCTAAGGCTAATATTTTTTTGCGCTTCTCGAGGCGCTTATTTCCACGGTTTGCTCTTGGCATTTGTTCACTCCTTCAGTCGTGAAAAGGCAAAAGTTAACGGTCAAAAGTCAAAAACGGATGTTTCACACCAAGTTTGCCTTTTTACTTTTGCCTTTTACTTAATTAATCTCTACCGTAAGGCAGCATCTTCTCGACGCGTTTTTGATCGCCTTCGGACACCAAAACATCGATGTCGAGGTTACGTTTACGTTTCGACGTCTTTTTGGTCAAAATATGTCGCGCGTGGCTGTGGCCGCGTTTGAATTTGCCCGATGCTGTCGAGCGAAAACGCTTTGCCGCGCCCTTGTGTGTTTTTAATTTTGGCATTTCTTCCTCTCCTCTGATCGATGAGCACGTGCTCATCAAACTTTTCTAAAAAATCTCGTCGTCGTCTTTCTTTTCCGGTTTGGCCTTTACGGCCTCTTTTTTCACCGGTTTTTTCTCAGCCTCTTTCTTTTCGGGCTTTTCCGGCTTGTCCGCCGTCACCGGCTCCGGTGCCGCCGATTTCTTGTCGGCTACTTTGGCTTTTTTTGGAACGAAAATCGTAAACATTTGATAGCCTTCCATCTTCGGATAAACCTCGACATCGGCCAGATCCACGAGATCCGCAGTCAGCTTCTTCAGGATCTTAGCTCCGAGTTCGCGGTGCGTCATTTCGCGCCCGCGAAAGGCGATGGCGGCTCGCACTTTGTCTCCCTCACCGAGCCACTGCCGAGCGTGTTCCATACGGTAGTCGTAGTCGTGATCGTCGGTACCGGGCCGAAATTTAATTTCCTTGACCTGGACAGTGACCTGTTTCTTTTTCGCCTCGTGAGCCCGTTTTTTCTGCTCGTAAAGAAACTTGCCGTAATCAATGATCTTACAAACCGGCGGCTTGGCGCTCGGGCTAACTTCGACCAGATCGAGTCCGCGCTTTCTCGCTTCTTGTATAGCGTCACGCGTATCCATCACACCCAGCGTTTCTCCCTCATCCGTTACAACACGTACCGACGGCACTCTGATCCGCTCATTTGTACGGTGCAGCGGCTCACGAAAGCGCGGCTTAAATCTATTCCCACCAAATCTTCTAGCGATATTTGCCTCCTAAACTTCCTTGCGATCTTAGAGACTACGCTGCAATTTCTGCTGCGTGATCATCCCCTTGAACTCTTCCAACGACATCGCACCGATGTCGCCCTGTTTCCGCTCGCGAACGGCAACTTGCCCGTTTTCGAGTTCCTGATCGCCGAGGATCAGCATATACGGTATCTTTTGCATTTGAGCATCCCGTATTTTCGCTCCGATTTTATCAGATTTCGTGTTCGATTCCACACGGAAGCCCGATTTTCGTAACTCTGCGGCAATCGAGTCCGCATAATCATTGATACGATCCGTGATCGGCAGGACCGCAACCTGCACCGGAGCAAGCCAAAGCGGGAAGGCACCTGCGTAATGTTCAATGAGAACGCCAAAGAACCGCTCGATCGAGCCAAACAACGCGCGATGGATCATAAAGGGACGATGTTTCAGATTGTCGTCGCCAGTGTATTCCAGTTCGAAACGCTCCGGCAGGTTAAAATCGAGCTGGATCGTGCCAAGCTGCCAAACGCGACCAATGGCGTCCTCAATCTTGATATCGATCTTCGGCCCGTAAAAAGCGGCCTCACCTTCGATGCGCTCATACGAAATATTTCGCTCGCGCAGCGCCTGAGCCAGCGATTCTTCCGCACTTACCCAATCTTCGTCTGCCCCGAGATACCCCTTGTTTTCGGCACCGCCGCGAACCGAAAGCTCGAATTTCACCTTATCAAATCCGTAAGTATCAAAAACCTTGATCGCAAAATCGAGACAATCCGAAACTTCCGTACTGACCTGATCGGGCCGTACAAAAAGATGTGCATCATCAACCGAGAATCCGCGAACGCGCATCAATCCGTGAAGGGTTCCGGACAATTCAGCACGATAAACGGTGCCCATTTCGGAATAACGCTGCGGCAGATCGCGGTACGATTTTGGTGAAGCCTTGTAAATTCCGATATGAAACGGGCAATTCATCGGTTTAAGGCGATACTCCTCATTCTCGATGCTGGTCGGAGCGTACATCGAATCCGAATAATTGCCCTCGTGGCCGCTGGTCACCCAGAGATTACGTTTTGCGATATGCGGCGTGAAAACAAAACTGTACCCACGCTGCTCAAGCTCTTCGCGTAGCAGACGCTCCATTTCCATGCGGACAATGCCGCCTTTCGGATGCCAAAGGATCAAACCCTGGCCGTAATCGTCGGAGATCGAGAACAGGTCAAGCTCTTTTCCGAGTTTTCGGTGATCGCGTTTTTCGGCCTCTTCGCGTTGCTTGACCCACGCGTCGAGTTCGTCCTGCGAGGCGAAAGCGGTTCCGTAGATTCGCTGCATCTGCTCGCGCTCGGCGTCACCCTTCCAATATGCACCTGACAACGCTAAAAGCTTAAAAGCCTTGAGCTTGCCCGTGTGCTGAACGTGCGGCCCGAGGCAAAAATCAATGAACGGGGATCCGTCGATGTGATAGATTGTCGCCGAGTCATCCACTTTTTCATCGATCAATTCACACTTGAGCGGCTCCTCGCGACCTTTGAAAAGGTCTAGGATCGCTGATTTCTCAACAACTTCACGACGATAGCGAAGGTCGCCTTTCGCCATTTGCCGCATTTTCTTTTCGATCACCGGCAGATCGTCTTCCGTCAGATTTCGCGGAGCTATAATGTCGTAATAAAGGCCGTAACGCGGGTCTTCCATCAAAGCCGGCCCAACGCCGAGCTTGGTCCCGGGGAACAATTCGAGTACAGCCGCAGCCAGCAAATGAGCGGTCGAATGACGTAAAACCTCGAGCCCGTCGCGTGTGTCCGAGGTGATCGCTTCGATCGACAGCACCTCGTCCGTCGCGTCAAGTTCTCGATTCAGATCGACTTCCTCGCCGTTAACCTTAGCGGCAAGAGCCTTTTTCAAAACGTCACGGTCAAACGCCTTTATAGCGTCAATAACCGTCGCAGGCGCCGGTATGGCCTGTTGTTTATCTCCAAATTTGACGTTCAGTTTGCTCATAACTCTGTTAATCATCGAATGCAGAAGCCCGCACGTTAGTAAGGGCGTGACACTCAAGTTGCGCGATCACCCCTCGCTTACGCGCGGGCTTCCGCAAGCTTCTGGTCGCTCAAATTGAATCAATGACTAACAACTCACTACTACTAAAATAGATTTGATCCGAAAAGAGCGACTTTGCTTGCAGTATCCAAAGGACACCGCGATTGTCACGCCGTTAGAAGCGTGTCGTAGTAGTCATAAAAACAGCAAAGTTCTTCGTTAGCATCTTATCGAAAGAGCGGTGGTCAGTGGTCAGCGTTCTGTGGTCAGAAAAAATCATCTTCTCTGTCCACTGTCCACCGACTACTGTCCACTGCGTAAGAAATGGTAGTCTCTAGCAGACTCGAACTGCTGACCCCTACCTTGTCAAGGTAGTGCTCTACCAACTGAGCTAAGAGACTATACCTCGTCTTTTCAAGAGAAAAGCGAACGTAAAGAATGGCAAACGCGGTTAAGCGTGTCAAGTGTCATGCAATAGGAAATCCTCAGTTTAGATTGCGATTCGCCATAAGGCGACCCGCTTAAGACCTTCCGGTAACAGAAAAATTCCCTTGGGTGGTGTACCGATAACGATTTCCTTATAGTCGGTTGTTAACTGTCGATTTCCGAGCAGATCAATCGAGATTGTCCGCCGCCTTATATTTGACTCTGAATCAACATAGACTACTTCGCCCGGAAATTTGGATTTCGAGTCGTAACGCCAAGCCAGATATTTATCAAACCACTTTCCGTCTATATTCTCGGTTCCTGTATGTTCCCATTCTACCCCCCTTTCGAAGGTGTCTAGGATAGCTTGGAACTTTGCCGGAGGTATCGAAAAACGAGCATATACTTTAGTTTCGAGATCTATTTTGAAGGTCAAGCCGTTTAGTTTATTTGTAATAATGGTGGTCGGAGGTCGATTAAGCGGAAACAGATCCACGCGTCGGTATCGAGGGTCTACCCAAATTTTTGAAGTATCCCCGTCAGAGCTGACAATCGTGCATGAATATGCGGGCGGGAGCGAAAGTGGTTTAATGCGCATCTGGACGTAGGGTAGTCAAAAATCTCAAGGATTATGCCACGACATCGATAACACAACCCGTCGAAAGCCTCAGACTAAGTTTAACGCGGCTCTTTTCCCTTCAAAGCCTTATCTTTCCTGCACGCTGACAGCGGTTTGGCATAAGCGGAGATGATGTTGGTGATTTTTTCTTCGGATCGATTGGTGGTTACCTTCATGCACGCGCAGCCGTAGCCGTAGTGGACGTTGGTTTCAACCCACTGAGATGGCTTGAAATCGGGCCAGTCGCCATCGGCCTGATAGCCGCCCTGGATCGAGATGGTCCATTCGCGCTCGGCATCGAGGAGCCAGGCGTTTGACGGCGTCGGGTTCATAAACCAGCCGCAGCGGGTTTCGGCGAATGCGGTGTACGGCGTTGTCAGCGGCTCGTAAGCGTAAACCCCAAGAACCAAAAACAGTTGAATTGCGATTATCTGTTTGAATTTCATATTCCAAGTCTCCCTCATAAGATCATTGTTTTTTCGCCCTCATAGAAAGCTCACGCTACACCGGTACAGAATCGATGCATACCGATCGCGACGAGCTTTGTTGTGCGGTCGTCGATGTCGAATCGTGGATTCACCTCGCTAAATTCAATTATTTTTGTATTCGCAAGCGAAGCCGCGTATTTGACGAGTTGGATAAACTCACCGGCCCGCAGGCCCAGCGGCGAGGGTGCGGAAACGCCGGGAGCGTCAGCCGAACGGACGGCGTCCATGTCAAAACCGAAAAACGTACTCAATGACGAGCTATGTCCGATGAATTTCTCGCGGATGCTCTCCTTCAATTCCATATCGGCTTCCGCCCGTGAACGTAAAATCTCGAGACTGATGCGATTGACGCCGAGTGAGCGAATGTATTCGTAATAGACCGGCGAGGCAAAATGCGTTTGATAACCAACTTCGTAAAAATAATCCGGTCGCAGATGACCCTCTTCGAGAAGCTGTCGATAAGGCGTGCCGCTGTTTCGCTTCGCCGCGATGCGAACGTCCAGATGGGCGTCGATATTGACACCAATCCAATCAGCACCAAAACAAGCAGCCATCGCAACGCCATCCGGGTAAGAAACATCATTTCCCCCGCCGAGTACGATAATGCGCTTGCCGTCACGCAAGAGCTGCGTCATAACTTTGGCCTGAATATCGTGCGTTTCTTCGAGACTTGCGCCGATCCTCGTATCACCGAGGTCGAAAATGCGCTTTTTGATATTAAACGTGGTCAGTCTGTAAAACTGCGCCCTGATCGCATCCGGAGCCATCGCGGCACCAATCCGTCCGTTATTTCGCAGCACGCCCTCGTCCTGCGGACAACCTAGAATTACAATATTGGCCGCGCCATAATGCTCGTAATCGGAATTTACAATCTCGCCCATTCGTGGATCGTTTGGGTCATTTCGCGAAAAGAAAAGTTCCTTTCTCGTCGGCGTTGTAAGTTCAAGGAGTTCGGTCATTTGCCCTAGTATTTGCCGATTTGTTTACGAAGTCAACGCCCGCGACCGAATCGCCCGCCGATTAGAACCTGTCTGGAAAAGCACCTACGCTCTACGACCATTCTTGACTTCCGAACCGGATTGGAATATCACATAATCGAGAGAAACACATCGCATAGTCGTTTTTTAGAGGTAATCAGATGAAAACACCTATTCACCTTGTCCTTGTTGTCGCTGCATCAATTATGTTGACCGGCGGCGTGAGCGGTCAGGTTGATGATATATGCCGGGAATTTGGTACGACGCCATCACTTGATTCGCCGTTTTCCAATATTCCCTACATCTATGGGCGCGTGACTCTCAAAGGTTTTGGCTCCGGCACCAAATTCCCAAAGGTCACGGTTATTCTGGTCGATCCACAGCAATCTCAGAAACGAATAACTGTCGAAAGATCAGGTAACTACTGCTTTCGCCGCACCGGCGGCAGCAATGGAACGCTGATGGTCGAGGTCGACGGAGTCGAGATTGCTCGCCGTTCCTTCAGTTCCTTTGGGGCCGCCCAACAGCGCGAAGATTTTGAGGTTTTTCCGTCACAATCCGCTCCGAAGTCGGCACCGGGTGTGGTCTCGGCTAAATTTTCCAGGCCACAGAATGAAATGACGGTCGAACTCTATCTAAAAACCGCTGAGGCCGAAAAAGGCAAAGACCTAAAGAAAGCCATCGGATACCTGAAAGAGATCGTTGTAATCGACCCGACCGATTTTATTGCCTGGGCAAAGCTTGGCTCGATATACTTCGAGCAGAATTCCAATACCGAAGCGGAATCGGCATTTCGCAAATCGCTCGAAATAAACCCTGAGTACACGCCGGCCTGGATAAATGCCGGAAAACTTCGTCTCGCACTGAAACAGCCCGAGGCTGCGATAGCCGTATTTAAGCATGTGACGGAATCTGATCCGACATCGGCGCGGGCCTTTCAGTTGCTCGGCGAAACGTACCTCCAGACCCGCCAGGGATCGCTCGGAGCCGCCGCCCTCAAAGAGGCACTCCGCCTCGACCCAACCGGCATGGCCGAATGCCACCTGCTGCTCGCCAGACTGTACGACCTCGCCGGAGCCAAAAATCTCGCCGCTATCGAATACAAGACCTTTCTTGCAAAAGTGACCGACCATCCCGACAAAAAGAAGTTCGAGAAGTACATTAAAGACAATCCCTAGTTCGGTTACGGATTGAATGACTGGAGGGTGAGCATCTTGCTCACCGGTACGGGCGAGCAGGATGCTCACCCTCCAGTCTCCGGCTATTTAGCGATCGGCACGGAAGCCGCGCGGGCGTTATAGTACGCGATAAAATCCTTTGTAATATCCGTGCTGTCGCCGACGAAAAGCAGAATACCCGTTTCGGCCAGCTTGCTTGCGTCAAAGATCGCTCCGTAGTTATTCTTCTTACCAAATTCGCTGATCGCTTTGCCAATGTCGAACGAAATTGGGGTTATCAGCGTTTCGCGCTCCTTATTGATCTTCGCTTCGAGATTTGTTTTATCAAAGCTCAATCGACGCTGCAAAGCCTCGCCCTCTTCTTTCTTTGCCTGCAAAGCCGCCTGATTTGCCGCAGTGACGGGGGACTTTTCAAGTTCCGCCGCGATGACGGCAAGTTTCGTATTGCCGTCCCGTAAATCTTTTATTTCCTTTGCAAACTGAGTATTAAGCTGCTTCTCCGCCGAAACCAGCTTGGTGATGCCGGCCTTTTCATCATAGAAAGCGGCGGTACTAATCAAAACGCTCTTCGGCGGCGGAACTTGCGAAAATGCCGCGAACGACAAAGTGGTAACGAAAATAGCGACCGAAACTAGACGATTAATCTTGAACATGAAGTTTCTCCTTAGTTTGTAAATCAGACCTAATCTTTTGTTTGAGATTTATTGCGGCCAAAGAGTTGTATGTGCCTGAATTAATGGCGTACGAAGCGTTGATAGTCGAGTCGTCAGAGGCGGAAACACGACCGGTAGGGATTGTGTCTTCCCATCTCACTGTCCTCAATGATGACCGAACAAGAACACCCGCCCAACCGGTTGGATTTCCGCCACAAATCTGCCAGATAGTCGGCGAGCGTGCGTCTTCCAAATTCCTAGCGTGGGGAGAAGCTCGATATGAATTGATTTACGTTTTTCCGGTTTTTGCCGCCGTCAAAGACTTGAAACCGGCTGCATTTGCTGGTGGTTGTGATGGTAGTTTCATCGGTTAACTCGACCGTAAGCGTTTCGCCCCAGCTAAAACCGCTCAGCGTGAAGCGCACCTCGAAGCGGTCTGGGCTCAATGCTCGATACTCCCAACCGAGAGCGTGAAAAACCCCAATCACAGCGGAGCGCGTTTGTTCGCGAGAACCGACCGTGGTGACAGTTGCAGTGAATTTTGCCGGAAAACCAAATGCCATCGTTGCTTAGTTTACCCTAATCTCCGATCGTCGTCTTCTTCCCGGCTCCATGATCGCGACGGGCAAGCCGGCCGCTGAACCGTTTATCTCACATCCGCTATCGTTAACCGGCGGGGCAGTAAGCGAGAAACAGCAGGGCCGGCGCGAAGCTGAGGAAACAATGAATAACTCCAGCTCTGCTCCACAAAAAGTAGATTCGACCCTGCTTGGGTTGAGAATAGGTCGAATCGGCGGCGAACTCCGAAAAAAGCGACGCTCCGCAGTTAGGATCCCGATGGACAGGTCGCCGTATCGAAGCCAAATGATGCTCACTTAAAAAGGAGAAAGTAATTGTCCGTCCAACCTATCGGCACATCGACCCAGTTATTACCCACATCCTGAAACTTCGCAGCGGTTACGATGTAGTAAACGCTCGTTTCGTTACCGTCCAGCGCGTGTTTCTTTAACGAGACCTCGGCTTCAAATTCGCGTTTCGACCCGGTTACTCTTAACCGTTCAACAGTCGTCCCGGCGGGCAGCATGGAAAAGCGGGAATTCTCGCCGTCCTCTTTCTCAAACGGATATTCGCCTGCCTGCAAGCGGCGAGCGATCTGCTGTGACATTGGCGGCCTTTCAGGCTTTCCGACATTCGCGATCTCGCCGGCTTCCGTCTTTATTTCGTTGCAATTCCTTAAAAATCTCACCGCGACAGGTTCCGGCTTCGAGTTCCGGATCGGATGCAACATCCACGTTGCGACGACCAGGACGGTGATGACGGCGATCACGGCGATAAGTATCCTCGCGGGCGTCAAATGATATTCGCGTGGCGAATCGGTTGTGGAATCGGTCATAGCGAAAACGTCCTTGCTGCTCCATTTGGCTAGAAACCCAAAGTAAAACGAACCAACGAGCGAGATGGTGATTTTATTTATCAAACCTGATCTTCCATAGATATTTCCCTGTTTTGTCGATGTAGCCGGTGAATCCATTCTCGCTGACAAAGGCGTGTCCGTCAGCAAATTCTTCGACCGTCCACAAACGCGGCTCGATGATCATTTTTCCGGTGCGATCGATGAAACCGGTTTTCAAGTCGATTGAAACCTTAGCAAGTCCATCGCGAAAGCTGTCAGCCCCGTTATAGACCGGCTCGATCACGAACTTGCCGGTTCGATCGATAAAACCCCATTTGTTGCGTATTTGTGCCGGGGCCAGTCCGCCAACAAAATCACCGACTTTTTGATATCCCGGTTCGATGACGAACTTTCCCGTTTTATCGACCACGCCTTGAACCTCAAAATCCTGGGAGTCAACGGTTACAATTACGAGACCCATTGTTAGCCCCTCACTAAATTGCCCTAAAACGGTTTGTTGAGGACGAGCCGTGATATTGCCGTCCCGATCCAGGAAAACAGCCCGATAGACGGGCAGCTTGTTATCGAAAAGATTTGAGTCGCCGCTCAACCGGGTGTTTGCAACAATGATTCCCTCACTCATTTGCAATATTCCGTCATATATCGCCGGAACGATGAACTTGCCGGTTTTGTCGATCACACCTTGTTTCTCGTTCGACAATCCAACGACTGCCAGGCCCTCGTGAAATTCTCCGACAAACGAAAACTGGTTTCTTATCATGAGTCTGCCGTTTTTGTCCGCGTATCCGAAGCAATTTTTACCCTTGCACCCATTTACGCTGACTTCAGCCAGCCCCTCAGAAAAACCTCTTCCAAAGGAATACGTCCCGAGCGGGATCACGAATTTTCCCGCTCTGTTGATGTAACCAAATTTTCCACCCAAATAAAAAATGTAGCCGTCACGACCCGACCTTTTCTGGCCCCCCATCACAACGCCCGCTAAACCCTCTTGAAACGAGTGAGCGCTGTCAAATAGGGGCTTGATCACCATCGTTCCTTTGGTGTCAACATATCCGTATTTCCCGTTAACCCTCACGGGAAAAAGCCGGTCGCGACCTGCCACTGATTGGGCTGAGATATCCCCCAAAAAGATCCAGGCGAACAGTGAGGAGAGAAGAAGCGGTTTTATATATCCTAAACTGTTCACGAAAACTTAGCCTCCTATTTCCCTAACGGTTTACACGAAGATCGAACTGACTATTTCTATATCGCCCAAATGGCGATTTTCTTTTTCAAACCACCGCGAGCCATTCTTGGTCGAATATCACTCGCGACTCGACTCAGCCCCGCCCAACGCTTTTTAAATCTGTCCAAACTAGAATAACGCTACACAACGCAAACAATACCGTAATCCGAATTAAGACGCCACCCAGCGCTCGCATACTGTCCCGCGGATAGCGTATAAGAGATATAATCCGATAGGGGAACGGAAGGAGTTCGATATTATGTCCTCTAAACAATATGTAAAAAGCCACCCGGTCTCGCTTGGTTTAGTCCTGGTGTTTCTCGCGGCAAGCGCGTTTGTCGCGTGGTACAGCATGAAGAACCAGCCGCCCAGAGAAATCAGCTTTGAGATTCCGGCGCGGCAAGATTACAAAACGCTGGGTACTCCCGCCAATCGCACGATCCCTGAAGAGGAAGACCAAACCTTGACCGAGCTGAAACTGACCGGCGTAAAGCTGGACGCGGCAAGAAAGCGGATGACGGGTGAGCTGGAACTTTCTCTTACCCCGAATGAGTATAAGGACTGGCCGAGGAGAGGAGAGTTTACTAGCGAAGAATCTGCAAGAGCAGACGAGACATTCGGCGAGGTGAGTAAGATCAAGAATGTGTTGGTTTATTTTTTGCATTCGAGCGCTGATCCAGATAAATGGGGCGATTTCGTTGATACGGGCGGAAAGGAAAAACCTATTTAAATGTCCGTGCCTGCAAGAGGCGCGGTGGTGAAAGGAAAAGGGGCTTTACATGGACGGCCGAACCACAGGCCGATTCGTTTTGGTATCCATTCGACTCTTACAAGCTTTATGTGAGCCATGGAATCAGTCTGCCGTATGACCCGGCTATCCATGGTCCATTGGACTCTGACCCCGAGAAACAAGACCAAGAGATCAAGACTTTCGAGAATTTAATTGAGGAAGCTCCAGCCAAATCGCACGATATGCCGTACTACTTCAGTGGCTACGCGGATAAAATGTCACTTGAATTTGCCGAAGCGAATCTGGTTGCTGACCTACCGCCAAGGAATACGACGATCCGAACCTGAAGGTCTTCGGCGACCCTTTCGAGATTCAGCTTTACCGCCCATTTCTGGCGAGGGCATACACGGTTTTCGTGATTGGGCTAATGGCGTTCGGGCTGGTATATTTATACTTTTTCAAAGACGTCGAAGGCTCGGCGGGCGACCTGCTCGGATTTTTTGTCGCGGCGCTCGGCACACGCGCGATATTGCTGTCGGGCGATGATTTTTCGCCGGTGCTGCTGGATTACGTGGTTGTGTTCTTTTCGATTCTGGCGACGGGCGTGGTCTTTGGACGGTGGATAGACAAGCGCTTGCAACCGGATAATAGCGTTGCCTGCCCGCACTGCACCGGCAGAATATCGCCTGCGGCCACGCGCTGCCCGCCTTGCACCGCGACGGTACCATCTAAAAACACGGTCAACGTGTAAGCTGTAGCCGATGCCGATTCTGCGTCTCGATGTGATTAGGAAAAATTATTCTGTTTCTACAAATTTTTCCGCCACGGTAAATTATTCCTTCTTCTTGAAATCGGAGTCCATCAGAATCCACATATCAGGATCAAGAATTACTTTTTCAGGTTCGCCGCTAACATTGATCGAAAATATATTTGATTTGGAATCCGCCTGAACGGTTTGGATCTGCGGCTTGGCTTGGTCGGGATAGTAAACCGCGATCTGGACCGGCATTTTGAAGAGGCTGCCGTCGGTTTGCACCTGATCCAGTTTTATCGCGACTTGCTTCGTGCTCGCGTCGTAGCTCCAGTTTCCTTTGTACTTTAAGGTGCCGGGCTTGAAGAGCCATTGATCGAAAAAAGTGGCGAGGTCCTTGCCGGAGACCTCTTCCATAATGCGGCGAAAGTCGGCGACGGTCGCGTGCGAATCGCGGTATTGGCGGTAATAGATCTTGATTCCCTTCCAGAAATTCTCTGTTCCAACGACGCCGCGCAGCATGTGCAATGTCCAGCTGCCTTTCTGATAGATCTGGCTTGTCGTTACGTCGTTCATGTCCTTGAGATTGTCGTGGATGATCCGGTAATTCGGATTCTTGAGATAAAAGGCATCGACCGATCTTTTACTGGAACGCAGACCGTCGAGAAACTCGTCGCGTCCGTATTGATGTTCGATAAACAGCAGCGTGAAGTAGGTCGCAAAGCCCTCGCTAAGCCAGACCTCGTTCCAGTCTTTCTCGGTTACGGCATTGCCGAACCATTGATGGGCTATCTCGTGGATAACAACATTTCGCCAACGTAGATTCCTATCGCCGACAACGGAATTCTCGCTGTAAAGGATCGCCGACGCGGCCTCCATGCCGCCGCTGACGCTGTTCGACTGGATGTTGGCGAGCTTTTCGTAGGAGAACGGACCGACGGCGCTGCTGTAGAAAGCCAGTGCCTGCTTCGTAGTGTTATCAAAATCGTAAAATCCTTTCTCTCGATCCTGATGATAGACCCATGTCTGGATCGACTTGCCTTCAAACTCATCGACGTACTGCACGGCAAATCGTGCTACACCGAGTACATAAAGCCAGGACGCTATCGGCACGCCCTGTTTCCAATGCGTAAGCCGTTTGTTGCCCGGCAGGTCGGTTTCTTCGAGTTTCAATCCGTTCGAAACGACCTGATAATGATTAGGAGCGGTAACGATGAACTCGCACATCGCCTTATCTGACGGGTGATCGACCGTCGGCAGCCAATTGCGACCTTTGTCGGGCCAGTTATCGCTGAAGAAAGTGCGGTCGCCGTATTTGTTGTTCGCGATCTTGAGGCCGGTAGCGCTTAATACCCTTGTAGAAGATCGTGAATTTATCGCGTTGGTTCGCCGTGGCAGCGGTCGACAGTTTGATAATCAGAGCATTGTTGTCGTGGCGATACTCCACCGCTTTACCGTTACGCATGATGCGGCTGACACTCATTCCTTTGCCATTTAAAGCGGTGCTGGTATTCGTCAGATCAAGCCGGAATTCACCGACCCCGTCGGCGAGAAACCTGACATCAACCGTCGCCTCGGCGACGATCTCATCGGTAGTATCGGACAACTCGATCTTGAAGACGTAATTGATCACGTCGATCTTCGGATTCTTTGGATAGGTGTCAAAGTACACCACCGCTGCACCGGCCGCAGAGCCGATATTCAGGAACAATCCGATCAGTAGAATTCGGAGAAAGATTTTCATATTCGTTTAGTTATGTTCGACGGTGAAACTATTTCTTTAATGGCAACGCTGATGCTGGACGAAACTGGATCAAGCCTCGTTCAGTCATTGTCCGCTCGATCTCTTCGACAGTTGACGGAACAAAGGCACTGAGATTCTCTGCCCCGTCAGCCGTCACGACAACCACGTCTTCGATACGGACATAAAGCTTTTCTTCATGGATCCAGATCATCGGGTCGATCGTGAAGACCATTCCGGGCTCGAGCTTTACACCGCGAACCTGCCCAACATCGTGAACCGCCATGCCGACCGGATGTTGAAAGTGACCTCGAAACTTGAGACCTTCTCTCACGGCTTTCAGGTGAGCGGCGTTCTCAAACGTTTTGCCAACCAGATATGCCTCCATATCCTTGGCCGCCGAATCAAGGACAAAATCCGCCGTCACGCCCGGTCGGATGTACTTAAACAGAGCATCGCGGTATGCCAGGATGTAGTTGGTCACGGCCTTTTGGCCCGTGGTGTATTTACCGTTAACAGGCCACATACGCGTTACGTCGCTTGTGTAATAGCGATAGTCGGGAGCGTAATCCATCAGCACGAGATCACCGTCTTTGAGTTTGTCGGTCTTGCGGAAGTAATGACCAAGATACGCGTTCGTGCCGCCGCCGATGATCGAGGCATATCCGTCGCCGCGCGTTCCGTGCATGTAGAATACATACTTGGCCGCCGCATCGAGCTGATATTCATAAACGCCCGGCTCGGTCGAACGCATCGCCTCCATTATCGCGAGGCCCGCAATCTCAGTGGCTTTTCTAATTACATCAATTTCCTTATTTGATTTGATATTTCGCAGCGCATCCAAAATCGGCGAAAGATCCCGAACTTCAAATTGCGGCACGCGTAAATTCAGTAATCCCCGAAAACGAGCCTCTCTCGACGGCTGTCCATCCCACGGATTCGACGAAACGCGAGCCTGTTCGTTCAACAACTCATCGCGGCTGTCTGTGCCGGTTTCCGCCGGGCTGAGCGGCGTGTAAAGCATCGGCGGCGGCGGTCGCAGGAGGCCTTTCCCAACAAGATCTTGTGACAACTGTTCAATGCTCCGAACCTGATCGATCCCGGTTAATTCCTTTATCAGATCGCCATCTTCGGCAGAGAGTATCTTGCCTTCGTTGCTTTCACGACCAGCGTCGCGGTGCGGCAAGTAGATCGCGGCCCGCTGGTTTCGGCCGTCGAGCACCAAATATGCGTGTGGCGATTCGATGCCCGTCAAATAGTAGAACTCATTCGTCTGACGAAACACATTAAAGTCGCCCGTGCCCTTCGCCCCTTGAACGACCGCAATGGTGTTCTTGCCGATCTTTTCAAATATCTTCGCCCGGCGCTCGGCAAATTCTTCCTTCGAAAAATCCGTTTGATAGTAGTTCTTTTCTTGACCAATTCCGACAATCGGCAAGAGTACCGCAAAAATAGAAAAACAAAGCAGGACGTATTTTTTCTTCATTTTAAACTCCCAGATCGCAGGAAATATCAGAGCTGTTTCTATCCCCAATATGGAAACCAAACTCTCAAATTTATGGATTTCATTTAGTTTAGTTGAGGTTGAGAAAAATTTCGAACTGAAAACTAAGTATTGATCGCCCAGCCTGATCGCCATGCCGAAAAATCCCGCTTGAAACGTTGCGAATATCTTTTCCAAGATTACCCGGAATCCGAAAGCTGTGAGGATCGTAAAATACATTTTTAAACAAAGCAATATGTCTTTTTTTCCAAACGGCTCGCACTGTGTTGGGGAAAGGCCGAAGATCAATATCAAAAACATGAAGTCGTTGGTCTTCAAACTTCCACAATCTATTTAGTTCGAAAATTAACAAAGGAGAGCAACTGCTCTTCAGCCACAGGAGAAAAAATGAACTTTAATCGCCCAACAATTCAGGGCTTTCTACGATCAAAGCTGCCCTTTGTCGGTATGCTTCTTTTGGTTTTTGCGGTGCTGCTGCTAACCGGAAATGTCCAAGCTCAAGTCCGTCCCAACGTGAACGATGGACACAACAAAGAATGGATGCAAATCACCGCTTCGCCGCGATCGAGCTGGAATACAATTGCTCAATACTGCCCGCAAGACGGTGTCACGCCCTGCACTGGCGGGGGCATGACAGGCTGGGTCTGGGGCACGGATCTGCAAGTTCTGCAACTGATGAGCTACTATGAGCCAGCTCTGGTAAACGTCCGTGCGGTAGGCGGAATGGCGGCCTTTTTTAGTGCGGAAAACTTTCTTTCTGGCGCTAGTTTTCAGCCTACATTTTCTTTCTGCGGAACTTATAGCTGTGGTGCCTCGCTTTCAGGTTTAACGTCAACGAGAGATGAACTGGGGCGACCATATCAAGGATTTGCGAGTCACGGAAGCACTCCAGTCTCAATAGACGGCAACATTGGCGTCGGGCCGGCGGCAAGTGTAGATGAAATTGACTACTACCGCGGAACATGGCTTTGGCGTCCGATCGGTCCAGGAGTTGTTGCATACGACGACGCCGGACAAGTTGCCAACCCATCGGGAGGGACTGCGGTCGTAAATGTCTTGGCCAACGATTGGATCGCCAGCGTTCGGGCCACGACGTCAAATGTATTCATGTCGCAGGTTTCCTCGACAAGTGGCGGCGTGAATCTCGACACAGTTGATGGTTCAGTTGATGTCTCGGCGGGAACTTCCCCTGGAACATATTCGCTTATTTATCAGATCTGCGATAGCACAAATGCTTCCAACTGCAACACTGCAACAGTTACCGTGCTCGTTGGTCAGTATGTGGTCGATGCAGTTAACGACGCAGGTTCGGCATCGCCTTCGACCGGTGGAATTGCCGTGGCAAACGTTTTGGTCAACGACCGAGTCAGCGGACTTCAAGCTACGCAGGCTAATGTTAGTCTATCGCTCGTTTCTACGACTAGCGGAATTAGTTTGAATACCGGAACCGGAGCTGTAAATGTCGCTGCCGGAACTGCATTGGGCGATCATGCGTTAGCTTATCGAATTTGCGATAGAACGAATCTTTCGAATTGCGATACGGCGACCGTTCTTGTTTCGGTCAGAAATTATACGATCGATGCGGTAAACGATTACGTGCGAGCGTCTTCGAAAACCGCAAGCACACCGCTGAACGTTCTGACGAATGATACATTTAACGGGCTGGCGGCGACTCCCGCAAAAGTCAGCATTACGCAGGTCTCGGCACCGATCACTGGAATTACGTTAAATACCTCAACGGGCTGGATCTCAGTAAAGGCAAAAACCAGCTCAGGAACTTATTATATGACGTATAAAATCTGTGAAATCAACGCCCCGACCAACTGCGATACCGCAGTTGCAACTATCGAACTAAGCGGGCGAGGAAGTTAGTTTTGAACGCTTAGCAGTAGGGAATTGGTGAACTTCGGGAAACTGAAGTTCACCATTTTTTATCGCATAAACTTCCGCCGAATCGTGGGCGCCAGCAACGCCGCTTGCAACGGTGCGAAAATCTTTTCCAAGATTATCCAAAGTTCGCCCCAACCTGTCAGCGGTTTGCGGTATTCAACATTCTGCAAGGTCACTACTAAGGCAAACCTCCGTCCATTTTAAAACTTATCTTAAATTTGCGAATTCTTTAATACAAAATCAAGCGAAATCGCGTCGTGATCCGAAAGCGGCGTTCCCTGCGAATCTATTAACTTTCCAACCGTTTGCGGTGCGGAAGTTTTGACAATATCTATGCCCTTGCCGAAAAACCAATCAAGTCGCATCGAAAATTTTCCGCCAGCTTTTTTCGCCGCCCAAAAGATAAACGGAAAACACCACGCCGGAACCCAATCGCCAAGATTTGCGTTGTGCGAAATATTATCAATGTCGTAATGAAGCGTTCCCTTGCCAAGTTCATTAAATTTCTCGTATTCAAATCCGAATTTTGTAAATTGGTCAAAGAGTCCTTTCTCAAATCGTTTCTCCGGGTTCGGAAATTGATTTTCGCAAACATCTTTAGCTCTTAAGGCTCGTCGCCAAAGGCTCAAGATTGAATGCGTGGCGTTCTGAGCGTCGTAAGTGATGCAATTAAAATCTCCGCCAACAATCGTTGGAAGATTAGGAAGTTTCTCCAAGGAACTTAATACGGTTCTCACCTGATTTTCCCGATGTTTTCGTGAGCTATGGGCATCCGTGTGAATGGTAACCGCACGAAAAATCCCTGCCGGATGGTCAACATCCGCAATCAACGCACGAAGAAACCCAAGACGTTTTTCCTTACCAATCATTTTGTCCTTTCCGTTTGGCAAATCAACGGCGTGAACATTTTTGAGCGGGAATTTGGAAAACACTGCAAGTCCGTGAATTGAGTGAGTATTTTCGCCTTCTAACGCGGATTCAATTCCGCTTCCTTTCTGCAGAGCTATGTAAACAGGAGCAAAAGCATAGTTTAGTTTTAGTTCTGCGGCGATTTCCTGTGCGACAAATCGGTTTCCGCTACGAATCATTCCGTAATCGAGTTCGGTAAGCAGATAAATATCTTTTTCCTTTAATTCATCGTGTGTCTTTAATGTTTCGAGAATACCTTCAAACATTCGTCCGCGTTCAATATTCCATGCGACAGCCGAAATTTTAGTAACATGCGAGCTTTCTATCGAAGGTGAGAAATTCTCGCAGACAACCGCATTCAAAATCTGATCAACGGTTGGTTTAATTTTTTGATAAACATCGCTTTTTTTTGCTTCGTCAATAGATTCAAACTGAAGCAAATCAGGAAAATGCTGATTTAAGTCGTGTTTAAGCACGTCAGGCAAATGAATTTGCGATTGAAAGTTAGTCATACTATTGTCTCATCGGCACTTTCACACCATTTCCCCTCGCAAATTCAATCGCTTCTTCGTAACCTGCGTCAACGTGCCTGACTACGCCCATTCCGGGGTCTGTTGTCAAAACCCGTTCAATTCTTCGAGCCGCTTCGGGCGTTCCATCTGCCACAATTACTTGTCCGGCGTGGAGGCTGTAACCGATGCCAACACCGCCGCCGTGATGGAGCGAAACCCAGGTTGCACCGCCGACGCAGTTGATCATTGCGTTGAGATAAACCCAATCGGCGATTGCGTCCGAGCCGTCTTTCATCGCTTCGGTTTCGCGGTTTGGCGAGGCGACTGAGCCGCAATCGAGATGGTCTCTGCCAATCACAATCGGTGCTTTGAGCGTTCCGTTGGCGACTAATTCGTTCAACTTCAAACCTGCTTTCGCACGGTCGCCGTAGCCGAGCCAGCAAATTCTTGCGGGCAAACCTTGAAACTCGACTTGCTCTTGTGCCATCGTCAGCCATTTGCACAAATGGTCGTTGTCGGGAAACAAATCCATCATCGCTTGGTCGGTTTTGTAAATGTCTTCCTTGTCGCCCGAAAGTGCGACCCAACGAAACGGACCTTTGCCTTCGCAAAACAGCGGACGGATGTAGGCGGGAACAAATCCGGGATAATCGAACGCATTCGCTACGCCATTGTCCTTTGCTCGCTGACGCAAATTGTTGCCGTAATCAAAGACGATTGCCCCGCGTTTTTGAAATTCGAGCATTGCTTCTACGTGTCTGGCCATCGAATCCATCGCGGCCTGTTCGTAAGTTTTTTGATCTCGTTTGCGAAACTCCGCCGCTTCCTCAACACTGTAGCCAACCGGAATGTAGCCCATCAAAACATCGTGCGCGCTGGTTTGGTCGGTGACGACATCAGGCAGAATTTCGCGTTCGAGAAGTTGCCAGTGAACCTCGGCAGCATTGCCGTGAAGAGCGATCGACTTGGGTTCTTTAGACTCGACGGCTGCGTTTACGAGATTTAGAGCATCGTCAAGATTCTTCGCCGCAACATCGACCTGTTTCAACTGCAGACGACGCTCGATCCGCCACGGATCGACATCGACGAGCAAACCGACGCCGCCGTTGAAAGTAATCGCCTGAGCCTGAGCCTCCGCCCATTTCGCCGAGACCGGCGGTCAGCACCAATTTTCCGGCGAGCGAACCCCATCCATGCTGCCTTGCCAGCGAGCCAAACGTCTCATACGTGCCCTGCAATATCCCTTGCGTGCCAATATATATCCACGAACCCGCGGTCATCTGGCCGTACATCATCAGCCCTTCGGCCTCGTATTTGTCGAACTGCTCCTGCGTCGCCCAATGCGGAACGATGTTGGAATTTGCCAGCAAAACGCGCGGCGCATCGGTGTGCGATTTAAAGACACCGACGGGTTTGCCGGACTGGACAAGCAAGGTCTCGTCCTCATTCAACTCTCTTAATGAGCTCAATATCGCGTCGTAACATTCCCAATTCCGCGCCGCTTTGCCGCGTCCGCCATAGACGATCAAATTATCGGGATCAAATGCAACTTCTGCGTCCAAGTTGTTTTGAATCATTCGATACGCGGCCTCGATCAGCCAGTTTTTACATGATAATTCCGTGCCGGTTGGTGCTTTGATAGTTCGTGACATATTCTTCGTTTAGGTTTGCCAAATACTTAAGCTACAATCGATACGCTTCTTTCGCAACTCGAAAGTTAACGCGGGTGCCAATCAATTTGGCTTGATCAGACATATGTCCGAGAACGATCAGAAAACACTCGAACTCGAAGCCCGGCTCGATAGTCTGGTTCGCACTCAGATCGACTTTCAGGTCGAGGTTACGGCCATCCGAAAGGAATTGACGCGTTTGCGAAATGCGAACGCTTCCCCAACTGAACCGACGCCTCTGCAATACCAGCATGTACCGCGGCCCGCTCCTTCAGCGGGTGCTGAAGGAGCGGCGTACATCCCGCCGAAACGAGAAGAACCAAGCGATCACACAACTGACTATCAGGTCCCAAACTTCACCTACGGCCAGCAAAGACAAACACAGCAGGAAAGCCCAAAGCCCGATCCGGTGACGAGTTTCTTCTCAAACTACACTGAGTTGGCACGTGCCGATCTGGAGAAGTTCATCGGCGAAAATCTCATAAGCAAGATCGGGATAATCGTCTTGATTCTCGGCGTCGGGATCGGCGCGAAATACGCCATCGATAATGAGCTGATCAGCCCCTTAACGAGAATTGTGCTGGGCTATTTGTTTGGTGTCGGTTTGCTCGGCTTTGCGACGTGGCTCAAGCCAAAATATCACAAATTCAGACGCAGTGCTGCTCAGCGGCGGCATGGCGATATTGTATTTCATCACCTATTTTGCCTACTCAGCATACCAGCTCATCGACCAGCCGATATCGTTTGCTCTGATGGTGATGTTTACCGCTTTTACGGTGGCGGCGGCGATTTTTTACAATTTGCAGGTGATCGCTCACATCGGCCTCGTCGGGGCATACGCGGTGCCATTTCTTTTGAGCAACGAGTCGGGCAATTATTTTGCGTTATTTGCTTATGTCGCGATACTCAACATCGGCGTCCTGGCCATCTCGATAAAACGTCACTGGCGGGCCGTTTTCTACACCGCATCTTTCTTCACCTGGGCGATTTTCCTGGTTTGGATAGTAACCCGGTTCGAAGCCGCGTCGCACCTGTATCTCGCGCTCGGTGCGTTGTGGGCCTTTTTCGCGATCCTTTACGCCACAAAAATCATTCACGGCGTCGTACATTCTGAATGTGACAATGCTGAGAACGTGGTTTCGATTGTCGTGACCGGTCTGATTTTTTACCTATTTTGCTTTCAGATTAGCAGTTTTAACGGAACGACCATTCAATACGCGACCGTGCTGTCGTATCTCGCCCTCACCGGTCTTGGCATCCTGATTACTTCTTACAGATTCTATGGCCGCATGCTGGTATTTCTGGCGTATCCGTTTACCTGGTTGATCTTTGGCGCGTGGTTTGTCGAGCGGTATTCGGCTGGGGAACATTTAGCTCTCGCCGCAGCCTTTGCGTCCATTTATTTCGCGATCTTCTACGGCGCGACGTTGATTTATCGCCTCGTGACAGATGAGATCGCCCTTCCGGAACTTTCCGGGATGATGCTGACTAATTCGTTTGTCTATTACGGCTTTGGCTACGCGATTCTTGACAGCCGGGCCGAGCTACAGCCGTTCGCTGGAGTGTTTACGGTCGTTCACGCTGGATTTCATTCAGTCGTCGCTCAGCTAGTCAGCAGGCTGAAGGCACACGCCGTGGACGTGGTGCAAATCCTCACGATTCTGATAGTTACCTTTGCGACCATTGCTGTTCCGGTGCAGTTTGACGGCAATTTTGTGACGCTCATCTGGTCGGTCGAGGCGGCCGCTTTATTCTATTTTGGACGAACACGGCAGATTCATTTCTTCGAATATTTTGCGTATCCGTTGATGATTCTGGCGGCGGTCAGCAAGGCTATTGACTGGATAGGCGTTTATTTCGAACGCGGAATTAGTGACCCGGAATTCGTACTACAGCCGTTTGCAAACGGCGACATGATCACCAGTCTGGTCTTCGTGGCCGCATTTGCGTTCATCTATTTTGCCAACGCGGAAGAGGATAATGACTCGGTGCTCGACGAAGTGCTGATCAAACCTTTCGGATACCTGACAGCGACAGTCGGTTTGTTTGCTCTATATAACACTTTCCGAATGGAGATCGGTAATTTCTACAACCTTCAAGCTGTTATGCGTGGATCAACGATTACGGCTATCGCTGATGTGTTTCGATTTAACGCTATCTCGCAGATTGATTACACAATGCTCTTTCTCACGGTGATGGCCGCTGTGAATCTTCAGAAAGTTCGTTCTCGGATTGCCGCCTTTGCCAATATCGGCCTGAGCTCATTGACTCTACTCGTTTTCTTGACGATTGGACTGTTTGTGCTTTACGGGCTTCGGAAGAGTTATATCGACGGCACGGCACTGGGATTATTCGGATTCGCGTCCTCGAATGTGCTAATTCGATATATTTCATACGCCTTTGCGGCAGGACTGATCGCATCATTATTTGCGTATCGGCGGAGCGAACCGGTGCGTGAGGCGATTGACGACGGTGTGCTTTCGGTCGCGTTTGAGGCGATCTTTTATCCGAATTTGCTCGTAATACTGAGTTGTGAGGTGATGAACATCGCGGCTCATTTAAAGATAGTAAACGCCGATAAATACGGGCTCAGCATTCTGTGGGGAGTATTTGCTCTCGTGCTGATTGTTGTCGGTATCGCGAAAAGCAGGAAGCATCTCCGCGTGGCCGCAATTATTCTGTTCGCCATCACTCTTGTTAAACTCTTCTTTTACGATATCACCGATCTCGGCACGATCCCCAAGACTATTTTGTTCGTGTCGCTCGGCTTATTGCTGCTGGTGATCTCGTTTCTATACAACAAATACAAGGACGCTATTTTCGGTCCGGACGAAACTAAGTAATTTATGAAAACGACAAAAAATATTATCGCAATTTTCGTGACGGTGTCGCTTGCCGCGATCTGCGGCCTTGCACAATCGTTGGAAAGGCCGCAAAAGCCGACGTATGACGCCAATTTGGCGAAGAAATATGGCGCTGACGAACGCGGGATGAAGATGTACGTTCTGTGCATTCTAAAAACCGGCCCTAAGGACGCAGAAATCACGGGAAAGACGCGGGACGATATTTTCGCTGGACATTTTGCCAACATCGGCCGTCTTGCGGATGAGGGGAATCTTGCCGTGGCCGGGCCGTTTGGCAAGAACGAGAAAATGTTTCGCGGGCTATATATCTTCAATGTTGCGACGATCGAGGAGGCTGAGAAGCTGGTCGTGTTCGATCCGGCGGTAAAGGCTGGAATTCTCGTGCCGGATTTGATGCTGTGGTACGGGACTGCGGCGTTGATGGCGACGCCGGAAATTCATAAGAAACTCGAAAAACCCAAGCCGTAATTAAATCCCGCGCGTCCGGCGGGCAAGCCCGCCTCTGAACAATCAGACTCGATGGAGTCAACAATGCAGATAGTTCAGCCGCCGGCTTGCCCGCGAATTCGTAGCCAACCGTGCATGATCGCAGATTTAATAATCCACAACACAAAGCAACTCGTAACCTGCGCGTCCGGCGGCAGGCCGAAGCGTACGGGTGACATGCGGGACGTCGGCGTGATCGAAAACGGCGCGGTTGCCGTCACAAATGGTCTGGTTGTCGGGGTCGGCACGTCAACTGAAATATTAGGCAAATATCAAAGCGAGCGGACGATAGATGCGGTAAATCGGGTTGTATCGCCCGGCTTTGTCGATCCGCATACACATATCGTTTACGCCGGCGAGCGTTTGAATGAGTTTGAGCTGAAAATCAAAGGGGCGGATTATCTCGAAATTCTCGCGAACGGCGGCGGCATCATCTCAACCGTGCTCCACACCCGCGAGGCGTCATTTGAAAGCCTGGTCGGGCAAGGCCTCGCTCGTCTCGACAAGATGCTTGCTTGTGGGACCACGACATGCGAGATCAAAACAGGTTACGGTCTCGATACCGAGACCGAGTTGAAGATGCTTCGCGTGATCGACGAACTCGACAAAACTCACGCTATCGACATCGTGCCGACGTTCCTGGCGGCGCACACGGTTCCTCCCGAGTTCAAGGGAAACACGAACGGCTACGTTGCTCTGATCTGCGACGAGATGCTGCCGTTGGCGTGGAAATGGTACGAGCATTCGCACTTCGCCGACAAAAACCGGCCCTTCTTTTGCGATGTTTTCACCGAGAAAAATGCTTTCGATCTCGAGCAGTCACGACGTGTTTTGGCAACGGCCCAACACATTGGTTTCGGTATTAAGGCTCATGTCGATCAGTTTACAAATCTCGGCGGCTCACGGCTGGGGATAGAATCCGGGGCCGTTTCGATTGATCACCTCGACGCAATCTCAGACGAAGAAATCGCCGAACTCGCGGCAGGCGATACAATCGGAATCGTCATACCGACAGAAAATTTCAACGCCGGGAAAACGCAGTTTGCGGATGCCAGAAAAATGATCGACAGCGGCTGTGCCATCGCGCTTTCGACCGACTACAACCCCGGCTCGGCCCCGTGTCCGTCGCAGCCGATGGCGATGGCGATCTCGTCCCGGTATCAAAAACTGTTGCCAAGCGAGGCGTTAAATGCGGCGACGGTAAACGCCGCATTTGCCATCGGGCTTGGGCAAAGCCATGGCTCGATCGAAGTAGGAAAAAAAGCCGATCTGCTTGTTTGGGACTTTAGTGATTACCGCGCCATCGCGTACGAATTTGGGGCGATGCTGCCGGAAAAAGTGATAAAAAATGGTAGAATTCTATTAGCCGGAGAATGACCATGACGCCAAATCCCGTACCAAAAATGACGCTCGAAGATTATTTCGAATTTGACAAAAACGCGGAAGGACGATTTGAATATTTTGACGGTGAAGTATTCGAGTTGAGCGGTGTGTCCGAAGCACATTCGAGAATCGAGCAAATCTTAGCAGGGAAACTGCTTCCTCTTGCGGATGCGAAAGGCTGTCGCACCTACAATTCTAGTTTTCGTGTCAAGCCTAAAACAATATCGACCTATCGTTACCCGGATTTTTCCCTCGTCTGCGGCGAACCGATCTACACGTTGGTTGGCGGTGTGCAATGCTTGACAAATCCGCAGTTGATTATCGAAATACTTTCTGATTCAACTGAAAGGTATGATCGCGGCGAGAAATTCACGGAGTATAAATCTATCGAGAATTTTGTTGAATACCTGCTAATCTCTTCAACTAACATTCACGTAACTTTATTTCAGAAGCATAACGAACGATTTTGGTTTATGAGTGAATATTCTGCCGACGAAGAATTTCATCTTAACACACTCGATATTGACATACCCGTCAAAGACCTATACCAGGGAATTGAATTTGTTGCTACGGCAAGCGGAACAGGAATTGTTCGCGAAGTTGGCTAAAAAGTGAAACAGGTCACATTAGATGGCGAAAGCCTTACATTTGAACAGGTCATTGCGGTCGCCTACGGCGATCATGGAACAGCGCTCGTCACGTTATCCGACGATGCAAAATCAAAGGTAAATCGCTGTGCCGCGGCGGTGCAGACGTTGCTGGATCGGGGCGAGATCGCGTACGGAATTACGACCGGTTTCGGAGCGTTCAAGGACAAGATTATCAGCCGCGAAGAGGTCGAATTGCTCCAGCGAAATATTGTCGTGAGCCATGCCGTCGGCGTTGGGAACAATTTTGATATTCCGACCGTGCGGACGATCATGCTGATTCGGGCGAATACGCTGGCACGTGGTTTCTCCGGCATTCGGCTCGCAACGCTCGAACTAATTCTCGAATGCCTCAATCGCGGCATTCACCCGTCGATCCCTGAAAAAGGCAGTCTCGGTGCGAGCGGCGACCTTGCTCCGCTCGCCCATTTTGCCTGCGTTCTGATCGGCGAGGGCGAGGCGGAATTCAACGGCAATACAATGTCGGGGGCAGACGCTTTGTCCCAGGCAGGTTTAACGCCTGTTAAGCTGGCCGCAAAAGAAGGCCTCGCACTGACAAATGGCACGACCGTCATGACCGCGATCGGCTTGCTCGAAACCTGGAAAGCGAAGCGGCTGGCCGAGATCGCGGATATCTCCGGCTGTCTGAGCCTTGAGGCTTTGCATGGCACAGTTTCCGCCTTCGACGAACGCATCCACGCCTTGCGCCCGCATCCGCGACAGATCGAATGTGCCCGAAATTTGCGCACCATTTTGACCGAAAGCGAGCTCGTCCGTGATTTTGATCCGGCCAATGTCCAGGACGCCTACACACTGCGATGTATGCCGCAGGTTCATGGCGCCTGCCGCGATGCCATCGCGTATGCGGAATGGTTGATAAAGCTCGAGCTAAATTCGGTAACAGACAATCCGCTGATCTTTTTGAGTGGCGAGTCGATAGTCGAGAGTCGAGAGTCGGAAGATTTGTTGCTTGATTCTCCACTCTCCACTTCTCCATTGCCGACTCCTGACTCCCGACTCTCGACTCCCGACTCTCCACTCCCGACTCCCGACTCTAAGATCGAAGTCATCAGCGGCGGCAATTTTCATGGCGAACCGCTCGCACTCGCGTTCGATTATCTCGCGATTGCTCTCTCCGAACTTGGTAACATCTCCGAGCGCCGCATCATGCGTTTGACCGACGAAGCCTCAAATGCCCATATTCTGCCGCCGTTCCTGACAGAACATGGCGGAATAAATTCAGGGTTTATGATCATCCAATACACCGCCGCCGCTTTGTGTACCGAGAACAAGATTCTCGCCCACCCGGCCAGCGTCGATACGATACCCAGCTCGGCAAATGTCGAGGACCATGTATCAATGGGGGCAACCGCCGCGTTAAAATTGCGCGTCGTAGCTGATAACCTCGAGACGATACTCGCTCTCGAAGCGTTTTGTGCCGCTCAGGGGATTGATTTCAGAAAACGCGTACTCGGCGCCGATAAGCGGCTTGGCATTGGAACACGTGGGCTTTATTCCGCCCTTCGGGAAAAGATTCCGTTCATCGCGGTCGACGAATACATGAAGGTCCACATTGAGGCCGCTCGAGAAATCATTCGTGAGTTCGAATGCTAGCAATTTTATGAGAAATCAGGCGCTTGTTATTTTGGCAGCACTTATACTGGCTGGCGTTGGCTGCTTTTCGGTCGGATCAAAGGCGGAGCCGAGTAATTCCGACATCGTAGAAATGAACGAAACAATGCAAAAAAAGGGATTCCTTGAGAACCTGCCCAAAGGATTTGAACCGCCCGTGGACGACGCCGGACGGTTGCTTCTGCGTGAATATGGTGCGGTGTTTCTAGCCAGAAACGGTGCCGTACCGCCAAAAAAAGTAGTTTTTACGGACGAAGCCGATGTTGCCGCGTTTCAGTCAACGCTGCATCGATCGACGGCAGCGATTGGCGGCACAAATGTAGAACTTCAAACGGCGGCCATGACCGCGCTCATCCAGGCACGGACCGAAGCCCAGCAGTCCGGCCTGTCCATCTCGCCGCGCGGAGCCGACTCGGCCCGTCGGGGTTACAACCAGACAGTTTCGCTGTGGGCAAGCCGTGTGAATCCGGGGTTTGCTCATTGGGTCGCGCGAGGCCGCGTATCACAGGCAGAGGCAAACCGGATAAAATCACTTTTGCCGTATCAGCAGGTTCCCGAGATATTGCGGCTCGAACAATCAAATATCTTCTTTGCAAAAGATCTCTCAAAATCGATCATTTATTCGGTCGCGCCGCCGGGAACGTCGCAACACTTATCGATGCTTGCCCTTGATGTGAAAGAATTTGAAAATGCCAAGGTACGCGTCATCCTGGCCAAACACGGTTGGTTTCAGACGGTCGTCTCGGACCTCCCGCATTTTACATATCTGGGTGTAAAAGAATCTGAGCTTGCATCGCTCGGTTTGAAGGAAGTAAACAACGGCGGAAGAACGTTCTGGATACCAGAATTCTAGAGCGGTTACGATTTGAATCTACAGGTCAGTACCACCTGCGGTAGCGGGTGGGGCTTCGGTGCGACGGTCAAAAAAAACCACCCGCTACCGCAGGTGGTACTGACTCGATGAGTCTGCCGTACGCTGAATCCGTAACCGTTCTAAGTTCGGAGTTTCCCCTTTATACAGGAAACCGCGAACAGTCGAACGTCCTATCAAGGCACGATGAGTGGCCTAAAAAATAGTGGTGCAGAACGGACCGTCGTCGATGCGAAAGTTACATTTGCCCGAGTTTTGTGCAAAAGAATAACTCTACCAGTTGCCGGAAATCCCTCTACCAATCAGCCAAAATTACTGTAGCCGCCGTCACGAATGTCGTTCTAAACAGATTCAGCCCAGACAAGCGCGGATGCTCCCTTCAATAGTAACGGCGTATCGCGAATGTTGGATCGGGGTAAAGAAGCCACCTAAAGGTGGAACTCCAAACTGTTATCCAATAAACATCTCGTCGTCGATATAAACCCGGTCGATCTGTTTCGGTGCGGGAGCGAATAGAACTTCGAGGCCTTTTTTGACACCGGCCATGATCGCCGCTATCTCTCTCGCCGGAACAACAATCTTTTGGTTTACAAATTCTGTCGTTGACGTCACCTGATCGTGCGTCCTATCAATGGTGCGACTGACCATGTCAACCTTGTCACGAGCGGTCAAAGCGGTGTGGCCGACAATTTTACGCAATTCACCGACTTCGTCCTTAATTAACTCGGTCGATTCGGCCAAGTATTTGGTCGCGGTGGCGAGATTTGTCGATATCTCGTTAAACTGTAAGGATATCTCGCGGCCCTGAACGCCGATCGCATCGACCTTGGTGATAAGCGGCTCGACGCGTGCCTCAATATTTTTTACGGTGGCAACCACACGGCGAACGGTCATGGCAATCGCAATAAGAGCGATCGCCATGACGACAAACGTAATGGCGATAACGATCGAGGCGACCATCATCCAAAATTGAGGCTCGTTGGCGTTCATAAGCTAAAATCTAGCCCTTGTTTTCCGCATCATCGACGGGATAGCTCGCACGTCCCTCGGTGATCGCCTTTGATTCATTCTTGCGCTTTTTCAGCCGTGTAAGCATCCTTTCCGGCTTCGATAGCCGCCGAAAACGGGTTTGCCGTGGCAGCGGCGGCGGCTTTCGCTTTCTCGCTCAATTCCGCAGCCTTTTCAGCGGCGGTCTGGTAATACTCGGTCGCTTTTTCTCGCGAAACTTCGTAATAATCGCCCGCCCGTTCCTGCAATTGAGCCGCCGTTTCCTTGCTCTTCTCAATTCCCTTGCGGGTCACATCGGCAATATCGCCGCGAAGTTCGACTCCTGATTTAGGAGCAAACAACAATGCCAAAATAGCACCGATACCGCCGCCAACAAGCAAATACGTCAACTTCGTCGCCGCATTCGCCTCTTCCCTGTCATATTCGTTTCTCATAAGCAACCTCCCGCGTACATTAAATACGCCAAAAACTATCGAAAATTTGTTGTGAGTTAACTATAACAAAACTTGAGGTTTGGGGCAAAGAAAAATTTAACTCGCGCCATATAGGGTAGATGGGCGCCATGCATCACCTAAATTGCCGTCACGCACCAACTTGGGAATCTTTCGCAACTTTCACCAAAAGCCGAAGAGCTTTGTTAACCGCTGCGGAAGTCGGAAATGACTTGGCCACATCCGGAGCCAGAATAACGGTGACGTCAACAGGCTTTGGGCGGCCTGGACCACGTGCAACTACGGTTAACTTTCTAAAGTCGTATTCGGGCCTCAGTTCGTCTTTCATGTTAGAGTTCTTCTTCATAATTCCTACGCTCTGCGCGAGTAGCTTTTCGTGCACTTATTAACCGTGTTGCGGGCGGACGTTTGGTGTACGAAACGACCAGCAGACGATTTTTAGCTGATTCGCCCATCAAAATGAACCGCTTTTCATCCAACGAGTGGTCAGGATCATTGAAAATTAGGTGAAGCGGATCGTTGAAAACGGTTTCGGCCTCTTCAAATGAAACCTTGTGGTTTTTCAGCTTACTCCTCCCAATCGCCCTGCCCTTCGCGTTCCACGTGATAGCCGGCGTCTTCCATGTGTTTATGGACTTCGCGGGCGTGCTGCTCGTCGCGGACCTCGAGGAGCATTTGGATGCCGACGCGGCCCAAAGGGGCGAGCCACATGGCTCGGCGGTGGAATACCTCGATAACGTTGGCCCCCGACTCGGCGACCGTGTTTAGCAAGGCGGCGAGCATTCCGGGACGGTCGAGAACGAGGAGTTTGAGCATGATGTAGCGGCCCTGACGCACCAGCACTTGTTCGAGTACTCGCGCGAGAAGATTAGCATCGATATTGCCGCCGCAGAGAACTGCGCAAACGGTGTCGTCGCTTTTGACCTTAATTTTTTTAGCCAGCAGAGCGGCTAGTCCCGCGGCCCCGGCACCTTCGACGACGAGACGGTTGTTTTGGACGCAGAAAAAAATGGCCCGGGCAATCTCTTCTTCGCTGACCTCGACTACCTCTTCGACCAGTTCCTGGATGACGGGAAATGTCAGATCACCCGGACTTTTTACTGCAATACCGTCGGCAATCGTCTGGCCGGGCTCGGCAATGACAGCGTGGCCGGCTTTGAGACTCGGATTTACCCAAGCCACGTTTTCGGCCTGCACACCGATGATGCGGACGTTTGGTTTTAGCGTCTTTATGGCAGTAGCAATGCCTGAGATCAGGCCGCCGCCGCCAATCGGGACGACCACGGTTGATATTTCGGGCAGCGATTCAATAATTTCGAGACCGATAGTCCCCTGTCCGGCTATTACCAGTTCGTCGTCAAATGCATGGACATAGGTATAGCCGTGCTCGGCCTGAAGCTCGCGCGAGTGGGCGACCGCCTCGTCAAACGTCGCTCCGTGCAAAACGACCGTTCCACCGAAATTCTTGGTCGCCGTGATCTTAGTAAGCGGTGCGTTTTCGGGCAGAACGATGGTCGATTGGATGCCGTTCAGCGTTGCCGCGAGAGCTACGCCCTGGGCGTGATTCCCGGCTGAGGCCGCAATTACGCCACGTTTTTTTTCTACGTCGGTAAGCCGCGAGATCTTGTTATACGCACCGCGAATCTTGAATGAACCGCTTCGCTGCAGACATTCCGCCTTGAGGCTCGTCTTCGCCCCGATCTCGCGTGACAAACGGTCGTCATAGAGTACCGGCGTTGGCGTGATGATGCCATTCAGGATGCGGCGAGCGTCTTGGATGTCGGAAAGTTTGACGGTCATAGCTGCCGTGATTATAAGGCAATCACGGGCAGAAACGCGAGTGTTAACGAGCGTCTTTATTGCGGAAACACGCTCCATAACTGTCGCGTTTCTGCCCGAAATAAGATATATTGGCTCTGAATAGTTTAAGGAGGAATCTTTATGCCTGAGCTTTTTGGTATCGGTGCGGTTTTTCTCGCGTTTCTCGGAATTGCTTTGCTAGTCATCGCCTGGAAGACGATCAAGATCGTCCCTCAATCGAGTGTGCTGCTGATTGAACGGCTGGGACGTTTTCATCGCGTCGCGGCCAGCGGTTTGAATATCATTGTCCCGTTTTTCGAAGCCCCACGTGCCGTTTACTGGACAAATGTTCGACCCGGTACGACGTTTATCGACTCGCGTGAGCAGTTTATCGACCTGCCGTCGCAGTCGGTGATTTCGCGAGACAACGTGATGATGGGCGTCGATTCGGTAGTCTATTGGCAGATTACCGATCCGATAATGGCGACGTATGAGGTCAATGATCTCGTCGGTTCGATCGTGCAGTTGACCTTTACCGGTATGCGCAGTGTCATTGGTAAGCTCGATCTCGATCATACGCTTTCGTCGCGCGACCAGATCAACAATGAACTTCGCATGATCCTCGATGAAGCCACCGACAAATGGGGCGTCAAGGTCACGCGCGTCGATATTAAAAACATCACCCCGCCCGAAGACGTTAGAATTACGATGGAAAAACAGATGACGGCCGAGCGTAATCGTCGTGCGTTGATTCTCCAGGCCGAGGGCGACAAACAGGCTGCGATCACGCGTGCCGAAGGTGAAAAACAGGCGGCTGTTACGCGTTCTGAGGGTAATAAGCAATCGGCAATTCTGGATGCCGAGGGTGCTTCGCAGGCGAGATTGATCAACGCCACGGCCGAATCTCAGGCAATCGCCCAGATCGCAAGTGCCATCGGCGACCGCGCTCAGACTGCCCAGTATTTGATCACCCAGCGTTATGTCGATTCGATGCGTGACATGGCACGAACACAGAATTCGAAGGTGATATTTATGCCGATGGAAACCAGCGGAGTGCTGGCCAGCGTCGGTGCGTTTAAGGAAGTTTTTGCGGCAACCGGTGAAAACGATGCAGCTGCCAAAGCCTCCGCGCAGCCCAAAAGAATTGGAGAAGTAGTATGTTAAAGATATTTATCGCGATTCTGATTCTGGCTGCCGTCGCGGTCGCTGGAGTGGCTTATAAATATGGATTTATCTTAAATCCATCACCGGCAGATCCGCCGGCTGAGAAATCTCTGTACGAATTCACAATGAAGGACATCGACGGCAACGACATCAAGCTCGACACCTATAAGGGCAAAGTCGTTTTGGTCGTAAATGTTGCCAGCAAATGTGGTTACACGCTGCAATACGAGGGCCTCGAAGCCACTTACAAGAAATACAAAGACCAGAGGCTTTGTCATTCTCGGCTTTCCGGCCAACAACTTTATGGGCCAGGAACCGGGTACGGAGAAAGAAATTAAAGAGTTTTGTTCGACGAAATGGGGCGTGACTTTCCCAATGTTTGCAAAAATATCCGTCACCGGCAAAGACCAGCATCCGCTCTACACCTATTTGACAAATAAACAGTCCGATCCCGAATTTGCAGGTGATATCTCGTGGAATTTCAACAAATTCCTGCTTGATCGCAACGGCAAAATCGTCGCTCGGTTCGGGTCGAAGGATACGCCGGACGGCGAAGCTGTCGTCGCTGCGATCGAGAAATATCTGGCGTCGAAGTAGTCTTCGCGGCTCAAAAAACATGAATTCACGAGAAGTATGTCTAAAAATATAGGATTTGGTTTGAAATTTTTGTTGCTGATCGGCTTAACTGTCGTCATTTACGGCACTGTTGCCGCCCAGCCGGCGAAACTGGCGGACGCTAAAAGTGTGCAGAAGCTAGAAAGGCTTTTTAAGGGATCCGGTTACAAATATGAAAAGAAGAAAGGCGAAAACATCTGGGTCATCGAGCAGGAGGGTAATATCTTTTTCTTTTCTTTTGTCGAAGATATGTTTTTTGGAGCTAACGTTCTCGCAGACAAGGCACGATTCCGCACGTCGGTCGAATCTCTCACTGAATTATTGCGTATGAATGATACGTTTGATCAAGTCAAGATCGGTATTGACGAGGATGGCGGCGTGACAATGCGGGCCGAGGCAAGGATTAGGCTGCTTGACAAGAAAGAATTTAAGGAAATGGTTAAGCAACTCTTCAATGCATCTAACGAGGCCAT
This sequence comes from uncultured Acidobacteriota bacterium, assembly GCA_963738935.1. Lineage (GTDB taxonomy): Bacteria > Acidobacteriota > Blastocatellia > Pyrinomonadales > Pyrinomonadaceae > OLB17. Next base: position 798,342 of record CAVTYF010000001.1, on the reverse strand, counting down.
AACGAAACTTCAACCGGTCTTAGTCAAATGAGACTGCGCTAGGTTGTTGGGCTAAACTATCCACGTGTTAGGCCAACGGCTTGCAACGTGGATATTTTCTTGTTTTATGAAACTCGTAAAGATTGCGTTTGTATTATTGATTCTTTTGGTAATGGTAGCGTGCGGCCTCGCTTACTGGCTCTTCAGCCCGCTAAATCGCGCCCCATCAGCACGATAAAACGACGCAATTTATCCGAATCGAAAAAGGTACGGGGCCGCGTGAGATTATCGGAAAGCTCACTGCCGAGGGCATTTTAACAAGCGAATTACCGACTCTCGTCTATCTCCGCACACTCGGCGATGCGAGCAAACTACAGGCCGGCGATTATCAGTTTGATTCGCCGATAACACCGCTGCAGGTGTTAAAGGAACTCGAGAAAGGCGAGGTTTTGACGACGAAACTCACCATTCCCGAAGGGTTTACGCGTTTTGATATCGCGAAACGGATTGCTGAGAAATTTGGAAGAACCCCACCCGCTACCGCAGGCGGTACTGACTCACCGCCGGTCGATGACAAAGCAATCGTCGCTATGATGGATGACGTGACGATGATCCGCGACATCTCGCCCACGGCCAAGAATCTCGAAGGCTATATGTACCCGACGACCTATAATCTCCCGCGCGAGTCAAAACCCGCCGATGTCATCAAACGCCTCGTCGACGAATTTCGCAAATTCTGGAAACCGGAATGGTCGCAACAGGCAAAATCCCTCGGCCGCACCCCGCACGAGATCGTCACCATTGCATCGCTCATCGAAACCGAAACCGGCGTCGAATCCGAACGCCCTATCGTTGCTGGTATCATCAACAATCGCCTCTCAAAAAACATCCCGCTCGGCATCGATCAAACAAACGTTTATATCGCCAAGATGATGGGCCGCTGGGACGGCACGATCAATAAAAGCGACCTCGAAGTCGATTCCCCTTACAACACCCGCACAAAAATCGGCATCCCGCCCGGCCCGATCTCATCCGTCACCGAAAGCTCCATCAAAGCCGCCCTCAATCCGACACCAAACGACTACATCTTTTACGTGAGGAATGTCGATCTAAATGATGGATCACATTGGTTTTACAGCTCCGCCGCGGAATTTGAAAAAGGCAAGGCGAAATATCAGCAATGGCTGGAGAAGGAGAGGTTGGAAGAACGTTCCACCGAAAGGAATCGATAGCTAAATAAATTCTTTAATAGTGCCCAAAAGGTAATCGCAAGCTACTCAACACCCCTTTTATAACGGACAATTTCTCAGAGTGCCAGCAGGAGGTAATTGACGTAGTTACATAACGTAGTTACAATGAAGTTTGATTGGGACGAGGAAAAACGTCAGAGAAACATTCGGAAACGCGAATTGATTTCGCGGACATCACCGTCGTATTTGCCCAATTTACCTACACGAAGCGCGATGAGCGTTTCGATTATGGCGAAGTGAGGTTCCTTGCGTTCGGACTTTACCTTGGCGAGGTGCTCGCAATCTCACAACGGAGACGGATGAACTTTTCAGAATAATCTCGGCCCGAAAGGCGGAAAAATATGAACAAGAAGAATTCTACAAGAACGTATGGGACTGACATAGACGCACTAAGGAATATGAAGGACGAAGATATCGATTATTCAGAAATTCCAAGAACGACTCCTGAATTCTGGGCTAATGGGATTGTCAGAAAGGGGTTGAAGCCTGTTACCCGTAAGGATCAGTTGACGTTACGAATTGATCAGGATGTTATCGAGTTCTTTAAAGAACAAGGACGAGGATACCAAACTAAGATCAATCAACTACTGCGTGCCTATATGGAAGCTCACAAAGCCGCCAGATGATCAAACTCCTCGCCCTCGACCTCGACGGCACCACACTAAATTCTAAAGGCGAAATCCCGGATGCCAATCGGGCTGCGATTGTGGCGGCTGAGGAGCGAGGTGTGCTGGTGACGATTGCAACGGGGCGGCGGTTTCGGGATGCTCGGCCGATCGGGCTTGAGTTGGGGTTGAATGCTCCGCTAATTACGCATAATGGGGCGTTGATAAAGTATGCCGATTCGCAGGAGACGGTGGCTTGCGACCTGCTTTCTACGGAGACGAGCCATGAGGTCGTTCGTGTCGGTAAGGCATTTGGCGGCGACGCGCTCGTCAGTACTGACCCACACCAGAACGGAACTCTTCTTTACGACCGGATTTCCGAACACAATATTCCGCTAAAGAAATATCTTCGCTGGTCCGAAAACCTGCACGGCGGCGAGGCTGGGCGCGAAGGCGTAGTGCATGTTCCGAGCCTCGAGGACATACTTCACGAGCAGGAGATCGTTCACATTTCATTTTCGGGTAGCTGCCAGGCGATGTCGGATCTTAGGGCGACATTGGAGGCAGAACTGGCAGGAACAGTCACGCTGCTAGCGACCATTTATTCTAACCTGGACTTTACTCTATTGGACATTCTGCCGCCCGACGCGTCAAAGGGACACGGTGTTGCGAAACTAGCAGAACGACACGGATTCAGCCACGAAAACGTCATGACGATGGGCGATAATTTTAACGATCTCGAAATGCTCGAGTACGCTGGAACCGCCGTCGTCATGGGAAATGCGGATGCCGCATTGCTCGAACGCAAGGGCTTTCATACAACGCTCTCAAATAACGAATGCGGTGTCGCGGCTGCAATCGAGCGGTTTATTTTGAAAGAATAACATTATCCTCCTCTCAAAACCGTCGGAGCTATTGGATTGCTGGAACAGGAAATTGTTAAAATAGCCGAAGTAAAGGATTTGTATCGAGGGTCGGAGGAATGAAAGTTTCCGCCTTATTAAGATCTCGTTGAAAAGGATAAACATATGGGCGAGGTGCGGGTAAAAGTTAAATTAACGAATTCGTTCGACGAAAGTGCGGCCCGTCGTGGTCAGATACCCGAGGCTGACATCCGCCGGTATGAAGCTGACGCGCTGATTGACACTGGGGCGGTTTCATCGGTTGTCCCCGCACATGTTATGGAGCAACTCGGCGTGCTTTCGACTGGAACACGCATAGCGGAATACGCAGACGGTCGAAAAGATCGCGTCATATTAACAGAACCGATTGTTTTCAATATTATCGGCAGAGAGACGACTGAGGGAGCAATGGTGCTCGGAGATGAGGTTATTATCGGACAGACGATCCTGGAAGTGCTCGACCTGCAAGTAGATTGCCGAAATCAGATACTGATCCCAAATCCAGCTCATCCGGATCAACCTGTGGTAAAGATCAAATAAGGAGATAAATCATTAAGTGGCAAATAGAATTGCGGTTTTAGAAACAAACAAAGGAACGATCAAATTCGAACTTTTAGAGGCGGATGCTCCGAAGACGACGGAGAATTTTCGTCTGTTGGCGGACAAGAATTATTACGACGGTGTGATTTTTCATCGTGTGATCCCAAATTTCATGATCCAGGGCGGCGATCCGCTGGGAGAGGGCTATGGGGGCGAATCGGCGTGGGGCGGTAAATTTAATGACGAGATCGACCAAAACTCACTGCTGTATGCCGGTATTTACAGCAAGGGAACGGTTGCGATGGCCAATTCGGGGCCGAATACTAACGGTTCGCAGTTTTTTATCATGCACATCGATTATCCGCTGCCGCCGAGCTATACAAAATTTGGCAAGCTGACTGAGGGACATGAGGTCGTCGACGCCATCGCCGCCGTCAGCCGCAACAGCAACGACAAACCGCTTGAGCCGGTGGTGATGGAAAAGGTATATGTTGAGGCGGACTAAGTGGCAAGGTTGAAAGGTGAAAAAGGGGAAAAGTGAAAACTTTAGAGATCCAAAGGTCTCGAACTTTTAACCTTTTTCGCTTTTAAACTTTTTCCTTTTCACTTTTTCACTTTCCCCTTTTTTCTGTATGAGAGCAGTCGTTCAGCGGGTTTCGCGGTCAAAGGTTACCGTTGATGGCAAACTCATAGGTGAAATTGGCCCTGGGTTGCTCATCCTGCTTGGCGTTACGCATACGGATGATAACCGAGACGCCGATTTTTTGATCGACAAGATTACGGGTTTGCGGATCTTCAACGATGCCGACGGCAAGATGAATCTGTCGCTCGTTGATATTGGCGGCGAAATGCTTGTTGTTTCGCAGTTTACGCTCTATGCCGACACGCGACGCGGGCGGCGCCCGTCTTTTATGGATGCCGCCGGCGGCGATGAGGCCGTTCGATGGTACAGATATTTTATTGCCAAGGCGCGTGAGACGGTGGCGAAGGTTGAGCACGGCGCCTTTGGCGAGATGATGGATGTCGAATTGGTCAATGACGGTCCGGTTACTATTGTTCTGGACAGCAAAAAATCAATTTGATAACTACTGCAATATGAAAACGATCACTCTATTTTTATTTCTATTTTCGCTTGTTTTCTCGTCATCCTGTGCCGACAAAAGAGCCTCAAACGCAAAACCCGCAAACGCCGCAGTAACGATCGGCGTCGCACCGGTAGCCGATAGCGAGATCGCCGTGATCGAAATGGATAACGCAGCTTATGGAACCATAAAGATTGAGTTATACCCGAACATCGCGCCGAAGATGGTCGAGCGGTTCAAGGAACTAGCGAAAGAGGGCTTTTACAACGGCGTGACCTTTCACCGCGTTAGCGGCATCGTCATTCAGGGCGGCGATCCAACGGGCAGCGGATCGGGCAGCTCGCCAAAGCCAAACGTGGCTGCGGAATTTTCGGATATTCCTTTCGAACGCGGCATTATAGGTGCGGCAAGGACAAACGACGTGAACACGGCGAATTGCCAGTTCTTTATCACAATGCAACGTTATCCTAGCTGGGACAAGAATTACACCGTTTTCGGCAAGGTCATTCAGGGCATGAACAACGCCGACATTATCATGGGTGTTCCTAAAAACGGCGAGAAACCGCTCGATGCAGTCAAGATAAAGAGCATAACGATCCAGCCAAAACAGTGATCCTTTGTTATAATTTCAATACGCTCGCGTAGCTCAGCTGGATAGAGTGCTTCCCTCCGAAGGAAGAGGTCGCAGGTTCGAACCCCGCCGCGAGTACCATTAACAAGCCTAGCGTCAGTAGGTTAGCGTCACAACAAGACGGCTTAATGGCCGTCTTTGTTGTCGGGTTGGACTAAATGCTGGACTATACGGAGTGGATTTCGGGGCTCAAGGCGTTTGCAGGTTGCTCACCCCGCTCTTTTTGTCGGTTGTTTCTTTAGCGGTTCCGTTCGGAGCGTCAATCCTACCGCGTCCAGAATCGCTTGTACGCTTTTGATTCGCGGATTACCTTTGTCGCTAACGATCCGATAGATGTTCTCGCGGTTCAATCCGGTAGCCTTTGACACGTTCGACATACCGCGAGCTTTGGTAATACGTCCAAGTGCAAGAAGAAAAACACGAATGTCACCGTCAGCTATCGCCGCGTTAAGATAGTCGCTTGCCAGATCAGGATCGTCTTTCAGCGTGTCGATCACATATTCTTCCCAGTCGCCGCTAGTCTGTTTCTTTTGTCCGTTTCTTGTAGTCATTCCAGTATTCCTTTGCTTTGATGATGTCTGCGGCCTGCGTCCGTTTGTCGCCGCCGCATAACAGCAAGACAACCTCATTTCCCGGACGTGCGTAATAGACGCGATAGCCCAAGCCAACATCTACACGCAGTTCATAAACGCCTTCGCCTAATGATTTGGCATCGCCAAACAAGCCAGAACTGAAGCCGGTCAATACGCCCGATTATCGCGGTTTTCGCCCGTCGATCCCGTAAGCGGTCAAGCCATTTCGTTATCGGCTTTTTGCCTTCAGCCGTGATGTAGTATTCAACCTTCATCTAATAAGCCGATTCTTGTAGTGTAGCTTTAACGCTACACCTAAGGCAAGCGAAATGTCCTATTCGACTGTCTCCGGCCAAAGGTCAAGCCGATGTCACGCGCTGAGTTAATTTGCGGTCGGGTCCTCGCAGGTTCGAACCCCGCCGCGAGTACCATAATCAAAAAGGGGCGTTTCCGCCAACGGAAACGCCCCTTTTTTTTACTTGCAAAAACAACCAAACGTTTACGGCAGCTTCAATGCCGGGTCGCCGAGCAGCACCCACGACAGGCGGACGTCCGCTCCGGCGTCGATTGCCGTTTTGGCATCTTTGACCAGATCGCCCATCCGCTCGATATTTCCTGATGACATTCTGTCAAAAAACCTCACCCCCATGATGAGTTGAATATCCGGCGTAGTTTCCGATGTCGAAGCCCAGGCTGCGGCCGCTCCGCCGGTGTTTGAAAAGAGCAGTACTTCCGACAGGGACTCTGCGTTAGTTCGCAGGAAGTAGCCGTTCAAACAGGTCAACATGCTGAATACGGACGGATTATTGATGTTGGTCAGTTCGGGTACGGAAAAGTTATTGAAAAAGCTGCTATTGGCCCACAGGCCTGCGGCTCCGTGACCTGAGTAGTTTATCAAAAACGGCCCCTCGTTGATCCGGTTTATGAGGTCTCCGTGAGCGTTCCCATCGCCGGCGCTGACCATCCATGAAGGTGTACCGGGCGGCAGTTCCTGATTCAACTGAAAACTCATATTCTCAAAATCGAAACCGAGTGGAACATCGTGGGCAAATCCGACGCCCCGACTAAAGGACTGCTGAACCAACTCATATCTTATCGTTTTGTTGAGTGCCGTGTTGATCTGCGCCGCCGTCCGAGCAGGGATACGGCCAATCGCGATCTCCGAGAGTCCGTCGTCGTCAAAATCCCCCAATGCCTCGTCGCTAACGCTTTCCTCCAAAATCAGACTAACCGACTGTGACGGGATGAGATTAAAAAAGCCGAAACCCTCGTAGTTTCTGGGGTCATAGGTCGAATCGCCAATGAAGAGTACATACCTCGGCCTGGTTTGCCAATCGGTAGTAGCTCGTTCCAGAAACGACCTCATCCCGGCGTAACCCGACCGGCCATAGCTATATTCGTCAAAAACATCAGCCACATCGATGACCTTGACCGACAGCGAGCCGCCGGCGGCGCTTCGCCGATATGATGCCCAGTTTTCCGCCGCATTCGAAAAGCTCGGCGTCGAGTGTGAGATGATCAGCATATCAGCCGCATTGGCGGCTGCATCGAGGGTTGACGGGCGGTTTTCGGTGATCGACGGGGACTGAAGGAGCGCCGTATCTTCGACAGCGTAACCAACCATCGTGCGGCTGGATGGCAGTTTCGCCGTAAAGCCCGATGCAGCTTCGACAACGGGAACATTGGCCAGCAGAACCGGGTTGCCCTCGAATGTCAGGTCAAAAACCCTGACGCCGGAGGTTGTAAAACCGGTGATATCCACCTTTTTATAGCCTGGCGTAAAGAACGAGATCTTGTTTTGCTCGGCGATAAATTTTCTTGAGTAATTTACTTCCACGCTATCGAAGTAATTAAGATCGTTGCCGGCGCGTGACGTAAGTTCTAACACGTTACCGCCTTCCTGTAAAAACGAGGTAGGAACGGTCGCCAGGACTGAGTAGAAAACAAGGCCGTCCTGGATCGCGAGCGGCAGTTCGTTTCCATTGATGCGCGGTCGCACCTCGTGATGATTATTCGAAAAGCCGTAAAGATTTACCTTGATCACGACGGTCGGTGCCGCGAGATCAACGGCTGTCAGATTAAAATTTATGGCCGTCGTAACATCTGAAAATATCCGGCCCAAAAAATTCTCATCTTCGCCGTTAAAGAGCTTATTGTGGTAATTGGTTCGTTCTTTTTTGCGAGCGAGCACGGGATACCGTATCGCGGTGGCGGCTCCGCCAAGCGACCTGAGAACCTTTGTGGTGATGCGTTTACCCGCAACCGTGTCGGCGATGAGGTAATAAATCCGGGTATCAGTTTCCGGCGTCTCCACGCCTCGACCGTAAAACTCGATATACTGCGAGCTCGGTCCGACGATTATTGCTTGCTCGACGCCATTCATAAAAAGACGCCATTTGGACGAATCGCTATTAATCGGGAAATTAGCGGTCTGAAGTTCGCCCGACGTGACGCGATAAAATCCGTCCTTTTTTACGGCGATCTTTGCACCCGACTTTGACGCGACCACTAACTGATTTACCGGATCCGGCGTCTGCTCATGAAGGCTGACAATATCCTCGAGTTCGCCGTTCAGAGAGGATGAACGCTCCTCAATGCTGGAATTTGTCGAACGACTCGCCATCAGATACGTTTCCGAGGAAGTACCGATCACCGCCTCGAGATTCTTGACGCCTACAGCAGCGATTTCCTTGCTGATAAACCCGCTGCCATCCATTCGACGTCCTTCGACGATGTAGGTAAATCCGGCTTCACCACTCGTGTCATAAAACTCACGCGTTTCTCCATAGGCGGTCCGGTCACCATAACGCCCGACCGATCCTGCGACGAGAGTCGGATTGATGATCTCCTTAGAATCCGCGCTGACGCGGTAAATGTTGTAACCGGCGACGCTGGTCTCAGTCCGCATCTGCCAGCGAACCAGAACGCCCAATCCGTCGGTCATCGCCGTGACGCGTTCAAACCCGGTTTGTTCCACGTCCTTCACAACGCGCTTTTCAACGCGGCCAAGTTGGGCAAAAGTAGGCGAAATCGCCGCGAATATAAAAGTAAACAAGAGTGCAGCCGTTGCGGTTTTCTTCATAATAATTCTCCAAATCAAGCCGGACGGGGCGGCGGCAAAAATAGCGTTTCTAAAAACTATAAATCTATCACTGATCGTGCCTAAAAACAAACACTTTTAACCAATCAACTGTCGCAGAACAAACGGCAAGATACCGCCATTTTTGTAATATTCGATCTCGATCGGCGTATCGATTCGCAGCATCAGGGTAACCTCTCCGGCTTCGCCGTTCGAGCGTGTGATACGCAGCGTCACGTCCTGTCGCGGCCTGACGTCTGCACCTTCCAATCCGACTAGGTCAAAGGTTTCGGTTCCGTCCAGACAGAGCGTCTGGGCCGTCTGGCCGTCTTTGAATTGCAGCGGCAGAACACCCATTCCAACCAGGTTTGAGCGGTGAATGCGTTCGAACGACTCGGTGACGACGGCCTTGACGCCCATCAAGGCCGTGCCCTTCGCCGCCCAATCGCGTGAGCTGCCCGTACCATATTCCTTGCCCGCAAAAATCATTAGAGGCGTATTTTCCTGTTTATACTGCATCGCAGCATCGTAAATTGTCGTTTCGACGCCGCCCAAGTCAGAACCGGGAGCCGTAGCGACCGGGTTCTCAGCACGACCAAAATACTTTGTAAACCCGCCCTCGGTCGGCGAGACCATCGTATTTTTGATCCGAACATTCGCAAACGTTCCGCGAAGCATCACGCGGTCATTCCCGCGACGCGAGCCATACGAGTTGAAATCCTCCGGCGCCACGCCGAGTTCCTGCAGATAGCGTCCGGCGGGCGAATTTGCCTTGATCGCCCCTGCCGGCGAGATGTGGTCAGTTGTGACCGAATCACCAAAGATCGCCAATGCCCGAGCACCATGAATATCAGAAAATGATCCCGTCGCCATCGAAAAATCTTCAAAGAACGGCGGTTCCTGAATGTACGTCGACTCTCAGTATCCCATTCGTAGATCTGGCCGACACTCGATTCGATATTGTTCCAAAGCGGATTTTGCTCGGCAAACTGCGAATAGAGCCGCTTGTACGTCTCAGGGTCGAATGCCGCACTGAGCATTTCGCTGACCTCGTCGAGCGAGGCCCAAATGTCTCTTAGAAAGACATCGTTGCCGTCGCGGTCCTGGCCGATCGGATGCAGATAGATGTCCTTTACGACCGTTCCGGCCAGCGCATACGCAACGACGAGCGGCGGCGACATGAGGAAATTTGCCTTGATATTCTGATGAACGCGGGCCTCGAAATTACGATTGCCCGATAAGACAGACGCCGCGATAATGTCGTTCTCAACGATCTCGTCCTCGATCGACGGATCGAGCGGGCCCGAATTGCCGATGCATGTCGTGCAGCCGTAGCCGACCAGATTAAATCCGATCTGTTCGAGATACTGCTGCGAGGCCGGTCTCTTCGAGATATTCGGTGACGACACGCGAACCCGGTGCGAGCGATGTTTTGACGTACGGCGGGACCTTCATTCCCCTCTCAACCGCTTTTTTTGCGACAATTCCGGCGGCGATCATCACGGCCGGATTCGATGTATTTGTGCACGACGTTATCGCCGCGATCAGACATCGCCGCTGCCGATGGTCGTCATCTCGGCGGACATCGGCGGTTTCGACCGTCGGGGTCGGACGATTGTTTATCATTTCGATTTCGCCCGTCGACGGTCGTTTTGTTGACGGTTTTGCCGATCTGATTACCGCCGCCGACTCCCGATTGATCACCGCTGATTCAACGTCGGTAACGCAGCTAAGTCCTCGGCTGTCTTACCATAACCGCCATCGGCAACCGGCTTTGTAAAAAGCTCGATGAACCGGTCGTCGAGATTCGAAAGCTCGATGCGGTCCTGCGGACGCTTTGGGCCTGCCACGGCCGGATTGACCGTTTCAAGATTCAATTCGATCGACCGTCGAATAGTCCACTTCGCCTTCCCTCGGAATGCCGAACATCTGCTGCTGCACTGTAATATTCTCGAATCGTCTCGATCTGCTCCCGCGCGCGGCCGGTATTTGCAAAATATTCGAGTGTTTTTTCGTCCGTCGCGAAAAAGCCCATCGTTGCGCCGTATTCAGGGGCCATATTGGCGATCGTCGCCCGGTCGGTTGCGTTGAGTGCGGCCGCACCGTCGCCAAAAAACTCGACAAATTTACCGACGACATTCGCCTTTCGCGAGCATTTCGGTAATTCGCAGCACGAGATCGGTCGCCGTCGCACCTTGCGACAATTCGCCGGTCAGATGGACGCCGACGACATCGGGCGTCAGAAAATAAACCGGCTGGCCGAGCATTCCGGCCTCGGCCTCGATGCCGCCGACGCCCCAGCCGACGATTCCGAGACCGTTTATCATCGTCGTGTGCGAATCTGTGCCGACGAGCGAATCTGGAAAATAAACGCTTTCACGCTCAAAAACGCCTTTTGCGAGGTATTCGAGATTGACCTGATGCACGATGCCGATTCCCGGCGGCACGACGCTGAATCCGTTAAATGCCTGAGTTCCCCACTTCAGGAAGCGATAACGCTGGTCGTTTCGCTTGAACTCCATCTCCATGTTCCGCGTGTAAGCGGCTTCGCTGCCCGCAAAATCAACCTGCACAGAGTGGTCGATCACCAGATCGACCGGCACGAGCGGTTCGATGACCCCCGGATTTTTGCCCATTCGCTGCACCGCCGATCGCATCGCCGCCAGATCGACGAGCAGCGGAACACCAGTAAAATCCTGCAAAATAACGCGGGCCACGACAAACGGTATCTCTTCGGTCCGTTCCTCTTCCGGCTTCCAGGCGGCGAGCGCCCGGACATTCGCCTCGCTGACCTTCCTGCCACCGTCGAAATTTCTCAAAACGGATTCGAGAACGATGCGGATCGAGATCGGCAGCCGCGAGATATTGCCGATACCTTCTTTCTCAAGCTGCGGAAGCGAATAAAACGCGCCTTCCGTCCCGTTGCCCGTTGTAAATTGTTGCCGTGTATTAAGTAAATTGTGTGTCATAAGGCGTGCGATGTAAAAGTCTAATTATAGGAGGGTTTGCAGGCAATATCAATGCAGGGAAAGGTCGCCGCAAGATCACGATTACAAAAGACAACGCCGGTCGCTGCTACGTATCAGCGACCGGCGTTTTAATGTCTGGAACTCCGCCCGCTGCGTCTCCCACACCGCAACAAACTGTGTTCCAATTTTGGACCGCGACCGGGCGGCCGCGAATCCACCATGATTATACCTATTATTGACTTGGTGTCAAATGCACGAATTGCCCCGACGAAAAACCCCATTGTCTGAAGATAAAAACCACTCGAAGTGATCGAAACATTACGCCGATGTCTGACGGCATCGAAAGTTAGAAATGCAGATAACGATGAAGGCAAGACGAGCGATAGACGAGAGATAATAGAGGCCTCTGCGGAAAGATGTCAGCGGAAGAAGAATGCGATTTTGTCAGATTACGGTTGGTTGGCCACAGGGTGCGGTTTTCGGTGTTTTGCGAGTGGAAGCGACTGGGTTCTTGAAAGATTTGGATTAGTCGTGTTAAATGATTGAAGAACCCGGTCTTTGCCATTAACGTGCCATTCACGGTTCAGACCAGAAGATCCCATGAACAAACTCTACTACGGTGACAATCTTGATGTGATGCGGAAGTTTATCCGCGACGAGACGGTTGATCTTTGCTACATCGATCCGCCGTTCAATTCCAAACGCAACTACAACCAGATATACAACAACATCGGCACCGAAGACCGCGCCCAGGCTCAAGCATTCGTAGACACCTGGGAATGGAACGACCACGCGAACCAATGTTTTGACGACATTCTGTCGAACAAAAACGGTGTACAGACACAACAGTCGATGGCCCTCATCGCTGGTCTGGAAAAAGTTTTGCGGAAAGGCTCGTTATTCGCATACATCGTCGCGATGACCGTCAGAATCGGAGAGATTCACCGGATTTTAAGGCCGACGGGATCGTTTTATCTGCATTGTGACGATGTGGCGGATTCGTATTTACGTCTCGTTTGCGATTCACTGATCGTGTCGCGAGGTGGCGAATTTAAGAACGAGATCGTCTGGAAGCGAACTTCTGCCCACAGCGATTCGACTCGCTACGGAAGAAGTACTGACAGGATCCTTTTCTATACTAAATCCGAAAAATCTTTTTGGAGCAAAATTACTCAGAAATACGATCCCGACTACGTCGACCAGTATTACCGGCATGAAGACGATGATGGTCGCAAATGGATGTCGGGCGATATGGGAGCAGCTGGACTCGAAGGCGGTGGGTACACATACGAGTGGAACGGACACACAAAGCTTTGGCGATGTCCGCCCGAGACTATGCAACGGCTGCATGATGAGGGGAAGATTTTTTACACCAGAAATGGCGTTGCTCGAAGAAAGCGCTACTTGGACGAAGCGAAAGGAATGCCGGCTCAAGATTTGTGGACTGACATTCAGGCTCTTCGGTCATGGCATCAGGAGTTGCTCGGTTATCCCACGCAAAAGCCCGAGGCCCTGCTCGAGAGAATAATAAGCGCATCTTCTAACGAAGGCGATCTTGTTCTGGATGCTTTCTGCGGCTGCGGAACCACCGCTGCAGTTGCAAACCGACTAAAGCGTCAATGGATCGGTATCGACATTACTTATCAAAGCGTCGCGCTCATTCTCAAACGACTGAAGGATCACGGTGGGCAAAAGGCGATTGATAAGGTTGAACTGCATGGCGTTCCGAAGGACATGGAATCGGTCGATGCTTTGATACATAAGAAGGACGACCGCGTTCGCAAGGAGTTTGAAAAGTGGGCGATCCTCACATATTCCGATAGCCGCGCCGTTATCAACGAAAAAAAAGGCGCCGACAAAGGCATCGATGGCGTTGCCTACACGCGTAAGTCCAAAGACGAAGTTATGCCCGTCATTATCTCGGTCAAATCCGGCAACATCGGACGCAAAGAGATGGGCGAACTTCGCGGCACCATCGAACGCGAAGGCGCCGCCGCAGGAATAATGATCACACGCCACGAACCAACCGGCCCGATGAAGCAGGAAGCCAAAGAAGCCGGAACATTCAAACCAGAAATGTTCCAGCCTTTCGACCGCCTACAAATCGTCACGGTCCAACAAATCCTCGATGGCGAAAGGATCAACCTTCCGTTGATGGAAGAAGTCACAAAGAAGGCTAAAAAAGCCAAAAACGACGACCAGCCGGGTTTGTTGTCGGAATAGTTTTGGCGCGTTCGTTTTTAAGAGACCTATGAAACGCGAATTTGGAGACTCCTTTGCTTTCATCCTGAGATCTGGGAATGGAGTTTAATCGGTAGAGATCTTTTCGATGAAAACACTTTTGACCAATCAGCCAAAAACCTTTACCAATCGGGCTGAATTCGGTCGACTGGAGCCGTTTTTCGGGCGACGAAGGGGGCTGGACTTTCTTTGTTAATTACGAGCACCTCGCGTAACCAACCCCCATAATTACTGGCCAGCGGCGACCTCAGGCGCATAAAATGTGGCACGTGCCACATTTAAAAATACCATTCCACGATCAAAAAAACCGCGATAGTTTAAAATACAAAAAAATTCACCCCCAATTTTTGAAATAACCACTCCTCAACGTCCTACAAACCGAAACAAACCTCTCAGCAACTCGCGCCCGCAGTCATATCAAAATTGGACTAAGGCTGAATCTAGGTTTAACCTTTCAAACTCCACCGCTTTCTTCACGAGTTTGATTTTGCCTCACCCCTCTACAATGTTTTATACTTGCACTTCGCGTTCACGGCACCTTCGTCTATCGGTTAGGACGCTAGGTTCTCAACCTGGAAAGAGGGGTTCAACTCCCCTAGGCGCTACCAAATCGCGGTTGTCAGTGGTCGGTTGTCAGGGGTCAGAACGGACCGGTTCTAAAACTGACCACCGACAACTGACCACTGTTAAAATATGATCGTCACCACTGGTTTTGATATACAGGGTAGGAATGTCGCCGAGTATCTCGGGGTTGTCCGTGGGATTGTTGTGCGGGCGACGGGTCTTGGGCGCGGCATTGTTGGCGGGCTTAAATCGCTCGCCGGCGGCAATATCGAGGAATGGTCGTTCGTCTGCGAAGAGGCTCGGAAAGAGGCGTTTAACCGCATGGTTCAGCACGCTCACGAGATCGGCGCCGAAGCCATTATCGGCATGAGATACGACGCAACGGAATTCTCACAGGGTGCAACCGAGGTGCTGGCCTATGGAACGGCCGTGAGACTTACTTAGAATGGACGACAAGGTTCGATGTCAAAGCTGCGGAATGCCGGTTGACGATTCGTTTAAGAATTTTGGTGCCGAGGCCGATGGTTCTTCTGTTTCGGAATACTGCATGTTTTGCTACAAGGATGGCGGTTTTACAAATCCCGATCAAACGGCCGATGGAATGGTTCAGAGTTCGATCGAATTTATGACCGCAAATCTGGGTTTCTCTCGCGATCAGGCCACACAAATGTCGAACGACGTCATCCGCAAACTAAGACGCTGGAACTAAAACAGCGCCGACCGATCCTCGCCCCCAATCCTCAGATCTGAAATCCAACGGAAAATACGGTGCCGCAACCGCCGCGGATCGACAAACTCGGTTATTCCAACTGTCTTTCGTGCCTTTCCATCTCGCAGACTCAGCGTTATTTCACTTAGCATCTTTACCTCGGTAAAGCCGGACCGAAACGCGGTCATCGGTTTTATGCGAATCTTTATCTGGTCTTCCGAGACAAACGAGATGCGTCGCGGGACGAGTAAGCCCCATCGGTCGCGTCTGTGCTCGCTCGCCTCGCAGGCAGCCACGCGCTCTTCGATTCGTCCATCGCGAATTAAATAAAATTTGCCGGGAGCCAAGCGGTTCTCGACGCCGCCCAAACGGTCAAAAACAACCGTCGAATCGACAAAATGCGCTCGTCCCCACATGCGGGAACTCAAATCGCGGTAATGAACGTTCGCGCTCGTTACCTGATCGTGATAGCCCGTGCCGCGAAAGTTGACGGTCTTTGTCGCCTTGCCGCGGCGGCCAACTAGCGTGATTTTCCCGCTCACATCGGCCCGTGGGGCCACCGCGTTCCAAATTGCGGCCGAAGTACGTTCCGCGGACGGCGTCAGGTCGGATTCGATGAGCAACCATTCCAGCTCGGCCTTGATCCGCCTGCCGCCAAATGTGGGCATATCAACTGACACCACAAACCCAGACCCATACTCAGCCGTTTCAACACTAAAAGACGAATTGCCGATCGCGCAGCCCTTTTTTTCAACGGAGTGAAAATCCCCTTCGACAAATTCATTTACCGAGCTGATTACGGGTTTGCCGTCCACGGAATAAACAAACGAGACGGCAGGAAAGCGGTGTTTGCCCGACTGTGTGACATTTGCACGGGTGTTTGAGTTAATGTAGAAACGCGGTGAAAGAACGTAGTTATCGTAAAAGGCAATAACGAGAGCCTCGCGCCCATCGTCTGAAACGGCGTCAAAATGCCAGCTTTCAAACGCATTTGGACCCGAGAGATTGTGCCAAACGTCGTCCTTCAGACTCGAACAAAACGAAACGTCTGTCGATAGTTCTAAACCGTTATTATTGGCCATTTTCGCCCCGGAAATTGCACGAAATCGATTTCAGAATCGCAGATATAAAAAAATATGGCAAACTTTGCGCCTGAAATTTGAATCAGTACGAGTGAATTCGCTCTTCCCGTTTTTTGATCCAAATTTGACTGTGAGGAAAACGATGAACATGATAAAAACAGCGATCCTGTGTGTCGCGGTCGTATTGACTGGTTTGTTTACAATCGCCTGTCCCGAACGCACCAGCATCGCGGATATTGAGCGAAACCCCGGAAAGTATCAGAATAAGGAAGTTGCGGTCGCGGGCGTGGTCAGGGACAGTTACGGACTCGGAATTCCGGGTACAAATTTCGGCGGCGGAGCGTATAAGATCGATGACGGCACCGGCTCGATGTGGATAGTTGTCACCGACGGTAACGTCCCGTCAAAAGGCGCCGAGATCGGCGTCAAAGGCGTGATCGGCAGTGGTGTAAACTGGAAGGGCAAAAATTACGGCCTCGGCATGTACGAAAAAGACCGGCGGTATAAGAAGCGTTAGACCGACCGGCGGGTAAGCCCGCGGGCAAGCCCCCCGCTTAACGGAAATAGTTCAGAGGCGGGCTTGCCCGCCGGACTTCCAGACATTCATGGACATTTTGCTTGGCGCATTTGATCGTAGTTTTTCATCGCTTGATGAACGAGGGCGGCGGCTGCTCGAACTGATCCCCGAGGACGACCTTTTCACCAAGCCGCGCGATATCGCTAATTCAATGGCGATGTTTTCGTGCGGCGAGTATCTCCTTCGCTCGGCTGCGATGGTCGAAAAAACATTTGGCGGAATTACGACGCGCCTGTGGGACGATCCGTTTGAATGGACGCTGCCGGAAAAACTGTCGACGCGGGCTGAAATAGCTTGTTATTTTGCCGAAGTCGAAGCTACACGACAAAAAGGATTCTCTTTTTTTACGTCCGATGCCGAGCTCACGCGCCAAATTCCCGCGCCTGAAAGATTAACCGCAATTGCAGAGATATTCCTGAACACGCTGGCAAATGCTGAGCATTTTCAGGGCCGCGCGTTTGCCGTGTTTCAAATGCTTTCCGACAAAAAATTACCAAAGGTTTAATTCACGAAAGATGTCCGAAAAATCCCATTAGGGACGGAATACTTGTAGTAAAATCCGTTTTTCAATGTTATCTAGCCCCGCTAGGGGCGACACGCCGCTCCGACGAAGTTTGAAACGTTGGTACATCCATATTCTATAAACATTTCGCACCTACGGTGCTGCCTCCTGCGGTTTCCTTCATTATAATCATCCTCGGCAAACCCATTGCATCTAGAACTTTTTCGTGTAAGAATTCGTTAGGAATTGGGTCTGCAATTTAACGGAGAAAATAGATGCATTGTCCTGGCTGCGGACAGCAACAAATATCGACTGAAACGAAGTTCTGCTCACGCTGCGGAATGCCGCTCGGCATCGTCGCTGAGGTGGTCACCCACGGCGGTTATCTTCCGCAGCTAGTCGAGTTGAACAAGAAGAAGAGACCGTTTTTCTCTCGCCGTAACGGCCTTGGTTTTAGTCTGATTTGGTTTCTCTTCTTCTTATTTATTATGGCGCCGTTTTGGGGCATTGTTAATGTCGAAGAACTTGCGGGTGTTTCGGCGGTTATTGGAATTTTTGGCGGTCTGATTTTGATGATCTCGTCATTCCTCTTCTTTGAAAAGGAAAAGCCGGTCTATCCGATTCAGCAGAATGTTTTTCAGCCGCCACAATTTATGACGCCCCCAGCGGATCGCACAGCATTGCCAGGTCAGCAATCGATCCCGGTTTCGACCTACACCGCGCCGGGTCCGGGTAACTGGCGCGATACGAATGACTTGCAGCCGACTAGCGTTACCGAGGGGACGACGAAACTGCTGGACAAGGACGAAATATAGGAGAGAGTTATGTATTGTCCCCAATGTGGACAGGAAAGATTTTCTCAGGAAACGAGCTTTTGCTCGCGATGCGGATTTTTGCTCACCGGCGTCGCTGATCTGCTGACTACCGGCGGCCTGATCCCACAGAATCGACCGTCCATCGCTGGCAAGTCTATGTCCCCACGCAGTCGCGGGATCAAGCAAGGTCTGTTTATTTTTCTTCTAACTTTTCTAATTGTGCCGATCATCGCGATTGTGTCGTCGGCCCTGCGTCTGCCGCCATTTGGCGTTCCGATCGCGGCGATTGTGCTGTTTGTTGGCGGACTGCTTCGGATGGTTTACGCCGCGATGTTTGAATCGGCGGTCGCTGAGGGGTATGCAATTGAGGGTGCCGCGATTGCCGGGCCTCAAGCCTTACTTAATCAAAATCGGGTTGGCGCCGCTCTTCCCGGTCAGACCTCAATCCCGGCAACCGATTACATAACGCCCCGCACCGGCCAGTGGCGTGATACAAATGATTTGCAGCCAGCGAGCGTCACCGAGGGAACAACCAAGCTGTTAGAGAAAGATGAGCTACCTCAATAACCTACCGCCCGCCCGTCGCTTCGCGAATCTATCGCTCCGAGCCGCACCCCCTTCGCGTCAATCATTATTCCTGTTGCCGAAGCGATGTTGCCCGGATTTGACGTAATTTTGTGTCCGTAGCCAGTTAGTATCGAAAGCGTGTCGGGCGACAACCCGTAGGGTTCATATAGAATTTCGTCCGGCAGCCACTGATGGTGAATGCGAGGAGCATCGATCGCTTCCTGGATGTCCATGTCGTAATCGATGACGTTCAGCACCGATTGCATGACGGCGGAAATAATCCTGGGCCCGCCGCGCGCTCCCAATGCAAACCAGACCGAGCCGTCCTTTTTCAAAACGATCGTCGGCGTCATCGACGAGAGTGGCCGTTTGCCGCCCTCGACCTTATTTCTCTCGCCCTGGATTAGCCCGAATAGATTGGCCCGCCCCGGCCTCGCCGCAAAGTCGTCCATTTCGTCGTTTAGCAAAACACCCGTACCTTTTGCCGTAACGCGTGACCCGTAAAGGTCATTAATCGTATAAGTATTTGAAACAACCATTCCCCCCGGATCGACGACGGTGTAGTGCGTCGTGTCCATCGATTCGGCTCCGGCGGGCTCGCCAAATTTGATGTCACGGCTGCTCGATGCCTTGGTCATGTTTATCGAAGATCGGCGTTTTTCCGCATAATTTTTGTCTATCAGGCCGGCGGCTGGAACATTTGCGAAATCCGGATCGGCCATAAATTCGGCCCTGTCGGCAAATGCCAGGCGTGAGGCTTCGGTCAAGGTGTGATACTTTTGCGCCGAATTAGACTGCATCTTCCGCATATCGTAACCTTCGAGGATATTCAGGACCTGGAGCATGACAATCCCACCCGAACTCGGCGGCGGCATCGAAATGATATCGTGTCCCCGATAGCTGCCTTTGAGCGGAGTTCGTTCTTTCGCGACGTAATTTTTCAGATCTTCGAGCGTGATCAGGCCGTTATTCGCCTTCATGTCGTCGGCAATCATTTTGGCCGTAGCTCCAGTGTAAAACTCCTTCGCCCCAACGCGCTCGATGCGCAGCAGCGTGTTTGCGAGATCGGGCTGTTTGAACAGATCACCTTCCTCGTAGTATTTGCCGTTGTTTAGGAAGATTCGGTTGCTGTCGGGATATTTGGCGAGATTTTCTTTATAAGATTTAAAAAGCTCGGCGAGGCGAAATGAAAGAGTGTAGCCGTTCTGCGCAATCAGACGTGCGGGACGAACAACGTCGGCCCACTTAACTTTGCCTGACCCGTATTTATTAAAAGCCAGATCAAACCCGGCGAGGGTTCCGGGAACGCCCGATGCACGGTACCCGATCGTCGATCCGCCCTCGCCGCGGATGAGGTTGCCGTCTTTGTCGATGAAAACATCCCGATTCGCTGCCTTCGGAGCCATTTCGCGGTAGTCGATAGCGTGAACATTACCACCCGGAAGACTAATCAGCATAAACCCGCCGCCGCCGATATTGCCCGCCTCGGGGTAAACCACCGCGAGAGCAATCCCAACCGCAATCGCCGCATCGACGGCGTTTCCGCCGCGTTTCATGATGTCAACGCCGATCTTCGAAGCCAGTTCATGCTGCGACGCAACCATCGCATGTTTGCCCCGAACCGGCTCAGGCCAAGCCGCCAAAACGAAGCACGAACCCGGCACCAGCGAAAACACCAGCGACACCACAAAAAACGCCGCCAAAAAAGGTCGAAGGGGAATTCTTTTCATACCCCAAAACTCTAGCAAATGTCCCCCGCGGTCACAAATGGAACACCAAGCATAAGCCGGGCGTTCTGATCGAATCAAAAAACCGAACCCTCAGGTGCCTTGCCCTTTTTTTCTTCGTCACCACGCGAAGATACCAAACGGACCTCTCGTTTTTCCGTCTCGCGAGCGCCAAATTGAAGTTTCTGGTGGTGAATTTTTTGAAATTTAAACTTGTCACCGGTTTGTGCCATATTTAGCCCGGAATAAAGTGTGGCACGTGCCACATTCTGTGCAACACGATGGCTTGGGAAGCCTATAAATACTGACTTTTCCGAAATAGCGAGGCGGTATTTCTGTCGCGATAAACAACCGTCTGGTTGATGAATAAAGGGACTCTGTCGTGTGATTTGAGGCTGATTGGTAGAGGTTTTTGGCTGACTGGTCAAAGGTCTTTGTCGGAAAAAAGCATCCACCAATTGTCAGTACCGCGAGCGGCAATCGATCGGGCAGGATCGGGACAGGATCGGGTCAGGCCTGCGATTCTCGCGATTCGTTCTCACGGTTGAGTCATCAGCTCCAAAGCAAAGAAACAAATCCGTGAGAATCGCGAGAATCGCAGGCATGGCCCCAGTTCTTGCATACGAGCAATCGAAAAATAAAGAAGTTAAACGCGGACCAATCATTTCTGTATTTTCCTAAGGAATTCTGCTTTCCGTGTGAGCATCTGGTCGTATCGCGATAAACTATCGGTGATTTGTTTTGCTAACAAACTTTCTGGGTACTCGCTGGAAAGCAGGCGTAGACTAGACAAAAGTTCGTCCGAGCTGCTTTTGTTGGCCCCCCGCAGTTCGCCCTGTTGTATAAAGTAGGCGAAATCTGCATTGTTTTTTATCCGATTCCATACTTCAAGATCACTTCCGGTTGCAGCTTCCATGACGATGTCAACCGGGGGCGACTCAACTCTAAGGCCATTCTCGTCGGGCAGTATCATAACCGCCTTAAGCCGATAGACCCCTGGCTCATCAAATGCGTAGTCGTTTAGGATTCGTCCTTTCTTATAGTTCCAAAAAATATCGCCTTTCGAGTGCAACGAACGTCCCGGCTCAAGAATGATGCGTTTCTGACCCCCGCCAACCAGCACCGAACTTGAGTACTTTTCAAAGTTCAGATTATTCTTTGCGAGAAAGAGCTGGATATACCCAGATCTCACGTCAATACTTCTGATTTTTACGTCAGACGTTCCGCGATTTTCGACATTGATGTCGAACTTCACCACCTCACCAATTGTATATCGTGGCTTAGATGGATTTACTGAGACCGAAATGTCTAGCCGATTGTCGGCGAAGGATGTAATCGCCGTCGATTTTTCGACGGACACAACGGCGAAGCACACCGCCATGGAGGTCAACGCAGCCATGGTCAGCACTTGAGCCATTTTCATAATATTTCTTTCTCGTATTAGGTACAATACGTGCCTTTCTCGCGATGGGCCGTATTCTATAAACCGAGCATCGACCCAAGTCAAAAGAAAATCGCAGAATCGCAGGCCAGACCGAGTTACTTCTACTACTTCTACGAAAATAATCACTGTACGAGATGCTAGTGCTTTTTCAATTTTTCTAACGCCTCAATTCTTCGTGTTTCGTCAGATCGAAGGCTTCCAAGACTTTTTCGCAATGCAGCGGCAAGTAAAGTATTTGGATATTGACCCAATAGATAGTCTATATCATTCAATAGAGCCGCCCGCCGCGTCGCGTCAGAGTTCACTTCCCCGGTATGGAGGAAATATGCAATATCCGGTCGATCCTTGATTTTTTGCCACGCGTCCTGCACAGAATCATTATCTGAAAGAATCACCGAAATGATGATTGGTTCCGATTCAACAACAGTTGGGCGATTCCCGTCAGAAAAGTCGAATGTCGCCTTAATGAAATATTTGGACGCTTTAGGAAATGCATAGCTTGTCATTATTCGTCCAGCCGTTACTCTAAGTTTAGAATTTTCACTCAGATGCTGAGTGGGCGGAATTGAGTTGTAGAGCACCGTCTGCTTTGACAAAAATGAGTCTCCTCCCCTAAAAACTCTATTCTTGCCTGCTTCGCCTCGAATCGGGCCGGTGTATCTTTTATATTCTGTTCCATCGTCGGAAACAAAAATCTTTATGGCTCCTCCAGCATCCGCACCGCGAACAAGAACATCTGAATTGCCTTCATTTTTTACTAAGGCTTCAAGTTCAACGATTTCCCCCAATGTGTAGACTTCTTTTGAAGAATCAAGTTTTATTGATCCAACTTTGAAATCGGTTGCGGCGACTTCCTTTAAGTACCAACCCGTTGTCCCGATGGCCATGACTAAAGACAATAGAATCCCGATTTTGAATCTCATGTTACCTCCATTTCGTCCTTTCAATAATATAGTATAGCCTTTGCATTGATGCAGCATCCATTTACTAACAGACTTAAGGGTAGTCAGCATTTCTAATAATGGCCAGCGAGGTTGGAGAGAAATAAGTCGTAAGACTATCCACTACGCCGCCTTCATTCGCGTTATCTTCGGTTCCGAATCGGTGCGAAATCTCATGAAGTTTGGTTGCGTTGATGTTACAGTACTCCGCCGCAGAAGGCGGCTGGGAGCCGACCGCAGGACATTCTTTTGCCCCGTTGACTTCTAGAAACACAATCGCACCTTGTCCACGAAATATCCCAAACACTTCTTCCCCGTCAGCTCGTCCCGCTACTGATTCATCATACTCACTCTCCGGGTCTTCATCGAATTGAATGGGCGGCTGATAAGCCGATAGTAGATAAACAGTCCAAAAATCCACCTTGTTTTCGGTAGCGATTTGGTCAAAATCGTACATGTCCCGAAGTGCCGCGTTTGAAGGCGTCGTAACGTTTAGGAAGAAGATAGTATTGTCGTTGTTGTCACCAATATCGTACTTAGGTCGGGTATAAGCAGGACCTAATCGGTTAAGTTCCACGTCGTCTGAATCTTCCAAATAGGTCCGCGTAAGCGTTGGTATGTCCTCGCCAATATCGCCTAAAAGTCCAGTTCCATCATTACTGTTGAAATCGTCATCGTCGTACAGAGCGAATAGCCCGTTAGCCGGTATCGAGTAGAAGGCCTGACCGCCAGTATACTTAACCGTAACCGTTTTAACCGTTGCCGTAGAACTAGTGTTCCCCAGGACTTTTAGTGAAGTAGAACCTGTCGTCATTCTTCCGTTTTCAAAGCGGTCTTCATCAAACGAATTTAATGTATTCACCTCCAAGGTTACCCATTGGTTGCGAGGAAGCTGCGCTCGAGTTTGCCACATTACCTAAAACAAAATTTTCTTGCGTTTCACCCATCGAATCAACCTCGATGTGAAGCCTTCTCCAAACTGTTAACATCTCGCTACGACAGATTGGGGTCGTGCCGTCGCAATTCCAATCAATCAATGTTCCGCCCGCGGTTTTAAGATTGGTTCCATCGATCGTGGAATTCGTCAGTAAAGCTTCTTCGGTGCTTGCGGCTATGGCAAAATTGTCCCCGGGTTGCATTGTAACGGTAAATTCAACTGTCGCAACCCCTTGTGTGTTTGGTGTCGCACTCGCCGCTCCTAGTTTACCTGCCGACGTGCCCCCTATTACGAATCCCCTGTTATCCTCACCACCTCCATCTGGGTCAATAATCGTGTTCGTTTCGGGATCGTCCAGATCAAAGGCTCGAAAATAGACTGGTCTGCCGGGTAGCTGATTCGACGACGTCGCGGTTATGCGGATGGTTTGCCGATTAGCCGTGTCGTTCGGACTATTTTTGTCCGGAAATACTCGTAATCCCGCTCCCACGTTAGGATTAGTATCTATTGCCGGGCTGTCGGTTGCGATGAGCTGGAAATTGACGCTTTGTATTCCGTTTGTCGGAGCGGTCCAGCAGTCGTCGGATGGCGGCAAATTGTACATGCCTTGATATTCACAGTACCAACCGCCGCTAGGCTTAGGAGTATTTAAACCGAAAATGTCGACGCTGCTCGGACGCATCTGAACCCAGGTTATGGCGTACGCGTGTTCGGCTTCTATGCAAAGGCGGTCCCCTGGATCCGGACTTTCCCAGTATAAAAATACTTCTGCGATTCCGTCACATGCCTCTACGGAGTCTGACGCCAGAAGTCCCTGCTCGTCACTAGTAAGGTTTGCAGAGACTTGATTCACAACCACCTGGCAAAATCCACCGGACTCATTTGTGTAAGAGTATCCGACGACTTCGTCACTGTTATAAACGTAGTCAACCGACGAGAAACCGAACATTGGTCGCTGGGCATCTCCGACTTCCGAATAGCTAATTCGCGGAATAAGCTTTTCGCGCACGTACCGGTCTAGAAGCTCGACTCTCCCAGTCCCAAGGCGTTCGACGAGTCGTGACTTATATTGCTTAGTCTGTTGCCTGTTTGCCGAAGAATCCGAAGGCCTACAGCCAGATGGGCTTAAAACCTCTTGGGCGAATGTTTTGAGTGCTCTGATATCGTCCGCAGATAACCCGGCTCGGATTTCAAGGTACTTTCGCAGAAATTCGGCACGTTGTGGATGTCCTTGTACAGCTTGTTTGTCGGCTTCTTTCGCGAAGCTGATAACCATACGAAGAAGCTGCTCGTAAACAAGTTCTTCTGGGACAGACGAACTCCCTAATCGTGGCTGAAGAAACGGGGAAAGCTCAAAATCGAAAGTTTTTCTGGGTCGCGTTGATCCAGAAAGGATAGTCGATACAAAACATACAAGGAAAATTACAACCGTCGCGCGGATTAGCACTCTCATAAAACCTCCTTTTGTGAAACAACATGAGGATACTTTGTTTGAGTTTTCCAAATCCTTAATGGAAATTAAAAATTCTTAACAATTCTTAATTTGTGTGGCTTACAATCGAAAATATCGATGGCAATTATTTTTTTTGCGTTTTGAGCCAACCTTTTGGGGTTGGTTGAATACAAAGGGTAAAAAGGACACTCGGGGCTCTCATGACAATCTATAAATTCAGAAATTGTCTTTTAAACACCGTGGAACGGCGGGTTATTAAGGGTGGGGTTTATCTTGATATGACGCCGCGGACGTTTGATGTGCTGCTGATGCTGGTCGAGTACGCTGGCGAGATCGTCACTAAAGACGCCATGATGGGTGAGATATGGGATGGGAATTTTGTCGAGGAAGGCAATCTGTCCGTTCACGTCTGTAAACTTCGCGGCTTTTTGGAATGCAAGGGGCCGGAACATTATATCGAGACCGCCCATGGAAGCGGCTATCGTTTCGTTTGTCGAGTGACGGAAATCGACGAACGCGAATGGCCATGTTTCGCAGGTCACGTTCCACCCACAACGGTCGCGGCGGCCGCGGCAAACGGACATTCAAAGCCGACCATCAGCCGAATCAAGGTCGACGACCGGTACCTGATCGTCAGCATCGCGGTTGAACGAGAGAGAGAGAGAGAGAGAGAGAGAGAGAGAGAGAGAGGACTGGAAGAGTCGGGGCAGGCCTGCGATTCTCGCGATTCGTTCTAGCGGTTGAGTCATCAGCTCCAAAGCAAAGGAACAAATCCGTGAGAATCGCGAGAAACGCAGGCATGGCCCCAGTTCCGCCCTCAAAATGGGTGAGAATGAAACCCTCCGAAACCTGACCGCCGGATCTCGAAAGGAAAGTGTTTTTTATTTTGAGGATTAGCGGTTGATCAAGAGGACGTCGCTTGTTTCGACGCCGCGGATGACCGCGAGTTGGCTGCCGTCAGCGTTCCAGTTAAAAGAAATGATGCTTTCCGACGGAAAGTCCGTCAGTGGTTTGGCGGCTCCGCCGTCGAGAGGTTGTAGCCAAATGTTCGGAACACCGTTTGGGCTGTTGAGGAACGCGATCGACTTTCCGTCGCGTGTCCATTTCACGAGCCGTTCGACGACTGTTGGTGGAAAGTCGAATCGTTTAATGCGTGTTCCATCTTCCAGGCTGCTAATACCGATGCCCCATCGAGATCTTTCAAAAGTTGAATCTAGATAATGATATGCCGCGAACTTTCCATCGGGCGAAAGCGATGGCCGCGAGGCGGTCGTATTTGTAATGACCGTAGGTTCGCCACCGCCGATCGGCATTTTCCGCAGCGTCGGATAACTTCCGCCCGACTGATAGACGATCCAGTGGCCGTCGGGCGTGCATTGCGGATACAATTCGCCGTCGCCATTAGTTATTCGCGTCAGATTTGACCCGTCGATATCAATTCGCCAAAGATTATATTTACCGTCGCGCTCTGCGGCAAAGACGAGTTGCTTTTCATCTGCGGTGACGGTAAGCCCAAGCCTTGCATTTGCACCGACTGTGATCTGGCGCACGCCAGAGCCGTCTGCGTTCATAGTCCAGATATCGGAACTGCCGCCTGCGTTCGACGTGTAAGCGATCCGGCCGTCCGGCAGCCAGATTATCTCGTTAAAGCGTCCCGCCTCGGACATTATTTGCTTCGCGGCGGACCCGTTTTCACCAATCGTCCAGATGTTCGAGACGGCGTGATTTTGAATGATGGCTAACGTTTTCCCATCCGTCGTGAGACTCAGATTCTGATAGTTGTTTAGATCACGCGTAATGCGTGAGGCCGTACCGTCTGGCAGCAAAATGTGCCACAACTGCTGCGGGCCGATCGAAGTTTCCGAAGCTGTCACGACAAGCCCGTCCGCCAGCCATCGTGGCTGTCCGACCTGTTGCCAACGCGCGTCGGTCAGCTTGCGCGTCACACGCGTCTCGACATCGACCGCCAATACCGTCTCATAACGGCCGTTTTCATCGCCCTGATTTACCGGAAAGGCGATGCTCTTTCCATCGAGAGACCACGCCGGGGCATACCAGAACATATTCAGATAATCGGGATCGCGGCGCGTGACAAGCACCGTTTCGTTTGTGCCGTCGGCATTGGCGACGATTAGTCTACCCTCGTCTTCAAAGGTTTTCATGAACGCGAACCGTTTTCCGTCAGGTGAAAATGCTGGCGGTGCGATGTCGTGCGCGACTTTTATTACGGGGCCGCCCAATAGCGGTACACGAAATAGTTCCGGCTGGCCCTTATCTCTCTCTAGGGTGAGGTAATAAACGAAATTGCCGTCATGAGAGAATGTGACCCAAACAAACTCGCTCTGCGACGGGCCCGCAATTCGCGTGTCGTTTGCCACAGCAACTTGGCGAACGACAAGGCTATCGCCGTCCACATCCTCGATAATGTGGGCAACATATTTGCCGTCCGGTGAGATCGCGGCGCGTTTCGATCTGCCGGAAGTGGTCAGCCGTGTTATGTCCGAACCGAGAAAAGGAACGCTTCGTGTTTCGGCGGTCCACTGGCCGCTCGAGGCAAGCTTATAAACACCAACCACGATGCCCGCAAATCCGGCTACCAAACATGCGAGAACCGCGGGTAAATACCATTTCGAACGAGTTTGTGGAATAACCGGCAGCGATGTATCGGCTTGCGGTGAGCGGCGCCAATCGGCGACCTCGTAAATGTTGTCGGAACGCTTGACGGCCAAAGGTTCCCGCTCGACAGCTAGATTGCTAAACACGCGAACGTTTCCGCTGCGTTCAACACGGCGGGTGATCAACTCTGCAACTTCCGGGTGTCCGCGTCGCGGTTGATCGAGATCTTTAGCGTCTTCAGGTGGCGAGACTAGGCCAATTCCGTTTTCCACAACGCGAACAGTGCCGTTGAAACGATAACCCCGCCGTTTTAATGTTTCGATAAAAGGTTTGCCATCTTGTGTTTCACCCAAGGTTTTGCGCAATACATGAAGATATTGGGCAAGATTCGACTCTTCGACGATCGTGTCCGCCCATATCTCTTCCATCAACTCGTCTTTTGCGACAACTTCGCCGCGTCGTTCAACGAGAGCGATGAGAGTCTCAACCGCCTTCGGTGTGAGCGAAACTTCTACTCCATTGCGATAGAGAAGCTTGTGCGCGGCGTCGAGGCGAAAATCCTCGAACTCATAAATCTTGTGCCCGCTTAAGTTAGCCACGTTAAAGTTAAATTCATGATTTTTTAAAGTTAAATCCAAAGACATATCTGCTACTCCGGCTTATATTCCCACCAGAGCGGACAGAGATTTGAGGATGCGCGTTCGGCTCCTGAATCCTTGGAAATGTTATGGGAATCATAGCGCAACACGGGCTAAATACAAAAATTTTCTCGTGCTACATTCTGTCCGCTCATTCTAACCCGAGATCAAGACAAGGCGAGGAGTTCAACTATGAGACTTGAAGCAACACAGAAACCAATTAAGCTGCTATTATTTACGGCCCTGGTGCTATCGATTTCGGCCTTCGCTCAATCGGCTATTGGGCAAGGCCCGGAAGAAGTGCAGTTTAGGCAGACCGTAATCACTCCGTCAGGAACTGCCCTCGGTGGAGCAGTCGACCTGACACTTCGCAGCGACGGTACATACAAGGCGGCATTTTCACATGCACGATAGCGGCGCGATCGACTACAGCTTTGTAGTACGAGCGGTATTTGCTGCTCCAGATGGCACTGCTTTCGCCTTGCAGCACAGCGGACATGTTGAAGGTACCGAATCCACGACGCTCACACGTAGCCCGCGCCGCAACAATGATAAGGACATCACGGGTTTCCATCAGGCTATAAAAAGCAACTGGCAGGCGGTCAGAGCCGGTAAGATGAGGGTGAGTAAAGACTACTCGAAGGCCGGCGTGATCGGATTTGTCGAAGATCTCGCAAAAACCGTGCTCGAGGTCACCAGCGTTGCCGCCCGAGGGGCGATAGGGGCGGTGATCGCCCTAGGCGACGAAATGAAACAGGCATTTGAGAGTCTGGAACAGTCCGGCACGATCGGCGTCATCGCCGGAGTAGCGGTAATTGCGTCCGGCGGGACCATCGTAATGGCGGTCACAACCGGAGTCCAGGCTGGACTGATGACAAAAGCGCTTATTGAGAACAGGCCCTTGACCGAGGCCGAATACAACTTCGCAAATGTTGTCTTCAAGGGCACGCTCCCGCCCGCCCAAAATATATGGCTTACCAATCTGGAAGGCTTAGGCGGAAGGGCCTTTGTTATGCCGGGCGTTGGCGAAAAGATCTACGTCAATATCGGCGCCAATGCATTCAAACGACCGACGACGCATGTCAGAAGCGTGAACGACAATCCGGGCCGACTCTTCATTCACGAGCTAACTCACGTCTGGCAAATTCATAATAGGAGTTTTGTGCCGGGTTGGGTATGTTCGGGGTTGATCAGTCAAATCGGTAATACATTCGGTGATGCATACGAGTACAGGTCCAAGGGCTTCATTTCCTGGTCGGAATTCAATATCGAGCAACAGGGTGCACTCGTAGACGAGTGGTTCGGGCGGAGGGAAATTCGTAGGGCCGCCGGAGTACTTCCTGAGGACAACACCGATCCGTACTACCGGTACATCCACCAGGATGTGAGGCGGGAAAAAACACCAGTCCGGCCGACGCCGCCGTATCTAATCGCGAGTCCGGCAATATTTTTGACACCGTTTCATCCCAGTGGCGTCGTCCCTATGCTCTGGGACGCCGGTCCCAGACACCCGTACGCGGAGCTTTCGGGTCCAGATACCTGGCGGCCCTCAGACGATATTCTCAAGAGCTCCAACCGGTTCGGTTGCGGCGCCCGTCGAACGCGGGAGAAGGTATATCTACATCCTAAAGGACATCAACGGAATTATCGCGGCAGTGGAGTTGAATCCATACTAGGCCGGCAGAACGCATGCGGAGTATGAGCAATGGAGGAGTGGAGTGGGCCGGTAGAGATCGGGAGCGGTTTGGGTACAGCGGATCAGGCATTTTCGCCCGGTGACGGTCATATTTATTACTCATTCCTTGGTCAGCTGTTCTGGGATCGGCACGATGGTTGGGAAAATGGAACCAAAAAATGGGGTCGCGGCGCTTGGACAACAATCACAGGCACAAGCAACTGAGGCAACTATAAATTCGCCTTCGCCCGCAACACCACGAGCGATCTCGGCAGCGGCAATCCGCTCCTCGAAAGCATTCCGAAATAATAGAGCAAATCGACTGTACGAACTGGAAAGCTCGTAGTGGTTTCTTGAGAGGTGAAAATGATGTTGGTCTTTATGCTGAACAGAACCCCCCTCGCCGGGGTCACTACCCTTTTTATTGGAGCGGGTCTTGTCTTTGCATAGAACACCACTGCGCAGTCGCGCGTTTCCGGCAAACGGACATCAGCAGCCGACCGTGAGCCGAATCAGGGTCGAAGACCATTACATCGTTGTCAGTATCGCAGTCGAGGGCCAGAGAGAGAGAGAGAGAGAGAGAGAGAGAGAGAGAGAGAGAGGGAGAGGACTGGAGCGCGGGCATCTTGCCCGCCCGTGTTAGCTAAATCCTATCGGGCAGGCAGGATGCCCGCCCTCCCGGTTTTGCAATAAAAAAAAGCGGTCAGCCGGTTTTCCGACTTGGCCGCTTTTTCTTTTTCCCTCCCGGTTGGAAAGATGATCTTTTTTTTAAGAACTAGCCGCCAGCGATGATGCCGTTTGTTTCGACGCAAGGTTTGCCACCGACGATGATTCCCTCAAGGGCTGCCACGACGCCTGCTACGATTGAGCGGCCGCCGGACGGGTAAACAGAGGTGCGGGGACCGTGGAATTTGGTATAATTCGCATGGTGACGAAGAAGAAAAAAGGCAAGCCGGCTGAGCGGCCGGTTTTTGATTCGATCAGGAAACCGACAGCGCCGCCGAGCAGGAAGTTTGGCGGTGACGTGCCGGAGGAAAAGCTGCGGCCTTCGCTGCGGAAAATCAAGCACAAAAAGCTGCCCGACCCGGAGGCGTAAATTCAGCCCGGAAACCTGACATGAGAAAGAGACAAAGCGAAAACCACATCCAAAGCCACATCTGGGCGAGGCCCGAAATGCTCGTCACCTTTAGGGCCGAGATCATGCGGAGCGTCTCGCGCGAGGAGCGCACCTTTCGCATCCAGACGGTGCTGCCAAATGGCCGCGTCACGCTGCACAATTTTGAAGGCGAGTTTCGCGAAACCGCATTCGAAGCGATCAATTTTCTCAGGGAAAAGGGTAAAAAAGGTCAAAGGTCGTAAATTTTTCCCACCGCCAGTATTTCGACTTGGTCGAGGGCGGCTGCCTGGATCTGAGCAACCACTTTCTCACGGTGCATCGGTTTCATATTTATCACGTAAACCGGATATTTGCGGCCCTTTAGCTTTGCGATCTCGCTGCGCAGCCTTGCAGGCGTCAGGTGCTCAGAGACCTTGGCGAGCTCGACAAGTTCGTCCGGGAACGCACACTCGACAAGAACTGCTCGTAAATTCGGCGTAGAATTACAAACCTCCCAAAATTCCTCGGTCTCGGCCGTATCGCCCGTAATCGCGACTGATACTTTGCCATCGGAGACAACATATCCATTGGCGGACACCGGGTGATTTACTCCGACGCTGCGGATCGAAAGGTGCTTGACCGCAAGCTCGGAACCCCGGGAAAATTCGCAATACTCGACAACCGGCCCGAAGTCGTTCGAAAGCTCAGAAAAACGCGGGTAAATCGACCAGTTAAAGATGTCGCGTTCGAGAATCTCGATCATCTCGGCCGTGGCATGAATACGCACCGGTTTCGTTAGCGTCGCGAACAGATCGTCAACAAACATCGGCAGTCCGGCGATATGGTCAAGATGCGTGTGGGTAAGAATAATGTCGCGGATCTGAGCGCGTTGGGCGTCAGAACACGACATCGCCAGACAGCCCGCGTCGATGGCAACACAGTCGTCAATGACGATCGACAGCAAATGCTGACGCGCCGAGGCCCGGCCGTTCTCGTCTATCGAACTTGGAAGCATCTGGATTTTCATTGACTGGAGGGTGAGCATCCTGCTCGCCCGTTTCCTCTTATTCGAACATTCCCGTAATTCCTGAGCAGGCGAGCAGGATTCTCACCCTCCAGTCATTACCTCGCAGCATGTCTGGGCCCGTCCACCGTCGATCTGGTATGTCGCACCCGTTATCCACCCGGCTTTATCCGATGCGAGATAATGGATGAGCTCGGCAACCTCCTGCGGATTTCCGACACGTCCGATGGGGTGCGTTTCCTTGGAACGCTGCAAAAATGCCTCGTATGCCTCGTCATCCATACCGCCACGTTTGTGGATGTTGGTGACCACGACGCCCGGATTAACCGCATTAACTCGAACACCTTGTGCAGCGAGCTCGAGGGCCGACGATCTGGTTAGCTGGTCCAACGCCGCTTTTGACACACCGTATGCCAGTATATTCGGAAACGAACGCGTACCGGCGACGCTCGAAACATTTACAATATTACCTTTTGTCTCAATCAAATACGGCAAACATTTCTGCGTCAACGTAAAAACGGCTCGAAGATTTATGTGAAACATCTTGTCCCATTCGTCGAGCGATGTCGATTCGATCGTGCCGTTCATTATTATACCAGCAGAATTAACAAGCACGTCGATCTGGCCGTGGGAATGTATGGTTTCTGACGCGATACGCTCGATCTGAGACATCTGGGTCAAGTCGGCAAGATGAGGTCTGATTGCACCGCTCTTCGATTTTACACCCTTGACGAGCAGCGACAATTCCTTTTCGTTGCGTCCGACGGCGACAACCGTCGCTCCCTGGTTGGCAAACAAAATAGCCGATGCACGGCCAATACCGCTGCTCGCACCAGTGACTATAACCACTTTACCTTGCATAAATGTTAACGACTGAAATTGAGGTTAAGGATAGCAATGAAACGTGAAAACTGGCAACCGGAAAGATGCAGAAGCCCATCTCTAAAGACGGGCTTCTGCATTCGGGGTCTCAACCGCAAGCGCAAAAAAGCGGCCGCTGTTGGCAACCGCTGTCAGGAAATATTGATTGATTATGAATTACAGAATAATGCAGTCAAGTTTCGTTTCTAGCCCTCGCTCGGTCTCTGATTTGCTGCGAACAGCAGATCAAATGCGGCTTTGGTTTCGACCGTTTTTCGCTGTTTAAGATCCGAAACCCAACCAGTCACGTTTGAGACGATCTCACGTGCGGCGGCCCTCGAACTTACAACAGCTTTTCTTTTCTTAGACCTCTGCGGTAAAGCGTCAGTCTTTTTCACTATCTTTATTTTTGTCTTATCTATCATACTGACCCTCCTTGTGTGCCGAACTATACAACTCCGGCGTATTTTTTTGCATTTTGCAAAGATTCGAACATTAATTTGCGATTTGCAAACATTATGATTACGTCAAACTGTTTTGGGTTGTTCCGAAAAAGATTATTTAACGTAAATTTTACATAGACTTGCGGATTTCTGCGGCAACTTATTGAGAATCAACTAGATAATGGCACGAATCTTGCGGTAAACCTAATCGATGAATGCCACCGACCTCATTATTATCTATCTCGCGTGCGGCTCGCCCTTTGCTGTATTCCAGGCGACAACCCGTGAAAAAGGCAGATCAGGCGTGAATTGGGCGAGAGTAATGATGTCATTTCTCTTCTGGCCTGTGTTTGCCATCACACTGCTCGCCGGCAAGATATTTCCAAACGAGGCACGAAGCAAAGCTGAATTTCAAAACCGCCTCGAGGGCCTTCGCCTCGACTTCGAACAAGTCGCATTTGCCGGAGAATCTATCTCGTCGCTGTTCGAGTTTCGCGAGACGTTCTATCGCTTTGTCGGACTTTCTGAAGCGGCGGATGAAGTTCAATCGGGCAGATCAACGGCCGAAATATTCGAAATTAGTGGCCATAAAAATAAGTCGCTCGCCACACGCTGTCTCGCCCGTCGCAACACCAACCGGCTTTCGATTCACCGAGCAGCCGCTCGCGACGAATTCGTCGATCTAATTTCGCGGCTAACCGTAACCGCGTCAAGTCGCATCGAAATAACAAGCCTCGCATTGGAGCTGGCCGATCACCTGCATGATCAAATAGCCGCCGATGCTTTTCAGGCAAGCGTCTCCGTCCCGCAGCCACCAGACGGAGAATGGACCAGTGGTTTGGAGAAAGAAGTATGGAAATCACGGACCCCCTCAACATCTACGATCAACTAGACCGCAGCAATACTGACGAAGCGGTCAACCACAACCTAAACGTCCTTCGCGAAGCAAACGCGAAGATCGCTCAGAGAAAATCATTCTATCCAACACGGGAAAGCGAGATAGCAGCGTCTTCGCTGTCGCTAAAGCTCGATTTCAAAAAAACCTATGCCTATCTCGGATTGATGCTCGGCGTATTTCCGCCGGCGTCGTTATTCGCATTATTTATTGCAGAATCGAACGCTCCAAGTGAAATCTGGTTAGCGGCCTTGCTGATCGGCGTCAACGTTGTTACGGCGCTTGCCGGTTATTCCTTCGGCAAGGTTGTCGGCAGCCTGCTTCATGACCGTGACAACCGTTCGCTGACGTTTTACATATTCTTCCTTCCATTCCTCGGTTTTCTGTGGGGTGCGATCGCGGGAGCGGCTGGCGGCCTTTTCCTGTTTTTGATCGGTGCCTTTTTCGGGGCCATCATCGGCGGTGCGGTCGGAATGCTCGCACTTCCCGTTTTCTACGCAATGCACCGGCTGCTAAAACACGGCGAATACCTCGAACTTAAGTATTTCCTCCCCGTCGCCACGGGGATTGTCTATTCGATCAGTGCTGTGATACTGAGCTATATTGGCAACGCGTAATTTTGTTCTCACGCCGGTAAACCGTAAGATTTAGGCAATGCTGGTGGTTCTCCATCTATTTGCACTGTTTCTGCTCGTCGCGCTCGGCTTTTACGTCTTCGTGGCGAATCCGCGGAAGCGTGCTAATCAGACTTTCGCCGCGTTCATCGCGTTTCTCGCGATCTGGACCACCAAAGACCTCATCTTCTGGAATTTCTATCCTCGCAACACAACCGCCGGCTGGTGGGCGTCCGCGAGTTTCATAACTGCCCTGCTCATGCAGTACGCGATGGTCGTTTTCGCTTGGGTTTTCCCCGAAAATGCCCGCACGCCGCGCCGCCGAGCTGCGATCCTTTTCGCTCCCGGGCTCGTACTTATTCCTGCTGCACTCTTCGGACTGCTGTGGCAGAAAGTCGGTTTCGAAGACGGCCGTTTTATCATCGATCTCTCGCCGCTCGCATTTGCCTTTGTCGCTTATGTCTATCTTGTGTTTGTTTTTGGAGCGGTCGTGCTGTTCCAGAAATACCGCAAATACAAAGGCACGCTACAAGGCCAGCAGGTCGGAGCGATCATCTGGGGCCTCGCAATCACTGGTGTTCTTAAGACGCTCGCTAATCTCGCACTTCCCTTTTTTGGCAACTACGAACTGCTGCCGCTGAGTGCGATCTTCGTGCTGCCGGGCGTGCTGATCTATGCGTATGCGATCCTGAATTTCCGGCTCTTTTCGCTCCAAACGGCCTTGAATCAATTCCGCCTCTTCCCGATCACCTACAAGGTTGCTCTCACGATCGCGACCGTCGCCGTCGCGAGTTTTGCCCTTTTTCAGGTGCCGATCGTCTGGTGGGCTTTTCGCAACGGCATGGACTACGAAGCGTGGCGGCGGTATCTGGTCTTCAGCGTGATTTCGGCCCTCGTGCCAAATCTTCTGCTGCTTTTGCTCGTTCTGCGAACCGTTTCCCGTCCACTCCAGCGAATAACCCTCGCGGCGGTCGAAGTAACAAAAGGTGCGTACGGAACCGAGGTTGACCTTCGGAAAAGTAACGACGAGATCGGTCTGCTCGCGGATTCGTTTAACGAAATGAGCCGAAAAATGGCCTCCGACATTGAGGAATTACAACGCCTCAACGACCAGCTCATTCACGCCGAAAAGCTCGCCGCCATGGG
Source organism: uncultured Acidobacteriota bacterium (assembly GCA_963738935.1). Classification (GTDB taxonomy): domain Bacteria; phylum Acidobacteriota; class Blastocatellia; order Pyrinomonadales; family Pyrinomonadaceae; genus OLB17. Next base: position 762,166 of record CAVTYF010000001.1, on the reverse strand, counting down.
CACGCTCGCCGCCGGAGTCGCCCACGAGGTCAACAACCCGCTCGCCTCCATCTCATCGCTCGTCCAAATGATGCGTTCCCAGGAAGGCCATTCGCCCGAAACCCGCGAAAAGCTCAACATGATCTCAGACCAAATCCAGCGAATAACCCAGGTCACCAAAGACATGACCAACTTCGCCAGATCCCGCCCTGCCGCGAAAACGGATGTCGATATCAACGCGATAGTAAAAACCGCCCTGCGCCTGGCCAGCTTCGACAAAGCCTTTCATGACCTCGAGATCACGACTGACCTCGCTGACGATCTTCCAACCGTATTCGCAGACGAAGACCAGTTGCAGCAGGTGTTTCTGAATCTCCTGCTAAATGCCAAGGACGCGCTAATTGCGGATTTCGGATTGCGGATTGCGGATTCGTCCGACTCAAATACCACTTTGGTTAGGTCCCACCGACGAGATCCGTCGAACTCTTCCGGCGAAAATCCGCAATCCGCGTTCCGCAATCCGCAATCAGAAAGTTCCCAATCCGATATCCTCATCCGGACCCGCCAGACCGGCTCCGAGGTCACCATCGAAATCTCCGACACCGGCACCGGCATCGACTCGGCAGCCATCGGACAGGTCTTCGACCCGTTCTACACCACCAAACCCGCCGGTCGCGGCACCGGTCTCGGTCTCGCCGTCTGCTACGGCATCGTCACCGCCCACGAAGGCCGCATTGAGGTCACCGAAAACCGTCCAACGGGCACAACGTTCATCGTCTCGCTGCCAGCCCGGGACTAGCACACGAAAAAATCCTTACGATTCGTAGTCGCCTGTGATATTTTAGGTAGACAGGTCGAATTTTCGCTGATTTACCAATAATTTTCAGTCCAGCTGAGTAGTATGACAGCCTTTCGTCGATTCACTCTCGCAGCCTTCGGACTTGTTTTCCTGTTTGCTTCACATTTCGCTGTTGAGGCCAAAGACGAGTGGATACAGGTCAAATCGAAGAATTTCCTGCTCATCGGCAACGCTTCGGAACGCGAGATTCGTAAGGTCGGGACCAAGCTCGAACAGTTTCGCGAATCCTTCCGCCTGTTGTTTTCGTCGGTCAACCTTATCTCGCCCGTTCCCACGAATGTCGTCGTATTTGCTAACGATTCGTCGTACCGACCGTTTAAGCCAAAGCGGGCAGATGGCCGGATTGATGACGAGATCGCCGGGTACTTTCAGTCAGGCGAGGATGTAAACTACATAACGCTCTCGCTCAGCGGCGACCCGAAACAGGTTTATGGAACGATCTTTCACGAATACATTCACTTTATCGTCAACACAAATTTTGGCCCAAAAGTGCCGCAGTGGTTTAACGAGGGCCTAGCTGAGTATTACCAGACGTTCGAGATAGCCGACGACATCAAGATCAAACTTGGCCTGCCGCAGGGCGGCCATCTCGCTCTGCTCCAGCAGGGCAATCTGATGAAGCTCGAACAAATGCTGAATACGACAAACTATCAGCTTAGTCAGACCACCGGGCGCACGCGAGACATTTTTTATGCGCAATCGTGGGGCCTGGTTCATTACCTTACGCAAAGCGGGCGATCCGGCGCACTCGACAAATTTCTGAGAACGATTGCGAGCGGGACAGATCCGAAGAGTGCGTTTCAGGATGCGTTTCAAACGACCTACGACAAGATGGAGACGGAGCTTCGGAGTTATATCGCGAGAAACTCTTACAATTTTCAATTGATCACGCTGAAACGAAAATTGACGATTGACCTCGACGCTCAGGTGGTAAAGATGGACGAGGCGTCGGCAAATGCTCACCTCGGCGAGCTGCTGTACCAATCGCAGCGTGGTGACGAGGCTGAGCCGTATCTGCTTGCCGCCGCGAGGTTGAACCCCGGACTGCCGCTCGCAAATGCGACGCTCGGTAAGCTCAGGCTGTCGCAGCGAAAATTTGCTGAGGCGAAGGGTTATTTTGAGAAGGCTATCGCCGCCGAGACGCTCGATCACATCCTTTATTATCGGTACGCAAACCTTCTTAGCCGCGAGAGCCGTGACGAATACGGCTATGTCCGCCGCATCGAACCGGCGACGGCCGCAAAGATGCAGGAAGCCCTGGAAAAGGCGATCGCGATCGAGCCGTCATTTGCCGATAGCTATGAACTGCTGTCATTTATTCTATTTGCGAACAACGAGAAACTCGACACCGCAATCGCCTATTTACAAACCGCGTTGAAATATAAACCGGGCAATTTACGCTATTTGTTAAGGATCGCGGAGATTTACACGCGGCAGAACAAATTTGACGAGGCCACGGCCCTGGCTGAAAGGATCGCGCGCACATCGGACGATGCGGATATAAAAAGCCGTGCTGAGAGTCTGGCGTCGCAAATCGCCGAGCAAAGACAATTTGCCCAGAGACAAGAGGCTGAGAGAAAGAGCTACGAGGCCCGGATCGCGCTATCCGGGGGTACGCCGTTGAGCATAAACCGCGTCGAATCGCCGAGGCCGCCCACGGAGGAAGAAACGGCAAAACAAAACGCGCATCTTAGGATGCGGGCGTTAAACGAGATTCTGCGAAAGTCGGTCACGGGCGAACAACGCGTCATCGGAAGTGTGCAAAAGATCGATTGCAAAAAGCGCCCTTTGGTTTACACAATTAAAACAGCGACCGCGACATTTGCTGTCACGAGCAAGGATTTTGACGATCTTTATCTGCGGTCCTACGATCCGGCGGCGATGAAAAATCAGGTCGGCTGTGATGCAAATCTCGCTTCGTTCACCGCTCTGATAACCTTTAAGGGTTTACCAGATTCGAAGGCCTCCGTTCGCGGCGAGCTAATTGCGCTCGAGTTTGTACCCGCCGATTTCCGCTTTATGTCGGACGAAGAAATGCGCACGGCGACCCTCATTATCTATGACCAGCCGACACCGTCGAAACCGGACAGAACGCCCGAAATAGTCAAGCTGACCGGAGTCACAGGAGACATCGAAGCCAACCGGAGCGTGATCGCGAATCGCGAGATCATGGGAGCCCTCAGAAAACCGGTCGAAGGCGAAAAACGCGAGATCGGCTTTCTTGAACAAATGGAATGCACAGACAAGGGTACGGTGTATCATATGAGAACAGGTACGCAGCTTTTAAAGTTGACGAGTTTGTCCCCGGGTTCGCTGCGAATATACGTCTTTACGCCAGATCTCGGAAACACGCCTTTGGTATGCGGGATGAAGCCTATCGAGTTTCCGGCCGTTTTTGTTTACAAGGACGGCGAGATATTTTCGATCGAGTTCGTGCCAAAGTCGTTTGTTTTGTTGTAACTGGAGCGCGGGCAAGCGGCCCGCAAGTAAAACAAGCAGGCAGGATGCCTGCCGCTCCAGTCAATCAACGATTGACTGATAAATTAGCGAACGTAATTTGCCGTGATCGTCAACTCCGGTGGCCGGAATTAGCTGTGTGAAATAGACGACGACCATCTTCTCTTTTGGATCGACCCAATACGTCGAGTGGTAAGCGCCGCCCCAGCCGTATTCGCCCACGGATGATGGCGAACCGTATGTTCCGACATCCTTAACGACCGAAAATCCGAGACCAAATCCCTGGCCTTCGCGAAAGGAGAGGCCCCGCAGGTGATCGGTTGTCATCAGTTCAACGGACTTCCGGCTAAGTATCCGCTTACCGTCAAGCTCGCCGCCGTTTAGCATCATTTGCAGGAACCGTGCATAATCGTTGGCGGTTGAAAGCAGCCCTGCTCCGCCCGAAAAGCTCTTTCGTGGCCCGCTCAAATATGCTCCCTGCCCGACGCCAATGCCGGGATCGGGCGCCCGGTCGATGGCATTCGTCTTAACCGAATAAACGACCGAAAGGCGATCAGATTTTGCCGATGGCAGATAAAAGCTCGTGTCCTTCATATTTAGCGGCCCGATGATGCGGCTCGTCAAAAACTGATCGAGCGGCTGACCGCTCACTTTCTCGATCAGCGCACCGAGAATGTCCGTCGAATAGCCATAGATATATCGTTCGCCCGGGTGCGCGTCCATCGGCAGAGCGGCTATTCTCGCGATGGTCGCTCCGACCGGTTCGTCACGGTCGGCAAAGTACCAGCCTGTGATCTTTGCGGCTTCCCATTTGTCCCTGGCTGGCCCGGTGCCATAGCTAATACCGGCGGTATGCGTCAAAAGATCGCGGATCGTGATCGCTCGTTTTGCCTTGACGACGTCGTAACCGCCTTCTTTAGGCACCGCGACCGTCGTACTGGCAAATTCCGGCAGATATTTGCCGACCGAGTCACTGATGAGCAGCTTCCCTTCCTCCTGAAGAATCATGACGCCGACGCTGGTTAAAGCCTTACTCTGCGAGGCAATGCGAAAAATCGTGTCTTGCTTCATCGCCGCTTTCGCCTCGCGGTCGCGCTGACCAAATGTGTGAACATATGCTACACGCCCACGTCTGAGAACCATCGCCACGCCGCCCGCCAGCCGCTCGTCCCGTACATATCCATCCAGCGTCTGCGACAAACGGGCGAGGCGTTCGGACGACAAACCGACATCCTCGGGTTTAGCGTTTTGCAATTCCTGAGCGTTTACTAAAAGCGACAAGGCTAAACTCAGCAACAGAATCAAGGCGAACGAAACTTTTTTGATCACATGTGATTTCATAATTTTTTTTGTGGCAAGGAAATGGTAATGCGGAAGCCCGCGCGGAAGCAAGAGCGTAACACCCAACCTGAATGATTCGCCCTTGCTTACGCGCGGGCTTCCGCATTATATTGAACGCCGTTGGGCGGTAGTTCGGGGTATGTGTTACCCTTTTCTCGCAATCTCAATACAATTCGGACAAAAATTATGAAAGCATCGATACTTTTGTGTTTGTTAACTCTTTCCTCAGGACTCGTGTTTGCTCAACCGCCGAATCGGCCAGGGACGGGCACCGGGAATCCGCAGACTCAACCAACGACCACTCCGACTCCCCAACTCAGACCGCGACGCCAGCCGCTGTTCGCGACGAACCGCCAACCGTGACGAAACACTCTATTAGCGTGAACGGGAAAAAGCTCGATTACACAGTCACGACCGGCTACATGCCGTTAAAAAATTCCCAGTCGGGCGAGACCGAGGCGCGGATGTTTTTTATGGCGTATACGCTCGACAATCGCACCGGCCGGGCGGCCGCTGATGTTTTCGTTTAACGGCGGTCCGGGTTCGGCTTCGGTATGGCTGCACCTCGGGGCATTGGGTCCGCGTCGAATAAAGATGCTGGATGACGGAATGATGCCGCCGCCGCCCTACGAAATGGAGGACAATCAGCACACGTGGTTGACCGAGACCGATCTGGTATTTATCGACCCGATCGGAACGGGGTATTCGCGGGCCGTAAGGCCGGAACTTGCTGCAAAATATTTTGGCGTTGCCGGCGATATCGAGTCGGTCGGCGATTTTATCCGCATGTATCTCGGTCGAAATGAGCGGTGGATGTCGCCGCTGTATCTCGTCGGCGAAAGCTATGGCACAACACGCGCCGCCGGACTCTCTGACCATCTTTTTGGTCGGGGCATCGCGTTGAACGGAATTCTGCTCGTCTCCGCCGTGCTCAATTTTCAGACCATTCGTTTTGCAAACAACAACGACCTTCCGCTGTCGCTGATTCTGCCAAGCTACGCGGCAACGGCCTGGTATCACAAAAAACTCGCACCGTCGATGCAGAACAAAACGGTCGAGCAAATCGCCCAGGAAGCTCGGCAGTTTGCCGCGAACGAATACACACCCGCAATGATGCGGATCGACTCGCTTACAGAAAAAGAGCGCGACAGCCTGGCTACAAAATACAGTTCGCTGACGGGTTTGAGCAAAGATTTTGTCGAGCGAAATGATTTTCGCATCGATCTCGGCGAATTTAATAAGGAACTCTTCCGCACCGAACGCCGCACGACCGGTCGTCTCGACAGTCGTTTCAAAGGCATCGATCGCGACGCAGCAGGCGACGGTCCGGACAGCGATCCGAGCATGAACGCCATTCGACCGCCATATACCGCGGCCTTTAACCAATACGTCCGCAGCGAGCTTGGCTACAAAACCGACACGGAATACTACATCCTCGGCGGCGGCATCACCGCCCCGTGGAACTACAACGTCACGAATCAATATGCCGACACCAGCGTGTCGATGAAGGACGCGCTGGCCAAAAATCCGTATATGAAGATCATGGTCGCCCAGGGCTATTACGATATGGCAACGCCTTTTTACGCCGCCGAATACACGATCTCAGCCCTAAATCTCGACGCAAGCCTTAAGAAGAATATCTCGTTCACCTATTACGAAGCCGGGCATATGATGTATATCGAGAAAAATTCGCTAAAGAAACTGAAAGACGACGCCGCGGCGTTCATTCAGCGTTCGGTCGCGAAATAGGAAAAGTCGCGGATGTCCGAAAACAGAAAAAGTAGGATTTAGCCGCGAATTTACACAAAAAACACAAAAATTAGCCATGAAATCGAACACGGATTTCACGGATTGGGCGGATTTACGCGGATATGACTAACCAAATCAAATCTGTGTAGATCCGTGTTCCATTTTTTGTTCGGCAAATGAAGCCTTGCCACCGTTTCCGACATCCTCTCCAATTTTTCGACTCAGCTAATTACACTTAACCTTTGTCATAGGAAAATCCATACCACTGATCTTTCCATCTGCGGCCGCTCCTTCTACGCGAGCAAACAGGGCGTCAGGCTTGGTCAGTTTATAGATTATGCGTTGCGGAAAATCGTGTTTCAGATTTTGAAACACGACCTCTTTATCACCCGTTTTCGAAACCATGAACGCCGTCTCCGTTTTTGCATCGGCGGGTTTCGCGACATAAATCATGCCGTGGCCGTTATTGACAACTCGCAAAAATTCGAAGGCTACCGATTTCCCGTCTTTGACGGTCTGTGAAGTGCCGAGGATGAGATTTGATGTCGCGCTGCCCCAACGTTCGGTCGTGACGCGGCCCTTGTCACTCACTTCCCAACAGCCCGTCATCCAGCTCAGAGTATCGACGCTCGTGTTTTTCTCCTGGCCCATCAAAGAAACAGAAAACACAAAAACGGCGGCGGCGGTTAAAAACAATTTGAATTTCATTCGATAAATGCTCCTTTTCTTCACGATCAGTTTACTATCAGAACAGCCTGAGTTTAATTCATTCAGCGACAGCCGGTATTGGAAAAACCCGACAGTTAATCCGTGCCGACAAATATTTCGGTCATACGGTGGGATTTTTCCAGAAACGCCGCCGGGCTGTTGCCGGAAAACTGGCGGAAATCATTAATCAGATGCGACTGGTCGTAATATCCAAATGACAGAGCCGTATCGAGTATATCAGGCTCGGCAGCACGCTCGATCGATTTCAATACTCGCTGAAACCGAACGATCCGCGAAAACATCTTCGGCGTGAGACCAACCGACTGGCGAAAACGGCGTTCAAGACCGCGTTCGCTGATACCAATTTCTTTTGCGATCGATCTGACAGGTTTCATCCCGTTTTCGGCTGAGATGACATCGACAGCATTTCGGAGGCAGGGATCTACCGCATTTCTTTCATAAAATCGTTCGGCAAGCGCGGTTTCCGCAACCGTGACTTGTGCCTCAAAACTGACGGCAGCCGCCAACCTGTCTTCGATCCCAGACACATCGCGTCCCCAAACCGTCTCCAGAGGCTCAATCCGGTCAGTAAGATGGTTCATTCCAAAACGAAAGAACGGAAAGGCTCCGGTCGGTCGAAACCGAATGCCAAACAACCGAACATTCCCCGACGGGCCAATCAAAATGCTGCTCTGCATCTGCCCCGCGATCAAACTGGACGCCTGGGTCTCCACTTGGCCATTTGAGTGAAACCTTCGAAACCGATCCGAGAGATTAAAGATGATCTCGACACACCCGTCCGGCACGACCGGCTCAGGCTCATCGGCGCCGGAATTCTGATATTCAAGCGACCAGAAACACTTCACCAGATCGGCAAAGCGCGGCGAGGGTCGTGTTTCGAGGTATTGCATTCTATTCCGGCAAACCCATCCATTTTCAGCAAATCCTTGAATCGCGAGCCGCGGGTGTCGTCGTAACAAACCGCCTGAATTCAGGGCATCGTTTCATAACGTTCTAAACCTTTTTCTTTACCGCCGTGGAAAGGCCTTTTGTGGCTCTGTCAAAATCGCTTTCGATCTCCTCGTTTCTCGAATTATTATACTTTTCGTATTCCGATTCGGCTGTTTCGACAGCAAGTTGGTGCGATACCTTTCCGGCATGATCCAGAATGTCGCGGTCGTTAAGCTGTAGAAATCCATGTAGTTTTTCGATCCAGTCCTTCATGTACATTGGAATTCGCCTCATCGCCTGACCCCCGCGAAGACGAGGTATTGTTCCGTTAGGTTGTTGAGGGCTGATAATTCGTCTTCGTTCAGATAATTTTTGGCAATACTAACGTCGGGCTTTCGGGGCTTTGTTCCTCGCCAATTCGTCAGGCCCATGTTGGGTTTGGTGCTGTCGGCTCTGTCGAGATGATCTCGGCCGCAGTCTTTCCCGTGATCGCCCAGTGCATCTTGTTCTGTACGGTCTGAAAGAACAGAATGCTGCGTTCGTCGGTCGGATCGTAATCCGTGCTGGTCGCGTAGATGTCGGTTATCTTCTGGTAAAACCGCCGTTCGGACGTTCTGATGTCCTGAATGCGTTTTAGTAATTCGTCAAAGTAATCAAACGGAGCATCGGAATTCTTCAAACGCTCATCATCGAGCACGAAGCCTTTGACGATGTACTCCCTGATATGCTGCGTGGCCCACTGCCGAAACCGTGTAGCGACCGAGGATTTTATGCGATAGCCAACTGAGATAATAACGTCGAGATTGTAGAATTTCGTGTTGTATTTCTTGCCATCTGCGGCAGTTATTAAGAAATCCTTAATAACTGAATCGGCAGTTAATTCGCCTTCCTCAAAAACATTCTTGAGGTGCATGTTTATATTCGGCACCGTGGTCTGAAACAGCTCCGCCATCAGCTTTTGCGTCAGCCAGACGGTCTCGTTTTCGAGACGCACATCGAGCTTTGTCTCGCCTGATTCGGTTTGATAGATAATGAGTTGCGAATTTGTATCCATCGAGGTTCTTATTATCGGAACGCGGACACTATTGTCCGCATCGCCGGTTCCTCCGGCGAGATCGTCGCTATTATCCTGACGAGCTCGTACCGCCGCACTAATGTTCGTGCCGAAGCGTTGCGGAAAGGAGTGTCCGCGTTCCGTATTATTCCGGGATCCCGACTCGTTTGACCAATTCCTTAAATCGCAGGTCGTCTCGCACGAAGTCCCAGGTTTTATCGACCTTGAGGTCGGTCAACTTGTCACGGTCGTCATACGCTTTGTTCAGATATTCGATCGTCTTATCTTTGTCTTTACCCCAGGCCTTTTCATAAAATTCTATTCCGGCAAATTCATCCGTTTCAGTAGATCTTTAAATCGCGGGTCGTCGCGGAAGGGATCCATGAACGGGTCAACTTTAATTCGCTGCATGTGCCAATCATGCTCATCGAATGCCCTTTCAAGTTCGGCAAAAGCTTGGTCCTTGTCACCGAGGGCTGCGTATAGGCTCGCAACCCGGGATGATACGACATACTGCGTTTTGCGGAGTTCATTGAACTGTCGAAGGATGCCCTGGGCCTCGCTTCGTCGGCCCGATCTCGCAAAGGCAACCCCGAGATTCCGTAGAGCCGCCTGGGTCCCGGGATTTGTTTTCAAAGTTTGCTCGTTGATTTCAATGGACTCTTGATACATGCCGTTCTGTAGATAAGCTTCGCCCAGCATCCATCGGCTTACCGGGTAAGCCGGTTCCATCTCATACACTTTCTTGGCGTGTTCCAGCGCCTTATCATTCTGGCGGGACAAGATATACAACCAGGAAAGATTACCGGCCATATTCAGCTCAAGGGGTTCGAGTTCGATAGATTGTTTGACCCTCGCAATGGCTTCGTCCAGACGGCCAATATCTGCCAGGTAGATCTGTCCGTATCGAAATTGAGCCGCCGCACTATTCGGATCCAGTTCGATCCCGCGTTTCAATTCCCGTTCCGCTTCCGCCCAATTCCAATCGCATATCGCCAATGCCATCCCGAGGAATGTACGCCCTTCAGCGAGCACCGGATCTATTTCTACGGCTCGCATTGCCGCGGCCTTCGCCGGAGGACACGCTTCTTTGGGGGTGGAGTATGGATAGGCCGGCATGCTTAGGTATGAGTCGGACATCCTCGCATACGCCAAAGCAAAGTTCGGATCGAGTTTTATTGCCTGCTGGAAATATTCAATGCCTTTCAAAATGTCTTCCTTTGTTCGCTTGGCGAAGTGAAAACGGCCCTTAAGATATAGCTGATACGCCTCGTTGCTGTTCGTATACTTCTTCGCTATCCCTTTCTCGTCACCTGAGAATTTCAGCTGCAGTTTCTCTGTGATCGCCGTGGCGATTTCACGCTGTGTCGCGAGAAGGTCCGACATTTTTCGGTCGTATTGCTCGGCCCAGATCAAGTTTGTCGGTCCGAGCTCCATGAGTTCGACGCTGATGTTCAGACTGTCGCCGCTCTGGACAAGCCTGCCTGACATGACCGCATCAACATTAAGCTCCCTCGCGACCTGCGAGGTGTCGCCGTCCCTTGCCCTTGTATCGCATTACCGAACTCGTTGGGCTGACCTTCAGATTTGGCAACTGCGAAAGACGATAGATCAGAGAATCCGCCAACCCATCCGACAGGTATTCGGTATCGCCACTGCCGCTCCGGTTCTCAAACGGTAGAACCGCTATGGAATTGATCGCCGCCGATCCACCGATGCCGAAATATCGGTACCCAAAGAAGCCGCCAACAAGAACCAGAGCAGACACAACCAAAGCTACCAGCGGCTTCGCCGCCCGATGAGCGGAAAGGCCTTGCCTTTCCGAAAGCCCACCCAAAGACTCCCGAGGCTCCGCCTCCGCTCCGCGAGGCAAAACAGCAGTCTGTTCCGTAGTATGAATTTGCGCGCGAGTCGGAGCTTCGCCCGGTGCAGCGGTCGAGTGAAATATCGCGGTCTGTGATTCGTCGACCGGGAACCCAGTCGCTACCGCTCCCGGTTCTGACCTCGGGCCGCCACTCGCAGGCCCCTCGAGCAGAGCATTGCCATCGTCGAGACAATACAGCAATGTATCGTCGTAATAGTCCCGTCCGCATTCAGGGCATCGTTTCATATTCTACCCAATCTACATTAAGACCTATGCCAACTCAACGCTTTCTCCGTATCCCGGTACGAAGACATTCCACCCAAAACGCTCACGGATATGCCCGGCCATTGCCTCGGCGGCTTCTGGTTCGCCGTGGGTCGTGAAGACCATTTTGGGCGTTGCTTGAGACCGCTCAGCCATCGCAGAACGGCCTTCCAATCGGCGTGGGCCGAAAAGCCCTCGACCTTTTCGATGTGGCAGCGAACCGGTATCCAGTGTTTCATTATCCTGACCTCGCGCTCGCCGTCCTGAATGCGGCGGCCGGTCGTTCCGGCGGCCTGATAGCCGACAAAAACGATCGTCGCGTTTTCATCCGGCAAAACACGCATCGCGTGATGCAGAACGCGACCGCCGGTCAGCATTCCCGATGCCGAGATGATTATCCGCGCGCCCCGCATATCGTTGAGCTTTTTGGATTCGTCGCGCGTCGAGGTCGTGCTCATCGAAGCGGTTCGCAGCGGATGCCGTTTGTGGGCGAGGATCGAGGCGTATTCACGGTCGTGTTCCTCGTGCCAGCGGTTGTAAACCTGCGTCGCCTGGGCGGCCATCGGCGAATCGACGATGACGGGCAAAACCGGAATCCGTTTTTGCTCCTCGAGTTCGCGGATCATGTAGAGAACTTCCTGCGTTCTACCCACCGCAAATGCCGGTATCAAGATCGGGCCGTTTCGCTCGGCGGCTTCGTTGATGATCCGGGCCATCTGCGTTTCCGAATCGATATCGCCGTGCAGGCGGTCGCCGTAGGTCGATTCGCACATCAGATAGTCGCAATCGGGCGGCGGAGCCGGGTCTTTAACGATCGGCTGATCGTAGTGTCCGAGATCGCCGGAAAAGAGAAGCGAATCGACTACTGGACGTAGGCACCCCTGCCTGCACGATCGGTGAGCGTCCTGCGAGCTGGAATCTGCACTCCAGTCGCGGACATCTCGACCAACACCAGACTCGCCCCCATGATATGCCCGGCCACCATAAAGCTCGCCTTGATTCCTTCGCATATCTCATACGGCTGGCCGTCGTTCGGGACCGGACGCAGTTTAGTCGAGCGTTGCCCGCGCGTCGTCTTCGTCATATAGCGGCAAGGCGGGCGTGTGGCTCGTCAGTTCGTGCCGGTTGCGATAATCGGCTTCTTCTTCCTGAAGGCGGCCGGAATCCGGGCAGCAATATCTTTAACAGATCGCCGGTCGCCCGCGATGTCGTGATCTCGCCCTTGAAACCCAATTTCACCAGCCGCGGCAGCCAGCCGGTATGATCGATGTGGGCATGCGTAATGATGACCGCGTCGATCTCGTCGGGCGCAAACGGCGGGTCCTGCCAATTGCGTTCGCGCAATTCTTTCAGGCCCTGAAACAGGCCGCAATCAACAAGGATCTTCTTGCCGTTATGTTCGAGTAGATATTTTGAACCGGTGACCGTACCGACGCCGCCGTAAAAAGTTATCTTTGCCATTGCCCAAATATACAAGGCGTCGGTCGAAATACAAAATTATTGCCTCGGATGGGTCAGTGGATTGATATCGCGAGTATTCCTGCGGGAAACCAAAGGATGTTGTTCGGCCCGGTCGATTTCATCTGCTCTTTTCGGAGTTGGGCAAGGCTTAACAGCTGGCCCGGCGTCTCGCCATCGGCTGCCAAAGGCCGACCAACCGATATTTAGTTCGATCTCGACCGCCTGAGTGTCGTTTATCGCGAGTTTTCGTGCCAAAAAATCCTGTGTGGATGCGGGCGATGATATCCTGAGAAATCTCTTTATCTGCTGTCGGCAGAATCGACGAGAAACTCGTCATTCAGAGCCCTGGCAACAAAATCCATCTGCGCGCAGATTGTCCTTTACGATCTGCGGCAACAAACTTCAAGAACCCGGTCGCCGGCAACGTGGCCGAACTGTACAGTTGATCTCGTCAAAACTCTTTATGTCGATCGCAAGGATCGGTCAACGGCCGCTCGCCTCGGTTTCGCTGGGCCTCGGCAACCTGATTTTCCAGCACGAGGTAAAAGGCTCGCTCATTCGGCAGATCGGTCGTGGCATCGGTCAGGGCATTTGCCTGAGTGCGCTCATACGCGATCGAACCCAGCATCAGCGGAGCGACCCGAGTTGCCGATCGCCTCAAAAAGCATCGTTCTGACTTCCTCGAGCTCATAATCGACTCCGAAAAACAATTGAATAACGCCAAACACATTCTCACCATGCAGCAGCGGGATCGCGACCGACGAACCGAATTGCTGTTCGGCATCGAGCATCATGTAACTGATCAATCTCGACCTGTCGCGTCGTGTAGGATTGGCCCGCGAGACCCTCGTCAAATTCGAATTCCCAAGGTGTTCCTCCGCACTGCCTATCTCCGTCGGCGTAGACCGACACTAGATCGGTTCGCGACTCATTTAGCAGATAAAAACTATCGTCTGAAATGGAACCAGATCTCGAACGCGACTCGAAACGAGCCGAAAGCGTCATCGGCCGATCGCAGCGATCCGGAAAAGAACCCGCTCGCCTCCTCGAGATCGCTGAGGACCGCTTCGACTGACTGTACTTCCGTCGGGCGCATCGTCACTGACACGCCGCTTGTCGACCTCGACTGATGAATAGTAAAACAGCCGCGATACGAACAAATAAACTGCGATTACGACCGAGAAACCCGTTGTCCTTGCCGATTGACCGTCAATTTCGGAATTCGACAAGTAAATATGTCGCCACGCATTGCGACAAGCAGAGACAGTGCCGACGATCATAGCCGGATAGGGCGAGAATAGTCGTCTTTTGACGCTGCTCGGGCTCGTTGTCGTTATCTGATTCGTCATCGTTAGGCGGGATCGAGGGAGAATGCGGCAGGAAATGAGCGAAAAATGCTCTCTTTATGAAGATAACTTTTTGGAACGATTGAAGTCAAGGAAATTATTTTTCGACCAGCAAATACGGGCTCTTCACCGACGGACAGAAATAATCCTGAAAAAAAAGTAAAAAATAATTGAAAAAAAGTGATTTTTTTGTCATTTTTAGGTTGACTAACGCTTTCGCGATTTCTATAGTATCGTTTGCCTTGAGAAAGAAAGAGCTCGGGGCAAAACGGCTGTGTCACGATCAGCCGATGCCTGGCAACAGGTATTTTATTCTTTGAGTAAAGATTAGGAGTCTTAAATAAAATGAAAAAGGTAATTGTACTTTCAACTGTTCTTGGATTGAGCGCACTCGGTATGGCTTGCGGCGAAGCAGCTGCAAACAACGCTCCGGCAAATAACAAACCGGCAAACGCTGCTCCGGTCAACACACGCTACCCCGGTAGCACGCCCGGCCACAAACGTTCCGGTTGCTAACGCCCCAGCAAACTCGACAATGAAGCCTGCTAACGCACCGTGCCAATGCACCGGCTAACTCGGCAACGAAACCGGCTAACACCGGCTGCTACCAGCACCTGCTACAAACCAACGAAGAAGCATAGTCAGAACTGTTTTGATTAAGGAAAAAGCACTCCGCAGTTTGCGGGGTGCTTTTTTGTTTCTGATATTATCGTCCTCGGACCAAAGAACAATCACTTTTTGAATAAAAAATGTGCATATTTTTGTGATTTTAGGGTTGACTTAATGGCCAACGGACACTATATTGTGCAATGTTCCTAAAAAATTTAGAAAGATTTGGGACAAGGGCTGTGCTATGCACGGTCTTCGATAAATAAAATTAGATCTAATCTTTGAAGAAGACAGGAGAATCTTTAGTTATGAAAAAAGTAATTGCACTTTCAGCAGTTCTTGTAATGGGTGCTTTGGGAATGGCTTGCGGCGAAGCAGCAAACACCGACTCAACACCGCCAATAAGGCTGCTAATACAGCTGCTAACACCGCAGCAAACACCATGGCTAACGCTGCTAACGCAATGTCAACTGCTGCTAACACCGTGGCTAATGCTGCGAACACGGCTTCTAATGCTGCAGGCACTGCTGCTAACGCCGCTTGAACGCAGCTAAGACCGCGACCAATGCTGCTACCGGACTGCAAACGCCAACGTAAATGCTGCAAAAAAGCCGTAGTTTAGGTTTCTAGTCTGATATTGAAAAAGCTCGATCGTTCTAGACGGTCGAGCTTTTTTGTTTATTTCTAAGCCATCGGTTACTGCTCGTAGCTAAGCGAGCAATTCCGACAATTCTTCAACCGACGTCACCGGCCGCTGGCAGACATAATTTTCACAGACATAAGCGGTGCTTTTCCGTCGATCATGCCGTCGCTCGGTCAAAACGTGCTTCACAACCGATGCCGTTCGTCATTCGCACTTGCCAACACAACGACCGCGTCGGGCAGATATCTGACGTTGAACTTCCCGCGCAAGTTCATTTCCCGGTTGGCCAATCACCACGATCTCTTTTGTCTCCGTAAGATGAAACTCAAGCGCCGACAGAGCCCGGCCAAATCCCTGCGGATGCCGCCGTAATCTGCGACGCCGCCAACCGCAAAACGGTCACCGCAAACCGTTCGTATCTGTCATCGCCCGTCAATTTGGCAAGCCTGTAACAAAACATCCGCCGCAACCGAGTTACCCGACGGCGTCGCGTTGTCATAAAAATCTTTGTTGCGAACGATCAATTCTTCGTGGTCATTTGAAGTAAAGAAAAATCCGCCATTCTCTTCGTCCCAAAACTCCGTGATCATCAGTATCCGCAAGCCGCTGTGCCTCGGACAGATATCGCTCGTCGCCCGATACCTGATAGAGCACGACAAGACCGTCCGCAACATTCGCATAGTCCTCGATATATCCATTGAGCTTTGCCGCACCTTCTTTCCATGTTCTGCAGCAGCCGTCCGTCTTTCTGAGTTCCGTCCGGATAAACTCGGCATTTCGTTTGGCGATCTCGAGATACTCGTCGCTCCCCAAAACCGCCGCCGCATCCGCAAACGCAGCCAGCATCAGACCATTCCACGCCGTCAAAACCTTCTCGTCCCGACCCGGCTTTATCCGCTTTCTCCCGCTCTTCGAACAAGCCTGCGACGTTCGTCATCAAAGGCGGAAACACGACCAGTAGCGGAGTGTGTCCTGATGCGAACATTCAGGATGTTCTTTCCCTCGAAATTACCGCCGGGAGTAACGTCATAGTAACATGCAAAATTCTGCCGCATCATTCTCGTCCAAGAACCGCCGCGATTTCCTCCTGCGTCCAGACGAAAAACTTCCCTTCCTCGCCCTCGCTGTCCGCGTCCTGCGTTGAATAAAATCCGCCTGACTCGTCGAGCATTTCACGCCGAACATATTCCAGCGTCTCGACCGCGATCTGTTTGTAAAATTCGTTGCCGGTCACCTGATAAGCATGCAGATAAACACGAATCAGCTGGGCATTGTCATACAGCATTTTCTCAAAATGCGGCACGAGCCAGATCGCATCTACCGCATAACGGTGAAATCCGCCGCCAAGCTGATCGTAAATACCGCCGTTCGCCATTTTGTCGAGCGTATGCGTCGACCATCGACAATGCGCACGATCTTCGCCGGTTCGGTTGTGATATCGGAGCAAAAATTCCAGCGACATCGCCGGCGGAAATTTCGGAGCTCCGCCAAATCCGCCGTTTACCGTATCAAATGTTCGCGAAAAACTTGAAAATGCCTGGTCGAGGATTTCTGTCGAAAGCCCGCCGCGGAGCGGTCTCAACGATGCTCAGCCGCCGCAGTTCGCCGACGATATCGTTGGCCGAATGTTCCAGCTCATCTCGCCTCTCGCGATATGCCTCGGCGATACTCGTCAATATCTGCGGCCACGACGGCATGCCGTATCGCGGACCCGGCGGAAAATACGTGCCGCCAAAAAACGGCCGTTTATCCGGCGTCAAGAACACATTCATCGGCCAGCCGCCGCGTCCGGTCGTCAGCTGAACGAAATTCATATAGATCTGATCGACATCGGGCCGCTCTTCCATATCGACCTTGATATTGACGAAATGCTCATTCATAATCGCCGCCGTTGCCTCGTCCTCAAACGACTCGTGCTCCATCACATGACACCAGTGACACGCCGAATAGCCAATGCTGACCAGCACAGGCTTGTCCTCGGCCCTCGCCCGCTCAAACGCCTCTATCACCCCACGGATACCAATCGACAGGATTGTGAGCGTGCTGGAGCAGATACGGGCTGGTCTCGTTGATGAGGCGGTTTGTGAATTTTTTAGCAGTTTCCATGAATATATTGTTTCACGCCGCAACGACATTTTTGAAACGCGACGACATTCTGATATATTAGCGGCATCTCATGTTATGACACCGCGTTGCATCTCAAAACTCCGTCCCATGAAGCAGCGTGCGAATCTCTTCGCCGGTGATTAATTTTCTCCGTTCGTTAGAGTGCAACGGTCTTCGACCGTTTTTTGATCATCCAGCGGTCAATAGACCGCTCGCTTAACAATTCAGGAGAAATATCATGACACCATCAACAGAATTACAACGCCCGTCATCAAAACAGCATTGCCGGGACCGAAGTCACTTGAAATCATCAACGCCGACGCATCAATACGTCACGCCGAGCTATCCGCGGCCGGATTATAAACTCGTCGCCGACCACGCCAGCGGAGTTTGGATCACCGATCCGGACGGCAACGTCTTTCTTGACTGCAACGCCGGCGTCGCCGTCTGCTCGACCGGACATTGCCATCCTGAGGTCGTCGCGGCGATCCAAAAACAGGTCAGCGAACTGATCCATCTTTGCGGCACAGATTTCTATTACCGCCACATGCCGGCAGCTTGGCAAAAAGCTCAACGAGATCGTCCCGATCGACGGGCCGACCAAAACGCACTTTGCAAACAGCGGCGCCGAGGCCATCGAAACCGCTCTAAAGCTCGCGATGTATCACACGCGGCGGCAGAAATTCATCTCGTTCTTATGGTTCGTTCCACGGACGCACGCTCGGGGCTTTGTGGCTCACGTCAGTTCGAAAAAGGCTCAGCGGCTCGGCTTTATGCGGCAGGCACTGGACGTCGTCCACATTCCGTATCCGAATAAATTCCGCCATTTCGTAACCGATCAGCCGACCGACGAAGGCGACCGTCAGCACGCGACGTCTCAACTGGATCGAAAAAAGTTGTTCCAGACGACGACGCCGCCCGAAGAAGTCGCGGGCATCGTTCTCGAAGTCGTACAGGGCGAAGGCGGATATGTTCCGGCTCCGACGGTCATTTGTCAAAGAACTCCGTCGCATCTGCGACGAACACGGCATCATGCTGATCATCGACGAAGTTCAGTCAGGCATGGGCCGCACGGGCAAGATGTTCGCTCTCGACCATCACGACGGCGTCAAAGCCGACATCGTCTGCATGGCCAAAGGCCTCGGCTCCGGCATGCCGATCGGTGCCTGCACCGCTCGTGCCGACATCATGGACTGGCACAAAGGTGCCCACGCATCGACCTTCGGCGGCAATCCTGTCGCTCTGACGGCTGCTCTGAAAACGATCGAACTGCTCGAGGGCGGCCTTGTCGAAAACAGCCGCGAAGTCGGCGCCTATCTCGAAGCCGGGCTCAATAAACTAAAAGAAAAATACGACTGTCATCGGCGATGTTCGCGGCCTCGGCATGATGCTCGGCGTCGAATTCGTCAAAGGCTCCGGAGCTGATCCGCACGCCCAAGACCCTGAACTCCGCGACCGCATCGAAATGGCCTGCTTCAACAACGGCCTCATAATCCTCGGCTGCGGCTCGAACTCCATCCGCTGGTCCCCGCCGCTTATCCTGGCAAAGGAAAACGTCGATGTCGCTTTGGAGATTTTCGATGAGGCGATCGCCGAATCGATTTAAGAACGATGCAGAAGCACGGACTCCGAACGTAACGGTTTTGGCAAAAAGCAATTCGACAAATGATTCCACGTTGCCGCTGATTATCGTCAACCCGAAATCGGCATCGGGGGCAACGCGGGAAAAATGGGCGTTGACGGCGAGCGAAATGCGTGCTCATTTCGGGCCTTTCAGCGTTGCCCTTACCAAATCTCCGGGTGACGGCACTGCAATCGCCGAACGAGCCGCAAAAGGTGGACGCAAGTTTATTATTGCCTGTGGCGGCGACGGTACGATAAACGAGGTTGCAAACGGTATTTTTCGTTCCGGCGTGGATGTCGAACTTGGCGTTTTGCCATCGGGCACCGGCGGTGATTTCCGGCGAACCCTCGGGTTACCGCTGGCCAACCGCGATGCGGCCGCCGCCCTGCGTGACGGTGTGACGAAATCTATCGACGCCGGGCGGGTGACTTTCGAGTCAAACGAAGGCAAGACCGTCAGCCGCTATTTTCTGAATATCTCCTCGGTTGGTCTGGCGGCGGCGGTTATCAAACGCGTAAAAGGGGCAAAAATATTCGATTGGCTGCCCATCGACGGAGTTCGCGGCAAAGCAAATTTTGCCGTATCCGCACTTCAGGAACTCGTCGATCTAGATCCTGTCACCGTTCGGGTTCGAATAGACGGCGGCGACGAAACATCGATTCAGACGATCTGCCTCTGCGTCGCGAATTCCCGTTATTTTGGCGGCGGGATGATGATCGCTCCCGACGCAAAAATAAATGACGGCCTGCTCGACATAATTAACGTCGGCGATATGACGACCGCCAAGATCATCCGCAATGCATACTCACTCTATCGCGGTACACATCTGCATCTGGACGAAGTTAAAAGTACGCTCGTAAAAAAGATCGAAATAGCGGCCGTGAATCCGCAGCAGGAAATCCTGCTCGAAACCGATGGTGAAATGCCGGGAAAACTGCCCGCCATCTACGAGGTCATTCCAAACGCCCTCCGCGTCCGCGTTCCCCGACTGTTTCGCTCCTGACCTTTTGGTTCTGCGCCTCGTTTTCAAACCGCCTTGCACGCCACGTAACATTTTCGTTACACTTTCGTAACACATTTTAGTCTTCCCAGGCGTACATGAAAAAGATTTCACAAACTGTTTTTTTGCTTACAATTGTTTGGCTACTGTCCACGGTGTTACAGGCTCAGACGCCGACGCCAACCCCGCTTGATGACGACGATATTCAGTTATGGAGTGACATTGGCGTCACCATACCGTTAAACAAAAAAACGGACCTCTTCATTCCAATGACCTTTCGATTTGCAAACGACATCAGCCGGTTTAACGAAGGGCGCATCGGTGCCGGACTGGTTATTAAACCGCACAAAAGCTTTTCGATCGCTCCAACCTATTTATTCATAAAATCACGGAATTCGTCCGGTATTTTTGTTCGCGAAAATCGTCTCAGCCTCGGTTTAACCTACCGTTTTCCGACAAAGGCGTTTGGCCTGTCGCATCGGAGCCAGTTTGAATATCGGATCCGCCCGAGCGGTAATCGCTGGCGGTACAGACCATCGGTCACCGTCGATAAACAGCT
This sequence comes from uncultured Acidobacteriota bacterium, assembly GCA_963738935.1. Lineage (GTDB taxonomy): Bacteria > Acidobacteriota > Blastocatellia > Pyrinomonadales > Pyrinomonadaceae > OLB17. The sequence continues at coordinate 741,592 of CAVTYF010000001.1, read as the reverse complement.
ACCCGAAACCTGGATTCACGGTGTAAAACTATACGTTACCGAAGAACCTTTCTACGATTCCGGCTCGGGTCGATTCTCGCGCAACCGCCTGACGCTTGGCGTCAATAAAACGCTGTCAAAAAAGCTTTCGCTCGATCTCTACTATATGAGGCAGGACGACAATTTTTCTCGTCCGCGTCTCCTGCATGTAATCGGCACAGGGTGGAAGATCAAACTATAACGCTCAGAATCACCTCTGACTTTTGTCTTGCCTTTTATCCGCACTTTTCGTTATGATGTGATTAAACAAATTGCCGAAGCGGTCGCTGTGAAACAGCGGCTTCACGGGGGAACCAAAGTTCTGTCTGTAAGCAGAACGGGGGCGCATCTGATCTAACAGGAGAAGACTTCTTCGCTTCCAGCCCGACAGCTAACCTCGTAGGCATTAACGAAGAAGGACACTGATTTTCTTGAGGTTGTGAGAGTGTGCTTCACGACCTCTTTTTGTCTTTAGCAGACGTTTTTATGACGATTTGTCGGGATCTCGCAACAATAGCGGTTTTTGCGGCACTGCTAACGACAGGGGCCTGCCTGCCTGCTCCGCCTTCGGGCAGTTTGACGGGTGAAACCATCACGATCTACGGCTTTTCGATCATGAAGGAAGTGATGGATAAAGAGATATTTCCGGCGTTTTCAGCAAAGTGGAAACGTGAGCATGGCACCGATGTCAGCTTTGTTTCATCCTTTGCCGGCTCAGAAACCGTCACGAATCAAATACTGCAAGGGGCACCGGCGGATATCGCGATACTCGCTATCGACCGCGACGCTGAACGACTGGCCGAGGGCAAGGCGACGACAACTGATTGGCATGCGTATCCGAACAAAGGAATCGTAAATAAAACCCCTTTCGTAATCCTGGTCAGAAAGGATAATCCGAAAGGGATCCGCGATTTTGCTGATCTCGCGAATCCAGGTATTCGGCTTATTCACCCCGACCCTGTGAGTTCCGGCGGGGCTCAGTGGTCAATCCTCGCTATTTACGGTTCTGAATTAAAAAAATCGGAGGCGGAGAGCGGGGAGCAAGACAAAACGAAGGCGCTGAATACGCTTCAGGCGATATGGAAAAACGTCATCTCGACGCCAGGTTCGGCGCGTGAAGCTCGGACACAATTTGAGACGGGTTACGGTGACGCCCTCATTACCTACGAACTCGAAGGACTTTTGCTGAGGGATTCAAACCCGGATATTGAGATGATCGTGCCGCGGTCGACGATATTTAGTGAGCATCCGGCGGTTGTGATCGACCGCAATGCGAAAGGAGTTAAACGACAGATCGCCGAAGCTTTTGTCAGGTATCTATGGAGCGATGAGGCTCAGAAGGCATTTGTTAAATACCACTTTCGGTCAATATCGAATGAGACATTAAATATTGAGAACAAAGCGTTTGCCGTCATCGGGCAGCCATTTACGATCGATATGTTCGGCGGCTGGCCGCGGGCGTATCCTGAAATAATTGAAGGAGTTTTTCGCGATCAGGTGCAGAATCGGTAACGCCGACGTTCGGAGTTCCACCTTCAGGTGGCATTGCCAGCGACCACAACAGATTATTAGTAGAACGGAGAGGCCACCTGACGGTGGAACTCCGAACACAAACAATGGGTGCTAACCTCTCAGGATTTAGGCATACGCGTGGTTTCGACCTCGTCAAGCCGCTCAGCATCGGCGTCATGATCGCGATCATGCTGCCGCTGATCCTTCTGCCGTTGGCGTCGATATTTATTTTTGGGACGAGCAACGGTCTCGACAGCTTTTTGCAGGCTTTGGTCGCTCCGGAAGCTATCTTTGCACTCCAGTTGTCGATTGTCACGAGTTTTTGGGCGACGGTTTTCAACGTAATCTTCGGCCTCTTTGCCGCGTACGTGCTGTCGAAATACAATTTCTGGGGCCGCAACGCGGTAATTGTAATCATTTCGCTGCCGACGGCCATTCCGACCGCCGTTGCCGGCTTTGCATTGCTTTTGCTCTGGGGCCCGCATGGCACACTGGGCCGTTTGCTCGATCCCGAGGGCGGACATATCATGTTCACCGCCTATGCGATCATCCTTGCGAATATTTTCGTCACGTTCCCGCTCGCTTTCGGTGTGATAAAGCCCGTTTTCGAAACGATGAGCCATTCGCTCGAAGAGGCATCGGCAACGATGGGAGCGACGCGTTGGCAGACGTTCTGGCATGTAACGCTGCCGAGTTTGCGGGGAGCTATCGTTGGCGGAGCTCTGCTGACATTTGCCCGCGCGGTTGGCGAATTTGGCTCGACGATCCTTGTCTCGGGAAACCTTGCATCGCGGACGCAAACCGCCCCGCTCTATATTTTCGCCAAGTTTAACGAGGGCCAGGTCGAGGCGGCCAATGCCATCGCTATTGTCCTCGCACTTTTTTCGTTTGCGATATTCAGCATTCTATTTTTTGCACGTGACTGGCTCGAAGCCGATTAATGTATAACGACCCGGACATACACATCACGCCAATGGATTACGGCAAAACGGCGGTCACGATCGCTGGCGTCAGTAAGCGCTTTGGCGACACCGTCGTGCTCGAAGATATCAATTTCACCGTGGACGAGGACGAGATCGTCGTCCTGCTCGGAGCTTCAGGCAGCGGAAAAACAACAATCCTGCGAATAATCGCGGGCCTCGAAATGCAGGATTCCGGCCTCATAATCCTACATGGAAAGAATGTCGAGCGCCCTGCCCACACGGGAACGCGGGACGGGCGTCATTTTCCAATCCTACGCCTTATTCCCCAAAATGACGGTCGAAGAAAATATTGGTTACGGCCTGCGGCTTCGGAAGAAAAAAAAGAGCGAGATAAAGGAAAAAGTCGGTCAACTGATCGAGCTGGTTCATCTTGAAGACCACCGAAAAAAATACGCCTCGCAGCTTTCCGGCGGCCAGCAGCAGCGAGTCGCGATAGCCAGGGCATTGGCGTATGAACCCGAAGTACTGCTATTCGACGAGCCGTTCGGAGCTCTGGATACCCAGATTCGGACACGGTTGAGGCGTGAAATTCGCGGCCTGCTTAAGCAGATCAACGTCCCGGCCATCTTTATAACGCACGATCAGGAGGAAGCTCTCGAACTCGGCGACCGCATCGCCGTCTTAAACGCCGGCCATCTCGAACAGATCGGGACACCCTTCGAGGTTTACAATCATCCGCGGACCGAGCACGTCGCGACATTTCTCGGCCTCGCTAACATTCTGGAAGGCAAGGTAGATGGTGGAAATTTTGTCACGCAGAACGTGTCGATCGAAATCGATCAAGAGATCAACGCGAAAGACGGCGCGGTTGTCAAGATGGTTTTCCGGCCCGAGGACGTTTTCCTGCGAAGGCCGGAAAACCTGACGCAGAAATACCGGAAACTGGTGGATGGTGTGGTCCAGGAAGTCAGTTTTGTCGGTGCGTTTGAACGGGTCTCGGTTCGCATCGATCTGCCTGGTTGCCGATCGATCATCGTCAACCGGCCAAAAACTGAAACGGCGGCGTTTCCTCTGTCGCCGGGAACCCCGGTACCAGTTGGGCTGGTAAGATTTCGGATTATTGAATGAGACGTAGAGCGTAGATATTACAATCGCTGTAAGCACGTGCTTTAAACAGCCGAAACTAACACCCGCTTTAAACGCGTAAGCACTACAGTTGCTTTAAACGCATTAAACACGACAAGCGCTTTAAACATGTTACTGTTTTAAACAACACAAGTGCTTTAAACAATGTGGCAGAATTACGCAGATTAAGACCATGATTTGATATATTTCTCTTGTCCGTTTTATCCGTGTAAATCCGTGGCCAATAAATCTAGACCATATGTCAGAATCATTTTGCAAACTGTTGATCGACGCCTTTGAGCAGCGGCCCGACAAGGTCGCTATGCGCGTCGTCGGCAGCGACACTGAGGTTTACACCTTCGCCGAGATGCTCAGCAAGATACGTTCGATCGCTTACCGGTTGGGGGAAGAGAAGATCGGGGTTGGCGATCGCGTCGCTCTGATCGGCGAAAATCATCCGTCGTGGGCGATCGCATATCTCGGAACGCTCTACCACGGAGCGGTCTGCGTACCGCTCGATCCACACGGCGAGATCGAGACGATCACAAATTTTCTTGAGAACTCCCAGGCCAAGGTCGCGTTTCTCTCGCCGGATCAGACCAAGCGTTTCTCGGAGATTGAGGAACGCCTGGGCCGTAAAATTCCCGCGGTGGTCTGGGAAATCGATTCACCCCAGAGACGCGGAGACGCGGAGGAAGACAATGAACGTGTCTCAGCGTCTCAGCGTCTCAGCGGTTCTCAAAACGGCTTTCAATCTTTTACTAACTGGTCATCAACCGAGTTTCCCGCGAGCTTCGCAAACGAGATTCCGAGGGCCGCCGGCGATGACACGGCTCTGCTGATTTACACGAGCGGCACGACCGGAAAGCCAAAGGGCGTTCCGCTGACCCACGGCAATATCGTCGGTGAGCTTTCCGGCGTCAACGCCGTCCTAAAACTCTCGGACAAAGAAAGGATTCTTAGCCTGCTGCCGCTTTTTCACGCCTACTTGCAGATCGTAAATCTCTGGGTCGCAACGACTTTTGGACCGCAGGTGGGATATTTAAAAGAACTCACGCCCGCCGAATTGAGCGAGTCGATGAAGGTTTTTAAACCGACCATCCTCACGACGGTGCCGCGGCTTTGGTACATATTTCACAAAAAAATCTTTGACGCGGTCGAGGCAAAACCTAAACCCGTACAGATGCTGTTTCGCTCGATGCTCGCGACAAACGGTTTTTTCCGCAACACGTTGGGAGTTAATCTCGGGCGGAAACTCTTTGGCCAGGTTCACGAATCCTTTGGCGGTAATTTGCGAATCGCGATTTCGGCTGGTTCAAGGTTTGATGAGGCCGTCGCCGAAGACTTTCACCGGCTCGGATTTACGATCATTCAGGGCTACGGCCTGACCGAAACCAGCGGTGCGGCGACCGCAACACCTGAGGACGACAATCGTGTCGGTTCAGTCGGCAAACCGATGAAAGGCGCCGAAATCAAGATCGCCGATCCTGATAAAGACGGCGTCGGCGAGGTTTTGATACGCGGGACGATGGTCTTTGACGGCTATTATCAGAATCCGACGGCGACCGCCGAGGCATTCACCGAGGACGGCTGGTTCCGCTCTGGTGATCTTGGGAAACTCGATAAGGACGGATTTCTTTACATTGTCGGCCGTGCAAAAGACGTCATCGTTCTGCCGTCCGGAAAAAACGTTCATCCCGAAGATCTTGAAGTCCAATATTTAAAATCCCCGCTGGTCGAGGAACTCGCCGTCATCGGTCTGACGGACGAAACGGAATCGCGTGCCGGTGCCGAAAAACTCGCCGCCGTCGTCGTCCCCGATTTTGCATATCTGAAGGCAAACGGCATCGCCAATTCCAAAGAGGCCGTCCGCCACAATCTCGACACACTGGGCCGCGAACTGCCCGAGTATCAACGCGTCCGCGACTACATCATTCGGGTCGAACCGCTGCCGCGTACCGCGACCAATAAAATCAAGCGTTTTCAGCTAAAAAAAGAGGTCGAATCCGGCGTGATCGCGACCGATGCCAAGGAGCCGAAAGCCTGGGAATTCTCAACCGCCGACACCGCACTTGTCGAATCGAACGTCGCCAGATCAGTAGTTCAGGCCATCAAGCAAAATTCTAGAGACATCGACGTTGTTCACCCGAACATGAATCTCGAGATCGATCTGGGCCTCGACAGTTTGGCGCGGGCCGAGACCTTTGCGGCCCTTGAACAAGCCTTCTCGACCGAGTTCGATGGCGACGAGGCGGCCCAGGCACTGACCGTCGGGAATGTCGTCGAGCTTGTAAAAAGCCACGTCGGCGAGGACGCTGATGCGGCGTCGCTGGATTTGAACTGGGGCGAAATCGTTCGAAACGCGGATGGCGACTTTCCCGAGGTTCGGGCTGTTCTGAAATCTCGTCCGCTTTTTTCAATCTTTGCATTTTCGGTTTACAAGCTCTTTAACCTCTTTTTTCGCGTGTTCTTACTGCTCGAGGTTCGCGGAAAAGAAAATTTGACATCGCTGTCCACTCTTAACGAAAACGGAACGGTAGCAAAGCCCTTCCTTATTTGTCCTAATCACCAGAGTTTTCTCGATCCGTTTGTGCTGTGCTCTAACTATCCGTACGGCTTGTTTAAGAACATATTCCACGTCGGGGCAAGCGAATTTTTTGAAGGCCGTCTGCTTCGTTTTATTGCTACAATGCTCAATGTTGTGCCGGTAAACCCCGATACCGAACTGATGCGGGCGATGAAAGCCGGTGCGATCGGCCTAAAAAATGGTAAGGTTTTGAATATTTATCCGGAAGGCGAACGGGCGTTCGACGGCGAGCTTCACAATTTTAAGAAGGGTGCCGCCATTCTCGCGACGGAGATCGACATACCAATCATTCCGGTCGCAATCGACGGTCTACAGAACGTTTGGGCCCGCAATTCATGGAAGATCAGGCCGGCGAAAGTGAGAGTAACGATCGGAAAGCCGATCTATGCACGCGACGTGGTCAGTGCTCAGATGGCGGCGTCTGCCGGCGTCGGAAGCAGCACCGCTTCGGTAGCCGACATTGACGCTTCAAACGATGCCAAATATGAGGCAGTCACTGCCCATCTGAAACAAACGATCGCAGATATGATTGACGAAATGCGAAAGTAAAAACGGGAGGTGGACTGGAGCGCAGGCATCCTGCCTGCCACGCCGGTTCCTCCGGCGTGAAGTAGTTTAGGATTCTTCAACGTGAATAATCATTACGTTCGTCAGCGTCCTCAGAAGGACGCTTGCAGGCAGGATGCCCGCGCTCCAGTCAGTCAGGGAGACAGCTATGAAAAAGCTAAGAATAACTTTGGTAATCGGAGTCTTGATCGCGGGAGCTTTCCTCGCAGTTTCAGCCCAGGATGCAAACGCCTTGTTCGCACGCGGCCTCCGGGAATTTGGTGCAAAACAATACGATGTTGCGATAACCACTTTTCGGCAGTACGTTGCGGTGGTCCCCAGCGATTCGGGTGCGTACTATAACATCGGCTTGTGTTATTTTAATACCGATCGATACGCCGAGGCCCTTTTGGAACTCCAGAGTGCGATTCGCCTCAAACCCGATTACGCCAAGGCCTATTATTACAGGGGCAGTTCGCTATACAACCTAAAACGCTATGCAGAAGCGGCGGCGGCGTACCGCGATGCGATCCGCGTTCAGCCGAATTACGTCGACGCACATATATGGTTGGGTAATTCGCTCGACAGCCTGAAAATGTATAACGAAGCAATCGCCTCGTATGTGAAGGCCCTCGAATACGATCCCAACAACGCAAACGCTTATCTCGATCTCGGCATCGCTCACTACACGCAGAAGAATTACGCCGCAGCCACGCAGGCCCTGGAAAAGGCGATCGCTCTCAACCCGACCAGCGCCGACGCTCACTATCGGCTCGGTCTCGCATACAATGCCGTCAAGCGCGGTACCGATGCAACTCGAATGTTTGAAAAAGCCGTTTCCCTAAAATCGGTCAACGGCTGGAATTACTTTGAACTCGGCAAAAACTATTTGAATGATAAGCGTGATGCCGACGCCGTGCGGATGTTTAAAGAGGCCGTGCGGTTAAAACCTGATCTCGCCGGGGCATACCGCGAGATGGGCAATGCGTACAATCACCTAAAACAATTTTCCGACGCTATCTCGGCATTTAACAACGCATTAGCTCTCGAACCGAATGTCGCCGATAATCACCTCAATCTCGGAAATTCGTATTACAATAATGCCAATTATGCCGGCTCGATACCGTTTTACAAGCGGGCGACGGAACTTTCGCCAAAGTGGGAAACCGCCTACGTTTACTTGGGCGATGCGTATCTAAACACAAATCAGAACCCGCTCGCCAAAATTTCGTATGACAAAGCTCTCGCGATAAACGGAAAGAACGCAAGCGCGATCTATGGCCTCGGTGTAATATTCATCGGTCAGCGCAACCTGCCCCTCGCCCGCGAACAGAAGATAAAGCTCGACGTGCTTGATGCGAGTCTCGCGGCCAAATTACAAACCAAGATCGCAGCCGCATCGAGATAAAATTATGCCAACTACCGCTATTATTTGTGGAATCTTGTTGTCCATGATCGGAATCATGGGCTATGTTTACGGCATGATGAACGGGAATGCGAGCCTCACGGCGCTGATACCATTTGCGTTTGGAACCGTGTTGGAATCGCTCGGATTTGTTGCCAAATCCAATGAAGGGCTCCGAAAACATCTGATGCATGCAGCCGTCGTCGTTGCCCTTCTGGGCTTTATCATGACCGCCGGACGATTGCTGATGAAGATGAGCGAACTGACAATGTCACCTGCGGTCATGTCGCAGGCCGCGATGGCGGTGGTCTGTCTGGTTTTTGTAATCCTGGCGGTCAACTCATTTATCGCAGCCCGGCGGAACGGATAGTCTGAGAGACTACGGACGGAAACGCGGACTGGATAGCAGGCATCTTGCCTGCCAACGCCGGTTCCTCCGGCGTGACGTTGATTAGCATTTCTCGACTCAAAAGATCATTACGCTCGGCAGCGTCCTAAGAAGGACGCTTGCAGGCAGGATGCCTGCGCTCCAGTCATGCCTCGCCCTTTTTTGCGGTATCGATTCCGATTTCGATCTGCAATCCGCCGTTAAAATTTCTTGCGGTGATCGTTCCCTTGTGGGCTTTGACGGCCCGTTCGGCGATTGCCAAACCGAGACCGATGCCGCCGGTTTTGCGTTCACGGGCCTCGCCAACGCGATAAAATGGACGAAACAGATTGGCAAGTTCATCATCGGGAACTCCGCCGCCGTGATCTGAAATTTTCAATATCGCATGACCATTCTTCGTCGACAGCGAAACATCGACCACCGTGCGTTCTGGCGTGTATCGCACGGCATTGCGAAGTACGTTCTCAACCGCGCTTCGCAACAGATTTTCACTGCCCATGACCGGACAGCTCTCGGCGGATGAAACCTCAACAAATTTTCCCTTGGCCTGCGCCTCAAAATCGCGCGTCCGCTGCCACATCCCGAACAATCTCGGCCAGGTCGAGCCGGACGCGTTCGACCTCCTCGGCACCGCTCTCAAGTTTGGCGAGGGTCAGCAGTCGCGAGATCATGTCATTGAGCCGTGTAGATTCGTTCTCGATCCGCTCAAATATCGGCATCGTCTCGGGATTTGATTTTTGCTTCGCGATCTCAAGAGCGACATTAAGCCGGGCGAGCGGCGAGCGGAGTTCATGCGAAATATCACGGTTTAGCCGCTGCTGAGACGTTATGAGCGATTCGATCCGCTCGGCCATTACGTCAAAATCACGCGCCAGATCGCCAATCTCGTCACGCCGTCGACCAAGCCCCGGTATCACGCGGGTTTCGAAGTTGCCGTCAGCCAGCTTGTTCGTCGCTTCCCGAAGCTTTCGTATCGGCGAAGTCAAATACAGGGCCAGCAAATAACAAAGCACGACTGCGGTCAGCAGGATGCCGCCGAGACGTGTCAAGGCCGTTGTTGAACCCCAGAAAAGCGATGGCGGGGCCTGGCGTTCCCATTGAAACACCAAAATCAAACGGCGACCGTCCGGAAAGTTGACCGGCGAAGCACCCAGCGTTCTCTCCTCGATGGAAAAATCTGTCTCAACCTGCCCACTCGCCAGCGTTCGGTTTGCAAGTTCCGACATGGCCGGGACATCAACAGCATCGCCGAACCATACTTTTCCATCCGCCGTTATGAGGCTAACCTGACGCGGTGGCTCGAGATCTTTGAGGCGACTAAGAAAATTCCTGAGCCCCGTCTCGCCTTCAGCTCCGACTATTTGCGTCGCGGTTCCGCCATACACCGTTAACTGATTCCTCGTTGACCGTTCAAATCGGCTAACCATCGGCTCGGTTTGAAAGGTACGCGTCACAAAAATAATGACGCCGACCATGAGCGCAAGAGCCGCGAGAAACCAAAGGAAAATCTTTACGAATAATTTCATACTAACGTGTAAATATAGCCAACCGACCGAATTGTCTTTATCCGTTCGGTCCCGTCGGTGCGGTCACCCAGCTTTTTGCGGCAGATTACTGATGTGCATATCGAGGCTGCGGTCGTAGGGCGACAATTTCCGCTCGAGCACGTTTTCACTCAAATCCTCTTTCTTGACGATTTTGCCCGCCTCTCTGAGCAACTCAAGCAAAAGCTCAAACTCGACCGAAGTCAGGTTCATTTCCCGGCCGTCACACGTCGCGATGCGCGATGCCGGTGATATCTGGATGCCGTCTACGTCAAGTTTTTCGCTTGCCTCATGATCTTGTTCATCAACCCCCGTGCGTCGAAGTATCGCCCGCAGACGGGCGGCTAGTTCCCTCGGATTAAATGGTTTTGGCAAATAATCGTCGGCTCCGATCTCGAGTCCGACTATCCGTTCCATATCGTCGCCGCGAGCGGTGAGCATAATTACCGGCAATTTCGATTGCTCGCGCAGATTCCGCAGAACGTCAAAACCATTCATCTTTGGTAGCATCACATCGAGAATCGCCATGTCGTATTCGCCCGACAGAGCCCGTTCCAGCCCGCTCGCACCGTCATTCACGCACGCGATTTCAAAGCCCTCGACGGTCAAGTATTCAGATACCAGCTCGCAAAGCTCTTCGTCGTCGTCAATGATTAGAATCTTGTCCATGCCTAGAGCATTCTACGCCAAAAACGAGGCGAACGGGTAAGGTTTTACAATTCTTTACACATCCTAACAGTTAATATACATTCGCGAGTCTAGCGCGGATTTTGAATCTGTTAACAAACCCCAGGTTCAGAAATCGGGGGTGGGATTTTTCTGTTTCTTTAAATTTGTGCAATTTTAAATGTGGCACGTGCCACATTTTTATCAAAACGCCCTATTTTCGAGCATTTGTCGACAAAAAACACCGCTTGGTCGAATGGTTTTCACCTGAAAAAGGCAAAAAAAAGGGCAACTGGTCGAAGGTAAAGCCGCTACTGGTCTAAGGTCAATCGGGCCAAAAAACCTTCACCAATCCACGTGCGCCCCAAAACCACAAAAGCCGTCCGGATTTCACAATTCCGGACGGCCAAATCATTAATGGTGTTTAAACTCAGTCCTTTATCAGTTCGAGGCGAGATGAGGACGCAAAGGCAACTGGCTTACCGTCCTTACCGATGAGATTTACCTGCGAATATCCCTTCTCCTGCCCGGCATGATGGATTTTCCGTAAGACGTCCTCTTTATTTTGCTTGGAAAGGTTATCCCACGACGGCAACAGGAGACCGTAGAAAGTTTCACCGCTCACCCGACCTGTTTGTATAAATTCCTTAAAGACCGGATCGTCGACCTCGACCGTTCGAACATCGCTGCTCGCAACTTTCTCCGTGACAAAGAAGTTAGCGTAGATGTAAACACCAACCGACAATAGGATGAGGGCTGCCGAAACACCGGCGAGCCACCGATTCATCGAAAGGAAACTATCGATCGCCTTGTCGACCAGCGGCGGTCGTTTTCTAACGACCGCAACCACTGGGACTTCAGCGACTTCGGCAACTTTCTCATCGGTTTTGCCTTCCGCCTCATTTGTCGACTCCTCACCCGGAGTCACGCCGTTGTTGAGCGGCGATCTCAACAGATCAACCAGGTCGAGCGTCCGACCGATGCCTTCGGAAACGGAATCGTCATGCCGGTCACCGTACTTTGTCTGGATGCTCTCGGCATCCATTTTACGACGCTCAAGGTCGATCAGCTTGACATAGGCGTTGCCGATACGAACGTTGGCCTCAATCGCTGCGGCCAAAACATTCGGGGCGTAAAACATCTCGCCGATGCTTTCCTTAAAACCGCGAACCCGCCCAAAAAAATCTTTTTCGATCAGCCCGTCAAAACTGCCCGCGTTTTCCGCCTCGATAGCGAGATCCTCAAAACTGAGAGCGGTCAGAGCGACCTTTGATTCATCATCGTCCGCTCCGTACAGGGCGATGCTCGACCAATCACTATAGAGTGTTTGGAGGTGCCCATAGGCCTCGTCGCGAGTAAAGAATGCTGCGCGCATTTCATTCTCGATCGGTCGCGAGAAAAGCCGGGTGATCACAAAATCGAATTTTGAACGAACGGATTCCGAATGAGGCAGATTGCGGTAAAACTGGGCGAGAGCAACCAAAGCCTGAGAGGAAAGCGGCGGCCGCGAGTTTTCGCAATAGTGCCGCAGATTGGACACGGCAACATCGCGATCGCGCTCTGACAGGGCCGAACACCACGCCTCGGTTTCGGTCATTAGCTGAAATTCGGCTTCTTTGTGTTCCTCCGAGTTTTCGTTCTCGGTAACCTGTAGGAAGGTGTTTAAAGCTTTTTTTGCCTGAAAATCGTCAAAGACCTTAGGCAGTATCTTCATGTATTCGCGTTCGACGCCGGTAATTACATGGTCGACCATCTGGAGGTTCGAAACCTCGGCCATCGCCCTTTTGCGGTAAAATTCCTGTCCGCTCCCCGGCTTTTGGACAGCCTCGGGCGGTGGCTCATCCACCGCCAGCTCAGTCGTATCGGGCTGATGGCTATCGTAACTATCGAGTTCGACCGGATCGGAATCAACGATTCCCGCTTCATTGACATCGCTGTCGAACGTTGTCACGGTCGAATGCTGAGCTTCGGTCGGAGCTTCTGTTTCGTCAGGATGACGGGTAGCTTCCCGAACATTCCGTCCTTTGTCGATGACGGTTTGCTCAAGAAGATTCTCTTGTTTTAATTCAACAATCAGGTCTTCGAAAACATTCATTGCTTGTACCTATCGGGGCAGGATAGTAGCTGGTTAGTTACACTCACCTGTACAGGCAGGCAGGATCTGCTCAACCCGACCATTGTGAGTAAGTTCGTAGAGATAGACGCCTTCGCCGGGGACGGTGCGGGTCGCATTGATCGTATAACCCTCACGAAGCTCGGCATCAGACGGGGCCGGCGGTGACATCGTTATGGTGAACTGACCACGAATAATATCGCTGCCTGAGAGAGTTCCGACCGCACCGCTCATCAGGTTATTGACCTCGTTGAGGCGGGCGTAACGGTTATTGGTCGTCGCAAAACTCAACTGCGTTGTCGCGACGGCCTTGAGCGTTGTTCGCGTACTGCGATTCTCCGTGGCCTGGACAGCCTTTCGCAGATATGGAATAGCTATTGTCGCGACAATTCCGATAACAACCACAACAACCAACAACTCGATCAGCGAAAATCCGCTCTGGCCTTTCTTCTTCATTTCAAGCACCTCGTAACCTCGACCTTCACCCCAAAGTGACATTTTTTGGCACTCATTATTTGACAAGATTCGGCAACCATCTCGATCGTCAAATGTGGAAACTACCATAAATCTAACCTTTTCTTAGGCTTCTGGCTCATGCGCCACTTCCGTCAATGTCTCAATGCAAGGGTTATGCCACAGTCCGGGAAAATATTTTCAGCCTCGTTGACGGCCTTTTTTGAAGGGTGGTGTCTTAATTTTGGGTTTTGGTGATTCTCTCCTTACACTCTGTGGGTTTCGCTCTGTGGCCTCTGTGTTAAAACGGTCTTTAACACAAAGGTCACAAAGCGAAACCCACAAAGATCACCAAGGAAAATATTGGTTGATTCTCCGATCAACGCAAATTAAGAAAATACCTTTTTGAAGACAGCTTTTTGTTTTTTTTAATATTTTTACTAAGCTATGAGTTTTTGTTGCATAATATCCTATTCGGCAGATCACGGGAGCGGGAAATATTGAGCACAGTAATTGATCAAAGCATCGAGACCTACGGCATCGACAACTGGGGAGCCGACTATTTTGGCGTCAATCGCAAAGGCAATCTCATCGTCCGGACCCCGGAAAACGAGAATCTAACGGCGGATGTTAAAGAAATCGTCGATGACCTGCGAAAACGGGGCATCAACACGCCGATTTTGCTGCGATTCCCCCAGCTTTTGTTCGGTCAGATCCGCAAGCTGCAAACCGCTTTTCGGAAATCGATCAAGGAATTTGAGTACGAAGGCGGGCATCTCTGCGTCTTCCCGATGAAGGTCAACTCGAATCGGGCGGTCATCGAAGAGTATCTGCGCGAGGGTACGCGTTACAACTTCGGCCTCGAAGCCGGTTCTAAAGCCGAGCTATACGCGGCGCTCGGGTTGGAACAGGCAAAAGATAGTCTTCTCGTGCTCAACGGCTTTAAGGACCGCGACTTTATCCAGCTCGCTTTTGCCGGGGCCTCGGCGGGAAAGAATGTCGTTATCGTCATCGAAAAACTGAGTGAACTCGACCATACACTAGACATTGCCAACAAGATCCAGGCTGAAAATCCGGATGCCGAATTGCCGACTATCGGGGTCCGCGTCAAACTTTATTCGAAAGGCTCTGGTAAATGGGAAAAATCCGGCGGTGAGGCGGCAAAATTCGGTCTGACGACTACCGAGATCCTTGAGGTGATCCATCGTTTGCAGGAAGCAGGGCGTATAGACATGCTCCGGCTGCTCCATTTCCATATCGGTTCACAGCTCACCGATATCAAGCGCATCAAGAATGCGATGAAGGAAGCTGCCCGGACGTACGCCAAGATCAGCAAAATGGGCATCCCGATCCAATACCTGGATGTGGGCGGCGGTATGGCGGTCGACTATGACGGCTCGCGAACTTCGTTTGAATCGTCGGCAAATTACAACGCCCGCGAGTTTGCAAACGACGTGATTTATGTCATAAAAACGGTTTGCGACGACGAAAACGTGCCGCATCCGACGATCATTCAAGAATCGGGCCGATACCTGTCGGCCTATCACGCGATCCTCGTGACAAACATCCAGGACGAGATCGAAACGGTCGTTGAGAGCCATGTTCCGCTGACGTTAAACGCCGACGACCCGCCGACGGTTAAGGAGCTTCACGATCTGCGTGAGAGGATCAATGCCAAGAATTATCGCGAGTATTATCACGACGCGATCGAGAATCGCGATGAGCTTTTCACAATGTTTAACCTCGGCCTCATTTCGCTCGAAGCAAAGGGCAAAGGCGAGGTGCTTTTCTGGGATATCTGCGAAGAGGCCGATAAATATGCCCAATTAAAAAAATATGTTGCCGAGGAGTTTGATGAGCTACGCCAGTTAATGTGTGCAAAATACCTCGCAAATTTCTCAGTTTTTCGCTCAATGCCGGACAATTGGGCACTAGAACAACTTTTTCCGATCATCCCAATACATAAACTCAACAAAAAGCCGACAGAATATGCTACGCTTTGTGATATAACCTGTGATTCCGATGGGATTGTGGATAAGTTCGTGGATCTGCACGACGTAAAACCCGTGTTGGAGTTGCATAAGCTCGCCAAAAATGAGCCTTATTACCTAGCAATGATGTTGGTCGGAGCGTATCAGGAAGTTATGGGCAACAACCATAATCTTTTTGGTGTGCCCCACGAAGCTCATATTTTCATTGGCGAAGACGGTTTTATTATTAAAAAGGTTATTTACGGTGCAACACTCGGCGATGCGGTTAGCTCGGTCAGATTTGACCCAGGTCAATTGCACGACACATTTCGCAAATCTGTGTTGCAGCGTATTAAAGAAGGTCGCCTTTCTAATACAGAAGGTAGCAACGTTATAGAGTTTTACGAGGATCAGGTCGAGAGTTATACGTATCTGACGCCGAATGGAAGTAAGCAGTAGGCGGTTGGCAGTTGGCAGCATCACGCTGTCTTGACTGCCACCTGCCTACCGCCAACTGCCCACAAAATATAGACATTAGACAAGAAACAAACTTATGGTAGCTCAAAAGAAAACAAAGGCTTCGAAATTTTTGACGGTTCCGACACGTCCGGTGCCGATCGACAGAGACCGCTCGGTGGCGGGCCTTTTGGAAAAAATGGAAGGAGCCGGTTTCGGAGCAAAACAACTCGCCGA
The DNA here is from genome assembly GCA_963738935.1 of uncultured Acidobacteriota bacterium. Lineage (GTDB taxonomy): Bacteria > Acidobacteriota > Blastocatellia > Pyrinomonadales > Pyrinomonadaceae > OLB17. The sequence continues at coordinate 725,649 of CAVTYF010000001.1, read as the reverse complement.
AGCTCATCGCATCTGGCTCGACATGCTCGACGACAACTCGACGATATATCTTTGCGGGTCAGGCAATCTGATCACGTCTGGAATGCGTCGTTTGCTGGCGTACGTGATTAAGAATCGATTCGTCGATGTCATCGTGATGTCGGGAACGGTGCTGTATCAGGACATTCACGAGATACTTGGCCGTAATCATTATCAGGCACATCCGAGTATGAGCGACGATGAGCTTGAGGCATCGGACGTTCTCCGCCTCGGTGATGTAATCGTCAATCGCGAGGAATATCAGGAAGCTGACGAATGGATCGGCAGCGTTATCAACCAGCTCGAACTGAGTCGTCCGTACTCGATTCGCGAGTTTCTGCACCTTCTTGGCCGCGAACTCTCAGAAATCGCCCACGAAGACGGCATTCTGACTTCCGCCTTTAAGGCCCGTATTCCCGTTTTCTGTCCTGATCTGCCGGGTTCTGAGATTTCCATCGGCATAGCCCGTGCCAAATTTGAGAAAAAGATCCAGATCATGTTCGACACGACTCAGGATACGATGGAGCTGTCGACAATTGCCCAGCGGACGCGGCACTCCGGTGTCATTTCTCTCGGCAGCCAGGGCAGTCAGGGCCTTCTAAACGTTGCTGAGATCTCGTCCTACATTACGCGAACAACGCCGCGCGGCCATAAATATGCCATCTCGATCGCGACCGACACGTGTCCACTCGACATTCGAACGCCGTCCTATGGTGCGACCCACACGTCGCTCTTCGGAAAGCTACAGCGTGGAGCGACGACCGCCTACGTTCCGTGCGATCCGTCGATCGCTCTGCCGATGATTATTACGGCGCTATCACAAACGGCCGCAAAATTTATGAAGGGCCGCAAACGACCGACCTTCAGTTTCTCAGGCCGCGAGATGAATATTGACGTTCCATAGCACGAAAACTAAAGCTGTATCAAGAGGCTGCCTGAACAATGCAGCCTCTTTTTTTGATGCGCAAACGATCGTCGTGACGTTCGATTTCGGGTCAAAAGCGCGAGAATTGAACGTGATCAAATCGTGTAAAAACACCTGCTCCCGATTTTTGGCTTTTAAAATGTGGCACGTGCCACATTTTAAATAAAACGCCCTGTTTATCGAACGACTTTGCGCAAAATACCCGTTTTGGTCGAAGGTTGTTGGTGCTTTGTCGTTGAAAAACGGCGAGTTTGGTCGAAGGTAAATGGGAGTTTGGTCAAAGGTTCTGAGAGTCTTAGACCTTCGACCAAAGAAAACGCCCCTCCTGGACACGAGGATGATTTTTCCGAACAAGTTCCCTATGGCTTTCGTAACAATGATTTGTTGTTCTCTGCTGGAAATTTCACCGGTCGATGCATTAGTATTTAGTTTTATTGGGGTACAGTTTACATGAGTATTAAGAAGCTAGTTGTCTTTTCGGTTATCACGGTCGCGGCGTTTGGTTCAGGGTGCAAAACGGGACTGCTGGGCGGTGCCGAGACTCCGCCGGTAAATCAGCCACAGGCAGCGCCGGTCGCTCCTCTCGTTGTCGATGGCACACGAACGTCCTATGCGGATGTCGTCGAACGCACTTCGCCCGCTGTCGTGCGGATCGAGGCTGAACACAAACAGACCAAATCGGGTATGCGGCAGGGACCGGCCGATGATTTCTTCAAACAATTTCAGATGCCGCAGCAAAATCGTCGCCCGCCGGTCGAACGCGGTCTCGGTTCGGGGGTAATTGTCTCGTCCGACGGCTCTATTCTTACCAACCATCACGTCGTCGATGGCGCAGAAAAGATAACGGTCCTGATGAGCGATAATAAATCGTTCGACGCCAAGATCGTTGGTTCGGATCAACCGAGCGATCTCGCGGTCTTGAAGATCGAGGGCGAAAATTTGCCGTTCCTGACGCTCGGTAATTCGGATAGCGTTCGGGTCGGTGACATCGTTCTCGCGATCGGCAACCCGCTCGGCATCGGCCAGACCGTCACGGCAGGCATCATCTCGGCAAAAGGCCGTCGAACAGGTCTCAGCGATGGACAGAGCTTTGAAGATTTTCTACAGACGGACGCGCCGATCAATCGCGGTAATTCCGGCGGCGCACTGGTCAACTTGAACGGCGAGCTGATTGGCATAAATTCACAAATACTGTCGGGCGGTGCCGGCGGCGGTAATATCGGCATCGCGTTTTCAATTCCCTCAAACATGGCCAAATCGGTCATGGAGCAACTCATCAAGGATGGCAAGGTCCGCCGCGGAATGCTCGGTATCAACATACAAAACGTCACCGATGAACTCGCCAAATCACTCGATCTCGAAGCCCGCAGCGGCGTGATCGTCAGCAACGTCCGGTCGGGCAGTGCGGCCGACAAAGCCGGCGTTAAACGCAACGACCTAATAGTTGCCATCAACGGCGAAAAGATCGAGGACAGCAACGTTCTACGCAACAAGGTCGCAAGTTCGCTGCCGGGATCTGAAATCAAGGTGTCGGTAATGCGTGACGGGAAACAAGTCGACCTGACAGCCACGCTCGACGAATTTAAGATCGATGCGGAAAAATCACCTGGCGCCCCTGGCAACGAGGATGGCCCTGGCCCGCAAAATCAAGGCGGCAAACTCGGCCTAAGCCTCGAACCGGTAACGCCGCAGGTCGCGAAACAACTCGGCCTTGATTCGGGAACCGAAGGCGTGGTCGTGACTGAGGTTGACGAAGGCGCCGCCGCCGCCGAGGCCGGCATCTCCCGTGGCGATGTAATCCTGGAAATCAACCGCAAGCCGGTAAATTCGGCTGCCGACGTCCGCACCGCGCTCGAAGGAACAAGCGTGAAACCCGTCTTGCTGCTCGTCAACCGCCGCGGTCAGACGAGCTACGTGACGGTCAAGCCGGAATAATACGGGTTCGGAACGTAAGGCCGGGAACGCAGCCGCACTCGGCTGCATGACGACTGGAGCCGCAAGCATCCTTGCTTGCGAGGCCGGTTCCTCCGGTCTGACGAAGAAGCCAGATGAGCATCTCTGCGGCGAGTTGACCGATAATAACGTTCATCACGCCGGAGGAACCGGCGTTGGCAAGCAGGATGCTTGCGCTCCAGTCGAAGATCACGCCGGAGGAACTGGCGTTGGCAAGCAGGATGCTTGCGCTCCAGTCGAAGATCACGCCGGAGGAACCGGCGTTGGCAAGCAGGATGCTCGCGCTCCAGTCGAAGATCCGCCGGAGGAACCGGCGTTGGCAAGCAGGATGCTTGCGCTCCAGTCGAACTCCAAACCCCCTTTGTCTTCTCGGGATTTCTGTGCGAATATCTGCGATATGTGGAGCAAAATCTATCTCGCAATTCTGGGCCTCTCGATACTCGTGATGGCCTTTTTTAGTTACTATTCCTGGAGCTGGCTGCAGAGCATAGGCCAACCGGCAGCCGCGGCCGCCGGATATGAATATCACGCTGGTCTGGCATGGCCGCTCCTGTGGATTACGACAATTCTCTTGCTTTTGCTTGGAAACGCCGTTCTCTGGACGACAAAACGCTCGTGGGCGATGTGGGTGACGTTTGTATTTTTTGCGGCGATGGCCGTGCTTCGATTTTTCCGGCTGGAACAGGCCTATTTCCGGTTCAGAAAAGACAATTTCTTTGACGGCAGTTTTGCCCTCGGCCCGTTCGTCGCTGTTTTAATGATCGCGGTTATGGCCGCCATCGTGTTTTTTAACCAATTCATCCTTGTCCGTCTATACCGGAAAATGTATCCCCAAATCGATGATGTAGTAGTTGAAACCGCCGAATCGGTACCGCCTGCGTGAGCAATCTGATGGCCGCCCGCTTACGCAGGCGGTTCTGACATTACTCGCAGAAGCTCGGCGACGCTCCACGCCTGGGCTGCACAGCCGCGTGGGGTGTGCGGCGTATCGGCGTCGAATATCTCGGCCACCTGGCCGACCATCGCCACGCTCATGTGCGCTTTGAAACCATCGAGAATTTCACCCACTCGCTTCTCAGCGTCTTTCGAGTGAGTTTTTCTATACGCATCGACAAACGGCCCGATCAGCCACGCCCAAACTGTGCCTTGGTGGTACGAGGCGTCGCGTTCAAGCGGCGAGCCGATATAAATTGGTGCATAACTCGGATCGCTTGGAGCAAGTGATCTTAAACCAAACGGCGTGAGAAGCCCGGTCGCGACTTTGTCTACGATCTTGCGCGCTTTTGCAGCGGTGAGCATGGTGTGATGCAGGCTGACTGCGAATATCTGGTTAGGTCTTAAGGACGCGTCTTTTTCATCGGCGTTAATCACATCAAACAAGCAACCGTCGCCGTCATTCCAAAACTGCGCGATTGAATGCCTTTTTAGCTTTTGCGGCCATTGCGGAGTAGTTCTTTCTATCCTTTGCATCCTTAAATCGCGATGCAAAATCGGCCATTATACAAAGTGCGTTGTACCACAACGCCTGTATCTCGACAGCCTTTCCGGTTCGCGGCGTCACGACCCAGTCGCCGATCTTCGCGTCCATCCAAGTCAATTGCACACCCGGCTCGCCCGCATAAAGTAAACCGTCAGAATCAACCTGAATTTGATACCGGGTGCCGCGAACATGCCAATCGATAATTTCAACGAGCTTGTCGTAAAGCTCATCCTTAATAAATTTGTAGTCGCCGGTCTTTTCGCCGTAAGCCCGGATCGCCTCGAAAAACCACAGCGTCGCATCGACCGTGTTGTATTCCGGTGTTTCGCCTGCGTCTGGAAAGCGATTCGGCAGCATTCCTTCAGAAACATGCTTTGAAAATTCGAGCAAAATACTCTTTGCAATATCGGCTCGATTCGTCGCCAGCGTAAGTCCCGGCAAAGCAATCATCGTGTCGCGGCCCCAGTCTGAAAACCAGTGATAACCGGCGATCACTGTGTGTCCTTCGTCGCGTGCAACGATGAATTGATCGGCCGCAAGGACAAGCTGACGTGTAAAATCGTCTTTTGCACCGGCATTTGCGACGAGAGCCGCGCGGCGTTTCATTTCGCTTTTTTCAAATACCTTCGCGTCTTTGGCGGGTCGCGGCTCAGTCGAGGCGATCACGGTCGCTGCCTTCGCCAAATCAAATTTCAGAATAAACGGCTGATACAAATCTTCGCGAAAATCAAAGCCGCGCTCCCGCTCGATCGCGTATTCAAAACCGCGATACCAAAATCCCTGATCCTCGATCTCGTCAGCGTTGTGAGCCAGATAGAGCCGCGGCATTTCGGCATACGGCTCGATCGAGACGATGCCGTCTTCGACTTCGTAATGTCGGCCAAAACCTTCATCCTCGTGCCGAAGATGATGATGATCGCGAAATGCGAGCAGCGGGCGGATTTCGATCTCAGATTTCAAATTTGAAATTTCAGATTCGCTATCGACTTTCCAGCTAACGACCGTTGTGTTCTCCCCGTAAACCATGAACAACGACCTCTCGATTCGCACGCCGTTCACCTCGAATGTCCAAACCGGAAAAGGATCGAGACGAAACTCTTTTAGGTATTTGTGGCCTTCGGGATGGACGCTGCCTGGGTATTGATTGCATGATATGTCGAAACGCTCGTCGCCCACGACAACCGTCTCGTCAAACTTCGACAGCAAAACCACTCGTCCCAGCGGTGGACGCGTCGCGGCGACGAGCAAGCCGTGATAACGGCGCGTGTTCGCTCCCGAAATGCTCGACGATGCATAGCCGCCGATGCCATTCGTCTCGATCCACTCGCGTGATGACGCGGTTTGGAATTCACTGCAAATATCAGTACTAAGTACGATCATCAGAACCTCACACGAGAAGATTTTTTAACGCAAAGACGCTAAGGTGCAAAGACGCAAAGCTTATAAACATGTCAAGATACATAACAAATAGTTTTTGTCCTTCGCGTCTTGGCGACTTTGCGTCTTTGCGTTGAAAAATCTTTTTATTCACCGCTTTGCTGCAATAATTTTGCCACAAGGCCAGTCCAGCCGGTTTGGTGGCTTGCTCCGACGCCGGAGCCGTTGTCGCCGTGAAAATACTCGTAAAAAAGTACGTGATCGCGAAAATGCGGATCCGTCTGGTATTTTTCGGAATCACCGAAAACTGGCCGCCGGCCGTCGCCGTCTCGCAAAAATATGTGCGACATCCGCCGCGACAGTTCCTGCGAGACTTCCCACAGGTTCATCATATTGCCGGAGCCGGTCGGACATTCAACCTTAAAATCGTCGCCGTAATAATGGTGAAACTTCTGCAGCGACTCGATCAAAAGGTAATTTACCGGAAACCAAACCGGCCCACGCCAATTTGAGTTGCCGCCAAAAAGACCGCTCGACGATTCCGCCGGTTCGTAATCGACGCGATGCTCGTTGCCGTTGACGCTCAAAATGTACGGCGCATATTTGTGGTAACGCGACACGGCGCGAATGCCGTGCGGCGAGAGAAATTCGTCCTCATCGAGCATGAATCTGAGTACGCTCGTCAGGCGGTCACGATACGCGATGGCCAGCAGGCGACGCTCGCCCATGCCGGGCGTTCGCGCACAGTTGATATTACCGGTCAGATCGGGACGATTGTCAATGAACCATTGCAGCCGTCGGCGAAAATCAGGAAGCGCGTCTAAAAACTCCGGCTCGATCGTCGCGACGGCAAAGAGCGGAATAAGGCCAACCATCGAACGCACCTTCAGCGGCATGCTGTAATGTTGTTCGTGCATGTGAAGCACGTCGTAGTAAAATCCATCATCATCGTCCCACAGCGATAAATTGTCATCGCCCAGGTTGTTCATCGCGTCGGAGATGTAAATAAAATGCTCGAAAAACTTAGTTGCCACGTCTTCGTATGTGTCGTCGCCACGTGACAATTCGAGGGCGATCGCGAGCATGTTAAGACAATACATCGCCATCCAGCTTGTGCCATCGGACTGTGCAAGGCGGCCGCCGGTCGGCAGCGGCTGCGACCGGTCAAAAACGCCGATGTTGTCGAGACCTAGAAAGCCGCCCTCGAAAACATTCTTCCCCTCGGCATCTTTGCGATTGACCCACCAGGTAAAATTGAGCAGCAGTTTTTGGAAAATACGCGCGAGGAATTTTGTGTCCCCGCTTCCCTTTTGCTTTTTCTCGATCTGATAAACGCGCAAGGCGGCCCACGCATGAACCGGCGGGTTCACATCGCCAAACGCCCATTCGTACGCGGGAATCTGGCCGTTCGGGTGCATGTACCACTCGCGGAGCATCAGCATCAATTGATCTTTCGCAAACTCCGGATCGACAATCGCGAGCGGCAGCGTGTGAAAGGCGAGGTCCCACGCCGCATACCAGGGATATTCCCACTTGTCGGGCATCGAGATCATATCCGAGTTGTAAAGATGCCGCCAGTTTTTGTTACGACCACCGAGCCGCGAACCGGGCGGGTTCGGCATCGCCGGGTCACCGTCGAGCCAGTCTTTAATAACATAATGATAAAACTGCTTCGACCACAGCATCCCCGCAAATGCCTGCCGCTGAACACTCTTCGCATCATCAGAAAGATCGCTCGGGGCAATAGCGTTGTAAAATTCGTCGGCCTCTTTGATCCGCTGTTTGAATATTTTGTCGAAGTCGCGGAACGGATTTTCACCACCGAGACGCTTCGACGCCGAGGTTTTTGTTTTTACTTTACCTGGCGTCTCTTCGCCGCTGCGGTAAAAATCTTGATCCGAAAGCCTCAAACGTACGACTACTTCCGATGCGGCCGGGACGGTCAGTTTGTAATTGGCCGTCGCCTTTGTTCCGGCCTTTGATGGATTTACCGCCTTCTTATTGTCCCGGATGACATATTCGTTAAACCCGTCTTTGACGAAAGGCGTGCGGTTGTCGGCGCCATACAGTCGCTCATTATTTGTCTCGTTCTCAGTGAATAACAGTTCATCCGCGCCGTCAAAATACAAAAATCTCTTGCCCGGAGTTTCGCAATCGATCTCGATCGTGGTCAAATCCCTACCCCGCATTTCGCAATCCGCGTCTCTGCCATCCCATGTCCACGTGTTCCGAAACCAAACCGTCGGCAGCAGGTGAATTGTCGCCGCCTCCGGGCCGCGGTTTGCGGCAGTGATGCGAATCAAAACGTCCTCGACATCGGCCTTGGCATACTCGACAAAGACGTCGAAGTATTTGTCTTCGTCGAAGATTCCAGTGTCCATCAACTCGAATTCGCGCTCGAGTCTGCTTCGATTACGGTTCTCAACGATCAGCCGTTCGTACGGAAACTCGTTTTGAGGATATTTGTATAGATACTTCATGTAGGAGTGTGTCGGCGTCGAGTCGAGATAATAATACAGCTCCTTCACATCCTCGGCGTGATTCCCTTCGCTGCCGGTGAGGCCAAACAGCCGCTCCTTAAGAATCGGGTCTTTGCCATTCCACATCGCGACTGCAAAACAAATGTTTTGCTGACGGTTGCTAATCCCAGCGATGCCGTCTTCGTTCCAACGGTATGCGCGCGAGCGTGCATGATCGTGCGGGAAATAATCCCACGCCGCGCCGTCCGCCGAGTAATCTTCGCGCACGGTTCCCCAGGCACGCTCGCTCAAATATGGCCCCCAGCGTTTCCAGTGATTTGTCCTCGCATCCGATTCGGCGAGTCGATCTTGTTCGGCATTCATAATTTTTTAACTGCAAGACACAGCTTACTTCGATTTAATCTCAGCCCAAAACTTCTCCGCCTTTTTGATCAAGTCCTCGTCTTCCTTTTCCCAGGCCTGTTTGGCTTCGGCGTTGCTGCAAAAATACAGCTTACCGTCAATAACCTTGTAGTGCTCAGGGTTGCCCTCGACGAGTTTGCCCTGCGAAGCCGCGTAGACACAATACCCGCCGACCTGCGGCGAATACGCATCGGGATTTGCCTTGAACTTCTCAAGGTTTTCAGATGAGGAAAAGAGCCACTTTGCTCCATTCCACGCATATTCGTAGGTTGGATTTCCTCTGATCGCAGCGTTATTTGCAAAAAACGCGACCAGGTCATATCCGTTTGCACCCTGCCCGCTCGAATCAACATTTATCCGTGCAACGCTCGGCGAAACATTACACCCGACAAGAAAACCCAGGAGCGCGATTACGCTCACCATCGTTATTTTTTTAAGATAAATATTCATCGCAGTATCCTGCCGTCAGGTAAAGACTCTTTCCATTCTCGTCGCCCTACGCCATGTTGTTATCGCTGCATTGGATCGAGTCCGGTTTAGGATCGTCACTCTTTGTCTTAATAGATGCCGACTAAATTCAAAATCCAACGACCTGTTAGACTTATTATCAAACAACCCAAAAACATAATTATTATCCCAGGTACAAACAGATCATTGAAGCGAACTCCGCCCTCGCCAAAAACCATCGCATTCGGAGGGGTGCTGATGACGAACGGCATGCCGAATGAAGCGGCAATCGCTATCAGAATCGCCGTCGAAGATTCCGGCATGAGCGCACTGGCGAGCGGAATCAACATTACAACGGTTGCCGTGTTGCTCATTATGGCCGACAGCGTCGCGCTTGCCAAACACAGCAAAAACAAAGCCAGCGTGGCGTTCAAATCGTTCCATGCAATGTTTGCCGCGACTATTTTGACCAGTCCCGCCTGTTCTAAAAGCTTGCCGAGCGTAATGCCGCCGGCGATAAGCAAGAGTGTCGACCAATCTACCCGAAGGATATCTTCTTTCTTCAGCAGACGCGTTAAAAATATAACACTCGCCGCTGCTAACGACACGACGCCCGCAGAAACGCCGTGAAGAGGCTCGGTCAGCCACAGTAAAATCGTTCCGGCGAGTACCAACAAAAAAGCCCATTCTGCCACTGTGCGGGCTTTAAGATTCTCGCCGCCTAAACTTTTTTCGCTCAATTGTCCGACTTTGCTCGACCATTCGCCGTCCCCCCGTCGAACACGAAACCAAATCAACGTAAAACCCGCAAATAGCATCCCGATCGCAAGCGGTAACGCAAAACTCATCCAGCTAAGAAACGAAATATTACTCGATTCAGATATCGAGGCGACTGCGATGGCATTCGGACCAGTTCCGACCGGCGTGGAAATACCGCCGATATTGGCACCCAGGGCAACGCCGACCAGCATTGCACGACGCAAAACATTGTCAGTTGAAAAGCTGTGGAGTACCGGGCGAAGGCACGCCAGCATCAAGACCGCCGCAGCAATATTCGACATCCACATTGAAAGAAACGCCGTCAGCAAAATTAGGAGCAATAGGAATTTTGGAAACGATTCTCCAGCCCAACGAAATGCGATGCTTGCCAGCCTTTTGTCAAAACCGTAACGCTCGGCGGCCACGCCAAGCACGAAACCGCCGAAGAAAAGAGCCAGAACCGGATCGCTTGCCCACTTTAATACATGCGGCAAATCGAATTTCTTATCCAGCGATCCGAGTAAAAGCGGAGTGAGCGTAAATAGCAAAAACGTAGGAACAAACGGCGGAACGACCTCACTGAGCCATAAAGCAAGGCACGTTCCCGTGATAATTGTCGCCACTATCAGGACTGGAGAATCAAAAGCGACCATCGCCACGAGCGAGAAACCCAGGATCGCTAAAATGACAAGCAGCCAGCGGATCATACGTTACATTCTGAACGCATAACTTCAACCGAACAAGGCTCGCGTGCGGCGACCGCTGCTCAAATGCTGCCAGAAATTCACGGCGCACTTGCGTCTAGCGGTCTTCGTACGCCAGTTTTTCTTATTCGTATTTACCATCGTCGCAGCGATGTTCCACCTCACTAATTAGGAATTGTACGGCCGTGTTTCTTAAAACTCACCCTCGGTGGGCCTTGAAACCTTCATATATCAATCATGCGACTGCTGTTTGCACCTCGTATTCGGCAAAACCGAACAGGATGTCCATTGGCTCGGTAAAACGAATCAGGGTTTTCGTTCCATCTTCTTCTTCGATATCGACAACATCGTCGTGGACGCCATCCCCGGGAAGAAAAGCAACCCGCGTCGGGTTGACGATGTTATGAGTTTGATGATTGCCCTTAGTCTCGCCGACGGAAATGTCGATAGATATGCGATCACCGTGCGTCTCGACCGTGATGCCGTTGAGCGGCAGTCCGTTGGACATCGTCTGGTCACCGATTTCGGGATTCAGAATCTCAACCTTCGTCATCCATTCGTAACGGCGTTTACTAAGATTGTTAAAAAATCTTCCCCAATCTTCTTTCTTTAGTTCAACATTCATTGTTATTTTCCTCCGTGGGCTTTTGTCGCCATTCTTCAAAAAATGTGGCTGGATTTACGGGAACTCACGGCCCGGCCCGCAGCACTATAGATGTCCCCGTCTATCCTGCCCGGTTCGTCACTGGCCTCTTTTTTGTGCGCGGTCACTGTGGCCGCAACGGCGCCGAGCACCGCACGTCCTTTTTCAACGCCAGTCTCACAATATTGCCGGGCTCTGCCCTGAACTCGGCTGGCGGTATCTAGCGTTTCTGCGTACCCTTTTGCGGCTGCGTCAACGATGTCGGTCCTTAGTTCCTCGCCTCGCTTACGGGCGAACAATAGCGCGACAATCGCTCCGATTCCACCACCTAAAGCCAAGAGCAAGAATCTCCTTCCAATACCCGCAGTATTCACGCAGGTTGATTTCGAACTTTCGATTTGGTTGCTTGTTAACATTGCATTTCTCCTTAAGTAACTGTCTGTGCATTCCGATGATCCAGCGGTTTCAGCCAGAAGCAAATCCGAAATGCTCTGGATCGGGAGGGCTTCCCTCGCCGACCTACTGCCTGACTATGCAGAGGGCCAGATAAGGGACGAGACTAAACACGAGAATGGCGACCTTGAATAGCGTAACTCCCCAAAAAATGAGCAAATCATATTGTTCAACTGAAACACGAAACCATTTGCTCGTCATCCGATAGTGCCAGTCGTGTGCCAATTTGAAGACGAGACTCCAAAGAAGCAGTATCCCGAAGTTGATTACCGTGCACCATAGAAAGAAGCTTTGTGCGGTTTCAACCTTCATTAGGGTTCCTCCTACTGTCTACGCTTTGCTTTTATCGCAAGCCCTGTGCCAAAATCCGCACTCAGCAAAAACCATTTACATCTAAGTAGTTGCCTCGATGATGAGGCTCAACGGAAACAAGTTGACCGCGAATAATTCCACGATACCCCGATATTCTCGGCGCTTCAAATCTAAATTGTTTCTCCGCAGTCATCCGTTCCAGGTGTCGGCGACAGTCAGCAAAACAGAGTTTCCGGGTTCGGGATCTAGTGACAATCGGCGGGTCAAAAACGGGAGGGTAGCGACTCGATTCCGCGTCGCCGACGAAAAGTACTCAATAGTGACCTTCGTGGTACGCCAATTGATTAGGCAAAAGTGTGATGCTTCGAATAAAAGGTAAATAGATTCGCGTTAAAAATAGAGTTGCGCTCACATGCGCCACAAAAATCGCCAATACAGAGATGCGCACCCCATTGAATCTGGAGTAAATTATCCTTAAGTTCTTCTTACATTGAGATATGGTTCCTATCGTAAACAATCACCGCGTTTCGATTCACTATTTCCATCCGACCGTCGTTGGAGTCATTGCCTCTGCGACTCTAACCGCCCTGGTTATCATCGGTTCCCGCAATCTTGAGCATTTCGATTCAGCGCTTTTTGGTTACACGATCGCGAGTATCGTGGCCTTTGGTGCGATTTTTTTTCGATACGCTCTTTGGCTGCAACGGCCTGCGACGCGTGTGTATTTTCGTCGGGGACTGCAACTCTTTTTTCAACGTAAAAGAGTTGCTCTCAACACCGCCGACGCCGCCACGACGGTAGCCACCAGTCTTGTCGGTCAGCGATTTATCCTTAAGCGTGGATTCATGCGCTGGCTGATGCATTTTCTGATTATGTGGGGCTGCATACTGGCTGCGGCTATCACATTCCCCCTCGTGTTTGGCTGGGTGCATTTTAAGCTTGAGGGAGATATGGGCTATCGGGCCTACCTTTTTGGGTTCCCGCTTCAGGTCATGGAGGGCCGCAGCCTGATCGCGTGGATCACATTTCACGCTCTGGATATTTCTGCCGTCATGGTCATCGCCGGCTGTGCAATTGCGATTCAGCGGCGGCTAAAAGACCGTGGTGCCATCGCTGTCCAGCAATTCTTGCTCGACTTTGTTCCCCATCTTTTGTTAATCGCGATCTCCGTCTCTGGACTCATGCTAACTGCGTCGAGCCTTTGGTTTGAGGGCTACATGTATGAATTCATCACGCTGTCCCACCAGGCGGTGGTAATCATGACGCTGTTCTTTATACCTTTCGGGAAGTTGTTTCATATCGTCCAGCGACCCGCCTCGATCGGCGTCGAGCTTTATCAAAAGCGCTCGGCTGAGATGCAACAGGCGGCGTGCCCGCGGTGCGGTACCATGTTCGCCGGTCAGATGTGGATCGACGATCTGAAAAAAGTTGTCTGCGAAGCTCGGCTACGACTACACAATGACCAATGGACACACGCTCCAGGACTATTGCCCGCGATGCAAGCGCATTATGCGCGGGCTTGCTTATGCGGGGCTTTCGGATAGACGCGAACCCGTATTTTACGGTACACGTACAGACGAGAAATAAGGCTTAGTTATGTCAAAAGTAAAAAATCTCGCCCGTCTGCTCGACGAATTTGGTCCGCATCTTCATGACGCGCCCGATGGCGGGTGGCAGGCCGACAGGGTGATCGATAAAGTCGTGCCAACGCATTGTCCTTATTGCGGGATGCAGTGCGGGATGAACCTGCTGGTCGAAAAGAATCGTGTTGTGGGGTTCGAACCCAGATATGACTTCCCTGTCAACGAGGGGCGTTTGTGTCCGAAAGGCGTTACCGCATATCTTCAAACCCATCATCCCGATCGGTTGCTTCATCCGCTCATCAAACGCAATGGTAATTTTGAACGGGCGAGCTGGGACGAAGCTCTTGACCTGATCGTTTCAAAGTTCAAAGGTCTTCAGGAAAAATACGGTAAAGACTCGATCGCGGTCTATTCGGGATCGTCGCTAACGACCGAAAAGACTTACCTGGTTGGCAAATTTGCCCGTCTCGGCCTGCAGACAAGGTACATCGACTATAACGGTAGGCTTTGTATGGCATCGGCTGCTGCGGGAAACAATAAGGCATTTGGAATTGACCGTGCCGCAAATCCCTGGAGCGACATACCACATGCCGAGGTTCTGATAATTGCCGGTGCAAATTGCGCTGAAACCTTCCCGATTATTAACGGATATCTGTGGCAGCAGCGTGATAATGGCGGCACTTGGATAGTGATCGATCCACGAGAGACACCCACCGCCCGGCAGGGCGATCTTCATTTGCAGCTTAAACCCGGAACTGACGTTGCGGTCGCCAACGGGATCCTAAATGTTCTGATTAATGAGAACTTGATCGATAAATCATTTATAGATGCCAGGACGAACGATTGGGAGGTAACTAAGGCTGCGGCCCTAAATTACCCGCCCCAACTGGCCTCGGAAATATCCGACGTACCAGCCGACAAAATCGTTCAGGCTGCCCGGCTTTACGGTCGTGCCAAGACCGGGATGATTATGCACGCCCGCGGAATCGAGCATCATTCAAACGGTACGGAAAACGTGTTGAGTTACATCAACATTGCGCTCGCGACCGGCAAGATCGGCTCGCGGGGCGTGGATACGGCACGATCACGGGCCAGGGCAATGGTCAGGGCGGGCGCGAGCATGGCCAAAAGGCTGATCAGCTACCGGGATACCGCTCAATAGCGAATCCCGATCACAGGAAGTATATAGCGGGTGTATGGGGCATCGACGAATCCGAATTGCCTCAAGCTGGTGTGTCGGCGGTCGAAGTGTTCAACAAAATGAGGGAGGGCGAGATCAAAGGACTTCTTTCAATTTGTAGCAACATGATGGTCTCACTTCCCGACACCAACAAGGTGCGCGAGTCGCTTGAAGGGTTGGAATTCAATGTAAATATTGACTTCTTCATGTCGGAATCGTCGCGCTACGCCGATGTCGTGTTACCAGGCACTACCTGGTCAGAAGACGAAGGCACAACGACAAACGGCGAGGGCCGCGTCATAAAAATAAATAAAGCAATTGATCCGCCTGGAGAAGCACGGGAGGATTGGAAGACGCTTCAGGAGATAGCCCGCCGGATGGGGCGCGGGAAATACTTTACTTTCAATTCGCCGGGCGAGATCTTTGACGAACTTCGCGTCGCTTCAAAAGGTGGAAAGGCGGACTATTTCGGTATCACATACGAAAAGATCGTCAGGCAGGACGGCGTTTTTTGGCCGTGTCCGTCGGAGGAAAGTGAAGGTACGCCGCGACTGTTTGAAGAGAGTTTTGCACATGAGGATGGCCGGGCGAAATTTCATCCGATCGAATACAAGGGAGCGGACGAAAAGCCGGACGATGAATATCCGCTGATCTTTACGAGCGGTCGCATCGTTCACCAATATCTTTCCGGTAACCAGACCCGCCGGATAGGCTTTCTCGTGCAGCAATGTCCCGAACCGTTTGTCGAGATCCACCCCGAAACCGCGATGAAATACAAGATCAACGACGGCGAACGGGTAAAGGTGGTCTCTCGCCGCGGCGAAGGCATCTTCCCCGCCCTGGTCGTTAAAACCATTCGGCCGGACACGATCTTTATCCCATATCATTGGGGCGACGACCTTGCGGCAAACCTACTAACGAATCCAGCGCTCGACCCGACGTCGAGAATTCCAGAATATAAGGCGTGCGCCGCCCGGATCGAGAAGATACATTCACGAGAGACTGCCTATTTTTGGCAAGGGGAGACAAGGGACAAGTTGTTAGCGAGGTTCAAAGGGGAAAATAAAATGCAGGAAACAATGTTCATTGATCCGCAACGATGTATCGGCTGCCGTTCCTGTGTGGCTGCGTGTCGGGAGTGTTCCACCCACAAAGGATACTCAATGATTTTTGTTGATTATGTCGATCGTACGGAAACCACAGCGACAATGCCGACGATCTGCATGCATTGCAACGAACCTACGTGTGCACAGGTCTGCCCGGCGGACGCGATCAAACAAAACGAAGACGGCGTGGTCATGTCCGCCTTGAAACCACGATGCCTCGACTGCCGGAACTGTGTCAACGCGTGTCCGTTCGGCGTACCGAAATACAATTCGGCAATGCACTTACAGATGAAATGCGATATGTGCTATGACCGGACTTCCGAGGGTTTCAGTTCCTATGTGTGCAAGTGTTTGTCCGACCGGAGAGATCTCTCGTTCGGCAAATATGAACAGATTGTTCCGCTGCGACGGACGAAACCCGTTAATGTTCATGTTTTCGGAAATCAAAAGGTCGAGACAAAGGTTTATCTGATGCTGCCGACCGATGCGGACGCGGTTGAGGTTGATGGATGCGGGGTCTTTGAGGGTCGGCTCGGTATAAGCGATTCCGACAATGAGTCATGGATCGATACACAGGTTGAGGAGACCGATAAGAGTAATGAGTTCTGAGGGAGGGGCGAACGCAGCGAGAATGTTATGAGCACAGATTTATCCGAGACAATTAAAAAGGTAATGTCCGACGAGCGGGACGTCCGACGGGCAACAGACTCTCACCAGGCTGAGTTCCCTTACGGGCGTGATGCCGAAGCCGCCGTCACTCGGCGTGAATTCTGTAATTTTCTGTTTCTGACATCGTCTGCGTTATTTGTCGGAGCAGCAGGATTCTCGGCGAAAGCCGCGTACGATGCTGGAAAGGAAAAAACGCTGTATCCCGCACGTATCGAGGGAGCCGCAACCCTTGAACCGGGCACCTCCCTTAATTTTACCTATCCGGGAAAAGAAGACTCGGCAATCCTAATCAGGTCAAAACAAGGGACGTACCATGCCTTCGGCCAGAAATGCACGCATTTGTCCTGCCCCGTTTATTACTCAAAGGAACGCGAGCGTCTGGAATGCCCGTGTCATGAAGGCGGCTTCAGTGCTAAGACCGGAGAGGTTCTCTACGGACCGCCGCCGCGCCCGCTGGATAAGATCGAGATCGAGATTCATAACGGGGAGGTCTTCGCCGCCGGACGAAAGGTGCAGGGTCATGAAAGCGAATAACGAAAGTAAAAACGCCGGTTATAGCTCGGTCAACCGTCCGCAGTCGCGAGGGTTCACGGCCGTTTGGCAGGCCCGTCTTGGGCTGTTAGTAATGGTCAATATCGCGCAGCTGTGGATTCTGTCGGCGGCGGTCGAGGCCGCCCTTGCACATGAATTCGGCCAGTTGCCACCGCTCGTTGTCGCTTCAGGAGTGTGCTGGCTGATCGCGCTGACGATCTTTCTCTGGTGGCGGCCGGCGGGAAAACGAGATTGACCTTATTAACCTTCAATTACGAATGTTCGTCACCACAAACACGAATTAAATCTCACTATCAGGCGCGTGTTTTTTCACGCTTCTCGTTCGGTTACTTATTTTATAAATTTACGCTTCATAGTCTAACTTGTTGTTTAACAGAGACTTAGAGCAACCCTCCAAGTAAACTAGCGGGAGGCACGGGCATTGCCATAATTGTTTTTGCGGTGATTTGTCGTTCGCATTTAAGGGGAATTTTTCGCGAATATGGAAACAGCCACGCCTCCGGGGGCCACCCGGATGTTAGTAATGAATACTATTGCATTCACCGTGTGTTTCGCGGCGTGGATGCTAAATGGTGTGCTGGTTACTTTTCTTTCGGTCAATCAGGTCTACAACTGGACGGCTACCGAGATCGGCTGGCTAATGGGCATTCCCGTACTAACGGGTTCAATATTCCGTCTGCCGGCTGGGATGCTTACGGATAAGTTTGGTGGTAAACCGGTCATGACAGCAACGCTGGTTGCATGCGCAATTCCGATGTTCCTGCTTTCGAGGGTCGATTCATTTGCGGGTTTTGCCCTCTGTAGTTTTGGTTTTGGTCTGGTCGGCGTGAGTTTCTCTATTGGGATCGCGTACACATCAGTTTGGTTCCCAAAGTCAAAACAGGGTCTGGCTCTTGGAATCTTTGGGGCCGGCAACGCCGGATCCGCTCTAACCACTCTGGCCGCTCCGACTCTACTAAACTCATTCACGGCTGACGGAACTGACATTGAAGGCTGGCGGAGTTTACCGATTGTCTATGCAGCCTTGCTGGCTTTCACGGGTGTAGTTTTTTATTTTGCGACAACAAATAAGAAACCTCTTTCGAATGCGAAATCGTTCATACAGCAACTTGAGCCGTTGAGGAACATTCGGGTTTGGCGGTTCGGTTTATATTATTTTTTGGTGTTCGGATGCTTTGTTGCGTTCTCGCAATGGCTGGTTCCGTACTTCGTCAATGTCTATTATCTTCCTCTGGTCACCGCCGGCTTTTTAGCCGCGTTATTCAGTTTCCCCTCAGGCGTTATTCGAGCGCTGGGTGGCTGGCTTAGTGATGCTTTTGGCGGACGGAAGGTCATGTACTGGGTTTTGGGAGCATCCGTAGTTCTTTCGGGGCTGTTGGTGGTACCGAAGATGGAGATCACGTCGCCGGGTAAAGGGAGCATCGCCGATCGTGACGGAACTGTTGCTGCGGTGGCCCCGGATCGAATCACCGTTGGGGAGAGAGTTTATCCGATAATTCCGCGCCAACCGCTGGAAACCGCAAAAGACGAAGGTATGCTCGTCTTCCCCAAAAAGGAAAACTGGCAGGAGCCGGTTGTTGAGGTCGGCCAAAGCGTAAGACGCCGGGAGCTTTTGGCAAAAGGCGTGACGAAAATCTACTTCCAGGCCAACGTCTGGATATTCGCCTTTCTGGTGTTAGTGCTGGGTATCGCCTGGGGCGTTGGCAAGGCCGCCGTTTACAAACACATTCCGGAGTATTTCCCCGAGGAGGTCGGTGTTGTAGGCGGAATGGTTGGAGTACTGGGCGGTCTGGGAGGATTCATTTGCCCGATCATCTTCGGTTTCCTCCTCGACAAGACCGGTCTCTGGACTAGTTCATGGATGTTCATGTTCGCGCTGTCCGCAATCTGCCTGTTCTGGATGCACACCGTCGTTCAAAGGATGATGCGAGCCAAAGAACCAGGTCTTATGAAAAAGATGGAGTAAATGTCTGGAATCGGGCGCCGCACAGGTGCCAATACAAATAAACAAAACCGATTGCTGGAAAACACAAACTACTATGTCTACATGGCTCAATGAATGGAAACCGGAAGACACTGAATTCTGGGAAGAAAAAGGGGAAAAGATCGCCTGGCGAACGCTGATCGTCACGACGGCGACGCTGACTCTTTCTTTTGCGACGTGGTTTATGATGAGTGCGATCGTCGTCAAACTGCCCGGCATCGGGTTTAAGTTCTCGACCTCACAGCTCTTTTGGCTGGCGGCGATGCCCGGCCTAGCCGGCGGAACGCTTCGAATCATACACACCTTTTTGCTGCCGATCTACGGCACAAGGCACATCGTTACAATCGCCACTTTTCTGAAAGTGATCCCTTGTATCGGCATTGGCTTGGCGATCATGAATCCCGAAACCCCGTTTTGGTTGTTTATGGTTCTGGCTTTAGCGGCCGGGTTTGGCGGCGGAGATTTTTCATCGTATATGCCAAGCACGAGCGTTTTTTTTCCAAAACGCCTGCTTGGAACAGCCCTCGGAATCCAGGCCGGGATCGGAAATTTCGGCGTTAGCCTCGCACAATTTGTAACACCGCTTATCATCACGTTTGCGATGATTGGCGGTTCGCAGACATTTGAGCAAATCAATCCAAACACCAAAGAGGTAATCGGCACAAGCAGTATCTGGATGCAAAATGCTGCCTTTTGGTATGTTCCGCTCTTGATAATTTTTGGCGTTTTATCCTGGGTGATGCTTCGCAGCGTACCGATCAAGGCTTCATTTACAGAGCAACTGGATATCTTCAAAGACAAGCATACCTGGTTCTGCACAATTACATATCTGATGACATTCGGCGGTTTCTCAGGCCTTTCCGCCGCGTTTCCTTTGCTGATCAAGACTCTTTATGGAGGGTTTCCAAACCCACCCGACCCTTTGAAATACGCTTTTTTGGGGCCGCTGATCGGTTCGGCGAGCAGGGTTCTGTTCGGCTTTGTGGCGGACAAAGTTGGTGGTGGAATTCTTACGACGTTTTGCGGAATTGGAAAGATCGCCGTGTACATTGCGATGCTCGCCCTTGGACTTTTCACTCCCGTCTCGATGGATCAATTCGGAATGTTTGTGTGGTTGACACTTCTTCTCTTTTTCTTTACGGGAATGGGTAACGCAGCCACGTTTCGTCAATACCCGATTATCTTTGGACATAATCCGAGACAAGCGGCGGGCGTCATCGGCTGGACGGCGGCTGTTGCCGCTTACGGACCGTTTATCTTTTCGATGCTTATCAGTTGGTCAATTTCCGCGACGGGAACGGTCAATCCGTTTGTCGTAGGCTTAGTAGTATTTTTTGCGTTTGCGACCTCTATCAATTGGTGGTTCTATACCCGCAAGGGGTGCGAACGCCCAAGCTAAATATATGAATGACAGAATTTTACTAGTATCTGGTTTTGTTTTTCTATTCATCTTTTCGGTTTCCGCGCAGACCCAACCGGTCGATGTGCAAGATCGGATCAGTCAAATTGAAACGCAGTTGAAAAAACTTGTTGACGAATTAAATCAACTAAAGCAATCTGTCGCGGTGGCTCCGCCGCAAATGGTGGAGACTGCGAAGCCTTCGGCAACACCCGAGAAGAAGACCGAGCCTGAAAAGCGACCGGTTGGCGTCGAAATCGCAGGTGGAATGCGAGTCGTTCCCTACGGTACGCTGTATTTCAACGCATTTTCCAATGACGCCGGGACTAATAACACCGACATACCGCTTTTTGCGACTCCGACCGGTAAGGGGAACACCAGCACCAGTGTTCGCCAGACACGCATGGGGCTTCGGATCGAAGGAGGAAAGGTTGGAAAAGCCAAACTTACGGGAGTGGTCGAGGCTGATTTTTTTGGCGGCTCACCGGCGATAGGCATCGGCGAAAATTTTGGGGTGGTACGATTGCGCCTTGCCAACGCACGGCTTGATTGGGAGAGGACATCGCTCGTAATCGGCCAGGACTGGATGCCATTCGCGCCAAATAATCCGGTGTCGATTGCAGATGCGGCAATACCTCAATTTGCCGCCGCCGGGAATCCCTGGGCGAGACTTCCCCAAGTTAAACTCGAACGAAGGTTTAGCAATGGAAAAGTGATATGGCAAGGTGCTGTTTTGGCCCCGCAAACGGGAGACTCAAATTCCACAGCAAGTTTTTTGCAGCAGCCAAATTCGGGAGCGTTATCGCGACTGCCGTTTTTTCAAAGCCGGATTTCGTACAATGACAAAGACTTGTTTTCAACCAAGAAGAATGGCAGTTTCGGGTTCTCAGCTCACTACGGACGCTCCCGGACGACTTCTACCTCCGGTCCTATGGTCGAGGCGGATATCGATTCCTACGGCGTGGCACTCGATTGGAATTTCCCATTGCACGAACGCGTGTCTTGGACGGGCGAGGCGTTTTTCGGGAGTAATCTGGCAGGTTTTCAGTCCGGAGTGTTTCAGAACTACAATACGGACTATGGGGTACGGCAGAACAATATTCTGGTTGCGAGCGGTTTACGGGGAATAAGGACGGTCGGCGGCTGGACCCAGATCGGCTTTACTCCGGACATTCTCCACGACCGTTTAACAGTTTATGGCTCGATCGGTATTGACGATCCGACAAATGACGATTTGGTAAACCTTCGCTCACGTGATTTTCGTACGCGAAATTTTGCATGGGCGTTTGACTCGATATACAAGTTCACACCACAGTTTCAGGTCGGCTTCGAGTTTAGACAACTGAATACACGCTATCTGATCAGTGGCAAGAAACGAGCGAACCATATCAACCTCGGAGCCGCCTACACATTTTGATATGACGGTTTTTTGATCTCCAGACGGGACTTTGCTTCCAGGAATAGGCTCGACCCATTTCCCAAGTAAGCGCCGCATTGAATTCCAACGTGAGGGAAATGATCTACGCGTTTTTGTCGAAAGGGGACGCTGGACCGGCCAGATTTTTTTAAATGAGATCGCATTTTATCCTTTACGTCGCTGATCAAACACTAAGCAGCAAGTTTTATCAGGCCGTGCTCGGAGTGCCGCCCAGCTTATCTGTTCCAGGAATGACTGAATTTGCGCTTAACGAAAATTCGATTCTGGGACTTATGCCTGAGGATAGTCTGCTGCGGCTATTCGGGGACAGTGTCGACATTCGTTCGAGCCCTAGTCTCGCTTCGCGTTGCGAAGTCTATCTGATCGTATCGGATGCCAGCGTCTATCATGCTCGGGCCCTGATTGCCGGGGCAATCGAGGTCAGCCCCCTGACGCATCGCGACTGGGGGCATCGCGCGGCATATAGCCGCGACCTGACGGTCATATTCTGGCCTTTGCGGAAGAGATTATTCATATTTTGTAAGCCCGGGCTTCTTGGCGTTACATTGACCCGCTGCTTTCAAGTGAGTTTTGCGGTTGATACTCGTTCGTTTTTTTGATTTACTCTTAGTTTTGCTTTTGTAAGATTATGAGTAACGCATTGACCGATTATCTTTTGGGGTTTTCTGAGGCCGATTGGCTGGGGGCGGTGGATGAGCTTTTACCTTGTATTCATGATGTGGACAAGGACGCGGTGCAGATATGGTTCAGGTTTAATCCGCTTGAACTAAAAAGACATCTCGATGCGGCCGAGGACCGCGATGCGGCGGAGCTTGGGGTTGCTTTGCTTGGCGATTTTGGGCTGGAGGGCAAGGTCGATTCGTCGCACCGGTTTCTGTACGGACACCGCTATTGGAAAACCGTAAAGGCCGCGATCGAGGCTGAGACGGTTGTATTTAAGAATGCAACACCGACTCTGGTCGAGGAAATCAAAGCCATCGGAATGGTCGTGGCCGAAAAGCTTCCACATCGAACGCCAGATGATCAACGCCATGGTCATCATCGGCCTGGCCACGCTAAATCAGGTCGGCATCGATGCCTTTAAGGCAGCTCCCGGCGAGATCGAGCAGCCGAAAGCCATCATGGCAAAATCGCCAAACGCCGTCATTGCAGAACGTGCGAAAGACGATTCGCAAGGGCTGTTTGGATTCCTGAAAACTGTGAACAAGCAGTTTTCCATCGCCTGGCAGAACGCGAAATCTCACGGTAAATTCGCCATCGTCAGCGAACAGGAGATATCGTCCGCTTCGTCAAACGACCGTTCGCAAAATTGGCAGGAGCAAGACACACGTTGCTGGGAAGGCGTCGTGCCGGTCGAATGCGTCTCGGCAAGCTGCGGCACCTGCTGGGTCGGTGTCCTCGGCGGCGCCGAAAAGCTCACGGAAGTCAGCCGCCGCGAACGCCGTGCAATGAAGGTCTTCGGCTACAACCAACCCGAGACCGAAAAGCCATTCCTCCGCCTCGCCTGCCAGGCCAAGGCATCCGGCAATGCAACAATCGTTATCCCGTCGTGGAATGCGGTATTCGGTAAAAAGGTCAGAGGAAACGTCGAGGACGTCGAACTTGAGCCAAACACAACTTCCGCCAAAAAGCTCCGCGAAATCGTCAAATCAGCTACGGCGGGTGAATAAGAAGAGTTTTTAGACACAGATTACACGGTTGAAACCCGGATAAGAAAAAACCGGAAAGATTTGCTTTTATCAGGGGCTAATTTTTCTTCTTGCGTCTCTGCGGTAAAATAACCCGATGCTCGAAGACAAGAAGCCAATTCCCCCGGTCATGCTCGTCGTGATCGCCGTACTCCTTTGGAGTACGGGCGGCATGTTTATCAAGCTCGCGACGAATCTCGATGCATATCAGGTCACATTCTTTCGCTCGCTGCTCGCTGGAATAACGGTGCTGATCATCACATGGCGTGACGGTTTGCGGATAAATGCCTTCGGCTCGATGTGTTCGGTGATTTATGCGACGCTGCTGTTTCTGTTTGTCTGGGCGACAAAACACACGACGGCCGCTAATGCCATCTTTCTCCAGTACACCGCCCCGATCTACATCCTAATCCTCGCCCCGTTTGTCATCGGCGAAAAATTTCACGTAAAAGACCTCGTCACGGTCATTTTCTGCCTCGCAGGAATGAGCCTCTTCTTCGTCGGTGACCTCACCATCGGCGATTACCAGGGCAACACCGCTGCCCTCGGCTCAGGGATATTTCTCGGGCTTTACATAATGCTGCTCAAACACCCGAAAGCAGTGGGCAGTGGAGAATCTCAAAAGGCACTGTTATCGGGCGATGATCTACCGACTACCGACTACCGACTACCGGCTACCAGCATCAACCCAGCCATCACCGTAATATACGGCAATTTCCTGCTCGCGATCCTGACGCTTCCGTCCGGAATCGCCGCCCTGCCGACCGCCACATTCCGCGACTATGCGGCCGTTACATTCCTCGGCGTATTCCAGATCGGCATCGCGTATATCCTGTTCATCAAAGGCGTCCACGGCGGCACACGCCCGCTCGACGCATCAATCATCGGCTTCATCGAACCGCTGCTCAATCCCGTCTGGGTCTTCCTCTTCGTCGGCGAACGTCCCTCAGACTGGGCCATCCTCGGCGGCCTAATAATCATCGCCACCGTCGTCGCCCACACGCTTGTCCAGTACAAAAACAAACCCGTAGCGGCATAAGACTGGAGCGGCGAGCATCCTTGCTTGCCAGCGGTTGAAAACGCTTCGGCCGTTTGGTTTTAACCGGGATTCCGCGTTGGAGAGAACTGGCAGCGGGCGGCTTCAAGCGGCGGCATAGCAGCGAAAATCACGCGGCGGCTCCACGGAAAGGGACAGCTTTTCGGCATATCGACGGGCATAGCCCGAAGAAACGAGATCTGACCCGCGCTGGCCTCACTCAAAATGCAGTCTTCTGCTCGATAAATTTGATACTCAGGCCAGCATCGTTTAATATTTTACGGATTAGCCAACAAAATAAGTATGACGGAGGCCACGACCGATATCGCAACACAACAAGCAGTAAGCCCGCAGCAGAACACGGTTTTTAGAACCGATTTCGAAATAAAACGCGAATTACCAGACAATTTAAACCGCCTGATATCAATCTCAGCCAATTTTTATTGGTCCTGGCAGCCGGAAGGGGCGGCGCTTTTTCGTGAACTCGACCCGTGGCTATGGGACAAGTGCGAGCAAAATCCGCGTGTTTTTCTCAAGAAAATCAAGGAACTGCGGTTATGGCACAAATCGCCTGACGCCAATTATGTCGAGCGTGTTGGTGCGTTTAATCGCAAATTTGAGCGTTATATAGCTGAGAACCGACAACCGCAGACGGTCAATATTGCCTATTTCTGTGCCGAGTACGGAGTTCACAATTCCCTGCCAAATTATTCCGGCGGACTCGGCATACTTGCGGGCGACCATCTCAAATCGGCGAGCGATCTCAATCTGCCGCTGACGGCAATCGGGCTGCTCTATCGGTACGGCTATTTTCGGCAAAAAATAAGGCACGACGGATGGCAGGAAGAGATCGTATAACGACGTTTTCGAGTCGGAATTAGCTCTTACACCCGTTTTTGATTCGGATGGCAACCGCGTGACCGTATCGGTACACATTCGCGGGCGCGAGGTTGTCGCTCAGGCGTGGCTCGCCCGCGTCGGGCGAATTTCGCTGTATCTGCTTGATACAAATCGTGCCGAAAATAGCGACGTCGACCGGCTCATCACCGGCCATCTGTATGGCGGCGATACCGAAACGCGAATTGTGCAGGAAAAGGTCCTCGGCATCGGCGGCGTCCGTTTGCTGAGAAAACTTGGACATCGAACCGACCGTTTTTCATCTAAATGAGGGCCACGCTGCGTTTTCAACACTCGAACTCGTCACGTGAACACATCGCGGCAACCCCCGAGACATCCTTCGCCGGGGCGGCCGAAAGTGTCCGTAAGCAGTGTGTTTTCACGACGCATACGCCAGTCGCCGCCGGCAACGACATTTTTCAACCGAAGCTGATCGCCGAGTGTTTCAGCTCGGCGTATATCGAATCTCTAAAGCTGACAACGGCGAATTTCTCGCTCTCGGCCGGGCAAATCTAGCCGACGACACCGAATCGTTTGGCATGACGCCGCTTGCGATACGCATGTGCCGCTCGGCAAATGGCGTAAGCGCAAAGCATGGCGAGGTTTCGCGCGAATTGTGGCTCAAGATGTTCCCCGATCTTGCGGATGCGGGTGCGGTGCCGATCACATCTGTCACGAATGGCGTTCACGCGCCGACGTGGGTCGCACCGGTCTTTCAGAGGCTTTACGAGCAGAATATCGGCGAAAATTGGCACGAGATCGTCCGCGATGAAGAAACCTGGGCGACGGCGATCAATTTCCTGTCGGACGAGGACATCTGGAACACTCATCAGCAGCTTAAAAAACTGCTCATTGCCTTTATCCGCGAACGCACGAAGTGCAAAAGAAACTGGCGAAAAGGACACGATCAACGAACACGAAGACACGCGAAAGCTATTCTCGCCCGATGTCCTGACAATCGGTTTTGCCCGTCGGGTTGCGACATACAAACGTTGGGATCTACTGTTTTCAGATCTGCCTCGATTGCTAAAAATGGTTGATGACGCCGAGCGGCCGGTTCAGTTCGTTTTTGCGGGCAAGGCCCATCCGCAGGACCGCACCGCGAAAACCATCTTGCAGGAACTGATGAGCATCAATCACGATTCTAATTGGCAAAAACGCGCCGTATTTATTGAGGATTACGATCAGGAAGTCGCCCGCTATCTCGTCCACGGCGTCGATGTCTGGATGAACGTTCCGCGTCGGCCAATGGAAGCAAGCGGAACCAGCGGAATGAAAGCCGCGATGAACGGAGCCTTAAATTTCTCGATTCTCGACGGTTGGTGGATCGAGGGTTATAACGGCGAAAACGGCTTTGGAATCGGTGATCTCGCCGAGGATTTGACGGAGGACGAAATCGATACGGCCGACGCCGAAGCTCTCTATTCGACGCTCGAAAACGAACTCATTCCGGCATATTATCCAACCCCGTCGAACGGCATTCCGACCGAGTGGATTCGCCGTATGAAAAACTCGATCGCGACGCTAACCCCGCAATTTTCGAGCGACCGGATGGTTTCGGAATATCTCACGAACATCTACGAAACCTAAAATGGCTGAGGGTCGCCGATACAAATATTTCGACCTCATAATGGCGGCTTTTGTCGCAGTTTTGCTGTGTTCAAACCTTATCGGCGTTCACAAAGTTTCATCCGTCAATCTGCCGCTCTATGGCGAATACATTTACGGTACAGGCGTTCTTTTTTTTCCGCTCAGCTATTTATTTGGTGATATTTTGACCGAGGTTTACGGCTATGCCCGTTCGCGAAAAGTTATCTGGGCAGGGTTCGGAGCACTGATATTTGCATCTCTCATGGCCTGGGCGGTTACCAGTCTGCCGGCTGCAAAAACGATGTCTGCGGAACAGCAGGCCGCCGTCAATTTGATCTTTGGCCAAACGTGGCGGATTGTCATCGCTTCGCTGACCGCATTTTGGCTGGGCGAATTTGTCAACTCATTCGTTCTCGCCAAACTAAAGGTCGCAACCAACGGAAAACGGCTGTGGATGCGCACCATCGGTTCGACATTTGCCGGTGAAGCCGTTGACAGTCTGATTTTTTATCCGATCGCTTTTCTTGGTACGTGGTCAACCGAGCAGGTCATAAGCGTGATGATCGGCAACTATTTTATCAAGGTTCTGTGGGAGATTATTGCGACGCCCGCGACGTACAAGATCGTCGCTTTTCTAAAAAAGGCCGAGCATGAAGACTATTATGACCGTGATACCGACTTCAATCCGTTTACTCTTGCGGTAAAATAGTCGTAATGACAGAGCGGACCAGAAAGGGACACCTAAACATTGCCCGGGACCTCGTGACCCAGACGGCAAAAAACGCCCTGATGGGCTCCGCGGTCGTGCGCCGATGGCGGCTGAAACGCCCGCGAACCGCATTTGATGAGGCAGATGTCGATACCTTTCTCAAAAACAATGCGTTTGCGAGCCTCAATTTTCTTCTGGAATACACCGGTGATCTCGATGGAAAATCGGTGTGCGAGATCGGAGCGGGAGACTATCTGACATCGGGCTTGAGCATCCTCGCCGCCGGGGCGAGTAGATATGGCGTGATCGACCGGTTTCCGGGCGACTATCGCGGCGAAACGGCGAGGAGATGGTATCGCGAGATCGAGCAAAACTGGACGCGATTTTACCCCGAGCTTGCCTGGAACGCGGGCGTTTCCGCCTCCGGTTTTCCTGAAAACGCATCAAACGCGCTTGAACTAATAGGCGAACCGCTCGAAACTGCGCTGGCGACGCATAAATACGACATAGTCTGCTCATTTCAGGTCGGCGAGCATGTTTCGGACCTCGATGCCTTTGCCAGTATTCACAATCGTGTCCTGAACGACGGCGGCATCGGTTTGCACCGCGTCGATTTTGGGCCGCATGATGTGTGGTTTCAATATCGCGATCCCGGCGTGTTTCTCCGATTTTCAGATCGGGTTTGGAATCTGACCGGCTCAAATCGCGGCGTTCCAAACCGCAAACGGCATCACGAATTTATGGCGGCATTTGAAAAAGCCGGTCTGAGTGTCGAGATTTTATACACCGACAATTTTGACCGCGCGGCGATGGATTTGGACAAATTGAACGAGAAATTTCGCGAGATGCCGGTCGATTCAGTTCTAACGGGCACGGCGATATATCGATTGCTAAAACGAATTGGTTGACTCGATAGGTTGGGGCATCTGTTCAGAGGCGGGCTTGGGAGAAATCCTCCATGGTTATTGTTCAGAGGCGGGCTTGCCCGCCGACTCCACCGCGCTGGCGGGCAAGCCCGCCGCTTAACTGAGTTCTGATTGACATCCTCTAAGTTGACCGAACTATTTCAATGACGCACGATCTGATCCCAATTTCAGCCACTTTGGTCGAGATTCCCGACCGCCTGATCGCAAATACGTCGGCGTCGCTTCGGCGAAAACTGGCGATAGCGGTCGCGGCAATTGCCAATAAAACGGACCCGTCGCAGGTCACCGCTGAAGACTTGCTCCACTACTTCCCTGCCCGCTACGAGGACCGATCGAACATGCTCTCGATCGACCTGATCGAGGACGGCATGGAAGCCGCGGTCGAGATTGTCGTTAAAGTTTCTGGCGGATTTCGCGTCGGCAAAAATCGCAATCCGCGACAACCGCCGCTCTTTTTATTTGAAATCAGCGGCTCCGATGTTGCTCGCAAGCATCGTCCTATTGTCGTCAAATGGTTTGTCTCCGGCAAAGCCGCCGAACGCGTCGTCAGCTATTATCAGGACCGTTTCGCCCAAGGCACGCGCTTTGTCGCCTATGGCAAATGGGAACGCGACGAAAGGCGGAATACGTTTGCGCTGATGGTGAATAAGCCGGAGGAACTGGAGATACTGCCCGATGTGAGTTCCGAGTTTCGAGTTCCGAGTTCCGAGCCGTTGCTCAACTCGGAACTCCGAACTCCGAACTCGGAACTGTGGTCGTCCGACGACGACCTCGCCGAAGATCGCGACCGCCCGGAGTTCGCCACCGTACACAGCGGCCGTCGAGTTCCCATTTATCGCAAGCTCGGCCCATTTCAGACAAAACGCCTCCGCGAGATCATTCACAGCGTACTCGAAAATCTTGACCGCGATTCCGTCGTCGAAAATATGCCTTCGGAGCTAATAGCCCGGCAAAAATTATTGGCGCGTGTTCAGGCGTTAAAAGAAATTCACTTCCCGCCCGAAACCGCTTCGATTGCTCAGTACGAGATGTTTCGCAGCCCAGCTCACAAACGTCTGATCTTTGACGAGTTTTTTCTGGCTCTCGTTCTCGATGCAATTACTTCGAGGCGAACGGCAAAAAGAACCAAAAGGCACCGTCATCGAGATCACCGAACCGACAAAAGAACGTCTTAGAAAACTACTCCCATACACGCTGACAAATGCCCAAAAGAAGGTGATCGGCGAGATATTCTCGGATCTAAAGTCCGACGCCCCGATGAATCGTCTAATCCAGGGCGATGTCGGCAGCGGCAAGACGATCGTCGCGTTTCTCACCGCGTTTGCCGCCATGGAGAACGGCTATCAGGTCGCCCTGATGGCGCCAACGGAAATTCTGGCGGACCAGCATATTCGCAATGCGCGAAATATCTTCGCTGAGACCGGTTACCGCGTCGAACTTTTGATGGGCAGCACAAAAGCCGCAGAAAAACGTAAAATTCATGCGGCCCTGGCTGACGGCGAGATCGATTTTATTATCGGTACCCACGCGATCATTCAGGATGCTGTTAGATTTTCAAAACTCGGTCTCGCCGTGATCGACGAGCAGCACAGGTTTGGTGTGATGCAGCGGGCCCAACTCAAGGCGTCCGGTCACAACCCGGACATTCTCGTAATGACCGCGACGCCGATTCCGCGTTCTCTGGCGATGACGGTTTACGGCGATCTCGACGTTTCGATCATCGACGAACTGCCGCCGGGCCGAACACCGATCAAAACGGTGGTCGTCGGCGAAGACAAACGCCACGGCGTTTACTTAGGGATAGACCGCGAGGTCAAACTCGGCCGTCAGGTCTATGTCGTTTATCCGCTGATAGATGAGTCAGAGAAAATGGATCTCAAGGCCGCCACCAAAATGTTCGAAGACCTGCGAACCCGCGTCTTCCCCCAATACACCGTCGGCCTGCTCCACGGTCGTATGAAAACGGCGGAAAAAGAGTCGATAATGCATGATTTTGTCGCCGGGAAGATCGACATCCTCGTCTCGACAACCGTCATCGAGGTCGGCGTTGATGTGCCGAACGCTTCGCTCATGGTCATCGAACACGCCGAGCGGTTTGGATTATCACAGCTTCATCAGCTACGCGGACGCGTCGGGCGTGGTGCGGAGCAGAGCTTTTGCGTGCTGCTGACAGATTTCAAGAAAACTGCGGTTGCGAAAGAACGTCTGGGAATTATGGAATCGTCATCCGATGGCTTCAAGATCGCGGAAAAAGACCTCGAAATACGCGGTCAGGGTGAGATTTTAGGCACGCGGCAATCGGGCATCCATGATTTCAAACTCGGCAACATCGCCCGCGACCTGGACATCCTCATCGCCGCCCGCGACGAGGCCGCAGATTATCTCGTCGGCCGCCGTCTCTCGCCCGAAACCTCAGCCATGGTCAAGATCGCCCGTTCGGACAAGAATGTAAAACTCGGCAACATCGGGTAAAGCGAACTCAACCTCGTGATTGCCCGCGTCGTTGCGATTTCCTACACTAGAAGAGATTTAACGCAAAGACGCTAGGGGGCAAAGACGCAAAGATTCTGTAAAGGTGTACACGTCGAAAACATTAAGATTCCTCCCTTTGCGTCTTTGCCCCTTTGCGACTTTGCGTTAAAAATTCCCGCTATGCGAATTATCTCAGGACATTACGGCGGTCGCGTGCTTAAGAGTCCGGCCGACAACAAGACGCGACCGACGAGCGACCGGCTGCGCGAGACGTTGTTTAATGTCCTGGCTCCGCGCATCGACGAAGACACGCGCTTTCTCGACCTCTGTGCCGGGACCGGTGCGATCGGGATCGAGGCTCTGTCGCGCGGTGCGGCATTTGTGACGTTTGTTGATCGGTCAAAAAAATCCTGTGCTCTGATCGAGGAAAATCTAGACAAACTCGACGTTCCCGAAGAAACGACTGACGTCCTCGGCCTCGACGCTGAGAATTTCACGGGCCGCGAACACGCGTCCGGCTGGGACATCGCGTTTTTCGATCCGCCGTATGATTCTGATTATTCGCTCGTACTGCACGAATTTGGCTTTAACAAAACGCTGCTGAATGTGGACGGCTTGCTCGTCGTCGAGCATCACACAAAAAAACAGATTCCCGATATGGTCGGGGCGATTCGCCGCTGGCGCCTGCTAAAACAGGGCGAAACTACCTTGAGTTTCTACGAAAATAATTGATGAAGACCGTACTCATTTGGCTCCTGCTCTGTCTGATCTGGGGAACTACCTGGATTTTCATCAAGATCGGCCTTCAGGATTTGCCACCGATGGCGTTTGCGGCGTCGAGGTTTCTGCTGGCGGTCGTTTTTTTGTTCGCGGTCATTCGCATGCAGAAAATCCCGCTGCCAAAAACGGCCAAAGAATGGCGGCTGATGGCCCTGACCGGCGTTCTCCAATTCTCAATAAACTACAGCCTCGTTTTCTGGAGCGAGGTATACATAACATCCGGCCTTGCGGCGGTTTTGCAAGCGATGATCACGGTTTTCGGGCTGATTCTCGCGTGGATATTTCTGCCGAACGAACGGATCACAAAGCTCAAAATAATCGCCGTCGCGATCGGCATTGTCGGCGTGGCGGTCATATTTATTGATCAATTAAAGGTCCAAAGCCTGATGGCATTCCTCGGCAGCGTCGGAATTGTTATCGGAGCATATGCAGCGGCACAGGCGTCGATCCTGGTCAAGGCTAAAGGCGGAGCGTTTCATCCGGCGGCTCTCGTCTTTGGTCAGATGATCTGCGGCCTGCCGCTAATCATTATTTACAGCCTGATCATCGAAGGAAATCCGCTTGGGTTTAATTGGACCTGGCGGGCCGTTGGCTGCATTCTCTATCTGACCATCGCCGGCACGATCGCGGCTTTTTGGCTTTATTACTGGCTGTTAGGTAAAATCGAATCGACCAAAGCCATGATGATCTCGCTCGTCACCCCGCTCATCGCCGTCGTGATCGGCTGGATTATTTTAGGTGAGAAACTGCCGCCGCAGACAGGCATCGGTGGTTTGCTCATCATCGCGAGCATAGGGCTAATCGTGTTTCGTCGGAAAAGAATTGAACCGCAGAGTCGCGGCGACGCAGAGGCAGGAGTTTTGGCCCGCGAATAAAGCGAATCCAACAAGTAAGAATTCTCCGGTATTTCTTTATTCGCCCTATTCGTGTTATTCGCGGGCAAAGTCTTATACTTTCTCTGCGTCTCCGCGTCTCTGCGGTAAAATAAAATCATGCAATTCAAATTCAACACTTCTGGCGAATCTCACGGTAAAGCTCTGGTCGCCATTGTCGAAGGCGTTCCGGCTGGTTTGCCAATTGACACAAACGCGATCAATCACGAACTCTGGCGTCGGCAGCAAGGCTACGGCCGCGGCGGGCGGATGAAGATCGAGACGGACACGGTCGAGATCATGTCGGGCGTACGTCATGGCAAGGCTCTCGGTTCGCCCATCTGTCTGATGATCAAGAACGACGATTTCGTCCATTGGACCGAGGTCATGTCGGTCGAAAGTGTCAGTAGCCCGCACGTAAGTAAGGGCCACGTCGCCGACAAAAAATCGCGAGTGGTAAAAAGGCCCCGCCCCGGCCACGCTGATCTGGCCGGTGGTCAAAAATATCAGACGAGAGATTTAAGAGACATTCTCGAACGAGCATCGGCGAGAGAGACGGCCGCGAGAGTCGCCTGCGGAGCAATCGCAAAACAGCTTCTGGCAGCCTTCGGCGTCGAGATTAAAAGCCACGTCATAAAACTCGGCCACGTGCAGATCGTGCCGCTGCATCAGACTTGGGAACGAATCACGGCGATCCCGCAGGATTCGCCGCTCAATTGTGCCGACGAGAATATCCAAAACGAGATGATAAAACTCATCGATCAGGCCAAAACCGACGGCGACACGCTCGGCGGCATCTTCGAGGTCGTCGCAAAGGGCTTGCCCGTCGGCCTCGGCTCGCACACCTCGTGGGAAGACAAACTAGACGGCCGCCTCGCCCGCGCAATTATGTCGATCCACGCCGTCAAAGCCGTCGAGATCGGCGAGGGCGTCGCGAATGCGGGCAGGCCGGGGTCGTTGGTACACGATGAAGTATTTTTCGGATCGGCAAGCAAGGGAGAACCCCCTGCGTTAGCGGGGGGATTGGACGCGGGGCAGAATGCACCTTTGATTGATAAAGATAACGCGGCCTTCTCCGCCGCCTCCCGACCACCCGCTAACGCAGGTGGTTCTCCCTTTTTCCGCCCAACCAACCGTGCCGGCGGACTCGAAGGCGGCATTACAAACGGCGAAGAGCTCCGCGTCCGCGGTTACAAAAAGCCGATCGCGACGTTGCGCAAACCGCTTCACAGCGTCGACATCGACACAAAAGAGGAAAACCTAGCCGCGTTTGAACGCTCCGACATCACCGCCGTCCCCGCCGCCGGCGTCATCGGCGAGGCTATGATCGCTATCACCCTCGCCAACTCAATGCGCGAGAAATTTGGTGGCGATTCGATCGGGGAGATGAAACGGAATTATGATGGTTACTGTGAGCAAGTTGTCAAATATTAGAGCTTGCGGGAGCGGCTGAACGTGTCAGTACCACCTGCGGTAGCGGGTGGGGACCTCACGAGGAGGTTTGATCTATGTGGAACGACACCGACACACCATTAGCCTTTTTGATTACTTTTCGCTGCTATGGAACGTGGCTTCACGGAGATGACCGCGGATCGATCGACCGCCACAACAATGCCTATGGATCACCCAAACATCCCGCCATTGCACATTGGAAACTGATTAGCACCGACCGCCTCAAACAGGAGCCGGTTAAACTGGATGCCGTTCGACGAACGATAGTCGAACAAGCAATTGTCAACGTTTGTGCGAAACGAGTCTGGCTGCTCCATGCAATCAACGTAAGAACGAACCATGCTCATTCCGTGGTCGCCAATCCGGGTAAGCCGTCAGGAATTATCCTGAATGCCTTTAAGGCAAATGCGACGAGAGAGATGCGGGAAGCTGGCTGCTGGACTTCGGATCGTACGCCGTGGGCTGATAAAGGAAGCCAGCGCCAGTTATGGACGGAAAAGCAACTGTATGATGCGGTAAACTACGTTTTGAATGGACAGGGTCATGATCTACCTAAATTTGAATAATGCTCACGTTGGAAAGCCCCACCCGCTACCGCAGGTGGTACCGACCCGTGTCGCGATCGCTCTGATCCTCGGCGTTTCGTTGCTCGCCTGTTCCAAGCCCAACGAAAATCCCGCCTCAAACATGACCGCCGCGCGCGAGGCTAAGAAGGAGCGGGCGGAGCTTCGGACAAATATCAAAAAGATCGAACCTTTCTTCAAGCCGATGGGCAAGCCCGCGAGTTATGACTGGCTGGCAACGCACAATGAGCCGGGGCAGACTTTTGCGGAATATTTCGACGCAGATCCGGTCAAGCCCACGAAGGAACGACAAAAAATATACATCTTGCCGCTGGGAACGTTTAATGCAAAACAGCAGAAGATCGTCGACGCGACGTCTGATTATCTATTTTTGTTTTATGATCTGCCGGTCGAACGGCTGGCTTCGCGAAACCTCAGTGTAGGGCCACCTAAAGGTGGAACTCCAAACTTTAGGCAGAACAAACTCACGCGAACGCGCCAGATCCGGGCCGGATATATTCTGAGTGAAATCCTAACCCCAATTCTGCCGCCGGATGCCGCGGCATTGATCGCCTTTACCGTCGATGATCTCTACCCTGACGAGTCGTTGAATTACGTCTTTGGTCAGGCGAGTTTGGAAAATCGCGTCGGTGTCTGGTCGCTCTCGCGGATGGACGACAATACCTACGATAGAAACTTCCTCCTACGCACGCTCAAAATCGCCGCGCATGAGACCGGCCACATGTTCTCGATGCGTCACTGCAAAAAATACGAATGCCTGATGAGCGGCACAAATCACCTCAGTGAGACCGACCGCCGCCCCATCGACGCGTGCCCCGAATGCACCGCGAAGATCTGCTGGCTATCCGACGTCGATCAAGCAGTCCGATACGAGAGACTGGCTGATTTTTGCAGAAAGAACGGCCTGACAAAGGACGCTGACGAATTTGTAAAAAAATCCAATGCAGTACGATAATTATTGCCGACAATAGGTCGCGAATGACTTTAACGGAGTCTTGAAAACTCTGCGAATGAAACCGCTTGTTTCTCCAGAGTAAGTGAAAACTGAGAACTGAGAACTGAGAACTGAGAACTGAGAACTGAAAAGTTACCCAAAGATCATCTACATTTCAGTTTTCAGTTATTACTTTCCAGTTATTTCGGAACTAATTCTTGGACCTCGCAGTTTCGCGATAGTTTTTCACAGAATCCATTTCATGTTTGCGTTTTACCGCAACTTATTCCGATTTTTCCCGTAAGATGAAGTTGTTATCCTTCACCCGGAAATGTATATTGATGAAAACTTAAGAGGAGAATTACACAATGAAAAAGTTACTACTCGTTTTTGCCGTCATTTTTATCTCAACCTTAGCGATCACATCTGCCTCAGCCCAAACGCCCGAAACCGCAAAGCCAAAAATCGAGGAGCCGAAGAAAACTGGCGACGCGAAGAAAACCGAAAGCCCGGTCTTAAGCAAATGGGACGTCGTTATCTCGGCTCCCGGCCAGGATTATGCGGGTACCTTGAAGCTCGAAAAATCGGGTGATAAATTCACCGGCTCGGTCACAACCGAACTCGGCGAAGCTCCGCTCGCCAACATCAAGGTCGATGGCGATTCGTTCACCTCGACGATAACCGTCAACGCAATGGGCCAGATCATCGAAGGCACAATGTCCGGCAAGGCAAAAGATGGCAAAATATCCGGCGACATGAACCTCAGCGGCCTCGGCTCGATCCCGTATACCGGGAAAAAACCTTAGCGGTCGCTGGGTAACTTACGCATACATCAGTTAAGCGGCGGGTTTACCCGCCAACGTTTGTTGTGAACGCGGGCAAGCCCGCTGCTGAACTGGTAGATTTTTTATTTCCCAATATCGCGGCGATATTGCATCCCTTCGAAATAGATCATTCCAGCGGCCTCGTACGCGGTGGCGAGAGCTTTGGCTAAATCAGGGCCGGTTGCGGTCACGCCGAGGACACGGCCGCCTGCGGTGAGGAAGTTTAACCCTTGGGACGCAGCATCAGCAGCAGTTCCTGCATGGAAAACCTCGACGCCAAGTACACTCTTCGCGTCGGCGATTCCAAAAATGCGGTCGCCGGTTCGGGCCTTTGCGGGATAGCCATCGGACGCGAGAACGATGCAGGCCGAGCTTCCCTGTTTCCAGCTAATATCGAGATCGGCGAGTCTGGGATTGACGGTCGGGCCGATTTCATCAACGTTCATTGTTTCGCCCTTGCTTGCCCCCGGGCTTTCGCAACAGAGCATTGCTTCACAGATATCGACGAGGTCGGTTTCTAAACGAACCAAAATCGCCTGTGTTTCGGGGTCGCCAAAACGAACATTGTATTCGAGCAGCATGGGTTGGAGTTGGCGGTTGGCAGCGGCGGTTGGCAGTTCTTGATTTTTTTTGCTGCTGACTGCCGTCTGCTGACCGCTGACTGCTTCCACCATCATCACCCCTAGGAATAGGATGCCGCGAAACGGGAAACCCTCACGAATGCAGCCCTGAAGCGTAGGACGAATGATGGTCTCGACAATGACCTGGAGTTCATCATCCGTGAGTAGAGACGCATCCGTTATCGTACCCATACCGCCCGTATTCGGCCCCGTGTCGCCATCGCCGATGCGTTTGTGATCGCGGGTTGGCGGCATTAGCGCGAAATCCTCACCATCGACGAACATCAGCAGAGAAACCTCGCGGCCTACCAGACATTCTTCGAGAACGATCTTGTCGGCAGCTTCGGCTCCGACCAGCGTTTTCATCTCATTTATCGCGTCGATCGCTTCGGCGCGGTTCGCGGCAACGACGACACCTTTGCCGGCAGCCAGACCGTCGGCTTTCACGACAACCGGCGTATCGGCATCGCCAAAACCGCCGCTTTCAAGTTCCAATATCGCAAAATCGGGCGTGTGAGCGGTAACAAACCTCGCGGTCGGCACGCCATGTCGGGCCATAAAGTCTTTCGCGAAAGATTTACTCGCCTCGAGCTGTGCCGCAGCCTTATTCGGACCTATAATACGCAAACCAAGGGCCTCGAATTCATCCACAATGCCGAGCGCCAGCGATACTTCTCCGCCGACAAATGTTAGGTCAACCTCATTTTCGAGCGGCAAATTCGAGCAGGCCGTAAACGTCATCTGGTCTCAGCGCGACACATTCGGCCACCTCGGCGATTCCGGCATTTCCATTGGCCCAGAACAACCGTGTCACCCGTTGGCTTTTTGCGAAACTGCGGCAGATTGCATGTTCGCGACCACCTGACCCGATAACCAAAACATTCATAGTTATAGACGATTGTAAAGGTCAAACCAGTTCGGCTTGACACTAAAATCCGATAGTTGTAATGTCAGGACATTCGAGTGCATTTGACTCAAACGATTTTGCAGTCAACCTCAACCGCACACCTGACGATTTATTTTATTCTCACGCCGACAAGATCGTATGCTGAAACGGAGTTTTTAGTTATGACAGCGACCATTTTTGAGGAAATTGGTGAAAATAAGGCAGTCTCGACCGACGAGGATTTTGAGGACGCCTTGATAAAATGTATCGACTGCACACAGGAATTTGTCTGGACCGCCGGCGAACAGTCCTTTTTCCGAGATAAACAACTACAAAACCCGCCTAAACGCTGCAAGGATTGTAAAAAAGCCAAGAACCGGCGGCTCGAAGCAATAGAGGTTGCCCGCACAACCGGTCAAAAACAACGGATCGAGGTTCGGGCCGAATGCGCGAAATGCTCCGTCGTCACAACCGTACCTTTTTATCCCTGTCAGGGACGCCCCGTTTATTGTCGCGATTGCTTTGCCACTATCGACCGCGACCTCGTGAGCGCCGCCCACAGCCGCGTTTAACCGCCCACATGGACGTTGGGCCGCAATTCCGGGTCATCCTCAGCTTGTCTTAGTATCTCGCGTGTCACGGGTGCCGTATCGCCCTCACCAAACAGAATATATCGCGCCAGGTAGATCAGCGGGTTGCCCTCGCTCCAGCCAAAATAGACATGCGGAATTTTTCCGGTTTGGTCTCGCAGATAGAGCAGAAACGCCGCAATCGCGTTCGGCACCGCAGGCGCCTGCGTTCGAAGTATCCGATAACCGTCAACATCCACCCCGCGGATAAGCAATCGACCTTTGAATTCGGACGCATCGCCGGTCTCGACCTCATAGAACACGATCTGATCCGACGATGGTATGTGATTGTCGACCCGTTTCTCATGTTCCTTAAAACGGTATTCGGTCATATCGCCGGTTTCACGGCGATTTGTTACGACTCGTATCTCGCCTTCGTCATTTAGCTCTTCAATAAAGGCTTTGGCTGCGTCGTCGAGTTCGATCTTGTCGATTCGTATCTCGGTCGAACGCATCGCTCGCGAGATAAATGACGCGGCGATAATCGCGAAGATAAACATCGAGGCGATCTTGATGCCGTCGGGCCGTTCGATAATATTCGCAACGGTCGTGTAGATAAATACCGCGGAAATGAGCCAGAACGCCAAAGTCCACTTGCTCTTTCGCCGCCTGGCGGACAGCGAAACGGCGATCGCCGCCGATGACATCAGCACCAAAACACCCGTCGCATACGCCCCGCCCTGAGCATCGACATTCGCGTCAAAGACCCAGGTTACGGCAAAACAGATACCCGTAAATACAAGGACGAGCGGTCGCGTTGCCCTCGACCATTCCGGTGCCATGCCGTAACGCGGCAAATACCTCGGCACAATATTTAGCAGTCCGGCCATGGCCGATGCGCCGGCAAACCAGAGGATCAGGATCGTGCTGAGATCGTAGAAGGTGCCAAATATGTCACCCAGATACGTGTGGGCGATATATGCCAGAGCACGACCGTTGGCTTTGCCGATCTCGGTCGAAACTCCCGCCGATTTTTGTTCAGGCGTACACGCACAATATTCCGGCGGAGTGTGAACCTGGACCGCTGCGCCGCAATCGATACGCGGACAAAACTCTTCGCGCGGGATCAAAACACTCGTCACAAAGCTACTGGCGAGCAGCAGCACGCTCATTATTAGCGCCGCCGTCATTAGCAGGCGCCGTGTATTCCCGATCCGGTTTGGGCTTTTCACGAGCGGCATAACCGCGACGCCCGTCTCGAAACCCGAAAGGCCGAGAGCGAGTTTGGGAAAACTCGTTATCGACAGGAGTACGATGCCGGCAAGCCCCGCCACCTGAAAAGGGCCGGCCGACATCTTGCTTGCAAAGAGTGTCGTTTGCCAATTGGAAAGTAAATCAGGGTGACTCGCAACCTCGGCCAAAGCACGTCCGAGAACGATCACGTTCAAAAGCAGGTAGATTGCTACGAGAACGACCGCAATTCCTATCGCTTCCTTAAATCCCTTAAGAAAAACGATCCCCAAAAATGCGATCAATGCAAAAGTCACGATCACCGGATGATCGAGAAATGGCAAAGTGCTATGGACGAAAGGATTTTCGATAACGTGGGCCGTGGCGTCAGCGGCGGAAAGCGTGATCGTGATGACAAAATCAGTTGCGACGAAGCCAAGCAGGACGAGGACGAAAAGCTTTCCTTTCCAGCGCGACAGTAGCGATTCGAGCATTGCGATCGAACCTTCGCCATGCGGGCTTTCCTTTGCAACACGGCTATAAATCGGCAGGGCACCGAATAATGTCAGCAGAATTAAAACGAGAGTTGCGACGGGTGACAGCACACCGGCCGCGAGAAAGGCAATGCCCGGCTGGTAACCAAGCGTCGAAAAATAATCGACGCCCGTCAAGCACATTACCTTCCACCACGAATGCTGTTGGTGCCTGCCTTCAGGTTCGGCAGGTCCCTCCATCTCGGCGACGCCGCGGTAGAGCCACTTCTTAAACCAGTTACTTTCGGTTGTTTTCATCCCTAAAAAATCAAAAAGACCGCCGTGCCTGAAAACACTCGCGGCTTCACGAAACTCGTCTGAAATACGGATTGCAAATGGTACCGTCCGAACGAGCCTCAAACGAGTCAACTTCGAATAAACATTTTGATTTTACGCCGAAAAAAAATAAGGTCAAGCCGCCGCCTTTGATGTAGAAAGATTACCATCCGCGAAACAATTCGGCGGATTCATACCACCCCGCCGAGCGGTCGCAACGGCCTCAGGAAAATCGCTTACCCTACGCTAAACACTGGTAACGACGCGCTCGTCTAAGGATTTCCTTTATTTACTGGAATTTAAAAAGAAAAGTGGGGCAACGTCTCCCACACCGTTGCCCCGTGGCCACCGAAGTGACCGGTGTTCACCGGGAGGTGAACACATCTAATTATGCATAAGTTTTTCTAAAACGCAAACTATAAAAACTCAAAATGTCATTTAAATGATGCGTCTATTGGATATGACACCTCTACTGAATATTGATGGCCCCAATGAGCGAACTCATCGAGCCGTCGGCGGCGGTCGCAAAAACACTGTAAACACCGGCGGTGGTATCGGCGTGGACAATAACGACAAAACTAATTACGGATACTCCCGTGCCAAAATCCTGTTCGGTCATCGAGTTCGGAGCAAGCGAAATAAACGGTGAATTAAATTCGATCTTAAGCTTTCGATAATCGAGATTCTTCCCTCCGAGGTAGAGCATGTATTCCCGCCCCGCACCCAGTGACACGGCGGAGTCGGTAAGTTGATTGTTGATACCGATGTAGCTCAACGCAACATCCGAACGAGTCAGGGCGATCCGTTCGTATATGGCCCGCGTTTCGTCTTTGGCGACCTTGTATGTTCCCAGAACACTTACCGGCGACGGCGACGAATCTCCGTCTTTTTGCCATAAAACCGAGTACGCTCCGTCGGACAAACCGCCCAGCCGAAAAATTCCGTCACCGCCGACATCCGTGAGAGCCGCCACGCGACCGGTACTAATTTCCTCGGCCCAGACACGAAGTCCCCTGGTCGGTTTAGGCGATCCGGTAATGAGTTTGCCCGCGATCACGCCGCAGCAAGTTTCAGTTCCCGCTTCGGCGCCGTAAAGTTCGCGGATCGCCGCCACATCCGATTCGGCGAGCGAACGTAGTGCCAAATCGGCGAGACCGAACGTGCCGTTTTTCGGCAGCGAACCGGACATGGTCGCGCCGAGTACGCTGGAATGCCGCAGGCCCAGCAGGTGGCCGATCTCGTGCGTCAACGTCGATTCGAG
This sequence comes from uncultured Acidobacteriota bacterium, assembly GCA_963738935.1. GTDB lineage: Bacteria > Acidobacteriota > Blastocatellia > Pyrinomonadales > Pyrinomonadaceae > OLB17. The sequence goes on along the minus strand of CAVTYF010000001.1, from coordinate 683,646 downwards.
ATCAAATGTGCCAAATGTGCCGTCAGTCGAGAATTGCTGAAACGGATTAAGAACGATATCGGCCTCGGTAATATAGTTGCGGCGATTGTAAAAGACACGCGTTTTGGCCGATTCAGCCTGCGGATCTTTTGAAAAGAGCAGAACATTCTCGACCGACTGGGCAATCGTAATCAGGCTGATGCCGTCACCGCTGACGCCCGGCGGGCTAACGCTTGCGCGATCGGCGAAGACCAAATCGATGCGAATATCCGACACCTTCTGCCAGGCGGCAATGCTTCGCGAGAGTGCCCCGATCACATCGCTGTCCGATTTTATGTTCGAATTTGGTTCGATTACTGAATTAGATACGGCGATCGTGATTGCCCGATCTCGCCAACGCAATCCCTGCGGTTCTGCTTTTCCCGGCAAGGCCGTCGTATAACTGCCAAACGCCATCGACGCCACCGAGGTGACGAGCAAAGCAGCGATGATAATTTTACGAAATGATCTCATCAAAAATCGGCTAAACCTCGGAGCCAGCGTCCTCGCTATCCCGGCGGCTGACGCCTTCCAGATCGGCGAATCCGACAACCAGAAGCAACGTGACGATCGAAAGCGTCGCTAAAACGTACAGTACGGATATCTGTTCATACGCGATCAGAACACCGATCACGACCGCGACGACCACCAACCATAACAGCGTAGTCAATCGTCGGTTTTTCTTATTATTATTTGCCATTTCAACACTTAGCTTGCAGCGATGATCGCCGTGTCAGCTTAAAAATCCCCAATTTTGCCGCGTAGTAAATCACGTGAGGCGACAATCTCAATCCACGATCCGAAGCGGCGTTTCCCGTTTCGCTCGATCCGGGTTTTGTTCATTTGCGGTCACGGGCGGATACTTTCTCCTACTGCCGCCCTTGGCCGCGACCTCTATTATATCAAAAGGTCGCAAAACTTCATCATTTGTTTCGCCATTCTTTATTTTTACAAGATTGGCCTCAATTGATGTAACTTCGAGCCCGGTACGCCGGAAGATAAAAACCTTGCCACCATCCGCCTCTTTCGCCAGTCCGCCGGCTGTCGCGACCAGGCGGCTGAGGGTCATTTTCTCCCTCGAGTAAACCGGTCTCGGATTGACGACGGCCCCGATCACATAAATCGGCAACGCTCGGTTGACCGTAATTATGTCGCCGCTCAAAATTGCCGGGTCGGCCTCTGTTTTACCACTTAATAAGTCGCTGATTTTGATGTTTGTCAGCGCCGAAGCGTTGTCCGGCGGCGACGTCTTTTGAGGTTCGCCGGTCGAGGCGGGAATGATCGACGCTCGACAGCTCATGTTTGCAGGGCGAAAAATAGTTATCTCGCCGCTCGCCCCGTCGATCAGCCCGCCGGCCATCACGATCAGTTCGCGGAGATGGACGGGGCGCTTAATGCTAAAACGTGTAGCCGTTCGCACCGCTCCATCGAGGCGGACGACCGCTCGATTAGAACGATCCAGAATTTTGACGACGACCCTGGGATCGCGAAATGTGCGGCTGAGAATCTTTGCAATCTCGGCGGCGATCTCATTTTCCGAACGGCAGAGGCCATAAATCGGCCCGTCATAGGCGTCCATGCCATCGAGAAAGCCCTCCGGCGTAAGCGACCCTCGCCAGTCAAATTCAAAGCCGCCGACTACATCGACATCGATTATGTCACCAAAATGAACGAGATCATCGCCATACGAAACCGTCGGCTGCGGATCGGTGTTAACTTGATTCTGAGCCGCGCCTCCGACAAAACAGCAAGCGAGAAAACACAAAATTAAAACCGCGAAAATAGAACGACTTTTCGCATATTTTGCACTTATCATCTTATGTAGCTCCGATGGAGCTTTAACGCCAATACTTTTCTCACAATTCTAAACATGCCGTCCCTACGGGACTTGAAAATTCCTTAAGCCTATTCTTTGCTCCATAGGAGCAGCATGTTTGTAGAACTCTAGTGAATCAAAAACCTTGATAGCTCCGTAGGAGCGTGACAATTCAATGAACCTAATCCTTCTCAGAGGCCCGCTTTTTCTTACGTGTCGGGCGCGAATCAACCGTTCCCGGTACCGCAAAGCCCTTAAATTCCCAGTTGCATCCGTCGCACAAAAGGTTGTAGCGAAAGAAAATCTTTGAGAAGACCGAGGTCGGACGATAGCCGCGCCGAATGCGCGTGCTGTGACATTTTGGACATCGCTGGGAAATCATTATCCGTCAATCTTAACAACCCGCAGCTCATTTGCCCAAATCCGGCCCGCTTTCCAGGCCGCGCAGATGCTCGATCTCTTCGTTTATCCGACGAGCGGCCTGTTCTCTCATATCGCTCTGAATATGGTCGCGGCCAAGATAGAACAGGGCGTCGCGATATAGGCTCTTAGCCCGAGCGTAATCGCCCTTAAACGCCGCCCGCTCGGCCCGCTCGATCAAGTGCGAAACCTTTATCGAGACCGTCATCTCCTGCAAAACCTCGTGTGACTGAAGCAGACTCGGTTCCTGCGGGTAAAAATGCAGGGCGGTTTCGATCACATTCAGAGCACTCTGGGCGGCCTCAACCTTGTCGGCCGTGCGTGAACGGTTTTGGGCCTCGATCGTCAGCGTCCGGGTCTCGATCTCGGCCCATTTCAGCAGGTGGTAGCGGTGATACTCGGCGACGGTGGAGCGGCCTTTCAAGAGCGGGGCGAGGCGCGGTGAATTGGGATTGACGGTCTTTAACTCATTCTCGTTCAATGAGATATACTCGCCGCATATCTCAAAAACCTCGCGGTGGCCAGCAGAAAACTTGTTCAAAAGCTTCGCCGCCTCCGATTTTTGCCTGATCTCATTTAGGATCGAGGCATTATGCTCGAGCGTGAGTTTGTTCGACTGCCTCGGATCGTTGATCTGCGACCGAAGATTGGCCGCCGTCACGCGATTCTCCATTATTCGCTGCTGCCTGAGATATCGCTGGCGGGCCCGCCTGAGGATAACCTCACGCAAAACAACCGCCCCGGCAAGCAAAACGCTCGCCCCAACCCCAGCCGTTACCCACGGCATCTCCTCGCCACTGTCGTGCAAAATGCCCCACACCAAAAAGAAGAACGCCGCCGAAACCGCGATCGAAAGCACATAATAATTCGAAGCCGGCAACCAAAACGGCCGACGAACCTTATTCATCGAAAACAATTATAGATTACGAATTGCAAATTGCGAACTAAACCTTCGTGCGGAGTTTCCTGAGTGGTGGTTTGAGAATGCGAAAAAAAAGCGGCCGGTCGGTTTCCCGGCTTGGCCGCTTTCTTTTTCCCTCCCGGTTGGAAAGTCGATCTTTTTTTTAAGAACTAGTCGCTGACCATGATGCCGTTTTTTTCGACGCAAGGTGCTGGTTCTGGTTTGCCGCCTGCGATGATTCCCTCAAGAACTGCCACGACGCCTGCAACGATTGGGCTGCCGCCAGCGATGATTCCAGGGGTTGGAGCTCCGCCGGCGATGATTCCCTTGATCTCAACGGTGCATTCAGCTTCGCGACCGTCGCTGACCATGATACCTGCGTTTGCCACGGTGGCTCCAAACATTAATACGGTTGCGAGTGCGGTTGCTTTGATTGTGTTTTTCATTTTTTTTCTCCTAAAGTTTTTTTTATTTTGAAAGCCCTGTTGTTTCTCTTTCTGCCCTTCTCTATTTCAATCCGCGTGCCACGGCGTGCCACAAGGTCATGCAAGCATTCAACTTGAGTGTTTATAATACTTAGCGCCCCCCGACTTCCGCTTTTGAAAGGTAGAACCACTTGCGCACACCTGGATACCTAGTAATCAAAACAAACCTTGACGGGGTGTAAGCTCTTTGTTTTTATATATTTACATCATCGTATACCTGCTATACAAATCGTGAAGTGGATAACAGATATACACTGTTACATTGTGAAGCGATTTTAATGTAGATTATTTGCGTTAAACGTGTTAAACTACTTGAGATTCAACGGGTCTTCCGGCCAGTTAATCCCAACCCTCGACTCGCCTGTTCTCATTCCTTTCCTACTTATATGAACAGAGAAACTCTATCAACCATAGTCAAATGGATATCTATCCTCGCGGCAACCCTGTGCGTTGCGTTAGCCCTGGCCGGTCTGTCGGCGGCAACGTTTAGTTGGGGGTTCTTGGTCCTTCTTGCGTTTGCAACGATTGTCGCTCCTCGAATGAGCCTCGCACTGCCGCGCTCACGTTTTGCGATCAGTTTTTCTGACGCGGCTGTATTGCTCGCGTTTTTGTACTACGGCGGGTCAGCCGCAATAGTCGTTGCGGCGGTAGAAACGCTGGCCAGTTGTTTATATCTACGCTCGAGGGGCTTTCACTTTGGCCGCTTGATGATACCGACTAACGTCGCGAACAATGCGTTAGCAATGGCCGTAACCTACCTGATATGGCTCAATATGCCAACCGCGCCTTTTCTGCCGCCCGAGGCCGGCACAACGCAGCACCTTTTTGCGACGCTCTGTAGCTTAGGAATACTACATTTTGGAGTTTCGTCGTTTCTTGCGGCAATCATCCAGTCGTTGTCTGACGGTGAGAATCTGTTTGCAACATGGAAGCGCGATTGTTTTTCGAGTTCGCTGACTCAGGTCGTCGGTGCGGGGCTGGCGGGCGTCGTCTATAAGCTGATTCATTTCGGCGATATCGTGACGGGCGTTATCGGCTTTTTCGCCCTCAGTTTTGCATATTTCGCTTATCGCCAGTCGATACAAAAAGTTGGCGAGGCAATTCTACAGGCCGAGGCTGCGGAGCGTGAAAAGGCCGAGACCGAGCGTGAGCGCCGCCGCGAAGCAGAAAAACATGCCGGCCAGCTCGCCATAACGCTCGAAAAAGAAGAGCGGGCGAATGATGCATTGCGAAAAAGCGAAAAAGACCTCCAGCACGCGGCCCTTTTCGATTCGTTGACCAACCTGCCAAACCGGAAACAGTTTGGCGACCGGCTTCGCCAGCGTATCGAAGACTACAAGGACGATCCGAGCAAAACCTTTTACGTCCTTTTTCTTGATATAAGGAAATTTAAGAACATCAACGACAGCCTCGGCCATGCTCTCGGCGATAAAGTTTTGATGGTCGCCGCTAAACGGTTTGTCCGAATGCTTAGTTCGAGAGATCTGGTCGCCCGTATCGGCGGAGACGAATTTGCGGTCATTCTCAAAGGCATTTCTGCGGTCAACAAAGCACAAAAGGTCGCGCGGCGCCTATTCGACAACATTGCCCAGCCTTTCTCCTTGAGCGGCAACACCGTCTCGGTCAGCGTAAATATTGGTATCGCCCCGTGCGACGCCGAATACGAAACCCCCGAAGAAGTCCTCCGCGACGCCGATATCGCAATGCACTACGCAAAAGAATGGAATAGCGGTGTCGCTGTATTTACAAAAGATCTGCGTGAACGTTTTCTCGAACGCGTCCGCTATGAAAACGATCTGCGCGGGGCGCTGGATCGCCGTGAACTTTCGATGAACTATCAGCCGCTGATCGATATTCAGGACGGCAGTCTGATGGGCTTTGAGGCGCTGCTTAGGTGGAACCACAGCGAATTTGGCAACATACCGCCAAATAAGTTTATACCGATCGCCGAGGAATCAGGTCTGATCGTGCCGATCACGGTATGGATTTTGGGAGAGACGACGATGCAAATCGCCGCATGGCAAAAGATCAATCCGGCGTACAAAAACATCGTGGTGAGCGTAAACATTTCGGGCAAGCACCTGTCGAATGACGATCTGATCGCTGACGTTGACAATGCTCTCGCTATCTCAAAGATCAATCCGGCCTCGCTAAAACTCGAAATAACCGAAAGCACGGCGATGGAAGACGCCGAACGGACGATCGATATGCTCAATCGTCTAAAACTGCTCGGCGTACAGCTCAGCATCGATGATTTTGGTACGGGATACTCGAGCCTCAGCTATTTGCATCGCCTGCCCTTTGATACGCTCAAGATCGACCGCTCGTTCGTATGCAACGTAGGCGAACTGGGTGAAAATTCCGAGATTCTGCAGACGATCATTTCACTAGCTAAAAACCTCAAGAAAAAGGTGATCGCCGAGGGCATCGAGACCGAATCGCAGCTTGCCCTGCTGCAAAATCTCGGCTGCGACTACGGCCAGGGTTATCTGTTTGACCGTCCCCAAACAAAAGAAAAAGCCGAAAAAGCGCTCTACGAACACAAACGCTGGATGCCTGCTAGAACACCGGGAAGAATTCAAAATATTACGTCCCAGAACAGCGTTGAAGAAAATCTGCCGGTATTCTGACTGGAGCGGCAAGCATCCGGCGTGGGTACAGCCCGTACAGCCGCGCTCAAAAGGCCTATTGCCTCAAAATAAAACGCACTTGAAAAGTGATTCGTTGCCTCATAATAAAAACCACTTGAACGTGTAGTATTCAAGTCGTTGATTTCGAAGATTTTCGAAGAGTTTTGTGATAGAGTTTTTAGTGCCTGCACGGAGGATAGGGCGACGCTGGAGAGCGACCTGAGCGCCGTTGCGGGGGAAGGTACGGGGCGGCCGAGTTTGTGATTCGGCCGTCTCTTTTTTGTCCCGTACTTTCCCAAAAGCGATAAACTCATTTTCTTAACCTTCGAGGCCCCTTTATCTAGCCCAGGCACCTGCCTTACGACCGGCGACCAATGAAGAGAGTCGCCGCTCGGTTGCGGGTGATCTCTTGAGTGTACTGATAGATTTATCAAGCTTCGATTGGAGGTGCTCGATCTGGCGTTTGAGCTCGGCCGGATTGAGTGCCTCGTATTGATTTCGCAGCTTTTGTTTCACTTCGTCTGAGATATGCGGTGATGCCAGCACACGGGTGTATGGCGTTTGTGCCGCGTCGTATTTCTTACGCACCCGGCTGCCGATACGTTCTCGCTCGATGAGTTTCATTGACGGCATAAAGAAGTTTGTATAAAGCCGCAAGTGACGATAAAGCTCGTTTAGCAGATCGAGCTGCTCATCGGTATCAAAGCGTGCATAACCGACGGCCCGCCGCACGACGGACCAGTTTTTCTGCTCGACATAGCAGTTGTCGTTTTTCTTGCCAGGTCGAGAGCGTGTAAAAGTAATCTCTTCCTTTCGGCAATATTTTTCAAGGGTGTGATTGATAAATTCGCCTCCATTGTCGCAATCAATGCCCAGAAGATCGAACGGGAGACGTACCTTAACTTCCTGTATTGCCGCAAATACGTGTACCTCCGCCTTGTTCCTCACGCCCTCGGTCTCGGTCCATGTCGTGGCAATGTCCGTCACATCCAGCGTCTGACAGAAATCGCCCGCCGCCACTCCGCCGTCGTGCCCAACCAGGTCGAGTTCGGTGAATCCCGCTCGAGCGTCGTCCCATTCCGAAAAAGTGCGAATCGGAATCTGATGTTTGAGCAGCGTACCCGGCTTCGTGTGTGACCGTCCTTTTAGTTCATACTTCTTTCGCTCCGCTCGAAGCACTCGGTCGATCGTCGCCGGACTTATCTGAGACAGCTTCCGCCTGATCTCGGCATCACAGCTTATCTCGCCAAATCGCTCCAGCCGCTCGACGACCTCTGAGAGGACCGGGCGGCAAACGCTTGCCGCAGATATAATCCATCACCTTCCAAACTTTCGTCAAAACCCGTACCGTCTCTTCGCAATAATACCGCCGCCGCCCGACACGCCCTTTGCGTCCTGTCAGCGTCACGCGCATTATCTTCTTCTCGCTAAATCGCTCCTTCCGCCCGTAGTGACGCAGCAAACGACTCGCATGCCACCTGCTATACTGCGTCGTCTGCACAAATTCGTCCAGAATCTTCCCCTTCTGACCCTTCCCGGCCCTCTGATACCGCCTCGCCGTTACCGCCACCACCTCTCGTCTCGCTGCCATAGTTATCCTCATCCCACGCCCTCCAATGCTCTTAACATTGAAGGCTTTTTGCCTTACCTTTTCGAGTGGTTTTTATTTTGAGGCAACGATACCTCCTTCAAGTGGTTTTTTTGTGAGGCAATTCGAAAGGTTGACTTCACCCTGTAAACTTAACTAACATCCTTTTATGAATGGCGAATTGATGAATCGAATTACGTCGAACCCGCGCCAGTGTGGCGGTCGTCCGTGCATTCGTGGGCTGCGTATTCGGGTCAAGGATATTCTTGATATGTTGGCGGGCGGTGCGAGTGAGGCGGAAATACTAGAAGACTTTCCATATTTGGAAGCAGATGATATTAAGGCGAGTCTCGGCTATGCGGCCGCCCAGCTTGATCACGCGGTCGTGATGGTGGGTACGTGAAGTTTCTCATTGATGCCCAACTACCGCCCGGACTTAGTCGTTGGCTTTATGAAAAAGGTCACTCGTCCCAACACGTAAAGGATGTCGGTCTCGCCGACGCCGAAGACTCCGCGATTTGGGATTATGCTCGAAAGTTTGAACTCACGATAATTACCAAAGACGAAGATTTCGCGGAACGAACGGCGAGGACGCTTGATGGCCCGACTATCATTTGGCTACGGGTCGGAAATTCGACAAATAAGGCCTTACTGATCTGGCTTGAACCTCGTTGGAGAGAGATTTCCGAACTCCTTGAGCGTCGCCATCAACTTATCGAAGTTCGTTAACACTTGGGCTTTCGATAAGGTTTGTCTTTAAGCTAAAGAGCGTACTATACTTACTGAAAATCTTTCCGAAATCAGGAGTATTGAACGCGTTATGTTTAAAAGATCGATTGTTTTTCTGATCGTCAGCGCTTTTTTGGCGGTTAGTGTTCCGGCCCAGAAGTTTGATTACCCTAAGCCGCGTCGCGGTGATCAGGTTGACGATTATCAGCGGAGTAAAGGTCGCCGATCCATATCGCTGGATGGAGGACACCGATTCCGCCGAGACGAAGGCGTGGATCGAAGCTGAGAACAAACTCACAAATTCTTACCTCTCGACGATCCCGCAACGTGAAGGCATCAAAAATCGTCTGACCGAGATCTGGAATTACGAACGATATTCCGCTCCGTCGAAGATCACCGATAATTTTTACATCTACACAAAAAACGACGGCCTGCAAAATCAGAGCGTTCTCTACAAAGCGACCTCGATCAACGATCCGGGCACGGTATTTCTTTGACCCAAACAAACTCCGTACGGACGGCACTGCGGCACTCGGGGGCTCGAGGTTCACCGATGACGGGAAACTGTGGGCATACGGCGTATCGCAGGCTGGCTCGGACCGTTCCGAATGGTTTGTGCTGGATGTTGCGACGGGCAAGCTTTTGCCCGACACGCTCTCGCCAAACCGTCAGGGCGTCGCCGCCTGGCTCAAAGACAACTCCGGTTTCTTCTACACGAGCTATCCGCCGGCTGAAAAAGGCCAGGAGCTGAAAGCCACAACCTATTATCAAAAGCTCTATTTTCACAAACTAGGCACGCCGCAATCCGAGGATTATGTCGTTTACGAGCGTCCTGATAATAAAGAATATTTCTGCGGGGCCGAGATCTCGGAGGACGGCAATTGGCTGCATCATCACCGTCGGCAAAGGCACCGAGCGGATGAATATGGTCTATTTCAAGAATCTGACCATGGAAAAAGCGCCCGATCATGCCGCTTGTCGAAAATCTTGATAATAGCTGGAATTTCCTCGGCAACGACGGATCGGTCTTTTACTTTCAGACCGATAAGAGACGCCTCACGCGGCAAGGTCGTCAAAGTCGACGCTTTGAGCAAGGATAGGGCATGGACCGACGTCATTCCCGAGTCGCCCGACACGTTAAACGGCGTCCAGTTCGTCAATAATCAATTCGTTCTGAACTATCTGACCGACGCCCACACCAAAATCGAGATATTTGAGACCAGCGGCAAGTTTGTCCGCGAAGTAAAATTGCCGGGGATCGGTTCGGCAGGCGGTTTTGGCGGAAGGCGCAAGGATTCTGAGACTTTTTACTCGTATTCGAGCTTCAACGCCCCGCCGACGATCTATCGCTACGATATGAAAATCGGGCAAAAGTAAGCTCTTCCGCACCGCAAAGGTTAAATTCGACTCGAATGCATACGAGGTCAAGCAGGTCTTTTATCACGAGCAAAGACGGAACGAAAGTTCCGATGTTTCTGACCTATAAGAAAGGCATTGAAGCTCGACGGCGCGAATCCGACGATCCTTTATGGTTATGGCGGTTTTAATATTCGCTTCGACACCCGGATTTTCGATCGCCCGTGTCGCGTGGCTCGAAATGGGCGGCGTTTATGCTGTTGCATGTATCCGCGGCGGCAGCGAGTACGGCAAAGAATGGTGGAAAGGCGGTTCGCGGCTCAATAAACAGAACGTTTTCGACGATTTTGCGTACGCCGGGAAATGGCTGATCGCCAATAATTACACCTCGACGCCGAAGCTCGCGATTCAAGGCGGTTCGAACGGCGGTTTGCTCGTCGGGGCTGTTTTGAATCAGAATCCAGACCTTTTCGGCGCCGCGCTTCCGGCCGTCGGCGTGATGGACATGCTTCGGTTTGATAAATTCACTATCGGCTGGGCGTGGAAGTCGGATTACGGCGACCCGGCGAATCCGACGGATTTCAAAGCGATGTACGCGTATTCGCCGTACCACAACGCCAAACCGGGCACGAAATACCCGGCAACGCTCGTCACGACCGCCGATCACGACGACCGCGTATTCCCTGCCCACAGCTTCAAATACACAGCCGCGATGCAGGCCGCCCAAACCGGCGATGCCCCGGTGCTGATTCGCATCCAGGTCCGCGGCGGCCACGGTGCAGGTCTGCCGACGGCTTTGCAAATCGAGCAGCAGGCTGATATTTATGGATTTCTCGTAAAGAATTTGGGTATAAAGTAACAAAAAACGCCGGGAAAACACAGAAAAGAATTGGCCACAGATTTCACGGATAAAACGGATCGGGGACATTTTCTTATCCGTGTTATCCGTGGCCAATTTTTCTTTACATTAGATTCACTGGATCGATCTCGACATTTATCGTGCGCAGGTCGCAGCCGTGGTGTTCGGCGTCGGCGAGGCCGATGTCGAGCGTTTCGCGCAAGCTGCGGCGACTGACTCCTTTTAGGATGATCTGCAGACGAAATTCGTTCTTCAGACGCGAGAGCGAAGCCGGTGCGGGGCCGAGGATCCTGGCGGTTTTATCGGCATTTGCCGTGTCGAGCGAACGCCGCAGAAGATTTGCCATTTTCGAGGCGTAGGCATGATCGCGGTGTTTGATCATTATCGACGCGAGGACGAAAAACGGCGGATAGGCGAGACGTTCGCGATATTTGATCTCTTCTTTATAAAAGCCTTCGTAATCCTGGTCTTTTGCGTGGCGCAGGGCGTAATGTTCGGGATAATACGTCTGGATCAGCACCTTTCCGGCCTTTCGCCGCGTCCGGCACGGCCCGCGACCTGCGTGATCAGTTGAAACGTCCGCTCCGCCGAACGCAGATCGGGCAACCCGAGGCCGATATCGACCGAGATGACGCCGACGAGCGTTACGTTTGGAAAATCATGGCCTTTGGCGATCATCTGCGTGCCGACGAGCATGTCGAGGCCCCCGGACGCAAATTTTAGCAGGACGTCTTCGATCTCGCCTTTGTGCGCCATCGTGTCGCGATCGACGCGGGCGATCCGCATCTCCGGGAAATCTTTCCGTAAACTGATCGGCGATGTTTCTCGGTGCCTTCGCCGACGAAATAGAGATATTCGCTCTCGCAATGCGGGCAAACGCGCGGCGATCTTTCGCGGTAATTGCAGTAATGGCAGAGGAGTTTGTCATTTCCGCGATGAAATGTCAGCGTGATGTCGCAATTTTTGCATTTCATCGTCTCGCCGCACGTGCGGCACAGCACGAACTGCGAAAAGCCGCGGCGGTTTAGCAGAATGATGACCTGCTCGCCTTTTGCGTGGGTTTCTCTGATCGCGTCGATCAGCTCAGGCGAAAGGGCGACGTCCTTGCCCGCACGTTTGAAAACCTCGCGCATATCGATCAACTCGGCCGTTGCCAGGCCGCGTCCGCCGATGCGGTCGGGCAGGCGGAGATATGTGTATTTGCCGGTCTGGGCGTTGTAAAACGATTCCATCGCCGGCGTTGCCGAGCCGAGAACGACGACCGCTCCGGCAAGATGCGCACGCATCACGGCGACATCGCGGGCGTTGTAAAACGGCGATTCGTGCTGGCGATATGACGGGTCGTGCTCCTCGTCAACGATGACGAGGCCGATGTTTTCGAGCGGAGCAAAGACCGCCGAACGCGTACCGATCGCGATGCGGGCGTCGCCGCGACGAATGCGCCGCCATTCGTCATATCGTTCGCCGGCTGACAGATTTGAGTGCAGAATTGCGACCTCAGACCAAAAACCGCCCGCAGACGCCGCGAAAACACCGGCGTCAAAGCGATCTCCGGCACCAGCATCATCGCCGAACGCCCTGCGTCGAGAGCGAACCGCATCGCCCGAATATAGACCTCGGTCTTGCCGCTGCCGGTCACGCCGTGGAGCAGGAATGCTTTGAATTTGTCGCCGTCGCCGAGAGCCGTCGTGATCGCGTCGAGAGCGGTTTGCTGTTCGGCGGTCAAGGTAAAATCGTCGCGTTCGGGAAGTCGCGCTCCGGCCAGCGGGTCGCGCCTCACGTCCTGGACATAGATCTCTAACATGCCGCGTTTGGCCAGCGTATTTATCGGCGAAGCTCCGACATCGGCCTGTTCGAGTACGTCGGTGAAGAGCATTTCGCCGCCGTTTGCCTCTAGCAGATCGATTATCCACTGTTGCTGATCGGTCAGCGGTTTGTCGATCTCGTCCGGTATTGACGACAGCAGCCTGACGGCCTTTCGCCGTTTTGGGCGCACGCTTTTCCTCATTTATTCCGGCCGGCAGCGACGCCTTGAGCATTTCGCCCCAGAACGACGCGTAATAATCCGCCGTCCATTGGGTCAATTTTAGGATCTCGGGCGTGATGAGCGGTTCTTCGTCGGTGACCTCGATGATGTCTTTTATCTTTGATTCGTCGATCTCGATATCGGCGGCAGTTCGAATCGTGCAGCCCGACGGCGTATCCGGTCAAGCTTCGGCGGCCGAAGGGCAGAATCAGCCGCGCTCCGAGCTTGATATTCTCACGCATTTCCTCATGGAATCCGATATGTAAATACACGCCGCAGCGGCACCGGCAAAGCGGCCTCGACGTAGGCTGGCAGTGGCAAGAATTTTGTTTCGGCGTGGACATTTTTTGGGCGCTTCAGAAGATTTTAACGCAAAGACGCAAAGGGGCAAAGACGCAAAGATGGAAGGCCGGATTGACGAAGAAGCGAAGTGATGCGGGCGCGAAAAATCGATTCTTCCCTTGCGTCTTTGCCCCTTTGCGTCTTTGCGTTAAAATTCTTTCCAATGGACGATCTATTCAAACCCGTAGAAAAAAAACGCGGTGTAAATAAAGTCTTCTTCGTTGGTCTGCTCATCGCTGTCGTCGCGATCGCGGCTGTAATCGGCGTACTTTCGCTCAAGCCGTCGATGGACGTGCAGACCGCGAAAATCCTCGAGGGATCGCTCCACGAAGGTTCGGCCGAATATGATCCGCTTCAAAAAGACATCATCATCTCGACCGACGATGGAACCGTCCAATCGCCAACCGGAATGGGGACGATCTCGATGTACATCAACGGCAAAATCCGTAACAAAGGTACCCGAACGATAACGGCATTAGAGGTAAATGTCGCGGTCGTCACCCAGTTCAACGTCGTGTTACGAGAACGAAGATCCTCGTCGTCCCCGTCCAACAGCCCGTCCTCGGCCCCGGCGAAATCATCCCGATCACCCTGACTCTCGACGGATTTTCAAAAGAGGACGATAGGGCGAACATCCGCTGGAAAGTGACCGCGATAAAAGCAAAAAAACAGTTTTAGCCGCAGATTTACGCAGATGGACTTCTTATGAATTTGCGTAATCTGCGTAAATCTGCGGCCAAAATCCCTATTTCTTACCCTGCGGGAGTTTTTGATTCCGAGGTTTCGTTTACAAATAGCTCTTCCAGCGATTGTTTGACCGGCTGGATCGAGGCGAGGCGACCGCCGGTTTTGCGGGTGATTTGAAGTACTGCTTCGATGTCGGATTCGTCGAAGATCTTGATGATGGCGCCGTTTGGTTTCGCGGTGATGGTCGCACCGGCGATGAATTCGACTTCATCGCGGATCGATTCGGCTGCTACGCCTTCGACGTTGATCTCGAGTGCCCGCTGTACTCGCCCGAATTGGTCAAGCAGATCACTCAGATTGCCGCGATGCAGCGAGTTTTCCGCTTCGCAAGAATTGCCACTTCATCGCACAGTGCCTCGATGTCCGAGAGAATATGCGTTGACATAAAAACCGTCGTGCCTTTTTCGCGCAAGTCCGGCGATCAGTTCGCGTATCTCGCGGCGGCCGACAGGGTCGAGCCCGCTCATCGGTTCGTCGAGAAAAACGATTTCGGGGTCGTTTATCAGCGATTGGGCGAGGCCGACACGCTGCAGCATTCCTTTTGAATACTTACGAAGTTGTTTTTTCCAGTCTTTTTCGTCGAGACCGACGGCGGTTAGCAATTCTTCGGTTTTACCGACTGCGTGTTGCTCTATCATAAGCCAAAAAGCTCCCAAAATACTCCATCACTTCGCGGGCCGTTAGGTAATCGTAGAAATATGGATTTTCGGGGCAATAACCGATGCGCCGGTGCATCTGGACATCCGAAATGTCGTGGCCGAGAATCTTTGCCGATCCCTCGGTCGGAAACTGAAGCCGCATCAGCGTTTTTATCGTCGTCGTCTTTCCGGCCCCGTTGCCGCCGAGAAAGCCAAATATCTGGCCCGGCCGGACGTTTAGAGTCAGCGTCATCGAGCGCACGAACTCGTTTTTTCCTTAGAAAACCCGTCTCGTAATCTTTCGAGAGATTATTTATTTCGATAGCGTATTCCATATCAACTGTCAGAGCCGGGAACGCAGGAGCCCTCGCCTGCCACGCCGGTTCCTCCGGCGTGAGAACGTTATAGTCCATTCAACTTGCCTCCCCACCACGTTCGTCAGCGTCCTAAGAAGGATGCTTGCAGGGCGCCTGCGGTCCCGGCGCCGATCCTTAAAATTCCGGCGGTAGTTTCGTTTTTTCCCGATCGAGCGTTACCGCGCATTTTTCTTTATCCAGTTTGTATGGCGCGTCGGACGGATCGACCAGACGATTTGCTGTATCGACGCGGAACTGCCTATCTTCCGGCAGTTTGACCTGCACAAGCGTGGGGACGATCTCGCCGAAACTGTTAGCACACCGCGCATTACGCTCCTTAAAGTCGTTCAGGACCCTATTTATCGCGTCACGTTCGTCAAACCAATCTAGCTGTGCCAGGCGGCGTTCAGCGGTTATGCGAATGGCCTCGTCGTCAGATTCGGCGAGCATTTGGTTGTAGACAGTTCGGGCTGTCGCCCGGCTGCCGCCCTCAGTCTTCATCGCCGCCGCCATCAGCCGCATAAATCCCGATGAACCCGCGATCTCAGAACCTTTCTGATAGGTCTCAGCCGCCCTGTCAAATTCGCCTAGCTTCCAGTATATAAAACCGAGATATTGATACAGCCGCCACTCGCCCGGGTTGTTGGCAATTCCCTTTTGGGCAAAGGTGACCGCTTTTTCCTTGTCGATCGCCGGCAGAACTATCGCGCCGTATGAATAGGCCCCGATAAAGTGCGGGTCGAGATCGGTGGCGTTTTCGAGCAGCGGATAAAGCAGGCGTGGATTGAGAGAGTTCAAATTCTCGATGTCAAAGTTCGAGGCTTCGCGAGCGCAGCATCTTGTCGCCGATATACTGCAGCGACCGGATCCAATACCAATCCGCGAGCAGACCTTCCATTCCCAGAGCAAAACCTTTCAGCCGTGAACCGTTCATGCCCAGGTCAGAATCCGTAAAAGTTTCGGGCAGCGACGGCCGCCTGTCACGGACAAAATCGCTCAGCAAGACAATCCCCGCAAAGCCCGCGGCGATTATCACTATCGGCACAATTACTGATTTAACGTTCCAGTTTGCCATTACCTTCTGCTTTCTTCCGTGGGCGGTATAATCGAGCTTGCAAAAGCCCAGCGGCGCGTGAGCTAGGGCGAACATTCAGCTTGAGGATTCGTCCTTGCTGACGCTCGGGCTTTTGCAATTCCCGATCTCTTCGCACTACTTGAAATTACGCCTGCTAAAGATCACCACCGTTATCGCGAGTAAAACGATGTCGTACAAAACCGCGTACAAGATCGAACCGCCGAGCATCGCCGACGGCGGCAGCATCCCGTTGGCGGTCTCGGTGATAAAGCTAAAATGCGACAGATTTGGGAGAATATAATAGATCGCCGTGAAAAACCCGATGGACGACGGCGACCCGACACTCGTCGCAACATTGAGCAGAGAGGCGCTGAAATGGCCGATAATAAAGACAAAAAACGTAAGCAACGCCGAGAGTGCCGGTGTCGAAAATGACGAAAACATGATCGCGACTGCGGTAATGACTGTCAGTTCGAGAAAGATCAACAAAACCGCCGCCCAAACACCGCCGATCAACCGCCCGCCGCCGACATAAACGCAGCGCGAGCGTAACGCCCGCTCCCATCACGGCCAGATTAACGAGCAGCGTTGCACACAGACCGAGATATTTGCCTATTATCCACTCGCCGCGACCGACCGGCTTTGAGAAAATCGAGTAAACCGTCTTTTTCTCGATCTCTTTCCAAACCAAACTTACGCCGACAAATATCGCGATAAATGTCCCAAAAACAAGCGTCGCGCTTAAGCCAAGATTCACGATCACGCGAGCCTCCTGCCCGGCCGTCAATTCACCCAGAAATATCGCGCTGACCGTGATCAACAGCACAAAAACGATTAGGTTATAAAGAATACGATCCCGCACCGCCTCGCGAAAGGCATTCCTCGCGATGGTCAGGACACGGGGCAGAAATCCTGTTCCTTCGTTCGCCATAATGATTATTGATATTATTTCGTTCCGCATTGCATCGAAACAACCACATTGTAACACATATTCCGGTCAAAATTGTTTAAACAAAAAAGGAGTGCGTTCCGAAAAACGCACCCCAGTCAGTAATTATGGGAGAAAGCCGTAATTAGTTAGCAAGTGGTAGAGCAGCCGTACATGCAGCGGCGCTTGCGAGAGCAGCGGCTCCTGTCTTGAGCACACCGTCTGTCTCGATACAGAAATAACGCGTTCCCGTCGCGGTCACACCAGTGGGTGTGTTCGGAGCAGCTCCGACGTGGAACGTCGCAGGTGCCGTCGCGGTAAAGTCAACGTTGGTACCGACAAACGTATAGCCACTCTTGTTTCCTGCACCGAGCGATGAATCAACAAGGCCGTTGGCACTGAGATTCGTAAGGGCTGGTGCATAATTAGCATTGCCATACGTCGAAGCGTAGGTCATCTGAGCACCATGAACGGTGCGGAGGGCCGAAACAGCCGAACCTTCGTTAGCACTGCGACGTGCAGCCAGCAAGTTCGGGATAGCAATAGCCGCGATAATACCGATGATCACGACAACGATTAAAAGTTCGATAAGCGAGAAACCTTTCTGATTTTTCATGTCTAATTCACAATCTCCTAAAAAATATTCTAAATCTTGTACCTTCCCAGGCCGCCTTCTCACTTACAAGTCGTGTGCCACACAGGAAGTTTGTGGATGTTGGACGGTTTAGAGAGTTTCGAGGGCTAGTAAGTGCTGTATATACCGTGTTTAGCTGTAACGAGATCCTTCGACACTAGCTCTGCGGGGTTGCGCCTGAACGCCGGTGTTTGACAGTATTTGGCAAGAAGGCTCTGACAATAAGTGTCATACTCAGCCTGCCAATAAGAACAAATTCCGCCAGTTGAGAGACGGGCTTGCCCGCCGGAATCAGTGAGGAAAAATAAAATGACGGGCAAGCCCGTCGCAGAACAGCAAGATCAATATTCCGCCAATAAAATTCCGCCAGTTGAGAGACGGGCTTGCCCGTCGGAAACCTCTGAGGAGAAATAAATGACGGGCGAGCCCGTCGCTGAACGATAGGATCAATTCCGCCAATAAAAATATTCGCCAGTTTAGAGGCGGGCTTGCCCGCCGGAAAGCGTGATGGAAGCACATGACGGGCAAGCCCGTCGCTGATCCGAGAAATGACGCTGCTTTTGCAAAAAAATAGGAGGCACCGCGAGGTGCCTCCTGAGTGGGAAAAGGTTTTGACTAAGTGTTAGTTAGCAAGTGGTAGAGCAGCCGTACATGCAGCGGCGCTTGCGAGAGCAGCGGCGCCTGTCTTGAGCACACCGTCGGTCTCGATACAGAAATAACGCGTTCCCGTCGCGGTCACACCAGTGGGTGTGTTCGGAGCAGCTCCGACGTGGAACGTCGCAGGAGCCGTCGCGGTAAAGTTGACATTTGTACCGACAAACGTATAGCCACTCTTGTTTCCAGCACCGAGCGATGAATCAACAAGGCCGTTGGCACTGAGGTTCGTGAGGGCTGGCGGCATAGTTAGCATTGCCATATGTCGAAGCATAGGTCATCTGAGCACCATGGACGGTGCGAAGGGCCGAAACAGCCGAACCTTCGTTAGCACTGCGACGTGCAGCCAGCAAGTTCGGGATAGCGATAGCAGCGATGATACCGATGATCACCACAACGATTAAAAGTTCGATAAGCGAGAAACCTTTCTGATTTTTCATGTCTAATTCACAATCTCCTAAAATTTTCTAAATCCTGTACCTTCCCAGGCCGCTCTGTTGTTAACAATCGTCATGCCAGAGGTGAGTTTGTAGAGTTTGTAGAGTTTGTAGAGTTGGTAAGTGCTGTATGTTCAACGTTTCGGGTGGGACACGTTGCCAATGAGGTACGGACACAAGGACCTGAACAGTCCAGTTTTGACAGTATTTGGTAAGAGTCTTCTGACAATAAATGTCAGGTCTGAGAGATTATTTAAGAAAAGCTACGATTTCTTGTCGGGGTTCTTTCTAAGGTGCTGACACAAGGCCATAGTCATGCGGGAGATCTCGTCGAGCGAGGAATAAAGTTCAGCGAAAACCGGCTCGGAGATGTAACCCAAGTCAATGGCGAGATAGAGGTGGGACTGAGTCTCGGCGGCTGAAGAATGGGCAATAACCAGAAAATTAGCAAAATCAGGGGTAATGGACAAAATAGTTGGTAAAAACCTTTTAAAGCTATGATGGGAATAGGGTTATGGCGATGAAAGGTTATGAATAAAAAAAGTGCTTTTATTGTGCGAGTAAAATCGTATCGAAATACGGTATTCAGGAGGGTGTTCAGCGGTATAAATGTGCTGTTTGCGGGAAAGTTTTTTCGGGGACGAGACGGCTCGATCCGCAAAAAATATGGCAAGAATATACGATCGGCAAGCAGACATATTCTCAGCTCGCGGTGAAATATAATTGTTCCGCAAAAACGATCCAGAGAAAAATCGATGCGGTAAAAGTCGAAACAGAAAACACATTTCCAAGCGTTGTAAATGTGTTGATGGATACGACATATTTTGGAAGAGCATTTGGGGTAATGGTTTTTAAGGACAGCCTTACGGGGCAGATATTATTCAAGCGATATGTGGATCAGGAAACCAATAAATTATACCTTTCGGGAATCGAAGAAATAGGACGCAGAGGCATCGAAATACAGGCGATTATTTGTGATGGCCGGAAGGGTTTATTTCAATTATTTGGCAGTGACCTGCCTGTTCAAATGTGCCAGTTTCATCAGGTGGCCATTGTCAGAAGGTATTTGACCAAGAACCCTAAAATGCAGGCCAGTATTGAGTTATGGGAACATACACTGCTTCTGACACAAACAGATAAGGAGAGTTTTGCGGGCGGATTGGAGGCGTGGCACGAAAAATGGAAGGACTTTTTAAACGAACGAAAAATAGATCCGCTCGGCAAAAACAGATACGTCCATAAAAGGCTGAGAAGTGCCTATCGAAGCCTCAAAACAAATCTGCCCTGGCTCTTTACCTGGTACGATTATTTGGAGCTGAAAATCCCAAATACCACCAATGCAATTGACGGGCATTTTGCCGATTTGAAGAACAAATTGAGAAACCACAATGGATTATCAACGGCTAGAAAAAAGAAATTTATCGATGAGTTTTTTAAGGCATAACGGCTTCAAAAAATATCAAAGGGCCGCTAAAAAACAGCCCTCTGATCTGACATTTTTGTCAGCCGTCAAGCTATCCCTGGCAGGTTGCTCTCCAGCAGAGCCTACTTCCGTTTTGCTTGATATAACAAACTGTAGCAGATATTTTGAAACTTAAATAAACCCAGAAAATAAACACCAACTATTTTGTCCACTTGAACAAAACATCTAAAAATTACCAACTATTTTGTCCATTACACCCAAAATCACGATTAGTTTTCCGGCCATGCCCCTCAGCGATATTCGCCATAATCGAAACAGCCGACCGTCGTATCTGATCCCGAAGACCGAAATCCCGGAAAACCCTCCATCGGCTGTTACTTCATAGACGCATTTCGCGAGTATTCGCGCTTTCTGCCACGCAACTATTTCCTCAAACTTCCGAAAAGACGCCATACTCTAAAAACTCCAAAAACTCTACAAACCCTAAAACTCTCGAAACTCTACAAACTCTAAAAACTCACTCAGTTCCCCGCATTTGCGCCGAGAGCGAACGGATGCTGTGTTTGTCGAGTAGATGCCGGAGTGAGCGGACGGGCATTTTTAGCAGATCGGCGGCGCGGGTTTGGTTGCCGCCGGATTGGCGGAGAGCCTCGACGACGTAGGTTTTTTCGAGGTTGTCGAGATGGCTGACGAGATTTATGCCGTCTTCGGGCAGTTCGAATTCGGCGCTGATGCGTTGCGGGTTGTAGTTGTAATGTGATCGGGCAGTTGTTCGGGCTGTATCTCGCTTGTGCGTTCGAGGGCGACGGCGCGTTCGATCGTGTGTTCGAGTTCGCGGACGTTGCCGTGCCAGGCGTATTTTTCGAGCATTTGCGCCGTTTTTGGCGACATCGCTACGCTTTTGCCAGCCTGATCGCTAAATTTCTTGACAAAATGCTCGATTAGATCAGGAATATCCTCGGCCCGCTCGCGAAGCGGCGGCAGATGCATCGGAATAACCGAAATGCGGTAAAAAAGGTCTTCGCGAAAAGTACCTTCCTCGGTCATTTGCTTCAGATCGCGATTTGTAGCGGCGATAACGCGGGCATCGACCTGCAGTCTCGTCATGGGCTCCGACCGGCCGAACACGCCGTTCCTGCAGCACCCGCAGAAGCTTAACCTGCATTGCCGGCGACATCTCGCCGATCTCGTCGAGAAAGATCGTTCCGCTGTGCGCCGCCTCGAATAGGCCTTTTCGATTAGTATTTGCACCGGTAAACGCGCCTTTTACATAACCAAACAGCTCTGATTCGAGCAAGGTTTCGGTAAATGCACCGCAGTTGATCGAAATAAACGGCTTCTCGGCCCGCGGACTGAGATCGTGGATCGCACGCGCGACCAACTTCCTTACCCGTGCCGCTCTCGCCAGTAGACCAACACAGTCGATTGCACCTCGGCGACGGTCTCGATCATCTGAAAGATCGCGTTCATCTTCGCCGACGTTCCGACGATATTCTTGACGCTGCCGCGCTCACGCTGGGCGCGTTTGAAGGCACGGTTTTCGTTGATCAGGGCCTGTTTTTCGAGCGTCTTGCGAACGATGAGCTTTAGTTCTTCGACATCGAACGGCTTTTGAATAAAATCGTCCGCACCGAGCTTAAAAGCTTCACGCGCCGTTTCGACCGAAGCAAATGCCGTCATCAGAATCACGCCGATGTCGGGCAGAGTCTCGCGAACCGAGCGGAGCATCTCGATGCCGTCCATGTCGGGCATTTTGACGTCTGAGATGATCATGTCCGACGGCTCGGCGGCAAGCAGCTTCGAGCGCCTGCCGTCCGTTCATCGCCGTGCGGATGGTGTTGCCCTGCTCTTCAAAAACAAGGGTGAACAGCTGGCGATAGCTTTGCTCGTCATCAACGATTAATATTTTTGCCATTTATTTGAGTATGTGCTGTGGGCTGGACCGTGTCACAGTAACGACCTGCATAATCTATATTGTCACAAATGTAAGCTTGACAATTCAAGAAGAAACTTTCCTTGGCTCTGTCTTTGCGCTCGACGTTGCAAAAAGACTCCTCAAGCCGGCGACGGACTCTCGACGAGTCATCTTTGACGCGTCGTGCGTGATTCGTGATCGAAGCGCTCGACGGTTGTCTGCTTTGGGCAATTCGACCGTGATGGTCGTGCCTTTCCCCTCGATGCTGCGGACATTGATCACACCATTGTGATCCTTGACGATCTGATAAACGATCGAAAGTCCGAGGCCCGGTGCCCCCCGATCGTCGAATTTGAAAAAGGCTCAAAAAGCTGCTCGACCTGCTCCGGCGACATGCCGCGCCGGTATCCTCAAACATAATTCGGATGCGGTTGTTTGGGATATTTTCGAGACCGATTCGCAGCGTTCCCGCCGTCGGGCATTGCCTGCATAGCGTTTCGGGCCAGATTCCAGAATATCTGCTTCAACTGTGTCGCATCGGCGGAAATGACGCATCGGCATCACCGAGATCGGCCGTCAAGAATGTGATTTTCACGAACGTCGGGGCTGTGTTTCAAGCAGCGTAATCGTTTCTGTTATCGCTTCGCCGACATTGGTTTCGGCAAATTCGACCGCCGCCGGGCGCGCATAACCGAGAAAATTTGTGATTATGCTGTTCAGGCGGTCGGATTCTTTGAGAATGATCTCCATCAGACTCGGCCTGCATCGATTCGCGGGCGTGCTTGATTCGAGCACCTGGATCGCCCCGCGCATCGCGCCGAGCGGATTGCGTATCTCATGTGCTAGCCCCGCGGCAACGCGTCCGACCGCCGCAAGACGGTCTTTTCGACGAACACTTTCCTCCATCGAGCGAATCTCCGTCAGATCCTGAAAAGTGATGATCAACCCAGTCGCCTCGTTAGCTTCTCAGAAAAGAGAAGCGAAACGCTAAACCCAATCCGCACGGCAAACCCATCGGGTGTCATCAGATCGGCCTCAAACCGCGGCAGCTGTTCGCCATCGCCGGCCGCCGCGAGGGATAGATCGATCGGCTCCCGTATATCGCCAAAAATCTCATAGATCGAACTCCCTGCACCTGATCTAAACGGAATCCGGTGATCTCGGCCGCCGCAGCATTGAAAGTGTAAATATTGCCATCGAGATCGGTAGTAACAAGCCCCGACCGGATCGATTCGACAATGCGTTCGTGCAGGGCACGCAGATTAGCGAGATTCTTAGCGGTTTCCTCGAGTTCATCAACCGACGCTATGCCGATCCGACAGTCGCGACGCGAGCAACCCGACGACCAGCATTGCGACGACATGAAAGCTGACGATCTGCATCGCCTTTCGCAATTCCAGCACCGGTCCGAAGCTGTTTCGATAATCGATGTGATCGAAAGGAACGAAAGCGACGATGAACAGAGAGCGAGCAAACCACCGCCATCAGCAGTGTCGAGAGCGGTCTTAGAAAAAGCTCGCGACGCTGATCAAGACTATATAGAGAGTGATGTAGGGCGACGTAATATCGCCGGTCCGCCAGACAAGCCACGTAATCAACAGAGCGTCAAGGAAAAACTGCACCCGTATCTGCCAAGCCAGATTTTTGCTGAGCCGGAGCAGAAAAAAATAGATGATCGTCAGCCCGACCGAAATAGTAAAGACAAGAAAAAGCCCCTGTGGAAAATTCTCGACTGACAGCGAAAGCGTTCCGCTAAACCATATCCAGCTCGTGACCAGCAGCAAAAATATCACGACCAGGCGCCCGATTATTAGCGTCTGAATTTTTTGCAAGGGCTTGAAATTGGCTGATTCGGCCTTTTCGTCTAAACTGTTCATATATATGGAAACCACCGCAAATCAGAACAATTCGCCCACCTTTGACCAACGTCCGTGGGGCACGTTTACCGTCCTGGACGAAGGCGAGAATTATAAAGTAAAAAGGATCGAGGTTCTACCCGGAAAACGACTGAGCTATCAGCGGCATTCGCGACGCGCCGAACATTGGTACGTCGTGCGCGGTATAGCTAAAGTAACATTAAACGGTGTTGAAATTCTAGTAAAATGTGGAAACGCTATCGACATCGCCCGCGAAGACGCCCACCGGGTCGAGAATCCCGACATGTCGATAACGCTGGTTTTTATCGAAACCCAGACGGGCGATTATTTTGGCGAGGACGATATCGTGAGGCTGGAGGACGATTTTGGAAGGAATTAAGTTGACTATGCTTCATTGCGTATTATTATTAAGTTGTGGATAAAGTTAACCGAATCACGTTTGACCCAGAAGTCATGGGCGGAAAGCCATGCATCCGAGGTCTGCGTGTTACCGTTGGAACAATTGTCGGGCTGGTCGCATCCGGCCACTCGTTCGCCGACATACTAAATGCCTATCCATACCTTGAGCACGAGGACCTACTAGCCGCTCTAGCCTATGCTGCGTGGCGGGTCGAGGAACTCGAAGCACCGCTCGTTACAGCATGAAAATCCTGATCGACATGAACTTGTCGCCTGATTGGAACGCTGCTTTTGCCGATGCAGACATAGACTCAAAACATTGGCGTGAAATCGGTGACCCACGCGGCTCGTGATGTCGAGATCATGGAATACGCTCGTACAAACGGCTATTTTGTGTTCACACATGACCTCGACTTTGGGGCGATTCTCGCTTTAACTCAAGCCGCAAGCCCAAGCGTAATTCAGGTTCGGTCTCAGAATATCCTGCCAGCGAGATTGGCGGCGACCGTTATATCATTGCTTCGAAAACACGAAAATATATTGACAGAAGGGGCCCTTATTGTTGTGGATGAGGGAAGACAGCGAGTTCGTATTCTACCTTTGCAAAGATAGCAGTGTGGCTCTCCACGAGCGAAATTATATTCTCAACCCCCTTACCAAAATGTTCGACTATCATTTTCGGTTCGCTATCAAGCGATAATTGATGTTTCGTCCCGTAACCGGTCAAAACCAGGACACTCCTGATGCCTGCATTCTGCGATCTGGACATCCAAATTCTTATCCCCGATCATCCATGAACGCTCCATATCGATCTCGAACTCGGCCAGTGCGGATTCGATCATACCGAGATTTGGCTTGCGGCATTGGCACTCGGTGCTTGGCAGATGCGGGCAAAAATAGAATGCGTCGATAAGACCGCCAACCTCGGCCTGGATCTGGTCGTGGATCGCGTGCATATCGCCTTCGGAGTATTTGCCGCGCGCAATGCCGGATTGGTTGGTGAGGACAATGACGTGATAGCCGTTATCTTTCAACAGCTTGATCGCGGGCGGTGTGAATGGAAAAACTCGCAGATCTTCGAGCCGAGAAAGAAAATTTACTTCCTCGATCAACGTCCCGTCCCGGTCGACAAAAACTGCTGGTTTTTTCATAAAGAGTAATAAGACTTTAACGCAAAGTCGCAAAGGTGCGAAGCCGCAAAGAAAGCAAAAGACGGTCAACCGATCAACAGCTCATCTCCAACCTTTGCGTCTTTGCCGCTTTGCGACTTTGCGTTAAAAATCCCCACCGTCGCCTGAAAAACTTCATCGACGCTTATACGCGTCATGCAGCGATGATCAATCGGGCAATCTCGAAGCATACACGGCGAACAATCGACATCGTCGCGACGGATTAACGTTACATTTGCGGCAAACGGCCGCGTTGTTTCAGGATTTGTCGGGCCAAAAATCACGATCGTGTCCGTCCCGACCGCCGGAGCAACGTGCGCAAGGCCCATATCGTTTGAGATTAGCAGGTCAATTGACGCGAGAATCGAAACGGCCTCGGAGAGATCGGTTTTGCCTGCGATGTTTGTTGGTTTGAACTGACAAAGCCCCGAGACTTGTTCCGCGACCCCCATCTCTTCGTTTGAACCGATCAGCACGACATTTACATCCGCATCACGCTGCAGCCGATCGGCGAGCTCGCGCATAACGCTCTGCGGGCCAGCGTTTTGCTCTCGAATTTGTCGAACCGACACCGAGCGCAACAGTTTTCTTTTGCGGATCGAGGCCAAAGGCCGCAAGTTGCCGACTCGCCAGCAACCGCCGTTCGTCCGAAATTTCAAGTGAAATATCAGGATACGCCGCCGAAACCGTATCGCGACCCAGCACACGCTTTTCGATCTCAGAAACGAGATTCAAATAGTAATAAACCTCATGTTTGCGATTCTTCCATTCCGGAACCGCGATCGGCTCGGTTAGAAGCAGCCCGCGAAGATCTTTGTTATAACCGAACCGTCTCGGAATGTGCGACACAAAGCTCGTCAGCGCCGATTCGAAAGAATTTGGTAACAACAGAGCAAGATCGTAGCCGTCTTCACGCAAAAATTCCGAGTTATCGTAAACATCCTTGATCTTCCATTTATGCCTGTCAAACGTGACAATTTCATCAATAAACGCCGCATCGCGAAACAGCCCGTCCGCCCACGACCGCGTATGCAGCGTGATGCTCGCACCCGGAAATATCCGTCGCAATTCCCGCAAAGCCGGAATCGACATCACGGCATCACCGATCCAATTTGTCCCTCGGACGAGAATTTTCATCTAGGAGTTTTCAACCTAAAGACGCAGGTTTGTTATCGGAGACCGCTCAAACTGGTTTAGACCATTGCGAGAATCGCTAACTCGGCAGCCTGAGGTAATTCCACGGGCACGAAATAACTCGCTGAAAACAGATAATCCTCGCCTGACTCATCGACGATTCTAAGCATGTGATGTCGCGACCCACGCTCATCGGGCAGGACTCGATAAACCTTCCATAGCTGGAGTGAAGCAGGATATTGCTCGTTGTTTACGCAAATTGCAAATTGTGGCTTAGCGTTCATATTCTTCATTAGAACAGGTCTTTGACCTTCATTTCCATCCTGCCGATGCCGTGGGCTTCGTACCAGTGCAATTCAGCATAAAATTCTTCACCGTCATCACTAAAACGAATCCTTGCAAATCCCTTCATTTTACGCCAGCGGCCCGCTCCGTAAGTTTTTCGCAGCCATTCGATATCACGAATTCGATTACCGACAGCGATTATTTCGATGTCGTCAATTTTGGTTATAACTTCGAATTCGGTCACTTATAAATAATGAGGTTTTCCCCTACTAAATTCAAGCTATTTTCGTCGCGGCAGGTTACTAAAAAAGCGATTTCAACCCCTCACTAACACCGATTTCGGGCGCCCAGCCGAGTTCCTGGGAAATTAGACTCAAATCCGTCACATAATTCAGCGGCGTCGGGGCCGTCTGTGGATTTTCTTCATCAATGACCGCTTGCAGGCCCGATACTTCTTCTAGCTTTGCGACGAGTTCTTTTAGGGTCAGCGGATTGCCCGCTCCGCCGCCGAGGTTGTAGAGGCCGTGGCGGATGATAGAATCAGTGAAGGTCGAGCACGCCCGCGACAGGTCATCGACATGCAGCAGATCGCGAATCGGCGATCCGCCGCCCGGCAGTTGCAGACGTTCGCCTTTGTTGATGGCATCGACGTAGTGGCCGACGAAATTCGGCGTATTATCCTCTGTTACCGAGCCATAAACGGTCGAAAGCCTGAAAATACACGAACGAAAGTTGCGGGCATTCGCGTAATACTCGACATATCGCTCGGCGATTAGCTTTGACCATTCGAGTGGCGATTGGCCGGCAAAGAGCGTCGGGCAACTCTCGTTTACCTGCGGAAAATTATCGGCGAATCGCCCGTAAACGTCTTTTGTCGAGGCAAAGATGAAAACCGCGTCTTCCTTCATCTCACGAAGCAGATTTACCGTGCCATCGACGTTTGTCAGAAAGATGTTGCCCGCGTTCTCGGGTGATTTATCAAGCAAAGCGGCAAGATGGATGACCACGTCGTAATCTTTGACGATACCCGCGTTCTCGATGCTCAGAATATCAAGATTCGAACGCCGCGAAAGGTCGTCTGCGCCGAGGAATTTGCGGACATGTGTACCCAAATAACCGCTACCGCCTGTGACGAGAACCTTCATACCTAAATTATGGTTATAAATTGCTGGACAGCAAGTGTTGCGAATCTGATAGAATTGGATGAGCGGTCTTTTAACGCAAAAGACTCTGATTTTTTTCGCAAAAGCGCAAAGGGCAAAGACGCAAAGGATTCTTAAAAAACACCGGAGATCTTCGAGAGTTTTCCGTTGACCTTAAGTAGGATGTCGCTAGATCGGAAACAACAATAATTTTCTTACCTTCCGTCTTTGCCCCTTTGCCCCTTTGCGTCTTTGCGTTGAAAAAAGCCCCTCCTCAGTTTTCACCGATGTCCGATCCGAACACCGTAATAACGACAAGATCAAAGATGCCGCCGAAAGGCTGGGTCAAATCTCGTCGCGCGCGAATCGTTTAAGGCCCCGCCGCCATCGCGATTTCGGCGATTTTGCGGCTCGTTTTTAACGTTTACACCATCTCGATCGCTGCGTTCTTATTCCTCGGCGTATTCCTGACGGCGACGTATTTCTGGTTCGAGTTTTCCGACCGCATCGATCAAAAACTGCTCAGCGGTGAGGTTTTCACCGCGTCGGCTGGTATTTATTCGGCCCCAAAGACCTTAAAAGTTGGCGAGGCAATCACGCCGGCCGATCTCGTCGAATATCTAAAATCGGCCGGATACATCGAAAAAAATAATCAGGCCGACGCAACCCGCAGCCGTTACTCGGTCGAGGGCGACCTCGTCGCGATCGAACCCGGAATCACGGGCGTGATCGACGGCAGGAAAATACTACGCATCGCTGACGGTAAAATTTTCAAAAGACGCGAAAACGGTCGTGGCCATCGGCGACCGCGATACTTCGGCACAAATACCGGAGACAAAACTTGAACCAAAAATCTTGAGTTCTATCGCCGCTGAGGGCGACGGACGGCGTAAAACTGTCACTTTTAACGACCTGCCACCGCATCTCGTCAAAGCGATCACCGTGACCGAGGATCGTGCGTTTTTCGAACATTATGGCGTTAATTTTCGCGGTATCGCCCGCGCACTTTGGCGACGGTATGAAGGCGATGATAGGTCGCCGCTCGCAAATCAGGGCGGATCGTCGATAACCCAGCAGCTCATCAAAAACCTGCTCCTGTCAAATGAGCAAACATATACCCGCAAGGTCAAAGAGGCGTATATGTCGCTGATCCTCGAAACGCGGCTCTCGAAGCAGGAGATTTTCACACTTTATGCAAATCAGATATATCTCGGTCAGCAATCGGGCGTGTCGATCTATGGCGTCGGCGAGGCTTCGAACGCGTATTTTGGCAAAGACGTTTCGCAATTGACGCTGCCCGAGGCGGCATTTATCGCGGGCATCATCCGCAGCCCAAACCGCTACAATCCGTACAAACATCCTGACCGCGTAAAAGAACGTCGCAATCAAATCCTCGAATCGATGGCCGAAACGGGTGACATCACCCCGCAGCAGCTTGCCGAAAATCGCGTTGTCGAGATCGTCCTCAAACAAATTTCCAACGCCAGAGACCTGCAAGGGATGCCGTATTTTTCTCAGTTTGCGATCGAGGAACTGCCAAAACTCGTTAACGATCCCGAAGCCCTTCAGCATCTCCGCGTATATACCTCAATCGATCCTGACTTGCAGAGAAAGGCGTATGACATTGTAAATAAAAGGCTTGCGGCCCTGGACAAGCATTTTCCGAAAAAACAGGGATTGAACGCCGCGCTTGTCGCGATTCGTCCAAAAACGGGCGAGATCGTCGCGATGGTCGGCGGGCGCGATTACCTGGCCAACCAATTTAATCGTGCGACCGACGCGATGCGTCAACCAGGCTCGGTATTTAAACCATTTGTCTATGCGGCGGCGATCAACTCGGCGTACGATTCGGGTTCGCGGCAATTTACGGCTGCTACGGTTCTTAAGGACGAGAAAAAGACGTTTACTTTTAACCAGGACTCGTACACGCCGGGAAATTTTGGCGATTTCTTTTCGAACAAGGAAACCACGCTGCGCGACGCCCTGGTCAAGAGCAAAAATGTAATAACCGTGGATATCGCGATGTCGCTTAATATCGGCAAAGTAATGACGCTTGCCAGCAAAGCCGGTTTCCCAAAGGTCGAAAAAGCCTATCCGTCGATGGCCCTCGGCACCGCCGAAGCGACGCCGCTGCAGGTCGCAACCGCCTATACGATGTTTGCCAATCTCGGTGACCGCGTTATGCCGATGCCGATTACGCGGATCGCGAGCGGCGATGGCCGCACCATCACGCTGCCCGCTCCCGACCGCAAAAACGTCGTCCGTCCGGATGTCGCATACATCATGGACGACATCATGAAAGACGTCATAAATCGCGGCACGGCGGCGCAGGCTCAAGGCTGGGGATTCAGAAATAACGCCGGGAAAACAGCATTTGCGGGAAAAACGGGAACGTCGCGTGACGGCTGGTTCGTCGGATTCACACCTGAATTGATCACGGTGGTTTACGTCGGATTTGATAACGGTGACGATCTTGGCATGAAAGGCAGCGATTCCGCAATGCCCGTATGGGCCGATTTTATGAAAGAAGCCCTCGCCCTGCATCCCGAATGGAACGGCGATTGGTCAGCCCCGGCAAACGTCCGCAAGGCGGAGATCGACATCCGCAACGGTGCTCTCATACGCGAGCTCGATATGGTCGAAACGTTGGCCCAGGCCACGCCGAGCCCAACCCCGACGCCGGTAACGCGTCTAACCGACAGCGATGGAAACCCGATTGACGATGATTTTACCCCGGAACTAAAGGAAATTTTTGTCTCAAACGTCCCCGCCGAATTCCGCCGCGTCGAGCTGTTTGTCTCAGGAACCGTCCCAAATCGCTCGATGGTGTCGATGCTCGACGAGGAGCCAACGGGCGAAGTAGAAGAAAAACTGCGCCCATCCCCCACGCCGACGCCGCTGACCGAAACATGGCAGGACCGCACCGAACCGCCACCTTCAAACACATCGTCCCGCCGCCCGCCAGCCGAAACCGGCGGCTCGATCACCGTAATGATCTGCCCCACTAGCCAGGTCCGAGCCACTGCCCGCTGCCCGGACAAACAGTCGAAAACCTACCCCCGCGGATCGGAACCAAAAGAGTTTTGTCCGCTTCACAAGTAGCCACTGTGCTTGGAAATAACAATAGGGAAAATGGTACGCTTTAGCTAACCCTCACGATTTCACTGTAGGAGACAAAGCCATGACCAGAAAAAGCCTGTTGGCGGTACTGCTTACTGCCCTGTTTTTGTGCGCCCAGGCGGGAGCACAATCCACCGAACTAACATATCAGGGACAACTTCAGGCCTCCGCAATGCCTGCAAACGGGAATTTTGATTTTGAATTTGGCCTCTTTGACGCGGCAATCAGCGGCACTCAGATAGGTTCGACGATCACGCGAAATGGCGTAGCGGTCGCGAACGGGATATTTTCGGTCAATCTCGATTTCGGGTCAAGTTTTCCGGGAGCGAGCCGTTTTCTTGAGATCAGGGTCAGGCTGAACGGCGGCGGGGCGTTTACGACCCTTTCGCCGCGCCAGGCGGTTTCGAGTGCTCCGTATTCGGTGAAAAGCCTAACCGCAAATTCCGCTGACAACGCGACCAATGCCGTGAATGCCACAAATGCGGTCACGGCGAATACCGCCTCGACCGCGACAAATGCGACGAACGCAACAAACGCAACCAATCTAACCGGCCCGCTCAACGGTGACGTAACCGGAACACAAGCCGCGACAACCGTCGCTCGTCTGCGGGGAACAAACCTCTCGGCAACCGCACCGGCAAATGGCCAGGTCTTGAAGTTCAACAGTGGAACCGGCCAATGGCAGCCCGCAAACGACGAAACCGGAGCGGGCGGCGGAGGCGGAACAATAACAGGAGTGACCGCCGGCACGGGCCTGACCGGCGGCGGTACGACCGGCAGCGTGACGGTCGGCATTGCGAACAGCGGCGTCGGAACGCCTCAAATAGCAGACGCGAGCGTTACCGACGCCAAGATCGTCGGCGTCTCTGGAGCAAAGGTCACCGGCGCGGTAACAAACTCAAATCAACTTGGCGGCGTCGCGGCAAGTCAATATGTTGTCACGACCGACCCGCGAATGACGGATGAGCGCAACCCGCTGCCCGGCAGCGGCAACTACATCCAGAATCAAAACGCCGCACCGCAAGCAGCGAGCAATTTCAACGTCAGCGGCACTGGCACGGCTGATATTTTCAATGCGGCGACGCAATACAATATCGGGACGAACCGCGTTTTGAGCGTAGCTGGGACAAACAACATCTTTGCCGGCGTCGGCGCTGGATCTGCCATCACGTTGGGAACGTTCAACTCTTTTTTCGGGAGTTTTGCTGGAAATGCCAACACGACGGGTACTAACAACGCTTTTTTCGGGCGTCAGGCCGGACTTCTCAACACGACAGGCAATAACAACTCTTTTTTTGGGATTTCAGCCGGAGCGAACAGCACGGCGGCCTTTGGAAACGCATTCTTTGGGGCTGAAGCCGGATTGTCCAATACAATTGGCCTCCGCAACTCGTTCTTTGGGGATTCCGCCGGATTCGCAAGCGTTGGCAACTTAAACTCGTTTTTCGGGGGTTTCGCCGGGCGGCGAGAATACCACCGGAGAAGCAAACTCATTTTTTGGGGGCGGTACCGGAAGTGGAAACACGAGTGGCCGTAGCAACACCCTCGTTGGAACGCTTGCAAACGTCAGTGTCGGTAATCTGTCATTCGCCACCGCCATCGGAGCCAATGCGGTCGTCATAGCCAGCAATCAGGTTCAATTGGGTCGGGTAGCCCTTGACACGGTTCGAGTTGGCACGTATAACCCTGGCGGCCCGACCCA
Organism: uncultured Acidobacteriota bacterium; assembly: GCA_963738935.1. GTDB lineage: Bacteria > Acidobacteriota > Blastocatellia > Pyrinomonadales > Pyrinomonadaceae > OLB17. The sequence continues at coordinate 650,841 of CAVTYF010000001.1, read as the reverse complement.
GGTCTGCGTCAACGAATTCGTGCTTACGTTTTGCGCCTCAAGCCGACGCTACAAAGAAAATATCCAGACGCTGGGCAGCGGGCTGAATGTGATCGAGCGTCTGCGTCCGGTCACTTTCGACTGGAAAGACCGAAAGGAAGCTGACCTCGGCCTGATTGCCGAAGAAGTTGACGAAGTCGAACCGCTGCTCGTCATACGCAACGACAAAGGCGTGATAGAAAGCGTCAAATACGACCAACTGACCGTTGTGCTTATCAACGCCGTCAAAGAGCAGCAGGCGATGATCGAATCGCAAAAGAAGCTGAATGATTCACAGCAGGCGCAGATCAAATTACAGCAAAAGTACGCCGCTGTGCAGCAGAAGACTATCGAAAACCTGGCGCGGCGCCTGGCTGCGGTAGAGAAGAAGCAGCGGCGGAAGAAGTAGACTGGAGCGCGAGGCATCCTGCTTGCCACGACGCGAAGCGGCGTTCGTCCCTTATCCGCCATTCGACTCGCCGCAAAACCGCGTACGAATCCAAAGCGATTCGTCGCGGGCAAGCAGGGATGCTTGCGCTCCAGTCCGCGTTGCGGGCAAGCAGGATGCTGCGCTCCAGTCCGCGAATCGAAAGGCCCAGATGCCTAAACGAGAGTGACCCGATCGCCAACACGGATCGTCTTTCCCGGGGTCTCGGCGATGAGGTTCTGGCCGAATAAGACGGCGTTTGGACTTATGCCGAGGGATTCGTGCGTGTCAGGGATCGCGTCTTTCGCCATGCGGTACGAGGCGAGCGTCTTTAACGGCTCTTTGCCGTCGAATTCGCCTCGCGATTGATCGACGGTGGTAATAACGCAGCGTTCAGCACGGCTTGGTGCCGCGAAATTCGGCCTCGCCGATACGAATTCTCTGCCAATCATCCTCGGCATACGCATCTGAACCGCTCACGACAATATTTGGCCGAAACCGGTTCATCGCGAGCGGAGCGCCCAACGGAGCGCGGACACTCCTGTCCGCCCGCGTCTCTTCAATCCGTCTATTCAAATCCTCAAGCGATGCCTCGCCCAATACCATCAACGGATAACCGTCAGCAAAACTCACAACATCATCGCCCCGGTTAAATCGCGGGTTCACGCTCCGCCGCGTTTTGTCCGGCATATTAACGAGCTGACAATCTGTCCCGATCACGTCGCTAAACCATTCGTTCAAAGCCCCGCCATAAACCTCGCCCTCGCAAACGCTCTGCCAGATCGTCACCTGCTGCATATTGCCGGTATCCGGCTCGATCGGCACAAAAACGTCACCAAACCGATCCGCCGAGACGCCAAGCCCGCTGCCGTCTTCCTCGATCCACACCGACAACGTCAGCCATTTGCGGAAATTCCCGCTGCGTAAAAAACATCCCGTCCGGCGTCGTCAACATCCACCGCCGGTCGTATTGCAGGCCGCGTTCCTCGACCATCGAGGACTCGAGGCTGATGCCTTTAAGCGATTTGATCGGGTAAATATTTATCTCTGAAATATGCATATGAATGCAGTTACTTTAACCACAGAGAACTCAGAGAACACAGAGGAACTTGCTTTATTATCTCAGTGTTCTCTGCTGTCCTCTGTGGTCTAATTCCTCTCCCAAACTTGATAACACCATTGTCAGATTTTCTACCAACACAAATGAATACTTGACACTCCACACGGAGTTTCCGATATACTAGCACTCATAGATTGAGTGCTAAAAACTGTTTTTCGCGGCTCTAAGTCTAATTCGTTATTCTTATCATATAAGAATTTCAAAAAGGAGTAAACCATTATGGCTACAAACATTACACCATTACACGATCGCGTTATCATCAAACGCATCGAAGACAACGTTAACCAGACCGCCGGCGGGCTTTTTATCCCCGACACGGCAAAGGAAAAACCGCAAGAAGGCGAAGTGATCGCTGCCGGTGCGGGCAAGTATAAAGAAGACGGCACGCGTCAGGCTTTGGACGTCAAAGCAGGCGACCGCGTTCTGTTCGGCAAATACTCGGGCAGCGAGATCAAACTCGACGGCGACGAATTCATCATCATGCGCGAAGACGAGATCCTGGGCATCATTTCAAGAGCGGGAGCTGCCGCATAGCGGCAGTTTCGGGTCTTTGCCCTTAGGTCTTTGCTAATACCAAAAACCGAAGACCAAGACCTAAAACCCAAAACCATTTCGACGAAGGAGAAATTAAGACAATGGCAAAACAAGTAATTCACGGAGAAGAATCACGCGCAGCTATCCTGCGTGGTGTTAATCAGCTCGCGGACGCAGTGAAAGTTACACTGGGACCGAAAGGGCGTAACGTAGTTATCGACAAAAAATTCGGCAGCCCGACGATCACCAAAGACGGTGTCACGGTCGCGAAAGAGATCGAATTAAAAGACACGCTCGAAAACATGGGCGCGCAGATGGTTCGCGAAGTCGCGAGCAAAACCAGCGACGTAGCCGGTGACGGCACGACGACCGCAACGGTTCTGGCACAGGCGATCTTCAAAGAAGGCGTCCGCACAGTTGCCGCCGGTGCAAACCCGATGGCGCTCAAACGCGGTATCGAAAAAGCAGTCGCAGCCGTAGTTGCTGAGATCGGCACGATGGCAAAGCCAGTCTCGGGCGATTCGATCGCACAGGTCGGCACGGTTTCGGCCAACGGCGACAAAACGATCGGCACGATCATCGCTGAGGCGATGGACAAGGTCGGCAAAGACGGCGTTATCACCGTCGAAGAGTCGAAAACGATGGACACGCTTCTCGAAGTCGTCGAGGGCATGCAGTTCGACCGCGGCTATCTTTCGCCGTACTTCGTCACCGACGCCGACCGTATGGAAGCCGTTCTCGACGAGCCGTTACATCCTGATCCACGAGAAAAAGATCTCGAACATGCGCGACCTTCTGCCGATCCTGGAGCAGGTTGCCAAAATGGGCCGTCCGATGCTCATCATTGCCGAAGACGTTGACGGCGAAGCACTCGCAACCCTGGTTGTGAACAAACTCCGCGGCACGCTCAACGTTGCTGCTGTCAAAGCACCTGGCTTCGGCGACCGCCGCAAGGCAATGCTCGAAGACATCGCGGTCCTCACGGGCGGCAAGGTCATCAGCGAAGATCTCGGCATCAAGCTCGAGACCATCACTCTCGAAGACCTCGGCAAAGCCAAGAAAGTTACCATCGACAAGGAAAACACCACCATCGTCGAAGGCAACGGCAGTCGGGCGAGGCGATCGACGGCCGCATCAAAACGATCCGCAATCAGATCGAGGACACGAGCAGCGACTATGACCGTGAGAAGCTCCAGGAGCGTCTTGCCAAATTGGTCGGCGGCGTGGCCGTGATCAAGGTCGGTGCCGCTACCGAGACCGAGATGAAGGAAAAGAAAGCACGCGTCGAAGACGCAATGCACGCAACCCGTGCTGCTGTCGAAGAAGGCATCGTGGCCGGCGGCGGAGTCGCCCTGGTCCGTGCAGGCAAGGTGCTCGACAACTTCGACACGGAAAGCGAAGATGCTGACGAGCAGATCGGCGTCAACATCGTCAAACGTGCTCTCGAAGAGCCGCTTCGCCAGATCGCCGGCAACGCCGGTCAGGAAGGCGCGGTCGTCGTCGGGAAAGTCCGCGAAGGCAAAGACCAGCTTTGGCTTTAACGCCGCGACCGAGAAGTACGAAGACCTCGTCGCAGCCGGCGTCATCGACCCCGCAAAGGTCACCCGCTACCGCTCTGCAAAACGCAGCCTCGATCGCCGGCCTCATGCTCACCACCGAAGCCATGATCGCCGACGTCCAGGACGACAAGGGCGACGCCGGTATGGGCGGCATGGGCGGCGGCATGGGCGGCATGGGCATGGGAATGTAAGACTGGAGCGGCAAGCATCCTGCTTGCCACTGTCAGTACCGGGAGCAGTAGCGACCGGGGCATTCAACTCAGCGGTCATTCAATTGACAAAAGGCTTCGTCTAGCAATAGGCGAAGCCTTTTTGCTGTATAATTCTTCTTAGATGATAGACGCGATTCGCTCCAAGGTTGCCGCCGACTTATTTGAATATTCAAAACACGCTGTCGATCAGAGCATCTTGAGGAACATTTCACTTGACGAGTTTCGCGAGTCAATTGCGAACGCAGCCGTCATCGAGGACTATCCGAATGACAAATACGGGCCAAGCTGCCTGGTATTGGGATTTACTAAAAATGCCCGTCCGATTCATGTACAATGTACTTATGAAACGCGTGATCTGTTAAAGATAATTACGCTTTATGAGCCTGACGAGAATCTTTGGTTCGATTTTCGCTCCAGAAGGCCGACCGCCGAGGGGTAAACTATGAAAGATGAGCAAATGAAGGATGAACAAGTAACCTACACGCTCGAGAAAGATGGTAAGTTCTACATTATCGAGAATGTACCAGCTCGCGTCAGCATCGTAACGGGCGAACAATTCTTCGCCCCGGCAACAGTTGATCGCCTACAGAAAATAATCCTAAACGGCAAAACGCCAAAAAAAACGATCGAGACACCGATCTTTGAGTTCGCCGCATGATGCTCACCACCGAATCCATTTGCTCCCCTCCTGCCGGAGGAGGGGTGGCATCCGTTTCGGATGGCGGGGTGGTGGGAGCGACGTCCACGCGCGACAAGGGCGGCGACCACGGCATGGGCGGCATTGGCGGCGGCATGGGCGGCATGGGTATGGGAATGTAAGCCAGCCGGACTTACGTCCCGTTTAGTTAGCAATTAAAAAAGGCTCTCGTCCGGCAACGGGCGAGAGCCTTATTAGTAATCAAAGGATTCGGGGAGAAATATGGCTAAAAGTGTGGCCTCCGTACAAAGCAAGGTTTTTACCGAGCGCGAAATTGCTAGAGGCATTGCTATACTGGAGCGTCGTATAAACGAAGTATTACTTCTGGATCCCCGGGAGATCGCTCACAGTGAGGGAATTCGGGAAACGGTACAGAACCTAATCCGCGACACGGTTCGTGATATTTTTGGAATCGAATCCCAAGAAGCCATTGATTTTCAGTCACCGTCCTTGTATGCGGGTGGCGGCAATGTGGGCTTATGGGGAAAGGATGACGATGTTTGGATACCCTACGGTCAAGGGATTCCCCAGATGGAAACTCGCCTTCGAGGCTTAATTACGAGACTAGAAGAAAAACGACTCAATTTGCAAGAATCTCCTGAAGTACAGGCATTCGAGCTTTTTGAGGGAATGCGTATTAGTTCGCGTATTGCTTCTGTCTGCCGTGATCTGTTTCGCGACGGCCATTACGCTGACGCAGTTTTCAGTGCTTCCAAAGCTCTCATCAATTATGTCAAGGAGAAGTCGGGTCGACACGATTTAGACGGAGTCGGGTTAATGTCAGAAGTTTTTTCAGCGAATAGTCCGATTCTTCGATTCAACCAGATGAAAGATCAATCTGACAAAGATGAACAACAAGGAATGATGCATTTGTTTATGGGCGCGGCGCTCGGTGTGCGAAACCCAAGAGGTCACTCTTTTGTCAACGATTCTCCAGACGAAGCTTTGGAGTTCATCGGTTTGATGAGTTTACTAGCGAATCGATTAGAGAGGACTTTCAAGTAGAGGGAAAATGGAACGGACTGCTTTTCTTAAAGCTAAGGCCAGACTTGAGGCTTTCAAGCTTAACCTACCCAAAAAATTCATCGGCGAGAATTATGTACAAGAGTATCATGAGATCCTCGACAGAATTTCTGAGCAAACTAGCGAAACTTTTGACGACTTTCGGATACCGGACTCAGCGATTTTTAAACGAATTAGAACCTGGACTGGTTCGTTAACTGATCCATTAGTTTCGCGTACTCCTAATTATACAAAAACGCGATATTGCGATTACGCACTTTTCGCCATGAAGTTGGACGGGGCTATTATTTTTATCGGGTACATGGCCCCAAAATCGTCATAGACTGAAAAGTGGGTGAGGCCTTCGATTTTTCAATTCGCCGAAAAGACGTTGAAAGGCGTTTATGTGGCAGGCCTTCGCAATGAAGACCCAAATACCAGTACCATTACGTTGACTAGCGCCGTAAGTAGGCCCCGTATGGAAGCGAAATTTATCCATGAAATTATGCACGTTATGAACTATTCCATGAAGCACGATTTCCTAGACAGTTTAGCTGAGGAGTTTTATCAGGTTTTGAGCGATAACAAGATGCTTAGGTGAGATATGAGGTGTCATCGTCTCTAACGACTTTGCCACCCGGGGGGTCAACCAACATTTCTTGCAGACGTTTATGAGCTTTGTCAGCCGCCTCCCTTTCCTTTTCTCTTTTGTAGATTTCGTCAGCCTCAGCTCTTTCATAAGCCAAAGAATTCAGAAACAGGCCGATTAGAACGATTCCTAAGATGGCTTCCAACGAAACCAGTAATCGAGTAGCAGTTGTGACAGGAACTATATCTCCATAACCGACCGTAGTGATTGTTACCGCACTTAGATAGAACATCCGCCAGAAGTTTCCTTCAATTTCGGAACCGACGCCTTTGGCTCCACCGCCAAACCGACGCATCCGTTCTAAAAAGGGTGCAGTCAAATCCAATGTGCCGTAATGGTCGTCGAGGTCGCTTAACGGTAGGAGCTCTCTTTCAAACTCAAGCCGTGAGGGCCTATCTGGAAAAATGGATAGTGTCTCGCCAAAAGGTTCAGATTGGATAATGACACGGTCATCGGATTCAGGTGTATGAAGAACATTAAAACTTATTTTGGTAGGCAAATCTCGAAGTTCTTCCGAAGAAACTTCCCGCAAAGGCTTGTTGCCTCGCCACCATCTAGTATGAATTTCAAAACTGACCTCATTCCCAATAATTTGCAGATTATCAACACCAAAGGTATAGAATCTCCATTCTAAGTCGGCGGGTGCCGGTAGAGATGTGCCAAAATCGTGCTTGGTATGCGTTAACGCTGACTGCCGATGAATAAATGAGTTTAAATCCTGCAATATAGACTCAAATGTTTCGCCAGTGACGCCTTCGTGTTGTAGTGTTGAATGATAAAATTCTCCAGGCAATTCGTAATAAATACCCGCGAATCCAGGAATTAACGCAAGATAAATGAGCGCATAACCAATACTCGGAAATGACCCAAGCCATCGAGAAATAGAAAGTAATCCCCGCCTAACTCCCATATAAACTTTCTTGAATTCAAGCAGTAAGTGCAACTCTTGTTAATTGCTCCAGTTCTTTGAAATAGACCTCATTGGGTGATTTATAGCCGAGCGATTTGCGAGGGCGGTTGTTAAGGTTGTCCTCGACTTGTTTTACGTGTTCATCGGTAATTGTATCGAACTTCATATGTTTGGGAAAGAATTGGCGGATGAGGCCGTTAGTATTTTCGTTGAGGCCGCGTTCCCAGGATGAATATGGGTGACAGAAGTAGAAATCGGCGTTCAGGTTTTTAGCGATTTTCTCGTGTTCGGAGAATTCGCGGCCGTTGTCGGCGGTCAGGGTATGGACGATTAAGTCTTTTACTTCGCCCACGATAGCCTGACCGACGAGAGCACCTGTTTTTTGATTGACCTTTTTCATTCTGAGCAGTTTCGATTTTCGATCAACGATCGTGACAATCGCCTGTTTGTGGCCCTTGCCAATTATGGTGTCGAGTTCAAGATCGCCGATGCGTTTCTTTTCGGCGACGATGAGCGGCCTCTGGTCGATGCTTATCTGGTTTTTCCAGACGCCGCGTTTCGAGTACGAGCCGTAGCGTTTACGGCGTTTCTTGCGGCATCGCAAGTATGTGTGCAGGTCACCGCCACGTTGCTTGTCTCGATAAATATGCTGATATATCCATTCGTGGCTAACCGGATATTGACCCGCCAAGCGGCGAAGACCGGAAACCTGATCGGGACTCGAGTACTTTTTGATTTCGGCCTCGATTTCCGTCCAAACACTCGCCGGAATACGCGGTCCGGCTTTCTCTGTACGCCGCTCAAGTGCTTGTCTATCAGCATATTGCGGGCGATAACCGCGTTTTGACCAATTGCGCTTGAGCTCGCGCGTAACGGTTGATTTATGCACCCCGATGATCCCGCCAATCTCGGTTCTCAAATGCCCGGCTTTCAAAAGTGCATAAATTTGGTATCTTTGTTCAAGGGTAAGCTGCTTGTACTTCATGATAACTCTTCGATGTCACCATCAAAGAGCGAAGATGCTATCGCAGCTTGCCCTTTCCGGCGACTCTAAGAGTTGCACTTACTACTTGAATTCAAGTTTTTTTTCAAGTACAAAATAACACAATTAGTTTCTAATACATGACACGGGCCTTCGATATTACGATTCTCTTCGGGGTATGACTAGACTGAATAATTGTCTGCGATGAATTTCCTGCGAAGGCTCTTAAGGCGGTTTGTGGTGACGCAAGAGGAAGTGCTGACTCCGCTCACGTTCGCGGGAGGAAGCTCGCGAGGCGATCGGAGAGTTTGGGGAGTTTGGGGAGTTTGGGGAGTTTGGGGAGTTGAGAGAGTGGGCTTCGCGGCTTATCTTGCTCCCCTCCTTACGAAGGAGGGACGACAGTTCCTGCTTTTTAGGAACTGACGTGGTGGTTCTCTCGGGAGCTACCCTAAAGCTCGATCTTTGTGGAATCCGCGTGAAAGAACCACCCCGTCCGCCCAAAGCGGCGTCCACCCCTCCTTCGTAAGGAGGGGAGTTTCAGATCACCGACTTAGAATTTCTTTTGCTTGGCATTTTTCGTTCGCGGAGAGCGGAGATATTCGCCAGCGTGATCGCGACCCTATAGGCGAGGTTCGGTGACTAGTTGCTTGCGCGACGGCTGGTTTTAGTGTTAGGTTTGCGATACCTCGATATGATAGCCGGAGAAAACTTATTATGACTTTAAGAACCGATGCGGTGCTCGGCCGCTTTCGTCTGATTTTCGCACTCATGCCGTTCGTCCTCTTCATGATGTTTATCAGCATGGCATGCCAGCAGACCACCAATACTTCGACCAACGCAAAAGCGACACCGGCCAACGCCGTGGTCACCGTGAAACCAACCCAGACTGAAACTAAGCAAGCGGAGCCCGCACCTGTGGGAAAGGAAGTAAAGCCCGCCGATGGACCCGCTTTGAAGTCAATCACACCGCCAGAGGGCGCGATTCTGGGCGGCGTGCTTAATGATTTGGCCACCAGCCTGCCGGCCCCTGATGCGGCCGCAGCCAAGACAGCAAATGCAAGCGGCACCGTCACCGTCGAAGTCGTGGTCAATGAAAAAGGAGCGGTCGTAGCCTCAAGCGTTGTCAGTGGACCTCAACCGCTCTGGTCCGCCGCCGGTGCAGCCGCCCGCCAGGCCCGTTTCGACCCGCCGCTGCACAACGGCAAACCCGTCAAGGTCGCCGGTGTACTTATCTACGAGTTTACAAAGTGATCGTCTATAAATATTGGAGTAAGGCCTGCGATTCTCGCAAATCCTCTTGCTGCTCCCTGGAAATAAACAAGTCGGCAATCTGAAATTTCAGATTTCAAATTTGAAATAAGTCGACTGGAGATCTTTGAAAAACGATTGAAAAACGGCTAACACCGATCAGACTAGGCTGTTGGCTGTTTTTAATCAAAAAAAAGCATTTATCGGCAATCATGGCAGTGCGAAAATTAAGCCCGTCAGCATTATGGAATGCGGCAACCAAAGCGTTCTTTGAGTTTTGTTTTCTTCACAAAGAGTTTTTTTCGGCGGAATTATCTACTAGACCTTTGGCTAAAATTGGGACAATCAGAGCAATCGGGAAAAAATATAATGGATAGGACTCACTAAAAATTAGTTCAGCCATTTCGTAAGAAACCCCCGAAAGAAGACCACTAATTATGCCAAGTATCATACCTGTTCCCACGATAGATACAGGGATACAAATGTCTTCTTTCTTTCGTAAATTTCCCAATCCAAACCAAGTTATTGCAAATGATAAGACGACGAGGAGAAGTATTGTAGGCAGACTTCCGTTCGGAAATTTAGCCTCAATTGGATTAAACCCTGTAACATTTGTTAGTCCAGAACTAAACAGAAAAAGAAAAACTGTAACAGATGTTAAGGCAAAAATAAGCAGAAAAAGAAAAACCGTTCCGGGGAAAAATAAAAACACTTGTTTCAAAAAACTCGGTAAAGTCCTGTTTTTCTCCGCAAGACTTACACTTTCGTCAACTCTACCCATTGAAGCATTACTGACAACTTCCAATCCGGTATTTTCGCTCAACTTCTCGTTATCAAAAAATCCCTCAACCGCATTTTCTAATCGTTCTTTAATTTTTATTTTGCTCACTAAATTGTTCCTTTCGCTAAAGTTATTACCAAACCAATCTTACAGTAATAAACAATGTTTAATAAACAACTATTTTCGACTAATTTCTTAAAAATGAGGATGTCTGAATAGATCGCTTTTACTTTGCCATTCGTCAACACGGAGATATAGCCATCGTGATGCCGACCGTATCGGCCAGTTCGGTGACGGACATCTTTCGCTTTGCCAACATGAAGTCGATGTTAATTATGATCGCCATGTTTGTTTAGACGGTGAGATCGTTCTCAGATTTAATATCCACGGCATTTTGCAGAATCCGCTCAAATACCGCGGCGGCCGTGGCGATGACGGTCGAGACGAGGATGATGAAGATGCCCATCATTACACCACCGGCGATGTCGTCCGTGCCGCGTACGAAAATGAAAATGTAGGCTTCCGCACCGACGATTAAGAGCGCGGTGGTAATCGCGCAGTACTGGATGGTCCGAAAGCCACGCACGGAGCGCTGCGAGAATATTTCATCCCGACCGGCGCACCCTAATATCCGGATCGCGTGATAAAGTCCGACAAAAAATGGAACGAAGGCGAGGTAAATATACGCCAAAAATGGATCTTTGAAGTAGATCTCAAACTGCGTCGCATTCACATTCCGACCCTCAAGCTGCGGTTCCCAAAGCAAAAAACCAAAAACCGCCACGCCGAGAAGTACGATCACGAATTGAAGAAAGATTGTCGAAGCTCTTTTCATCGTTGTTGCGATCTTAAATCAGGATTTTATCGTTTGTCACTATATTTTATCGTCATGTATTCTGCGGCCCGTATTTTTCCTTGGCCATGCTTTCCAGAAAAAGAACTGCAGCATCGCCGGTTTGTCGCAGTTTTCTCTATCAAAAACACCTTTGACCAGTAAGCCAAAAACCTCTACCAATCAGCCTCAAATCAGGCGACAGGGCACCATTTGCCATCGACTAGGGGCATGTTATTTGCGACAGAAATACTGCCACTTTTTTTTGGAGAAGCCAGTATTTATGGGGGTTCCGAGCCATCACCAGGCAAAAAATGTGACCGTGCCACACTTTTTTTCGGGCGAAATGCAGAAAAATTAGCGAAAGGGAAAATTTTCAAATAGTTCACCACCAAAAATTAAAATGTGCGCCGCCAAGGAGCGAAACAGAGACGCGATTTGTTGCTATTTTTAATGGGATTCACAAATCCGATGCATATGATTGTCAGCGATAGGATCGAAACTTAAAAAAAAATTCAATGGATGCACCTCTTTTGCCTCAGATCGCGTTTAGTTAGATAGAAAACGAAATTTAGGTGGATGGTTGCTTGACCTGAGCGTGGCAACGATCCGGACAGAGCCTCTGTTGCTTTTACGCTCTATCAGAATTGAACAGGAGAACCATCATGAAACGAATTTATCTAAGCGTCCTTTTTACATGTCTATTTGCTATCGGCCTGCAGGCACAGACCGCGACCCCGACGCCGGCTACGTCGCCAGGCGGCGTAACGCGCGTGACCTATTATGACGTCCTGCCGGGAAAGACTAACGACTTTACGACCTTCATTCGTACTCACGCCGTGCCCCTGATGGAGGAACAGAAGAAGCAGGGTTTGATTGTTGGCTATAGTTACTTTACTAAACCCACGACTGAGGGGCCGGGCGACTGGGACCTGGGAATGCTCGTATCGTACAAAAACTATGCGGACGCCGTCGATTTTAATGCCGAAAGAAATGCGAAATTCGACGCGATCGGCCTCGCCCATTACGGCACCGCCGACGCGAGGACGAAGGCCAACGATTCAACTATCGCAATGCGAACCGTGACCTCGAACATGCTCGTCAGAGGGATAATATTCAATCCGATGCCGAAGTAGATCATCCCCGAACGAGGATATGAGAATAGGCTTCGCCCTAGCCGCGAAGCCTTTTTTTTTACCCCTAGCCAGTCATTACGGCCTCGATAGCGAGTAGATAACGTCGGTGGGAGTTGGGCAGGTCGCGTTGTCGTTTTTATGTTCGTTCGCGAATTTTCGTCGGTAAATCTCTTACGTCTTTGGCTTTGCCGGCGGTGCAGTTCGCTTGGCGCTCCATTCGTCGTTGGCCGTTTCGTTAAAATAAACGGTGCCGCCCATCGAGTCGCCTTTGACCTTTCCGGCAAAGCTCAATGTGACGGAGTTGCCGTTGTATTCGACCGTGTAGTTAAAGCTGATGTCGTCGCCTTTGACGCTACCCGCAATGGGTACATCGCCGTTCGAACGTTTAGCGGTGCCGGTCAATTTTTCGCCTTCGACCTTAAAGACGAGTTTGAACGGTCGCGGCCCGCCGGGCGTGTTCATCGACGCATCCCATTCGCCGGCAATTGACGTCTGAGCGGATATCTGGCCCGCACCCACAAACAGCAGCCCTATCGCAAAAACCACGACAAACATTAGTCTTTTCATATAACTCCCTCCGATCCTATTTCGCCGCGTTTCGCTGGCTCTGTTCTTCAATAAAAAACCCGACCAACGAGGCAGCCATCAGCGCGACGCCAACGAAGGCAAAGACCCGCGGGCCTCCAAAAATACCAATGAAAAATGCGATCACGCCCGCAGCGCACAACAGCGATGCTAGACGTCCGACAGATTTTGACATTCCAGTTGAATTACTCATGTTTCAAAAATAACAAAATTACTCGGCCTACGACAAAGTCCTATATCGCCCGCGACCGCAAAATCATTCGATCGGCGGCAATATCTGGCCGCCGTGGTGGGCGACGATCAGCCATTTGCCGCCTCGTTTCATCCAGATGTGGGTGCTGCGAAATTGTATGTTTCTTACGCCCTCGACGGTTCCGCGATGGGTCATTATCGCTGTATTTCCAAAGATTCTCACTTTGTAATCGTCGGATCTGACAAAATCGGCATTTGGCGCAAGCTGGGCGAGGTACTGTGTTTTGTTCTCGATCTCACCCCGCTGCGTTGTGCCTACATAATCGTCGGCAACCAGCGCCCCGGCGGCCTTTTTATCGCCTTTTAATTCGGCAAACGTCCATCCCTTGTCGAGTTGGATCAGTTTGTCCTCGACGCTGCCTTTTTTATATTGCCCAGATGCGAGCGACGATAGACCCAACAGCAAGACACAGGCGGAAAAAATGATCTTCATACGCTTTTATTTTCCGATGGCAGCAGACCTACGCTAACGCCAACTCGGGCATTGCGTTGCGGACGAGAACCGTCGGTGACGGGTTCGGCGATGGTATTGAAAGGTCGTGCTCACGAAGCAACTCTATATGGTCGTTCATTCCCCATTTCGCCTTGTAGAGGCAATCCTCCACTGAATTACCAACGCCAGAAAAGCCTTCGAGATCGGGCGAAAAGAAACCGAAGAATTCGGGATCGTCTGTGGCTTCGATGACGAGTGAGTATTTGAGATCGATCATTACTTTTTGCCTATTCCTGCTGCTTTAAGAATAGCATGACAGGTACCCGTCGGCACCTCTTTTGCCCCATGAAAGTCGACCCGGATCAGACGGTCATGACCCGATTTCGCATAATAGCGAAGAGATCCCTTTTCCTTCACCAATCTGAAGCCATTTGTTTCCAGCAATCGAACGAGTTCACTAAATCTCACGTAGTCACTTCAGGTGCTAAGAAAGAATTCCAACGGTGATCATATCGCTTTAACCAGTCGACCACGGGACAATCGGATGGATTTAGGGACTTTTTTATTGGTGGTCTTGCTCCATGCGGACGGCCAATCGTCGAAGTCGAATTCGGTGTCGCCGACTATCATGCTGTAGAGATTGTCGGCGGGAAAATCGTTCACGCGGATGCGAGTATTTTCACCTTCTAACATCGCCTCGTACGGGAACTCGGCATCGCCAGTCGCGTTCCACTTAATTGCTCTATAAAGATAGTCGTTGACCTTCATGACCTCTCCAATATACGCCCGCAAACTTCAAAAACCAAGCGACTTATTCACGCCCGCGTTTGTGCGGTATGAACCTTTGATGAAGGCTTCGTACACTTCGTTTTCCGATAAGCCCTCATCAGAAAGGCGTTTGACCAGAAACCGAAACGTCGGGCCGTTCGACGAACGATAGATTTTGATATCACGCTCGCGTAGCATTTCAACCTCGCTCTTGTCGGCCATTAGTGCCTAGCATCACGCCTCTTGTCATGCCTGAACTTCCATGCTTTTCGTGCCCTGACATCTAGAGTAAGTCCATTCTTGATCCACTCCCGATTCAACTTCGGAATCGTCGCAACCTCGGCGAGATACCACCCGCGAATCTCGGCATTCGTTTTTGGCGGATTTTGTGCCATGACTTCGAGTCCGCTTATTTTGAATGTCTCGACGATCAGATCATACCGGAGAACGACGCAAAGCGAATCACTTCAGATTCTTCTTAAAGAACCCGAGTGTCCTTTCCCACGCCAGTTTGGCGGATTCGGCGTCGTAGCGTGGTGTGGTGTCGTTGTGAAAGCCGTGCTGTTTGCCTTCGTATATAAAACTCTCGAACTTTTTCTTGTTCTCTTTTAGAGCGGCCTCATATCCGGCGATGTTAGCGTTGATGCCCTGGTCGTTGCCGGCGTATTGGAACATCAGCGGGGCTTCGATCTTCGGCACGTCGGCGACGCCTGCCTGGCGGCCGTAGAATGGAACGCCGGCATTAAGGTCTTTGCCGAGACGGACGGCCAACTGATTGACCATGCCGCCGCCGAAGCAGAAGCCGACCGCGCCTAATTTTCCTGTGCTGTCCGAACGCTTTTTGAGCCACATGGCCGCAGCGACAAAATCCTCGGTCATCTTCTTGCCGTCAACCGTTCGAAAGGCGGTCGCTCCTTTCTGGTCATCGCCCGGATAACCGCCGACCGAGGTCAGCCCATCCGGGGCGAAAGCCATGTAACCGGCCTTTGCGAGGCGTCGGGCCACATCCTCGATATATGGGTTGAGCCCGCGGTTCTCGTGAATGACGAGTACGGCAGGGAATTTTTTCCCCTTCGCGGGACGCGCCCAGTAACCCTTGATCGAGCCGTTCCCATTCGGCGAAGGCACGGATTCGTAGCCGACCTTCAAATCCTTGTCGTCCTTCGGCACCGTCTGAGCCCATGCGTAATTGGGCGTCAGGCTTTCAAAGATCGCCGCGACGGTCACGCCGCCGACCGCAAACTTCGCGATGCTGCTCATAAACGATCGCCGGTCCATATCGCCGTGCTGATACTCGTGAAATAGATCCAATAATTCCTGCGGATATTCGTCTGCGGTTTTTCGTTCCATATTTTCTCCTTATTTTCGAAAATTATACGCCAGGTGGTAAATGTCTTCAACTGAACCGCAGCAAGAAGTCTCATCGAAATTTTTGACTTTCTCCCCGCCCATCACCTAGAATGTTGGCGGTTCAAGATCAAATGATTCAGGTGAAACAATGAAAATACTGCTTCCGTTTGCTTTGCTCGTGGCCGTCTCGGTCTGCGGGATCGGTGACGATAATCAGACGACGACCGAGCGACCACCGGCCAATGTGGCCGCGAAGCCCGCGGAGAATCGTGATGCGGTAAAACGCGAGCTCGTCAGTCTCGCAAACGAAATCACGACCGCCGCCAAGGACGGCGATGTTAACTTCCTGGCTAAGGCGACGACCGACGATTTTCGATTTACGGATGTGGACGGTTCCGTTAAGTCAAAAAACAAGGCCCTCGCCGAGGTGAAAGAAGAACGGGCTATCAGATCGTTTGAGATATCAAACGAAGATCTCGTCAGTCTCGACGAATCGTCCGCCGTTCTTACCTACACGCTCAAGGTCACGGCAAAAAACGGCCGCTCAGCCCGCGCCGCCACGACTGACAACTATGTCAAACAGGACGGAAAATGGCTGCTTAAGAGCGAACAGCAGACGTTGCTAAGGTAATTTACGTTTCGCTCCGACACTTGATCGCGTAATTTGCAATCGCCTGTTCCCGTGTGGCTCCGAAAGCGTAGCCCTCACCATTTTCGACGCTCACGAATTCCGGGCCGACTACGCAGAAGTGGTCGCCGTCGAGAAAAACAAGCGTCCCGCCCGGCCCGCTGGTTGCTTCGAGATCGGGATCGTTTTTTAGCATTTCAAATTCGGTCATTCGGAATAATTGTAGCGCGACACAAAACCCAAATGCAGAAGTCCCACGCGGTAAGGGTGCCCATAACATATTCTCGAGACCGTCGCCACGATCTGCGACTTTACAACCGGACAATTTTCTACCACAATGCTTTTGAAATACCAGAACATTCAAAAAACAACCAAATTGGAGAATAAAAATATGTTAAAGAAATGTATCGCCTTGGCGTTCGTCTTGTTTGTATTGTCGATCGGAGCCGCGACGGTTTCGGCTCAGGAGTGGGTAAATCTCGGCGATAAGGAGGTCAAGGACCGCAGCGAACAGGACACGTGGCATCTCGGCAAGTCAAAGGGCGAGTTTCGCCGTATCAAGATTACCGTACAGCATCGTCCGGTCAGATTTTATCGGTTACAGGTAACCTATGAGAACGGCCGGAAGCAGGAATTTGAGATTCGGTCGTTGATCGCGGCAGGTGGGGCAACGCGCAACCTCGATCTCGATGGCAAAGACCGGTTCATCGACAAGGTCGACGTCTGGTACGAGGCCGCAACCGTGCGGCGCTGGCCGTCGTTCGCAGGTCACACTCTTCGGGCTTAAATGACGGTAGGTTTTTTGTTCAATCGAAAAGAACGCGTCGATGTCAACCGCATCGCATAAATGTCCCGCTGCCGCCGATCCCGGCTGCAACGAAACCTTTGCCGGCGAGTCCCACGACCCATTCCTGCATCTGACAGAATGGCCGGCCGGGAATTTTGAGCAGCACCGTGCCGCGTTTGTATGAGTTGTAGCTGACCTTGTAATAATTAAAACGCTCGTCGCTATCGACCAGCGTGTGACTCTCGCGTTTGACCCAGGTTTTGTAATCGAGGCCAATTTTCAGCACCTGCGAACCCGGATAGAGCGAGGCAAATTTTGCTTTTACAAAACTCTCGACTGCCGCGTCGTGCCAGGGGGGTTGTTTGAATGTTCGATTGGGGGCGTCGCGTTCGACGATCGCGCGTAGCTCGTCAGCACGGCGTTCGGCGGCGGAAGTTGCATCAGGTGGTACGGCCGTGCCGTATTCGGCATATTTTGGTTTGAGCCACGCGATTTTTTCGGCCCGCCATTTATCACGATCCCAGATGAGTTGCTGCGTCTCTGTGCGGACAGGATTTTCGGGCTCGTTAAAGCCGAAATTGAGATTTTCTCCGGTGTAGCCGAGGTTTATTACCGACTTGGCAACGGCGCTTCGGACAATCGGTTCGAGTTCCTTTCTATTTGCCGCGATCTGGCACCAAGTGCCAAAGCGATAATCGGTCGAACCCGACCGCGAATACGTCGGGTCGGTAAAATCGGTAACGCCACGAAACTGGCCTCGGCACAGAGCATCGAGCTCGGTAAGGTCGGACAACGCCTGTTGCCACTCCTCAGGACGAAGCGGCGCTCCGCCAAATGGATATTGCGGATCGTAGGCATTCGCAAATCCGTTGACGCTTCGCTGATACCGTCCCGCCGCATCGCGAAACGCTAAACGCTGTGCCAAAATCCTTGGATCCTCAGGCTTTGGACGCAGACGGATCAGGCCGGAATCGACGCCGACGGTGGCGACCTGATTATCAAGATTGCCAAAGCGAACTCTGACAGAGTTGCCCCGAATCGCTTCGACTGTCGCTTTTATCCAAACCTGGCCGAAGCAGTTGCATTTGTAATCGACATCTTCGCCGATAACGATCTTGTCCTGACCGTATGCAAAAGAACAAAAAAGTATCATGAAAATAAGCGTAAATAGATTTTTCATCTCAAAAAAACTCCCTTTAATTCCTAGTTTGGTGCAAAAATATTACCACAAGAACGCTATAAATAAGTAACCGAAAGCTACCCGTGCTAATATCAAATATCAATCGAATTTGAGAGATCAGAATATGCAAAATATTGAGTTTCGTTCAGGCGTTATCAAACCGATCGAATGTGCAAAAGAGGCTTTTGAGTTGATCAAAAGCGATTTTTGGCTGCTGCTTGCGATCTGGTTTGTGGGCGCGATGATCGGCGGTGCAACGCTTTTTATCGCGGCAGGGGCGATGACCTGCGGGACTTTTTACACGTATTTGCGAAAGATCGATGGCAATCCGGTCAAATTTGACGATCTGTGGAAAGGTATGCAGTGGTTCGTGCCGGGTTTGATCGTTATGCTGTTTATCGTCGTGCCGATACTCGCGGTGTACGGCGTCATATACGTCCCGATATTGATGGCGGCGGCGATGGGGTCAAAGATGAACGAGACCGAGCTGTTGCAGATGGTCGTCGCGGCCCTCGCGGTCGATTTTGTGTTGATCGTCATCATGGTTTGTCTGCACACTCTGCTGATGTTTTCGTTCCCGTTGATCGTCGATAAAAATCTCGGCGTGTTTGAGGCAATGACAACGAGCGCCCGGGCCGTGTTTAGGAATCTCGGTGGAGTTGCCGGTTTGATCGGTGTAAATTTTGTGCTTGTCCTGGCCGGTTATGCCGCCTTGTGCATTGGCGTGTATTTTGCGATTCCTATAATTATCGCGACCAATGTCGTCGCATATCGCCGGATTTTCCCGCGCCAAAACAACCTTCAGTTTGAACCGCCGCCGCCCGGCGTTTATGGCGGAGGCTTCGCCTAAATGAGCGCAACATTCAATCAGATAACATCGGCCGCAGAACTCGATGCCCTTTTTGCTGAGTCTCACGAGCGCTCGGTTGCGCTCCTCAAGCACAGCAACGCCTGCGGCATCAGCGCAAATGTTATGTACGACCTCGGCGAGATCGAAGGAGAAATCAACGTCATCGTTATCCAGGAAAACCGGGAGCTGTCAAACGACTTGGCGATGCGTATCGGCCACCGACATCAATCGCCGCAGGCGTTTGTCATGAAAGACGGCAAGGCGATCTATCACGCCACCCATTACGGCATAGATCCGGCCGAGATCGAATCAAAACTCCGAAATTAAAGTTTCGTTATCTGACCACTGACCACTGACTACCGACCACTGCTCAATGATCGAACCAACCCAAATAATAGAGGAATCGGACAACGCCGTGTCGATAAAATGGTCGGATGACGCCGAGACGAAATACACCGCTGCCGAACTCCGCCGCGTGTGTCCGTGCGGCATCCTGTGTCAATGAATGGACGGGGGAAAAAATACTAAACAAAGACGACGTTCCCGAAGATCTAAAATTCAACCACATCTCGATCGTCGGCCGGTACGCGCTGAATTTTCATTTTTCTGATGGACACGATACGGGAATTTTTAGTTTCAAATATTTGCAGGAAATAACCCCTAATGCGGAAGCCCGCGGTAAGAGCCTGTGTCAAAACTCGGCTGAAAAACTATTTTCCGAAGAACTTGGCGGATAAATCGCTTCTAAGACGTTTTTCGAGGTCGGCGAATGATATTTGATCCCCCATTTTTGGAAATTTCACGGAATTTCCGAGTTTTGACACGGCCTCGTAAGCAAGGGCGTGACACCCAACTTGCGAGTTACGCCCTTGCTTACGCGCGCGGGCTTCTGCAAAAATGTTATTCCACGAAGGCCGCTAATCAGCTACAATAGACTAATGCAGGAACGTGATATATTTGACGAAAAACAGGAAGTAAAATCAGCAAATTTTTCATGCCCAAACTGTCGTGAACGGGCCGATTACGAAGTGCGTTGGGTAAAACGCACCAAGAAAAAAAACGCCCCGCGAAGTATGAACGACCACGACCGGGCCCAATATCAAAAATCGCGCGATTACATGGTGCGGGTCGATGATATGCTGATGTGCAAAAATATGCGATGCCGCAAGCGGTTTGAGATACCGTCTTCACAGTCGATTGTATTTATATAGACAATGCTCAGCCGAAGCCCGCTCGGATATTGCGGAAGCCCGCGCGTAAGCAAGGGCGTAACTCGCAAGTTGGATGTTCCGCCCTCGCTTACGCGCGGGCTTCCACACCATGTGAAACAAGGCTCCCATTCTGAAAGCCTCGTTTCATTGCATTTTGCTTTTCTTAGTAAATCGAGAAGGAATATTCGATCCGCTTCGTTACTGTCTGACCCTGGCCGTTGGTTTTGGCGGGTTCAAACGAGATTCGTTTTGCCGCCGCGATTGCCTGTTCGCTCAGACCGTTTGGCAGCCCCTTCACGACCGAAACTCCACCAACCTGTCCTGAGGCGAGGAAGGTCACGCTCAGGATTACCGTGCCCTGAATATTATTCGTTCTGGCCGCATCCGTATAGCCCGGACGCGGTTTCGAGAGAATTTTGATAGCCGATGTTACGCCAACCGGTTTTGGCGGAGGTGGTCGATCATCGCCGTCGTTTCCGTTGCCGCCCGGGCCCGTACCGTTGCCATTTCCCGATCCGAGGCCGCCACCACTGCCCGATCCGGTTCCCGAACCCGCTCCGGTGCCGCGACCGCTTCCCTGGCCGGTTCCGACGCCGCTTCCCTGACCGCCGCCCGATCCGGTGCCATTAGAAAAGCTGGCAAATCGTCCGTTCGGGTCGCCCCATCGGTCAAATTTCTTTTCAAACTTACGATCGCCCTCGGTCTGCGGAGGCGGCATTTTCAATTCGAAGTTGTCGCTGCGGAAGACCTTAGCATCGGGTGGGCGTGTCGGTTTTGGGGCCTGATCCGCGAGATCACCTTGGGTCGTTTCTTCCTTTTCCTCACGACCGCCACCGCCGCCGCCGCCGCCTTTGTCCTTGTTCTCCTTGATCTTCTCTTCCTCGATCTGAGCCGGAATATCGTCAACGATCACGGCATTAAACAGGTCATCGTTGATCGAACCCACCTCGAGATCCTTGCTAAAGAGGTTATAGACCAAACCAGTCATCAGGGCAAGCATCATAAGACCGAGCGATCCGGCAAGCAGGGCCCGTCTGGTTCCGACGTTCTTCTCCTCGATCACAGTAATGTGATACCCGTCGTCGCCCGAATTTATCGGCGATGATACGCGTTTTGAATCGGCGTCGAGAACCGTTTTCTGTACGAAGGGAGCAACCGTCGCGGCCGCCGCCTTTGGCTCCGGCGCGGCAACGACGGGAACCTCGACGGGCTGAGCGATAACAGGCTCCTCCGTTACGACTTCTTCCGCGATTTTCGCCGCCGGTGCTGCTTCCTGCACGATTTCGACAGGCGTTTCCACCGGTTCAATCACCGCTGCCACGACTGGGGCGGCAACTACCGCAGGAGACTCCGCGATAATCGGACTCATCTCAAAAGTCTGCAGCGACTGTCCGCAATTCGGACAAAAGCCAAACTTCTCAGCAAATCCCTCATCACATGTACTGCAAAATTTAACGATCTTTCCCATCTTTGGCTTCTCCGTATCAACGCTCCCTCGCGAGCGGACTTGCATAATGATAAAACAATTATACCGCGATTACTTCAGAAGTTAAGTGATTTTCAACAAAAATTACGCGGATAACTCGTATGCGTAATCACTCAATCTTGATAGATGCCTCATCTGTTTGACGCGATGCCCATCACCTCTTAAAATTTTCATTTATGAAACCTGGCAATAATTGTCGTTTCATAATCCATGCCCGTGACAACACGGCGGGCATATCGGGCAACTAACTACCAGTGCCCAGATATCTATACGATGAAAAATAAGAAATTATTCCAGAAAGTTGTTTTTATTGCGATCATACTCGTCATCCTCTTTTCGCTTGTCGCCCCGGCAATCTTTTCACAGACGCTGGCGGCACCGAAACAGGAAAAGCTGCTAAACGGCCTGAAAGTGTTGATGTGGCCAGATGCTAAGGCCGAAAAAGTCGCAATACGAATACGCGTACATTCCGGCTCCGCCTTTGACCCCCAGGGCAAAGAAGGCGTAATGCAGTTGCTCGCCGACAACATCTTTCCCAATACGGCCTCGCGCGAGTTCTTTGTAGAAGACCTGGGCGGATCGTTAGAGGTCGTTTCGAATTACGATTACATCGAGATAAGCGCCTCCTCAAAGCCTGAGAGCTTTGTAACAATGCTCGAAACCGTTGCGGCCGCTGTTTCTAATCCCGCGATTGATAAAGAACAAACAACAAAACTCCGTACCGCACTCCTTGCTAAGGTCTCGGCACTGGAAAGCGATCCGACCTACATCGCCGATCAGGCAGTCGCACGACGACTGTTCGGAACCTTTCCTTATGGCCGGCCCGAGGACGGCAGCTCCGGTTCGCTGCCAAAAATCGATTTTGCCGATCTGATTGACGCCAAACAGAGATTTCTGACCGCCGACAATGCGAC
This sequence comes from uncultured Acidobacteriota bacterium, assembly GCA_963738935.1. Lineage (GTDB taxonomy): Bacteria > Acidobacteriota > Blastocatellia > Pyrinomonadales > Pyrinomonadaceae > OLB17. Next base: position 628,290 of record CAVTYF010000001.1, on the reverse strand, counting down.
CATCGCGATCTGGGGAAATTTTGACCGTAATCTTGGATTTCGAGCGGTCCGGCGATATTTTGGCAGTTGGCTCAAAGCCGATAAGAAAACACCGTCCACCTTTGCCCAGCCCGACATGCCACCGACGACATTACTAAATGTTGTTTCGCCGCGGCCCGATTTTGCCGCCATACGATTGGCGATGCGCGGCGTGGCCCGAGCCGATAGGGACTTTGCGGCCGCGATGGTTTTTACAAATATTCTCGAAACGCGGCTCAAGGCCCGCGTTCCCTCGATTTATTCCGACAAGCTTTTCGTCAAGAACGAGGCTCATACGCTGCCCGGAATTATCACAATCGGTTTCCCCGCCGGAAAGAACGATGTCGGCACTGCAAACGGCAAGATCGAGGCGAACGAACTGGTCGGAAAAGCTCTCTCGGATGCGATAACCGAGACGGAGTTTCAGGCGGCTAAAACGAAATTTCAATCTCATTGGATGGGCCTCGACAGCCCGACGTTCTATCTTGACGCCGACACGTACAAGCTCGTCAGTGCTCAGTTAACTTCACGAATCGCTGATAACGTAACGCTCACCGACGTCAATGCTTTCGCGGAGAAGGCACGCAAACAACCAATTGTCACAATTCTGCTCAGCACCCCGCCGGCAAAATAACACGTGCGTAACGAACTAAACGCAAAAGAGGCGGCACACGCCAAGGCCGTCCGCGATATGTTCGCGGGCATCGCCGGGCGTTACGACTTATTAAATCACGTTCTCTCGCTAAATATTGACAAGCGCTGGTGCCGGATCGTGGCGGGTGAATTGCGCGAGGTGTTAAACGATCCTAATGCGCTGAGTTCTCGATGTGGCCTGCGGCACCGGCGACCTCTCGCTCGAACTAAACAAGAATTCAAATGCTCAGATAATTGGAACTGATTTTTGTCGACCGATGCTTGAATTTGCTCACGCAAAATCGGAAAAGGAAATCAATGTAATTCCCTACGTCGAAGGCGATGCCATGTCGCTGCCGTTTGGCGACAACGCGTTTAACGCCATCACCATGGCGTTTGGCCTGCGAAATCTGGCCAACGTTGCCGATGGTCTGAAGGAACTTCATCGCACCCTGAAAGTCGGTGGACGGCTCGCGATCCTCGAATTTTCGACACCCGTCGTTCCCGGTTTTGGGCAGCTATTCAATTTTTATTTCTCACACGTCCTGCCCCGAATCGGCGGGGCCGTAAGCGGCTCTCGCGGGGCATACGAGTATCTGCCAGATTCTGTATCAAAATTTCCAAATCAGAAAAAGCTCGCTGCCTTGATCGAGACAACCGGGTTTACGTCGGTCAAATATCGCAACCTGACTGGCGGAATCGCGGCTCTGCACACCGGGTCAAGAACCTGACTGGAGCGGCGAGCATCCGTGCTTGCCACACCGTGGCTTCCGCGGTGTTACGAACTTTCATTGCAATCGAGTCGATAAAGCCGCGCCTCCTTAGCGGTGGTTGACCGCTGGCAAGCAGGGATGCTTGCCACTCCAGTCGTTTGTTTTCGGGCGTCATACATTATAATATTCAGTCGCTTGCCGTTTTTCTTAATGAAATATAAACTGCTAAATTTTGTCCGCCAGTGTGCGTTAATGCTGCTCGTGATCTGGACGGTCGTTTCGCTTGTAACGCTGCTGATCGAGGCCGTTCCCGGCGATCCGGCGACCGTGATTCTGGGCGAAACGGCGACTCAGGAACAGATCGAAAATTTCCGCTTGAAACACGGCCTCGACAAACCCGCGTTTTTCTTTTCATACTCAGGCGAAACGGGTTTCGTCTGGAACGGTGTGGAAAACCGATATGCCGAATATTGGACGGGCCTGCTGCAGGGTGATCTCGGTCGCTCGTTCCAGACCGACCGTCCGGTCGCGGACATGATCTTTGAGCGGTATCCATCGACGATCAAACTGGCGATAGCGGCAATGCTCGTCGCCATCGGCATCGCGTTGCCGTTCGGCGTTCTGGCGGGTTCACGAAAAGGTACGTGGGTCGACAATTTTACTTCGGTGTTCGCGTTAATGGGCATCTCGCTGCCCACATTCGTGATCGGACCGTTTCTAGTCTATATTTTTGCGGTCAGGCTCGGCTGGTTTTCGCCAACCGGCAGCCTGTATCCCGAAGACATAATATTGCCCGCCGTCACGCTCGGAGCCGCACTTTCGGCAATCCTCACGCGAATGATCCGCTCCAGCGTGATCGAAGAACTCGGAGAAGATTACGTCCGAACCGCCCGTGCAAAAGGCGTCAGCGAACGAAAGGTCCTATATAAACACGTCCTGAAAAATGGCCTGATCCCTGTCGTCACGATCCTCGGTCTACAGCTAGGTGTTTTGCTCGCGGGTGCGATTATCACGGAGAAAATTTTTAACTGGCAGGGCCTCGGTCTTTTACTTCTCGAAGACGGTATCGGCAGACGCGATTATCGTTTGGTTCAAGGGTGCGTACTCGTAATCAGCATCACTTTTATTTTGGCTAACTCTTTAACCGATTTTGTTTATCGGAAACTTGATCCGAGAATACGCTTAAGTTAAAAGTTAGAAACTAAAAGTGAAAAGTGCCGGAGTATGAGTGAATCCGTTCTTAGAGAAAAAAGTTATGCTTTTGCGATTCGCATCGTTGAGATGAACGCTTTCTGTGTTCGGAAAAGAAGGAATACGTCTTAAGTAAACAGGTTCTTCGCTCCGGAACGGCGATTGGAGCCTTGATACATGAGGCGGAATTCGGACAACCGGATTTCCGCACAAAATTGACGATAGCACTAAAGGAGGCAAACGAAACACAATACTGGTTACGCTTGCTTGTTGACACAAATTACATCGATGCTCGGGCTTTCGAAAGCATTTCAACCGATTGTCTCGAACTTATCAAGATGCTCGTATCGTCAATAAAAACAATCAAAAAACGCGAAGAAGAGGAACGCGTAGCGAAGCGAGTAGGTAAATAACTGACCGGATTTCTTTAATTTTTCACTTTTAACTTTTAGTTTTTAACTAGCAAAATGAGTCGTTTGGCTTACATCGGTTTCGTAATCGCCGGCCTTTTTATATTGGCCGCCATATTTGCCCCGCTCATCGCGACGTACGATGTGACGGCGCAGAATCTGGCGATGCGATACATTCCGCCGTCGACGGAGCATTGGTTTGGCACAGACGGACTGGGGCGTGATGTGTTTTCACGGGTTGTGTACGGCGCTCGAATCTCGCTTGAGGTCGGGATAACGGTTGTCGTAGTTTCGTCGATTTTTGGGACAATTGTTGGTGCGATCGCGGGTTTTTACGGTGGGTTTGTCGATAAGTTTCTTTCGGGATATGTTTTTAATGTCTTTCTCGCGTTTCCCGGCTTGCTTCTCGCCATCGCACTCGTTGCATTTCTGGGAGCGGGCCAGGGCAAGCTGATCGCGGCCCTGTGTGTGATTGGTTGGGTCGGTTATGCACGCGTGATGCGCGGGCAGGTTTTGAAGGTTAGGGAATACGACTATGTGCTTGCGGCCCGTGCCCTGGGGGCGAGCAATATGCGGATTTTGTTCACGCATATCCTGCCAAACGCCGTTCAGCCGCTGATCGTCCAGGCTTCGCTGGGGATGGCCGGTGCGGTTTTGTCCGAGGCTTCGTTGTCGTTTCTCGGGCTTGGAATTCCGCCGCCGGCACCGAGCTGGGGAACGATGATCGAGGAAGCCCGGCAATTTTTTAGCAGTTCGCCGCATGTTCTATTTTTCCCGGGTGTGGCTATTGCATTGACGGTGCTGGCATTCAATTTCATCGGCGACGGGCTTCGCGAATATCTCGATCCCAAACAGCGCACCAGATGAGCGAAGAGCATTTCAGAATTTTCCCTCTTGGCGATACGGCCTTGACCGTCGAATTTGGAAATTCGATCTCGGTTGAGCTGAATACGAAAGCCCTCGCACTCTCGGAATATTTCGAACAGACTCCATTCCCCGGCTTTATCGAATCCGTGCCCGCCTACGCCTCAACGACGATCTTTTACAATCTTGTCGAAACAAGAAAGGCTTTTCCCGAATATTTGACGGCCTTTGAAAGCGTCGAACGACTGGTGGAACAGGCAATCGGCGAGGAGCAAATCTCGCAAAGACAACCGCGCCCGACGATAGAAATTCCCGTTCATTTCGATCTAGATTCGGCCCTCGATCTGAAGTCTTTGGCCGAGGCCAAGGGCCTCACATGCGACAAGATTATTGAGATTTTTACGGCCGTCGAGTATCGCGTTTATATGCTCGGCTTTCTGCCCGGCTTTACTTACATGGGCGAGGCTGACGAGCAGATCGCGATGCCGCGAAAACAAACACCTCGTACCCACGTGCCAAAAGGCAGCGTCGGCATTGCCGGGCGGCAAACCGGAATTTACTCGCTCGCATCACCCGGCGGCTGGCAGATCATCGGACGGACTGACGTCGAGATGTTTACGCCCGACGCGGAAACGCCGAGCTATCTGCGGCCCGGTGATGAAGTTCGGTTTGTTAATGCGGATCTCTGAAAAACGAAACGGATAAGAGATTTAGCCACGTAAATACACAACATAGCACAAAATATGATCTTCTTCGGATTGATTTTCGTGCTTTTTGTGCTTTTTCATTGCTAACAAATCTTAAAATCGGTCTTTTCAGGCATCCCCCGATAGTATTTGCTTTGCCTCGATAATCCCGCTTTCAAGATCAGTGACCTTGCCGTCAAGCTGCAATTCGTAAACCGCATCGAGTATTTTCTTGAATTGCGGCGACGGCGTGAGGCCCATCTCGATCAGGTGCCGGCCCATCAAGATCGGATCGGGTGCTTTCTTCTCAATTGCCAGATCGCGCACCCGTTCGATAAACCATTCCTGCGCCGCCGAATCAAACCATTTCTCCCGTGGCAACCAGTCGGGATTACGACCGAGGCTGTCGGCCTTGGCAACGCGGTAGAGCAAATCGGGTTCGACTTTTCGCGCCAGCCGCCGCAATGCACCGTCGCCGACCGGCGATTTTGATTTGTAATATTCGCCCGGCTTTAGATGATATCGAACGAGCTGAACGACCTGATTTCGGACATCGTAGCCATCAAGCATAAACATTCCCAGTGTATCCAAAAATGTGAGGGCCGGTTCGACACCGGCCTCGTCGTGACTGAGCGAGCGAATCCGGCCGTCGGTGAATTCGGTAGTCGCGGGCTTGCCAAAATCATGAGCCAGAGCTCCAAGCATAACCGCGACCGCTCTCGGATAATCGAGTTCGTCGATCAGCTTTCGGGCCTCATCAACAACCATCAGCGTGTGCACATCGACATCGCCTTCCGGATGCCACGCCGCCTCCTGCGGAACACCGACGAGGTCATGCATCTCAGGAAAAAGCTGCTCGACAACACCGAGGTCAAACAGCCATTTCAGCCCGATCGACGGCCGCATCGATCTCAGCAGGAGCTTTTCAAACTCACCCCAGATGCGTTCTTTTGGAAGGTCGCTGAGGTCAATCTGCTTGCAAACCTCGACCGTCTCCGCATCAATATCAAACTCAAATCGTGCCGCAAATTGGCAGACGCGCAAAACCCGCAGACTATCCTCGGCAAAAGTCTCGCGAGAAACCACGCGCAGCACTTTGCGCTCGATATCGCCCCGCCCGTTAAACGGATCCACGATCTCGCCGGTCAGCGGGTCTTTTAGAATCGCGTTGATCCTAAAATCACGCCGCGAACACGCCTCTTCGAACGACATATTCGGATCGCCTTCGACGATAAACCCACGATGGCCTGCTCCGCTTTTTCGCTCACGTCGCGGTATCGACACATCGATGTCACCAGCAAGTTTATAAACCGCAAAGGCCTCGCCTACTGTTTTCACCTCGCCGAATTGGCTGAGGATGTCGCGCAGTTTCTCCGGTTCAATCCCGTAAACCTCGACATCCCAATCCTTCGCTTCGATGCCCATCAGTTCGTCGCGCACACACCCACCATTGAGCATCGCCCGTCCGCCCGCCGATTTTACGGCATTGGCAAGATGGAGGATTTTCTCGGGCAGACGAGTCATGGCAAAGAACTAATCTTGCACTACAAGCTACCTCAAAATCAACGACGGTTAGTTTTTGAGATGATACGGAACGTTTGTCACGATAATTCCCTTCTTAAAAAGGAGACACCCCTTGAGCATCAGTGAACTCTGATTATGGAGCAATTGCTGCCACCACTTGGCGGGCACGTACTCCGGTAGAACTATGGTCAGAACGTCGTCGTCTCTTTTCCGGTCAGCCTTGTCGATGAAAGCGAGGATCGGCAGGGTCAACGAGCGATACGGCGACGGCAGCACCTCGAGTTTTACGCCCAAGTTCGCCTCATCCCACGCTGCCCTCATTCTTTCGTCCGACTCGCCATCAAGATCGACGAAGACAGCAGTCACAAAACCGATGACACGGAAATTCCGTATCGGATCAACAGGCCCGGAAAATTCGAGTTTTTTTCAGAACTGGCAGGCATCAGCTTTATATAGTAGCGTCTTGATGAGAAAAAGTACGAAACCGGAGCCACGGCATGGCGGAATTCGTAATAAACGTGAAATATTTTCAGTTGCCACAGAGGATAACGGTGGTATTCTAGGTTAATAGAAACTGGAGGCGAGCGGTTATGCGGTGCTGGAGAATGCTTTTTCCCCTATTTTTGCTATTTAGTGCAACAGGGATTGCACAAGTAATTCCAACGACGCCGACCCCGACACCGAGACCCGGTTCGCGGCAGGCTGCCGCGGGCCAGATGATAGCGGATAAGGATAGTTACGACCGCCTGCGGATCATCGAAATGATGGGTGCGAGAAACAAGCGCGAGACGCCTGCGCTGCTTGATCCAAAAAAAGGCATTTATCGCATTCCAGGCAAAAGCGAGATCGAAGCACTCGCCATAGCTGAACCACTGCTCGTCAAACACGCGGATTTTCTCAAAGGGCCCGATACGGGAATCGTAAAACTTAATGTAAACTCCTCCTGCCTATCCGACACCGATACAGTCGTTGCCAGCGAACAATGCATCCCGTTTACGATGCCTGGAGCTGGAACTTCCTTCTCGTTTCGCACCGAGAGCTATCGCGTGCCGCGTCTCGCGGACGTGATCGTGCACAACGGCATTTTTAAAACTGGCGGCGTTTTTCAGCAAGTAATAATGGCCGATATCGGTGATGTGGCAATCGAAAGCGTAACCCTGAATACGACCGGGCTACGGTATCTCGTCGATCTGAAGCCAGTTCGCGATAGCGACGAATTCTTGCGTTTTGAGCGGGAGATAATCAAGGGGATAGACGCGGATGGCCTGCTTTACCAGAAAGGGCGGCATGTAAGAGAAAATTCGACTTTCGTGTTGCGATCTATCGCCTACCGCGGAAAATATCTGCGCGTCCTCGACGGCTTCCAATATGATGAGCTGGATTTTGACCGGCGCCGCGACGTCATCGTCGCATTTCGCGTCGTCGATAAAGACACGGCCGGGAATATCACAATTGTGTGGAAACAGCTCAAGGATGTTGAGGCTCCGGTACTGAAAATAATAAAGTGAATTTCGAGATATGAAAGTAAGTTGGAATTCGAAGCTATTTGTTGTTCGAGGCAAGAAGCTCCTGAAGTTTTTTCTCATCAAGAACAGCTTGTTCGACAAATCCCCAAACGCGATTGACGCGAGAACGAATGCGATACGACTCAGGATTATTGGGATATTTTTGAACTAATTCGTTTGCGAACTGTAGCGCGTAAAACTTGTGTTGAATATTCTGTACTTCGATAAGCGAGTAGGCATAGGCTTCAGCTTTGCCAATACTCGCGGTCTGGCAATTCACATCAATGTTCGAAAGACTCTTAACCGCGTCAGCGTGGCTCAAGTAATGACTTGGAAAGGCTTTAGGGTACCTCTTCGGAGAATAGCTGTATTGGCTTTTAACGCGAGAACAATTCGATTCAACAATTGAAAATAAGAACCCCGCCCGGATAAGCGTACTGTCATGCGAACTTGGTCCTTCCAAAGCCCTTTCGGATTCAAGTTTCACCGAGGCCCGAACGAACTTGGCGTACTCCAAATCGCGTTCGATCTCAAGCTTCGAAGTCAGGAGGCTCAAGTTAAGGTCATTCTGCGCCCGTTCAGCGTCGCCTTTTTCAAGATGCCCCAAAAAACGGCCCAAATAAATACGATCCAGCCCACGGTACTCGCGAGAAGCCAGTGTTCCCTCTGCGGGATCAGGAGTTCTCGATTTAGGGACTACCGCGCTTTCTTTCGGGAAGAGTTCGAGGGCTTCAGAATATAGAGCAATCGCAGAATCATAATCACGGGCCTTCAGCTTCGCGGCCGCTTCCGACATTTTTGTTTGATACGGCTCGGGAATCCGCTGTCCCATACCCGGAACACGGACGGCAATAAGCCACGCCAGAACGAAAACCAGCTTCAGCAACCATTTCATACGTCAAGTACGCCTCTATTAAGTCAATCTTCCAACCAGGTATTCTCTTAGTTGTTCGATACCCATTCTTTGTTGCTCCCAAGTATCGCGGTCGCGGACGGTGACGGAATTGTCTTCGAGCGATTCGTGATCGACGGTCACACAAAAGGGCGTACCGATTTCATCCTGTCTTGCGTAGAGTTTGCCGATGCCGCCGGTGTCGTCGTAAACGGTTCGCATTAATGGCTGAAGATCGCGCTTTAGCTTTTTGGCGAGCGTGACGATGCCCTCGTTGTTTTTTGCAAGCGGCAGGACGGCGACTTTTATCGGAGACAGCGACGGTTTTAGTTTTAGGATGACGCGGACCTCGCCTTTGTCGTTGGTTCGCTCTTCGTAAGCCTCCATCAGCACCGCAAGCAGCGTTCGGTTGACGCCAATCGACGGTTCGATGCAGTACGGGTAAAACCGCTCGTTCGTCTGCGGGTCGAAATATGAAAGGTCCTCGGTCGTGTCCGAATTTATGCGCTTTCCGTCCTCGCCTTCTGGCTTTTTAGAGTGGACTCGGAGGTCGTAATCGGTTCGGTTGGCAATGCCAAGCAGCTCGTCGAACTGCTTTTCCTCGTCCTCGCGTTCGGGGAAAAAGCGGTATAGAAAGTCGACGGTCCGATCCGAATAATGTGCGAGCTCCTCTTTCGACTGCTCGTAATGCATGACATTCTCGCTCGATATCCCAAGCGTACCGAGCCACGCGTCGTAAGCGTCGATCCATTCCTGATGGATCCGCCGAGCGTCCTCGGGCCGGCAAAAATACTCGATCTCCATCTGCTCAAACTCACGCGTCCGAAAGATAAAATTGCCCGGCGTCACCTCGTTCCTGAACGCCTTACCAACCTGGGCGATACCAAACGGCAATTTCCGCCGCGAAGTATCGAGCACATTCTTAAAATTAACAAAAATCCCCTGCGCCGTCTCCGGCCTCAAATAAGCCAAAGCCGCCGGATCGTCATCGCTTGAAACAGCACCGATCGTCGTGCGAAACATCAGATTAAACGGTCGCGATTCGGTCCAGTTAGTCTTGCCGCATTCAGGACATTTAAGTCCAATCCATTGCAAGGGACTAAAGGGCTTTTCCTGATTAGCAATTGTCTCGCGTTGTTCCGCAGTAGCGTGTTCCTCTAGAAGCTTGTCTTCTCGGAAACGGCTTTTACATTCTCGACAGTCAACCATTGGATCGCTAAAAGTCGTCTCATGCCCCGAATACTTCCAAACCAACCGGTTCTGTATGATCGAAGAATCAAGCCCCTCGATATCGTCCCGCTCATAAACGACCCAATCCCACCAGGCCTTCTTGATATTATTAGCCAACTCCACGCCCAACGGCCCATAATCCCACGACGAGCCGAGCCCTCCGTAAATGTCCGACGCCGGAAACACAAATCCACGGCGTTTTGAGAGAGAGACGATTGTTTCGATGTTTTGTGCTGGCATAATCAGTGGTCAGTGGTCAGAACGCATTTGAGTCCAAGATGCTTTTCAAAGGGTAGGAAATCGCGGTCGTTGTGGAGCAAAGTAAACCCGTTCATAATGCACTTCGTCGCAATTACGGCATCAACCGTTTTCCTGATCGTCACGCCGAGCGATCTCAAGTATATGTAGTTTCTCGCCGCCTGAATAGCAGTCGCCCTATCGCCCGTTTTTGCGAAGCGAAACGAATCAAATAGCTTTAGCGCGGAATCAAAATCTTTTGCCGCGCGAAATCCCTGCAAGACTTCGGTCAGCACTAAATCGATGACGACGATTTCAACCGAGCCGATTATTTCGTCAACTTTGCGCGTATGAGCCGTATCTCGACTGTTGAAATATTCGATCCAGACACTCGAATCCACCAGAATCATTTGTCGAGCCTCATATCTTCGAGATCACCTTCCCAATGCACCTTCCCTCGAAGGGCCTTCGCAAGCTTTTCCTGAGTCTTCAGCCGCAATAATGTCTCCAAACTCAACTCGACAACCTCACGCTTGGTCTTCAAGCCGGTAACTTCCAATGTATCTTTCATCAACCGATCGTCGATCTCAATATTTGTGCGCATCGTGTGTACTCCAAGTCGATTCTATACACATCATATCTTTGATCTCTGGGCTTGTCAACATTCATCAAAAATTCGATTGCTTGTATCTTATCAATGAGTAAGGCCAACACGCTGAACGAGGTCGGCGAATCTGGGGTCGGAGCGAAGCGGGTCCATCATTGGCCAGACGTTGATCAGCAGCATTGAAGGGCCGCGGTCCTCATAGTCCCTTTCCAGCCATGAAAATGCCTGGTCGTTTTCGCCAAGACTCGCGTGGACTATCGCCATGTTAATGGCCGGGACATAACTTCGGGCCGATAGCTCCTTTAGTTTGTAAAGCGTCATTCGCGCCTGGTCCTTTCTTCCCGAGCGTGCCTGAATTATTGCAGCCCACGCCAAATAATTCGTTCCATCTCTCGCTGCACGTTCCGCCTCTTGGAGCTCGGTCATAGCCTCGGTATGCATTCCCTTCTCCGAATAGGCTTGGGCAAGGAGATGATGTGCCAAAGGGAAATTCGCGTCAATCGCGATCGTTTTTCGGCATTGCTCGATCGCCTCGTCATATCGACGCGAGAGATAGAGCATGTCGCCGATATCTGTATTGATAATCAGTGAGAGTGGATCGATCTCCTGCGCCCGTCGAATCTCTCTGATGGATTCATCGTGCCGCCCGACGGCCGCAAAGTAGTAGGCATACCAGTGGTGGGCGGTTGCATAGCTCGGATTAAGCTCGATAGCCCGCTCAAACTCTCGTTCCGCACCCGGCCAATCCCAGTCATACTGCATTTTGACCCAGGCGAGCGAGGTGTGAGCTTCGGCAAGAGTATCGTCGATTTCCAGCGCCTTCGTGGCCGCCGCCCGTGCCCTGTGCATGGCCTCCCGTCGGGTCACGACGGTATTGACCATCGAACCGAGCAGGGCGTAGGCATCGGCCAAACCGGCATGGGCCTGGGCATATTGCGGGTCCAATGCAATCGCCTGATCGAACTGTTCTATCGCCTTTTGATAGTTATCCGCGGTACGCTTATTCCAGAAGAAACGTCCTTTCAAATAGGCTTGATAAGCTTCGGCGTTGGTGGTCGGCTGCTTTGCCAGTTGTTTTCTTTCGTCGACATTGAGCGTCAGGGCGAGCGAGCGAGCAACCTGCTCGGAGATCGAGTCCTGCACCGAGAAGATGTCCGTAAACTTTGCGTCGAACTTATCGGCCCACAGAGGCATTCCATCGCGGACGCGCACGAGCTGCACCGTCACGCGCACGCTGTCGCGCGCTCTCGAAACGGTTCCATCCAGCACGGCGTCAACACCCAACTCGCGCCCCGCTGCCAACACGTCATTTCCCGCCCCGTTATATTTGAGGACCGCCCTTGTCGGCCGAACGTCGATCTGTCTGATGTTGCCAAGCCTGTGAATAAAGGCGTCGGTCATGCCGAGTCCGAGATGTTCGTTGCTGCTTTCTCCGTCCAGGGATTTGAAAGGCAGCACGGCTAGAGATTTAACCCCCGCTGTCTCGGTCTTATTGCCGGTGTTCCACCAGAAGAAGGACGTAAGGAACCCGCTAATCACGATAGCTCCAATGGCTAGAAATATCGGCCTTCGCTTCCAATTCGCAGCTTCTTTCGCAGGGCGATCGGCGACGCCGACAAAAGGCGGTGGGGGAATCTTATCTTGACCGGTCGGGGACACCTCGCCCTTTTGAATGCTCGGGCTTTCGACTTGGGTTTCAATCTGGGGATCAGCGTTTTCGCCACCCATTTCCCTGACATCCGCCACGAACCGATAACCGTGCTTGGAAACCGTCTCGATGTACTCGTGCCCGTTATCCTCACCCAGAGCTTTCCTCAGTGCGAAGACGTACTGCGTCAGATTGGCCTCCTCGACAAAGCTGTCAGGCCAGATCGTCTTCATCATCTCGTCCTTCTCAACGACATGCCCGCTCCTCTGAACAAGCATGAGCAGCGTCTCCAGGGCCTTCGGCGGCAACGGCACAAGCCGTCCATCGCGCAGCAAGCGATGTTCCGACTCCTCCAAAAGGAACGGGCCAAATTCATATACGTGCCTGGCCTCGCTGCTCATAATGCCCTTAATAATTTCTTGATAAAAAAATGAGACGGACTTAAGGATTTCCCAGCGCTCACCATAGTAAATACATGGAAACGCTGCTATGCGGCAATCTGCCGCCTAGGGCCTCGCACCTGGCTTGTGATGAACGCGCCAATTGTATCGCAAAAGCCTGGACGAAGCTACAAAAATCGGCGTTGGCCCGGCGCGAAGCTATTAGAAGGAGATAAACATGAGACAGAGTATAAACAAGTTATTTATTATTATCGGTCTGTTCTCGGCAATTTTGTTGATCGGCGGTTCAAGCATCGTGGCGGCCCAGGATCTCGAAAACGGAGATCTCTTAGTCGGTGCGGGCGCGGCTGTCGATCCGAACTTCGGTGGTATCCTCGGCGGCGCGATCAAGCGGGTGCGAGGCGGCTCCGTCTCGACATACTGTGTGAGCCCCTTCAGCGGCGACGACCGCTGGAATACTCCGCATGATGTCCTGGTTGATTCGCAGGGCCGCGTCGTATTTTTGGCCGAAATCGGGCCACTCAGCAATAACCACGGCGTTTATGGCCTCCTACGCTGCAGCGAAGCCGGTGGCGTAGCCGAGAAGCTCGCGGTCTTTGGCGTGGGTAGCTCAATCGTGCCGATTGTCGATGGTTCTTGGCGCGGTTATCCAGCTCCCTTCCCCGACTTAACTATTGTGGGCAACGTCGGCGGTCTTCATCTGGCGCGAAAAACGAACGTGACTATCAATGACGACATTGACAATGGAAGACCTAATACCGGAAGTGAGGACGCATACGAGATGGTGATCTCGACGCCGTCAGAGTTTAAGAGCGTTCGTTACAGTCCCGCCACCGGAGAGTGGGAAGACGGCCCGCGGGTCGTCGCACCGCCGAGTCTAATTTGGTCCGGATTCATGCCTGACGCAACGTATTACGGCGGTGCGACATTCAGTACTCTCGATACCGTGGTGGGCAGGGACCGCGAGCCGTTTCGTCTTGACGTAAATGGCCGGATCGAAGGCGTTAACTTCGGTCTTCGACTTGGAATTTTCGGCGGCTACACCGAGGTCGGCGGCGGCCTTCGGCAGGGGTCGTTCGAGGACGTGGCGAGGACCTCGTACGTCCTGGACGACGTACTCATTCCAAACGTAGACGGCGGTTGTCCGGGCGGGGCCGTCTCAACCGCCGTGCCGCGAAACACGGGTGGAAGCTACAATGTACCATCAGGTTTCCGCGAGGTCGCGAAACATCACAATTTTGGGCTCGTGGTAACGTCCGAGTCGGGCGCTGCGTCGGCACCTTACCTAACCGGGTTTGGCGGAGTCCTGATGGATGACAACCCGTTCAATGATGGTGACGCCTTATTTCTGCGTCCCGAGCTCGCCTGTAACGCTCAACGGAAACTCGACTTCAAGTCGATCCTACCCTTCTTCGATCCGACCGCCGTGACGGCGACCAGCAACTCCGTCACTCGTCTCGCGAGCGGTACGGACGGTCTGTTCGGCACCCAGCAGTTCGCCGGCACCGTGGTACGTGTCCTGGAGGGCGACCGCCTCGGCCCTATCGCGAGTGGGTTGATCATACCGACGGGTATCGCGGCTTATCCCGCGAACGTGCCGCCGGGATCGAACGTCGCGCTCGTCATCCGGATAGATTCGCCCGTGAACGTCCTCGTTACCGACCCCGACGGAAAGCGTATCGGGGTCGATGACCTCGGCAACGTTGTCAATGATTTCGGCCCGTTTGGATTCGTTGGGGAACCGGGCGAACCGCGCTTTATGGCGATCCGCGATCCGGCGCCGGGAATGTTCGCCATGGATGCGGTCGGCACCGGGACAGGCCCTTACGCCGTTCACGCTTACTCGGTCAACACGGACAATCCGGCCGGCCATCACATCGTCACATCAGGTACGACGCAACCAGGAAGTGTGGCCGATCACGACTTCACGCTTGCCATAGACGGCTCGCTGGCATTTGACGAACCGCCACCGCCGACGCCGAGTCCAACTCCAACGCCAACACCCCCCACAGACACGGACGGTGACGGAATAGCGGACGTAGATGACAATTGCCCTCTCGTTGCCAATTCAACTCAGGCCGACCTCGACAGCGACGGCATCGGCGATGCTTGTGACTTTGATAACGATAATGACGGTGTCCGAGATACGGCCGACAATTGTCCGTCCACCCCAAACCCTGACCAGCGCGACATAGACGCCGACGGGCAGGGCGATGTTTGCGATGACGATGCCGACGGCGACGGCGTATTGGATACGACCGACAACTGTCCGTTACGCGCGAACCCTGACCAAGCCGACTTTGACCGGGACGGTATTGGCGATGCCTGCGATCCGGCAACCGGCCCACCGTCTAACAAGGAACAATGCAAGAACGGCGGCTGGATGCGGTTCGATACGCCTCGATTTTTCGCGAATCAGGGTGACTGCATCCAGTACGTAACTACCGATGAAGCCTTCGGACTCTCAACTTTGTCTAATGGCTACACATACCTGTTTACCTTTTGAATGGCAGGAGAACAAAGGCCGCCTGAAACGGCGGCCTTTATTAATTGTCTCCAGTCTCTGGAATTTTCTGTTGGGTGGTATCGTCGGGGCAACCCAAAAACACCGTTAGTTCAGCGGCGGGCTTGCCCGTTCCGTAACGCAGGCGGGCAAGCCCGCCGCTTAACGAACGAAAAAAAACGGGCACACGGCCCGTTTTTTCTGTTATCCAATTGTAGAAATATCTACTGCACAACCGGCGGCGTGGCTCCGGGGGGGACGATCCAGATGTCGTAGGTTGTTTTGATGCGGGTTGTGCCGCGGACGATTTGGATTCGCCTCGGGTCAAAGCCGCGGTTTTTCACCATGTAATCGAGTGCCCGTTTGGACAGTTTGTCATAGGTGTTGCGGGTTACGCTGACGCGGTCGGTGCCCGGATAGATGACGATGTATAGCTGGGCGTCCGGCGTGTTTTGGGCCTGGATGACGCAGTTGTCAAAGCGGGCCTTGTCGTCGTCAGCCGCTTTTGCTTCGAATTCGTCGCAGCGAAACGGTTTTGGAACTTCGATTACGGGAATTGGTGTAACGTCGGTTGGGACCGAGATCACCTGACGGCATTTGCCGTCATAGACGTCGTCGTTTACATCAAGTTCGGCATTGATCGTCTTGCCGCCGATTCCGGTCGAATCAACCGTGATCGAAGGCGTGCCGAGGCCGTTTGTGACACGGCCATTCGAGATTTTCCAGGCATATCTGAGCGGGATCGGGGCCGTTCCCGAATTGATCGCCGCAAAGGTGACGAGGTCACCCTCGGTGATACGGTCAGGGCCATCGAGCGCGAAGCGATATGGACACGGCGTCGTGATGGTTTCACGAACGATCTTCAGACAGACACAGTGCTTTTGATCCTTACGAATCTCGACACGCTCCTTCCAGACTTTGCCATCGGGTCCGCCCACCTCGACCGTGTGAATCCCTGGCGTCAGGTAAAATTCAGCTCCGGTCCCGACACCGCTGTCGCCAATGTATTGGCCGTCAACCTTTACCGGGTACGACGTTTCCGTGGTTTTCACGCTCAACGTACCCGTATTTTTCGGCCGCTTCGCCTTTTCATCAACGCCATTCGCCAAGGCCGTTGTGAAGCCAAGCGTGACCAGCAGTCCGATCACCAATAGAAAGTTGTATCTGTTTACTCGCATCTTTATTCCTCTTACGTTTGGCCCCATTATAATGTCTAACCGCCAAATTTGCGTACTCTATTCTTCCTCTTTTTCATCACCGCTGTCGCGCTTTTTGCCAAACCTTCGACGGGCGGCAAGTCCGATAGATGCGAGGCCTGTGCCAAATAGCAGGATCGTCATCGGTTCCGGAACCGGTTCCGGCGGCGGCGGCGTTGGCGTAATCTGCGGCGTCGGTGTTGTTGAAGGCGTCGGTGTCGTCGATGGCGACGGCGATGGCGTAGTCGGTGGCGTCGGCGTCATATCCGGCACGGTCGCAGTCGGCGTCGGCGTGTCTTTTTTACGTTTGATCAGGATAAATGCGATCGGGATGGCGGCGAGGCCGAGCAGGGCCCATTTTGGGAAACTGCGTCTTGCAACAACCGCTTCCTCACAATCGCAAACGTCGTCAGTCACGATCTCGGTCTTTGTCTCGGTGATCACGCGTCCGTCCTGCGGGGCCGGGGCCTTGACCTTTTTATCGTCGTCGCCATTGGTCGTCATCACAAACTTGACATCATCATCCGCGACACGCAGCCTTGAATAGTTGCCGGCGTCCGCACTGCCCGGTCTGGCGCTGAGTATCTGCACCACCTGTTCAAAACGAACAGGTGCCGCATCTATCCGCGTAAAACACGCGAGAATCGAAGCGATGCAAATAGCCGAGAGTAACCCTCGTAAGTTCATATTATTCATGTCTGTTACCTGACTAAACGGTTTATTAGCGAAAACTTTTAAAGAGTCTTCACAGCTGGTTGGCACTCGCTGTCGAATCTGGGGTTCTGGGGCAGTGCTATAAATATAGCAAAAACAAAGTCGAAATGCACGTTTTTGCGTCCGTTTTTAGCTTTTTCGCTTCCCAAACTCGGCTACACTATCTAATTCAATGGGAAAATATGCCTAATGCACGAAGCTCTCCAGAAATTTCGACATATTTTTGATTTTTATTTTGTTCATTCTGAACAAATAAAAACCGGCTACCACAAGATAGTGATAACCGGTGTGAATTTCCAAAACTGGAGCGAGGGCATCCTACCCGCTGGTCTTCCGAAGCATATAGAATCAAAACCCGACTGGCAGGCAGGATGCCTGCTCTCCAGTCTATTCGCCTTCCGATGCTCCCTTGCTTTTCTCTTCAGCGGTTAAGATCGCTTTTCTGGAAAGTTTCACCTTGTTGCCTTCTTTGCCAATGCATTTGACGAGAATCTGCTGGCCTTCCTTAAGCTCATCACGAACGTCGCGGACGCGGCGATCTGATATCTCGGAGATATGCAGAAGACCGTCGAGTCCCGGCAGGATCTCGACAAACGCTCCGAAATCGACGATACGCGAAACCGTGCCCATATACGTCTCACCGATCTCAGCCTCGGCGGTCAGCGATTTGATACGAGCGATCGCGGCCTGAGCGGCGTCGCCGTCGGCGGTCGCAATGAGGATCGTACCGTCGTCCGAAATATCGATCTTCGCACCCGTTTCCTCGGTGATCGAGCGAATAACGCTGCCGCCTTTACCGATAACGTCGCGAATCTTATCCGGACTAATATGCATCGTGATGATACGCGGTGCAAACTCCGAAAGCTCCTCACGCGGCCCGGAGATCGATTTGGTCATGATATCCAGGATATGCAGACGACCCTTGCGAGCCTGCTCCAGGGCTTCCTGTAGAATCATCGCGTTGATGCCGCCGACCTTGATGTCCATCTGGAGAGCCGTGATACCGTCCGCGGTCCCCGTGACCTTAAAATCCATGTCGCCGTAATGATCCTCGGCACCCGCGATGTCTGAGAGAATAGCGTAGCGATTCCCTTCCATGACCAAGCCCATGGCGACGCCCGCGACCGGTTTTTTGATCGGCACACCGGCGTCCATTAAACTGAGAATGCCGCCGCAAACCGACGCCATCGATGACGAGCCGTTCGATTCGGTGATATCCGAAACGATGCGAAGTGTATATGGAAAATCAGCCTCGTCCGGTAAAACCGACTGAATAGCTCGACGTGCCAGATTGCCGTGGCCGGTTTCGCGACGCGATGTGCTGCCAAAACGTCCGGTCTCGCCTACTGAATAAGGCGGAAAATTGTAATGGAGCATGAAGCGGCGTTTTACCTCGCCTTTTTCGATGTCATCCATGAACTGCTCGTCCATTCGCGTACCAAGTGTCGTCGTAACGATCGCCTGGGTTTCCCCACGCGTAAAGAGCGCCGAGCCGTGTACCCGCGGCAGCCAGCCAACTTCGCACGTGATCGGTCGGATCTCGGAGAATTTCCGGCCATCAGGACGGCGTTTGTTGCCAAGCATATCCTCGCGGAAAATCTTTTCTTTAAGCTTACCAAACGCCTTACCCGCGGTCGCACGAGCACCCGGATCGTCCTCAGGGTAGCTTTCAACGACCTCTTTCTTGAGAGCGTCCTGACTCGCGTAAACCTCGATCTTGTCGCGTCCGGTCGAGTTGAGAGCGGCACGGAGCTTATCCGTCCATGTCTTTTCGACATCGGCAACGATGTGTTTGTCGAGATCAGGGACGACGAACTCACGCTTCGTGATGTTCAAAGCCTTGCCGAGTTCCTTCTGCCACAGACAGAGGCGTTTGATCTCGCGGTGGGCGAGCATCAGGGCCTCGACCATGATTGTCTCGTTCACTTCCTGGGCCTCGCATTCGACCATGCAGATGGCTTCCTCGGTTCCGGCGACGATTAGATTTAGTTCAGATTCGCGGCGTTCGTCGTAGGTCGGGTTGATGAGATATTTACCGTCGATCAAACCAACGCGGACGCCGGCAATCGGATTGTTGAACGGAATATCCGACAGATAGAGAGCACATGACGCACCGGTGATCGCGATAACGTCAGGATCGTTATCGGCGTCGGCCGAAATGACCGAGGCGACAATCTGCGTTTCAAATCTGTAACCGTCCGCAAACAGCGGGCGAACCGGACGGTCGATCATGCGACAGGTCAAAACCTCTTTTTCTGATGGGCGGCCTTCGCGGCGGAAATAGTTTCCCGGAATGCGTCCCGCGGCGAATGTGTTTTCACGGTATTCGACCGTTAGCGGAAAAAAGTCCAGCCCTTCTCTGGCTGTGCGGGCGCTTACCGCTGCTACGAGCAGCATCGTATCGCCATAACGTATCACGACCGAACCATCGGCCTGCTTGGCAACCTTGCCTGTTTCGACGATCAAATCCTGGGTTCCCAGCTTGATCGATTCACTCAAATATTTTTTTGACATTATTTATCCTCTAAAACAACGAGAGACGAAAGGGGCTGTGCCGTGATAGCCCTTTTCGTCTCTGGAACGATTTACTAATTATGGTATCAACCTTTATTTGTCCGGCAGCGTAAAATGCTGTCACGTTCAGCAACTGCCGGCAAATTCTTCGTGGTGATCTTGTATGTTTACGGCCCGAAGCGGCCCAATCTAGTTAAAAGTTTGAAACTAAAAGTTAATAGTTTAGAACCCGTCTTTTTACATCTTCACTTTTAACTTTTCACTATTAACTTTTCACTTTTATCGGCGTAAGCCGAGTTTCTTAATAATCTCGTGATATTCGTTAATATCACGGCGCTTGAGGTAATCAAGCAGTTTTCTACGTCGCGAGACCAATTGAAGCAAGCCCCGACGCGAGTTGTTATCTTTCTTGTGGATCTTAAAATGAGCTGTCAGCTCCGTAATACGCTGCGAGAGCAGTGCAATCTGCACCTGTGACGAACCCGTATCCGAGCCGTGAATTTTGTAATCTGTAACTATCTGTTCTTTTAATTCTTTAACTGTTGACATTTTTTCTTGCTTTAATCAGCCTCTCCTGTTGCTCGCAGTAACTCCGCAAACTGGTGCGGTAACCACGAAAGTTTTATTTTTACACTACCTTCAACTATCGCTAATTGATGTGATAAATCTAACATATTCAGGCGGCGAGGGCAATCTAGGCTCATGGATTGAGACCGAAATCCTTGGGCTTAAAATCTTTTTTCGAGACTATCCGGAAAACGTCGTCCTTGATCCTAACAACATAAATACCGAGTTTCTCAAGCAGTGTTTTCTGCTCGGAACTAATAGAAACAGCGGCGAGCATCGCGATGATCTTTTTATCTTTATGCTCCGGAAAATGCTTTGGAAATTTCTCCAAAAGTTTCAAGAAATCTCGAATGTCATCATCCCTGAGTGTCGACTTAACCTCAACAATAACGGCGACATTCGTCGATCCGTTGGAGTAGCCTAGAACATCGACCTCCATGGTGGAACCGTTATTCCGACTCGTTACTCGCATGTTGACCTTCTCAACGGCGAAATCCTGCATCAGCATACGCTCAAGACTCTGATAAAAAAGCCCTTCGGTGAACCGGCCCCATTGATTTCCGATCCAGCCAAGCTCTTTATGAATCCGCTTTATTTCCTTGGCGTTCTCGGCTTGCAACTTAGCCGTATCCGCGATTAAATCTTTGAGTTCTTGGTCAGTCATCTCGTGTGGATTATATCATCGCCTAGTACTTAAACTCCTCCATAAACTTCGTCGAAAAATTCCCTTCTCTGAAATTCTCATCCGCCATAATCGCCTGGTGGAGCGGGATTGTCGTTTTGATTCCTTCGATGACCATCATGTCGAGGGCCCGCTGCATTCGGGCGATGGCGAGTTCGCGCGTGCGGGCGTGGACGATGAGTTTTGCGATCATCGAGTCATAATACGGGGGCACAACATAGCCCGGATAAACGGCCGTATCGACGCGAACGCCGGGGCCGCCGGGGATGTTGAAAGCCGTAATTCGACCGGGACTCGGTGTAAATCTCACCGGGTCTTCGGCGTTGATCCGACACTCAATTGCGTGACCCACAATCTGAACCTCATCCTGTGTATAACCCACATCCTCGCCCGTGGCGATCCGAATCTGATTTCGGACGATATCGGCAAGCGTGACCATTTCGGTCACCGGATGCTCGACCTGGATGCGGGTGTTCATCTCCATGAAGTAGAAGGTGTTGTCTTCATCGAGGAGGAATTCGAACGTGCCGGCACTCGAATATCCAATTTCCTGACACGCCTTAACGGCGACGGCACCCATTTGGTCACGAAGCTCTTTCGAAATCGCGGGCGACGGAGCTTCTTCGAGGAGCTTCTGGTGCCGACGCTGGATCGTGCATTCGCGCTCACCCAAATGGATCACATTGCCGTGCTCATCCGCCAAAACCTGAATTTCGATGTGCCGGGGACGTTCTATATAACGTTCGATATAGACGGAGCCATTTTTGAAGGCGTTGAGAGCTTCGGTTTGGGCGAGTTCGAGGTTGGTGGCGAGTTCGGACTCTTCGCGGACGATACGCATCCCGCGACCGCCGCCGCCGGCCGCAGCTTTGATGATGATCGGAAAGCCGATCTCAAGGGCCAATTTTTTTGCTTCGTCGGCAGATTCGATCGGATCTGGGCTACCGGGCAGGATCGGGACGCCCGCCGCTGTCATCGTTCGACGGGCCTCGACCTTGTCGCCCATCATCGCGATCACATCAGCTCGCGGGCCGATGAACTTGATATTGCAGTCGTCGCAAACCTTTGCAAAGGTTGCCGATTCAGCCAGGAATCCATAGCCTGGATGAATCGCGTCAACATTCGTGATCTCAGCCGCGCTGATGATCGCCGGAATATTCAGATAGCTCTCAGCCGACGAGGCCGGCCCAATACACAACGCCTCATCCGCATACCTGACGTGCAACGCCTCACGATCCGCCTCAGAGTGCACGGCGACGGTCTTAATGCCCATCTCCTTACACGTCCAAATGATGCGGTTCGCGATCTCACCGCGATTAGCGATCAATATCTTCTTAATCTCACGCATAAAACAAACTAAAAACAAAGATAGCCACAAAATGCACAAGAGTCACAAAACCAAAGAAACCAATTTGTGTCTTTTGTGCCTTTTCTGGCTATTTTCTAATCCCGAAAAGCGGTTGGCCGTATTCGACCGGTTGGCCGTTCTCGACGTAAATCTTGACGACCTCGCCTGATGTTTCGGCCTGGATCTCGTTCATCAATTTCATCGCCTCGACGATGCAGACGGTTGTCTCGGGCGAGACAACGCTCCCTTCGCTCACATAGGAGGCCTTATCGGGGCCGGGCGAACGGTAAAACGTGCCGACGATCGGTGATGTGATCTTGAACAAACCGGCGTCGGGATCCGTTTCAGTAGGAGCGGATGGCTCTGCGGCACTCGCAGGAGCAGGGGCAGTTAACGGCGGTGTTGCACCTACCGGTGCTGCTTGAACCGTAACCGTTTTACTCAGGCGAACGCGTATATTCTCGTTCTCGAATTCAAAATCCGTAAAGCCGTGTTCGATGACGAGGTTCGCTAGGTCGCGGAGTTCGCCCATATTGAGCGAGGGGTCCGTCACTGCCTGTTTCTTCGTTTCGTCGCCGCTCTTTTTTTCAACCACGATCTCGCCGTCCTTTGCCTTTGCCGAAGCGTTTGTGTCGCTCATATGGCTAGCCTCCATAAGAAGTTCGGAGTTCCAGCTTTAGCTGGCCCAAGCTTAACAACAGGGCTCACTAAAGTTGAAACTCCAGACATTTAGCCTTTTGCGGCCAATTCGCGTGCGTTATCAACCAGTTCGATCACCGCCATCTCGGCGTTGTCGCCCTGACGACGGCCGAGTTTGATGATACGGGTATAACCGCCGTTACGATCTTTATAGCGCACGCCAAGCTCATTGAAAAGCCGTTGGACGGCTTTGACACCGGCGGTACGCTCAATCGGAGTTTTTTCTTCGCCTTTTTTACCTCGAAAACGGCTCTGCTCGGCTTTGAATTTACTGTTTCCCGCGTGAAAATAAGCCGCAGCCTGCCGCCGATAATGCACGCCCTTCAGAACCGCATCGTCGCCCGTCAGATTCTCGGCCTTGCGGGCGAGCGTGATCGCCTTTTCGATAAACGGCCGAAGTTCCTTAGCTTTCGGAACGGTCGTAACGATGTGTTCCTTCTCAGCATTAATCAGCGAAGTCGCCAGGTTCCGCAGCATCGACATGCGATGCTCGGTCGTCCGGCCTAATTTACGATGTGCTTTTAAGTGTCTCATAGCAGTAAGTTCAACGTTTAAAGTTTAAGGTTCAAAGTTCTCGGTTCTTCAACTTTGAACCTTAAACCTTGAACCTTGAACTAATTCTTAATCCAGGTCGCGTCCACCGCTCCCCGGGATCGGATTTCCTTGCTCGTCAAAATCCATCCCAAAATCGAGGCCCATTCCGTGGAGCATGTCCTTGATTTCGGTCAATGATTTCTTGCCGAAGTTCTTGGTGTGCAGCATGTCCTTTTCGCTGCGGCGGATCAGGTCGCGGATCGAGCGGATATCGGCGTTCTTCAAGCAATTGTATGAACGTACCGAAAGCTCCAGTTCGTCTACCGATTTGTCCAGTAGGTCGTTCCGCATCAGCGGGGGACGGGCGATGTCCTCGTATTTGTACTCTTCTTCTTCCTCTTCGAAGTTGACAAAGATCGACATGTGATCCTTTACAAGTTTCGCCGCGAGGCCGATTGAATCTTCCGGCTTGACACTGCCGTCGGTCCAAACCTCGAGGGTCAGACGGTCAAATTCCGTGTTGGAACCCTGACGAGTCTGATCGACGTTGTAGTTAACTTTCTTGATCGGGGTGTGAACCGAATCGATGGGAATGTAGCCGACCGACAGGTCTTCGTCGTTGTTAAATTCAGCCGAAACGTAGCCGCGGCCCTGTTTGAGCCGCATCTCGATATTCATCGAGCCGCCAGCGCTGATCGTGGCGACGTGAATTTCTTTATCGAGAACCTCGACGTCGCCATCGGTCTCAATATCCCCGCTGGTCACGATGCCGGCACCTTTTTTGCTAATCGACAGCGTTTTTGGGCCGCTCGCATGGAGCGTAAACGGCACTTGTTTAAGATTTAGAATAACGTCGGTCGCATCTTCGACAACGCCTTTAATGGAAGAAAATTCGTGTTCGACGCCCTCGATTTTGATCGCCGTGATGGCTGCACCCTCGATCGACGATAGCAATGCGCGACGGATAGAATTACCGACGGTCGTGCCAAATCCGCGTTCGAATGGAGCCGCATGAAACTTGCCGTATCGACCCGTTAAAGTTTCGGTATCGACATTAAGCCGGCTTGGCATCTGGAAATCTGTCCAATTGTTGCTCTGTGTCATATTTTTTAGTTTGTTGAGTTCGTAGAGTTTGTTGAGTTCATAGAGTTGTCTGGCGAGATTTATTCTCTAAAAACTCCATGAACTCCAGAAACTCCACAAACTTCTATTTGCTGTAAAGCTCGACGATCAACTGTTCGTTGATGTTTGCGTCGATGTCCTGGCGATTCGGCAATCCTGATACGACCACGCTTAGATCCTTGCCATCGAGGCTGAGCCACTGCGGTCGCCCGCGACCGCCCGCCGTTTGCCAGGCAGCATCTACGTGAACATTTTTATGGGTTGTTTCCTTGACCGCGACAACGTCACCGGCCTTGACCTGAAACGAAGGGATGTTCACCTTCTTTCCATTAACGGTCACGTGGCCGTGATTGACGAGCTGGCGCGATTGGCGGTGCGAGGTCGAGAAACCCGAACGATAAACGACGTTATCAAGACGTCTCTCGAGCATCGCCAGGAGAATCTCACCGGTGACGCCTTTCTGCTGACGGGCTTTTTCGAAGTAATTACGAAACTGCTTTTCGAGAATAAAGTAAATACGTTTTACTTTCTGTTTTTCGCGAAGCTGCTCACCATAGCCCTGAAGCATCTTACGTCTCGCCGCGCCGTGCTGTCCCGGGGGGTTGGTTCCGCGTTTTTCGATCGCACACGACGGTTTAAAACAGCGATCGCCCTTGAGAAATAATTTTCCACCTTCGCGACGGCAAAGCCTGCACACCGCATCTCTATATCTAGCCATAATGTTTTTGCCTTCAGCAAAATGATCTTGGATCTTTGATTTTTGATCTTTGAATTCAAAGACAGCTCAAATACCCCGTCAAGTTGCGAAAAAGTTTACAGGAAACTGTCGTTCCCCTTCTTCCTTTCGATTCATAAAACTACCGGAAATCGTCCGGCTCACAAATCAAAGATCTAAGGTCAAAATTCTAAGATCAAAGATCAAAAATCCAAGATCAAAAATCAGACGCGTCTGCGTTTTGGCGGCCTGCATCCGTTGTGCGGGATCGGCGTCGTGTCGCGAATTGAATTCACCCGAATACCGGCCTGATTTATTGCACGAATCGCCGACTCGCGGCCGCCGCCCGGGCCTTTGACCCGAACCTCAACCTCTCGCATACCGGCGTCGAGTGCCTTGCGGGCCGCTTCTGAAGCTGCTTGCTGAGCGGCGAACGGCGTTCCCTTTCGCGAACCTCTAAACCCGCGTGCACCGGACGACGACTGAGCGACTAGGTTACCCATCGTATCGGTGATCGAGATCAGCGTGTTGTTAAACGACGCCGCAATATGCACGATACCGACCGGAATATTTTTCCGCTCTTTCTTCTTAAAAGTCTTTTTCTTAGTTGCTGCTGCTTTTGCCATGATTTTAGTCGAGAGTCGAGAGTCTGGAGTCGAGAGCAAGTTGTCTTTCGACTCTCCACTCTCGACTCACGACTCACGACTATTTCTTCCCTGGTGCCTTCTTCTTAGCGACGGCCGCTTTGCGTGGTCCTTTTCTGGTTCGTGCGTTAGTGCTGGTGCGCTGTCCGCGAACCGGCAGGCTGCGGCGATGACGCAGGCCGCGATAGCAGCCGATATCCATCAAACGCTTGATGTCCATCTGGACACGCTTTCTGAGATCGCCCTCGACTTCGCCCTCGGTATCGAGGATCGTGCGGATCTGATTTAACTGATCTTCGCTCAGATCCTTAATCTTGGCATCGATACTGATGCCGGCCTGGCCGAGGATGTCGGTCGCCCGAGATTTGCCTACACCATAGATGTAGGTCATCCCAATCTGTGCCCGTTTATTGGGCGGTAAATCAACTCCTGCTATACGAGCCATAATTCTCCTGGTTAGTTAATAGTTAAAAACTAAAAGTTAAAAATAATTTCCGACTCTTAACTTTTAACTTTTAACTTTTAACTTTTCACTATCCCTGCCTCTGCTTGTGCTTCGGATTCTCACAGATCACGCGCACGATTCCCCTGCGGTGAATCACCTTGCACTTGTCGCACATTTTCTTTACTGAAGGTCTGACTTTCATCGTTTTACTCCTCGCTCGGAGTTCCACCTTGAGGTGGCTTCTCAGAAACGTTATTTGTAGCGGTAGGTAATCCTTCCGCGTTTCAGATCGTATGGCGAAAGCTCAACGAGAACCTTGTCACCGGGCAGAATGCGAATAAAATTCTTCCGCATTTTGCCGGAAATATGAGCTAAAACCTCATGCTGGTTATCGTCAACGGCAACTTTAAACATCGCGTTTGGCAATGTTTCCAGCACTGTCGCTGTGACCTCTATCGCTTCTTCTTTTGACATACAAACGTGCCAACCAGCTGATTAGTTGAGCAAACCAATAATCTTATCCTTTTTTCGCCCAATTTTCAAGTCATGCGACTGCTGTTTCCGCAATCGTACTGTCGCGAAGCTTTTTCTGCTCCTTTGTCAGGGTCAGAATCTCAGGCCCGTCATGTGTTACCGCCAGCGTGTGTTCGGCGTGGGCTGACGGTTTTCCGTCGAGTGTCACGACCGTCCATTTGTCGCTCAACGTCTTGGTCTCGTGCGTTCCCAGATTGAGCATCGGCTCGATTGCGAAGCAATATCCGGCGCGAATCTTTTCCTTTGTCCCCTGCCGACCATGGTTGGCGATCTGCGGAGCTTCGTGCATGGCACGACCGATGCCGTGGCCAGTGTAATCGCGGACAATGCCGTAACCAAACTTGTCGGCGTGGCCCTGTATAGCAGCACTGATATCGCCGACGCGGCCATTTACCCGCGACGCCTGAATGCCAAGATCGAGACACTCCTCGGTCACGCGTATCAGCTGTTTTAGCTCGTCCGGTATCTCCCCAACCGGACAGGTCATCGCGCAGTCACCGACGAATCCATTAAAAGTCGCCGCCATGTCGAGCGAGACTATATCGCCAACCTTTAGCGGGTCTTTTTTTGAGAACCCATGCACGATCTCGTCGTTGACCGATGCGCAAATCGCGTACGGAAACCCGTGGTATCCGATAAAAGTCGGGATCGCTCCGGCGTCGCGAATCATTTTGTCAGCCGCGTTATTAAGGTCCATCGTCGAAATGCCCGGCTCGACCATCGGTCGCAAAGCCTCGCGCACCTCGGCGATCAATTCGCCGACGGCCCGCATCTTGTCAAGATCTTTTGATGACTTAGCGATTATCATTCTTAGTCCGAATAAGCGTTTAAGAAAAGAAAAGGCCACAGAGATCACAGAGTATTAGTACCAAAATAAAACTAACTTTAACCGAAAACGTCATCTCAGAAGCAGACCAAAATCTCTCTGTCCCCTCCGTGGCCAATCCTTCAAACCAAACCACTAATCTCACGGTAAATGTCCTCGATCTCACCAGTCCCGTCGATTTTTTTAAGGCGGCCGGACTGCTTGTAATACGCGAGCAAAGGCTTTGTCAGTTCGTCGTACGTTTCTAGGCGAACAGCTACTTTCTCTTCCGAATCGTCCGCCCGATGGTCGAGGGCTGTGTCCGGATGCTTATCGCAAAAACCGTCATTCGTTGGCGGCTTCGAATAAATATTGTAAATCTCGCCGCAAACCGGGCAGCTTCGCCGGCCGGTGAGCCGTTTCATCAGCTCGTCGCGCGAAACGTCGACCTCGATCGCGACGATCTCATTACCCTGCTCTTTGGCCAACTCCTCGAGCTGCGCGGCCTGGACGGCGGTTCGCGGATAACCGTCGAGGACGTACGTATCGGCGGTGTCGGGCTTTGCCGTTCTCTCTCGCACGATCTTGTATGTCAGATCGTCTGAGATTAGCTTGCCGGAGGCCATGATCTCTTGCACCTCATGTGCCAGCGGCGTGTCGAGCATTTTCATCTCGCGGAACATATCGCCCGTCGAGATCTGCGGGATTTCACGGCGTTCCTGCAAAAGCCTCGCCTGCGTTCCTTTTCCGGCGCCGGGTGCTCCGATCAGTACAATGATCTTGCTCATAAAGACAATTACGAATTACGAACTACCAGTTACGGTCGAATTCGTAATTCGTATTTCGTAAATCGTGATTCCGCTAATTGCGCCGTCCTCGCAATCGCGATCCCGACCCTAAAAATCCTTCGTAATTACGCATCACAAGCTGGGCCTCGATCTGTGAGATCGTATCCATTGCCACGCCGACGAGGATGAGCAGCGAGGTGCCGCCAAAGAAGAACTGATAGCCGAGACCGGTCGGTATCCAGCTCAGGCCCGGTGTGCCGGTCAGGAAGTTATCGACCGAGGTGCCGATAAAGGGCAGACGAGCAACCTTAAATCCACTAAGCAAAAGCTGCGGTGCGAACGCGATAAACGCCAGGTAGATCGCGCCAACCGTGGTCAGACGAGTCAAAATCCCGTTCAGATATTCCGCCGTCGGAGCACCCGGACGAATGCCGGCGATAAAACCGCCATGCTTACGCAGATTGTCGGCAACCTCGTCGGTGTTGAAAATAATTGTGATGTAAAAGAACGTGAAAATCACAATCAACGAAATAAACACGACCTCGTAATACGGATCGCCGCCGTTAAACTGTTGGAAGAATGTAGCTATCTTTGACCAGGTTGAATTCGGATCGTTCGGATCAGCCGGAAAGGCCGAGAACAGTGTCAACGGCATCGCCAGCACCGACGAAGCAAAAATGACCGGAATTACGCCGCCCATGTTGATCTTGAGCGGCAGGCTGGTTTCCTGTCCACGGAAAGTCTGTGAGCCGACCCGTCGGCTGGCGTAACTTATCGCTATATTTCGCCGGGCAGACTCTACGTAAACGATCAGAGCAATCAAAGCCACAAGTACCACGACGAGGAAAACGACACCCAGCGTCTGCATCGGATCACCGGCGCCCACACGGCCCGCGATCTGCTGAATCGCCTGCGGCAAGCCAATTACGATACCGGCAAAGATCAATAGCGAGATGCCGTTGCCGACGCCGCGTTCGGTGATCTGTTCACCGAGCCACATGACAAAGATCGTGCCGGTCGTCAGGGTTACGACGATCATCAGCGTGGCAGGCCAAGTTTCAGGAATGATTTGGTTGTGCGACAGCCATGTCGCCACAAAAAACGTTTGAACCGCACAGAGAGCTACCGTGGAATAGCGTGTCCACTGATTCATCTTCTGACGGCCAACCTCGCCTTCTTCCTGAATTTTCTTCATTGCAGGAGAAAGCACAGGCAGAAGCTGCATTATGATCGACGCCGTGATATACGGAGTCACACCAAGTGCAAAGACCGAGATGGTGCGAAAGTTACCGCCCGAGAACAGATCGAGAACACCGAGCAGCGTACCCGCGACATCAGCCCAAACTCTCTCGAGCTGAGCGCTCGTTAATCCCCGGTGCCTGTACATGGGCACCCAAGCGATACACGGCCAACAACCCGAGCGTGAAGAGTATCCTCTTCCTGAGCTCAGGAACCTTGAACATGTTTTGTATGGCGCCGAAAAACTTTTCCATAACTATTTGTCCTTGGTCATTTGTCCTTGGTCATTGGTGTCTGATTGGAACAGACGAATGACAAAGGACAAAGGACTAATGACTAAGCCGCCTCCGCAGCCTGATACTTAATAATCACCGTCGCCGAACCTCCGGCCTTTTCGATCTTGTCCTTTGCCGTCTTGGTAAAGCGGTGGGCTGAGATATTTAACGGTTTTTGCACCTCTCCGGTTCCGAGAATCACGAGATCGTGTTTCGCTTTCTTGATCAGGCCGCGTTCGTGCAGGATCTCCGGCGTGACCGCGTCACCGGCCTTGAAATTCTCTTCGATCTTGGCGAGACTGATCTCGATCCACTCTTTCTTAAAGATGTTAGTAAATCCACGCTTCGGCAGACGACGCTGCAAAGGCATCTGGCCGCCCTCAAATCCGCGCTTGCTGCTGTAACCCGAACGCGACTTCTGGCCCTTGTGCCCCTTACCGGCAGTCTTACCCGTGCCCGAACCCGGGCCTCGCCCGATCCGCTTTTTCTTATGCGTAGATCCCGGAGCCGGATGTAAATTGTTTAATGATAATGCCATATCTTTAGTTGTGAGTTATAGGTTACGAGATATTAGTTGTGAGTTCATCATTCATTACTCACCACTCATAACTAATAACTATTCAACGATCCTCAACAAATGCGGGATCTTGTTAACAATGCCGCGGAACCTGCCGAATCTGCGAGTGTGACCGTCTGGTTGAGTTTTGTAATACCCAGAGCCTTGACGATTTCCTTCTGCTTTTTCGAGTATCCGATCATGCTCCGGTAATACTGGATTGTGATCTGCCCGCCCTCTTTATTTTCTACTTTCTTTGCCATAACTCTTAGTTTATAGAGTTTATAGAGTTTATAGAGTTTATAGAGTTAGTTGAGTCAAGGTAACTCTACAAACTCTACAAACTCTATGAACCCTTAAACTAGCTCTTCGACTTGCTTTCCACGCAAACGAGCGACCTCGATCGGGTCCTTCATGCGGAGCAATCCGTTAAACGTTGCACGGATGACGTTGTGATTGTTGTTTGATCCAAGGATTTTCGTGCGGACGTTGTGAACGCCGAGCGACTGCAAGATCGCACGTACCGCCCCACCGGCGATAACGCCAGTTCCTTCGGCAGCAGGTTTGAGCAAAACCCGTCCTGCACCGTATTCGCCGATCATTTGATGCGGAAGTGTGCCATCGATCAGCGGAACGCGGATCAGATTATTCTTTGCCGCCTCGACCGCTTTCTTGATCGCGTTCGGAACTTCCTTAGCCTTGCCCGTTCCAAATCCGACGTGTCCGGCTTCGTCACCCACGACGACAAGCGCCGCAAACGACATATTTTTACCGCCCTTAACGACCTTGGTCACGCGATTGATCGAGATCAATTGATCCTTAAGGATCAAACCACTCTGAGCTATTTTCTGTTTAGACTTCATCATAAAAATTGGAGTGCGGGCATCCTGCCCGCCCGTGCCGCCCATTTACGCAGCCGGTTCTGCCTCTTCTTTTGCCGTAACCTCATGTTTATTGAGACCGCCTTCCCGAGTTGCATCAAGAAAGCTTTCACACGACCATGATAAACATATCCGCCGCGATCAAACACAACCGTCGAAACACCGGCCTTCTGCGCCCTTTCGGCAATCGTCTTACCGATCGCTTTCGCCGCATCTAAGTTTCCGCCGGTTTTTAGCCCGAGAGCCTTTTCGGTGGTCGAAGCCGTCGCGAGCGTCGTTCCCGTTTTGTCATCAATGACCTGCGCGTAAATGTGATTTAGGCTGCGAAATACCGCGAGCCTCGGTCGCTCGGCGGTACCCGTGACTTTCTTACGAATACGGCTGTGAACCCCTTGTCGTATGACTGATCTGCTTTTCTGTGACATAATCTTTGGTTTTTGGCTTTCGGTCTTGGGCCTTCGGAAGAATCTGCTGTTTTCCAAGCAAAGACCGAAAACCAAAGGCCAAAAACCGAACTCCTATTTCCCTGTTTTGCCCGGTTTCAACCTATACAACTTATCCGCGTAACGGACGCCCTTTCCTTTGTATGCATCCGGCTTGCGCAGGCGGTTAAGTTCCGCCGCGACCTGGCCGAGCAACTGTTTATCAATCCCGCTCAACGTGATCGTCGTCTGATACTGATTGATCGAGGTTTTGGTATTCACGCGTTCAGCCTTGGCTTCGATGCCAGCCGGAAGCGGATACTCGATTGGATGCGAATACCCAAGCGAAAACATGATCTTCTGGCCCTGCACATCGGCCTTGTAACCAACGCCGACAATATCCATTTCCCGCTTAAAGCCTTCGGTTACGCCCACGACCGCGTTGTTTGCGAGTGCTCTGGCAAGGCCATGAAACGCCGCAACATGGTCGCTCGCCCGCTCGGCCGTCAGTGTGCCGTCCTCCTGTTTGAAGGAGACCCCAGCCGGGATCGGCGTTTTCAGCGTACCTTTCGGCCCTTTGACTTCCATTTCCGAGTCATTGATCGTCACGGTCACCCCGGACGGGATCGAAATCGGTTTTTTTCCTACTCTAGACATAACTTCCTCAGTGGGCAGTTGGCGGTGAGCAGAAGGCGGTGGCTCTTAAACTGTCCACTGTCCACCGCCCACTGACCACTGCTAATAAATTTCAGCCAAAATCTCGCCGCCGACGTGTTCGGCGCGGGCTCGTTTTCCGCTCATCAGGCCTTTAGACGTCGAAACAATATTCACGCCATAGCCACCGAGTACCCTCGGGATGTCAGATGAACCGACGTAAACGCGGCGACCCGGAGTCGAAACTCGCGATAAATGCGTGATCGACGACGTTCCCTTCGCATCGTAGCGAAGAAACACGCGGATGACGTATTTTACGCCTTCGCCCTTGGTCGAATAGTTATTGATGTAGCCTTCCTCCTTCAGGATGCGTGCTACTTCCATCTTCAGCTTTGAGCCAGGGATATCGACGCGTGTGTGATTCGCACGGATAGCGTTGCGAATTCGCGTTAACATGTCGGCTATTGGATCTGTCATTTCTCTATTTACTCCGTAAATTGGTTCGGTTTTTGGTCTTCATTTTAGTCGGTTTCCTACCTCAAAGACCTAAGACCAAAAGCCCAAAACCATCTTTCAATTACCAACTCGACTTAACAACCCCCGGAATCTGGCCTTCCAGAGCCAGTGAGCGAAGAGCGATGCGTGAAACACCAAACTTTCTCAAAAATCCACGTGAACGGCCCGACTGCGAACATCGGTTGCGAACACGCGAAGGACTCGCATTACGCGGCATCTTCTGAAGTTTGATCACCGCTGCATCTACCTCTTCGACCGTCGATTTAGGGTTGTTGATGATCTTTTTCGCGGCAGCCCGGCGGTCTGCATAAAGCTTCACCGTCTCGCGACGCATCTCGTTTTTTACTACTTTACTGATCTTTGCCATATCTCTCCAAGTCTGGAGTCTGGAGTCTTAAGTCTTAAGTCCGAGTTCCTACTCACGACTCACGACTTCAGACTCAAGACTCAGGGCTACGCCCTGAAGGGCATTCCCATTGCTTTCAGAAGCGACCGGGCCTGCTCATCATTTTTTGCTGTCGTTACAATCGAAATGTTCATTCCACGGGTTTTGTCGACTTTATTAAAGTCAATCTCCGGAAAAATAAGCTGCTCACGAATGCCGAGCGTGTAATTTCCGCGTCCATCAAACGCTTTTCCCGAGATGCCGCGAAAATCGCGGACACGCGGCAGAGCTACCGAGATCAGACGATCGAGAAACTCGAACATTCTGTCGCCGCGAAGCGTGACCATCGTCCCGATCGCCATTCCCTGACGAAGTTTAAAGGCAGCGATAGATTTCTTTGCCTTCGTGATGACGGGCTTTTGACCGGTTACGGATTTAAGCTCTTCGGTCGCGACGTCGAGGATCTTGGCATTGGCACTCGCTTCGCCAAGGCCCATATTTACCACGATCTTTTCGATCCTCGGGATCGCCATCGGGTTTTTGATATCAAACTCCTTGGCTAATGCCGGAGCGATCTCACTTTTATATCTGTCTTTTAACCTGGCCATGTTATTTGGCTACTCCTATTAAGTGTCTGGGTTCTCGTTTTTTCGCAATAATAAGTTTCAGATTTAAATTTCAAATCTCAAATTCTTCGTTTCCAGACTAAAAATCTCTACTTGGCCTCTTCTGCCGCTTCTTCTTCGTCAACCTTCCTGGCTTCGCGCTTGTACGTTCCGCTCTCGACAATAACCTTGCCGCTCTTAGCAACACGGACTTTCTTACCGTCACGAACTTCGTATTTAATACGTGTCGGCTTTCCGGTTTCGGGATCGATCAGTGCCACATTCGATGCGCTGACCCACGCTTCCTGCTCGATGATGCCGCCCTCGCGATTCATCTGGGGAACGGGTTTACGGTGACGTTTTACGATCATCGCTCCCTCGACCTTGACCTTGCCCAAACGGGCATCGACCGCGACCACCTTGCCGCGATACGGCTGGCGCTTACCAGCACTGTCGTAGCGGTTGTATTCCTTTCCAGCGATAAACACAACGGAATCGCCGCGTTTGATCTTGCTTCTTACTGTTCCTGTCTTTGCAGTCTTCATTTTCTTTCCTTTTGCAGAAGCCCGCGCGTAAGCAAGGGCGTAACATTCAACGTTCGTGTTTCGCCCTTGCTTACGCGCGGGCTTCTGCATCCGAGTCCTAAATCACTTCCGGGGCCAAACTCACGATCTTCATAAAATTCTTCTCGCGAAGTTCACGCGCTACGGGCCCAAAAACGCGGGTTCCCATCGGTGAGCCATCGTCCTTGATAAGGACAGCGGCGTTGTCATCAAACCGGATATAGGTTCCGTCCTTCCGGCGGATTTCCTTACGGGTTCTCACGATAACGGCGTTGTAGACCTTACCTTTTTTTGCGGTGCCATCGGGTGAAGCTTCTTTAACGGTCACCTTTATCGTGTCGCCGAGACGTGCGATCTTCGCCGTCGAACCACCGACCGGCATGATCATCTCGACCCGCTTTGCTCCCGAATTGTCTGCGACCGATAAAGAGGTCTGCATCTGAATCATAACTTTCTCACTCCGTTCGAGTTTGTAGAGTTTTTAGAGTTTTTAGAGTTCGGGAGTTGCAGAGTTTACTCGAAAAACTCTATGAACTCTAAAAACTCTACAAACTATTTAGAGCTCTGCCTTATGCAGTATCTCAACCACGCGCCAACGCTTTCTTGCCGACAGCGGGCGGGTTTCAATAATCCGCACCTTGTCACCGATCTTGGCTCCTAATTCGTCGTGAGCCATAAATTTCTTGCGCTTCTTGACGTATTTGCGGTAAACCGGATGTTTGACCAGGCGATCCACACGAACCGTCACAGTTTTCATCATTTTGTCAGAAGAAACGATACCGACTTTCTCAGCCCGCTTGCTAGCCTTCTGCACAGCCGGAGCATCTGGTTCAGCCGCTTTCTTCGCCGCCTTTACCTTCGAAGCGGCATTAGGGGCAGCTTTCTTGGGTTTTTCTTCGACAACCGGCGCGGCTTCGAGCGAAGCTTCTTCCGCGGGAGCGGCTTCAACTACTTCCTCAGCAGCAGCGGCATCAGCCTCTTCGACCGGCGCAGCTTCAACTTCTGTAACTTCTTCTGCCGGTGCCGCTTCGACCTCGTTCAAAGGTGCTTCGTCAGCCGCAGCTTCAACCACGGTGTCTTCTACGACCGACTCCACCGTTTCTTCGGGTGCCGTCACTTCGACTTCTTCGTCTGTTTTCTTTTTTGGCATTTCCTTTCGTTTGGAGTTCCAGCTTTAGCTGGCTTCCTCGCTTCTAACGTCGGGCCACTCAAGGTGGAACTCCGAGCCTTTAGGCCGCTTCGGCCTCCGATCCCTTTTTATTCAGCAACGTGTAAACCCGTGCCAACGTCTTTTTCTCACGGCGAATATCATTTACAACCTCGCCCATACCGAGTGTCTTACGGAACTTGAGCCGAAACAGAGACTCTTTAAGAGCGTCGGCCTGGTCCGTTAATTCCTCAGACGTCATTTCGCCGAGCTGATCGAGCTGTTCTTTCCTTTTCATTTCTAAACAATGCCTCCTTCGAGGTCTGCGCGGGTCACAAATTTGACCTTGATCGGCAGTTTCTGTGCTGCGAGGGCCATTGCCTCGCGGGCCAATCCTTCTTCAACGCCTTGTATCTCATACAACACACGGCCCGGCTTGACTACGGCAACCCAGTGATCTGGAGCTCCTTTACCCGAACCCATTCGGGTTTCAGCCGGTTTCTTGGTGATCGGCTTGTCAGGGAAAATGCGGATCCATATCTTGCCGCCACGTTTTACGTGACGCGTCATCGCGATACGAGCCGCTTCGATCTGTCTGTCCGTAATCCACGCCGCCTCTAATGTTTTGAGACCAAAATCACCAAAGCTGAGCTTTTCGCCGCGTGTCGCTTTCCCGCGCATACGGCCTTTCATTACTCTTCGGCGTTTGACCTTTTTTGGCTGTAACATATCTTCTCCAGTGGTCGGTTGTCAGTTATCAGTTGTCAGCTCTCAGTTATCAGCTATTTCGGGACACTATTTGCAACCTACCAATCAAATTTTTTCAGATCGTCATCACATACTCAGGGTCAAGCGTAATTCACTGTTTTTCTGACAACTGACCACTGACAACCGACAACTTATCTCCTATCATCGCGACGCGGCCCACGATCATTTCTTCGTGCTCCACGTTCGACTTTAACTTCGTTCATCGGGTCGGTCGTCGTTCCGCGTGCCATCGATGCATTTGGATCGAGGATCTCACCGCGATAGATCCAGACCTTGACACCGATGATCCCGAATGTCGTCAGCGCCTCGGCAAATCCAAAATCGATATCCGCTCTCAGCGTGTGCAGCGGCAGACGCCCTTGCAAGTTCCACTCGGTTCTGGCAATCTCAGCCCCATTTAGGCGGCCGGCGATCATGACCTTAATACCCTGTGCTCCGAAACGCTGCGATTCCTCGATCGTTTTTTTCATCGCCCGCCGAAACATAATGCGTTTCTCAAGCTGCTGTGCGATCTTTTCCGCCTGAAGCTGGGCGTTGAGTTCCGGATGACGGATCTCCTGGATCGAAACCAGCACTTCGCGGCCCGTCTTTCTCGACAACTCTTCACGAAGGGCCTCGATCTCAGAGCCTTTGCGGCCGATGATGATGCCCGGACGCGAGGTGTAGATAATGATCTTCAAACGGGTGGCCGCACGCTCAATGTCGATGTGCGAAACGCCGCCGCCGCTGAATTTTTTCTTAAGATCACGCTTTAGCTTGAGATCTTCCGCCAGAAATTTTGCAAAATCCTGTTTCGCAAACCAGTGCGAGTGCCAGTCTTTGTTGTATCCGACCCTAAAGCCGTATGGATGTACCTTCTGTCCCATAATAAATCAGTTTTCAGTTGCAGTTGGCAGTTGGCAGTTTCAGGTTTTCCTGCTTACTGCCGCCGCTGCCTACTGTCTTTTCAGGTCCTCGTTCGTCTTTTCCATCACCTCATCAACCGGCTTCGTCGCATTTTCCTCTGCCGTCGTATGAGTGGAAGTCTCGTGAGCCGCAGAAATCTCAGCATCAATCTCGGCCTTATTCTCTTCGATCACTTCGGCTTCCGTTTCGACTGGTTCTTGAACCGTCGCCTCAACGGTCTCTGCCGCCGTTGCTGCCTCGACCGGTGTCTCAACACTCTCGACGCCTTCCTCTACCGCGACTGTTTCAATAACCGGAGTTTCAACCGTTTCTTCGACTGCGACTGCCCCGGCCGCTGCCACCTCCTCGACCTTCGTCGCCTTCGCCTCTTTCTTCGCCGGGGCTTTTGCTTTGTCAGCGGCCCTCGCGGCCTTTCGGGCAGCAATGCGTTCGTCACGCAGAGCATCAAGCCTGATCTGCTCTTCGGACTTTGCCTTTTCTTCGCTCGTCACCTGAATCGTGATGTGGCAATAATGACGCCGTTCTTGATAGGCCCGTCCCTGCGGAGCCGGACGCATTCGTTTGCGGCCTTTGGTTGGGCCAATATCGACGAAGCACGTCTTGATCCAGAGGTCGTCCGGGTCGATGGCAATATTCTGCTGTTCGGCCTTGTACGTCGCATTTGCGATCGCCGAACTCAGACACTGAGCGATCGGGGCGGCGGCGCGTTTGTCGGTAAATTTCAGTATCGACAAGGCACGCGACACATTCACCCCACGAATCAGATCGATCACGAGCCGCGCCTTACGCGGCGATCCCTTTAGATATTTTGTTTTTGCTACAGCTTCCATAACAGTTGTCAGTTATCAGTTGTCAGTTATCAGTGCACTTCTTCTTGCTACTGACTACCGGCTACTGGCTACTTCCTCTTCGCCATCTTTTCCGCCTTTGTTCCCGGGTGCCCCTTAAACATGCGTGTCGGCGAAAACTCACCCAATTTGTGTCCCACCATATTCTCGGTAACAAAAACCGGAATGTGACGTTTGCCGTTGTGTACGCCGAAGGTCAATCCGACCATATCCGGCGAGATCGTCGAGCGCCGCGACCAGGTCTTGATCGCCTGCGGCTTTGCTCCGCCGTCTAATATTTTTCGGAGCATCTTCTGAACGCTAAGATCGATAAACGGTCCTTTCTTTAATGAACGTGGCATAAATCTTCTTTGGTTTTTGGCCTTTGGTTTTTGGCTTTTGGATTTTCAAAAACCCAAAGCCCAAAACCTAAAACCTATTTCCTTCTCCTATCTTTCACGATCATATTGCTCGTGCGTTTATTGCGTCGCGTCTTATAACCGCGTGTCGGTTGTCCCCAAGGGGTTACTGGATTACGTCCACCTGACGTTTTACCTTCACCACCACCGTGCGGGTGATCGACCGGATTCATGGCGACGCCGCGAACTTTCGGGCGTCTGCCCATCCAACGTGAACGTCCGGCCTTACCCAGCGAAACGTTCTCATGCTCGGTGTTTCCGACCTGTCCGACGGTTGCCATACAAACGACCGGCACCTTGCGAACTTCACCCGACGGCATTCTGAGCTGCGCATAATCGCCCTCTTTAGCGACGATCTGTGCAAAACCACCAGCAGAGCGGACCATCTGACCACCCTTACCGGGCCTCATCTCGATGTTGTGTACCTGCGTTCCCAAAGGAATATTCTTGATCGGCAGAGCGTTTCCCGGCAAAATATCGGCATCCTCGCCGCTCAGGATCATCGTTCCAACCGTTAAACCCAGCGGAGCGAGAATGTAACGCTTTTCGCCGTCGAGATAGTTGATCAGAGCAATGTGGGCCGAGCGGTTCGGATCGTACTCAAGCTGAGCAACCTTACCCGGAATACCTGCTTTATCGCGTTTGAAATCGATAATGCGGTAATGACGCTTATGGCCCCCGCCGCGACGACGGATCGTAATACGGCCGTCGCTGTTGTGCCCTGAAATTCTCTTCTTCGGCTCGAGCAGTGATTTCTCGGGTACTGCCCCTTTCGTCAACTCGTCACGCGTTAAATACGTTTGATAACGTCTCGCGGGCGATGTCGGTTTTAATCTCTTGATTCCCATATCCTTTACAGTGGTCCGTGGTCCGTGGTCCGTGGTCAGTGGTCAGTGGCTCTTTTCTGACCACTGCCCACCGTCCACTGCTAGATCGCTTCTGCGTAATCAACCATCGGCTCGCCCTTTCTGAGCGTAACGTAAGCCTTTTTCCAGCTTGCACGGCGGCCTTCGATGCGTCCGCGGCGTTTCATTTTGCCGTCGTACTGCATCGTGCGAACCGCAGCAACCTTGACGTTAAATATTTCTTCGACCGCGCCTTTGATATCGATCTTGGTCGCTTTTTTATCGACCTTGAATGTCAAAACCTGTCCGGCTTTCCGGCCGCTGTCTTCGTCGGTCGAATCTTCTTTCAGAATTACGCTCTTCTCGGTAACGACCGGCGACTTCAGAATTTCCCAAACTCCTGGTTTACTCATTTTCCGTAGCCTCCTCAGTGGTCTCGGCAACCGGTGCTTCCTCAACGGCTGCTTCCTTCTTCGCAGCCTTCTCTACTCTTGGCTTAGCTTCTTTCTCCGCCTTCGCCTCTTTCTTTGCTTTCGGCTTCTTTTCTTCAGCCTCCGCCGGTGCGGTCGAGCCTTCTTTCTTTGCCTTCGGTTTTTCTTCAGCGACTTCTGCCGCTGCCGGTGTTGCTGCCTCTTTCTTTGCTTTCGGCTTCGCCTCTACTGCCTCTGCTTCTGCCGCTGTCTCCCGTTTCGGGTCGAGCAAGTTAGTGAGCTCTTCAACCGCAGCTTTTGAGATCAAAAGTTTTTCGTGATAGATAATGTCATAAATGTTGAGACCAAAACTGTTAGTGACTTTAGTTTTTTTGACATTTCGCGACGAAAGGATTAGGTTCAGGTTATCCAGCGAATCAATGATCAGCGTCTTGGTCGGCTTCTTCGAATCCGAAAGGCCGAGTCCCTTGATCGCTCCCAAAAACTCGCTCGTCTTCGGATTCTTAAATTCAAATCCATCAATCACGATCAGGTTGCCCTCACGCAATCTTTCCGACAGTGCCGACCGCAACGCACCGCGGCGCATTTTCTTCGGCATCTGGTAAGACCAGTCGCGCGGCTGAGGCCCGTGAACGTTACCGCCGCCTTTCCACAGTGGCGAACGAAGCGACGCGATACGCGCACGGCCAGTTCCCTTCTGCTTCCAGAGCTTGCGGCCCGAACCGGAAACATTACCGCGAGTTTTCGTCGCGCTAGTTCCCTGCCGGCCGTTGGCCTGATAGTTCATGACGGCCGAGTGGATCAGAGCTTCATTTAACTCGACGCCAAACACGGCATCGATCAGCTCGACATCCCCGACTTCTTTATTCTTCAAATTGCGAACCTTTACGGTAGGCATAATCTCACTCCGTTCGAGTTCCAAGTTTCAAGTTCCGAGTTCAAAGTTAAAAACCTTGAACATTAAACCTTGAACCTTGAACTACGCTTTTTTTACAATAACCAATCCACCATTCGGCCCCGGTACAGCACCGCGAACCATCAATATGTTGTTTTCGACATCCACTCTCGCGACGGTCAAATTTTGAACCGTCACGCGGGCATCGCCCATGTGGCCTGACGAACGCGTTCCCTTGATAACACGCGAAGGATACGCCGACTGACCGATCGAACCAGGCGCACGAACATTCATCGAACCGTGCGACTCCGGGCCGCGCTGAAAATTGTGCCGTTTGATCGTACCGGCAAAACCACGGCCTTTTGATTTGCCGACAACGTCGATCTTGTCTCCGTCAACAAAAACGTCAACCTTAACCTGATCGCCAACCGACGCATCAACTTCGTCAACCTGTCGAAGCTCGCTGCAGGATACGTGTCGGTGGTAAACCGCCGCCCGTTTTCTCAAAATGTCCACGAAGCGGCTTCGTCACATTTTTCAAACGAATCGGCTTTTCTTCGACAAGTCCGAGTTGCACGGCGTTATAACCGTCGCGACCCGCCGCACTCTTTGTCTGGACAACAACGCAAGGCCCCGCCTTGATGACCGTAACCGGAGTTACCGTGCCATCCTCAGCAAAAAGCTGCGTCATTCCCATTTTTCTACCAATGATTCCGCTAATCATATTTATTCCTGGTCGGCTTTTGGTTTTTGGCTTTTGGTTTTTGCAAAAACCCAAAACCCAAGACCGAAAACCTTCTTAGTTTTTGCCAAACGCCTTGATCTCAACATCAACACCGGCCGGCAGATCCAATTTCATCAGAGCATCGACCGTTTCGGCGGTCGGATCGAGAATGTCCATCAAACGCTTGTGCGTTCTGATCTCGAACTGCTCACGCGATTTTTTATCAACGTGGGGCGATCTGAGAACTGTCCATTTATTCTTAATCGTCGGTAGGGGGATCGGCCCCGCGATCCTTGCTCCCGTTCTCTTTGCCGTTTCCACGATCTCAGCGGTGGACTGGTCCAAAACGCGATGATCGTAAGCCTTTAACTTGATGCGAATCTTTTCGTTTAACATATTCTTCGATTCGGTGTTTGGCTTTTGGTCTTTGGCTTTCGAAAACCAAAGACCAAAGACCTAAAACCTTCAATCTTACAAAACTACTTCCGAAACCGTTCCTGCTCCAACCGTTCTTCCGCCTTCGCGGATGGCGAATCTTAGGCCTTTTTCCATGGCGATCGGGGCGATCAGTTCGATCTCCATCTGAATATTGTCGCCCGGCATGACCATTTCGACTCCGGCGGGCAAGTGGGCGACGCCGGTCACGTCCGTTGTTCTGAAGTAGAACTGCGGGCGATATCCCGTAAAGAACGGTGTGTGACGACCGCCTTCTTCCTTGGTCAGCACGTATGCCTCGGCCTTGAACTTAGTGTGCGGCGTGATCGATCCCGGTTTGGCGATCACCTGTCCGCGTTCAATTTCCTTTCTTTCAACCCCTCTCAGCAAAAGCCCAACGTTGTCGCCGGCCATTCCGCTGTCGAGCAGCTTCTTGAACATCTCGACGCCCGTCACAACTGAGTTCCGCGTGTCTTTGATACCGACGATCTCAACCGGCTCATTGATATTGATCTTTCCGCGTTCGATTCGTCCCGTAGCGACCGTTCCGCGGCCCTGGATCGTGAAAATATCTTCAACCGGCATCAAAAACGGCTTGTCCATTTCGCGGGCCGGGGTCGGGATGAAATCATCCACCGTCTGCATCAATTCGTCGATCTTTCCTTCCCAGGCCGCATCGCCTTCGAGAGCCTTCAGTGCACTGCCCTGGGTGATCGGTGTATCGTCGCCCGGGAACTCATAGGAACTGAGCAACTCACGAATCTCCATGTCGACGAGTTCTAAAAGCTCAGCGTCATCGACCATATCGACCTTGTTCATGAACACAACCATCGAAGGAACGCCAACCTGACGTGCAAGCAAAATGTGCTCGCGTGTCTGCGGCATCGGGCCATCCGTTGCTGCGACAACCAAAATAGCTCCGTCCATCTGAGCGGCACCCGTGATCATGTTTTTGACATAATCGGCGTGGCCCGGGCAATCGACGTGGGCATAATGCCTGTTCGCTGTCTCATACTCAACGTGCGAGGTCGCGATTGTAATACCACGCGCCTTTTCCTCAGGTGCGTTATCGATCGAATCAAACGATCGAAACGTCATCTTCGCATTATGCTTCGACATCACCTTCGTGATCGCCGCCGTCAGAGTCGTCTTGCCATGATCCACATGCCCAATCGTCCCAATATTCACATGCGGCTTACTTCGGTCGAATTTCTCTTTGCTCATAATCTCACGTACCTCAAATCTTAATCAGCCAAATAACCCCATTCAATAAATTTAGGCCTTAGCTTAATATCGTTCTTAAAAGCCTGAAAATAAATATACTCAGGAGCTAAATCAGCTCCGTTTGCCCAAACCAATGTGTCAAGTTCCGGGTCAATAACAAATCGGGCAAACTCCGATTCTTCTTTCAACTTCTCAAAAATACCGCCATTGATCGCCTCGGTAAGGTCAGCAACACCTTTTTTGCCATCATTGAAACCCACTTCCACCTGATAGCCACCGATGTGTTTTGCTTCAACAACGTGCAAGATCATTTCTATTCCAAAGGCTTTATCGGATTGGGCATTTCTTTTTTCTCGCACATTTGCCAGTCCGTTAAAAAGCTCGTCTTTATGCAATTCGTACCATTCCATAACGTGTTTCAAAGCACGTCTCGGAAACTTTCCTTCAACCACACCGTCGAGAATGAAAAACTTTCACCTCATACTCACCATATCTTGCATGAAAATGCGGCGGTGCGTGGTCGTTCCAATACATCGAAATTACAATTCCCAGGAATCGACTGATGATCGGCATAACCGTAAACAGGGTGAACTAAGTACTAGCTCCAGTTCCCTTGATCTTTGCAATCACCTCTTCAGCCACGTTACGCGGAGCCTCGGCGTATCGCTCAAAATGCATACTCGATGTCGCTCGTCCCTGTGTCGAGCTGCGAAGATCGGTCGTGTAGCCAAACATCTCGCTCAGCGGAACAAACGCCGTCACAACCGAAACATTACCCGGACGCGGTTCCATCTTGTCGATCTGGCCGCGGCGTCGGTTAAGATCGCCGTTGACCGCACCCATATATTCTTCAGGCGTAACAACCTCGATACGCATGATCGGTTCGAGCAGAACCGGCTTAGCTTTTTTCACCGCATCCTGGAACGCAAATGAACCGGCCAGTTTGAATGAAATTTCGTCCGAGTCGACTTCGTGATAGGAACCAAAAAGAAGTCTCACGCGGATATCAACAAGCTCGTATCCAGCCAAATAGCCTCGGCCCATCGCATCGCGGATGCCTTCCATCGTCGGTTTGATGAACTGACGCGGTATCGAACCCCCGCTGA
Source organism: uncultured Acidobacteriota bacterium (assembly GCA_963738935.1). Taxonomy (GTDB): domain Bacteria; phylum Acidobacteriota; class Blastocatellia; order Pyrinomonadales; family Pyrinomonadaceae; genus OLB17. The sequence continues at coordinate 584,098 of CAVTYF010000001.1, read as the reverse complement.
TCTTGTCCTCAAAGACAAAACCTTCGCCCGGAGCCGGTTCGATCTCAAGTTCGACGTGGCCAAATTTACCGCGGCCACCCGACTGTTTCTTGTAGATCTCTTTACCGGGTGCCGATGCGGTAATGGTTTCGCGGTACGCAACCTGTGGTTTACCGACGTTTGCCTCAACGCCGAATTCGCGCTTCATACGATCGACAATGATCTCAAGATGAAGCTCGCCCATACCGGCGATGATCGTCTGGCCCGTTTCGTGGTCGGTAGTGACCTGAAATGACGGATCTTCCTGAGCAAGACGATTGAGCGCGATGCCCATTTTGTCTTGATCCTGACGGGTTTTCGGTTCGACCGCGACACGCACGACCGGTTCCGGGAAATCCATCGACTCAAGAATGATCGGTTTCGACTCGTCCGCGACCGTGTCGCCGGTCGTGGTATTTTTCATACCGCCGATCGCAACGATCTCGCCTGCCGACGCCGATTCGACATCTTCACGCTTGTTAGCGTGCATGAGCATTAGGCGTCCAACGCGTTCTTTTGAATCTTTGATGGTGTTCGTGACATACGAACCAGAACTTACCGTTCCCGAATAAATACGCACAAAAGCTAACTGGCCTAAGTGCTTATCTGCCATAAGTTTAAAGACCAAACCTGAAAACGGTGCTTTAGCATCCGGCGGACGCGTTTCCATCTCGCCGGTTTTCGGATTTTCACCTTCAATAGCTGGAATATCAAGCGGGCTTGGAAGGAAATCGACGACTGCATCAAGCAGTGTCTGAACCCCTTTATTCTTAAAGGCCGAACCGGTAAATACCGGGACGATCTTCATCGCGAGTGTTCCCTTACGAAGAGCAACGCGGATCTCGTCTTCCGAAATCTCCTCGCCTTCGAGGTATTTCATCATCAGGTCGTCGTCGATTGCCGAAACTGCTTCGACGAGCTTTTCGCGTTGGCCTTTTGATTCTTCGAGGAGGTCGGCGGGGATATCAACGATGTCATAATTCGCACCTTTTTCCTCGTTGCTCCATACGAACGCCTTCATCGTGATCAGATCGACAACGCCCTGAAAATGCTCTTCGATACCGATGGGAACCTGCATTGCGACCGCGTTGGCACCAAGGCGATCAAGAATCGACTTAAAGCTTCCGGTCAAACGAGGCACCCGAGCGATCGAGCTTATTAATAAAGCAGATCCGCGGCACGCCGTATTTATCGGCCTGACGCCAGACTGTCTCCGACTGCGGCTCAACGCCGGCGACACCATCAAAAACACAAACGGCTCCGTCCAAAACTCGAAGGGACCGCTCAACTTCCATCGTGAAGTCAACGTGTCCCGGTGTGTCGATAATATTGATGCGGTGCTCGACGTTATTACGCGTCCAGAAACAGGTAGTTGCGGCAGACGTAATCGTGATACCGCGCTCTTGCTCCTGCTCCATCCAGTCCATCGTCGCCGTCCCTTCGTGAACTTCGCCGATCTTGTGCGAAACACCCGTGTAATACAAAATGCGCTCAGTCGCCGTGGTCTTACCCGCGTCGATATGGGCCATAATGCCGATGTTTCTAAATTTGTCTAAGCTAATGTTAGCCATAAAAACTTTGGTTTTTGGTTTTTGGCCTTAGGTCTTTGCGAGACCCGACCAACCCAAAAACTTCCTAAAACAAAAACCCAAAACCTAAAACCGATAGTGCGCAAACGCCTTGTTCGCTTCTGCCATACGGTGGACGTCGTCCTTCTTCTTCATTGCTCCGCCGCGTCCGTTGATGGTGTCCATCAATTCGCCAACCAAGCGATCTTCCATTGTCTTTTCGCTGCGGTTGCGTGCGTTCGTCACGATCCAGCGAATTGCCAGCGTGTTGCGGCGGTCGCGGGTGACTTCGAGCGGCACCTGATAGGTCGCACCGCCGATACGGCGTGATTTGACTTCCAGTGTAGGTGCGACCGAATCAAGAGCTTTCTTAAACATCTTAAGAGCCTCTTCGCCGGTCTTTTCAGCCAGCTTAGTCATTGCACCATAAAAAATCTCTTCGGCAACGGTCTTTTTACCTTCCCACATCAAGCCATTGATAAACTTGGTGACGCCGATGCTGTTGTAGATCGGATCCGGTAAAACTTCTCTTCTTCCTGCTGTTCTACGTCTTGCCATAAAATTAGTGGGCAGTTAGCAGTTTGCAGTGTGCAGTCGAGAGCATTTTCTGCCCACTGCCCACTGTCCACTGAATACTGACTATTTCGCTCCCTTTGGACGTTTCGCACCATACTTTGAACGCGACTGGTTGCGGTTGGCAACTCCCGACGCATCCAGCGTTCCGCGGATAACGTGATAACGCACACCCGGCAGATCCTTTACACGGCCGCCGCGGATGAGCACGATCGAGTGCTCCTGCAGGTTGTGGCCGATGCCGGGAATGTAGGTCGTAACCTCGATCTGATTCGTCAAACGCACACGGGCGACCTTTCGCAAAGCCGAATTCGGCTTCTTAGGCGTCGAGGTATAAACACGCGTGCAAACCCCACGCTTCTGCGGATTGGCCTGCAAAGCCGGACTCGCCGTCTTATACTTAACGCGTTGGCGTCCCTTGCGAACTAATTGGTTAATTGTCGGCATATCTTCTTCTTCACTCCCCTCCTTACAAAGGAGGGGTGGCAGCGGCTTCCGCTGACGGGGTGGTTCTTTCTTCTTAACTCCCCTCCTTACAAAGGAGGGGTGGCAGCGGCTTCCGCTGAAGGGGTGGTTCTTTCCACCAAAATCCAACTAATTATCATTTAAAAGGCAAAACTAACGTCTTACCTGACTCTTGCCGAACCATTTTCCGGCAGTTAGCTCAAGCAGCTCTCGCTGACAAGAATTAAATAAAATGTATTTCAATGCAGAAGCCCGCGTTCTATGCAGAAGCCCGCGCGTAAGCAAGGGCGTAACATTCAACATTCGCGATTCCGCATTTTCAATCAGAGAAAAGAAACTTTGCTGTAGCGTGGCATATAAGATATGTCGTATTCGCCGCCGCCCAGGTGATGGACGATTTTACGCAACAATCCGTGTTTCAATTCTCAAAAATCCGCTCCGCAATTCCCAAAGAAACCGCAAAGCAAACCCAGACGGTCAAGTCCGAAACTTTAGATATTATGAATTCGAGGGAGCCTTGTCAAGCGAGGCCGTCCTAATTTCTCGTTGTCAGGGTTGAGGTTTTGCGTTTTGGCGAGGAATAGGGTTCGGCTCCAATTTCTTCGGCTCGGTAAACAATTTGTTCGCCGCCGCCATGACCCTCAGATTTTGATTTGGGAATTCCGATGCGATTTCGTAAAAAGAATCCTCCGCCGTTTGCTCGGCATCAGCAATCCAGAATCGCCAGTCGATGAAGCTGGTCTTCTGTAGTTTTGACCCTACAAGGAGTCGTATATATTTGCGAACGATCGATTTTCGCAACTCACTCTCATCGATGCCCGATAACATGCTGGTGACCAAACCTGCCTTTAAGAATAATATTTCGGTCTCGGTGTCGCTAGACGTGCCTTCGAAAGAAAGGACACGGTCGATCAGTTCGTTCACATGCCCAGCCCACTCAATGTCGTTAACGTCGTGGTGAACGACCTTGTTATCCACGATCCGAATGTCCCTGACGGTCAACATTTCTTCAAACATTTTCCTTGCTTCGGACGATTTTTTTGCGATGTTGACGAGCTTTGGCGTTCCGGCATACTCGGCCGTGCTGATTTCTTCGAAGGTTATGGGTTTGTCGCCAAGAATTTTATTCGAAGCCTGGATGTAATCGGGCAGTGGATCGCCTTTTTTGATCTCGTTGTCTTTGCAGCGTGTGCCGCGTAGATTTTTGAGCAGCATTGAGCGAAATGCGTTCATCAGATCGCTCTTGTGCGGATCGGCCTCGCCAGCAACCAATTTGCCTACCCTCGCCGCGATGGCCTCCCAACTATAGGTAAACGACCGGTCGTCCTTAAAATTACGATCGATCGCCTTCGAAGCGGCGTTAAATAATATCTGTCTTTCGGCCGCAGAATCCTGTAGCTGCTGTACAAAGTCGAGCGCGGGGTAGATCTGCCTCGGAGATTCGATATTCTCGATCCAGGGTGCGACAAAAAGGGCACGCTGTCCGTCTGCGATCTGTTTTTCGTTAAATACCGTTTTAGCGACCTTAACCACGACCGGGTAGATGCCTTCGGGCGAATAGGCCAGAGCGTCCTCACATGATCGCGGCTTCAGACCAAAATCGCCGCCCATCTGAAAAACCATCTGCTTCGCGCGAGCCGGTTCAGTTTCGAGCAGAAGGTTGATCACGCGACCTTTGAAAGAAAGCCTTTCCAGCTTCGCACCATGCGCGAACACACGCAAATAATCCTCGGTTCCCTGAAGTAAATTGTTTGCCTCAACCTTACCGCCAAAGCCCGGTCGCATCGGCATCGGATACTGAACGTCATCAACTGTCCGCAACGCTTCATCAATGATCTCCTTCCGCCAGACCGGATCGGTTACCTTTTTCGATTCAACAACTTTTAGAAGCGTATCGACCGCCAATTCGGGTGCGGCGAGACGGGCGTCATTTAGCAGAGCAACGATCTGGCGGTTGCGTTCGGGAGTAGGTGTTGGTTTTTGGGCGAATGTCGAAATTATGCAGGCGGATAGCAGCAAGAGAACAAATGGTGATCCAAAGGGAAATTTGCTCAATACACTTTCATGGAGATTGCACACGGGTTTATTATATACCCTTCGTCCGCAAATGCGTTCCCTACGCAACAATCCGTGTTTCAATTCTCAAAAATCCGCTCCGCAATTCCCAAAGAAACCGCAAAGCAAACCCAGACGGTCAAGTCCGAAACTTTAGATATTATGAATTTGAGGGACTGTTGTCAAGTTCCGAACAACATACTTGTTGAGGTTTTATAAAACTGTACTTGTCAGATAAACCTTATGATAAAATGTCGGAGTATGGAAGTAACGATAGATTTGCCGGAACAAATTTTTGCAAGCATTTCTCTCAATGCCACTAAATCACACAAGCGGGTCGACGAGCTTATCGTAGAGCACATCCAGCGTGATTTCTCGGCGGGCATTAGTGATCTGGAGAGAGAAATTTCGCATTGTTCGGATGACGATGTTCTGCGGCTTTCAAAAATCGGACTCCCGCCAGAGCATGATCGCCGTCTAACCGAACTGATTCAGCTACAAGGCGAAAAACCGTTGCCCGTCGCGAAACGGAAAGAACTGTGGAAGCTAATGGAACAAAATAGGCTCGTAACACTAAAAAAAGCCTTTTCGATTCGTGAAATTTCTCGCCGAAAGTTGAATGGCACGAATCAGTAAGCTCTTGGCTGAAAAAGTTCGCCTGTCAGCGAATTATCGTTGTGGCTATTGTCTGGCGCCGCAAAATCTACTTCCATACAAGATTGAAATTGACCATCTTTATCCGCTTGGACTCGGCGGCGAAACGAAAGAAGATAATTTGTGGCTTTGCTGCCGTGAATGCAACGCTCACAAAGCGAGAAAGCGCAGAATTACAGACGACCTAACGGGAAAATCAGTAACCATTTTCAATCCACGAACGCAGATTTGGCATGAGCATTTTGAGTTAAGCGCCGACCAAACGGAGATAATCGGTAAAACCGCCTGCGGCCGAGCAACGGTTGCCAACCTCCAAATGAACAACATCTATCAACGAACCGCTCGTGCTGCTTGGGTCGAGGCGAGTTTATATCCATCCGGGATCAAGTAGCTCCCGTCTTATTTCCCGCTTCGAGTGGGTGTCGGAGCAGTCGGCGTCGGCTCTTTCTTAGCCTGTGCAAACAATTTATTCGAGGCAACAATTACCCGCAAATTTGTGTTGGGAATTCGGCCGCGATCTCATCAAAGGATTCCGGCGCCATCTTTTCCGCTCCTTTATCCAATTTCTCCATTCGAGATAAAGCTCGTTTTCTGTAGACGTGAGCCGACGATGAGTCGCAGTTCCTCACGTGGCCTTTCGCAATTCACCCGGACTGATGCCGGAGATCATTCCACCGACAAAAGCTCCTTTTAGGAACAGCATTTCGCCCTCGGTCTCGCTACCAGCCCCTTCACATCCAGTAAAAAAGAATCGCGAGAATCGCAGGCCAGACCCTAGATTTTTAGTACAGCCAGGTGAGGTCGGGAACCATCTTTCTGTGTGAATCCTTTGAACCCCAAGGGTCCTTAATTACGGTGATTTTTTTGAGACCTGAATTCTATTCCGAATTGCCAACTTGGCTACTAACGCCTGCGACCTCAGCTTCAGGACTTTATCATCAATGGAGTCCGCTAACTGCTTAGCAAGCTCGGAATCTTCTTTTGCGAATACTGTCATGCTGTCTAGCAATGACGAATTTGAGATGGATTTAAAGCCGCCATGCCATGTCCCCTCAGATTTGCAAGAAAGGGAAACCTTTAACGGGAAGCTCGGTTTTGCATTTTCTATCACTTGGCTCTTGTTTAAGATAGTGATAGCGTTCTCAAAAATACGTTGAGCTTCTAGCTTCTCCGGGGATATTGAGGATAGCATTACTGCCGCCAAACTAAAGAGAACTCCAGACCGCTCAACCGGTTTAGACAATTTGTCGACGAGTTTCTCCAATTCGGTTACCACCCGATCACGGCCCTGAATATCTCGCGCGTTAGTCATAGCCCTTACAATGCTGAGCAGGAGAATTGCCCGGTGTTCTGCTGATGAAACTTTACGAATATTCCTGTCGGCATCGTCCCATTCGCCCTTGGCAATAGCAGATTCTGCAATGGAAATAAATATCACTTCCCTGACACTGGCTTGCTGCTTTAGGTTTTCTATTTTGTCGGTAAGCTCTTGAGCCCGTTTAAAATTCCTTTTTGAATTGAACGCAAGGGCTGCCGTGCTGTAGACGACGTCCCTTTCGCAGGTCCCCGTTATTTTCTCTACATTTTCGAGGCTTGCTTCGGCTTCCTGTTCTGGAGTCATTGGGTTGCTACTGTATCTTTCGGTTCTTGCCCTCGCTTGATAGATTTGAGCGAGTTGTCTTTGGACAACTTGGCTCTGTTCGAAGGTTGTTCCGACAAGAGCCTGCTGCTGTAACTGCTGCCAACTGGCGAGTGTGGGTGACGAAAACCTCTCTACTTCAGGCATTAAATAACCTATCGAAAACAGTAGAACGCGATTCAGTTGTGCAATCTCTAATCCGTTCGCGGCGTTGCGTAGTTCGACAAGCCTCGAAAGTCTCCGAAAGCAAAGATTGATAAGCTGATTAGAGATAGCAGGATCCGCCCTCAGGAGCTCGATCGGCAAGAACGATGCCCCAACTGGATCCCCACGCCGATCGATCGAATGATACTCAGATCTACCGAACGCATACCCTGCTAACATCAAAATCCACTCGAATGGAATGCTCTCAGATGCAGCGACTCGTGATACATACGTCCGATGTACGCGATTTGAAAGACTGATATCCTTCTTCGCGAGGCTAAGAATGAAAAAACTTGCGGTTCCATCTTGAAGGCCGTTAGGCGCGAATGTCTCAACAAGTTGTGCAGCCGCCTCCGGATTCTCGTTTAGAAGATCGAGAGCTGTCCTGCCAGTGAAATCGTCTGTATTCCCAAGTTCCTTCTCCAGCGAAAGCTTCTTGTTGAGGCGTACTGCTAGCTTTGAATCAATCTTAGCCGCAGAGGCCAGCACGTGGTTGATCAAAGCATGATTTTTTTTGTCCTGCTTTGCCAGAGATATTGCGCTGTTCAGGCTAGTGTTAAAAAACGATTCGGTCTCATCGGGATCTATTTCCCAGTATGCGACCGCGACATCGACGAGTGCAAGGATTCGGCGTTCCTCAGGAAAAACCGTCCGAGATTCTTGAGAAACCGAATCCAAGAAGCTTCCAGCGTGTCAAGAACTGATCCTCATGGCGACTCGCTGTCTTTCTAGATTCGATCAGTTTGTCGGTCTGCGCTATCACTGGATCGACCGGCGCGCGAAGCAAAAACAATAGCGCGATCACATACGTCATTAGACATGAATATCGTTTCATCTCGAACAGCCCCCGTAAAATAAGTTCGAGAAGGGAAATACTCTTAGATCTCCCTCCCACACATCGTGTTTTCTAAATGCGGTCATCCCCTAATCATCTTCTGGTCGCTTGCAGTATACCGTCGCCCCGTTTGTGCAGGCGATAACACAACCCGAATCCGATCCGGGGCTACCGCAGGTAGCAGTTCCGGCGCAATTTTGCAAACTCGGACAACCGGCTTCGCCCTCGCCATCTGCGCGACCAGCCTGAAGCAAGTATCCCGAGATATTCAAGATTGAAATCCCGATGAACACCGTTAACAATAAATACTTTCTCATATCTTTCCTCCTTTGTGGCCTCATAATTAATCATCTAGCGGCCGCCCGCACACAATAAAATCTCCGCTTTGGCATACTATGTTACAATTGTCGGGCGTTCCAGGTCCATTGCATTTCGCGCCAGGATTGCAGCCAACTATATCGGCACACTCCAGCTTTCCTTCCTCATCAGCGGAAATCGAGATTGAGAAAGCTCCCATAATATTTATGCCGAAGACTACCAAAACGGCTCCGACTAAAATAAATTTCTTCATACAAATCCTCCTATTGTCTCGATGAATCCCTATAAACCGCTAGCGACGGACTATTGGAACCATCGGTTGCTCCCACGAAAAAATGCTTCGTATTCCCAATCAATTGGATGTCAAAACCGAAATAACTTATTATTTGGGAATCGCTAGTGACATATCGATTGACTTCCTTACCTAACAAATCAAACTCAACAATTTCGGGACTCGGCGTATCCAGAAGAACGAATATTTGTTTTTCATAAACCTTAAATCCAGCTACAAATTTTGGGACTCTAAATTTGCCGGGCTCGGGATTGACAAACGACGAATCTTTCTTAAGTTCGAAAAGAGCTGGAAAACTTACGTCTGAGATTCTGAACGAGGTAATTAGGTTCATCGAACCGAACTCATAAATCTCGCAAACAGGCTCATACTTGTAACAAACAAACACCTTTTCCCCTCTAACTTCAAGATACGCCTTATTCTCAATCTGCGGATACTTGACAGAGCGTGTCTGCGCAGCAGTACCGAAGGATGCGTTTCGCTTTCCCTGTGAATCTAATATAGCGATGTGATTCGGATCAACATCGGCTTTGATTTCCGAAAGAGTGACTATGTAACGATCCTTACTAACTACGGCTATATCTTCAATCCTTAAAAAGGGCTTTATCGTCTCAACAATTTGTCCGTCGGTATCAAAAATGTTTATTCCGCTCTCGTCGTATACAAACACGCGTCCTTCGCTTGTTTTCACTAATAATGGCCGGGAGAGCTTTACAGAACTGACATCCGAGATCGAATTAAAATCTGAAGAAAGTTTTAATAGTTTCCCGTTGTAGTTGTCATTCAAAAAGATTGTGCCATCGGCGTCTATCGCAAATGACGTGGGGCGCGAAATAGCTATCGCACTTTTAAGCTTAATTTCGCGGACCTTATCTACATTTGCGACTCTATTTCTTTTGGTTCTTTCCCAAATTTCTTGTTTAACATCAACAACCGTAACCTCAGCGGGACTAGATGATTGTGAAGATCTGCAAGAAACAAAGAGCGTGCCGAAAAGGGTGGCGGCTATCACAACTGATATTTCTGAGGCATATCTCATTGTTTCTGGATTCCTTTTCTCACGGTACTGAAATTAGTTGAAACGAATTGGCCATCAGGTCCGCTCACAACGATCAGGCCCGGGGTCGCATATTTCTCTGAAATTGCTTCCCAATATGTATTCATTTCCGGCGTCATCCTTGAAATTTTGACGTCGAGATTAAAATTCGCCTTGTAAGTTGCGATATCCTGATCGCGCATCTCCGGAGGAAATAAAATAACTAGATTGTTCTCGTTTTTATCTAAACCTCTATAAAAGTCCGCTATCTTGTTTTGAGCACACAGACTCGCTTTCGCTGACAAAAGAGCAAGAATTAGACGTTGATCTTTATTGATATCCGCTACCGTCAGTAGTTCCGATTGAACAATGTCATTTTCAAAGATTAAAGCATCCGGGATCGACGGATTTTTCGGTTGAGCGGCTACCCATATGCTGAATAAATACCCTGAGAAGCCCATATTGATTATTAGAGCAAACAGTAAGATGTAGGATCTTGTCTTCATAGTCAGGACGTGCTTGTTTAGCAAATAGCCTTAAGGAAAATTTGAAATAAATTTGATCCGCAGACATTTTGCAAGAGATTCCACGCCAAATCAACGATTATTTCTTGTCCAAAACTATCATTTCTTGTCCAAAACTATTATTCCTGTCCATCGGGCGGTTCGGACTGGTGGAGTTCGTCTTGTTGTTTGCGATATTGGGTCGGCGTCAGGCCGTATTTTTTCTTGAAATCTTGGGTGAAATGGCTCTCGTTTTTCAGACCGACCTTGAGTCCGATTTCTTTGATCAGTAAGAAGCAGGTTGGGTCGGCGAGCATTTCGCGGGCTGTTTCAAGGCGGAGGTCGTGGAGAAAACTCATTGGTGTGACGCCTTCGTTCGCCTCTCTGAATAGCCGATGAAGATGCGGAACCGAGACGCGAACCGCAGCGGCCATGTCCTCGACAGTCCACTTGCGGCGTAGGTCTTGAGAAAGTATTTTTTTGAGATGGGTGATATGTCTTTCCAGCATTTGAACTCCTTTGAACAAATATGGGAACGCATGGGAATCTGCCAAATGCCGCAAGCGCCCTGAGGTCTCCGTTAAGAAACCGAACTTACAATAGACCCGGCAAAAGTATCACAAGTCAGGTTTGAATACCAGTCAAAAAATCATCGTGAGAGAGAGAGAGAGAGAGAGAGAGAGAGAGAGAGAGAGAGAGGTGAATGTGCCTGTTTTACTGGGTTTTCCGTCGAATTTAGTTAACCCGCATTACGCATCAGAGCCGTTACGGATTGTAAGTAGAGGTCAGTACCATCTGCGGTAGCGGGTGGGGCCTCGTCGCCGCTCGCCGAGATGTCGGAAGCGGCAATCTCGAGCGTCTTTGTTCTCATCCTGACATCTTGGAACGCAGTTTATCTGGTAACGGTTTTTCCGATGCAAACACCTTTGACCAGTTGGGCAAAAACCTCTACTAATCGGGCTGAATTCGGTCGGCTGGAGCCGTTTTTCGCACGACAGGAGGCCTGGAATTGTCTTTGTTAATTACACATATTTCGCGTAATCAACCCCCATAATCACTGGCCCGCAGCGACCTTAGACATATAAAATGTGGCACGTGCCACATTTAAAAAGACCATTTAATGACGAAAAACCGCGACACTTTAAAATACAAAAAAATTCACCCCCAATTTTTGGAATAACCACTCCACAAAGTACGACCCAGCAAAGCCGCGCCCGCAGTTCGGCGGCAGTGCTTTTGCGGGCATTTACTTGTAATAATGCTCCTTGACAGGGATAGAGAGAGCATGAGATCACACAAGCTTGTGAAACTATGTCAAAATCAGTCTAACGCCGAATTTGCGTTGAAGCACGTGAACACTAAACTCAAACCGCAAAATCGCCAGATCGACGGTTATCTGGCTGTCCTTCTAGTCGTCGGATTTGGAGCAGTGTCTATGCTCCCGGCCCTGATTTGGGGCATTCCGTCTGGGGCTGACCTGGATAATCACTACCGGTTTGCGATGCCGTTTTTCGATGAGGTAGCGAGCGGGAATTTTGTCCCGGGCTGGTTGGCGGAATCTAATAACGGATTTGGTGACGCCCGGTTCAGGTTTTATCCGCCGCTTCTCTATTACGTGCTCGCGGCCGCGAGGTTTGCGACCGGTGAATGGTATTTTGCGACGCTGTTAGCATTTACATTGTTCGCGATTATCGGAGCGTTGGGGGTTTACGCATGGGCGCGGCAGAGCTTTTCGCGGCCGGTTGCGGTCTGCTCGGCGTTGCTTTTTGCGTTGATGCCGTATCATCTTACGCAGTTTTATCAGGCGTCGCTGCTGGCCGAATTTGCGTCGATCGCCTTACTGCCGTTTGCGTTCGTGTTTGTGGAGAGGCTAACGGTGGGGCGAGCAACACGACGCGAATTGGTATTCAGCGTCGCAGGCATCGGCGTCAGTTTTGGAATGATCATACTCACGCATCTGCCGACGATGATCGTCAGCTCTCTAAGTTTAGGGCTGTTCGCGGTGCTCGCAGTAGACTGGAAACGAAATAAACGGGGACTCATTTTCGCCGCAATGGGCATCGGACTCGCTCTTTTGCTCAGCTCGTTCTTTTGGGTGAAGATGTTGAGCGAACTGCCCTGGATTCAAGGCCAGCCTGCCGTCATGCCGGCGCATTATGATTACCGCAATAATTTCCTGTTCTCGCCGTTTTCGCTTGTGAATCTGAACACCTGGTACGGCGGTCTCGTCGCGGCTTTGACGGTCGCGATGTTTATTCCGGCGGTCGTGGTCGTTCGCCGCATTTTTCGTCACAAGCCTGATGACGGGTCACTCGCACCATACCTGTCCGGCGAACCGGGCGTGGTGAAACGCCGCCTGGCCGTGTCTGTCATCGTTGCCCTCGCGGCATTCCTGATGACAACCGACCTGAGCCGTCCGCTATGGTCGATTGTACCTGGATTAAAGGAAATCCAGTTCCCTTTCCGCTGGCTGACGGTCGTTTCGGTGCTAATCTGTCCGGTCGTGGCCCTTTCGCTTTCTGTCTGGCTCGAACGCATCCGGCAAAAGAATATCCGTGCCAGGCACCTGCCGATATTGCTGGCGTTTGTCAGCTCCATCTTCGTCTCGACCTACGAACTCGCCATCAACAATGATTTTAAACCACGACAGGAGTTCGTCGAGCATATCCAAAGCGTCCGCGGCGGCCCTAGCTTTGCCCTCTGGCTCCCACCCCGCGCCGCCGAACTGAAAGACCTAAAACCCATGACCGGCCCTATCGACCCAAACGGCCGCGAGGTCCTCTCGACGCAAAGCCAGTCCCACCACCGCCGCTTCACCCTGGCCGCCGGCCCCGAAACCCAAATCCGCATCCGCACCTATTATTACCCCCTCTGGCAAGCCACCATCACCACCGCCAACGGCAGATTCCGCACCCAAACAAACCAAGCCGAAGACGGCACTCTACTAGTCACCGTTCCGGCTGAAAGCTGCGAGGTGTCGGTTGATTTTGTCGCCCCATAGATGAACGAGTAAAGCGCCTAGTGTCCTCACGTTGAGCGATGTTGTCTGAAATACCACCCCTGTATCGCGATATTGTTCATTGACAAATGTCACTTTGCACCACATTCTTTAAATGATGGATAAGCATCACGTACCAAAATTGAAAAAATTTGGGGTCTTTACACTGGCTCATGGTAAGTCCGTGGGAATTAGTCAGCAAGACGTTTCCCGACTTGTCGCGGCATAGGATCTCTTTCGTCTCAGTCGTGGGATCTACCTTCATCCAAAGGCATCCCTCGACCAAGATGGCCTCTCGTAAAATCGAGATTGATGCCTTAGTCAAACTAGCTTCCGACGTATTGAATCAACGAAGCAATCTAGATACTACCTTTGACGATCCTGATTCTCTCAGGGATATCCTTCGCGTAGGAACCTCAGCAGGTGGTGCCCGGGCGAAAGCGGTGATCGCGTGGAATCGACAAACTAAGGAGGTGAGGTCTGGGCAAGGAAAGGCCGGCGACGGATTTGAATATTGGCTATTAAAGTTCGACGGCGTCACCGGAAATCGCGACAAAGAACTTGCCGATCCTCATGGCTATGGAGCAATCGAGTACGCCTATTATCTAATGGCACTCGAGGCAGGAATACAGATAGGCGAATGCCGACTGCTCGAAGAAAACGGCAGACGGCATTTCATGACAAAGCGATTCGACCGCCTCAAGAATGGCGAAAAACTTCACATGTTGTCACTGAGCGGTCTAGCTCATTTTGACTTCAACAATGCCGGCGCCTATGGCTACGAGCAAGCCATGCTGATCATGCGCCAACTTAAGCTCCCGACATCAGCTATTGAGGAGATGTTTCGTCGAATGGCATTTAATATCCTTGCGAGAAATCAGGACGATCATGTCAAGAATATTGCTTTTCTGATGGATAAACAGGGCATATGGTCTCTTGCTCCCGCCTTTGATGTTGCGTACAGCTTTAATCCATCCGGAGTATGGACATCGAGTCACCAGATGACAATGAACGGAAAACGGGATAGTTTTTCGATGAATGATCTTAAGGCACTCGGCGGTTTCCCTTAAACGCGGTCGTGCAGAGTCAATCGTTGCTGAGGTCCGACAAGCCGTGAAACCATGGCCAGATTTTGCCGAAACCGCCAAAGTGACCAAATCGTGGAAAACGCAGATTCAAGAGAATTTGCGTTTGGAGTTGTCGTCAATTACCACTCCCGATCCGAACACATGGACGCCGCTCTTGTCGGTCATGTTCTTGTCATACCATACGATGCCGGATGGGATGCAGTAATCTCGCTTCGTCAGCTTATATGGAAATATGCACTGCCGGATAGATGTTCATATTGTCTTTAGACAGCTTCTCACGACAGTCAAACGGTTAGCTTCCGTTCCGACAAGGTGGTCATAGCCGGAAACGGAGTTCTCGGTCGCATTTCCCATCCACGACGACGCCGCAACCGTAACCCCATTCGAACGCGGCCCGGAAAAGAATCCGACTTCGCGTTTTTTCACGAACGAAAGTAAAATATTGATCATGAGTACGCATGGCGTCACTGAATTGCTGTTGGATTTGTCGAACGGTAAACGAGAAGCGGTTGATGAACTGCTGCCGATAATTTATGACGAATTGAAACGCATCGCCGCCAACTATCTTCGCCGCGAACGCTCCGACCACACGCTTCAGCCGACCGCCCTGGTCAACGAAGCCTATATGAAAATGGTCGATATCACGCAGGTTTCGTGGCAGAACAAGGCACATTTTATCGGCGTTGCGGCAAACCAGATGCGCACGAATTCTCGTCGATCATGCACGAAACCATAATGCTCAAAAACGCGGCGGTGAATTTCACATCCTCACTCTCAACGAAGAAATCGATAAAGCCGACGAACAATCCACAGAGCTGATCGAACTCGACGACGCTCTCACCGAACTCGCCAAAATGGATCCCGTAAAGGCAAAGATCGTCGAGCTGCGCTACTTCGGCGGGCTGACGATGGATGAGGTCGCCGAGGTGCTCGATGTTTCGACTATTACCGTCAAACGCCATTGGAAAATGACTAAAGCATGGCTCTACGGACAGCTCGCAAAAAATTCCTGATACATTTCTCTTGATAGTTTCGCCTTATCAAGTGACGGACAGACTAGTCCGCACTTATTAACTAGGAGAGACTGTAATGATCAATCACATTTCATTTGGAGTTAACAATCCCGAAAAAGTCGCAAACACTCTCGCGGAACTTTGGGGCGGCGTTGCGATGCCGTTCCCGCCGAGTCCGGGCGGTTTTGTCGCATTCGCTGACGACGGTCGCGGAACGATGGTCGAGCTTGTGCCGATCGATGTTCATCTCGTGCCTGGCACGAACTTTCCCGATGAGGCGACATTCACAAAAGAAACTATTACCGAGGAATACGAGGGTGCATTCGTCGCCGGTAACGAGCCATCGCTGTTTGGCTCGGTTCATCTAAACATCAACTCGCCGCTTGACGAAGATTCGATCAAGGCGATAGCTAAACGCGAAGGCTGGCGGCTGCTTTACGGCAAATCGCGGCGGCGGTTTGTTTCAATTGATCGAGTTTTGGGTCGAGAACCGCTTTATGCTCGAAGTAAACACACCCGAAATGACCGAGGCTTACCAGAAAATGGCGACGCCTGAAAACTGGTCCGCGTTCCTTCAAATGCCGATGGCGCCGAAGTATCCAAAAAACTACGCAGGCGTTATCGGCTGAACCAAAAACTCAATAAATGAATTTAAGATCGTGTTTAGGCACGATCTTATTTTGCTTTAGTTGATACTTTTCCGTCTCCGCTATCGCCTTACTTATCGAAGGCGAATGTCGCCGACTAAATTAAAAGGAGCAAACCTATGAAACGGATCAATCTTATAGCAATCGCAGCAATATTAACTTTAGCGACGACCGCATTCGCCGACGTGAAGATCAAATCGCGGCAGACGATGAGCGGTCAAACGACGGAGAACACAACGTACATCAAGGGCAAACGCTCGCGCACCGAGATGATGAACGGAATGATGGTCACCATCACACAGTGCGATCTCGGTCGCGATCTGCAACTCAATCCGCAAACAAAAACTTATGTTGTAAACGTTTACGAAGACGGCTCGGTCAGCGAGCCGACACAGGTCAAAACGAATGGCGGCTCGTTGCCCGCGACAAAAGGCGGCACGATGTACGTCACGACAACGATCAAAGACACCGGCGAGCGCCGGCAAATGTTCGGCTTCACCGCGCGGCATATTATTCAGACCATCGAGACAGAATCGTCGCCCGATTCGTGCAACCCGACAAAGTCGAAGATGGAAATGGATATGTGGGTGATCGACGCTGAATTTGGCCTCGCTTGCACACAAAACAATTCTTATCGCCAGTACAACGGCTCCAAAAGTGCCGGTTGTCGTGACAAGATTGTGCCGAAAACCATTGGCTCGGGCAAATCGGGTTATCCGTTGATTCAGAAAATGACGATGTTCGACGCGAACGGCAAAGAATTTTTCACGTCGACGCAGGAAGTGGTCGAACTTTCGAGGGGCACGCTTGATCAGGCTTTGTTCGAAGCCCCGGCGGACTATCGGGAAGTAAAAGATGCGTCGCAGATGTATGCGTCCGCGTCGTCAGCAACTTCAGACACGAGCGGAAACCCCAGTGTAAATGGAGGCAGTTATTCAACCAGCTCTTCGTCGAACATGAACACAAGCATCCGAAACGCCGCAACTAAGTCAGACGATTCGCCCAAGATGGTCGGCGACAAAAAACCCGGCACGATTCGCATCGGCGTCGCGGTTAAGACGACTGCTGTCGGCGAAGGCATCACGGCAAACGATCTTTCGATGGCCGTGCAAAATACGCTCGGCGAGTATTTGAAAGGCACAAGAGTCGAGATCGTCCCGCTCGAAGCAAAACTTGCTGCCACTCAAGCAAATGAAGCTAAAGCCAAGTCGTGTGATTTCGTTCTGAATATCTCGGCAGCACTTAAAAAAGGCGGCGGCGGTGGATTTGGCGGATTTGGTAAAGCCCTCGGCGGCGTCATCGCCCAAACCGGCGGCGGAAGCTGGGGCAACACGGCGGTCAATAACGCCGGGCGAGTTGCGGCGTCCACGATTGTCACTGCGACCACATTTTCCGGTAACGTTAAATCAAAAGATGAACTCTCGCTCGATCTCAAATTGCTTTCGTCATCTGACAATTCGACGGCGCTTGCAAAACAATTTAAGTCAAAGGCAAAATCCGATGGCGACGACATCATCTCGGCCGTCGTCGAGCAAGCCGCCCAGGAGATCCTTGACGCGGTTGTGTCCGTAGCCCGCACGTAAGTAAGGGCTCAAGCCAGAGATTATTTGCCACAGATAAACACAGATGACGCAAATCGGAACTTCTACTCTGATCTGCGTCATCCGTGCCGATCTGAGGCTAAAGTTGCTTTTTCAATCAAAAATATTTTCAACCGATGATACTTTCTACCGCGACTTGCCGCATTACTATATGAGAGCGGCAGACACCGTTCGACGATCTAATACGACGACGAGGTTATCTTCATTAATACCCTTCATAAATACCTTTCTCTCTTGCCTTAATTATCCATTCAAAATCTTCAAGAAAGACCTCGTCGTCTGATATTTGTCAGATGACGTTTTGCTTTTTATTGATACTTTCCCCGAATGAAATCCGCTTTAGCTTGTTGGAGGATATTTCAATATGCAACGCGGATTTATTTTTACTGGACAATTCATGAACAACTTAACTTTAGTCGTGGTCTTCTTAACGGCGATGTTTGCAACCATCACGGCGCAGGAGGCCGCTCCGGTCGGCAGCTCGACTTCGGTGTCGCCCTGTCGGATCCTATCGCCGCCCGCCGCGATCGCGAGCGAAAAGCCCGTCACAAATAATAACGCTCAAGAAACGCCACGGTCTGGCACCTGCAAGCGGTTGACCGAGCGAGTCTCTGACAAACCCTCCGACAGGTGCGGGGAAATTTGATTTTGCGGGTTTTACGGTCAAATATGGTTCAGGAATCCTACCGCTTTCGCTTCATCCGGCGGACGGGAGATTAGACGAATCGTATCTTGCTTCAACCGGTGGCGTTGAAAATTTTGTCTTGTTGCCATTCGGAATTGCGGACGAGGCGAAAGTTGGCGAAAACCAACGCTATCCGAGCAATTATTACGGCGGAGCGTTGATGCTCAAATACAGTATGTTGTTAGACGGAATGGATGCTCCGGGCTGGTTGCCGAAAAATACGGAAATTGTCATCAAACTCACGCCCGTCAGCACAATTCTGGAAGGCAACAATGCACGTTCATTCGAGATTCGCAAAAAAGTCAAGGATAGTTCAAACGAAGATTTCTATATCTTGAACGTGCCAATCGGGAAATATGATATCTCGGTCAAACAGGCAAACGGCAAGTCATTTAAGCTGACCCAACACGACCCGACCAGCGGAGTCTTCGGAATCCAACCGACGCAAGCAAACGGAACTGCTTCGTTGCTGTTCAATCCATTTACGACAGAGCCAAAAGGAGCTGTGCCAGCTTATGGAAATTGGAACGCAGTGACAATATTGGTGGAACTGCCATAATTCTTGACTGAATTTCAGGAGAAAGGCTGCTTGAACGAGCAGTCTTTTTTGTTGATACTTTTTCAACCGCAAAATCCGCCTTAACAATTGAGAACGAATTTCGCCAAATCAATCGGCGGTAAGACAACCTAGAGAAAAATCATGCGACACAATTCATATTTTCAATTCATACACAAATTATTTAGCTTAATCATTTTAACGGGTATTTTTTCCGCCAGTTTTGTTACGAATGCTCAACCGCCGAAGGCAGCAAAGAAGGCCGTAGCCTTGCAAAATCCTGATACGGGTTGGAGCGGGGTTATCACGTATACCAAGACTCTGGCTGACAGCCGAAATTCTAACGAACCAAGATTTGGCACAACGGACCCGACAAACGAGCGCGTAAAGATCAACTATTCCCGAAACTATCGATACGTCGCCAGGGTTGTTTTTAGCACTGCGGGCGGGACGGTCAATTCCAAAACTAACGTTTCTTTTAACGATACCGAGATCGAAAGTGGTTCAGTTGCCAATCACACCCGATGCCGCAGTCACGAGCCGGATCGTTTAGTAAAGGAGGAAACGATATCGAAACAAATCATTCAGGCGTCGGCAATTGGTCCAGCCGAGGATTTTCACATCCGGGAAGGCTACGGCGGCTATAATTTCGAGCTCCGTTTTCCGGGCGCTGCGGGTGAGTCGTCGCGGCAAACGGGAACGACACATAAAAACTACTGTCCGGGTTCAACACCGCCGCCGCCTGCTCGCAACAGCTCACAGCCTTACACCATAAAGGACGAAACCCTGAGTATCGAAGGCGTTCTCGAACCAAAAAATCCTGACGTCATCATCGGCTCAAAAATCTGGGGTCATACCAGCAACGATGAAACCCCGTCCTTCGCCTATCAGGCAACATGGCGATTTACACGACGGACAAGTGTCTTTATTACCCATGTCAAATTTGAAGATATGAAGTTTCCTGAATGGAACGCATGGAAGGAAGTCTCTGAAAACGAAAGTACGATCGACGGCAACGAAGTGAGGATCAAGGCGTCGATCATGAATATGTCCGATCAAACCAAATTCGTCGAAGTTAGATTTTTTGAAGCCTACAAAGGCGATAAATATGATGGTGCGAGGCAAGATCGCGCTCTGCAAGGTGGCCTGACCCTGGCGCCGACCGTCAAGCTGGATCCTGGCGAAGAGCGCGAGGTAGAAATACCGTGGCGTTCCGAGGGATACGCATGGTTTGACGATGGGCGACCGCGCCCTATTCAACGGTTCAGGGCCGAGGCTTGGGTAAGCGACTCGCTCAAGGATTCACTCACAGAGAACCTGCGAGTCACAGCGAAACCGATTATTTTTGTCCCCGGCATCTGGTCGAGCCCCGAGGACTTCGCAACATACCAAAACCTACTTACGTACAGTCACAGCTTTGACTGGCGGGCGGTAATCTTCAACCGCCGACCGACTTCTATTTACGACAACGCCGACGAACTGGCCGAATTCGTTCTCGCGGCGCAGAAAAAATATAACGCGTGGCACGTCGATATGGTCGCGGATTCGAGCGGAGGCCTGGTTGGACGGCTCTACATACACAAGGCAATGCAGGTGCAGCTCGACAAAAGGCCCACTGTCAAGCATTTCATGATGCTGGGAACACCAAACCTCGGCGTGCCGTGTGCCGACTCGTTAAAATATAGTAAGTTCGACGCGAATCTACAGACAGCCAGAGAAATGATGCCTGACGCGATGGCGAGATTCTTTCAATTCGTTACTGAGCGAAAGGACACGCGTTTTTCGGCACTCGCCGGGAATGGCTTTTCATTTCTTTGCGGCGATGTACTGGAACCAAGCATCGGTGACGGATTTACATCGATTGTTTCCGCCACTTACGGGGTCACCGACTTTCAGTTAACGCCGGACGCCCGCCCGGACCTAATCGCTCCAAGTCACTTCGGCGACTTTATGAAACCGCATGTTGTCACGGGCCCGGCCGGCCGCTATCCGCTTTTTCCAAACGCACCGCACCAATAATGAAGCTATGGCGAACGAAAATATTAAAACAAGTTGGCAAGCACGACTCGCAAACGCTTACTTCAAAATGGTCGTCAGAACGCACCGTTGGGGCGACGAAAAAGCGGTTGCGAAACGTGCCAATCGTCTTTTCGGTGCCCCAAAGTTGTGGCAATGGTTGAAATCTCGCGGCGTGTGTGTTGAGCAGGTCACAAATGAAACGGTGCGAGGCGAATGGCTCACAGCGAAAAATGCGGAACAAGCAGTTATTTTATACATTCACGGCGGCGGTTTCGTTGCGGGTTCCACCGCCGGGCATCGTCCGATTACCGCGAGTCTGGCACGTTTGGGAAGATACAACGTTTTTAGTCTCGATTATCGGCTCGCACCCAAAAATCGTTTTCCGGCGGCACTTGACGACGCGGTTGCGGCTTATCTTTGGCTTTTGGAGCAGAAATTCAACCCGCGCCAAATCGCTGTCGCGGGTGATTCCGCAGGCGGCGGGTTGGTGCTTTCGACATTGCTAAAATTGCAAGAAGAAAACATTCCGCTTCCCAGCAGTGCAGTCTGCTTTTCGCCTTGGACAGACCTTGCCGGCACGGGCGACTCGATGCAGTCCAACGGCAAAATGGACGCGATGTTTTGCCCCGAAAACATTCCCGAATTTGCATCCGCCTATCTGGGTGAGGCTTCGCCGTTTGATAAATATGCTTCGCCCGTTTTTGCCGAATTTGACGCGACATTCCCCCCGATTCTCTTCCAGGTGGGCTCAACCGAAGTTTTGCTCGACGATTCCCGGCGGATTCACGACCAAATTCAAAAAGCAGGTGGAAAAAGCGAACTTGAAATCTACGAAAACACGCCGCATTGTTGGCAAATTCTCGACTCTTTTGTGCCGGAAGCCCGCACCGCACTGGAAAATGCTGTGAAATTTATCGGCAGGCATTTGTCGTCAAAATAGAACTGAGCTGATACTTTTCTCTTCCCAAATCCGCCTTAGCAATTGGAGGCAATTTCAATATGCAACGCGGATTCACCTTTTATACACAATTCATCGCTTTATTTTTACTTTTAAGTCTTTCGGTGTCAGTAACTTTCGGACAAAAGAACCCTGCTCAGACCAAAACGCCGACCTGTTCGGGTGCGTGGACGGGCAACATCACGTTCACGCGGACCAACTCAATAACCGACACCAAGGTTACGCCTCGCGTTTCCGGTCGCGGTAAAGACACGCGAAAGATGGAGATGAAACATGACTATAAGGCAACTGTTGCAGTTATCGAGTCGCCCGAAAGAAATGGTTCGAGCATCGGCAAAGCCTCAATTAACAGCAATTACACGATGACCGAAACGACAAAAGCCGAAGAGGAAAATTCGTGCGACCGCGGCAAGACTTTTAAGTTGATGACGGGAAATTTCACCAGCCAAACCGGACTTAGCGGAAATGGAACGGGCGAGGCAAATGTTTCGATTGGAGTAAATTCCGATGGAACTTACAGCGTCGGCGTTGGATTGCCGCAGATTCCGGGCAAAACAACCGGTTCGGAAAGCGGAACTTATAGCGGACAATGTTCAACGAAAGAAGGCTACAATCGAACAATGCCGTCAACGCCAACCAATGTCCAAGGGGCTTCGTTTCGGTCTAATGGAACGCATCGGGTTGATCCGGCAAATCCAAATAAACTTTCGGGTTCTTACGCCGAAACGGCTTTGGGCGTTACAAATACAATCACTTGGAGTCTGCAAAGATGCGGTGGCGAACTTAGTATTACCGACCTCAAATTTGCAGATATGAAGTTTCCAAACTGGAACGACTGGCAAGAAGTTGACCAATACAAAGGCACAACCGACGGAAATTTTGTAAAAATTACCGCCAAAGTCTTGAACACTTCGCCCGAAACAAAATATGCCGAACTTAGTTTTAAGGAAACTTTCAAGGGCGACAAATGGGACGGTGCCAGACCCGATATGCCTTTGAAAAAGGATTTTGTCAGCTTCAAGGTGGACGCGGGCGAAGAAAGAGAAATCGAATTTGTTTGGGATTCAAGCGGTTATGCGTGGTATGACGATGGTCGTCCGCGGCTTGTCGAAAGAATCAAAGCCGAGATTTGGAAAGAGAATAAATTGGTTGATAGTATGACCAAAAATCTGAAAGTTGCTCCGAAACCTGTAGTTTTGGTTCACGGGTTGTGGGACAACTGGAGACGGTTTGAGGTTTGGCAAAATATTTTTACAACCGTTCATTCTTACGATTGGAAAGCCTTTCCCGTCGGTGAAAAACCCGAAAAAGGCGTGATGGATATGGGCGAATTCGGGACGCTCAAACCGGGCAAATCGCTTACCGAAAATGCGGCGGCACTCAAATCCTACATCAGCTACGCCCAGCAAGACCGCAATGCGTGGCACGTTGATATTGTCGCCCATTCGACTGGAGGTTTGGTCGCCCGCAATTATGTCAGCCAGCTGATGCCCGAACCCCTGGAAGACGGTCGCCCGCAGGTTTCGCATCTGCTCTTGCTCGGCACACCGAACACGGGCAGCACCTGTGCCGATATGATGTATATCGTTACAGGCAACCAGCCTTTGTATTACGCGACGAGATTGTTTGCCGTTGAGTTCAATCGCGTGAATAGCACACGAAAAGGCGTAAGATTTTCGGCTCTCGCGGGAAACCCAATGCCGTTTATGTGTAATGCCGTAACTCCGAACGACACCTTTGTTTCGGTCGCATCGGCACATTGGACTATCAAAGACACGGCAACTACACCTTATACGCATGAGGAGTTGACGGGCGATAAAGGTCTTGCACATTTTGTGAATGATCGTCCAACGAAAGGAATTCCTATCTTTACGGATTTTGTGAAACCACGTCTCGCAATCGGACCGAGAGGCGACCACAATCCTGATGTATCAGATTTATTGGACAAAAGATCAGGTCAAAATTATCAACCGAATGGCGATGCGTTTCTGCTCAACTCGACCCGCGGACCGAATGTTCCAAATATGGATTCGATTGAAAATTTGCCTGAAAATGATAAGCCTAAAGTTGATTTTTCTAAATCCGTCAAACTTGCACCAAAACAAATTGTTGAAATCGAAATTCGGGTTGAAGCAGCACAAAATTTCGGCTTGACCTTCATGGCTGATTCCCAAATTTCTGCCACGCTTTTTGATGAGAAAGGAGCAATCGTCGGTAAGAATCTAGCCAAAACACGGGAAGCGAATGTTTGGTTTCGCTCGATTTTTTACGATAAACCGACTGTCAAAGCGACTTGGAAGTTGAAGCTCGAAAATACTTCGGATAAGGAGTTTGAAATGATTTTGGCAACTTGGAAAAATTAAACAAACTAAGCGTGAAATTTACGGCTTTGCATTTTGGATTTTCGAGATGCAAAGCCTTTTTTATGTCTAAAAGTCGTGAAAAAAGTTACCTTAAATGATACTTTTTCGTTCTATTTTTCGCCTTACATATTGAGAGCATTTTTAATGCAAAAACGGAGAAATTATCAATTCAAAAATCCTGTCTTTTTACATACCGATTTTATCCAACAGTTTCAATTCAAAATCCGCAACAAATAATTTCTCCGTTTTTGCTAATAAAATCAGTCATTTCCAACCTTTACAGAAACAATTCCCATCGCATAACTAATCAAAATCAACAAAATAAAAACGCCCGTAAAGATAAACTTATAGCGATGACGATAAAAGAAACTTGGTTTGTTTGCTTCGAGTTCGGTTTCTTTTTTTGTGCCTTTTAATTCTTCCGCCGTATAAATTTTGGTCGGAATGTTTGATTGATGAATCGTTTTTTCAGGCTTCGATATAGGATTGATTCGTCTAAGTAAATCTTTGTAACGCACATCGTTTCGCAAAGATTCAACTTCTGCATCGGACGAAATCCAAAGCAACCAAACATCGCGTGTTTCGTAGGCAATTTCAAGTTTGGCGAAGGCAGTTTCAGGGTCGCCGAGTGCGATGTAAGCGATAGCCTGCACATATGGAGAACTGCGAGCCGTTGCAGGAGACGATTCGATTTCGTGCAAAAGTTTGAGGGCTTGTTCGTGATCGCCAAGTTTCGCGTAAGTTGCCGCCAGATTGCAGATAAGCCACGGTGTCTGAGGACTGAATTTGACGGCACGTTCGGCGAATTCGAGCGAGTCGTTCAGTTCGCCGATGCTTCGTAAAACCCAACCGCCTGCACCTAAATTATGGCTAAATTCTGGAAAATCTTCAGCAATTTGTCTGGTCAATGCGGCTGCTTCCATTAAGCGTCCAGCTTGATACAAAATCCACATATAATTACATTTCTCAAACGGTGCAAGCGGATTTAGTTCGACGGCACGGTGGGCTTCGCTGACAGCACGATCATACTCGCCCAGTACAATTAGCAAGACTGAATACTGGATGCGTGCCATCGAATAATTCGGGCTGAAAGCAACAGCACGGCGAAAAGTTTGGTCTGCCGCCTGCATTTTGTATTCAGCAAGTTGCGAGAACCCAAGAATTGCGTAGGCTTCGCCGACCGTATCGTCAAGCTGAATGGCGTGTTGTGCCATTTTTTGTGCCGATTGAAAACATTCACGAGGGCTGGCGTTGCCGAAAGTGCCAAGTGCGAAATAGTATTCGGCTAACGAAGCGTAAGCAAGCGGCATATTCCGAATCAAGCCGGACTGCTTCCTGAAAATATTCAAATGCCTGTGCGTAATTGTCCGGTGTGAAAAGATTCAGGTGATAACGTCCGCGTAAAAATGCTTCGTAAGCCTCAACATTTCGGGCGTTTCTTTTAGCAAGATTTTGTTCTTCTTCGGCGGTTAATTGGGGAATCAAAAGTTTAGCGACTTGTTCAGCAACCTTGTCTTCGAGTTCTAAAACTTCGGTAAATTCCTCATCAAATTTGTCCGCCCAGAGCGTGGTATTTGTTTTGATTTCAATCAGTTGAGCCGAAATACGAATCCGCTTTCCGGCAGGACGAATCGTTCCGCACAAAACAAAATCAACCTCTAATTCGTGTCCCGCCGCAAACGAATCTTGCGTTTCGGCAAATCGTAAAACCGAATTGGTCGGGCGAACAATAATCCGCTGAACTTGCGAAAGCCGCGTAATCATCGCATCAGCCAGACCAACTGCGAGATAAGCGTCATCGGTTTGTGCTTCGCCGATAAATTGCAAAGGCAAAACGGCGATGGATTTTTTCTCGTCAGATTTTTGCTCAAACCGTTGTGCAATCGGATTTTTCGTCCGTTTTAGCAGTTCGAGAAAGCGTTTGTCCGAATGAACAACTTTCAGTTTGGCATCCGTTCCAAACCACACCAGCCACGGGTCAAATTCGTCCGCCGCTTGATTGAAATACTTAAAAGCCTCGTCAATTTCGCCAACTGCCACGCTCGCCAAACCTACGAACATCGGTTTAACGTAAGCAGTTGAATTCTTCATTTCCAGCCAAACTTTTCGGGCATCATCCAAACGATTAGCGGCGGCGAGGGCAAAGCAATAATAGTATTTGGCAAGAGCCGATTCGGGCATCAAACTCATCCCTTTTTCGATTTCGGCAACAGCTTCATCTGCATCTCCGATTTCGGTCAAAATATAACCTTTTTGTAAATGTCCTTGCGGATAATTTGCGTCTAAACTGATGATTTCATTAGCTTTGGCAAGTGCGATTGAAAACTCTTGAGCCTGATATGTTGTCCACGCAGTTAAGGTTTTTGTGCGAAGTGAAAGCGGGTCGAGTTCCTCCGCACGAGCAATCATTTTCAGACCTTTTTCGACTTTTCCGCTTCCGATCAAAACGGCAGAATACCACTCATAAACATTTGGATAATTTGGACTTAATTCAATCGCTTTGGGGTAAAGATTCTCGCTTTCTTGCCATTCAAACTGATTTTGTTTAATCAAGCCAAGCGTTGCGTAGGCTTCGCCAAGTTGGTCATCTATTTCCAACGCACGATTAACCGCTGATTCGGCTTGTTTGTAAGATTCAAGCGATGGATTCAGCCCGTAAATATTCGCCCAAATGTAAAAATCCGCCACGCCGACGTGAGCCAAAGCATAATTCGGATCGAGTTCGACGGCTTTTTGAAACTGCTCAATCGCCTTTGGCAAAGAATCGGCGGTAAATTGATTCCAATGATAACGACCTTTCAAATAGGCTTCGTAAGCCTGCGGATTATCCGTTCCGCGTTTGCCCAATTTAACATCATTTTCGCACGTAACTTGCGTAACCAAAGCGTCCGCAACTTGTTCCGAAATCGCATCTTCGAGCGTTAATACATCGGAAAATTTTTCGTCAAACTGTCCCGCCCAAGTGGTTGAACCTTTGCTCACGTCCAACATTTGCAGAGAAACCCGCAACGTCTCGCCGTATTTTTTGATGCGTCCATCTAGGACAAAATCAACACCCAATTCACGCCCCGCTTGCAACGGGTCAACATCATTTTTTTCGTAACCCGAAATCGAACTTGTCGGGCGAACCGTAAAACCTCGAACATTGGTAAGGCGTGAAATGATCGCATCTGCCAGACCGATGCTCAGATAATTCTCGTCTGTGTTCTCGGTGGCTGAAAAATTAAGGAGTCTCAATGGCAGAACCGCAAGCAGCTTTGCGTCGTCGCTGTATGAATGAACTAATTCGGTCCTTTTCCGAGATGAGTATTGCGGTGCGTCCACCGTTTTGCCCGCGATATGCCGTTCGATATCGGAGCAGAATTCCGCAGCCGATCGATAACGTTTGCTCGGTTCCTTTTCGAGCGCTTTCATCAAGATATTGTCGAGGTTGCCGCGGAGCTGATCAGCAGCGTTGACACGTGTTTTGCCTAGATCGTCGGCCGACAAGATCGTCGTCGCTGATTTGCTCACCGGCACGGGAACGCCAGAAACCACGCCGCCGGTAACGTCGCTAGGCAGCAACGGCTCCTCTTCGCAGACAGCTTTTGCTATCTCGTGGGGAGCACGGCTAGTAACTCGATATGGCCGAAATCCGGTCAACAGTTCATACAAAACAACGCCGAGGCTGTAAACATCTGTCGAAAAATCAACCTTTTCGCCGCGTACTTGCTCCGGGCTTGCATAGTCGATGGTCATCATTCGCAGCGCGGTCGCCGTAGGCTGCAGAGTTTCGAACGACATTTCCGGGTCGAGAAGTTTTGCGATTCCAAAATCAAGCAGACGCGGGCTCGCGTCGCTGGTGACTAGAATATTCGACGGTTTTAGATCGCGATGAATGACGCGTTTTTGGTGGGCATATTCGACGGCCTCGCCGATTCGCAGGAAAAGCGCCAGACGCTCACTTATCGACAGAGCGTCCCTGTCCGCAAATCTGTAAAGCGGCAAGCCGTCGATATAGTCCATCACAAAATACGGCCGCCCATCATCGGTTGTGCCGCCGTCGATGAGCCGCGTGATAAATGGGTGATCAAGTGTCGCCAGGACCTGACGCTCGTTGCGAAACCGTCTGAGGACAAAATCAGTATCGACGCCACGCTTTACGATCTTAATTGCGACCTTACGCCGAAACTCACCGTCGGCCCGCACCGCCTCATAAACCGCGCCCATGCCGCCGCGGCCGATCTCGCGTTCAATGCGATAGCTTCCAAGGAGCGTCCCGGACATCGTGTCCTCGCCCAATTCATCAAGCAATGCCGACAAGACGCCCGCGTTTCCACTATCTAAAAGCGGCTGCGAGATAAAGCTGTCGGCGTCGTCAAACTGCGTCAGCAGCATCTCAACCTCGGCGCGCAATTCGTCGTCGCCGTCGGTGAGCGAACTCAGAAAAACCGAGCGCTCGACCGACTCCATCTCCAAAGCGGCATGAAAAACCTCTTCGATCTGCTGCCAGCGGTCTGGTGTCATGATGAATTACGATTCTAATTTAACCAAGCATTGACCAGATTTTATAACTATTACGGCAATTTACGAAAGGATTTCGCGGGATTCCGACACGATGTTCAAGAAATCGGGTAGATCTCTACGATCCCCGAAACCTGACTTGAAACTTCGACGCAATTCGGAAACGGCTCCGCAAGATCTGCTCGAAGCCGCTCAGAGTGGTTTCGATATATGCGTCAAACTGCTCGCGCGAATCGGCGTGATAACCGATCCGATATATATTGCTGGCTTTCGCAAAAAGCGCCGCTGCAAAATGTCCCGTCGCGAGCAGATCGGGAATACGCCGCTCGGCAATGTATTTTTCCTATCGAGAATTAATCCCGCTAACCATTAGGATTACTACAACAAATAGTTTCGTGACGAGAGTTGTCGTCAAGCCGTTTAACCGCTTCCAACATAAGCTCATCATCGGTTTGGGCGTAAACCGTTGTAATACTCATGTCGGAATGAGC
Source organism: uncultured Acidobacteriota bacterium (assembly GCA_963738935.1). Classification (GTDB taxonomy): domain Bacteria; phylum Acidobacteriota; class Blastocatellia; order Pyrinomonadales; family Pyrinomonadaceae; genus OLB17. Next base: position 555,016 of record CAVTYF010000001.1, on the reverse strand, counting down.
AAAGAGATTCTGTACAATCAGCGGATTTGTGTTCCGACGAATTAACTCGCTTGCAAAGTGGCTTCGAAGGTCGTGGAAGTGAAAGTTCTCCTCTCGTGTTCCTCCACGTTTATTAATTCCCGCGTTGCGGAGTGCAGTGTAACATCGCTTGCGAAAGTCCCTGACCGGGAATGGAAGTTGATCGTCCTCAATCATAGCTTGAAGGACTTTGGTGGCTGTAGCGTTGATTGGAACAAGACGTGGTGGCCGTCCCTTTGAGCCGATCACGAGAACTTGTTCGTTCTCAAGGTCGATAAAATCCTGAGTGATTGCCATTAGCTGGCCACGGCGTAACGAAAGGTTTACTGCCAAGATTATGAGCCTCTAAAGGAGAGTATCTTTTTCTAATTCTCTCCACAGATCTTGCTTTTGTTTTTCATTGAGCAACCGCCGCCGAGGTGGTGGCTCCGGCAGAGCCTTCACGTACTGCATCGGGTTTCGGTCAAGGATTCCCTCCTCGCATGCAAGACTCAATATCTTTGAGAGGGTCGACATTATTCGGTTGATCGACGCTGGTGATAACTCACTCTCCTTCTTTCGTTTGTTTTGCCGAGTCTGAAGCTTGGACCGGCAGTCCCTGCAATCTTGGGGAGTAATGCTGGCCAGTGGCCGCTTCTTGAAATGTCCCAAGAGAAGCCGGATATAAAGGTTCTTTGCACCTTTGTTGACATTATTCTGCTCGACATACGGCCGGTATTTCGCATCGATGAATGAAGCCAGTGTAGTAGTGCTGTCGGTGACACCATAGTTGTGGTTAAACGTCGTCTTTATGATCTGCCGTTCGGCGAGCTCAGCTTCCTGTTTCGTTATGGCCTCAGGGATAGCTTGGTGAAAGACCTTACCATTCAGGCGTTTATACATCCACCAACGAGCCTTCGCGTAAGCCGGATGGGACGATGTTAGACGCTTGCCATTGTATCTTTTGAAGACCGACATAACTCCCCCTAAGAGTTCACAGTGAAATAGCCGAAAAAGAACCCAGTCCTGCATTCGCAAGCTCTGTTCCACTTGTCAGCCGCCTATTTTTCGGGGCTTTGGGGAATTTATCGGGAAATTGGAACGCTACCGCACCAGATCGGTGCATGTCTAGACCAAGAGTGGTTTGCTTGTACAAGGGGCAACTGATGGTTGCAAAATGGTTGCGTTTTTTTTCTGGCTTAGCTAGCACTCTAAACCATTGATCTAAAAACGCTTAGTCTACCGCCCGTTCGCGGGATAACCGAGAACTGCAACCATCTGCACAAAAAAAAGGCTTTCGAAATTCTTCGAAAGCCCCATGTTTATTGGTCGGGACGGCGAGATTTGAACTCACGACCTCTCGCACCCCAAGCGAACGCGCTACCAGACTGCGCTACGTCCCGAAAATCGAGTGTTCAGAATAGTTTTACCATTGATAAATGTCAACTTTCCGATTTGCCTCTGTTAGAACTCCGTGAAAATGTCCTCATGAGAACTCTTTAGAAATGTCCCCAGGGGAAACGCCCAGGATGGAACCTGCGGGATGTGGTGGTAGAAGATGTGGTGGTAGAAACTAAAAGAGGACATTATCTAATGAGTTTCGACACTTTCTGGCCGTGGGTGGCCTCGCATTGGAGTATGATTTTTCTATGTTCTGAGAATAATTTCTCGGCTGGGTCTTTGTCGGCTTTGCTTGGGGGTTCAGTCACGTTGGCCAATCCGTGAGGATATCCTTGAACTTTTTAGCATCTCACGCAGATCGAGGAGGTGTCCGGCGAGCCGTTTTATCGCGTCGGTCTGGTCACCTGTAAAGCCCGGACGCGGCGGCAAATCCGTCGCGGCGGTTTCAACCACATTCGAATCCGCACTCGATTCAAAGCCAGCATCGAATAGCAAAGGAGCACCCGTGCGACTGTACGTCAAGTCAGTCCCGGCTTTGGTTTGATCGAGCGCGTTGGGCCTTTGGTTTTGAGCCATCACGCAGTTCGGACTGTAGCTTTTTGCGGGCACCCGCAATCGTGAACATCTCGTTATAGAGCAACTGCTTGATCCTCAAAGCAACCTCCACGTCACGCCGACGATAGCTCCGCTGGCCCGATTTGTTCTTCTGCGGTGAGAGTGTTGAAAACTCAGTTTCCCAGTAACGAAGTACATGGGCCTGCACACCGACAAGTTCGCAAACCTCACCAATTTTAAAGTAAATCTTCTCAGGTATCACTACATGTTCAGGTGTCATCTTAGGTTTACGTGTGTTAAAGTGCTGTGTAAGTAAGCCGCCGTTATTGTATGTATTTATTGTACTTGTGTCAATACAACGCCGCATGAAAAGTGAGTTTCAGTTTCTCGCGGATCTCAAATCGCGGTATCACCTAAATCAAATCGGTGACGATTGCGCCGTTTTGCCAATGAGTGATACCCACGATTTGCTTGTTACTGCAGATATGCTCGTCGAAGACATAGACTTTCGGTTGGCATGGACGACACCTGAGTTTTTGGGTTACAAAGCGCTTGCCGTCTCGCTTTCAGATATTGCTGCCATGGGCGGGACCGCAAAATGGGCCCTGCTTTCGATTGGGGTTCCGGAACGCTTGTGGGAAACCGACTTTCTCGACAGGTTCTATTTAGGATGGCACGACCTTGCGCGGGAACACGATGTCGAACTCGTCGGCGGCGACATTTCAAGAGTAGAGCAGGGGCTTGTAATCGACTCGACCGCCGGCGGTAAGGTAATAAAGGGCCAAGCCATCAAACGCGGCGGTGCTACGGGTGGCGATGCAATCTTCGTTTCCGGCTTTCTCGGCGGAGCGGTGGCCGGTCTCGGTTTGCTCGAAAACGATCAGCGATTTTATCGTCGGGCGCCGCCCGTGACTCGGCATTTATTGCTCAGACAACTTCAACCAATACCACAGATCAAGACCGGTATTATATTACGAGAACATCACTTAGCAACATCAATGATCGATCTCAGCGACGGCTTATCATCAGACTTAACGCATATATTGAACGCAAGCAGAGTGGGCGACGCACCTTGTCGCAGACGACATCCCGATCAACCCTGCGATCGAAGGTTTTCCACAGGGTAACCCTCTAGAAATGGCCCTTCACGGCGGTGAGGACTTTGAGCTGCTTTTTACCGTGAAGGTAGAAAATATTTTGACGGCAAAAGACCTAGGATTTCACCACATCGGAGAGATCACCGCAAATACCGGCATTATTGAGCTTACGCATCATGGTGCAACTTCGCGTTTGCGGCCAAAAGGCTTCCAGCATTTCCATGAAAGTGAACCGTCGCGAAAAAAAATCTCAAATGCTTGACAAGCGTTTTAACCTGTATTTATAATTCGGATTCGCTTTCACAAAGTGGAGCGAGATTTGTTTGGAGATTATTTGATGATTCGCAGATCAGAACATTCATTCACTACATTCGCAGATGCGGCAGCCCGTTTTGATACAAGGCAGAGCCTCGTCTGGAATGCGGCGATGTGCGTATGTCTCGATAATTTAATTTATCAGCCCAAACCGCACGGCAACCGTCGTTTGCAACAACCAGATTGATACAGCGGGAGCGGCGTTCCCGCTCCCGAAAACATCGAAAACAAAACGTGAATATCCACGTTTTGGATCTTTTAGGAGCGATTACGCAAGGTTCCAATGGGAACCATGAGTAGCCGCTCCTATTTTGATGTTTGACAACCGAATTGCCTATTGGTCAATAGCCAGTTGGCGGCAGCAGTCGTCAGTAATTTGCCCACTGGCCAACCGCCACCTGCCTACTGCCAACTTTTAAACGGAGATGTAGCTCAACGGAATCAGAGCAGTTCGCCACGAACGGACAGGCTGCAGGGTTCGAATCCTGCCATCTCTTCCAAGATTTTTTATTCTCAAATCTCAGATTTCAAATTTGAGGTACCTGAGATTGTCGCCGCCGAATTGGACTTTCGAGAAATGCCGTGGAGACGGCCGGAATCGATTGCCGTGAGATCGAACACGAATTATTCTCTCCAACACAAACGCGGGTTGCGGGCATCAAAAGGCACGCGGGCAAGGTGACAATCTCCTGTCTCCGTTTTGCAAAAAACGAGAACCCTGCCCGCATTCCATAAAAAATCGATGTCCGCTTCGCGAGTTTGTCCACCGAGAGATACAAGATTCCCGGTGGCCAAGCTGGTTAAGGCACTCGCCTTTTAAGCGAGGGATGCGTGGGTTCGAGTCCCACCGATCGACCAGTTTTTGTTTAGAGTTCCAGCTTTAGCTGGCAGAAGCAGCCGGCTAAAGCTGGAACTCCAAACAGAGGGTGCGGTGTAGTTTAACGGAAGAACAAAGGTCTCATAAACCTTAAGGTGAACGTTCAATTCCTTCCGCCGCGACCAAATCGCGGGGCAGAAACGCGAGTGCAACCGTGTCTTCCCCCGTTTTTCGCTTCTTTAGCGAGCTTGGCGAGGGACAAACGGCCACCGCTTGCCTGTATTTCGTGTGAAAATCGTAGCATCTTGTTTGACAGAAATGTTTCGCAACAATATATAGTGCTTGCGTTTAACGTGGGTTTGATATTACATTACCTAGAGAACAAAAGGAGCAGAATGAGTTTGCTAACAAGTCGCGTTTTACTTTTAAATTTTTCGTACGAGCCGCTCGGCACTGTGGGTGTCGCCCGCGCCGTCTGTCTGTGGTTTCGTGGCGCGATTTTTGTTGAGGAAAACGACGGCGATAATGTTCTGCATTCTCCTTCGACCACGTTTCCCGTTCCGTCGGTCGTCCGGCTGCGTCATTACGTCCATGTCCGCCGAAACAATCGTGAAACCACGATGAAACGGGCACGGATATACATCCGCGACCGCTATCGCTGCCAATACTGCGGTGAACACAAGCATGCCAAAGAATTGACGCTCGATCACATTTTCCCGCGTGCCCAGGGCGGCGAGAGCACGCCGCATAATCTGGTCGCCGCCTGCGTCAAATGCAATCAGCGCAAGGGCAATCGAACTCCTGAGCAGGCGAGAATGCCCCTGCTGACATCGCAAAAGCTGCTCCGGCTCGGCCTCGATCACGTTCTGCTTTGTCATTACGCCGAAAATCGACCTGAATGGAGAAAATACCTTTTTATGGACGATATCGAGGAAGAAATGGTCGCGATCGCGGCTTAGTCATAAACAGCGTAGGAATAATTTGTCCCAGATTTCACGGATGTCACTGATAAGAATTTCTTATCTATTGGCATCCGTGTTCATCTGTGGCCAATTCTGCTTAGATCGAAAGAAGGATTATTTTTTCAGGGATTTGGCTAAAGGCTTTGTTTGTTATTCATTCTGACCCGTCGGCTAGAGCCACCGTCAACTCGTTGGACATAAATATCGATAAAACCGGGTGATTTTATGAGATACAAAGATGAAACCGAGATCGCCGAAGTCGTGCGTTCGTTTGAGGATGCGACAATCAGCCGGGATGCGTGGAAACATGCCGAGCATCTGACCGTCGCTCTTCATTATTTGACGCTGTACGACATCGTGGAGGCCACCGTAAAGATGCGCTCGGGTATTTTTAACTTGCTGAAGGCCTTCGGCGTCAATCTGAAAAAGGAGATGCCATACCATGAGACGCTGACGATATTCTGGATGCGAACGGTTGCGGATTTTGCGGCCTCAAGCAATGAATCTTCGTTCCTCGACAAGGCCAACGACCTGGTCGCCAAATACGATAAAGACTACCCGCTCAACTTCTATAGCCGCGATTGCCTTTTCTCGGACGAGGCGAGGGCAACGTTTGTCGGGGGCGATCTGCGAATGAAACCGCGACCGTGTTGAAGCGACTGGGTTGGCATATTTTTACAATTGAAAACAATCTCGCCTCCCCTTCATAAAAAAAACTAAACTGCTACGCAAAAAAAAAGGAGGCCGCCGTTTCCGGCAGCCTCTCAGGTATTAGCCCCGAATTAAGATCTCATTCCAGTCCAATAAAATCCATATTGCTCACGCTCGCGTTGAATTGTAAAATTTGCGAAGCAAACCGGAATCGTTTTGAGGCGACGCTCATGATATAGGTCTCTCCCGCCTGAACATTGTTGAACGAGTAAAGGCCGAATGAGCTGGTCGTTGCGGTACGCCTTACATTCTGCGAGTCAATGAGCGAAACGACGGCGTTTCTTAGACTGAGGCCGCTAGGGGTTGAGACCTTACCACTGACGGTGATGGAGTTGCCGCAGTTGGTCGCCAGAGTCACATCGTCCACCATAAAGCTGTCGCTCCTCGCTGTGCCTGCCGGGCGATTGTAATCAAAGCTGAGGACCCTCGGTGAGCCACTCGCAAAAGCCGAGACATCGATGGTGATTTGTGTATATTCAGCATCGGCAACGGCTGGTTCGGTTATGGTCTGAACAACCGCTCCGTCGATGCTTACAGTTAGCGTCGATGTTGAAGGCGCCGAAACGGCCGCAACCCTGAGGGAATAAGTGAGCGTTGCCATCGTCTCGGTTGGAATCGTTAATGTCTCGCCGCGCGGTCGCGACCTCGGCACTGTTTCCATTGGCTGCGCCGTCAAAAAAGACAAATCCGTTCCCAGTCCGGGCAAACGCACCGCAACTTCCGTTATTACACAGCGAACTGCCAAATTCTGTCGATGTCGATGTCCAAGTCGGATTAGTCCTCGCGTTCGTGTTCGCCTCAAACCCGCCATCCTGAACAAGATTCGCACTCGGCACACAACCCGGAGTTGGCGTCGGTGTGGGGACCGGCGTCGGCGTCGGTGTTTGAGTCGGCGCAGGCGTTGGTGTTGGCGTCGGCGTTGGCGTTGATGTCGGTGTCGGCGTCGGCGTCGGCGTTGGTGTTGGTGTTGGAGTAGGCGTCAGTGTTGGCGTCGGCGTTGGTGTTGGTGTTGGAGTAGGCGTCAGTGTTGGCGTCGGTGTTGGAGTAGGCGTCGGCGTTGGCGTGGGTGTCGGTGTCGGCGTCGGCGTCGGCGTCGGCGTCGGCGTCGGCGTCGGCGTCGGCGTCGGCATCGGCGTTGGAGTAGGAGTAGGCGTTGGCGTTGGCGTTGGAGTAGGCGTTGGCGTTGGCGTGGGCGTCGGTGTCGGCGTTGGTGTTGGTGTTGGAGTAGGCGTCGGTGTTGGCGTTGGGAATGGTCCCGTGGCTTCAAACGCGCCCTTGTCCACAACGTCGCCCAGAATGCGGTTCGTGTTGCCGCGGGCATCGAATATCAGGGCGGAACCGTCGAACGGGTTGACTGCGTTTGCGTTAACGCCGCCGTTGATCGCGGGGCTACTGGCCGACAGACTGTGCGTTGTTACGTTACCGCCGTTGTCGGCGAGCAGGCCGAGCAGCGGATCGACACCGGTTATGTCGTTGGGCTGAGTGAATGTCCCGGCTGGAAAACCAATCGTGTCGAGCATTAGATTGCCGCCGACTGACGTTATCGTTCCGGCATTGCGATGAATATCCTGCGACGCCGCCGCGATGTTATTTGAAACAATGGTGTTGCCGATGTTGAGCGTACCGCCGCCGACATAGATGCCGCCGCCGGTTCCGCCGCTGTTGCGGTTAAACGCTATCGTCGAATTACGGATATTCGTTGTTCCCGTCACATGAATCGCACCCGTTCCACTCGCGGCGGTGTTGGTGCTGACGGTGGTGTTTGCCATATTCAGCGTACCGGTTGTGTAGATACCGGCATTAATATTCGCCAAATTGTTCGAAATCGTCGAGTTGGTAATATTTGCGCTTCCGCCATCCAGAAAAATCGCGGCGCCGCCGCTGAAGTTATTTCTAATTATAGTTTTGTCGAGTGTCAGATTAGCGTTGCTGCCCAAAACACCCCCGCCGAAACTATTCTCGGCCCGGCCGTTTGCCACTGTCAGCCCCGTAATTCTGACGGTTGCATTTATTATATAAAAGACCCGATCGGTATTGGCGCCGGATACTACGAGCGTATTGGCATTTAGGCTCGGATAGCCGATGATATTGACGCTCTGGTTGGTAATCGATATCTCGGTCCCGCCCGTTGTCATCGTGCCGAAAACATTCGCGGCCATCGTGATGTTGTCCGTTCCCGGATCCTGACTTGCTGCAAAAACCGCCTCGCGCATGCTGCAGTCGGTGTCGCAGACATTATCGTTGCTGTCGGTCAGTTTTGTGACGACGAGCGTGCTGCCGTCGGTTTGATCCTCGAACGCGCCTTTATCGACCGTTCCGCCGCTTATTCGCGGGAAGCCGTCTCCGCGGGCGTCGTTGGTTAACGGTGAATTCGTCAGCGGATCGACAGCGTTCACGTTGCGACCGGTGTTTCTCGCGGGACTACCGGCCTGAAGCGGATGTGTGAAGATCGGATGCCCGCCCTGGTTCGAATTGGACGGAGCAAGCAAGGGATTGATACCGGTCGCGTCGTTTGGCTGATTGAAAGTCGGTGGAAAGTTTGCAACGTTTTGAACCAGATTGCCGCCGACCGAGGTTAGGATTATTTGCGGGGTCGGGTTATAAAAAATGTCCGGCCCGGTTTCGGTTGCGGAGTTTCCGGCGACAATGCTGTTGCCGATATTTACGGTCGTATCCGTAAAGCCGACGACCATACAGATACCGCCGCCCAGCTTTGCCGAATTGTTTACGATAGTCGAATTCCGAACTGTAACGGCGGACGCGCGGTTAGTAAGGGCTCCACAACCGCCCTGCGTGTTATTCGAAAGATTGTTGCCGCTGATCGTCGTGTTTGACATATTCAGCGTTGCGCCGTCGAAAACGCTTACTGCCGTCCCGCTTGCGGCCGAATTTCCGGTGAATGACGAATTAGTGATGTGGTGATTACCGCCGGTAAAATAAACGCCGCCCCCGAAATCTGCGGTATTGCCTCGAACGGCTACCCGATCAAGTGACAATACCGTGCCCGGTTCCGTGTAGATCGCACCGCCGACCGAGTTGGCCGGAACGCCGGGCGAAGCTTCTCCGCTGCCTTGCACCAGAATCGCGTTTTTTAGTTCGAGACCGCCGGCCGTTGCCACCAGAAAGTGTCGGCTCGTTCCGGCTCCCGAAATAAACGCGACGTTAACACCGTCGATGTCGCCATCGATGATGATTCTCCGGCTAACAACAATATGATTGCCGCCGAGCGTGAATGTCTGGCCGATCAGATTGCTGTTAAAAACGACCGTGTCGCCCGAATCCGCAGCCGCGACCGCTTCGCGGAGCGAACAGTCCGCATTGCAAACGCCGTCGTTGCTGTTGGTCGACTTTGTAACCGTAAACGTAGCCGCATTCGCTGAAGCGACGCCTACGATGAAAACTATTGCCAATATTCCGAATAGAAGTGCCTTGATAGAAATGCTTTTCATGATGATCTCCTCTGTATTTCAGTGGCCAAATTTCCGGCCTCACCTATGAATGCGGATCGGAGCGGGGAAAACTATCATTTAAAAGAAATTCTGTAATAAAAAGAGGCCGCCTTTTCAGGCGGCCTCTTCCAGAATGCAATCGTGCGAAGCCTTATGACTTTCGCCAAACGGCGACGCTCTTAGTACCGCATGTGTAGCTCGAGGTGCGCTTGTAACCCTGATTGGTGTAGTAAGCGTGTTTCTCTGCGGCCACAGCGGGGCTCATATCGTGGTGCATCGCCCAGACACCTTTGGCCGGAACCCAGGTCGAGTTGTAGCTTGCTCCGTTTGACTGGCAAGTCACGAGGTTTGCCATTTCTCCCGAATCATCCATGTGTTCGGCCAGCCTTTGCAACTCGTCCGAGGCCATCCCATTGAAGGTGTAGTTCCCGAGGGTGCGCGATGGCCAAAAGAGGATAAGCGACTCCGGCATAATCTTGCCATTGAGACCCGCCCATGGCCCGTTGAGGCTCGCTTGACCACCGGTAAAGGATGTCGTCAGACCGCTCGCGAACTTCATCTCCACAGGCTTGCCACCCTTTTCCATATGGACATGCAGGTGAGGGCCGCCCTCGCTCGCTCCCGAATTTCCGATTTGGCCCAGAAACTGTCCCGCCTTGATTTTCGCGCCGTTTACGACGACCGCATCTTTGGCAATATCCGGACCCGGCCCTGCCTTGCTTCGATCAACCATTAATGTGTTTGGCTTCGAACAGATCGAGGACGGGATACTACCTGTCTTAGCATGAGCGTACAGGGCTACGACGCCGTCGTCCTGGAGTATCCAGAGATGGTTGCCGCCGCCCGCGATTCCACCCTTGTCGTAATCCGGGTGGTAGCTCCCCGGCGTATTTTCAGGAGCGTTTCGCCAGCAACCGATGACGGTACCGGACGCCATGGCATAGAATGGCTTCCCGTAGACCAGCCAGTTACCGAGCACCTTGTTGTCGGACACGTTGGGCTTCAAACCTGCCCAACTGCTGTCCGATACGTGGCGGAGCACCCCGATATCTTTGCCCTCGGCCTGTACTCCGGCGGTGTGCACAAAAGTGCGGTAACGTTCGCCGGAAGCGAGATCATTGCCCCTCAGCGGCAGCTCATACCCCAACGCGAACGAGGGCGTAATCAGCGTAATAACAAATAATGCGATTAATAGAATGTGATTGGTTTTCATAATAATATCTCCTTTGGTTTATTCGGCATTTTTCTGCCGTTCATAGTGGAATGCGTTTGGAAAGTGGGAAAACTATCACCGCAGGAGAAAATATTGCCGCGAAAACCTTTTCTACAAGCACGGCCTAGCGTAGCTTCGTCGCACTGCGAAGCGGCAAGGCCGCAAGAAACAACTGACAACTGCCTTCCTTGTGGTAAAATTGCCCGTAAGTTTTCTAATAGATCCATGCCAGACGAGCCGCAACAGGAAGTGACGGAGCTTTTGCAGAGATGGAGTGCAGGCGATGCGGGTGCGCTTGAGGAGCTGACGCCGATAATCCACGCCGAGCTGCATAAGATCGCTCACCGATACATGAATCGCGAACGCGACGGCCACACTTTGCAGACGACGGCCCTCGTGAACGAGGCGTACATGCGTCTGATCGATTGGAAATCGGCGAAATTTGAGAATCGAGCACATTTTTTCGGCGTCTCGGCACAGTTGATGCGGCGAATTCTTGTCGATTTTGCACGCAGACGGCCGAAAGTCGATGACAAACAGGTCTTTCACGTGTCACTGGACGAGGCGTTTGAGGTCACGGCGGGAAAAGATGCGGACATTGTCGCTTTGGACGAGGCTTTAACAGAACTCGCTCGATTTGATGAGAGAAAAGCTACCGTAGTCGAACTAAAATTCTTCGGCGGACTCAGCGTCGAAGAGATCGCCGAAGTCCTAAAAATCGCTCCGATCACGGTAATGCGGGAATGGCAAAAGGCAAAGGCATGGCTTTATTTGCAGTTGAATAACGCGTGACGCCGGACCGCAGGCTGCCAGCCTGCTAGTCCCTAAATGGCTCGGATCTTCAAAACCAATACACGCAGGCTGGCAGCCTGCGGTCCGACGCAATGGACCCAAACCGCTGGAAACAAATTGACTCCCTTGTTGACGCCGCTCTCGACATCCCGGAAGGCGAGCGCGACGCGTTTATTAAACAAGGCTCTCATGGCGATGCCGATCTCGAGCGTGCCGTTCTCGAACTCCTCGCCGCCCAAGGGCAATCTAACGAGTTCCTCCGACATTCCGCCATGCGCATTGTCGCGCGGGCGATCGCAGTCGACGAGCCGACGGAAAAATCTCCTTCCCTGATCGGGCAAAAGGTGGCGACGTATCGCATCGAAAAACTCCTCGGGGCAGGCGGAATGGGCCAGGTCTATCTCGCTTTCGACGAAAAACTCCGTCGCAACGTCGCGCTCAAGATCCTTCCCACCGAATACGGCAAAAACGACGAACGCGTCCGGCGCTTCGAGCTCGAAGCTCGTGCAATTTCAAAGATAAATCACCCGAATATCGTCACGATCTACGACGTCGGCAATGCGGACGGCATTTATTACATTGCCACCGAGTTTGTCGAAGGCAAAACACTGCGTGACCTAAGTGCGGGCCGCTTCAAGCTGCGCAATGTGATGGCAAATTCCATCCAGATCTGCGACGCTCTCTCCGCCGCCCACGCCGAGGGCATTATTCACCGCGACATCAAGCCCGAAAACGTGATGATCCGCACAGACGGTTACGCCAAGATCCTCGATTTCGGCGTCGCAAAGCTTTCTGATGTCGGTTCCGAAACAATGTCGCAGATCGGTGCCAACACGGTCAAAGGCATGATGATCGGCACGCCAGCGTACATGTCGCCAGCCCAGATCAGCGGCGACCCGATCGATCACCGCACCGATATCTGGAGCTGCGGCGTTGTGTTGTATGAGTTCCTGACCGGCAAGAACCCTTTCAAAGGCAGCTCACGGCAGGAGACTTTTGAGTCGATCCTCTCTAAAACGCCGCTGCCGCCGAGCAGCATCAACCCCGAAGTCCCGCAGGAGGTTGATCGGATATTGGAAAAAATATTCTCGCACGAAAGAAAAGGGGGATATCAAACCGCGTCGGATCTGCGCTCCGACCTAAAGGCAATAAAACGCGAGTTAGATTCCTCTTCGTCGATGGGCATGAGCAGTGACAGTTCATGGACGGGGCGTGCCCGGTTGCGGAACCGTCGCTGGCCGCTCGTTGCCGCGACGACTTTTCTGGGCCTGGCGATCGTCGTCGTCGCAACGTGGGCTATATTCTTTCGCGGTTCTTCGACCGGCACCGAATGGACACGGGCGACCAACGTTCCGCTGACGGATAGCGAAGGAGTAGAGTTTTTCCCGTCGATCTCCCCGGATGGTAAGTCATTCGTTTTTGCGGGTGAAATGGGCGGAGGCTATGATATATATTTCCAACGTGTCGGCGGCAAAACCGCCCAAAACCTTACGCCGAATTCGCCCGCGACCGACACGCAACCCGCATATTCGCCAGACGGAGAGCTGATCGCTTTTCGTTCAGAGCGCGAGGAAAAAGGTATCTATCTGATGACTGAGGGCGGCGAGAAGGTCCGAAGGCTTGCTGATTTCGGCTTTCATCCCTCATGGTCGCCAGACGGCAAAGAGATCGTCGTCAGTACTTTCGGTCGCGATCAGCCGAATGTCCGCGAAGTTGGCAAAAGCGGACTTTGGATCATCAACGTGGAAAGCGGGGCCAAACGCGAGGTGTCCACGGTTGAGGCGTCATTCCCAACCTGGTCACCAAACAACAAAAGGATCGCCTACTGGTATCAATCCTCGTCAATCAGCAAACGCGATATAGCGACCATTCCGGTCGAGGGCGGTGAGCCGGTGATCGTGGCAAAAGATTTTGCAACTTCAAACTGGAATCCGGTTTGGTCGCCGGACGGACGGCACCTATATTTTGTCAGCAGTCGCACCGGGAGCCTAAACTTTTGGCGTGTCCAGATCAATGAGGTCACCGGCACTGTACTTTCGGAGCCCGAACCGGTCGTCACGCCTTCCAAATTTAGCCGCCACATCAGCTTCTCACGCGACGGTAAACGCATGATCTACGTCCAGACGAGCGATAAGTCAAATATTCAGGGCGTTGAATTCAACTCAAAAACTCTCAAGACCGTCGGCGAGCCGTTCTGGATAACGCAGGGCGACCGCGAAATCACCAGGCCCGAGCTTTCGCCGGATGGCACCCGGTTCGTGATGCGGGCCGTGAAGATTACGCAAGACGACATTGTCACCGTCGACCGCGACGGTCGCGAGTGGCGAGACATAACGAATGACGCACCGTTCGACAGATTTGCCCGATGGTCTCCGGACGGAAAGCAAGTGGCCTTTTACTCCGATCGCGGCGACACTGGCGAGGTCTGGTCTGCAAACACCGATGGGACAAATCTGCGGCAACTGACCTTTCATAACAGTCAGGAGACCGCATCAGGATTTCCTATCTGGTCGCCCGACGGTAAATTCCTAATTTACACAAATCTGACCGCCTACCTATTGGATCTGTCGAAGGACTGGAAGGATCAAACGAATACAAGGTTGCCCACGCCACCTCCGATTGATAGATTTGTCGCCTGGGATTGGTCCCCGGACGGGAAACGTATCGTCGGCACAGTCGGCGAAGGGCCGGTAAACTGGTTGGCCTATTACTCTATGGAGACCGGAACTTATAAGAAAATCGGGAAATTGCGTGGTATCGTACCGTCCTGGCTCCCGGATAATCGACATGTTATCTACGTCACGGGCAAGAAAATAATGACAATCGATAGCGAGACGGGAGAGCTCGACGAACTCCTCTCGAGTACGACCTTCCGACCGGGCAGCCCGTTTGTCAGCCGCGACGGTAAGCTACTGTATTACGCCGCCCATACCTACGAATCCAATATTTGGATGCTTGACCTTACCGACAAACCTTAGGCTGAATGGATAATGGAAAATGGATAGTGGATAATAAATTCAGGAAATTATCCACTGTCAATTGTCCGTTGTCCACTACTTCGTATGCTCAGATTCTTTAACACACTGTCCCGTCAGATCGAGGAATTTCAGTCTTTGGAAGAAGGCAAAGTGCGGATGTATATCTGCGGGCCGACGGTTTGGAATTTTGCTCATATCGGGAATTTTAGGACGTTTGTTTTTGGCGATGTTCTGCGGCGGTATTTGAAATTTAAGGGCTACGCGGTCACGCACGCATTTAATCTGACCGACATCGACGACCGGATAATCAACGAAGCGGCGGCGAGGAATATCTCGATCGACGAATTTACCGCGCCGTTTATTCAATACTTTTGGGAAGATTTCGATGCTCTCGGCAACGAACGCCCCGAGGTGACGCCGCGTGCGACACATCACATCGCGGAGATGATCGATATCATTTCGAAGCTGCTTGAGAACGGCCACGCCTATGAATCGGAAGGCTCGATCTATTACCGAATTACCGCGTTTCCCGAATACGGCAAGCTGTCGAAGATCAATTTCTCAGGCAATCGCGACGGCGGCAGCGAACGTATTGATACAGACAAATACGATAAGGAAGACGCCCGTGACTTCGCCCTGTGGAAACTCGTCGGCCCCGAAGATGAACCGGGCTGGGACGCACCTTTTGGCCGCGGCCGTCCGGGGTGGCACATCGAGTGTTCCGCAATGGCGATGAAGTATCTCGGCGAGTCCTTCGACCTGCACGCCGGCGGAATGGATCTCCAGTTCCCGCATCATGAAAACGAGATCGCCCAGAGCGAAGGCGCGACGGGCAAGCAGTTCGCCAAATACTGGCTGCACAGCGAGTTCCTCAAGATCGACGACGTGACGATGTCCAAATCGAAGGGCAATTTTTTCACGTTTCGTGACCTTCGAGAGCAAGGGTATTCAGCACTCGCGATCAGATACTTGCTAATAAGTGTGCCAACTCGGAAGCAATTGAATTTCACATTTGAGGGATTACAAGGAGCGGAATCGACGGTCGAGAGGTTGAGGAATTTTAGATCTCTCGCGAGTGACGCGGCAAAAGGCGGAAACCCAAGCGGTAGTTCGGATATGCCAACGTCAGCATCCGCGACGAATGACACACTCCCTACCGGTCGTGTTTCTGCCTCCATTGCGCTCGAAAAATTCGAAGCCGCTATGGACGACGATTTTAACACCGCCTCCGCCCTCGCTGCGATCCACGATATGGTCCGCGAGATCAATATTCTGATGGCATCGAGTCCACTTGCCCCGGATGACCGCAAAGCGGTTCTCGACGCGGTAGCAAAGTTCGACTCAGTCCTCGGAATTTTTGGCGCCGAGGACGATCGGATCCTCGACGACGAGATCGAGGCCTTGATCTTAGAACGCACGACCGCGCGGCAGAGTCGCAACTTTGCTCGCTCGGATCAGATCCGCGATCTGCTGATCGAAAAAGGGATCATTCTCGAGGACACAAAAGAGGGCGTTCGGTGGAAACGAAAGTGATCCGTTTCTGACAAATTTGAACAGTTTTTGGGGTGAAATTTTTGTGCAAAACGACGTGCGCAGAAATTTCGCCAATTTAAAATGTGGCACGTGCCACATTTTTTAAGAAAAGGCGTAAAAATGAACATTGTCGGCTAAAAACACCCCGATTGGTCGTGGGCTTATTGCTTTTGTCCGACCAAAAAGGGTTCATTGGTCAAGGGTTTTTGCGAGATTGGTAACGGTGTTGACGACAGAAAGTACCTTTACCAAAGGGCGGCGCAAATCGCCGCGATTACGACTGCCTCACTCTTGGGATCGACGAACCATTTTGACCAGGTAGGCAGATTCGCTGCCGGCCCTTATTTTCTTCGTGTCAACCGCTTCGTAACCGAGATATTTCATTTCGCTCAATATTTTTGGTGGATTCGAGATCATTGAAACGCCGGGCGTGTCGTGACCCGGATCACGGTCTCGGAATGCGATCCACAATTCCGGACCGGAGAACGCGCTTTCAGGAGCAAGAAGTTTAACCTCATCGAACCCGCGAGGTATAAAATAAGCGGCATCTTCCTTAGTTCCGGGAAAATCTTTCACAACATTGACCCGAATGTCGGGAAAGTTGCGCGCGGCAAACCACACGTGATACCCGACTAGCTGTTCAAAGGCATTGATTGTTCCGGGTTCCGACGAATCGCTCGGCATCAGGACCATCTCTTCTACCAACGGTTCCCACACACACCACGAATTCTTTGGCGACTCGAACACCGCTCGAATTACAAATCCATATCCCGCAAGCAACACAACCAGAGTAGCCGCCGCAGCCGGAAGCCATTTCACGCTTCGCGATGTCAGCAAAATCGCCGCACAAATACAAAACGGTGCAAAGACGACAATCAGATGCCGCGTTCCCCACAATGAATAGGGCAAAAGCCAGCTCGCGAGAAATGTAATCACTACCGGCAGTTTTATGAAAACAAGCAGAAGATAAACGTGCCGTCGTTCGTGTTCGCTAAGCTTCCGCCAATTGACAAGATAAAGAACCGCCGCGACAGCAAGAATCAGCAGGATCGGAACGGTGATGCGAAAGATCGATATCGGCTCGACAGTGCTTGTCTGAAAATAGAACGGCTCGATAATATTAAAGACAAAGGTGACGATCTGCCGAATTCCCGGCCGCGACATCCAGCCGATGTTCTGTTCAAGACCGGAACCAGATCGCGCGGCCATAAAAACCGCGATCAGCCAAGGCAGAAAACTCACAATCGTGATCCCGAGCATCACGGCGATCCGCCGCCATTTGATACGTTGGAACCACACGATCAAAACTACCTCGGACAGCACAACAAACCACCCGAAATAATGCGTGTAAACCATCAGCACATTGACGATCACCAGCGGCCACAGGTTTTTGCCTTTGGTAAAATAACGTGCAAACAGCCACATCGAAAAGAGCGAGAGGCACATCAAAAGGCTGTACATCCGCACCTCTTGCGCATATTTAATGGGCGATCCATTGATGGCAACAAGAAAGAGAGCCAGAGCCTGCGCCCAAAAATTTAGTTTGAGTTCGCGACAAAGAGCGATGACGGGAAAGATCGCGATGATACTAAAAATTACCGGCAGCAGCCGCAGCCAGAACAAACCTTCGCCGCCGATGGAAATCCATAACTTTAATGCGACATAAAACAGCGGAGGATGAATTAGATCGAGAGCAACAAAAGAAAGCAGATCGCCCCAGGGATGCGTCGCCGCGTGAACGCTGAATATCTCATCAAACCAAAGACAGGTATCCGCCAAACGCCAGAACCGTGTCGCCGCGTAGGCGAGGCATGTCACAACTAAAATAATGTTCCGAAACCTGATCGGCACTGGTTTGTAGTCAGAAATCCCGTGAAAAGCCGAGTTGAAAACCGAAACGCGGGCTGGCCGCGAATTTACCGGCGATGACGCCAAAATCGAGCGTAGTTTTTGGATTAAGCTGATAATTGCCGCCGAACTGACCTTGCAGCTGGCCCTTGCTGAGCTGAAAATTGCCGGTTACAGCGCCGTAAAGTTCGCCGCCGAGAGAGAGCCGTTCGTTTACTTTTCGCACAAACGACGCTCCGCCGGTAAAGACGCTGCCGCGCTCGCTGCGAAATGCCTAGATCGCCCGTGAGCGTGTTGCCGGAAAAAATGATCCCGCCGTTGAGCCGGGCAGTGTTTTTTTTGCCAAAGCTCTCTTGGACGATACCGTTGATAGCGTAATCATAAACGCCGCTGCCAAAGTTGCGCCCGACGCTGCCGGTCGGGACCTGCAAATAAGCCGCTAATTGCCAGTGCCGGGAGCCGCGAATTCTCACGTTCCTTGAGAAAGTTGTATTTGACTGAAATTGTCGAGTCTCCAAAACCGCCGCGCGTGACGGCCTGCGGACCAACGCTGCGAATCGAAAAAAATTGGCCGCCAACGCTGATCTCAACATTTTTTGCGACGCCGTAGGCCAGCGTTCCGCGAAGGCCGTTCTGATATTTGTCGGGCAGCGAGGTCGGGTGTAACCGGTCGAATTCGTTTGTGAGTTCGAAATGAAACTTCCCCTTCTCCGTCACGTCAGCATCATCGGTGAAGAAAGGCTGCTGACAAAAAGAGACGGTTGTCGGTAAGACGCAAAAAAAAAGGATGAACAGAGCGTAAGTAGACAATCTGGGCGTCAGTTTGATGTCCGTCATGCGGCTAGAGGGTAACATTCGGGCAGAGTTTGCCGTCGATGCTGGTGTAGCTGAGCTGAACCTCGCTGAAAGTATCTGTGTCGCGACAGTATGAGAGGCAGCGGTCATAGGGTTTCGAATATACATGCAGGCTGACGGCCCGCTGGTCAAATTCGGCGAGATTTAGTATCTGATGGACCGGTTCTTCGAGTTCGACCTTGGCCGCCAGGCAATCGGAAAGTTCGAATGAATCGGTCTCGGTAAGTTTGCAATAACCCCGCGATTCGTCTATCTCGGCTACAGCAAAATTCTGACCGCGAAGTCGTCCGACCGGCACTGTCATCCAGCATTTCTGCTCGGAATGGTTGTGAACGCGCGAGACCTGGCCCTTTTCCCAACAGATCGCCATCATCTCGAACCGATCGTCTTTATAGACTAGATTTCGCGTGTAAAACGACGGACTCCAATGGAAATATTTGATGATCGAATCGACCTCGACAGGGTTATCGCCCAGGAACTCATACACATTCTGACAAGTGAAATCATCATCCGCGATTGAAGTCAGGCGGCTGATGAGCGAATCAATCTTGACCGTCGCCATAATTTGTTCTCTCGTCCTCTGTGGCTAATTCTCTTCCGCCTTTTTCAAAAAGTCAACAAACTCAACGACGTTTCTCGTTAGTCCCGGAAAAGTCGCGATGGTTTTTCCGCCTCCATCGACAACGGCATAGAACGGTAGGGCGACTGTACCAAACAAATCCTGCTCCATCTGCTGCTGCCGTTCGTACACTTCCCCGTCGCCATCGGTGTAAAGTTGGACGAGGATAAACTTCTTCAGTTCGTCCTCAACTTCTTTCTTAGGAAACACATTCGCCTCCATCCAGCGACAGTTGGTACAGGTATATCCGGTAAAATCCACGAAGACTCGCTTATTTTCAGCCTTTGCCTTGGCTAACGCACCCTCATAATCGTTCATCATCCATTTCAATTCGTCGTCGCCTCTGCCGAGGAATCGAGCCGACGATTTACTTAGATCGGGCGGCAGGAAGGATTCGAGTTCGCCAAGTTTTGCTCCGAAAAGACCGGTCAGCAGATAAAAGCTGACCGCGAGACTGACAACCGCCGAAAACATCCGAAATGCACCGAGGCGTTCGGGTTTTGAGTCGTGGGCGAGCTGAAACTTTCCAAGGAGATAAAGCGAGAGGATAACGCCGATGGCGATCCAGACCGCGAGTACAACATCGCGCGTGAAGATGCCCCATTTCCAAACCAAATCGACGTTTGAGATAAATTTCATTGCCGCCGCAACCTCGAGAAAGCCCATCGCAACTTTGATGGAATTCATCCACCCGCCAGCTCGCGGAAGCTGCGAAAGAAGCTGTGGGGCGAGAGCGAGGACAAAGAACGGCAAAGCAAACACCGTGGAAAAGGCCAGCATCCCGAGCAAAGGCCTCTGCCAATCGCCCTGCGATGCGGACACGAGAATAGTGCCGACGAACGGCGATGTGCAGGTAAACGAAGTCAGTGTAAACGTCAACCCCATCAGCAGGGCACCGATAATGCCGCTTCCCTCGCCTTCTTTGCTCCGGGTCAGGCCGTCGAGCTTTGTCAGAACGCCAGTCGGGATGGTGATCTCGTACGCTCCGAAAAGATTGAACGCAAAAAACAGAAAGATCGCCGTGATCAGCAGGTTGATCCATGGATTTGCCGCAAAAAGATTTATCCCCGCCGCTCCGACAAATATTGCTATCAGCATCCCCAGAATGGTAAATGTGGCGATGATCCCGAGCGAGTAGATTGATGCGAGCCTAATAGATTTGGCACGGCTGCCGCCCGAGTGACTGGTAAAATAAGAGACCGTGATCGGAATCATCGGGAAAACACACGGCGTAAGCAGGGACAATGCCCCAAGCGAAACAGCAAGCCAGAGAAACGGCCACAGATCAGTTGGCGTTTGGTTGCTGGCGGTTGGCGGCTGATTGCTAGCTGCTGCGGAATTTGAATTATTGTCTGCCGCCAACTGCCCACTGCCGACCTTGCGGACATCCGCGACGCCGGCAAACGAAACGTTAACCGTTTTTGGCGGCAAACAAACCGTGTCATTACAAAGCTGAAATCTAACGTCAAACGCGAGGTCATTCGCGGTGACCTCACCTAATGCTTTAACCGGAACCGCGAACGAGACCGATGACGTAAAATATTTTGTCATCAATGGTTTACCATCAAAACCCGTAAACAGTGGATCAAGTTTATTTGTTGCGGCCGGCGTCGAAGCGATCTTGCCGGCGAGTTCGAATTGCGTGCCTTCCGATACCTTGATCGTCGTTGCGATCGGGCCGCCGTCGGGCTGCTCGGTAGAGTAGAGTTTCCAGCCGGATTCGATCTCGGCGGTAAGCTTTGTGGCAACCAAATCGCCGGTATTCAGGGCCCTGTCCCGGGCGTCCGAACTTAATGACCATTTAGCCGGATTCTGCGCAAATGCCGGGGCTGCGAAAACCAGGACGATCAATAAAATCTTGTAAAACGCTTTACTCATGCCGATTGACTTATCCAAAACTATAACATTTTCGCCTTGCACGGAACACAAACAGAATTTGAAACTTTTGCGTAAATCCCTATGCTCGCTTATAATAACGAACAAAGAATAATTGCGGATTCACGCTCTTTTATTCCTACGGAGGATTTGATCTTGCCAAAAACAGCAACAATAAAGAAACCGGCCCCCAAAGCCGCCGAAGGCAACCACGAACAGCAATGGCCACAAGGCCGAAAAACCTGTTACGGGTGAACCGTTTACGGACTTTGTCGAGGTCGAGCAGGCCATTGCCGAATACAAGGCCCGTAAAAAGTCTCAACTCGAGTCGATCAAGAAAACGGACAAGAAACTCCTTCAGGAAATGCTCTATCAAATGGTGCTTGGGCGCCGATTCGAGGAAAAATGCGCCGAAGTTTACCGTATGGGAATGATCGGCGGTTTTTGTCATTTGTATATCGGCCAGGAAGCCATCGGCGTCGGCTCGATGATGGCCCTCAAACCGACCGATATGGTCATAACGTCGTATCGCGATCATGTTCAGGCGATAATCAAGGGGATGACGCCGGAAAGCGTAATGGCGGAGCTTTACGGCAAAGAGGGCGGTTGTGTCAAAGGCAAAGGCGGGTCGATGCACATGTTCTCGAAGGATCTCGAATTTTACGGCGGTCACGGCATTGTCGGCGGTCAGATCGGCGTCGGAACAGGGTATGGCCTATGCCGCGAAATACAAAGGAACGGAACAGGTAACGCTCTGTTTCTTTGGCGAGGCGGCAGTCAATCAGGGGATTTTTCACGAATCGCTCAACATGGCCCAACTGTGGAAGCTTCCCTGCATCTACATCTGCGAAAACAATCAATACGGGATGGGAACGTCGCAGGAACGTGCGATGTCGTCGCGAAGCATCGCCAAGAAGGCTGAGGCGTTTGAAATGGCCAACGAATTTGTCGACGGCATGGACGTAATGGCCGTCCGCGATGCGACGCTCAGAGCGATCGAACGGGCAAGGAAGGACGGTTCGCCGACGCTGCTCGAAATTCGCGCGTATAGATTTATGGGCCACTCGATGTCCGATCCCGGCAATTACCGAACCCGCGACGAGATCAAAAAATATCAGGAACGTGACCCGATCGTGCTGTTCAAGGACAGTCTGAAGGAAGCTAAGGTATTAGGCGAAAAGGATTTTGAAAAGATCGAGGCTGAGGCCGTGGCAGCGGTTGCAGCCGCTGTGAAGTTTGCGGAGGAGAGTCCGTTTCCGGCGGAGAGTGAGTTGTTTACTGATGTGTTGGCGTAGTTAAAATATTAGTTAGAATATGGAACAGCTCCATAGTTTTAGGGAAACGAAATTGTTTACTAAACGCGTTCTGTCCCTTTTAACTGAAGAGAGTTATTTTGCTTTTCAAAATTATTTACAGGAAAACTTCCTGCTTGGAGACTTGATTCCCGGGGGGGAGCGGATTGCGAAAGATGCGCTGGCGAGTGGAGGGGAAAGGAAAGAGCGGTGGTGTTCGAATAATTTATTATCTAGCGTCAGAAAAAGGCTATATCTATTTGATGGCGATTTATGCCAAAAATGAAATGTCCGACTTGAGCAAGGCCCAATTGAAGGAGTTGTCGGCGACTGTCAGAGAATGGATCAGATGAACGAACGAAACTTCAGCGAATTACTTGAAAGCGTAAAGGAAGTAGGTTTGATCGAGAAAGGAACCGCTGCTCCCGGGCGTGAGTATGTCATTGACCGGCATTTTGCTCCCGATTCAGCAAATGTCAGAACCTTCGCGATTTGCCTAACGGACGAGGATGACGCACTTGTTCCATTGAAGATCTATCATGTGACCCTTCAGCCAGTACATTCCACCTGCACATTAAAGGACGAAAATAATGAGACGACGGTTTGTCCGATGAATTGGTTTTTGCCGATCGAGTTTCCGTCGAATATTGAACAGCTCATAGAGAAAACAGAATTGGCCCTGGCGTAATGTTAGTAACTACAATTTATGGCAGTTCTTAACTATTCGCGATGCCCTGAATCAGGCATTGCGTGAAGAAATTATTAGGGACGAAAACGTCTTCGTCATGGGCGAAGAGGTTGCTGAATACGATGGCGCGTATAAGGTGACGCGTGGCCTGTGGAAGGAATTTGGCGACAAGCGCGTTGTCGATACGCCGATCACCGAGCTTGGCTTTGCGGCGGTCGGTGTCGGTGCGGCGATGGCGGGCTTGCGGCCGGTGATCGAGTTTATGACGTGGAATTTTTCGATCCTCGCGGCCGATCAGATCATCAATCACGCCGCGAAGATGCTTTATATGTCGGGCGGGCAATTCAAGGTGCCGATCGTCTTTCGCGGGCCTAACGGTTCGGCATATCAGGTCTCGTCACAGCATTCGCAGGCACTTGAGGCGTTTTATGCAAATTTTCCGGGCTTAAAGTTGTTATGCCTTCGACGGCGGCGGATGCGAAAGGCCTGCTGAAATCCGCGATCCGCGATGACAATCCCGTCGTTTTTCCTCGAACAGGAACGCATGTACGGCATCAAAGGCGAAGTTCCCGAGGACGAAGATTTCACTATTCCGCTTGGCGTCGCTGACGTTAAACGCGAAGGTACAGACTGCACGATCGTCGCCCGTTCGATGACGGTTCCGCTTGGCGCTCAGGCCGCTGAGAAGATTGCAGCAGGAATTTGACGTTTCGGTCGAGGTCATCGATCCGCGAACGATCAAACCGCTCGATATCGACACGATCGTAAATTCGGTCAAGAAAACTAATCGCCTGGTCATCGCCGAAGAATCGCATTACTTCGCCAGCGTCGGTGCCGAGATATCGCACACGATCATGGAACACGCGTTCGACTATCTCGACGCTCCGGTCAAACGCATTTCGACCGCCGAGGCACCGATGCCTTACGCCAAGAATCTCGAAGCGTTGGCCTTGCCGGACGTTGCGAAGATCGTGGCGGCGGTGAAGGAAGTTTGTTATTTGTAATGGAAAGCGGACACTCTTGTCCGCGAGTAAAACACGCGGACAAGAGTGTCCGCGTTCCAATAATTATATGGCTGAAAAATTCTTAATGCCGAAGCTCTCGCCCACGATGGAAGAAGGGCAGATATCGCGTTGGGTCAAAAACGAAGGCGACACCTACGAAGCCGGCGAGACGCTCGCCGAGGTCGATACCGACAAAGCGACGATGGAAATGACCGCGCTTTCAGACGGCACGATCCTTAAGATTTTGAAAGGTGCGGGCGACACCGCCCTGCTCGGCGAAGCCATCGCCATCATCGGCAAGGCCGGTGAAGATATTTCGGCACTTGTTGAGCGAAATCTCGTCGAACGGCAGCCGAGTCACAGGCGTCAGCGGAAGCAAAGGCAGAACCGCCTGCATCAGCGGGCGGCCAGGAAGTGGAGGACGAAGCGGCAAGAAAAGCAGAATGCGGAGACGACATCGCCGACCACGGGATCTACGCCCCAGACCTCGACCGTCAAGTCCGAAGCCCGACACCTGCCCCGGTTCGAATGGACGCTTGATCGTCTCGCCGATCGCCGCCCGAATGGCGGCTGAAAACGCCATTGATCTAAAATCGATCGTCGGCACCGGCCCCAACGGCCGGATCATCAAACGCGATATCGAGGAAGCGATGGCGGGAGCGGCCAGAGTCCAACAGTCCAGCAGACCAACAGGCCATTTGTCGCCGTCGACAGTCGTCGGAGCGTCTGCCTATCACGGACGAAACTACCTCAAAAATGCGGCAGATCATTGCCAGCCGCCTGGCAGAATCGATCGGCCCGATCCCGACGTTTTATCTGACGGTCGAGATCGAGATGGACAATACGCTCGAACTTCGCAAACAAGTCAATGCGATCTGTCAGCGAAGATCAAAAGATCAGCGTCAACGACATCGTCGTCAAAGCCGCGGCGATGTCGCTGGTCAAGCATCCGTTTGCAAACTCGTCGTATCAGGACAAAACGATCCGCTTTTACAATCAGGCCGATATCGGTGTTGCGGTCGCCATCGACGAAGGCTTGATCACGCCGGTCATTCGCGGAGCTAATCTGAAAGGCTTTCTTGAGATCTCCGCCGAGATCAAAGACCTCGCCGCCAAAGCCAAAGCCAAAAAACTTCAACCCGAAGAATACACCGGTGCGACATTCTCGATCTCAAATCTCGGAATGTTTGGCATTAAGGAATTTACCGCGATCATCAATCCACCCGAAGCCGGAATTCTTGCAGTCGGCGGAGCCGCTCCGACGCCGGTTGTTCGCGACGGCGAGATCGTCATCCGCAACATCATGAACGTCACGATGTCCTGCGACCACCGCGTCATTGACGGCGCAACCGGAGCCAAATTCCTGCAAACCTTCAAACAAATGCTCGAACAGCCGGGGATGATGCTGGCATAACGTGACTGACCGCGACGAATCGACCGCACCATATCTGGCTCTCATAGGCGTCCAGGTATTTTTTGGTTCGCTGGCGGTTATCGGTAAAGTGGTCCTCGCCGTGATTCCGCCCGTGGCTCTCGTCGGTTTTCGGGTTGGAATAACTGCGGCGATTCTCGCGGTGGTACAATCGTTCCGTCGGCAGCATTTGGCTCAAAGATGTTCGTGACTATCTGAAACTTGCCGCCATGAGCCTCGTTGCGGTCACGGCGAATCAACTCCTTTTCGTCACAGGTCTCTCACTCACCAAGGCGTCTAACACATCGCTTTTGGCAGTTACCATTCCTATCTTTACATTGGCTGTCGGCTCGATCGTCGGTGCCGAAAAGCTGAAAAGAGTAAAAATCATAGGTATTTTATTGGCCGCCGCTGGGGTTGTTTTTCTCATTGATCCGCGAAACGCGTCATTCTCATCCCAAACGACGCTGGGCGATACGATGGTCATCCTAAATTCCCTTTCGTATGGAATCTACGTCGCAATATCGAAGGAAATTGTCACACGAAACGGCGCTTTTCGTTCGATAATGTGGATTTTTGTCTTCGCGTCGGTTATCTGCGTTCCTCTCGGGGCCGTTTCGTTCTCGTCGGTTGACATCTCGACCGTGACGCCGGGCATCTGGCTGCTCATCCTTTACGTCGCGGTCGTTGCGACGACCGCTCCTTATTTTCTAAACGCCTGGGCATTGGCCCGCGTAAATCCCTCAACCGTGGCCGTGTTTGTGTACCTACAGCCGCTAATCGGATTTCTGCTGGCCGTCATTTTTCTTGGTGAACGAATCGACTCAACATTTGCTGTCGCCGCCGCGTTGATCTTTACCGGCGTGTTTCTGGTGATAAAGAAATTCGCAACCATTGAAACCTAGGGTTGCCTTTTTCGTAATATCGGCATCTAATCATCAAACAATGGCAACTCAGATCAATCAGATCGATGACAATGTTCGCCGAGTTACGACCTTGCGGGTCGAGGGCGAATTACTCGGCGAAGACGCACGTTTACTGGAAAGAATCGGCGTCGAAATACGCTCCGAGACAGGCAATGACGTCATCATCGATCTCGCCGACCTCGATTTCCTCGATAGCGAAGCCGCTCCCGTCCTCAGACGGCTCGAAATGCTCGACGGATTCAGTATTCAGGGAATGGAGATTTTCCTGCAAACGGTGATTAACGAAGTCGAGCGTCAATCCCCCTAGAGCGGTTACGGATCGTATATATTCGTCAGTACCACCTGCGGTAGCGGGTGGGGTCTTTTGATCGCAGTGGGCCGAGGCCCCACCCGCTACCGCAGGTGGTACTGACTCGCTGCACAGTCCATACACTCAATCCGTAACCGCCCTAATACTGAACGCGGACCTGACTTTTCATACAAAAACATTTAAATTGTAATGAATGAAGACCCAGGAGATCGCTGATTTTCTCGCCGCCCAACTTATCGGAGACCCTGACGTTGAGATCAATTCACTCGCGGCTCTCGAGACGGCGGGTTTGGGTCAGCTTGCGTTTTCGGAAAAGAATACGGTTTTTGATACAAATGCTTCCGCCGTATTAGTTCCTTCGGGCTTTGATTCACCGGTTTCGGTCACTCTAATACGGGTCGCCAATCCTAAACTTTCATTTACCAAGCTCGCCCACCTCTTTCACCCACGACGCTCGGACAAATTCCGTCACGATACTGCTTATGTCTCGCATGAAGCAAAGGTTAGGGCCAGCTTTATCGGGCCTCATGTATCGATAGACTCCGGCACAACTATCGGTGAATTGTCCGAACTCCATGCCGGAGTGCGGGTCGGACGAAACGTGACGATCGGGGACCGCACCATCATATTCCCAAACTGCGTTATTTATGACGGGGCTCAGATTGGAAATGACTGCGTGATCCATGCCGGCACCGTGATCGGAGCGGACGGATTTGGTTATGTCCGGGACGACAAAGGTGAGTATCATCTGTTCCCCCAGATCGGTCGCGTGGTCATCGAGAATAACGTCGAAATCGGGGCAAATTCGTGTGTTGACCGGGGGTCTCTCGGCGAAACGCGTATCGGCGAGGGAACAAAGATCGACAATCTCGTCCAGATCGCCCATAACGTGTCGATCGGCAAACGCGTTGTTATCGCCTCGCAAACGGGAATTTCCGGAAGTACGGTGATCGAAGACGATTGTGTTATCGGCGGTCAGGTCGGAATGGGCGATCATGCACATGTGCGGAGCGGTGCAATCATTGGTTCGCAGGCCGGCGTTTTGCCCGGTAAGATCGTCCGCCCGGGCATTTGGTGGGGAACCCCGGTCCAGCCGTTAGATGAATACAAACGTCAGAATGTCCATGTTAAGGGACTCGAGAGATTAAAGAATGACGTGAAAGAGTTAAAAAAACTTTCTAAGCAGTAGCAAGTTTGAGCTTCATCGGGCGTTCCATATTCGGAGGGCCTTTTATGAAACTAACTGCTTTTATCGCGCTCGTCGTTTCAACAATCTCATTCGCATCGGTGATCCCGGCACAGGACAAACCTTCCCCGCTCGACCGCTATCTGGAAACCGGGAAAACAATCGTCATCGCCAAATGTTTAAAGGTCGGCGCAGTTAACATCCTCCTTCGCGCCGATGTCGAGATCGAGATACTCCTGGTTGTAAAAGGAAATGAAACGCTTCGAAAGATAACCGTAAATTCTCAATTTGGGATGAAAGAGGGCGAACGTTACCTACTCAGAACTGAAAATGAAGCTTCCGCCGATAAGCCATATTTTCGAATTGCAACAATCGATTCCGTCGTTCCGCTAATCTACAGCGAAGAAATCGCCACCCTCAAAACTCTGTCGCCACGAATAGTCGTCTTAAGAACGATGAACGTCCGCATCGACCACCTCGAATCTGAGATTCGGCGTCTGACTTACGAGGCAGATGCATTAAACGCGGCTCGAAAAGAGAATTAGAGTCTTTGAAAAACTCTTCTAAGCCGCGTACGGTCGGTGAATTTAGCCGTGGGTTTCAACCCACGGTGGGGTCATCCGACAAGTCCGCGTCGCGTTAGTGACGGCTGAACCTGCCCGGCCTTGATATTAGCGGACTATTCATGCGTCGCTGACGCGACGCGCAATATCTGTCCCAACAATCCGTGGGTTGAAACCCACGGCTAAATTCACTCGCCGCTACGCGGCAAAAGCATATATATTTGACCTGGTTGAGGTTTTTCAAAGCTCTCATTTGATTAATCCGCGTGACTTTTGATCAGCCGCAAAATACTTTCTGCGGCTCGTTTTGACGCTCCGCCGACGCCTATTTTATCCCTCACTTGCTTCAACCGTTCGCACATTTGCGTATTCTCCCGCGATTCCATCAGACGTAACAATTCATCCCGAAGTTTGTCGGGCGTAAGATCATTCTGGATCAGTTCCGCAGCAATTCTTTCACCTGCTACAAGATTTATGAGGCCAAAATGCTCGACCGAGATCAAGGGCCTGAGCAGGGCATAGTTCAACGCGGTTCCCTTGTAGACGATAACCATCGGCGTACCGATGATACCGGTTTCGAGGGTTGCGGTACCGCTCGTCACGGCGGCCGCGTCCGACGCGTTTAGGGCGTCATATGTCTCTCCTACGACCACGGTAATGCTCACATTGGACGGTCCCTGGTGCATCGCCCGATCAACGGCGGCGCGATTCCTACCCGCCACTATCGGCACCACAAACTGCACCTCAGGATTTCTCGCAGTGATACTTGCAGCAGTCTCAAGCATAACCGGCAGGATGCTCCCGATCTCTTTCTGCCGGCTCCCAGGCAAAAGCGCGACTATTGGTTTTGACCGATCCATCCTGTGGTGATCGCAAAATTCGGTTTTTGTCCGACTTGCTCGAACCTCATTCGACAGTGGATGGCCAACAAATTCGACCGAGTTGACGCCCTGTTTTGCATACCATTCCTTCTCAAAGGGTAGTATTGAGATCAGCAGATCGACATACTTTCGGATCGACGATATCCGGTATTTCCGCCACGCCCAGAGCTGTGGCGAAATATAATAGACAATTGTGAAACCCTGTTTTTTCAGGGACTTAGCGAGTTTCAAGTTAAAATCAGGAAAATCAACTAAGACTACGGCGTCCGGTATTTCACGCTTCGCCGCATCTTTTAACTTCCTGAAAGCTCGCAGGAACATCGGCAATGCCCGCCCGATCTCAGCAACACCGACCACGGAAAATTCGTCGGACTGAACGACCGCCTCGACGCCAACCTCACGAAGTTTTGGCCCCGCCGCGCCAAAAAATTCGAATTCCGTGTCTGGCTCTAATCGACGCAGTTCCCGCACCAATTTTGCCGCGTGGGCGTCACCCGAAGCCTCACCTGCCACGACCATGATTTTTCGCTCTATTGCCATTTCTTTCTCGTTAAATGATATAACGGCCTCGCAAAATGACAACCCCACCTATCCCTCGCGGCATCATAACACTTGATTTTGGACTAATACATTCGTTTTTCGTCGTTCACGTGCTTGCAGAACGCAGTTGATGCACATAAAATTGAATGTTTTGAGTACGTGATCTTGAATGAGAGAGGGAAACCTCTCGTTTTTATACTTTCGGTTCGTTTTTTTGGAGGAGTTTGTGACGATTCGTCTTACTTTCCTTTTATCAGCAATTATTTTTATTAACCTGTTTGCCGCCATATCGTATGGGCAAATAGATTCCGTTATTGCGCAGTTGTCTAATTCCACCGCCGAATCTTTCGCCGGTGGAATGAGCGGAAATGGTCGTTTTGTCGTCTTTGAATCCATGGGAAACCTCGCCACCGAGAACCCGCGAAATACCGATGGCAATCTTGAGATTTTCCTTTTCGATTATGCACAACGCCGCATATTTCAGATCACTGACACAAAGAGTGTACTTTACAATACGTTAGCCGCACCGACTTTTGACAATGTTCGCGTCACGATTCTGAGCACGCGGCCTGTCATCAGCAATGACGGCCGGTGGATTGCATTTAGTTCAAACGCGACAACATCGAGACCGACAACCCCAAACGCCACAAACCCGGGTTTTTTCTACGGCGATTCATTCTCGGCATCGACACCCACGCCGACGCCTACACCTGTACCGACTCCGATAAACAGTGCATCTCCGACGCCTACCCCGAGTCCGTCGCCATCGCCGAGTCCAACGGGTACGCCGACGCCGGTTCCGACACCGACACCGGCGGCAAATCCGCTGACATCAGACGGCAATCTTGAGATTTGGCTCTACCAGATACCGGCCTATGCCGATGTGGCAAATCTGGCGGCGGGAGATGAAGTTCCCTTGGTACAACTCGCAGGCGGCAATTTTATTCGTGTGACAAACACTGATCCGAGTCAGACGCCGAGGGCCGGGAACTCCATCAGTCGGCCCGTTTGTAGCTGACGACAACCACGACGCCAGTATCAATGACGACGGCGGCGTGATCGCGTTTGTCTCGACCCGCGACCTCGTACCGGCGGTTGGAAATGCGTTTCCGGCGGAAGATAACGACGAGATCTTTACTTACGTCACGAACCAGCTCGACGCTCGGACAGGTTACAAAAACACCGTCGCGGCATAGTCTCAAACCCGATCTATTGTAAGAATCCTACAATTTCAGGCAACGGACAACGCGTGCTTTTCACGAGTACTGGCGAGAATCCGATCGTCGGCATGACGGGCGGAGTCAATCCGGTTGCAAGCCGCAACGAAGAGATATATTTTGCCGATCTCGTCGGCGGCAGCCCAACGGCCGCCACCATGAAGAAGCAGGTCACGACAACCACGTCGACAAATGTCGGTGATCCGGTAAATATTCTCGATCTCGGTCGTCGCATGAGCCGCGACGGGCGATATATTGCTTTTGATTCCTACGCCGATCTTGCCAGTGAGAACAGCGGTACTAACCATACTTCGTTCGCCCTCTATCTCTACGACGCGATGGCAAACACATTCCGCCGTATCGCGGCCCGCAGCGATGCTGACACTGCGGCGACGGGCGGCGATGTCGCGATATATCCGGGCTTTACGGACAACGATGCAAACGGAACGCCATCGACTCTGCTGCTCGAGACGAGGTTAAACATCAAGCCCGACGGGACGGTTCCGACGACGTCATCCGAAGGTCTTAACGACAACGAAGTACGCCCGTCGCAGATTTATTCATATCCGCTAAATCTACCGGCGACGACCGCTACTTTTAAGCGACTCGCGAAGTTCCCGACGCCAAATAGTTTTATTGCTTCGACACAGCTTCTGCCGAGCAACTCGATCAGGCGCATGGCCTTTAATATAGCCCTGACTGAGTTTGGGACTGGCAACAATGATCGCCAGTCCGAGGTGTATTACTTTATCCAGCCAAACGCGGTTGCCGAAACGATCGTGACGGCCAACTATTTCACCGGTGCGAGCAAGCTGCCGATTTTGTTTACGGCCAGCCCGACGCCGACACCGACGGGTACGCCGACGCCGACACCGACGGCAACTCCGACGCCGACACCCACGCCGACACCGACGCCAAGCCCGTCACCGACAGGCACACCAAGCCCAACCCCGACGCCGACGACACCTGCCGCAGTGCTTGGGATGTCGCCGGGAATGCTCGTAATCCTGGAGTATCAGGCCACCGACACGCCGATTCCGGCCAAAACCGCGATTGGCTCGCTAAGCAGAAGTTTTACACTGCCGGTTGAGCTAAGCGGAGTTTCAGTGACGATAGACGGGGCCGCTTGCGGGTTGAAATCCGTTGCCGGACGAAGGATAGAATTTGTCGTGCCGCCTGCCCTCGGCAGTGTGGCAACCGGTACGGTTCTGCCCTTGGTGATTAACAATAATGGTACCGTCTTGAAGAGCTTTGTAACGATTGTTCCGACGCGTCCCGATATTTTCGCAAAGGACAACCTCGTGGGTCCGGGCGGCAGATCCCTTGCATTTAACGCGACAAATACGGTCACTACGACCGAACCGTTTGCGATAAAGACGGTCAGGCGGAGAGGTGATCTTTTGGTTCCGAGCGTTGTTCGGCTTTATTTGACCGGAGTTCAGGATGTAACCTCCACGATTGTCCAGGTCAGGCTTCGTGATACAGCTACGGGAAATGCAGTGATTCGATCAAACGCCGTTTTGGTCGAACCCGGCGTCTATACGCTCGATTTCGAAATCCCAACGACCCTGTTCAGGGCCGGGGACGTTCCGGTAATCGTCTCAGTCACGGCCGGCGGGGTCGTATTCGAGTCAAGACTTGACGATACCGCAACTAAATTCAACATTCTTTGACGGCAAAGATCGTTTGTAATAAAGGGGGGCTGTCTGAAAAGACGGCCTCTTTTTCATTTGCTTTTTCACTTGCCTCCAGCTTTTAGCTGGAGGTTAAGTTTGAGCTTTAACAAAGCCTTTAGCCGAATTCTTCCTGCGTGTACTTCCAATGTGTTGCAAGGGTCGTGGGCGTGGGATACAATCTTCCTGACTAATCTACCACGTTCTCTTTGATTTAATTTTCGTAAATCCTTATCGATTCGTCGAACCAGGTGTGCAAGAATTTATGGCCGGAAAAGATGTAAACACGATGAAGATCGCGCCAAAGGTTTGGAAAAATGGTGAGTTCATCGATTGGAAGGACGCAAATATCCATGTGATGTCACACGTCGTCAACTACGGGTCGAGCGTTTTTGAGGGCATTCGATGTTACAACACATCAAAAGGACCCGCCGTTTTTCGGCTTCACGGAACACATGCAGCGTCTCGTAAATTCAGCGACGATCTATCGCATGGAGCCTGAGTTCACGCTCGACCATTTTTGCGACGCGGCGGTTAACTTGATCGGCGGCAGCGGTCTCGATTCATGCTATCTCCGGCCGATCATCATCCGCGGACTCGATATGGAAAAACCAGCCTTTGGGGTTAATCCATTGAATAATCCGATCGATTCCTACATCGCCGCCTGGCAATGGGGCAAATATCTCGGCGAGGAGGCCCTCGAAGCCGGCATCGATGTGTGTGTATCAAGTTGGTCCCGCATCACGTCAAATTCTATGCCCGCGATGGCGAAAGCGGGTGGAAACTATTTGAATTCGCAGCTCATCAAGATGGAAGCTCTGCTCGGCGGATTTTCCGAGGGGATAGCACTCGACGATCGCGGCTACGTCTCCGAGGGATCGGGTGAGAATCTATTTCTGGTAAACGCCGGCAAACTCATCACTCCGCCGCTCGGAGCGTCGATTTTGCCGGGAATTACGCGCGATTCGGTCATCCAGATCGCCCGCGAACTCGGCATCGAGGTTATCGAATCGACTGTCCAACGTGCCGCTCTCTACCTCGCGGACGAGCTGTTTTTCACCGGAACCGCCGCCGAGATCACGCCCATCCGCGCGGTTGACCGCATCACCATCGGCACGGGCCGCTGCGGCGAGATCACGAAGCGTCTACAGGTAGAATTTTTCAAGATCCTCGACGCCGCACGGCCAGCACCGGGCGGAGCCGAGTGGCTCACATTCGTAAACACCTCTGCGGCTGGCGTTTGAACTGTATTTTCGAAGTTGGGTCGATGAACTCCCTGTCGCCAAGGGCGACAAACATTAAAGCCTAGGGTGGAGCCGCTGCGGCGGAACCCTAGGTAGAGATAAAACGGGATTTTGTGCTCCCTGAAGGGGAGCAACATTCCCGCGTCTTTTCCGAGTGACGAAATTCTATAATACCGTTGCCCTCGAAATAACCGTCTTTACCTGCGGTGCCCTCGTGATGGTCTTTGAGATCATCGGCTCGCGGATTCTGTCGCCATTTATCGGCGCCTCGACCTACATTTGGACAAGTCTGATCGGCGTGATTTTGGCGAGCCTGAGCCTCGGCTATTGGCTCGGCGGTCGTCTCGCGGATAAGAAACCGGACGTTAGAATTCTCGCTACGCTCATCTTCGCCGCAGGCGGCTTGATTTCGCTAACTGTTCTAATAAAAGATGTTCTGTTGTCGCTGATCGCTTCGGCCGCGATGCCCATCGAATTAAAAGCATTGATCGCGGCGTTGCTCCTATTCGCTCCGGCCAGCATTTGTCTTGGCTTTGTCACGCCTTTCGCGGTCCGGTTGAAGATGACGACACTCGCCGAAACCGGACGCACGGTCGGACGCCTCTACGCCCTTTCAACCGTCGGCAGCATCGTCGGCACATTTGCTGCGGGTTTTTTTCTAATCCCGTTTCTCGGCAGCGTCCGTACGCTGTATTTGATCGCCGGCTCGCTCATCATGGTTTCAATCCTGCTGATTCCCTTTTCCGTTTCAAAGGTAAATATCGCCGCGATCACCCTCTTCATCTTCGGCGTCGCCGCAAGCGAAGGCGGTGCGTACATCCTTCGCACAACCAGCGGCGTTTACGACATCGACACCGAATACAGCCGCGTGCAAGTCTTTGAAACTAAAGACTCTGTGACGGGAAAACCAATCCGAGCCCTCGCGACCGATCCATATTTTGTCCAGTCGGCGGCTTTCCTCGACAGCGACGATCTCGTACTCGATTACGCCAATTATTATCACCTGATCCGGTATTTCAAACCCGATTTTGCCAACACGCTCATCATCGGTGGAGCAGGCTATTCCTTTCCGCGAGAATATCTGCGGACCTATCCAACCGCCCGCATCGATGTCGTCGAGATCGACCCGCGAATGACCCAAATTGCCCGCGATCACTTCCGCCTAAACGACGATCCGCGAATGCAGATCATCCACGAAGACGGTCGCATGTACCTAAACCGTGCCGAATCAGGCAGTTACGACGCGGTCCTGATGGACGCTTTTGGCTCACTTTTCAGCGTCCCGCATCATCTGACGACGGTCGAGGCGGTGACCCAGATCAGTCGCGTTCTAAAGGACGATGGAGTGGTCGTCTTCAATCTCGGTGCCGCGATCTCAGGCGATGCCAGCCGATTTCTAAACGCCGAACTCCGCACATATAAACAGGTTTTCCCGCACGTCTACCTCTTCAAGGTCAACGCCGACTACCCCGACAAACGCCTGCAAAATCTGATAATCGTTGCGTCAAAATCCGGTCTTAACTCCCCTCCTGTCTTAGGAGGGGTGGATGCCGCTTCGGCAGGCGGGGTGGTCGCGGACGGAGTAGTTGGAACCGATCCATTCCTCAATTCCCTCCTCGCAAACCGTTACAAATCCGAAATCCCCCTAACGAACCCCATCCTCACTGACGATCTGTCCCCAGTCGAGCACTACAACTCCATCGCCCAGAACCTGTATCTCTCAACAAAATAGGGGCCTCCGGCTAGCCATGCGTACCAATGGCCTGGTCGACAGAATTTGATCGACTGGTAGTGCAAAATTGCACGACTGGTAATGGTTTTTGGCTCATTGGTGGAGGGTTTTAGCCGGTATTTCTGACGACACGGGAGAAAATTCTGGACCCCATCGTTGCACCCATCATAACCTCCATATTCGCCGACCGCCGTCCAGTGCCCCATGTTCTCCATCAAAACCCTAAACCCCTACGAATCCTCCCGCACCGTAACAGTTTTGCCACCCAAATCGCTCAATGAAAAAAAATTCAACTAAATCAAAAAAAATTCTGTAAGATTCCCCTCCGTTTTGACAATAAGGTTATAGAAGGAATTTTTTCACCACAAAAAAGGTATTTTGACTCTAAGAAAAACAGGCTTGAGGCGGAACTATAACATGGCTGACGAACCATTACTAAAACTAAATTTGGTTGATGTCTACGGCGAACCTTTGAATGAAAAGGTTGATATTATCCTGCGGCATCAAGACCTATCCGAGACGGTGAAAATCAATAGACTGGTGAAAAGCCCGTTTCAGATAGCCGGTCTGCGGGGCGCTCCACAGGGGCGATACAAGATCGAAATCGATCCGCCCTCATACCAATTTGTGTCGCAGTTTGTGAATATTGCAGCGAGTGGCATTACTAATCTCGAAATTAAGTTTCCGATTGATCCGAAAAAGATCGAATCTGTAAACTTTCCTGCTTACGCCCAATTGTCGGCGGAACTCAAAACGCTGCTCGGAAATAGCGGCAACGTAAAAGGGTTCGAAGGTCTCAATGGCAAAAACCTGTATGATGCGATCAGCCAGGATGACATCCGAACGGCTGGCCTTCTCAACATCGCTTCAAAAACTCAAAACACGCGATTAACCGGCGGCAAGACCGTTCTCTCGGCAATTACCGAACTGATCGATCTTCGCGGGGATCGATTTTTCGCGATTGTTCCGCAGCAGCTTCGTGAAGATACAAAGAACAGCATTGCGGACGATCTGTTCCACGAGGTCAGCGGTTCCCTGCACCATCCGCCGGAAGGTTACGAACACGCGGGAAGCTATAAGACCAACGACCGCTACGGCAATTTGCAGCTTACGTTTTTTGCGAGCGCAGAAAACTGGGTCGCCGACATCGACATCGACGATGCCGCCGGAATCGAGCACGTTTTCCAAGTGCTCCACGACGCATTTTCCGGAAACCCAACGCACCCATACAACATCCACCAAATCCTCGTCGGCTACCAACACATCGATCCGGGATATTCGTTTGAGGTGTAAGCGAAACAACATGATCCAATTTCTACGGCTTAGGCTAACGGAGGCATCTATGACAAAGCAACTTTCAATAATTATTTTTCTTCTCTTGGCGGTGTTCACATCTTTAGGACATTCACAACTGACCTGGCCAGCGTTTACAACTGAAGAGACCGCTCAGATTGTATATATAGACTCCGCCGGGACGATTGAAACGATTAAACTGAGTAGTCCTACGAGAGAGCTAATAGATAAGGAGTATAGACGACCTTTTACTGCACCGGACGGCACAGTGACATATTTCTTAACGGTCAACGTAGGCTTTGGCGACAACCGTTTTACTGTAATCCGATACTTTAAGGATAAGACGGAGGCGTCAACCCCGGTTTTGATAAAACGGCTGCAGCCGGATACGATTCCGGGAAGCACCGCGATTGTAACGGCCGCGCCGGTGAGTCTGCCGCCCGTGGTCTCTCAGCCATCACCGCCCCAAGCCCCATTAAACGCCGTTGCCTCCCTACTGACTCCGGCATCTGTCCCAGTCGCTTATTTTGGCCCAAACGGCGGCGAGGCGGGGCCGAGCGCACCTGCGGCCGCCCAGAACTCGATCGCGGTACCGCCGTCTATGGCCGAAAACTTTTTCCGTTCCAGCAGCGCGGCATCTATTGCGGCAGTGCCTGCTCCCTCGCCATCTGAGGCGCAAAAAGCAAAAGACAGCGAGGATAAAAACATACCTATCAACTCAAAGCTCCGGCTAATTTTCGGTTTCGAGCAAATTGGAGCAAGTTCGTCCGCGAGCAAAGGACGGCCGTTTGTGGATCTGCTCTTAAATATTCCAGTCGGACAATTCAAGGTTGATTACAAGAACGAATTAAAGACCGGTTGTCGAGTAAAAGACACGGACAACTGCAAAGTTCCGATTAAGCGATACTTTTCCAATTCTTTTTGGACCAGCTTCAAACTGACCTCTTCGCCGACGCAAGCCTTGCCCGATCTTGGAGGCCTGACATCGTCTGCAATCAGTGGTTTCTTCGGCAGCAATCAATCAGACAAAGTAAACGATCTGGTCCAGGCATTCGAAATGAAAATCGGCTGGGAGACGACGGTACGAAAGGGGTTCAGCCTTATCGCCGGTGTCGGAGCTACAAGTCCCTTGTCGTCTGAAAAGACAGTAGCCGCATACAAAATTCCCCGCCTTGGCGATGGAACTGTGCAACCGGAATTTAAGCGGATATTTGGAATACCAGATCAAAATTTGGAGCTCACCAATCTTATCCTCACGTCGGGCGACAGAGACCGCTTTATGCGAAATTGGTTTGTCGGCGGGCGTCTTCGTCATCAAATCGTAGGAAAGGCGGACGAGGCATATCCGGCGGTCTTTGAGCTTACTTTCGGTCAGGACGAAGTCATGACCAATAAATTGGTCGGTCGGGTCCTAAAGTTCGATAGCTTTGTTCCGATCCCAATAAAGGGACTTAAGTTTCTGTATTTTGGAGCAAGTTTTAGCTCAAAACTAACTCGAAAGGTGAATACAACTACTTTTCCGTTTTTCCTCGAGCCAGCCGCACCAGGTGTCAATATTTTTGCAAACACTAATTTTGTAAGGAATTTCAGAGACATCCGTGAGCTGAATTCAGATCGTGACGGGTTTTCCTTTAGGTTTGGCGTTGATCTGATTCAGCTTCTCAACAAAGCCGACAAAACGCCCCCGGTTGCGGGGACGCCAGCAGCCCCAAAACTAAAGCCGGCTTTCTAAGACTGGTCAAATGCCAAATGCCGTACGTCGTCGATTCAAGAGCTGTATGGAAAATGAACAACAAACGCGACTAATACAATGCTAAGAGCTAATTTGAAGTCACAAACCAACAAACGTGTGTTTGTCTATTTGCTGGTAATGCTGTGGTTAACTGTCGCGTTACCCGTACTGGCGCTAACGGAGCTGAGAAAACCCCGAAACCGTGTAATCGGACAGACAGTATAAATATACCGGCCCAACCGGCGGCGACGGAGACACGTTTTGCGGTCGTCGGTGATACTGGAAAGGGCTGCGATCCGAAGGATAAGAATTCAAAGGGGCAGTGCCTGCTTGCCAAGCAAATGGAGCAAATTCAGCGGCAATTCGGGTTTACTTCGCTTTTTCTTTTGGGTGACAACATATATGAATTCGGTAATCCCAATGGGATCAGGAAAAAAATCTATGATCCATATGACGAATTGTCGAAAAGCGGAGTGGTAATAAGAGGCGTTCTTGGAAACCATGACGTACTGAACTATAAAGGATCGGGACTTCAAATGAAGTTTTTCAATTCAAAGGATTCCGAGGAGCAAAGGCGATTTTTTAAATCCGATTTAAGCGAGCAATTTGGTTTTCCCGGTAATGCTGACAGATATTATTCGATCAGTGAGAATAAGGGTTTGGTAGAATTTTTTGCACTTGATTCGAGCATGCTGACACGGCAATGTTGTGGAATCTTTTTTTGGAAACGAAAGTTCACCAAAGAGGAAACGAATGCACAGGTTGATTGGCTCCGCAAAAGACTGACGGCCTCGACAGCCCGTTGGAAAATCGTGATGCTCCATCACCCATTTTACTCGTCCGCGCTGGGACACGGCGTGAAAGCCGGCGCTGATCAGAAACAGTCCATACCAAAACAAATGAGCAGGCTCAGAGTCGATCAGGACGGCTGGGATAACATCGAGAAGATCCTCGTCGAAGGCGGAGTCGATCTGGTATTGGCGGGCCACGATCACGTATATGAGCGGATTGAAAAGCAGAAAGGTGTTGCTCACTTTGTGTCTGGAGCAGGCGCTACGTTGAGAGAGAATGACTTTGATACTACTTTGCCGGCGTTTCATGAATGTGGTGAAAGCAGGAAATTGAGCTTCATGTTTTTCTCGGTCAAGCAGGATTCTATATCGTTCTGGACGATTGGCGTCGACGGTAAGGCTCTGGATCATGGAACGATTAAGTGAGCGAGTTGAGGTTGAAAGTGGAAATTTTATCTCCTCCGACAGAGGACTCGACTAACCCGAGCACGGCGCCGGGAAAAACACCGGGTGTAATTGATTCTAAAGACCTGATGATAGCGATCGGGGTCATTGGAATCGCGTTGCCGTTCGTTCTGGCTTTGGGGACGGCGGTGCTTAGGTGGGTCGCGCCGGCGAGTGCGGGGTTTGCTTATTCAATAAGCGGGTATTACTACACGGGTATGCGAAACGTGTTTGTCGGAAGCCTGTGTGCGATCGGCGTGTTCCTCGGAGCGTATTGCGGATATGAACGCAAGGACCGTATTGCGGGTAACTTTGCGTGTGTGTTTGCCATCGGCGTGGCCCTCTTTCCGACGAGTCCCGACCCGAACTTCGATGACCCCCGGCAGTTCATCGGAATCGCTCATTACTTATTCGCGGCATCCCTTTTTGTTACGCTTGCGTATTTTTGCCTTTGTCTATTCACGATGACCCATCCGACGGGCTCGCCGGAGCCGGACGAGCCGCTGACGCCGGAAAAGAAAAAAGAGAACGCCGTCTATCGAGCGTCCGGCTGGACGATCATCGCCTGTATTGCGCTAATAGTCATTTGCGAAGGACTTTTTCTAAACGACTGGTCGCCGATGAAGAGCGACCTTGTAAAAGGTCTCTACCCTGTCTATTGGCTCGAGGCGGTGGCGGTCGTTTCGTTCGGCATCTCGTGGCTGACGAAGAGTAAATCAGTCTTCGGCGAAAATAAATAATTTCATTTACGGCAGAAACTAATAATTATCGCAATCCCTGTCCAAATTGTTCTGACCCAAACGAGCCGATGCCGTTTAGGCGGAAGCTGAAGACTAGTTTGTTTTCTTTTCTGACGCCGACGTTGAAGCTGTAGTATTGGAGGGCTAGTGAGCAGCAGTCGTAGGTGTAGCCGATGGTTACGAGCGAGCTGATTAGTGGGTTTTGGCGGCTGGCGCGGCGGTTTTGGAAATCGAAGAAGAAGGAATAGCCGCCGTAGAGGCCGCGGTCGCGGTTACCGACGAAGACGGATGGGCTCCATTGCGAACCGCGGAGTGTGCCGGGTTCTTTGCAATCGGTTGCTCCCACCACCTCGTCACCCGAAGCGGGTGCCACTCCTCCTCCGGCAGGAGGAGAGCCAAGACCCACCACCTCGTCACCCGAAGCGGGTGCCACTCCTCCTCCGGCAGGAGGAGAGCCAAGACCCACCACCCCGTCACCCGAAGCGGGTGCCACCCCTCCTAAGACAGGAGGGGAGCAGACTTGAGCGGCGAGCGACGGGATGAGCGTGACGGCCCGGGTGTAGTAAAAGGTTTGGAAGAGCTTTAGGAAAGACGAATCGTAACCGGCGGTTGCAGAGATGGCGCGGATGCCGTCGCTGTTTAGGCCAACGTCCATCTTTGTGCTGACGAAAATCGTTTTCTGCGGCCGATAGGTTAGGTCGATGTTGAGCGGCGCGAGCCGTCGCGGAACTCCGCCGAATGTGTAAAAGCTGAGTGCGGTGATCGGTTCGATCTGGTTGCGGCGGCCCGGAATCAAGGCTCCGCCGAATGTTCTGTCGAAAAAATATTTACCTCTGACGGTTAGGGTCAGCACCTCATAGGGCTGGATTGAAAGGGAGTCTGGAGTCTGGAGTCTGGGGTCTGGAGTCTGACTTCCTGTTTCCGACTCACGACTGACGACTCCCGACTCCCGACTCCGCAGAAGGCGCTGGGCCTCGTCGGTGACAGCTTCCGTGTATCTCCTTGTATAGAAACGATTTATGATGCCGAATTCGATTTCGTTCGTGTTGGTCGCGGTATCGACGTGATCGAAGCGGATGATGCGGTTGAAATTGTCGATTCCTTTCACCAGGCGATAGGTCAGATACGGTTCGATCACGTGGCGGAAGCGAAACGTGTCGTCCTTGGCGTAATAGTTTTTGGCGAGGGCCACCGGTCGGACGTCGAACTCAAACTGGCCGTATTTGCGCACCACATCGCGGCCGACAACCTGCCGCATGTCGTTGAACGAGTTTGAATAGTACGTCACGCGGGCCGATCCGGTCGCCGTAAAATTAAAATATTTCGTGTGAAACGGCACGGTAATCTGCGGATAGGCGTCAAGCCGCTGCACGAGCGACGGCGAAACGACCGGATCGCTCCCGTTCGCCAACCGATAGGCGGCAATGTCATCGACCTCTTCGCGGCGAGAGACACCCTCGAGACTGGTCTTAAATGAAAAATATGCGCGGTCAAAAAAGGAGAGCAGCGAAGGGCGTTTTTCGAAATGTATGCCGGGCAGATTACGCGTTTTCTCGCGAACGTTTGGGATCGATATGACCTGCGAACGGGCCAGCACGTTAAGCGTGTAATCGTCCCAGCTTTTGTTGACAAAAATCTGCGAACCCTCGATCGGCGAAATAATCTGCTGAACGCCGTCCGAGAATTCCTGCCTAAACGCGAGGCTCGACGTCAAACGAACGTCAGCCGCCGCCGTAAATCCGTTACCAAAATAGTGGACGCCATCGGCAAAAATGATCGAGCCGCCCTGATCCGGGTTGGCCGCATCGCCTTCGTTGCCGAAGATGCGGTCCTTCACGGCGTAGAATCCGAAATTGAAATATGATCGCGAATTCGCCCGCGTCCGCACGTCAAGCCCGTATCCCAACCCGCGCGATGTGTACACATCGCCACGAAGCGTCACGTCCGCCGAATCGCCAAGCGTTTGATAATACGCCGTCGATAGCCTGACGCCTTTGCGTTTTGAATAGCTGACTGTCGGCGTGAGAAAGCCAGAGCTGCGATCCCGCTGTTTGATCGGAATCGACGCGAATGGGACGACCAGCAGCGGTATGTTTTTTACCCGGAATTTCGCATTTTTTAGCCGCAGTTTGTCATTGGTTTTGATCGTTGCGCTGATCAGATGTAAAGCTCCACTTTGGCACAGCCTCTTCGCAGGCGGTAAATGTGCCTTTGATGACGACGATCTCGGTTAGAC
The DNA here is from genome assembly GCA_963738935.1 of uncultured Acidobacteriota bacterium. Taxonomy (GTDB): domain Bacteria; phylum Acidobacteriota; class Blastocatellia; order Pyrinomonadales; family Pyrinomonadaceae; genus OLB17. The sequence goes on along the minus strand of CAVTYF010000001.1, from coordinate 512,096 downwards.
TGACGCGCTCGACGCGTTCGGCGGTGAAATAGAGCACTGTGCCGTCGTTTGTCTGGTTTGTAAAACCGGTCGCGTCTTCAAAGGTGCCGAGCTTGGTTCTATAATTCCAAACAGCCGTTGCTCCGGTGATGCGTTGGTCGTCGCCCTGATCGAAGATGACGCTTCCCTTCGCGACGAGCTTATTTTCTGCCTCGTAGATCGTGATCTCATTGGCCTGAACGCGGTAGATGCCGTAACGGGCGTCGACATTGCCCGTGTGGCGGACGATGCGGCTGCCTTTTTCGCCTCCGGCACTGTTGTTTTCGGAATATACGACGAGATCTCCGTCACCGCCCTCGGGCTCGACTTTGGGCTTTTTTGAGGCTTTTGGGGCCGTGACCTTCTGTTCGGCTGAGATCGGGTTGATGTTGGGCGTGTCGGTTATTGGGTTCGAGACCTGACGCTCGACCGGATTTGTCTGCTGCGCGGAAGCGGCAACCGCAAACACGAGCATCAATAGAAATGGGCTTGTAAATCTGATAAACCGCATCGTATCAATAAGATGATACCTTGATGCTAACACGAACGCGAATCAACAATAACGCTTGTGCTAGACTTAAATTTTCGATCAATATGGCGAACGATTGTGTACTGGTTGTCGAGGACGAAGAGATGATGCGATCCATTTTGCGTCATCTATTGGAGGCGGCTGATTTCGACGTTTACACCGCCGACGGTGCCGAGACGGCGCTCGATATCTTTGCCTCAAACGAGATCACGATCACCCTGACCGACATCAAGATGTCTGGTCAGGATGGCATTGCCCTGCTTGACCAGATCAAATCGATCGATGATGAGGCGGTCGTGATAATGATGACGGCGTTTTCGTCGGTCGATACGGCGGTCGCGGCCCTGCGAAAAGGTGCGTACGATTACATAACCAAACCCTTTGTAAACGAAGATCTTGTCCAGACAGTAAGAAACGCCGCTCAGCACCGGCGGCTGTTTCGGGAAAACCGCGTACTCCGCCGAGAGCTGCACAAACACCATACTTATTCCGAGATCGTTGGTAAAAGTGATGCTCTCAAACGCGTTTTTGATCTCGTTGACAAGGTTGCCGCGACCTCAGCAAATGTTCTGATCCAGGGCGAAACCGGTACGGGAAAGGAATTGATCGCGCGATCTATCCATTTCAACAGCGGTCGCCGCGACAAACCGTTTCTCGCCGTCAATTGCGGGGCCTTGCCCGAATCCCTGCTCGAAAGCGAGCTATTTGGTCATACCAGAGGTTCATTTACCGGGGCCGTAGCCGATAAGAAAGGGCTGTTTCGATCGGTCGCGGGCGGTACGCTTTTTCTCGATGAGGTCGGCGAAATGCCGCCGTCGCTGCAAGTGAAATTGCTGAGGGCGTTGCAGGAACATCAGGTGATGCCGGTTGGATCTTCGACGCCGGTCAGTTTCGATGCCCGCATTGTCGCAGCAACCAACCGCGATCTCGAAAGTGAGGTCGCCGGCGGCCGGTTTCGTGAAGATTTGTTTTACCGTCTGAATGTCGTTGAGATAGAACTTCCCGCTCTGCGTGAGCGCCGCGACGATATTCTGTTACTCGTAAAACACTTCGTCGCAATTACGGCACGCAATCAAAATTCGCCCGAGAAAGCACTCACAAAAGAAGCAATCGCGGCATTGACAATCTATCCCTGGCCCGGCAATGTGCGTGAGTTGGAACACGTCGTTGAGCGAGCTATGATTCTCAGCGGTGATGAGATCGAAATCGGCAATCTGCCTGCAAAAGTTCAGGCAACCGTGGGTTCGCCCACGCTTCAAACAACGCGACTCACGCTCGACGAGATGGAGCGAGGGTACGTTCTCGACGCTCTTTCGGCAGAGAAAGACGACAAGGTCGCAACGGCAAAGACGCTCGGCATTGACCTCTCTACGCTTTATCGAAAGCTAAAACGTTACGAATTGGATTAGTTCTTGTTTTGCCGAAGTTCGAGAATGAAATAGTCAGTTCCGTCGATACGTGTGATCTTTCCGATGGTGTACGGTTCCTGAACGAAGGCGTTTGCAGGATATGATAAGCCCTTTAAAGCGGCGTCACCGCTCGTTTCGCTTTGTGCGATAAGTTCGTTGGGGAACCAGGATTCGACTGGTATCGAGGATTCCGGCGTTCCCGCCGCTCCAGCTTCAGCGACCAGCTTATTGGCATCCTCCGGCGAAAATCGAATAACAGCAAGGATTCGTTTTTTGGCTGTATCTTCCTTCCATACGATGTCCTCCGTTTGATACGGGACTCTTACCAATAGCCCCAGCTCTTCCGCATTTGTCTTTAGCGAGTTTGGTTTCTCGGCACTGGCCGGGGCGTTTGCAGGCCGCGTCGAATTGGCATTTCCACCGGCGTCCACACACGCCAAAAAGGAGGTAGTGGACACAAACAATGCTAAAATTGTAGCGGTCTTAATTTTCATCATTCGGTAATTGTATGCGGAGAGCTGTAGAATTTGCAATTTCGAATCCCTCGGGTGCTTCGATAGCGAATAGACCAAAATAAACTATGGCCGAATCAAGATCAGCCGTTTGGTACGCGATGATCGTGTTGTTTGCGATCAACACACTGAACTTTTTCGACCGACAGATACTGGGAGCGATCGGTGAACCGATCCGGAAAGAGTTCAACCTTGACGATGCTTCGCTCGGCTTACTTGGCACCGCGTTTACGCTCTTGTATGCGTTTGTGGGTGTTCCTTTGGGCCGTCTTGCGGACAGGATCGGCCGGAAAAAGATTCTTTCGGCGGGAGTTCTTGTATGGAGCCTACTAACGGCAGGGTCGGGCCTGGCTCAGAATTTTTGGCAGATATTCGTGCTTCGGTTGGGCGTCGGCGTTGGCGAGGCATCGTGTGCTCCCGCCGCGGCCTCGCTGATCGGTGACCTGTTTCCGCCAAGTGCGCGGGCGAGGGCCCTATCCATCTTTATGCTCGGTTTGCCCGTCGGTGTTGCACTGAGCTTTGCCGTCAGTGGCACCGTCGCTAAGCAGTACGGCTGGCGTGCGGCGTTTCTGGTCGCGGGCCTGCCGGGTGTGATCTGTGCGATTGCTGTTTTATTTGTCCGAGAGCCAAAACGCGGTGCGAGCGAAATCCATGATGTCGGCCAGCGAAAACGGCCTGGCTCGCCCTATTTTTTAGTTTTGAGATCGCCGACTATGCGTTGGCTCATCATCTCAGGTGCTGTTCACAACTTTAATATGTACGCGATCGGAGCGTTCATCACGCCATTTCTGATGCGTTATCACGGGCTCGATATACAGCAGGCAAATCTGGTGTCGATGCTCGTTTATGGCGTCATGGGAGCACCCGGGTTGCTGGTCGGCGGATTTATCGGCGACGCCGTTATGAAGCGAAAGACCAATGGCCGTATGCTCGTCGGGGCGTTTGCGATCCTATTGTCGATCCCGACCGTGTATCTTGCGCTCGGAGTTCCGAGGGGCGGGGCGATTACGTTTTTGATTCTCATGGGCCTTGCATGTGCTTTAATGTATTTCTACTACGCAACCGTGTATTCGACGATCCAGGACATCACGGAACCCGGACTTCGCGGAACGGCCATGGCCATGTATTTCTTTGCGATGTACGTTCTCGGAGCTTCCATCGGGCCGTGGGGAGTCGGGCTGCTGAGCGATTTCTTTACAAAACGAGCCGCCCTGGCCGCAAATGTCGTCGAGCAGACCCAGGCGGCCCTCGAACCATTCCGGGCCGACGGTCTGCACAGCGGCAATGTACGTCATACCGATCCTCGGTGTAATTCTAACGCTCGTACTATTTGCCGCCTCGCGTACCGTGACTAGTGATGTCGAGAAATTGCAGAAATGGATGCGGGAGTCCGGCTTCCCGTCAGTGTGATAAAATACCAGTTTATACAGATATAATCATGACTCAAGAAATAATTGAAGCAGTCACATCGGCCGAGGCGGAAAAGCAGCGTTGGGAAGCCGAAACGCTCTCTCAGGTGCTCGCCAAGACACCAGAACGCAAACAATTGTTCGAGGGCGTAAGCCTCGAACCGGTCGATCGCCTTTATTCGTCCACCGATGCCGAGGGGCTGAGCGAGATCGGATTTCCCGGCGAATTTCCTTACAAACGCGGTATTCATCCGACGGGGTATCGCGGAAAACTGTGGACAATGCGGCAGTTTGCGGGCTTTTCTTCGCCTGAGGAAACGAATCGGCGATTCAAATATCTGATGGCTCAGGGACAGACAGGACTATCTGTCGCCTATGATCTTCCGGCGCTTATGGGCCTCGATTGCGATTCGCCGTTGAGCGAAGGCGAGGTTGGAAAATGCGGTGTGGCCGTGTCTTCGCTTGCCGATTTTGAGGTTCTGTTTGACGGCATTCCACTCGATGAGGTGACGGTTTCGCAAACGATAAATGCTCCTGCTCCGATATTTTTGGCGATGTATCTGGTTGTCGCCGAAAAGCAGAAAGCCGATTTCCGGAAGATCTCCGGCACCCTGCAAAACGATATTCTAAAGGAATACATCGCCCAAAAAGAATGGATATACCCTATCAAGCCAGCGATGAAGCTCGTCATCGACACCTTCGAATACACGACAAAACACGTTCCGAAATACAATCCGATCTCGGTCTCCGGTTACCACATCCGCGAGGCCGGTGCGACCGCTTTGCAGGAACTCGCATTCACCCTGCGTGACGGCGTCGAATACGTACAGTATGGCGTCGATCGAGGAATGGACGTCGATGAATTCGTGCCGCGTATCTCGTTTTTCTTCAACGCACACAACGATTTCTTTGAGGAGATTGCCAAATACCGCGCCGCCCGTGTCGTATGGGCACAAACAATGAAGGAACGTTTCGGGGCAAAGAATCCGCGAACCATGCAGATGCGTTTTCATACGCAGACGGCGGGTGTTTCGCTGACTGTTCAGCAGCCGCTAAACAACATCGCTCGCGTCGCTATTCAGGCTCTTGCCGGTGTTCTCGGAGGCACACAATCGCTGCACACTGATTCGTACGATGAAGCACTTGCTCTGCCGACCGATGCAGCGGCATTGATAGCTTTACGGACACAGCAGATCATCGCCGAGGAAACCGGTGTTGCGAACACGGTTGACCCGCTCGGCGGCAGCTACTACGTCGAATCGCTGACGGAAAAGATGATTGACGGCTGTATGGATTATTTCGAAAAGATCGACGGTTTCGGCGGCATGGTCGAGGCGGTCGAGGCCGGTTTTCCGCAGCGTGAAATACAGGAATCCGCCTACCAATATCAAAAGGCCGTTGAGCGAAACGAGCAGGTCATCGTCGGCGTCAATAAATACGCCATGGACGAAGGTGCCTCAAACTACCAAATTCTCCAAATCGAAGAAGGCATCCGCGACCATCAACTCCTGCGAATGGAACACGTCAAATCTATCCGAGACAACGGAGCCGTCGCGAGTTCCTTAGAAAAAGTTAAACAATCAGCCACATCCGGCAAAAACTCCATGCCCGCCATCATCGAGGCGGTCGCTGCGTACGCCACCGTCGAAGAAATATGCGTGGCTCTGCGGGATGTTTATGGTATATATGAGGAACCGGCGTTTTAGTTAACATGAAAAGAACACCGCATGGCGAAAAGCGACATGAAGCCGGATCACGTCCGACAAGAGAAGCGGCAGAGGACAAGTCGAGACCTTCGGAGATTTATTTTGATTTGGAAACGGGATATTATGTTTTTGTCGGGGAGCGGGGCCGAACACATGTCTTTGGTGAGGACGGACTTCACCATACGAGCTTTCGCACGACTCAAAAGAATCGGCTATTTCGTGTTGAGATCGGGAAATGGCAAAAGCTCAGACGTGAGGCTTTGCCCGAGAAACTGAAATAAAATGGAAGTAAAAAATACCAACTCAATCGCATCAATAGAGTTTGCGGAAGTGCAGATTTCTGCGGATGAACTCGGGGTTTTCGAAACGGCGCTCAATTATATCCTCGAAACCTTGTCTGACGAAGAAATCGAACTCAAGTTTGGATCAACTCGCGACGAAATCGAAGGGATAAACGAGGACGTAGTTTCAGCGGTCTCTTTATCGAAGGCAAAATCCGAAGAATTGATTTTTACGTAAATGCGAGTTTCGACTTGGAACTCCGCAATTTGTGTTTGGAAACCTTTGAGGTAATGCGCAGAAGTCTTTCGGTAGATTCGTCCCGTGTGAGATATCCCACGTATTCGTTATGAAGGAAGAGGAATTGTATGATTGCTGAACTAACCGGTTTGATTTCGTCTTTCAATACGCTTCGAGATCTGACAGCGTCGCTTCAAAAAATGAAGACTGACGACGCTGTACGAGAGAAAGTAGCTGAATTGAATTTCAGCATCATTGATATGCAGAATCAAGTAATGCGAGTTCAAGCTGTGAATAATGAATTGTCCGAGGCTAAAACCGCTCTCGAAGCTAAACTCGTGGAGACAGAAGAGTGGGAAGACGAGAAAGCGAAGTTTGCTCTCGCTCTTCTAGCGAAAGATGTGTTTGTGTATCGACCAGTCGGCACCTGCGGGGACATCACTTACTCGTTATGCGCGCACTGCTTTAGTAACCGTAGAAAGTCAATTCTCCAACGCTCTAAGCAAACGCAGTCTGGAACCTTTTATGATTGTCCCAACTGCAAGAATCAAGTCGTGGATCATCAGAAGCTCCTAATTATTAAGGGGCCCGCAAGCTATAGCATGTCCAGCTATTAACTTAGAGTCGGTATTGGCGTCGCGTAGATGTAAGTTTATCAAAGTCGTTTCTAGCGTCCGTAACTCACTCTCCATATCTTCCGTCCACCATCATCCGCGATCAAAAGCGAGCCATCGGCCGCGACAAGTAATCCGACGGGCCTTCCCCAAACCTCGTTTGAGTTTTCATCCGGCAGCCAGCCTGAGACGAAGTTTTCGTAGCGGTTGCCTTCCAGCTTGCCTTTAGCGTCGAACGGGATGCGGACGACGGTGTAGCCGGAGAGTTTCGCTCGATTCCACGAGCCGTGGAAGGCAACGAAGGCATCGCCCTGATATTCCCTGGGAAACATTTTGCCAGTGTAAAACTGTATGCCGAGGGCGGCGACATGCGATTGAAAAATCACGTCGGGAACGATCGCCTTGCCGACCAGGTCAGTTTCTTCTTTCCGTCGCGGGTCGCGGTTCTGACCGAGGTACGAATAGGGCCAGCCGTAGAAGCCACCTTCTCTGACGCTTGTAGCGTAATCGGGCACAAGATCGTCGCCGAGGCCATCGCGTTCGTTAACTGCGGTCCAGAGTTCGCCGGTCTTTGGATTCCACGCGAGGCCGATCGGATTACGTAATCCACCGGCGTAGATGCGATGATTCTTGCCGTCCGGATCGTAAACTGAGATCGCCGCACGCCGCGGATCGTCCTCGACATCCACGTTCGAGGCCGAGCCGATCGAGACGAACATCTGCTTGCCGTCTTTTGAAAAGATCACGTTTCTAGTCCAGTGCTGGTTGTAGCCGCCGGCGGTCAGTTCGACGAGCCGCTCAGGTTCGCCGACAGCCTCAGTCTGGCCCTCCTTGTAGCTGAATCGCACGACCGAATCAGTATTGGCTACATAGAACCAGTCTTTATGAAAAGCCATTCCGAATGGCTGCGACAGCTTGCTTGACCAAACCCAGCGTTGATCCACCTTGCCGTCTTTGTTCGTATCTCGCAGTACGACCACCGAGTTTGCCCGCGAATCCGCAACAAACACATCGCCATTCGGAGCCAACGCCATCCAACGCGGATAGCGGAACTCACCTTCTGCAAAAACATTGACCTTAAATCCCTTTGGCACGGTCAGTTTCGCGTCTGCAGGCTGCGGGATCACCCGCGAACTCCGCCGCGACTTTCTGTATGGAACGGCGCAGCGAGCTTTGCCGGGTCGTATGAGAAGAAGTTAGGCTTTTCAGAATAAAGGATTTGCGGCATAGGTGGAGCGACGAACGGTGTCGGTACCGGCGTCGGCGTCGGCGTACGCACAGGTGTCGGAGCCGGGGTTTGTCCGAAAACGGTCATGGATGTGTACGCCAAGAATAAGGCGCTGACCGCCATTTGTCTGATATAATTTGGTTTCATTTTCACAAAATAGAATGCACGAAATATTGTCGATCATTCAAGAGGATAAACGCACAAGGTCGCAAAGCACAAGCGCGCTGGGCGAACGCGGCGAGGCATTGGCCGCCGATTTCCTCGTCCGTTCCGGCTACAGGATCGTAATTACCAATTTCAAAGTACCCGTCGGACGCAATAGCAAGGGAGTTCAGGTCACCGGTGAGATCGATATCATCGCCCTCGACGGCGACACGCTTTGTTTTATCGAGGTTAAGACGCGGCGTTCGGACGATTTCGCACCAGTGATCGCCGCCGTCGACAGCCGTAAGCAGCGCCAGATCATCCGAACATCCAAAATGTACCGCGAGGTATTTGGCGTTCGTGATATGCAGTACCGGTTCGACGTCGTCACAGTGCTGATGCCTAAACACGCCGATCCGAAGATCGATCTCATCCAGGGGTTTTGGACCGAGAGCAAATTTCGCAAACGGCGATGGCTGGAAGAAACATGGCGCGATTTTGTTTGAGTTTACAAATGAGCTAAAAAAACAAATCGCGACCGTTCAGTGGCGGACTTTGCCCGCCCCTGAACGGTCGCGATTAGGGCGCGTCCGATAGGACGTCTTAGCGTTATCTCTTACTGCGCGGCTGTTTACCGTCAGTCAGGATCACAAAATCACCCAGGCCCGTGTGTTTTGCGTTGTCGAAAGTTTTGAAGTCGTTCTCATATCTAATGGTCACGACCAGGCCTCTCGTTTGGCGGCGATATCCCACTAGGTGTTCAAACGTACCCAGACGGCCCTCGGTATGGAAACCGCCGTTTAGATGAATCACGAGCGGATTTCGGTTAGTTTTTAGAAATTTAAAGATCGAATGGGCCATCGTCGCATCCCACAAAGACTGAGAGGCCAGTATCTTGTCAATCCCCATCTGAGCCTCAGGACTCGGTCCCATTAAATCTTTGAATTTCTTAGCATACGCTGCGGAAGGCTCGCCAAATGGCAGCGGGGCAAGCCATTCCTTTGCGGTCTTTGTCAGGCCAGTCAACGAATCGCGGCCATTTCGCGACACCATATTTATGTATCGACGCGGTGCATTGGCCGCGATAACGGGGATTCTTTTTGTCTTTGCCAGCTCAACCAGCGGGCGATAATCGGTTTTGTAGTTGCCCCACGGGCGGGAGCTGGTCATAAACTGGGCCTCAGAAATGAGTCCGCTAAGATACTCGTCCACAACGATCTGAACGTCCCGCTCGAACATTTCCAGCGATAGAGCAAGCCGCCGGTTGCCAAAATACGCGTCAACCGACCGTTGAAATATCTCCATCTGGACGGCATGACCGACTGCGTCATCATGCAGTTCGCCGAGAAAAACAGCCTCGCTGTCGCCAACCGCCTTGACGATCTGTTCGACCGTTGCCGGATTCCCTTTCGCGTCAAAAGCGGTCATCTGGTCACTGGAATACAAAATCTGTCCAAACATCGCGCTGTGCATCGCAAAAATAAAACAAAGTGCGGAACCGATTCGTTTCATATTGTCATAAGTTTACATGAAAACGGGCAAACGGAAAAAGGCGATCTCACGACCGCCCTAATTATTTTTCAATCACTCGTAGCCGCCGGCGTTATTGCAGGCCGACAAAATCAGGCGCCTAGAGGTTTGACGTCGCAACATTGATAAACTGCGGCGCAAACCGGTATCGTTTTGACGAAACCGTCAGAGTATAAGTTTCGTACATTCGAACACTCGATAATCTAAAAATACCGAAGGAACTGGTCGTCGCCAGGGTACGGACACCGCTCCCGTCGATCAGGGAAACAGTCACACTTCTGAGGGCCGCACCCTTCCCGGCGGTCATGACGCGTCCAGAGACGACAACGCACGGGGCGGGGAAATCTTCAACAATCGCAGAGGCGGGGCGAATCAAAATAAAAAGGGCGGCCCGAGGGCCGCCCTTTTTGGTTAAAGCGAAGAACGAGGTGTTTATTCCTGTCCAACAAAGTTAATGTCCGTGAGGCTGTCGGTTACGTTTACGACGCGTGAGGCAAAGCGATAACGTCTTGCCTGTACACCGAGAACGTAGGTCTGACCTGCTTCGACATCTTCGAAGGTGTATATGCCGAACGAACCGGTTGTTGCCGTTCGACGATTTCCTTCCGAATCAGTGATGATCACGGTTGCATTACGCAGACCCTGGCCACCAGCCGATGTCACACGACCACTGATTCTGACGCCAGCGGCGGTTGGGCCGATGACGATGTTGCCAGACTCGTAGGTAGTTGGCAGTGCCGCACCCGTTGTACTCGCGACGAATTGCCCCGTCGGAGTGCTCGAGAACGTGACCGGATAGGTTCCGGCCATTGCACCCGGCCGCCACCGTGAAGGTAAGCAGGGCCATCTGACGTGGTCCAGCAGCATAGGTGTTGGTCGAGGATACGAGAACGCCGACGCGACCCATTGCCGCCTGCGACGTATTCGTACCGATGTCAGCACCAGCCGGAACTCCTGGCCCGAGCGCGGCTGACACGAATGTCAGCACGCTCGAATTGAAGTTTACCGTGTAGCTCGCCGATGTCTCGTCACCCTGTGAATTGAGTTCGATCGGTACAACTACAGTCTGTCCGGCCGAGGTCATCGATCCGATGGCACGGATGATGCGTCCAACCACTTCGGGTGAGTCGGGGCCGAAGCCACGACTCATCTCGATCGTACCAACTGGTGCGGTCGGACCGCACACTGCAGGAGGCGTCGGGTTGCCCAGAGCGAAATTACGGATGACAGTAACGTCACCAGCATCAATCGCCCCATTACCACACGGGATGTTAACGTCAGTTCTCTGGAACTGAGCACCAGCACCTGGTAGAGCAAGGTTGCCGAGAACCATCTGACGAATAGCCGTCACGTCGTTCGCGAGCACCGCATTGTCGCCCGCTGGACCGCCGGCGGCGTCAACAACGTCACCTTCGATTCCCGTCGGGGTAATGACCGGGCCGTCATCGTTGAGGATCGTTCCAATACCGTCGCTCGCCTGCACTGTTCCCAATGAAGGAGCCGAGATACGGAAGAGGAACTGCTCGTCGAGTTCGCCGACTACGTCGCCGCAAACCGGAACCGTGATATCAACGAATGTCGTCGCAGCAGCGAACGTTGCCGTTCCTGATGTTGATACATAGTCGATACCGGCACCGCATGCCGCACCGCCCGTCGCCGGGTTAGTGGCCGAGGCGACGGTCGCGTAGGCAACGGTTGCACTCAGAGCGGTGGTTCCGTTCTTGTTGATACGGAAGACAAAGCTCGTCGTTGCTCCAGGATTATTGCCTTCGTTACCGGTGACGTGGTCAACGGTGAAGTTCAGGCCGTCATCGTTCTGGATCGTACCCGTTCCACGAGCTCCGATTGCCGGGATCGTTCCGTTTGTCGCATTTGAAATATCGACAAAGAACGTCTCGTTCTGCTCGAAGTTTGCATCTGGGCAAACCTGGATGACAACATCGCGGAAGTTCAGACCAGCAGCCGTAAAGCTGACCGTGCCTGTCTGCGTGATGTAATCGACACCTGCCGTACATGCCGCACCGCCTACCGCCTGGTTGAGTGGATCAACCGTTGCGAAGCTTACGTTGGACGGAAGCTCGGTCGCACCCGTTCGTGTAATTCTGAACGAGAACGGCGTAGTAGCACCCGGATTGAGCGGATCGACATTGCCCTCTGGACGAATGACATTGTCAATCGCAAAGGTTGGTGCCGGGTCGCCGCCGACGCAGTTGTTCTGGATGATACCCAGACCGATCGGGTCGCCACCATTTGGCGGATCGCTTACGACATCGCTCGAATTTGCAATTACCTGAAGGGTAAATGTTTCATCCGTTTCGAATATCACATCGCCGTTGATAGTGACAGTCACCGTCTTGGTCGTTTCGCCAGGATTGAAGGTGACCACCAGACCCGAGATAGCAACATAGTCGCCAGGTGCAACGGCAGAACCGTTGACCGTGCTGACGGTTACCGTCGAGGTCAGGTTAGACAGACCAGTTCTCGTGACCGTAAAGACCATAGCCTGGGTGCCTGTATCAACTTCGCAGACCGTAACGTCTGAGACCGAGATGATCGGTGCAGCATCGTCGTCCGTGATGGTCGTGGTGACCGACGCGGTGCCGATGGTTGCAAACGTCGCATTGCTGAGCGTAGCCGTATAGGTTTCGTTCAGCTCATCCGCCGTATCACCGCAGACCGCAACAGTAAAGGTCAATGACGCTGTGCCGATCGGGAACGTAAGTGTTCCAGACGTGTTCACATAGTCAGGACCGCTATTGAGCGTTCCGCAACCCGATCCCGCAGCACTGCCGGTCGCAGGGTTCGTAGCACCGTTGGCGGTTGCGTACTGAACCGTGGACTGAACCGCTGTGGTGGTTCGAGTAACGGTATAAGTTACGAGTGTGGTTCCCGAGTTACCCTCGATGATTGGGTTTGCAGTTGTCTGAGCAATGCTAAACACCGAAGCGAGGTCGTCGTTAAGGATCGTTCCGAGACCAGTAGCATCGGTGAAGCGAGCTCCACCAGCAACTGTGTTGATCGTCAGAAGTCGAACCGTGAACGATTCGTCAAACTCGAAGTTGTTATCACCGAACACGATTACCGGGATGGTGATTGCCGAAGGTCCGCCCTGTGTAAAGTTCACACAGTTTGCAGCATTCGCCGGACGCGATTGATAATCGACACCCGCAGCAAAGACGAGAGCACCCGTTGCCGGATTTGGTCCTGGTCCAGGAATCGAACCGTCGCCATCCTCAGTTGCGAAGCAGACCGTCTCAGTTCCCTGAGCGTCACCCGTTCTGAGGAGTTGGAAGTTGAACGACGAGGTCGTCGGGATGCCAGGATTGGCTGAATCATTTCCCTCGGCCTGCGAGACATCGCCAATGGCGAAGGTCGTCGAAGACTCGTTGTCAATGATCGTTCCGATACCGATACCGTCACTGATCGTGGCGTTTACCGGCATGCTCAACGTAACCGTAAAGGTTTCGTTTGGCTCATCGATGGTGTCATCGGTGATCGGCACTGTCAGCGTTCCAGTCGTCGAACCAGCCGGAATGGTTACCGTACCCATCGACGCCGTGTAATCCTGACCGGCCGTTGCGGTGTCACCCACCGCACCGGTTGCGAAGCTGACGGTCGTATTAAGACCCGTTGCCAGGCTCTGGGTTACCGTGAATGTTGCCGTACCAGCGTTTTCGTTGATAGTCGGCTGATCGTTGATCGACAGAGTCGGAGCAGCATCGTTATCAAGGATGGTCATTGTGGCCACCTGAGTCGTGATTAAGCCGCCACCGAGTGGATTGGTCAACTGGGCATCAAATGTCTCGGTAAGCTCGAAGACGAGATCGCCGCAGATATTGATGGTAAAGGTTTGGCTGGTGTCGCCACCCGCTGCAAACATGATTGTCTGACCGTCGGTTGTGTAATCCTGACCGGCCAAGCAAACCGTATTCTGTGGTCCTGCGATTGCAGTACCTGATCCAGGAATGGTCGAAACGTCAACCGAACCAGCCAACGAGTTAGCACCGTCACGGAAAATCGTGAAGGTTGCCGTCGTCGGGGCCGGGCCGTTGCCTTCAGTGGTCGGGCTGTTAGCCACGATTCTGTAGGCCGTATCGTCATTCGAGATCGTACCGGTGGCCGAGGTCGGCGCCACCGCAGTGTATCCCGTTCCGGGTGTAATGGTGATAATCACTGTTTCATCCGGCTCGACGACGGTGTCACCCGTCGGATCGACAGTCAACGTTGCGGTAGCCGAACCGGCTGCGAACGTGATCGATCCAGTCGAGGTCTGCGTGAAGTCCGTACCTGCAGTTGCCGTACCCATGGTGCTAAAGTTCACCGTCAAAGGCAGAGCAAGCAGAGCAGGCGACGTGGTTCTGGTAAACGTGTACACCAGGTTGACGGCACCGTTTTCAGTAACGGAAGCAGGTGCTACCGTAACCGATACATCGGTGTCGTCATTGGTGATCGTACCGGTCAGAACCGTTGGGCTGACAGGAACGATATTGAAACCAGCACCAGTTGTGAAGGTGACGATAACAGTCTCGTCAGATTCGACAATCACGTCAGCTACCGGAATTGCGTTGACCGTAGCAGTCGCTACACCAGCAGCGAAGTTGAGCGTACCACCAGCAGCCGTGACACCCGAGGTGTTGCCCGCGACCGTGTAATCAGTGGTGAAGGTAGCCGAACCGCTGAGTCCGAAAGGAATCGCCGCAGCCGTTGCCGTGACGCCAACTCTCGTACAACTGTAGATCATCGCCGTACCGCTGTTTTCATTGACCGATGCAGGAACGGGTCCTGTACAGGTAATGTCGGTGTCGTCGTTGGTGATCGTACCGGTTGCAGCAGCAGGTGCTCCGATCGTGTAACCGCTGCCGTTGGTGATCGTTATGGTCGCGGTTTCATCCGCTTCAACAACGAGGTCAGCGACAGGGTCAATCACAACCGTTGCGGTCGGCGCACCCGGAGCAAAAGCAACGGTGTTTGGGCCGAGGGTCGGAGGATTAACAAAGTCGCCATTCGTCAGTGTTGCACTGCCGGACAACGTGTAGTTAACCGTCAGGGCATTAGCAATGCCCGCACCTGCACGAGTGAACGTGTAGGTAAGCACACCAGCACCGTCTTCGGTAACGCTTGCCGGAGCAACCGCAACGCTGACACCAGTGTCATCATTGGTGATGGTACCGGTAGCCGCAGCAGGTGTTCCAATCGTGTACTGATTCGGAGGTCCGGTCGCGGCAGTGATGGTCAACGTAACCGTCTCGTCAACTTCGACCATGGCGTCCGCAGTCGGATCAACCGTAACGCTCGTCGTACACTGTCCCGCCGGGAAAATTACCGTGTTTGCACCGACGTTTGTTCCGGTAAAATCGCCTGCCACGGCGGTACCCGATGTCGTGTAGTTGACCGTGAGGGCTGATCCACAACCACCCGTGCGGGTGAATGTGTAAACAAGGTTAGCAAGACCATCCTCGTCAACCGCCGTCGGAGAAACTGCTACCGAAACTTCAGCGTCGTCGTTGAGAATTACGCCGTTGGCCTGTGCCGGATTGCCCGGTGTGTAGCCAACGCCGGTGTCAACCTGAACCAGGACGTTTTCGTCGAGTTCGACAACCGCATCCGCAGTCGGATCCGCCGAGACAAGAGTTTGATTCGTCTCAACGCCGCCAATAAGCGGGCCAGGGCCTTGACCGACCGGAATCGAAACCGTTCCAATGCTGTTGCCGATTGCCGCAGGTGTGTAGGTCGTGGCACCAAGAAGAGCGAAATCAGGACCCGTGACAGGGTTGGCTGAACCGCTCGTGTTGAAGTTAGCAACGATTACCGGAGCGCTTGCACCGATTCGGGTAAAGGTGTAGACCAGATTGGTCGCACCGTCTTCCAGCGTCTGTGCAGGATTTGCACCCGTCACGATAACCTGGAAGTCGTCGTTGGTGATTGTACCTGTTGCCGTTGAGTTGACCGCGTTGGGATTCGGGTTACCAATTCCGTATACATTTCCGCCAGAACCAGCGGTAACAGTCAAAATAACTGTCTCGCTGTTTTCCGGAACGGTGTCAAGACTCGGATCAATGTTTACCGCCCCAGTCGTCACATTAGCCGCGAAAGCGATTGTACCCGCTGTGTTAGTAAAGGTAGCAGCACCGGTCTGGGTGTAATCAGGCTGAGTAAATACAGCCGTGCCCCCGACCGAGAAGTTAACCGTCAGTGGATCCGTGGTAGCAGCGCTTCCAAGGGCGACACGGTTAAAGGTATAGACCATGTTTGGCCCGGTGTCCTCAAGCGACGATGTCGGAGCAACCGAAACGGTTATGTCTTCGTCATCATCGAGAATGGTACCGGTCGCCGCAGCAGGAGCACCGACGACGTAAGTCATTGGCGGACCAGCCACAATTGTAAAGGTTACCGTCTCGTCCGCCTCGACCTTGATGTCGGCGGTCGGATTAACAATTACCTCGGCCGTAAGACTCGCGGCCGCAAAGGTTACTGAGCCGGTAGCCGCACCAACAGTCGCTGCGGTCGCGCCAGCACCTGGCGAAGCTGCATAGTCAGCATCAGCCTGGGTTGCAGATCCAGCAACACTGAAGTTAACCGTCACCGCACCGAGAACCGCACTGCTGCGTGTAAAGGTGTATACGAGATTTCCAGCACCATCTTCCGTCGTCGTCAATGGGGCAACTGCGACAGAGACGGTCGGGAAATCATCGTTTACGATGGTGGCCGACGCGACGGTCGGAGTACCGACGACGTAGCCTGTACCAGCCGCCATCGTTACGATCACTGTTTCGTCAAGCTCAACTACGGTATCCGTACACGGATCAACAGTAATAGTCGTTGTCAACGAACCTGCGGGGAACTCAATATTACCCGCACCGCCCGGTGCTCCGACAAACCAGCTTCCGGGGACTACCCCCGAATTTGCGGAAAAGTCCTCTGTACTTGGGCAAGATGTTCCTTGCCTGAAGGCTGTACCCGACGAGACAAAGTTCACCGTCAAGGCACCAGCTCCAATGCTGTTACGAGTCCAGGTATAGACAAGATTTGGACCACTGTCCTCAAGGCTCGTTGCAGCAGAAACCGTAACACCCACAGTCGTATCGTCATCAACAATGGTTACAACATGAGTAGCAGGTCCGCCACCAAGAGTGTCAGCACCCGTTGGATTACTAAGAGTCGCCGTAAAGGTTTCTGAAGGTTCAGCAACCGTATCGCTACAAATGAGAATCCCAATCGTCTTCGAAGCCTCAGCAGCGGCGAACATCACCGTTTGGACCCCGGTCACAGTCGGGGGAAGAAAATCGTCCGTTCCTGGTGGGTTCGGATTACTACACGACGAGCCAATGCCCCGCGTAGCCGTTCCCGCTACGAGGAAATCAAGATCAACCGTTGCAGGAGCACCAACTGTACCACGTGTAATCGTGAGGTTGATATTACCACCGCTTTCGCTGATGGTCTGAGCACCTACGGTAAACGCGATCGAAGCGGTTGAAGGAGCATTCGGGCCGCCAGCAGAAAAGACATCCTTAATTTCTCCGGAAGAAAGAGCACGGCCGAAAAGCTTGACCTCGTCAACAAAACGCGACGATGACTGAACGTCCGTGTCGTCGGTACGGGCTCTGACGCCCCTCGTACCTAAACTAAACACGCCCGTATCTGTTGTCTGCAAACCCTCCTGGGTTCCACGGGCAACTTCGTAACCATCTAGATAAATCCTTTTCTCAGCACCGTCGTGGGTTACCGCAAGATATGTCCACGTATTGGCCTTGACAAAATCACCGCTTTCGAGAATTTCAGATTCGCCCTTGGCGTTTCTTGAGGTAAACCGGACTCTCTGACCGATGATCTGCACGAGATAGGCATCTCCTTTGGATACAACGTCAAAAATGCCGCGGGCATCGACATCGGCCAAGTTGACCCAGCCGTCAACAGTAATGTTGGCGGGATTGAGATCAGCAGAGTCAGCAACCACGATGTGATTAGGCTCAGTGAAGTCAAATGCACCAGAACCCACCTTGCCAGCGGAATACTTGGCATCGCCAACCCACTCCCCATTGCGCGCTCCTTTAGCGTCGCTGGACTCAAAGTCAGCTCGGTAGCAAGCCAGAAGTCCTTCGGGAGCATCGTCGCAGCCGATGGCCGCCGACTTGGTTCCAGAAAGTCCTAGATAGCTTAAAATATTGTTAAAACTTGAGGCGATAAAGCCGGAATCCTGCGAAACCGCAGTGTCCGTCGTCGCCGCCGTGGCATTGGCCGTCAGCGCGTTTGCGCTGAAAACGGCCGTTAGGATTACTAACGTAAGGAAAACAAAGACACGTGTCTTTGCGTTTCGAAACGTCGTAACTCCTTTAATAGAGGAGCGCGTATCAGGCGATCCCTTTCTTCGGGCGTTGGATGACATATTCATTCTCCTAAAAACTAAAGTATTCGTGATTCGAATCTGTTGTTGATTTCTTTCAGTACCGACAACGGAAATACAGCCCAAGCAGGGCAATAATTGCTACACCGTTTTTACTACAGTCTAATTTTAAATAAACTACTTTTCGGAACGAACTAAACGGATTATACCCAATACACCCTCAATGTCAAGCGTATTTTTGGATACAGTTAAACTTTTTTTACATAGCGATAAATCGCCATATTGTGGATAAAAATTCAAATTCGTTAGTTCCTCCTATAAGTAATTAGGTAGTGGACACCACTTGTCAACGTCCGGCTGCTAATTGCAGGCGAACGTTTGCGGCATCCAGTCGTTCGCGTTCAACCTCAGTCTCGACTAGCGAGAGCGTGGCTGCTGACGCAAATGCTTTTTCCGCCTCGCTACGCAAAATGCGTGCGGCGTCTATATCAATCTCCTCTGCGGTCTCGGCCGAATCGGCGAGAACAGCAACCTTGTCCGCATTAACCTCGATAAAACCGCCTGAAACGGCAAGCTTGTCTGTGGCGCCCTTTATTGTAAACGCAAGTACCCCTGGTTTCAAAGCCGAGACGAGCGGCGCGTGGCCCGGCAAGATGCCAACCTCACCCGACGCCGTCGGAACCGTGACGGAATCGACCTCGGTATCGAGGACGAGCTTCTCAGGTGTAATCACTTCCAGTTTTAGCATACGCTCGTGGTCAAAAGTAAAAAGGCAAAAGTAAAAGTCAGAACTCAAGTTAGACTCGACTTAGATTTTTTGGTGTTGACTATGGTTTTACCAAGGATCTTTGCAATAACCATTGACTCATCTCTCAGTTCTTCAATACCAATGCGGATTTCGTCTTTCAATGTTTCGGTTGCAATGATGAGTCGAAGCCAATAATTTGATTCTCTAGCTTCTTTCAACGCAATTGCATTCTTATGAATAAAGTCGGCCGTACTCTGACCAGCCTTTGCTTCCTCTAAATTTGCCCCAACCGAAGTGCTCGCGTCGAGGAGTTGCGATATTACATTTCTACTGACATCTGAATTTTTCTATAAATACTTGCAAAGTCTGACAACACGAACCGCAAATTGAAACGCCCGTTCGCGAATATCAATTGTCTTTTCGTGCCCAACGTCAGCCACGCAGTCCCCTCACACTTTGACTTTTTACTTTTGCCTTTTGACTCTCGATTCTGACTTTGACTTTTGACTTTTGCCTTTTTACTTTCGCTTCGGCTACGCCGAAGCGGCCATCTTCGCCGCTTTCTCCCTGGCCTGCTCGATCGTGCCTACCATATAAAAGGACTGCTCGGGCATTTCGTCGCATTTACCTTCGAGGATTTCTTTGAACCCTTTGATGGTGTCTTCGATCTTGACGTATTCGCCTTTCAGACCGGTGAACTGCTCGCCGACGAAGAACGGCTGTGAGAAGAACCGCTGAATCTTGCGGGCACGGGCGACGGTCAGTTTGTCATCCTCGCTGAGTTCGTCCAGACCAAGGATAGCGATGATGTCCTGAAGATCTTTGTAACGCTGGAGGATACGCTTGACTTCCTGCGCAGTATTGTAATGATCCTCGCCGACGATGGTCGGATCGAGGATGCGCGAGTTTGATGCAAGCGGATCGACCGCCGGGTAAATCCCCAGCTCCACGATCTGACGCGAAAGAGCCGTAACCGCATCGAGGTGAGCAAATGTCGTCGCCGGTGCCGGATCGGTGTAATCGTCGGCCGGAACGTAAACGGCCTGGATCGACGTGATCGCGCCGGTCTTGGTCGAGGTGATGCGTTCCTGCATCTCGCCCATCTCAGACGCGAGCGTCGGCTGATAACCCACCGCGGACGGCATACGTCCGAGAAGTGCGGACACTTCGCTGCCAGCCTGCGTAAATCTGAAAATGTTATCGACGAAGAAGAGAACGTCGTTCCCCTGATCGCGGAAATATTCAGCAACCGTCAAACCGGAGAGAGCAACACGAAGACGCGCTCCTGGAGGCTCGGTCATCTGTCCATATACTAAGGACACCTTAGAACCGGTGATCTCATTCTTATCAACGAGGGAAAGATCGAACTCGCCGGTCTTTTCCATGTGCTCGTTAAATTTGTCACCGTACTTGATAACTTTGGACTCGACCATTTCGCGAAGAAGGTCGTTGCCTTCACGCGTACGCTCGCCGACACCGGCAAACACCGAGAATCCGTCCGAACCGATAGCGACGTTGTTGATCAGCTCCATGATAAGAACCGTCTTACCAACGCCCGCTCCGCCAAAAAGTCCGATCTTTCCGCCGCGGAGAAACGGCTGGACAAGGTCGATGACCTTGATTCCAGTCTCGAACATCTCTAGCTGGGTCGACTGCTCGTCGAATGATGGAGCGTGACGGTGGATCGAAGATTTTGTTTCGCTCACGACCGGGCCGAGTTCGTCGACAGGATCACCGATGACGTTCATCACGCGCCCAAGAGTTGCTCCGCCCACAGGAACCATGATCGGACCGCCAAGGTCGATGACCTTCATACCGCGAACCATACCGTCAGTAGGCAGCATCGAGACCGCACGCACGCGGCCTTCGCCGAGATGCTGCTGGACTTCAGCAACCACATCGATCGTCTCCTCGACATCGAAGCCTTCGCTCGTGATGCGAAGTGCCTGATAGATCGGCGGCAAATAATTATCTGAAAATTCTACGTCAACGACAGGACCGATGATCTGCACAACTTTACCGATCTGTCCGTTACCATCTGTGGCCATTATTAAAGTGCTGCTCCTAAATATGTATCTGTAAAAAGCGGGCTTAATACAAAGGAGTAAGGATAGCACACAGGGTTCGAACCGTGCAAAGTCCGAAGTTGTCGTTTTTTGACACTATTTTAGTCATTTCTTCGCACCGCGATCTGTTGTATGATTTAAAATCATAGGCAGCGTTATTAATATCGATTCCGACAGTGTTAGTCGGTATCTATTAAATTTAAACTTTTGAAAAAACTAGAACTACCACCACAAGGACTCAACACGCTCTTCGGCGTTCAGGACCAGAACATTAAATATCTCGAAACTTTGCTCGATGTAACGATCGGTGCTCGTGGTAACGAGTTGCTAATCGATGGCGACGAGCGCGATATCAAAACCGTCGAGCAGATATTGACAGATTTTGGCGATCTGTTTGCCGACGGCAATACATTTACGGATAAGGAACTGCGCGATGCTTTTAAGCAGATCGCTGAGGATCGGGCATATAGTTTAAAGGATCATTTCCTGAAAGCGCGATTTAATCCCTCAGGCAAAAAACAGGTTGCACCAAAAACAGCAAATCAGCGAAAGTATCTCGACGCAATCGCGGCCAATGATTTGGTATTCGGCATCGGCGTCGCCGGAACCGGCAAGAGCTATCTCGCGGTTGCGATGGCCCTCGACGCTTTGTTCAAAAAACAAGTGACCCGAATTATCCTGACGAGACCGGCGGTCGAGGCTGGCGAACGGCTCGGATTTTTGCCCGGCGACTTACAAGAAAAGGTTGATCCGTATTTGCGGCCATTGTACGACGCTCTTTTCGATCTCGTCGATTCCGAAAAGGTAACCAAGATGCTCGAGAAACGCATCATCGAGATCGCACCGCTCGCCTTTATGCGCGGCCGAACGCTCGCCGATGCCTTTATTATCCTAGACGAAGCGCAGAATACCACGAGCGAGCAGATGAAAATGTTCCTCACCCGCATCGGCTTCGGTTCAAAGGCCGTCGTCACCGGCGACACGACCCAGATCGATCTGCCGCGTGGACAAAAAAGCGGCCTCAAGGAAGCCGAAAAAATATTGGCGGAACTGGAGGGAATCGATTTTGTTTATTTCACGGATAAGGACGTCGTCCGGCACAAACTGGTGCAGATGATCGTTAAGGCTTATGAGAGCCATAACAAAGAGGCAGATAATGAAGATTGACGTTCCCGAGGAGCTAACTAAGGTCGTGAAAGCCGGTGTTCGAGCCAACCGCCAGGTGGAAGGCAGCATCGCCCTTGGCGGTACAATCTGCGCACTTTTTACTCATCATCGAGCGTCTTCGGATATTGATTTTGTCGTATCAGATTTGATTCAGCGATTTGAAGAAATTCGTGAGCACCTCTTTGAATTGCCCGGGTGGAAAGAAGTGAGAATACAATTTCCGGTTTTGATTCTCGGCTCATTGGACGGCATTGATATCGGTTATCGACAGCTTCGCCGGGTCGTTCCGATGGAAACTCAACTCATCGAAACACCCGACGGAAGTTTGATCGTGCCAACCATTGCGGAACTCTTAAGAACAAAGGCATTTCTCTGTTATCATCGAAACTACACTCGCGATTTTGTCGACTTTGCCGAACTCGCGTGTCTGGTTGAGATAGGCAAGGCCGTTGATATTTTGAGCGATTTGGACGAACAGTTTCGTTGGGAAAAACAACCGACAATCGTGGTAGAAGTTATCAAAAAGTTGCTTTCGCCAAATCCGCACGATCTTGAGGATGAAAAGCATGGTTTTGAACATCTTCGATTTCTAGAACCGAAACTAAAGACGTGGTTCGAAGTCGCTGTAAAATGTCAGGAAATCGGTAGAGACCTTTCGAAGAAAATTTTGATCACCGGTGAAGCATAGAAATTTAACAACTCAAGACTGGACGTGCTCGGCGATTGATTCACTTTTTGAACGCGGAATTCGGTGCGATTGGGAAGAATTTTCCGTAGCATTAAGGCACGATAAATTACTTGCTCGCGAGACGTTGCTGGTTTGCAAATACCACCAAAATGCAGAATCTGCGTCCTTAGCCAAAGTACTGGTTCAGCACATCTACGGGATCGAGAATGTTATCGGGCTGAAGTAGGTTCCTAACCGCAAGTATAGGCAAATGGCCGAACCACTCAAAAACCATCCCCGTAATTTTACCTACCGATTTATCGATGACGAGAACGCGCCTCGGGATTCGCCCGAAAAAATAGCTACGCTGCCTGCCGTCGAATTTTATCCGAGGATGGAGGACTACGTTCAACTTGCGCAAATCAATGCTAAACGGTACCCGCTGCCGTCGTTCGGAAAGCTTTCACTTCAAGCTTTTTTCTTATTAAACTCTCTAGGCCTTCCAGCAGTACTTTTATTTTTTGATAATTTTCTTGCAGCGTGATGGTGTCTCGTCCCAGTGCGGCGTGGATATCTCTTTTCATTCCTGGAAAAGCGTAATATCGCTGGAAGAATCGAAAGATGCGATCTTTTTCCTGCTCAATGGTGGTCGCGGGATCGCCATACAGAAAAATGGCTTTGCCTACAACGATCAAAAAGACGCTTTCGTCGCCTTCGCTAGAAGACACATTAATTTACTGTAAATCTGATAATGACCATAGACTTAGTTAATCTTCAGCGAAAAATACAGATCCCCGTCGATGAACTTCGACCATTTGTTGCACAAGCTTGCTCTATCGACGATGCTCACGGAGGTTCATTCTCAGTCGCATTTATTTCAGACTCGCGAATGACGCAGCTAAATAAGCTTTTTCGCGGCAAAGACTCGAACACCGACGTTCTCTCCTTCCCACACGAACCTGACGAATTCGATCCCGACAAAGACAATCTGGGCGACATCGTCATCTCGGCTGAGCAGGCCCAAAAGCAGGCGACGGAAAACGGCTTAACGCTTGAAGGCGAGATAAAACAGCTCATTCTCCACGGTCTGCTCCACCTTTGCGGCTACGATCATGAAACCGACAACGGCGAGATGAACCAGCGCGAACTCGAACTCAGAGAGCAATTGGGAATTTAGATTTAATTGTTTTAACTTACTAGGAGTCTGTCGGGAAAACTCAGATTCTTCCCTTTTCTTAGCTCCAGAGGAGCGAAATGTTTATAGCAACTCGTCACATAAATAAAGGCCCGGCCCCTTTAGGGGCGACACTAAAGCCAATTATGTCAACAATATGCCGCTCCTACGGAGCTTTGTCGTCTTCTTGAATCAATTTCTATAAACATGCCGCTCCTACCGGAGCTAAAGCCACAACCCAATTTTTCCGAAAGACTCCTAGGCAAATCCGTCTTAATCTGTGCTAATCTGTGGCTAAACGCTTATGTCCGAAACACACAAAACTGCCGACCCGTGCGTGATGGTCATTTTCGGTGCGACCGGAGACCTGACCAAACGCAAACTATTCCCCGCCTTGTACAATCTGGCGAAGGATGATTTTCTACCTCACTCGTTCGCAATTGTCGGCGTTGGCCGACAGGAGATGACGAGCGAGGAATTTCGAAATCAGATGCTCGCCAATTTGCGCGAGTTCGTGACCAAACCAGATGAGAAGATAATAAAATGGTTTGAGGAACGAACATATTATACAGGCGGCGATTTTGACGATGACAAAAAGCTCTTTGGCGATCTAAAGGATATGCTCGGCGACGTGACCACCACACATCAGATCCCCGACAATTACTTTTATTATCTGGCGACGCCGCCGACGCTTTTTGCCAACGTTACGCAAAAGATCGTCAAGAACGGCCTCGGAAAAGAAGACGGTGAATACTGGCGACGATTTATCTATGAAAAACCGTTTGGCCGCGATCTTGAGTCGGCCGAGAAGCTAAACGCCAGCCTTCTCAAGCTGGTAAAGGAACGCCAGATTTATCGCATTGATCATTACCTGGGCAAAGAGACGGTACAAAATATCCTGGTCTTTCGCTTTGGCAACAGCATTTTCGAGCCGATCTGGAATCGGAACTTTATCGATCACGTCCAGATCACCGTGGCCGAAAAGCTCGGCGTCGAACTTCGCGGCGGTTATTACGATTCGGCCGGTGCCCTGCGAGACATGATCCCGAATCACATTCTGCAACTCGTCACATTAACAGCGATGGAGCCGCCCGTTTCTTTCGAGGCCGATGCCGTGCGTGACGAACAGGCTAAAATTCTGTCGGCGATTCAGCCGTACTCACCGGAAGATGTCCTGCTTTCAGCCGTGCGCGGCCAGTATGGCGCAGGAAAGATTGATGGCAAAAACGCCATCGCCTATCGCGACGAACCAAACATCGCCCCGTCGTCAAATACTGAAACTTTTGCGGCCCTCAAGCTTTCGATCGACAACTGGCGGTGGGCGGACGTTCCGTTTTACATTCGAACTGGAAAGCGGATGGCGACGCGGCACTCGAGTATTGTTATTCAATTTAAGAAAGCTCCATTCATGCTGTTTCGCGGAACACCGGTTGAAAAGCTGACGACCAATCGCATTGTCATCCACATCCAGCCCGACGAGGGCATCACGCTTCATTTCGGTGCAAAGATTCCCGGCCCGATCGTCAATATGGGAGCCGTCGATATGGATTTCAATTACCTCGACCATTTTGGCGACCAGGTCAGTACCGGCTACGAACGACTGCTCTATGACTGCATGATCGGCGACGCCACGCTCTTTCAACGTGCCGATATGGTCGAAGCCGGCTGGCGCATCGTCGCTCCTGTCCTGGACGTCTGGAGTGCCTTGCCCGCCCGTGATTTCCCAAACTACGAATCCGGAACCTGGGGACCAAAAGATTCTGACGATCTACTCGCCAGAGACGGTCGCACCTGGAAGAATCTCGCGGGCTGAGCGGGTCCGTACATTGGTTTTGAAAAAAAGACGGCCTCGCGGGGGCCGTCTTTTTTGGTTTAAGCCACGGGCCGTAACGCTGGGTGTAAACGAGCGTGTCGGCAGCCGATTGGTTCCGCGCATTTGCGTGCTCCGCAACTCTGCAACTCGCAACTCTTCCCCTCATTCCAGACCAACAAAGTTTACGTCCGTCAGGGCACCGCTAACACTTACGGTTCGTGAGGCGAAGCGGTAGCGTCTTGAGGTGACTGAGACGACGTATGTTTGGTCGGCTTCGACATTGGTGAAGGTGTAGATGCCGAAGCTGCCGGTGGTTGTGGTTCGGCGGTTGCCGTTTGCGTCCGTTATTGTGACGGTCGCGTTTCTCAGGCCCTGGCCGGTTGTTGTTGTCACGCGTCCGCTGATGGTGACACCTGCGGCGGTGGGGGCGATGATGACGCTGCCGGTCTCAAATCGGGTGGTCAGCATTTCACCGTGCTCATTTGCGACTCCATTCGGGGTCGGTGTGTCGTTGAACGTCAACGGATACGCTCCGGTTTCGGCCCCGGCGGCGACCTTGAACGTCAGGTTCAGGACGTTTCGTTTGCCCTTCGCGTAGGTGTTGGCGGTCGAAACGAGAATGCCTACCTTGCCCTCGGCCGTCTGGGTTGTGTTGGTGCCGATATCGGCCCCGGTCGGGACTCCCGTGCCGATCTCCGCTCTGACAAATGTCAGCACATTCGGGTTAAAGTTCACCGTGTAGCTCGCACTCGTTTCATCGCCCTGTGCGTCGAGCTGGATCGGGACAACCACCGTCTGTCCGGCCGCTGCCTGTGTGTTGAGCGCCCTTATGATGCGTGTCGCTTCGTCAGGGGCTTCGCCTCTGGTCGGCGGGGCACAGCCGCCCGGGATCGGGCTTGTCGGGCCGCCGGTTGTCGTCGGCGGGTCGAGACCCAGATTGTATCTGGCCACCTGTGTCACGTCGCCCGCGTTTATCGGACAGCCGTCACCGAGCGTTGTCCTCGGTGCAGCATCGGCCCTCTGGTACTGGTTCGGGGTTGTCACAGCCGTCATCAGACCGAGCACCAACAGGCGTTCGATCGTCACGTCGTTGGCGAGCACGCCGTCGCCGCCCGCGTTTGTGCCTGCGGCGTCAGCCACATCGCCTTCGAAGCCGAGCATCGTTTGGTTAAAGGCGACAAAGCCGCCCGTGTAGAGTGCCGGGAGCGGGTTGTTGTCCGCACGTCTCACGTCTCTTAGTGTCGGGTTATCGCCAAATGAGACCGGTGTACTTAATGCTCCGGTCGGGAACGTCGGGAATGTGACCCTTGCGATCTGTCTCGTTCCGGCTGTTAGTGCTGCCGCTCCCGCTGGGACGATCGTGATTCCCACTCTGCCCGCGAGTGAGTTGTTGACTGTGATGGTGCAGCCCGCTGCTCCTGTGCCGCAGACTGCGGTCGGGACGCCGAGCAGGGCGACATCGTAGTTGAGGCTGAAGGCCAGTCTCGTCTCATTGCCCTGGCTCGTGATCTCGACCGGTACCGTTACCGGTTGCCCTGGAGTCGTCACCGCGTTTATTACTTTTACTTCCCTCGGATTGCCGCCTGGTCCCGGGGCGTTGTAGGCCACGAAGTCCGCTCCCGTGATGTTTGTTGTCACGTTTGTGTAGGTTCGTGTGATCGGCTCGTAGGTCTTGCCTAATCCCGTCGGGGTGATGACATAGCTTCCACCGCTCGTCATTAAGCCGAACGAGTAGTTGCCATTGGCATCTGTTGTCACTTCACCCGTGGCTGAACCGGTTAAGGTGATCGTCACGCCCGCGAGGTTTGTGTTTACTCCAAACGGGACAAACTGTTTGACATTGCCCGTCACGCCTATGACAACCGTGTGGTTGACGGTCTGTGACGCACTGCCCGTAAAGTTTGTGTCTCCAGGGTAGTTGGCCGTAATGGTCTTTATCCCAACTGTCGTCGAAGTCAGCATACATGTGCCGACTGCCACTGCCGCTGAACACTGGGCTCCCGTGCCGTCCATGACGGTCACGTTTCCGGTCAGTGTTCCCGCTCCCGGGGCGACCGGGCTGGTCGTCCAGTTGACCGCGTATGCCTGGCCGATCTGGGTCGGAGTTCCCAGTGCGGCGGCGTTTGTGATCGTCGTTGTCGTTGCGGCCTGCGTCACCGTCAGTGTTCCCGGTGTGAATGTAAATGTGTAGTTTGGATTTGCCAGCGTCCCTTGTGTAATTGTGATCGGATACGTTCCCGGACTGCTCGTTGCTATTGCCGTCGTCGAGAGTGTCGGGCTGCCCGTGAGGACTCCGAGTCCTTCGCCGTTGACAAAGCCGGTTATGGTAAATGTCAGCGCTGGGTTTGGTGCTCCGAACACTCGTGTCTTATTCTCAGCCGTGACCGTCAACTGCACCGCCGTCACCGTCAGTGTTCCGTTTGTAAAGCTGGCAAACGAGTAATTGCCCGACGCAAGTGTGCCTAATGTAACAGTAATCGGGTACGTACCGACCGGGCTCGTTGCGGTTGCCGTGGTACTCAGACCGGCTGAACCGGTGATGCCGCTTGTGGCGAAGTTCTGTCCTAAGACAAAGCCCGCAAACATCGCCGTCAAAGTCGGGTTCGCCGCTCCGTAGGCTCTCGTTTTGTCATCAGCCGTTACCGTCAGAGCTTTCTTGTTCACAAGCACCGTGCCGCCCACATACGTAAAGCTGTAATTGGCCGCCGCTCCGCCTGTGCAGGTTGTCGGATATGGTGAGCCGGAAACGTTCGACCCGGCTGTGTAAGTCGTTGAGCACGTCGGCTGTGCTGTCAGCACCGCCTCCGTCTCCATCAGCACAAAGCCCGTGATCGTCCGTGTAATCGCCGGTGCCGCATCGCCATACGTCACCGTATGCGACGACGCCGTCACCACAAGCGGTGCCGGATTGATCGTCTGCAAAGTCGTGCCCATGCTCGGGTTGTAGTTCGTGTTTCCAGAGTACGAAGCCCCGATCACCTTATTCACCCCGGCCCCAAGATTATTAACCGTACACGAAGCCGCACCAAATGCACTCAGCATCACGCCCTGACACGTCGGAATCCCGATTCCGCCATCAGTAAAGTTCACGAGTCCCTGCGGCACCCCAGCCCCCGGCAAAACGGCCGTCACCGTCGCTGTTATCACCATCGTCTGTCCATACACCGGCGGATTCACCGCCGTCTGCACCGTCGTCAACGTGTCCGCCCGGTTGACCACCTGATTCAAAATCGATGACATGCTGCCATTAAAGTTCCCGTCACCGCCATAAACCGCCGTGATCGGATGCGTCGCCACCGACAAACTGTTCGTCGCAAACGTCGCCACCCCAGCCGCATTGATCGCCCCAGTCCCAATCGTCACCGCCCCATCCTTAAACATCACCGTCCCCGTCGGCACCCCAATGCTGGGCGCCACGGGAGCCACAGTGGCTGTAAAGGTCACAGTTTGCCCGAAAACAGACGGATTCGCGCTGGACATGAGCGTGGTCGTCGTGTTGGCCTTGATGATCGCCGTAGTCACGGGTCCGACCAGGTTATTCCCCTGCACCTCGCCCGCGGCAGGAGCAAAAGGATTCACCGGCAGCATGTTCGAAGGTTGACTACCGCCAATAAGGTCGCGACGGATACCGGCCGCAAGCGGGTCGGCATCGACCGCTGCAAAGTTCTGAATCGTGCTTCCGGGATTGGCTCCAGGCCCCGACCTTACAGTTATTTGCATGACCTGTATCGGACCTGACCCGGGGGCAAGACCGGCTGCTCCCGTAAACGCGCAGGTAACCTTGTTCGGCGCATTTGCTCCGCCAAACGGGAGAGAACCGGGTGCTGGCGTACATGTGAAATTCGCTGCGGGTGTTATCGAAATCAAATCGGATACACCCTGCGCGGACGTCGGCAAGATATCCAGCAGATCGGTCACGAGAAATCCAAATGCATTGCTTGACGCCGCTGCGTTGCCGCCGGTTTGTGAAAATACTCCGAGATTCGCAGTTGTAACCGTGTAGGTCAGCGTGCCGGCATATACGGCCGTCGCCGGACCCGTCTTCGCAACGGAAAGATCGTGAATATTTGCGAACGTGTGCGTAACAACAGCCGATTGGTTGTTGCCCGGAATCAGATCGGCTGCGGTGCCACCAGTCTGAGATGTTGCATTCAGGTTTATGCTCGTTCCCGCAGAATTCTGTGAGCCGATGGTTACGTCAAACACAACCGGAACCGCAGCGCCGCTGAAGGCAACGGCGTTCGGACAGCCCGCACCGCCGAGAAGGGCCACGGTACATCCCTGGAATGTGTTCCCCGCCGCAGCGCCGCTCACGATCGAGACACCAAAATTCGGAAGCGGAGAGATGGAGCCAAGACCCGGAGACCGAAGCAGGACTTCGCCGGGCTGCGCGGTGGAAGGTCCACCATTGAAACTAGTCGCGGTGTATTGGATGATACCCGGACCCGCGATCACATTCGTATTCGCCGCCGGATTCGGCACGAGGCCTACGCCCGTTGCCGAGCCCTGAATGATCGTGCCCGAAATCGTCGTCGAGAGATCAATCAGACTGTTTACGTTGTTGCCCGAGACGGCTCCGGCGTTTGGCGGGAGAATATTCGACGGCTGGCTGCCGCCGTTGAGATCGCGCCGAATGCCCGGCGAGGTGGGATCGGCATCAACTGCAAAAATATTGTCCACTGGGGCCTGTGTCTGGACCGTCGCCTGGAAGGCCGGGATCACACCCGAACCGGGAGCAAGACCTGTCGCGCCGGTATACGTGCAGATTATCCGATTTGGAGCATTCCCGCCGCCAAATGGCAACGGCCCCGGAGCCGGAGTACATGTGAAGTTCGCCGCCGGAACAAGCGAGATCAGATCTGAAACTGCGCCGGCCGGCGTCGGCATAATATCAAGCACATCGGTAACCAGGAACCCGAACGCGTTGCTCGATGCCGCCGCATTGCCGCCCGCCTGAGAAAATACGCCCAGATTACTGACGCTCACGTTATACGTAACCTGACCGCCGCCGCCCGGGGTTACGGTGCCGCTGATCGCAAGATCATGAATATTTGCGATCGTATGCGTGATCACCGCCGAGGCGTTATTGGCTGTATTTGGATCAACAGCCGTGCCGCCGGCTGCGGATGTAGCGTTAATATTGATAGTCGAACCGCCGGCAATCTGTGAGCCGATCGTAACATTAAAGACCACCGGCGTTGCCGCTCCTGGGCCGAACGCAAGCGCGTTGGGACAACCGGTGCTTCCGAGCAGGGCAACGGTGCAGCCGGCAAAAGTGGTACCCGCATTTACTAGTGAAACAGAAACATTCGCATTACCCACCAGCGATCCCACACCCGGCACCCTAAGCAATGCCTCGCCTATCCCAGCAGACGCTGGCCCGCCGTTATTGACTGTTGCCGTGTATTGAATAATGCCCGGCCCAGCGATCACATTCGTATTCGCCGCCGGATTCGGCACCAAACCGACGCCCGTTGCCGAGCCCTGAATAATCGTGCCGGCGATGGTTGTTGAAAGATCAATGCCGCCAGGAGCGATTGTGACCTGGTAATCTTCGACCTCGCCGTCATTGGCGAGTCCCGTCGGGTTGGCGATTTCAGCATAGGTCGTGGCAAGGCGCACTCGTGCAAAGCTCGTGCCGGGGCTCGCACCGGCAGGAACCGGAATCGCAGGGAAGATATTCCCTCCCGCACCGACGAGCGCACCGTTTAGCGGGTGTTCGCCTGCGTCATTCCAATCGCCATCGCGGTTAAAATCAATCCGCAAACTGACGGGTGCCGTGCCAACAAGACCGCTCGTATTGATCGTAACGCTGGCAAACGTTCCGGCAGTGAAATTTGCAGGCATAATAACGCCGTCCTCGTCCGCACCGTCTCCAGTCGCGGTCGCGTTTGGCTGACCTTCAGCCTCGGCGTCTCGCGTGGCTCCGAGCATCGGGCCAGTTGCCGTATGCCGTGCCCCGTTGTCAGCGAGCGTCGTCGGATAGCTCGCCGCAAATCCCGATTGCATCATCGTCGGCGCATCGCCAAAGTCCAGGACTGCCGCTGCACAACTCGAAGTGGTTATGTTCAATGACCAGCCGCCTGACAATGTTCCAGTGTCACCGCCAAGATCGTCCACGATGTAGAGTGACCATGTCCCGTTAGGAGCCGTCCCGTTAAAGACCGATAACACCGAGCCGCCGATCGGAGCCGGAGCCGGAGCCGCGAATACGTCGCCCGCACCTATATTTGTAGGTTGGAATGTGCCGCTGACGATCTGCGCCGCATCCGGCAGACCCGTCGCCGCCGCCGCGTCATCGAGCGTCAAATTGACATTCACGACATCCAAACTAGTGCCGACATCCGACAAAATAATGGCATTCTGCCCGCCGGGTCCAACCAGCAGCATATCCACATCATCGGGGAAGGTATGGTTAAAGCCGTTCAGATTGACCGTTACATTTGTAACAGTGCCACTCAAACCGGAAACCGCAATGTTCGACGGATACGGACTGGAAATTCCGGCAGTCGTTCCCGTTGCTGGAATAGTAATAGCTCCCGTGTTCGAGAAAGTCGCGCATGGAGTTGGAGTTGGAGTTGGCGTCGGTGTTGGAGTCGGAGTCGGCGTCGGCGTCGGCGTCGGCGTTGGGCCGCCGCCGCAGAAGTTTTGCGACAAGTCGATCCGGTATGTTCCCGGCACGCCCGCTGGCGTGGCGTTGACGTTGTACACCACCAACGCGATCGTCGTATTGGCCGGAACCGTCAACATAAACACCGTCGGCACGGCGTTAGCGATGACGCCCGTGCTGACGCCCGCATCGCCAAGGAAGCGAGCCTGATTTGTAATGTCAGCGGCCACAAACGGAGCCTGGAATGCCGACACCTGCATATTTCCAATAGCCGTCCCCTCTGTCAGCATCGTCAATGTCACCGTTGTGCACTGCGCCGATCCAGTGTTATTCGTGATGTTGTGGACGTTGAAGGCAAACGGCCCTGTCGCGGTAGTGAACGGCACTGGCGGCGTAATGCCGGCGCAGGTCGCCGTCGGCGTACCCGGCCGGAAGATGCGAGTAGTAAGCGTTCCCGTGCTGCCCCCCGCAGGCGCCGTCCCAAGCGTCCCGGTCAATAGACATGCGTCCGCAGGCGGCGTTGGCGTCGGCGTTGGCGTCGGTGTCGGCGTCGGAGTTGGGCCGGCGCCGCAGCACACGAATGGGAGTCTCGACATCTCTATTTGAGCGCAGCCAACGGTTCCCGTATCCAGCGCGGCCGTATCAGCGATCCTGATATTCCAGACGCCGTTTGACGGAGTGCCGTTAAGCGCATTGAGAGGCGATTCAGGCCGGAATGTTCCGGCGAACGGCGCCACGCCCGCCCCTATCGCGGTCGCCGCCGTGTCGTCGAACACGGTGAATGTTTCCGAGCAGTTGTTGGCACCGGATCCGAAATTATCCCCCGCACCACCGCGATTGGTGGAAAGCGGAACGATGGCACCGGTCGGGCTGACCAGGCTGATCGCGAGGTCGTCGTCAAAGGTGTGGTTTAGCCGCACGCGGACATTGACGTCGCTAATCGCGCCGCCATCCGGGATGTTGATCGGAATGTTGACCGTCGCGACATCCGGAATCGGAACCGCGATATTGCCGGACGAGTAGGTGGCCGTTATCGGCGGCCCCGGTGTCGCACCGATCGGAATTGTATATGTGAGATTGCCAAGATTGCTGGCGCCGTCCTGATGCTGAACGATCGCGGTAATATTCGTACCGCAGGCCAGCATCGGATCGGCCGTAAACGTGAAATTTCTAGTTACAGCCGGACCGCCGGCAACTACAACGCCATAATTCTGCGGTCCGCTCGGGCCTGTAACGCCGCCGGTTGCAGACAGAGTGCCGACGTCGGTAACCGTGTCGCCGCCTCCGGTGTTGGTGACCGGGAAGGCCATGGTAACGGTTTCGCCCGGATCGACCACGCCATTTGCCGGCAGGCAGCTTTCGCTGACAATCGTGGCCGTGCCGGCCGCGAGGATCGGAACGCCCAGAAGACATATATTGGCCGTCGACGTGCCCCCATTGACGACCACGACACTTGGAGTTGTGCTGCCGGTGGTTCCCGCTCCCTTTCGGGCCGAGACGGTGAAAGTGCCGGGCGGGACCGTCATCGAATACGTGCCGTTGGCGATCGTCAGGCGATTGAATCCGCCCGTGGCGTTGACCTCGGCCTGATTGACCGGGTTGCCGCTGCTGCAAAATGTGATCGTGCCCGAGACGGTGCCCTTTGGGGCCGCTGTGCATGACGGATAAATAAATCTGCCGACGCGGGTCGACCAGGACGAGGTGCCCGTCGTGGCAAGATACTCCTGCGTATACCAGAATGTGCAATCGTCAACCGGGTCAACCTGCATAGCACTATAATCGCCCCAGCGATTGCTCGTACTGGTTTGCGAACCGGCAGCGGCAAAGAACAAGGATTCGCCTTCATTAAGAATGCCGCTGTTCATCACATTGTTTGTGCGACCGGCAATTTTAATGTCTGCCCGTTGTCCGGTTCCTGATTGACTAAAGCCCAACGCCAGATTTCCGTCATTATCCTGGCCGATACTGCCCATCCAGTTATTCAAACCGCTGGCACCGTTTCCTTGTGCCAGGTTATGCGTTCCCTGGTCGAATACCGAGAATGCATCACCCGTTCTGCGCATCTCAAACCATCGAATACCAGCCTGATAGGTTCCTGCCGTTGTTGGATTGACGCCGCTGACATTTACCGTAAAGCTGCCGAGAAAAGAGTTGACCGGCGCCGCCTGAGTACCGAGATTTCGGTACTTAAACATGTGCATCAAACGGTCGCTGATCGAATCGAGAGGCTGGCCTCCCAACTGCTCGATGTCGCCGCGTCCAGCCGGCTGTCGGGCATCAAATGCTGCCAAAGCCACATCGGGCAAAACCGTCAGGGTAGAGCTCGCCGGTGTTACAAAGTTCGGCGCCCAGCGATAATAGCGAATTGCGTCAAGCGGGTCGCCAAACTCATCAGCCCGATATTCGGCGACGACCTGAGCCATTCCAACCGGCGGGGCAAGGTAACCATCAATATCCGACGGCAACAGCCCCCCGGCATTGGGGTCAATCGGCTGAATATTGACATAAACAGCCCCGGCTGTCGGATCGCCCACAAGAGCCTTAGGACGGTCTTGACTTAAAATACCGGCACCCAAAAATGCCGTGCCTGCATTGTTGAACTGATTAAAGGTCATGTGGTAAGCGTCCGGCCAGACACCTACTTTTGGATAATCGTTAAAAATTTGTCCCGGGTAGAGATAGCTCCATACATAATAAGCACCGGTCGGGTCGGGGGTTACCGAAAGAGCGACACATTGGAAGTTGTTCGGATTGCCGGGAACGGCAAATTGGCTGATATGCCAACGATCCGCCAATGGGTCATACATCACAATCGGATCGCCGTCGTTGGACGTGCGGCATGGGTCGGCGGCAGGCAGCCCGGCAAATAGAGAGTTAGTCGGAAACGGACCAGCGGCAACCGTCCCATTTTTGTTAAAAATTTTATAGACCAGATTGACCGAACTGACATAATGATTCGGTCCGACATCGCCGTTCACATCGGGCGGCAATACTTGGGGCTGTCCGGCGGCGACGTTGTCAGCCTGCGTCGCGCCGTCAAAGGTCAAACCCGGCGTCGGCATTACGTCCGGAGCCTCGGGACTAAGCTGTTTACGCAGAAACGGGTCCTCAAATGGCCCGTCGCCAGCGCCGGCGCCCGGCAGCACCTTCTTGATCACTTTGGCATTCAGACGGTTTATGTCGTCATCGGCAATTTCCTCTTCAGTGAGGCCTTTTGCGATTCGATATTCCCTCAGCCTTTCCGCATTCCTCTGCTGCCTCGACACAGCCTGGGCGCTTTTCTCCGCCGCATTCTCAACGGGCGGAATGTCACGCACGGGGCCGGTAATACCGAACGCCGTGGGCTCAATTTTCGATACGCCATTTTCGAATCGCGTCACCGCCCCGTCACGCTGCGGGAACGAAGCGACCGACCCGTTCAGCGACTGGGTTTCTTTCTTATTCTGTGCATCGACCTGCCACGCAATGACGCCAAAAACGGCGACACCAAGGACGATGCCGATTAGAACGATATTTCTACGAGCCGAAGCAAAGATAGATGCGATGGCTTTTTTCATGATGGTTTTCGACTCCCTCTTACAGGAAATTAGTGGACTGGTGTGGCGCGTCTGCCGAACCAACGGCTGAGGGGTTACGGCACACCAAACCCAACGATTGTGAACGAGCTAACTCAAGACACCATTTCAATTACAAACAAATGATGCCGGAATTATGCTCCCGGCTGAGAAATTTGTCAACAGAAAATCGTCGGATATAGTTGGTATAGGATATGTCCGGTTTCGGGTCAGAATCGGGAGCGGTAGCGACTGGGTTCTTTTCATCGGCGACGCGGAACCCGGTCGCTGCCGCTCCCGGTTCTAACATTCCAGGCCTGACGTGACACTGGGTTTCGACTACGGCTTCTACCCTCAAAACTGGTAGATGTCTTTTTTCGAAAAAGACCTTTGACCATTCAGGCAAAAACCTCTACCAATCAGCCCCAAATCAGGCGACGGAGCACCGTTTACTATCGACCAGGGTCTTGAAATTCGCGACAGAAATGCTGTCTAATCTTTTTGTGAAAGCCAGTATTTCTAGGGTTGCTGAGCGCTCATACTGCACAGAATGTGGCACGTGCCACACTTTTTGTCGGGGAAAACGGCGCAAAAATCGGCGACATGTTTAAATTTCAAAAAGTTCACCACCAAAAAACGCAAAATTCGCGGCCCGCCGGGCACTTGCGGTTTGATTTTCGGGAGCGCCGAGCCTAAGATTAGGCTTTATCTGGATTATGGAGATTGAGATCATTGTCGCGGTCGCTCTGCTTTTGATTCTCGCGTTTTTGGCGGCTGTTGACGCGGCCTTTTCTCATATTTCCGATGTCGGTCTGCGGCGGATATCTTCTGAGGAAGATTCGGTCGAGACGAGCAGGTCGGTCAGATTCCTGCGTGAAATTCTCGAAAATCGTCCGCGATTTCGCTTTGCATTATCATCGACAATCCAGATTCTGCTAATCGTATTTACCGTCCTTGTGACGCTGATCGTCAGCCACTTTGTCCAGACAGATCTGAACCTCGTTTTCTTTTCGCTGCTGATCAGCCTGCTCGCATCGGTCATTTTCAGGCAAATCCTGCCGCGGCTGGTGGTTCGGAATAATACTGAGAAGAAGCTGCTCTTTCTGCTGCCGGCGATCCGGCCGATCTACGCAGTCGCGTCATTTTTTGTAGAATCGGTCACAAAAGACAAACAAACCAAGGCCCGCGAAAAGATTGAAATGACCCTGGCCCCAAATCTGGCGGACGAGCGTGACGATGACAACAATGAGGACTTTCAGGCCTTGATGGAGGTCGGCGAGGCCGAGGGCATTATCGAGGAAAGCGAACGCGAGATGATCGAGACGTTTATCGAATTCTCAGACACACGCGTCGGCGAAATAATGACGCCGCGAACAGAAATTTGCGCTTTGGCGCTCAAATCCACGATAAAAGACGCCCGCAATCTGATCGTCGAAGAAAAATACTCACGCCTGCCCGTTTACCGCGACACGATCGACAACATTGAGGGGATGATATACGTCCGCGATCTAATGCAGGCATGGGCCGAGGGCCGTGAAGACAAACCTGTCAGCTCGATCCTGCGAGACGCGTTTTTTATTCCCGAAACAAAAACGGCTTCGGAACTGCTAAAGGATATGCAGCTTAATCACACGCAGGTTGCGATCGTGATCGACGAATACGGCGGCGTTGCCGGCCTCATCACCGTCGAGGACATCCTCGAAGAGATCGTCGGCGAAATCGAGGACGAAGACACCGGGCAGGAAGAAATAATCGAAATAGTCGTGGGCGAAGATGGATACTGGGACGTACTCGGCTCGACCGAGATCGATAAGATCGAGCGGCTCTTCGACGCCGATCTCGAAGACGAAGATTACACGACCATCGCCGGTCTGGTCACGAGCGAAGCCGGTTACGTGCCGAAGGAAGGCGAGAAACTGGAAGCTTCGAGGGCTGGCTATCGAAGTGCTCAAGGCGGACGAGAAAAAGATCCACCTTCTGCGCCTGCGAAAGGCCGAACCGAACGGTGAACGCCAAACCGAATTCGATGATTGAACCTGACGATCTTCCATTTGATATAATCGCGGGTACAGTAATTTATTGGAGGTTTTACTATGTCAATCAGATTAGGAGATACCGCACCCGATTTCACGGCGGAAACAACTCAGGGGACGGTCAATTTTCACGAATGGTTAGGCGATAGCTGGGGCGTGCTGTTTTCGCATCCTAAGGACTACACGCCAGTCTGCACGACCGAGCTTGGGATGGCGGCGAAGCTCAAGCCGGAATTCGACAAGCGCAACGTCAAGGTCATCGGCCTCAGCGTAGATCCGCTCGATTCGCACGTGGGTTGGGAAAAAGATATCGAAGAAACGCAGGGCACAGCCGTCAACTTTCCAATGATCGCCGACAGTGACCGCGAAGTTTCTGATCTCTACGACATGATCCATCCGAACGCCAGCGACACATTCACCGTCCGCTCGGTCTTCGTCATCGGGCCGGACAAGAAGGTTAAATTAACGCTAACCTATCCAGCGAGCACCGGACGCAATTTCGACGAGCTGCTGCGTGTCATCGATAGTTTGCAGCTGACCGCGAACTACAGCGTTGCCACGCCGGTCAACTGGAAAGACGGCGACGACTGCATCATCGTCCCCGCCGTCTCAAACGAGGACGCCAAAGCAAAATTCCCCGCCGGCTGGAACGAGATCAAACCATATCTACGCGTAACGCCGCAGCCGAATAAGGTTGGTTAATTCGATCATTCGATGAGGAAAATGTCACGAAAGGAGTTTCTCCGCTGGGAAAAGCTCCGGCTAAAGGGAAAGAAGTACGTCGTTGCGAGAACGGCGGTCATTTCCGGCATTTTGTTTTTCGTGACGATGAATCTCGCGAGTTGGGCATGGACCGGGCTGCCGCTTTCAAAATTTTTCCTACTCGCCTATCCGGCGCTCGGCTTGGTCACGGGAACCATCATTTGGTGGGTGAACGAGGGGAGATTTGAGGAATTTCTCGTAGACAAAAAGGCGAATGCGAGGCCTCGGAGATAAGGATGAAATTTATTGCAGAAACAGGCGGCAATAAACACGATGTCGAGATCGTGCGTGACGAATGCCGCGTACTGGCGAGCGTCGACGGGCGAAAATACCAGCTTAAAGCTTCGGAACCTGAGAGCGGCGTTTTTCTTTTGAAGAAGGACGACACGATCTACGAGGCGTTTGTCTCGTCGCAGGCAAATCCCGGCGATCCCGATCTGGTGCGGGTTAGGGATGAGGTTCACGAGGTGCGGATCAGCGATCCGAAACGCCTCCGCAGCTCCAAGGGCGCCGACGCCGACGCCTCGGGCAAAGCCGAGATCAAGACGGCGATGCCCGGCAAGGTCGTGCGGATCCTCGTCGCCGAAGGCGACACCGTCCAAAAAGGCGACGGCGTGATCGTCGTAGAGGCGATGAAGATGCAGAACGAAATGAAATCACCCAAGGACGGTGTGATCACGACCATCAAATTTGCCGAGGGCGATACTGTGTCCGCTGGCGATGTTCTTGTCGTTCTTGAATAGCTCAGGAAACTTTCGTCCCATTCGCATTGACTGGCACCATCGTCAACGGCCAGTTCCCACGCGCGATCTCTTCCTTAAAACATTTTGTCCGGTAGGTGGTCTTTCGCACCGCCTCTCGCGAATGATTAGCAAGCCACGTGTGCCGGGCGTTGACATACGCGGTCGTCCATTCGATCTCGTTACCGCCGTCCGACGGAACCGTCTCAGGAAAAGTATTTCGAATCACCGACAGAATACTACCGCTGTGAATAAACGAATCGTATATCACGAGAGCCGAGAGCGGCAGGATAAAGCCCTTATCCTTCGCCCACTTCATCGCGGGCTTGTAATAGACCTCGTCAAAAAACACATCCTGAACCGTCCGCATCACCGGATCTTCGTTCCCCGCCTTTTTGAGTAAGCCTTTGAACGTCTCGTCGTCTGTCAACGCGGTCACGCCCACCTTGTCAGCGAATGGCTTCAACTTATTGCTGTAAATGCCGTTCGCAGCTACATATTTCTTGATAAGCTTGCCGAGGTTGCCGTACTCCGTCGTCTGCGAACGTCCGTAGGTGATCTGCCTGATATCACCCGGCCCGTCCTCAAAGATCGCGATGACCGAATAGTTCCCTGCGGGCTTCCCCGACTCGAAAACGTTGATGACCTTTGTGATAAGCGATTTATGTTTTGATGAAAGGTTCATAAAGTCTTGAATTCAAGTAGTAAGTGCAACTCTTAGAGTCGCCGGAAAGGGCAAGCTGCGATAGCATCTTCGCTCTTTGATGGTGACATCGAAGAGTTATCATGAAGTACAAGCAGCTTACCCTTGAACAAAGATACCAAATTTATGCACTTTTGAAAGCCGGGCATTTGAGAACCGAGATTGGCGGGATCATCGGGGTGCATAAATCAACCGTTACGCGCGAGCTCAAGCGCAATTGGTCAAAACGCGGTTATCGCCCGCAATATGCTGATAGACAAGCACTTGAGCGGCGTACAGAGAAAGCCGGACCGCGTATTCCGGCGAGTGTTTGGACGGAAATCGAGGCCGAAATCAAAAAGTACTCGAGTCCCGATCAGGTTTCCGGTCTTCGCCGCTTGGCGGGTCAATATCCGGTTAGCCACGAATGGATATATCAGCATATTTATCGAGACAAGCAACGTGGCGGTGACCTGCACACATACTTGCGATGCCGCAAGAAACGCCGTAAACGCTACGGCTCGTACTCGAAACGCGGCGTCTGGAAAAACCAGATAAGCATCGACCAGAGGCCGCTCATCGTCGCCGAAAAGAAACGCATCGGCGATCTTGAACTCGACACCATAATTGGCAAGGGCCACAAACAGGCGATTGTCACGATCGTTGATCGAAAATCGAAACTGCTCAGAATGAAAAAGGTCAATCAAAAAACAGGTGCTCTCGTCGGTCAGGCTATCGTGGGCGAAGTAAAAGACTTAATCGTCCATACCCTGACCGCCGACAACGGCCGCGAATTCTCCGAACACGAGAAAATCGCTAAAAACCTGAACGCCGATTTCTACTTCTGTCACCCATATTCATCCTGGGAACGCGGCCTCAACGAAAATACTAACGGCCTCATCCGCCAATTCTTTCCCAAACATATGAAGTTCGATACAATTACCGATGAACACGTAAAACAAGTCGAGGACAACCTTAACAACCGCCCTCGCAAATCGCTCGGCTATAAATCACCCAATGAGGTCTATTTCAAAGAACTGGAGCAATTAACAAGAGTTGCACTTACTGCTTGAATTCAAGAGTCCTATTTTCTATCCATATTCTTATTAGCGTCTTCTTTGCGATCTTTGCGACTTTGCGTGAGAAAATCATTGTTTCACGCAAAGACGCAAAGGAACCGCAAAGAGAAGCTACTTCTTGGCTTTCGGCGAACTCAGCATGTTTGCTAGCAGTCGATACGCTCCCCGCACTCCGGCCGGCAGTTGTCGAAACAGCGAATAGCTGCAATAGATGTACTTCCCTTTCCCGACGTCCGCTATCACCAACCCGCCTTTGTTCTCGGCCTCATTCGCGTCATGAGTTTCAAGCAGCCCAGTATATTTCGGGTCCATTGTCGAGAAATTGTAAAGATTCCGCTCCTGGACCCAACCGACGAAATCGCCCGTACCGATCTTATTAGGGAAATTAAATATAGGGTGCTCCGGTGCGGCGATCTTCACCTCGGCATTCTCATCCGAAGTCCGCGGCCCCATCCCATGCGGGAAAGGCGCCAAATTCTGCTGCGCGTAAGCTGGTAACTGATACTGCACGATGAGCGTACCGCCGCCGTTGGCGTAATCGAGAAGTCGCTTGTTGTTCGCCACCAGATCGGACCGCACTTGATAGGCTCGAATCCCGACTATGATCACGTCAAACCTTGAAAGCTGCCCATTCGCCAGATCGCTTTCCGAGATCATCTCCAGATTAAACCCCATCTGCCTGATCGCTTCTGGTACGCGGTCGCCGCTACCGGCGAGATAACCGACCTTTACGGGAGCAGTTTTGAGATCGATGATCTTCGCGTCGGTGACAGCTCGACGGTAGAAACGCTGGGTCTGAATGTGCGGATACGCGATGATGCGCATTGACGACGTGCCGACAGAGTCGCCGATCGACGCCTGGGCATTGATCTGATAGCTCCCCGCCTTGGTCTTGGCAGGGATCGTCACGTCGAACGAGATGGCCTGACGCTCGCCGCGTCGTGGAATGTCAAAGGTCGCTGACGAAGCCGTAGTCTTCCATTCGCGCTCTGCGTTAATATTCAGCGAAACCATACCGGAGATTGGCTGCGTAGAATGATTGGTAACCGTCAACACGATACGCTTTGTCTGTGCCTTTTCAGAATACGGAATGATCATCATCGCCTGATCAAGCTCAACCGTCGCCTGCGGCACAACATCGACATTTCGCCGTATCTCGCCGCGTATGTCATCCGCAAAACGGAATTCGATCGGCCTTTCAACGACGACCGCAGTTCCGCCGACTTCTAGCGTTGCCGAAAGGCTCGGCACACGTTTTGCGACCGGCAGTGTATCCGATTCATTCTCCTTTACATTCCATCGAAATAAATCGCCATCACGCGGTTCCGCGAGCCAATACGGCTGGGTCGGCTCCGAATTTCGGGGAAGTGTGACGGTGAAATACGCAACCGACGTTGTAACCTCGCGAGTGAGAAACGCCGGGCTGTTTGCTCGCGGCATTTCAGCGGTCGCGACAGTCCAGTTAGGTGGGGCCGATAACTTGAGGCTGGTTACCTTAAAATTACTGCGGCCATTTGTGAAGGCCTTGGCTCCGACCGAAAAACTCTCGCCCGGCACGACCGTGTCCCGATCGGCAAGCGCGTCGATCTGAATTCCGGCGGCTAGGACGATTGCCTCGGCGAAGAGACGTTTGCGCTCAGCGAAGAAATTTCGTGCGTTTGGGGAACGGGATGAGGACTCGTTGGAGGCAGCGATTGAATATCCACGGACTAGATTGGGCAACAGCTTTTCGGGGGCGGCGACTTCGTACCCGTTGATCGCCAATCTCGTCGTCGCAAACATTGCCGTGACCGCCGTTTCATCTGCCGCAACAGCCTTCGCGACCGCGGCGGGCGACGTGTCGATGCCCTCAAAGATCGCGGCCTCTTTTGCTTCGCTGCCGACGAGGTTCATAGCAGAGAATTGCTCGCCGCGAAGTTCCAACACACCCTGTTCCTGCGATTTATGCTGGCTGCGGGCTTCCATGGCTATCTCGAAGTATGACCGGCCCAACACCGGATCGTATTTACCGGTATTCACACGCAGTCGGGGTTCACCCCCGCGTGCACGGAAATAGAATTTTTGCACATTCCACACGGGTCCGGCCTCCGCGGATTGCGAAGCATCTGATGCGGCCCTGACCGCCAGCGGGGCGATGTAGCCCGCATACTGATGCTGCCCGTGGCCGTCGGCCGTCGTTCCGGAGAACTGCGAAACAACCACAGTCGGCTGGAATTGCCGGATGACGCGTACCGTGTCGCACAGCACGATCTTCTCGTCCCATTTTGACTTGGCTTCGGCCAGAGTTTTCGAGAAACCGTAATCATAGGCGCGCCCAAAGAACTGCTCCGCACCATCGAGCCGTCGGGCCTGGATCAGTTCTTCCGTACGGATCACGCCGAGCGATTCGCCGAGTTCGGTTCCGATAATATTCTGCCCGCCATCTCCGCGCGTTAGCGAAAGGTAAGCTGTCCGAGCACTCTCGCCACGGGCGAGATAGGCGAGGAGCGAAGTGTCCTCGTCGTCGGGATGAGCCCCGATCATGAGCGCACTTGTGGTCGAATTGAGCTTCTTTAGCAACTGATACAGGCCCGCTGTACCGCGATCGTAAACTGGTCGCACCTGCGCCCGGGTTTCTAACCGCAGAAACACCGAGACGCACAGAAGAAACAAGAAGGATAAGCAAAATCGATACAGCTTAGTCATATCACATTAGAATCTAAAAATTCTCCGCGTCTCCGCGTCTCTGCGGTTCAAACTTCCTCCGCGTCTCCGCGTTTCAAATCTTCTTTAACCGTCAGGCTGATCAAATAACCCGC
This sequence comes from uncultured Acidobacteriota bacterium, assembly GCA_963738935.1. GTDB lineage: Bacteria > Acidobacteriota > Blastocatellia > Pyrinomonadales > Pyrinomonadaceae > OLB17. The sequence continues at coordinate 468,244 of CAVTYF010000001.1, read as the reverse complement.
GATCACCGTCACGACGCAGCCGATTACGTTGAACCATAAAAACTCAATGTCGGAGTAAATGCTCGCGATCCAAACCGACGCTATGCCAAATAAAAGCCCGAAAAACGCGCCCCTTGCACGTGCCCGCTTGACGACAAACGCTAGCACAAAAACGCCCAAAAGGGAGCCGTAAAAGAACGAGCCGAATTTATTCACAACCTCGATCAGCGAACCGAGATTTGTCGCAAATATCGCGACAATGCACGCGAAGATTCCCCATATAAACGTGGTAATCCGGCCTACCATCACGTAATGAGAATCCGTCGCTTCAGGGGCATAGAGCCGGCGGTAAAAATCTATCGTACTCGCGGTCGCGAGAGCGTTTAGCTCCGCCGCTATCGATGACATTGCCGCCGCGAAAATCGCAGCGATCAGCAGCCCGATCACACCCATCGGCATATTTTCGAGGACAAATGTCGGGAAGACATAGTTTATATCGTTAAATGTCGGGTTGCTCGTCGAGCGGACAAATGCGACGGCCTCTTTACGGCTCTCGTTAAATTTCTTGTCGGCATCGATGTATGCCTGTCGAGTTTCGACGTTCCCGGTATCGAAATTTGTCGCCGCCGCCCGGCGCTCGGCGTGCGCCGCTGCATATTTGCCCTGAATCTGCTGAAACTCAACAGTTTGCGAGGCCTTGCCGACCTCTGCCGGATTGAAGACGATTGGCGGCGCGGTAAACTGATAAAAAATAAAGACCATTATACCAATCAGCAGAATCCCGAACTGCATCGGTATTTTCAGGAACGCACTCATCAGCAATGACGTGCGACCTTCGTCAACCGACTTTGCTGTCAAAAAACGCTGAACCTGGCTCTGGTCGCAGCCGAAATAGCCAAGCATCAGAAACAGGCCGCCGATCAGACCGGACCAGATCGTGTATTTTTCCTTCAAGTCAAAGGTTGTGTCAACCATATTGAGCTTGCCTAAACTGCCCGCGAGATGCAGCCCGTCGCCGAGCGAAACCCCGGTCGGAAAGCTCCAAAGGATCACGAGAAAACATACGCCCAGCCCAAAAAAGATGACGACCATCTGTTTCACATCAGTCCACGTCACCGCCTGAACACCGCCAAAAACCGTATAGATCGTCGTCGACATTCCAATGGCAAAGATCGTCGCTATCAGATTCCAACCGAAAACGATCGAGAGAACGATAGATGGCGCTGAGATGATAGTACCAACACCCAGCCCACGAGAAATCAGAAAAAAGAAACTCGTGAGTGTACGAACCTTGACGTCGAAACGCTTTTCGAGATACTCGTAAGCGGTAAACACGTTCGCCCGATGAAAGAACGGCACCACCGTCACGCACAGAATGATCATCGCGAACGGCAGCCCATAATAGAACTGGATGAACCGCATCCCATCGCTGTACGCCTGTCCCGTCGTTCCGACGAGCGTGATCGCGGAAAGCTGTGTGGCCATGACCGAGAGCCCGACAGCCCACCAGGGAAGGCCTCGATCCGCAAGGAAGTACCCTTCCTTACTGCCGCTGTGCTTCGTCATCCGGATGCCATCCCAGATGACATACACGAGGTAGACGACGACTATTGCCCAATCGAGAGATCTCATTTATCGATTTCTTTAGTCAAAATACCGCGAAAAAGCCCATAGTGCCGTGACGACGATGAAAGTGTTAACAACCACCGCAGCATAGACTTTATTCCAGAAGTCACTCGGTCGTTCCGGCTTCGGCTGATCTATATTTTCCATAATCTAGGTGCGGTGAAAAGCCCGCTCGATGTCCTTCATCGAAAGCCTCAGAATTACCGGCCGGCCGTGCGGACACGTCGTCGGCGATGTCGTTATCAAAAGCCGGTCGATCATCCAGCGCATTTTTTCCGGCGTCAGCTTCATATTGATCTTAACCGCCGCCTTACACGCCAGGCTGGCAGCGATGTCGTCGCGGAGAGTTTTCTTGGCTCCGCCGCGTTTTTCGTGCTCGACGGTATCGAGAATCTCGGCAAAGAGATTCCGCGCCTCGGCGGGCTGCAGATCGGTTGGAATGCTCTTGATCGCAACCGTTCGCCCCGACAGCCGCATCAGGCCAAAGCCGAGTGATTCCAGATCGTTCTCGATCAATTGAAACGCCTCGGACTGGGCTGGCGAAAGGTCTATTGTCTCAGGCAGCAGCAGATTTTGCGATTCGATCTGTCGTTCCGTTTCGCTCCTGCAAAATTTATCAAAAAGGATCCGCTCATGCGCCACGTGCTGATCGATCAGAAGCAATCCTTCGTCATCGACCGCGATGATAAAACTATCGTGAAGTTGCCCAATCGGCTGTATCTTTGAGGCAGAAAGACCGTCGATCTCAATCGGTTTAGCGACCTTCAATGCCGAATCGACGGGCGGTAATTCCGCATACCCAGCCGGTTGCTCCAGGCGCTGCGAAGGCACGGCGATGCCTTCATCCACAAAGAATCCGGCCGGTTCCGACACATCCTCCACGACGACCGGCCTGTACGTGTCCGAAGCCGGTTCGGCTGCCCGACTCGCCGATGCGACTCGGGCCAACGGCTCGGCCGGGCTTTCTGGTTCAACATTGTGGGGCGACACCTCAGGCGAAGTATCGTGAAATTCCATCCGGGTTTGAGCTGTGTCCGGGAGGGCGACAGGCCGTGCGTAGAGGGGGGTAGGCTCCGGTTCGATATACCGCTCGTCCGGTATTTCAGCAACGATCCCGGCGTTGGCGAGGGCCGCTCGGATCGCTTCGGCGATCACATCCTTGACCGCTTCGCCACGACGGAAACGCACCTCGGTTTTCGCCGGGTGAACGTTCACATCGATCTCCTCGAGCGGCATTTCGAGAAAAAGAAAGGCCACCGGATATACGCCGTGGGGCAGGACGGATCGAAACCCTTCGAGTAGGCCTCCGGCTATCGTCTTGTCGCGGACAAAGCGTTTATTTACAAAGAAATACTGCGCGTCGCGAGTGGTCCGTCGCTCGCGCGGAGCGGAAACAAAGCCCGAAACCTTTGCCACATATTCCCTGCCGCCCTCGACCGGCAAAAGGCTCTCGAGCAAATCGTGGCCGAAGATTTGAAACGCGCGCTCACGCAGGTCCTTTGCCGGCGACACGCGTATCACCTCGCGTCCATTATTCGTCAGCGTAAAGGCTATCTCAGGATGAGCAAGCGCGTAATGGGTAACGATGCTCGTCAAATGATAATTCTCGGTCGCCTCGGATCGCATGAATTTGCGTCTCGCGGGCGTGTTGTAGAAAAGATCGCGTACTGAGATCGTCGTTCCCGTGTCGCGTGCCGCGTCCTTTACATCGATCAAACGTCCGGCCTCGATTACGACTCGCGAAGCGGTGCTATCTGCTTCGGTCTTTGTTAAAAGCTCGACTTTTGCAACCGAGGCGATCGACGCCAAAGCCTCGCCCCGAAAACCCAGCGTTCCGATGCGTCCGAGATCTTCGGCCGTCTTGATCTTCGATGTCGCGTGCCTTTCAAAAGCGAGGATCGCGTCGTCGCGGCTCATGCCTTCACCATCGTCAGCGACGCGCATCAGGCGGCGACCACCGAGTTCGATGTCGATCTGGATACGCGTCGAACCGGCATCGATGGAATTTTCAACCAATTCTTTGACGACCGACGCGGGGCGTTCGACCACCTCGCCGGCGGCGATCTGGTTTGCGAGATTATCGGATAATATCTTTATCTTGTTCATTTTACAGTTCGATAATCCGGTGGTCCTTGTCGTCAAGATCAATTGCTTCGTAAATCCAATCAATAAAATTCAGCCCGTATTTGTTGAGGTACGAGAATATATTAATGACACGTTCCTGCAATTCGCCATTTGGCAAAAGCGTCGCAAACAGCTCGTCGATCTGACGATGTGCAATCGCATCGCGTTGAACCATTGCCGACAGCGTTTTTTTGCGCAGCGTCGCAATATGATAATTAATCTTACGGCGGCGTTTTGCCAAGTTCGCCGTGAGCGTTGGTTCGATCTGTGAGACCGCCTGATCGAGACGATTCATCTCGGCATTAATTCGCTCTTCGACCTCGGCAAAAAGGCGACCCGTCTCAGGCGAAACGCTTTCGGCGGCGACCATCAGGATCGTTTCGTCTTTCCCCTCGAACAGACAAGAAAGATCAATGCCAAATTTTTCGAGGACGCGGTTCTGTTTCGCCTCGACAATCGTAAAACTCTGTCGATGAAAAACCGGCGTTACGGGTCGCCCGAGTTCACGGTATACTTCGCTGTTCTGCGCAAAATATGCAATCTCTGCCCCGCCGCCAAAATAACAGGCGGTCGGAAAAAGATAATCCTGGACAATCGGTCGCAGAATGACGCTCGGGCTCAGCCGCTGCGGATCATTCTCGGCTATTTCGCGAAGTTCAGCCGTCGCAAACACCCGCCGACTGTCCTTCGCGCGATATACGCCTTCGTGAGTCTTTCTCAGAGCAAGCCGCCGCCCATCGTCATCATGCCAAAAGAGCGGGAAGTAATCGTCCTCGACCAGAAGCTGCTTGTGATATCCGCTTGCAATCAGCTCACTGCCACGCTCGACGACGCGTGCGACGATCTCATCCACCTTGTTTATCGCCGCCATGTAGATCGGGGCCGAAAGCCGCTTTATCGCGCCATGCATAGGGTCTACATAAACAATGCCGAACTTACCCAGGATCGACATGAGCGCCCGGCCAAACGCCTCGCCAAAATTTACGCCCTCGGCCCAGAGACTCAGCAGTACTTCGCGTAGCTCGGCCGAAAACTCCGTCCGCAGCAGGTCATCAAAAACGGCCGCGATTATATTCTTCATTTCGCCGTCGATCAATTCTGACCCTACGGGCATCGCTTCAACGCGACTCACGGGCACGTATTTCGACGCCAGTAACCTGCTGGTTTTGTCGGTAAAAAAGGCCTGTGAAACTTCGTCAAAATCATGATCCTCGGTCGCCGCCCAGAAAACGGGAACCGCCTTGATCCCTTGCTGATTCAACAGTTCAGCCAGCTTCACTGTTGAGAGAGCTTTATAGATTGTGTAGAGCGGCCCGGTAAACAACCCGGCCTGCTGCCCCGTGACGACCGCGACCGTATCGGATTCTCGAAGCAATCTGATATTCTTTTGGGTTCGCTCACTTGCGGATACTGCCGTGTTTATTTCCGCGAGAGCATCGCATACCTCGTTTCGGTCAGTTTTGTATTTATCAAGAACGGTCGGAATATAGGACGCAATTTCAGCCGGGGAAACGAGAGCATTTGGATAGAATTTTTTTAGCGAAAGTGGATCGCTCTGGTACTGAACAAAAAGCCGCGACTGATGCGGGATATCGGAGAATGGTAAACGCGACACCCGACAGCCTGGTTTCTCCGGTGAGGATTCGCGAGCGGTCTCTTGCTTCAAACTGATGGCTCCTTTTTTGTCTGTTCAAATTATAGAATTCAAACGAACAAGTTCCAAGTTGCCAAGTCAATCGGTCTCAAGAATTGTCAGCCACGAAATTACACAAAAAAAGCACGAAAACAGACCTCCAAAGTGCTGTTTTCGTGCCTTTTTTGTGTAATTTCGTGGCTGAAATTCTTAAGTTCAGGCGACGCCTACATCCCGGCGGTGGTGCGCGCCGTGCGTTCGATCTTGTAAACCCCGGACGAATGCGTTGCTGCAAAAATTCGTCCCGAATCCTGCGGGTCAAACGCCATCGACCATATCCGTCGGCTCGGAAGCTTCATTTTCTCTGTATCGACACGTTTCCAACGGTTCCCGGCGTCGGTCGAAATATAAATCCCGCCATCGGTATCGATAGCGCTGGAGATCAATATCTCGTCCGTGTTGCTGGGATTGATCAGGATGCTCGTAAAATTTCCGAGGGACAGATTGCCCCCGCGGCGTGTCCACGTTTTGCCGTTGTCACGGCTGATATAAAAGGTCTGCGTGGTGCCCACATAAATATAATCAGGACGTTTCGGATCGGACATGATCGAGCTGACCGGTACGTTATCCACCGCACCGCCGGCCCGATTCCATGTCAGGCCCTTGTCGCGTGACACTAAAACGCCTGAGCTTGCCGTCCCTGCCCAAACCGTGTCCGGACGGGCCGCTGAGACGTGTATGGCAAACACATTCGAATTGATAGCTTCACCAAACGACAGTCTTTCCCATCCCTTCGATAGGTCGAGGCTTCGGTACAGGCCCTTGTCCGTGCCGGCGTATAATCCGCCGCCCGGTATGGTCTCAATAACCGAAACTTTTTCGGTGAGTACCGGTATGAGTTTCGCATAGGCAACCGGAGCCGCGACCACGGGCGGAGCGGTGCGAGCGGTAACGGAGGCCGTCTTTTTCACAATTTTCTTGCGGATTGGCTTTGCAACCGGCTTTTTAGCTGGAGTCTTTGCCGTTTTCGCAGCCATAAGCTGGGTCCAGGAATTCCCGCGATCCACCGAGCGGAATATTCCTATATTTGTTCCGAGAAACATGTAATTAGGCGTCGTTGGGTCCTGACGCAGCGTAAATGTCCTGACGCGACCGACATCCAGCCCCTGGGCCTGTTTCCACGTAAGCCCGCTGTCGTCGCTGACAAAGAAAAACCCACCGCCGGTTGCGGTATTATGGGTCGCCGCGTATAGTCGGTTTGATTTCTGGACGTCGGGCGTCACCAGATAGGTAAAGCGGCTGCTGAAATTTGTGTTGGTCTGCTCGAAATTGCGCCCGCCGTCATTCGAAACCATAACGCCGTAGTTATTCGTACCGATAAACACGCGGTTTGGCTCGTCCGGGTGAACGGCGATTGAGTTGATCTCGAGATTTCGCTGTGTCGTCAGCGCCCACGTTTTGCCGCCATTGCTCGTCATCCAAAAACCTTCCGTAGTCGCGGCATAGACCGTTCCCGGGATCGTCGGATGCTGGAGAATATCGCGCGTCCGGCGCGATTGGGATGGGATGCCGTTAATCTTTGACCATTTTTCGCCGCCGTTCTGCGATTCATAAATGCCGCTGCAGGCCGAGGCGATAACGTGGTCAGGGTTGCGAGGATTGAGCGTCACCGCAAAAACGTCCGAATCGTCGATCATGCCGTCGCGAATCAGACGCCAGTTTTTGCCAGCGTCGGTACTCTTGTACGCTCGCCACCAAGTGCCGGCATAGACCGTGCTTTCCTTACGCGGATCGATCGCGAGCGAATCGATATTCACCGGCATCGTTGTCGACGAGATTTTTTCCCAATCCGCTCCCGAATTTTTTGAACTCCAAACGCCGCGAGTCGTCCCAACCAGAATGAGCTTGCGATCGACCGGCGACTGCGCCATCGAATGGATCGACTCCCCCTTAAGTTCCTTTGATTCCTTCCAGCTCTCGCCGCCGTCGGTTGAGCGGAAAAATCCGCCCGGTGCGTTGCCGCGATGTCCAGACGTATAGATGGTACGTGAATCGCTCGCATCAACGACTAACTGATCGAGGATCAATTCCGCCTTATTCAGATTGACCAGCAGCCGCCACGATTTGCCGCCGTCAGCGGATGTGTGTACCTGGCCGTCGAGCGTGCTGATATAGAGGCGATTTTTGTCCTTCGGGTCGATCGCGACGACGCGGACGTCGCCACCGGTCGGGCCGACGACGCGCCAATCGGCATACGACTCGGCTGCGTTGATTTCATTTTCAACGGCTGCCGCCGCCGGTAAAACCCCCGACTGAAAGGTCGCGGCGGTCAACAACATCGACAAAACTAACCGAATCTTATTTTTCTGCGGCATATTATTAGGTTCCTTTAGCATCTCCGAAGGCGAGCAGTTGATCCTGATTCGCAAAGACAATGCGAGCCAACCGTACCTTGGATGTTCAAAGTAGGCCGCAGGTTTGCGTTCGGATTTTTAGTAATCGGAAATTTTGACACGGCCCTTTAGAACCGACGGTTACATGCAAGACTATATTACGGAGTAGCGGCGAAAGTCAAGGAAAATTAAGCATTAGCTTAATACCTAGAGCGGTTTCGGATTGACTGGAGGGTGAGCATCCTGCTCGCCCCGAACCGGTGAGCAGGATGCTCACCCTCCAGTCGAGATTGGTTACGGCGTCACCGATGAAGCACCCAGTCGCTACCGCTCCCGGTTCTGACACATGACCCTAGGATTAAACAAAAAATGACCGGGGCTTCGTGATGATCGCCCCGGTCATTTACTGTTTTATGTTTACAACCCGAAAGGATGCAAAGCTGTTTTACTTACGGCTGCGGATTTTCCGCACCGGCTGGTACTAACCAGAACTTGGTCATCACCTGACCGTTGTTTGGTCCGTCAACAAATGTTACACGGCTGGCATCGTATTTACGGAAGTTGATCGCCTTCATGATCTGAGCTTTCTGCTTCCGCACCTGTGCAGGCGTTCCGTAATTGATGATGTAACCCCTAGCACTCGGACTGTTGTTCAACTGGATATAGAAGTTGTCAACACGAGCCTTGACGTCATCATCTTTGAGTGCACCGTATTCATCAACCGGACTTGCGGTCGGTTTAGGAGCAACGCCAGCGCTTTCCGACGCCTCAGTAGGACAGTTAGTACAGCCTTCTGCGTAACCGCCCAATTTGAGGGAAGCCGTAACGTTTGTACCGGCCATCTCAGGCGTCGTACTAACGGTGATGCTAGGCGTTCCCTGACCCGATGTGATCGTGCCTGATGACACCGTCCAGTTATAAGTGAAATTCCCTGTACCGGTTGCCGTTGCCGTAAAGGTCATCGAATCACCCGGTGAGGTCGTTCCTGCAGGTCCGCTAACTGTGAGCGATCCGCAATCACACTTAGGTCCACTTGGCTCATAGCAATCCGGACATTCTTCAACCCGAATGGTCTTTGTGTCCGTCTTTCCGCACACACCGCAGCCATCGTCAACGCCGGTCACAATCGTGTACGTTCCGGCTTGAGCCGAGCTGAGATCCCACTGAACATTCGCACCCGTTCCGACAACACGTCCGCCCGAGACGGTGTAGTTGTAGGTTAGGACGTCATTCTCAGGATCACTAGCACGGGTCGCGACGCTGATGTTTTTGCTGCTGTCAGCACAAGCACCGGAACGTGATACCAGACCGGGACGGCAAGGAAGCGTGATAACGGTAGCACCTAATGCAACCGAATCAACATTAGCCGGCTGGTTGACAACCTCGCCCGCACGCTTGTCGCGCCGGCCGATCCAGAAGTTAGCAATGTAGCCGTGCGGATCCGACGAAGCACCGAGGCCTGCAGGAATTCCTCTGGTTGTGACTGTCGTGGTTGTCGGGACACATCCCGCAAGCGGCACCGGCCCGCAAAGTACCGTCACAGTATTTTGCGTTGAAGCATCTTCAAAACTGCCGACATCCTGCTGGTTGAAATTGTGGCGGTAGGCCAGACCAAAACCAAACCAGCGACGCGGATAAACCCTGAAGCCGGCAAGGCCGTCTTTCGGATTCTGCTCAAGCGAATTAACTGTACGACCGCCGACATAATCCAACGAACGGAATTCGAGGATCGGCTGGAAAAACTTATTGACCGGGAAATCGACGCCGACCGACAGTTGAAGTTCGTCACCCGGATCAAACATGACGAAATCCGTTCCGCCAAAATTTCCTGTAACCTTGCTGGTGTAAACATAGCCGGCGTTAAACGCGACGTTCGCCCACTTGGTCGCTCTCGCGTCTACAAAGTAGGTTACGCCGAGATCGCCCTTGTTGCTGCCTGAACCAGATCCACGCTGCAACATATTGAAGCCCGCGAGGTCGCTGCCGCTATCCGTGTAGTAGCGATAAAAAGCGGTGATACCGTGACCCCAGGCGGCTTTCGTATCGTTGAAACGCCACTTGAAGCCAAAGTTCATGGTGTTAAACGACGACGTTCCATACGTCCGGTTAATAAACGGAGCGTCAGCTAGATAGCTAGGGCGGATCGAGAAACTGGCCGGAGCCGTGTTACCGTTCGCGCTAATAACTGATGTTGTCAGAACGATACCCGGCAAAATGCTGCCGTAAACCGAACCTACACCCGGGAAAAGGTCAGCCGCACCGCCGGCTCTCGGCGGGCCCAGCGTGTTGACCGCTGTACCTAGGTTTGGTGTGTAGAACGTCCCGCCAGTAAACGGGAACTGTCTAAATGGGGCACCGATCGGTCGAAAGACCGGCCGTGTGCCCGATGCTCCCGGCTCAAGCACAATCGCACCTGGTACGCGGCGAACGCCGCCGAACGAGAATGTTGAGTTAGGCAGATAAAAACTTGATAGATTCTGCGGAGCATTTACCTTGACGCCGCGCCATGCCTCGGTCGTGAAGAACAACTCGAGTCTGTTCGAAACGCCGACCTGGAAGCTGAGCGGGATGGTCGAAATGTCCACATTTCCCGGGTCACGGTCATAGTTGCTGAGCGACGCACTCAACGTGTATTCGCCCTTTCTCAAGGTAGAGCTGTCATAGACAGTAAAAAGACCGGTAGGACCGCCAACGGAGCCTCCGGTTCCAACAGTTGAAGTCGTGTTACGGTCATCTTTATCGGATTTTTGGGCCGACACCGCGAACACGAGCGTTAAAATAATAAGTGTAACGACGTACACCTTTTTAGCGAGTTTCATCACATTCCTCCGCCGAAATAGAAAATTAAATTTCAAATAGTAACAAACCGGATCGCCCACCAATATGTGCGACCACAAGCAATCCACTGATTATTGCACACGATAGGCGGACTGACCAAACGATGCGCCCGACAAAATGCACGCGTGACTAAAAATAGATAAATCTATACTTACGCTTAGTTTATAGAGGAGTTCGACCGTAAAGTCAACACTTAAAAGCCAATTCTCCCAGCTACTGACATTAACGCAACTCCGTCTAAAAATCAAGCAATTTCAAAATTTGAGCATTTTTTCTTATGCATAGATTCCCCTCATTCGGGTATCGTAGGCAACCCGGTCGATCGCCAGCATGTAGGCGGCGGTACGGGAATCGACATTGTGCTTATCAGCAAAATGCACCAATTCGTTAAAGCTCGCGACCATTTTGTCTTCCAAACGTGCGTTAACCTCAGCCTCTGACCAGAAATATCCCATACGGTCCTGAACCCACTCAAAATAAGAAACGGTAACGCCGCCAGCGTTTGCCAAAATGTCAGGCACCACGAATATTCCTTTGTCATGCAATATCTTATCCGCTTTCGGCGTGGTCGGGCCATTCGCCCCTTCGGCAAGTATTTTGCACCGGATACGGTCGGCGTTTTCCGAGGTAATCTGATTTTCCGTAGCACACGGGGCCAGAACGTCGCATTCGATCTCAAGCAGTGATTTATTGTCAACCACCTCAACGTCCGGATAGCCTTCGAGCGACTTATTGTTCTTTAAATACTCCAGTACGTGCGGGATGTTGAGGCCCCCGGGATTATAAATTCCGCCGCCCACATCTGATATCGCGATGACTTTATAGCCCTTGGCGTGCATCAGTTCGGCCCCGATGCCGCCGACATTTCCCGACCCCTGAACTACGACCGTTGTCTGTTCCGGCGTCAGATTAAAACGTTTGATCGCTTCATTGACAGTAAACAAAACACCGCGCCCCGTTGCCTCTCGCCGTCCAAGCGAACCGCCAAGTGCGACCGGCTTGCCCGTAACCACGGCATTAACCGTGTGGCGCGATGTGCATAGAATAAGTATCCATGATCCAGGCCATCGTTTGTTCGTTGGTGTTCATATCCGGCGCAGGCACGTCCTTGTCGGGTCCGATAAAATCCATCAGTTCTGACGTGTAGCGGCGCGTCATTCTCTCGAGTTCTCCGATCGACATTTGATACGGATCGCAGATGATGCCGCCTTTGGCTCCGCCGAACGGCACGTTGACGACGGCGCATTTCCAGGTCATCCAGGCTGATAGAGCCTTTACCTCGTCGAGCGAAACGTCCGGAGCATACCGAATGCCGCCCTTTGCCGGCCCGCGGGCAAAATTGTGCTGAACCCGAAAGCCCTCAAACACCTGTATATGCCCCGTGTCCATCTTAACCGGGATGTAAACCTTGATCTCGCGGCTCGGAACGCGCATTACGGCGTACAGATCTTCCTCGAGATTGAGCAGTTTGGCGGCCCGGTCGAAGCGTTCGCTCATTGCCTCAAACGGATTCTTCTCGTCGCTGCCGCGAAATCGCCGCATCTCATCTGCCATCGGATTTGCCATTGTTAAATTTCTCCAGCTATTATTTATTGACCAATAAACAGTCTAGTCCAACCGCACACATGCGGGCGAATTACCCGTCCAACAATATTTCGCGCCAATGCATCTCAACATGAGTTGTCAATATTTCGATCTTGGCTTCAAAAGCGCCGCCTACGGGGATATTTGTTCAGCGAAACGATCATTTTGGCAGGTAAAACGCCGCAAACAACTGATAGCGTTCATTTTGAGAATCTTAACTTAGAGAAAAGCCCGAACGCAAATGTTTGGAGCCAAAATTTTGGAAGCTGTCCCAACGCGAAATTGGTGGACGTTTTTATCCGTCAATGTTAGCATTTTTGCATCCGACCAGTAATATGTGCCGATTTTCTACGTTTTTTAGTTCCCGCAAGCGACGCTCAAAATCGGCGGTCTTGATGGTCGGAGTTTCAATAATTCTGATGAGCGCGACGATCTATGCTCAGGAGGTTTCGGGCAGCGACGATCCCATCGCGGTTTTTAATCAGGCTCAGGATCTTCACGAAAAAGGCGATCTCGCCGGTGCCATCAAGATTTACGAAAAAGCGCTCAAACTCGAACCATCTTTCCCTGAGGCCGAATATCAAAAAGGCGTGGCCGAGCTTGCGCTGGGCAAAACTGCCGAGGCCGAGAAATCGTTTCGCCGGGCCATGGAACTGCGCTCCGACTGGACGCTCGCGATGACCAGCCTCGGATCGCTCTTGATCGATAAGGGCGAAATCGCCGAGGCCGACAAACTGCTGACGAAAGCGGTCGAACTGGCACCGCAAAACGCAGCTGCCCTCACCGCCCTGACGCAGCTCCACGTAAATAACAAGGCTCCAAATTCAGCGCTCGAAAGTCTCCTGACCTCCCTAACACCGCTCACCGCGAAAGCAAACGCTTCAGCGTCGCTGTGGACGGCGCGAGCGGCGCTCGAAAATGCGCTTCAGAAACGTGCCGCCGCGAAATTGAGCGCCGGAAAGTCCCTCGCGACCGATCCCGGAAATCCGTCGGCCTTGTTTATCCTCGCCGACATTGCCGTCGCCGAAGGCGATGTGGTCAAGGCAAAGGATCTGATCGTTCAGCTCGAAAGACCAGGCTCTCCCGCATCAGATCAGCTAAAACTGCTTCGGGCCAACGTTTTGGCGGGCGATGGCAAACCTGACGAGGCATTGGCCCAACTCGATCTGATCCAAAAGCCGTTTGCGGCGGCAAGTGAATTGCGAAAGAGAATAAATACTTCACGCGCGACCAGTGCCGCCGACCTTGAGAAACAGCTCGATTCAAATCAAGCCGATCCGCTGATTCTCGGCCGGCTTTGCGGCCTGTACCGTCGTGAGAATCCGCAAAAAGCACTTATCTACTGCCAAAAGGCATCTGCCGCGGAGCCGGGCAATGTCGATCACGCCGTCGGTTTCGGTGCAGCTCTTGTCCAGGCCAAACAATACGAATCCGCGGTCGGAATTTTTAGAAAAATTATCGAGATTGTTCCAGATAATTTCACCGCTCATGCTAATCTGGCAACAGCGTTATTTCAGTTAAGGCGTTATCCGGAAGCCAGGGCTGAGTTTGAATGGCTGACAAAGGCGCAGCCAAAAACGGCTGGAGCGTATTTGTTTCTCGGCATCATCCACGACGAAGTAGGCGAATTTCTCGATGCGATGGCCAACTATCAACAGTATTTACGCCTCGCCGATGCGGCCCAAAACAAGATTGACATCGAAAAGGTAAATCTACGCCTGCCGGTTCTACAAAAGTTGCTGAAGGATGGGAAGGGGAAGAAATAGTTAAAAGTGAAAAGTGAAAAGTTAAAAGTTTTTGGGTCGATTGGTGGAAGACGGCTTTTGCGGCTAACCGTTTTCTGTTTTTCACTTTTCACTTTTCACTTTTCACTTTTCACTACGGCCTCCGCACAGGACGATCCGACCGAGGCCGCACCGCCGCCTTTGAAGATAATTTCAAAGGACGAGATCGCCCGATTGGGCTCCAAGACCGATATCAAAGACCGCACGAAGTTATCGCTGGAGTTTATGAATTTGCGGCTCGCGGGGGCTGAAAAATTCAGTGGCGGCCATGATTTCGAAAATATGTATCGCGAGCTCGGTTATTTTCACGCCCTGATGGACGACGCTCTGGCATTTCTAAACCGACGGGACAACGGGGGCGGCAAGGTTTTGGACAATTTTAAACGCCTGGAGATCGGCCTCAGAGGCATGGCTCCGCGAATCGAGGTCATTCGCCGTGAATTGCCGTTGCGATACGACCCTTATGTCCGCAAACTGATGGGCTATCTGCGATCGGTCCGGGCCAAGGCGACAGATTCCCTGTTTGACGACACGGTAATACCAAAGCGAAAACCGGGTGAATAGACTAATGCGAAGCCAATTATGACCCGTAAGATTTAACGCAAAGTCGCTAAGGTGCAAAGACGCAGAGGTTTAGCGATTTTGTATTTTAATGAGAATGAAATGATTTTCTATTTCTTTCCTTTGAGTCTTGGCGACTTTGCGTTGAAAATCTTTTTTTGAATGTTTAGAAGTACCCATATGAAATGTGCCATTCTATTATTTTGCGCCGTCATCATTGCCACATTCTTTTTTCCGGCCAGCGTCGCGGCCCAGCGCGATTATTTTACTGCGGAAGAGGTCGAGTTGATTCGCGATGCTCAGAAAATCGATGACCGCATCACGGTTCTGACGAAGATTATCGACCGCCGATTCGACGCCTTAAAGATCGACGTCCACGGAGCAAAAACATCACCCAAAGACGCCGATAAGTGGGGCGTCCTGCCCGAAAGCACACGGTTTCAATTGCTGCTCGACATAAAACGCGTCCTGCAAAAAGCGATCGACGACATCGACGGCCTCGCCGAACGGCCCGATTCCGCCGTCATTCCCGATCCCGAAGACAAAAAAGCCAAACAAAAACTTGCCGACTTGTTTCCAATCGCCGTCCGAAACCTCGCTGCCGCCGCCCGGCGTTATCAACCGGCACTGAATGCCGAACTCGACAGGCCAAACAACGGCGCCGAAAAAGGATCGGTTCTCGACTCACTCGATTTCTGCGACCAAATAATCGCCGCCGTCGCCAAACTCCCCGCAGAGGCAGCCGATCCAAAGAAGAAGAACAAGAACTAACGACGTGGAACCCCAGATCCGTTAAGCCGCGGGCTTGCCCGCCAACGCTGCGGAATCAGAATACGATCCGTTAAGCGGCGGGGCTTGCCCGCGGATCGCGACCCCTCCTTCGCCGCCTTGAGCGACGTGAATTGCGTTCGGTCTTTCCCCAATCTGTAACCGCCCAGCGGTCATTTTGCCTCCTTTTTGCAGATTGCCGCTTTCTTATTCTTGCGACACACGAGCTTTTTTAATTGGCCGATCTGACGCTGTTGATTCTCGATGAGCTTCTGCTGTTCCTTTACGGCGTTGATTGGCAAGACGCTGACTTGCGAGTATTTGACTCCTTCTATCTCGCCTTTGTCGTTGGGAAATAGCCGCTAAACCCAATCCTCACAGAAACTTACCGCCTGCCCCTTGAGCGGGAAATGGGCGGAACGCCATTTTACCGCGCCAAGCCGCACTATTTTCGCCGATTGGTCGAGTATTTCCATGTGACTGGTAAGGGTGTTTTTTATTCTAAACCCCGGCCAATATTCCATTTCGCCACAAAACCGGTCCGTCCTGCAGCAGTATTTTTTTGTGCCGTCCATCGTGCGTCGATAGGAGGCTCGACCGTGCGCGCAATCATTGGTAAACTCCTCGGCTATGCCGCTCGATGTGCGGAAAAGCTCTGCTTTTCCGTCAGCTGTCGCAAACGTTGGTCGCGGCTGTGCCGCCGCTTTTGATCCAGTATTTACGGCTCATCTGATTACATGAATCCAAGACAAAGAAAATTTCACACTTGACACAACGTTCTCTTTATGCTATCATCCCAGATCATGGCAAAAAGGATCTGGCAGCAAAGCAGACGTGACCCAACGGCCGGCCGGTGGGCCGCAATCTACGCGACATTGAATCCGAAAGGCGTCTTTCACATCAGCCGCCTGACGTTTGAAATGCTCGGCGAGCCCGACGGCATCCATCTGCTCTTTGACAAGCTAAACAACACCATCGGCCTCAAACCGACACGGCTGGTGATGAAGGACGCGTTTCCCATCAAGGACAAAAACGAACACCATGGCAAGATCATACGCGGATTCAGCTTCGTCGAAGAATTCGGCATCCGCCTCAACGAAACCGTCCGCTTCCCCGGAGCAGAGATCGATGATGACGGGATCTTGGTGTTGGATCTCCGAAAGGCCGTCTCAGGGGCAAAGCCGAGGAAGACGATTTCGTCCGTCTCGAATCATCCCTAAAGAGCGCGCCGCGGTCGCAAATTGGCCTGAGTTTGCCCAAAAAGCCCGGTTTCGCCTACGCCTGGCGAGACCAGATTGCGAGCAACCTCCGTCTGGAACTCGGGTAGGCCGCCTTTTCGTACTCCCGCCCTTGTGCCGTTAAAACCGCTAAATTACACTTCTGGTATGTCAGAAACTGAACTTAAGAAAACTCCGCTCAATGGTGTGCATCGCGAACTTGGCGGACGGATGGTCGATTTTGGCGGGTGGGATATGCCGGTGCAGTATCCGGCTGGGGTGATCGAGGAGCACATGCGGTGCCGGACCCGGTGCGCTCTTTTTGATGTATCGCACATGGGCGAGATATGGGTTGTCGGGCCGGACGCCATTGCGTTTGTAAACCGGCTGACGACAAACGACGTCACAAAACTGGTCGATGGACAGGCTCATTACTCGACCCTGACGCGTGAGAATGGCGGCGTCGTCGATGACCTGCTGGTTTACCGGTTTGGGCCCGAGAAATTGCTGCTCGTAGTAAACGCCGGAACGACGGAGAAGGACTGGGATTGGATCGAGGGAATTGCGGATCGCGGATTGCGGATTGCCGATTCGGATGATGCTGGCCATTTTGATTTGGAACTGAGCAATGCAAGCGCGGATTTTTGCCAGATCGCGATTCAGGGCCCGGATGCCCTCGGCTTCCTTCAGCAGCTAACAAGAACCGACCTCGCGGCGATAAAGTATTATCATTTTGAGGAAGGCGTGGTCGATGGCGTCGAGGCGATAATTTCGCGCACCGGTTACACGGGCGAGGACGGTTTTGAGGTTTACGCTAAGCCAGAATTCGCCGTCCAGCTTTGGAACAAAATGCTCGAAACCGGCAAATACGGCGACGCGGAGGGCATACTTCCCTGCGGGCTGGCGGCGCGGAACACCCTGCGACTCGAGGCGGCAATGTCGCTTTACGGTCACGAACTCGACGACGATATCACGCCGTATGAGGCCGGTCTCGGCTGGATCACAAAATTGCAGAAAGGCGAATTTATGGGATCCTCGGCCCTCGCGATGCAAAAAGAAGCCGGCGTAAAACGCAAAATTGCGGGTTTTGAAATGGCCGAACCCGGCATCGCCCGTGACGGCTGCGAGATATACATCGGCGACAAAAAAATCGGCGTCGTCACCAGCGGCAGCCCTGCCCCTTACTTAAAAAAGAACATCGGCCTCGCGTTTTTGCCGCCGGAGTTTGCAAATGTCGGGCAAGAAATTAAAATTGATGTCAGAGGTAAACATCTTACGGCGGTGGTAGTACCGACACCGTTTTATAAGAGGCAAAAATAAATCGCGGTTTGGTTTGTCGGTCGTCGGTTTTTGCAAAAGCCGAAAACCAAACGCCGAAAACCATCACTCAAATTATGTCAAACATTCCAGAAAACCTACGTTACAGCAAAGATCACGAATGGGTCGCGGTTGGTGGTGACGTTGCAACTATCGGCATCACGGATTACGCTCAGCATTCGCTTGGTGATGTCGTTTATATCGATATGCCGCGTGTCGGCGACAAGCTGAATGTCCATGAGGCGTTTGGGTCGGTGGAATCGGTCAAGGCGGTTTCCGAAGTTTTTACGCCGATCGCCGGCGAGATTGCCGAGGTCAATGACGGTCTCAATGACACGCCCGAGGCCGTGAATGACGACCCATACAACGCTGGTTGGATGATCAAGATCAAAATGGACAACCCGGGCGAAGCAGATGCGATGCTCTCTGCGGCTGAATATGAGGAATATCTGGAGGCCGCAGCGTAACAGTTGTCAGTGGTCAGTGGTCGGTCGTCAGCTACGCCGTTCATTGACCACTGACCACTGACAACCGACAACTGATGAGATATATACCAAATTCACCCGAAGAGCGCGACGAAATGCTCGCCGTGGTCGGCCTTTCAACTCCGAAGGAACTTTTTCGTTCAATACCTGACAATGTTCAACTAAACCGGGCATTAAACGTCACCGATCCGCTTGCTGAATCTGAGGTCATCGCCGCGATGGAAGCGATGGCGGCAAAAAATACTGCAGCGACGAAGCCGTCGTTTCTCGGAGCAGGCGTTTACTCACATTTTTCGCCGACGATCGTCGATCACGTGATCCAGCGAAGCGAGTTTTTCACCTCGTACACGCCCTACCAGCCCGAGATTTCGCAGGGCACACTGCAATACATCTTCGAATTCCAGACGCTCGTCTGCCAGCTCACCGGCATGGAGGTCGCAAACGCCTCGATGTACGACGGCTCGACCGCGATGGCCGAGGCGTATCTGATGGCACAACGCGTAACGCGGCGGAACAAGATCGTCGTCGCGACGAGCGTGCATCCGGAATATCGCGAGGTCGCGAAAACATATACGCAGCACGGCGCCGCGGAGATCGCGGAGATCGCGTTTGACGAGGAAACAGGGCGAGTTGCCGATCTTTCTGCTCTCGATGACAAAACTGCTGCTCTTGTAGTTCAGTCACCGAATTTTTTTGGCTGCGTCGAAGACCTAAAATCGCTCGCTGATGCCGCTCATGCGGTCGGGGCGCTGTTTGTCGTAGTTGTGACCGAAGCGATTTCATTCGGCCTACTCAAATCGCCCGGTTCGTGCGGCGCAGATATCGTCGTCGGCGAAGGCCAGTCATGGGGCGTACCGATGAGTTTTGGCGGGCCGCATGTTGGGCTGTTTGCCACGCAGGAAAAGTTCATCCGCCAAATGCCCGGCCGCCTCTGCGGCGTGGCGTATGACAAGAACGGAAATCGAGGTTTTGTCCTTACATTGTCGACACGTGAGCAACACATCCGCCGCGAAAAAGCGACCTCGAACATCTGCACCAACCAAGGCCTCATCGCCCTCGCCGCGACCATTTACATGGAAACGATGGGCAAAAAAGGCCTGCAGGAAGTCGCCGAGCAGAACGCACAGAAAGCGGCGTATGCCAAACAGAAGATAGCGGCGATCAACGGTTATGGCGTTCCGTTTTCGTCACCGACGTTCAATGAATTTGTTGTTCGCGGCCCGCGACCCGCGTCCGAGATACTCGAGAAGGTCCGCACAACGAACGGAATCGTCGGCGGCCTTGCTCTGTCTAAATATTACGGAGGACACGACAACGATATTCTCGTCTGTGTTACCGAGACGATGTCGAGAGCGAATATTGACGCTTTTGTCGATGCTCTTTAGGTAGCTTTCTCATCAAGGGGTGAGCGTATGTTGTTTGGGACGCTCGAAATTTTGCTTTGTCTTGCACCGGTGATGCTGGTCATTTTCACGATCGGCGTTAGTCTCGTCGCACAGAACAAAGCACTCGATCGAAAGGAAAAATGGCGCGGCCTGATCGCGTGCCCGCATTGCCAAAAGGCCTTGAATCCCGAAGCATACATTTGCCGGTTCTGCCGGAAGGAGCTATATGACCTCATCCCAAATTAGAAACGATCTGGTCGGACGACGCAGTTTCCTCTCAAATATTGGGAAAGGCGTCGGTCTGATGGCTCTCTCGTCAGCGACCGTGGCCTCGCTCTTTGAAAATGTAAACGCCGCAGGCCGCGCGATTGACCATCTATCGCCGATGCAGGCGGCGATGGACGAAGACTACTGGGCGACGATACAGCAGGCATTCTCTGTAACGCGAGGCATTGTAAATCTCAATAACGGCGGCGTTTCACCAAGTCCCCGAATGGTCACGGAGGCTTTTGTTCGCTACACCTGGCAGCAGGAAGACGCGACGGCGTATACAATGTGGCAAATACTGGAGCCGCAATCGGAAACGGTACGAACTGGATTGGCTGAGGTTTTTGGCTGTTCGGCTGAGGAGATCGCGATCACTCGAAATGCCAGCGAATCGCTCGAAATACTGCTAATGGGCCTCGATTTCAAATCCGGCGACGAGATATTGACCTCGACGCAGGATTATCCGCGAATGATCACCACGCTCAAACAGCGCGAGCTGCGCGAAGGGCTGAAACTCAATCTGATCAAAATTCCACTCGCTCCGAGCAACCTTGACGACATCGCCTCGGCATTTGAAAAAGCCGTTACTCCAAAAACAAAGCTAATCCTCGTCTCACATCAAATAAATCTTACCGGCCAGATACTCCCGGTAAAGAAAATTTGCGAGATGGCACGGTCGAAAGGCATCGAAACGATCGTCGATGGCGCTCACGCGTTTGCCCAGTTCGATTTCAAACGCGACGATTTAGGGTGTGATTATTACGGCACTTCCCTGCACAAATGGATTTATGCGCCAAAGGGCACGGGCATGCTCTATGTCAAAAAAGACAAGGTCGCCAAGGTCTGGGCGTTGATGGCTTCCGAAGACAAAAATAAGAACGACATCCGCAAATTCGAGGAGATCGGCACGCATTCGGCGGCGATGCGGCTGGCCATCGGGGAAGCCATCCTCTTTCATAACGCAATCGGCGGCAAACGCAAGGAAGAAAGGCTGCGTTACCTCTCGCGATATTGGATGAATAAGCTGAAAGATGTTCCGAAGGTCGGCTTTAATACCTCATTTGACCCAAAACAGTCGTGCGCCATCGCCAATTTTAAGATCGACGGCATCGATCCGGTCGCCATCGGCAGCTACCTGATGTCGAAGCACAAGATTTTTACGACGCCGATCGTTCATGAAGAATTTACAGGAATTCGCATTACGCCGAATGTTTACACGACGCTATGGGAACTCGACCGCTTTTGCGAGATCGTCGAGTCGATAGCGAGGAAAGGGTTGCCAAAAGCGTGATATTATTTGAGTATGGACTCCGTATTAGTTCTAAATGAAGACGTTTTGGTAAAGCTTAAGAAGAACGCCAAGAAAAAGGGTGTTACGCCAGAGGTTTGGATCGAGGAGGTTGTGGACAGGGAATT
Source organism: uncultured Acidobacteriota bacterium (assembly GCA_963738935.1). Taxonomy (GTDB): domain Bacteria; phylum Acidobacteriota; class Blastocatellia; order Pyrinomonadales; family Pyrinomonadaceae; genus OLB17. The sequence continues at coordinate 446,867 of CAVTYF010000001.1, read as the reverse complement.
TACACTCTCAAACCTACCTCGTTTCACAGAGCAAGAGCGGGCCAAGATGCACGAATATTCAAAGGATATGGATCGCCGATATACTGAATTGATGAAGAAAAAGTATCGAAAAAAGATGGGTCTTGACGTGAAATGATTGTTGACACGGGCCCGCTTGTACTGCTTTTAGCGGAAAAACACGACGCCCGATACAAGAAATGCGAGGCCGCTTTCGAGGCGTTTCGCGGAAAAATGTTTACGACTCACGCTTGTCTTGCGGAGGCGATGTACTTTTTAGGCGATTGGCACCTTCAGGAAGGTCTTTGGAAATTAATTTTGGACAGTTCTCTAATTATCTACGATCTTTCAGACGACGACTTGAATCGTATGGAAAACTTGATGCGAAAGTATCGAGATACCCCAATGGATTTTGCTGACGCATCATTAGTCGCAACTGCGGAGGCAATAAACTCAAACAAAATTTTCAGCCTGGATGGGGACTTCGGTGTTTATCGATTTCGCGACCGCTTCCCCTTTGAAGTTACCCCATGAGCATTAAGAAAGTCACACAACACCCGACCCAAAATGAGGGTTTGATCTTTGAGCGTTCGCATGGCGGGCGGGTTGGTTATCGTTTGCCGAAACTGGATGTGCCGGTTACGGAAGACCTTTTGCCGGCAGAATTGCGTCGGGACGACGATCTGGAAGGGGTTCCTGAGGTTAGCGAGGTCGATGTCGTGCGGCATTTTACTCGAATCTCGACTTGGAATTACTCGATCGACCTCGGCATGTATCCGCTCGGGTCGTGCACGATGAAATACAATTCGCGGCTCAATGAGAAGACGGCGAGAATCGGCGGATTTGCGAATCTCCATCCGCTTGCACCCGAAGAAGAATCGCAAGGGGCGTTGGAGCTGATTTACCATTTGCAGGAAGATTTGTGCGAGATCACCGGTTTACCGGGCATTTCACTCCAGCCTGCGGCCGGTGCTCAGGGCGAGATGACGGGCGTGATGTTGATCCGAGCTTTTCTCGACCAGCGTGACGGCGAAGCTTCGAAAGATCGGCGCGTGATGCTGATTCCCGATTCCGCTCACGGCACAAATCCGGCCTCTGCCGCCATGTCGGGCTTTTCCGTCAAAACGATCCGCTCGACGACCGAAGGCCTGACCGACATGGAACATCTTCGCGAACTGTGTGCCCAAGGCGGCGTCGCCGGACTGATGCTCACGAATCCGAACACCGTCGGCATTTTTGAAAAGAACATTAAGGAGATATGTTCGACGATCCACACCGCCGGCGGCCTGGTTTACATGGACGGAGCAAACATGAATGCTCTCGTCGGCATCGCGCGTCCCGGCGATATGGGCGTCGATGTAATTCACCTAAATTTGCACAAAACATTCTCAACCCCGCACGGCGGCGGCGGCCCGGGCTGTGGGCCGTGTCTTTGCACGGCTGAACTTGCGCCATATCTGCCGACACCGCGAGTCGAAAAAGTGGGCAGTGGGCGGTTGGCAGTGGGCAGTGAAGAGGCTCCCACCGGGTATCGATTGAATTACGATTACCCGCAATCCATCGGCCGTGTCAAAGCCTATTACGGAAACTTCGGCATGATGGTGCGAGCCTTGTCTTACATCTACACGCACGGCAATGATGGCCTGAAAGAAGCGACCGAAACCGCCGTTCTGAATGCCCGCTACGTCTCAAACAAGCTCGAAAGCGTGTACGACAAGCCCTATGAATCCGACTGTATGCACGAAGCGATCTTTTCGCACAAGAATCAGTCCAAAAAAGGCGTGGTCACACTCGATATCGCCAAGCGCCTGATCGATTACGGCTTTCATCCGATGACGGTTTACTTCCCGCTCGTCGTCGAAGGCGCGATGCTCATCGAGCCAACCGAGAGTGTCGGTCGCGCCGATCTCGACGCCTTTATCGAAGCCATGATCGACATCGACCGCGAAGCCCAGGAAAATCCCCAGCTCGTCATCGATGCCCCACATTCGACGCGTATCGGCCGCCTTGACGAGGCGACCGCCGCCCGAAAGCCTGTACTTCGTTGGCGCGAAAATATGGAAACATTGTCAAAAACAGCGTAGTATTGAGATATGGGAATTGAAACAGAAAAGATTACCGTCCCGCGTTTCCTTACAATATTCGAGAACTTTTCTGCGCCTGACAAGATAAAAATAGCCGAACAAATCGACCGCCAAACTTTCGCTGACCGGTGGAAAAAACTCGATGACGAATTACCGGATTCGGAAATGTCAGATTCGGAGATAATGACCGAGATCCGCGCCGTACGATATGGCAAAAAAACGGATCGTTAAGATTATCCTTGATACGAATTGGTATATCAGCTCTTCGATTAACCGTCGGTCGCGACGCATTCTATTCAAGATCCTGACCAACCCAAGGCTAAGGGTCTTTTATTCAAAAGAACTTTTACAGGAATATCAGGACGTTATCAATCGAAAGCGATTCCAAAAAACAATTTCAGAAACTCAGGTCAATCGCTTTCTCAACCTTGTCCTCCCTAAATTAAGTTCTATTACGATCACAAACGCTGTACGGATTAGCCGAGACCCGAAGGATAACTACCTCTTGGCGATGGCTCTAGAATGCAACGCGGATTATCTGGTAACCGGAGATAATGACCTCTTAGAGGTAACGAGAATCGGAGAAACTAGAATCGTACGAATGTCAGAGTTCGAATCGTTAATTCCGGGATAACTCTTTTGCAGCCGAAACAAGGAAATCGTACCGAAAGTGGACACAAAATAAATGTTGCCGAAAGCGAGCTTTATTGTCAGAAACGCCCTTCTCGGCATATGGATAACGGCGATACTGGTGTGTATCGGTTCCTATCTCCTTCTTCCGGACCTATTTACAGCCGATGCCATTTCGACATTTTTGTTGAGATTTCAGGGCTGGATATGGTTCGTTTATCTTTTGATGTCGGTGGCAAGAGGATTTTCCCTACTGCCATCGACGCCGCTGGTCCTCGCCGGAACCCTGCTGTTTCCCGAACAGCCATTTGGAGTATTGGCCGTTTCGATGACCGGCATTTTGCTGTCATCGACAATGATCTATTATTTTTCTGATTATCTCGGTTTTAGCGACTATTTCGAAAACCACAGACCCGATCTCACCCACAAAATAAAGGCAAAACTCGAACATCCGCTCGGATTCCTGTTCGTCGTCGGCTGGGCATTTTTCCCGCTGGTGCCGACGGATCTCGTCTGCTATATCGCGGGTACGACGAAGATGAAATATTGGAAATTTATCGCAGCCGTCCTCGTGGGCGAGATGATTTTGTGCGTTTTTTACATTTTTTTTGGCGGATCGTTGATTAAAAACGTGCGATAAATGTCAATTTGTCGTATTTTAGAACGCGTCACTAAATTTTTGCATCGAAGAGAGCGGAGGAATTTTTACATTGAAAAATTGCAATGAGATCGTAGATTGTTCGGGGCGTCGTGAGTTTTTGGTCAAAGCGGCGTTTATGGCTGGTGGTTTGGTGCTGACCTTGTCCGGTGCGTCGTCGCTGATGGGCAATACGCACGAGGATGTTGTCGTCGCAATCGACGACAAAAGCCCGCTGAATAAAGTGGGCGGCTCGACCGTAGTTGCGTCGTCGTCTGGCAAGATTATTGTGGTTCGCACCGGCGAGACGACATTTGTTGCGTATTCGGCAAAATGCACACACAAAGGTACAACCGTCGAATATAGCGCCGCAAAGAAGCAGTTTGTATGCCCGAATCACGGCTCGACCTTCGACGCGGCGGACGGCAAACGCACCGGCGGCCCCGCCGACGCTCCGCTTGCAAAGTATGATGCGAACGGCACGGCGACCTCGGTTACGGTTAAAATTGGTTAGTAATAATGCACACGATCGATGAGCATTTTTCGGGTCGATCCGAAAAGGTTCGAGAGATTTACCGCGTAATCCTTGACGCGGCCCGGGAATTTGGGCCGTACGAAGAGGATCCTAAGAAAACGTCGATCCACCTTAACCGGAGATCGGCGTTTTCCGGCATTCAGACGCGGCGCGATTTTTTGATCCTCACAGTCAAATCGCGCGCCGAGATCGATAACCCGCGTATCTCAAAACGCGAACAGGCGTCCGCGAACCGTTGGCATAACGAGATAAAAATAACCTCAGCCGAAGAAGTCGACGATCAAATCGTTGGCTGGCTTCGTGATTCTTATGACATTTCGGGCTAGTGCGAGGTCAGTATCACCTGCGATAGCGAGTGGGGCCTCGGCGGGGTGCGATGAAGGTCCCGTAGGTGGTACTGGTTTGCTGGTTTAAGCTCCGATCCGTTTGACTGTCAACCTGAGTCAAAATAGAATTTCCGTGAGAGGTTCTACGCACAATTCATGACAACAATAGGAATCCCGAAAGAGATACATCCGGGCGAGAAGCGCGTTGCCGCGACTCCGCAAACTGTTTTGAAGTTGAAAAAGCTGGGATTCGACGTGGTCGTCGAATCCCACGCGGGCCACGGCATCAATACGATCGATAGCGAATACCGTGAAGCCGGTGCGACCGTAATTGATGGCACCCGCGAACTCTGGGCTGCTTCGGACGTGATAATGAAGGTTCGACCGCCTGAAGAGAACAAGGAACTTGGGGTCCATGAAGCCGATCTTTTGAACGAAGGTGCCACACTCGTCGGCTTCATCTGGCCCGCTCAGAACAAGGAAATGCTCGACCGTTTGGCAAAGCGAAAAGCTACGGTTTTCGGCATGGACTGCGTTCCGCGCATCACACGTGCGCAGAAAATGGACACGCTCTCGGCGATGGCGAATATCGCCGGCTATCGAGCGATCATCGAGGCGGCGAATCACTTTCCGCGCTTTTTCACCGGACAGATCACGGCGGCAGGTAAGATCGACCCGGCAAAGGTTCTGATCATCGGTGCTGGTGTTGCAGGTTTGTCGGCGATCGGGGCGGCGAAAGGTTTGGGGGCGATCGTTCGGGCATTTGACCCGCGTTCGGCGACCAAAGATCAGGTCGCGTCGATGGGAGCAGAGTTTCTCGATCTCGACATTAAAGAAAAAGAAGAAGGCGAGGGCAAAGGCGGTTATGCCAAGGAAATGTCCGACGCCTTTCTCAAGGCCGAGATGGCACTCTTTGCCGCACAGGCGATGCAGGTCGACATCATCGTCACGACCGCGTTAATTCCCGGAAAACCTGCCCCAAAACTGATCACTCAGGGCATGGTCGAATCGATGAAGCCCGGCTCGGTCATCGTCGATCTCGCCGCCGAACAAGGCGGCAACTGCGTCCTGACCGAACCCGGAACCGTCGTCAAACACAAAGGCGTCTCCATCATCGGCTACACCGACCTGCCATCAAGAATGGCGTCAATGTCGTCACAGCTCTACGGAGCATGCATCGTCGCTCTGCTTGGGGATCTAACGAAGGCGGAAACACGACCGGTAGGGAGTGTGCCCAACGCACAAACTGCGGAAGCCACCGCCCTCTCAGAACCAGCAGCGGTTGCCACCGAGTCACCCGCCCTGTCAGAACCGCGAGCGGTAGCGACCGGGTCACTCGACGCACCACAGACTCAGCCGGAAGCAGACAATGCGGTCAAATCCGGCTCGTTGATCAGCATCGATCTCAACGACGAAGTCGTCCGCGGAGCCATCGTCCTGCACGAGGGCAAGATGATGTGGCCGCCGCCGGTCGTTGCCGTCACCGCCGCACCGCCACCCGAACCCGGCGTTCCATCACAAAGCAGTGCCGCCGTAGCAGCCGCCGCACCAAAAAAATCTGGCGGACACGGCCACGACGAAGGCACCGGAGCCTCTCCCTGGCTGCTCGCCGTCGTCGGTCTGATCGCCGTCGGCATTGGTATCGTCGCACCGGCCTCGACGCTGTCGCATTTCACGGTATTCATGCTCGCGTGCTTCGTCGGCTATCAGGTCGTCTGGAACGTCAAACCCGCCCTCCACACGCCCCTGATGAGCGTCACCAACGCCATCAGCGGCATCATCCTCGTCGGCGGCATGCTCCAACTCGGCGGCACGGACATGAACCTAACAACCATCCTCGGAGCCGTCGCCGTCCTCATCGCCGCGATCAATATCGCTGGTGGATTTCTTGTGACGAATAGGATGTTGGCGATGTTTAGGAAGTAGAGATTATGCTGAGTCGTCACAAGCACTATGGTTGGCTATTTGCATCGATAAGTATTATTGGAGGATCCATCGCAGGCGTTATTCCGTTTGGAAGATATCTGATTCGTATGGTTCCGGACGATGACTACATTCTCGACAAGGTGCTCTTAGTTTTCGGGGCGGTAATTGTTTTCGGTTCGGTCTGCGCTTTTGCTGCGTGGATGACATGGCCAACAGATCGACGTGAGATGTCTAAATCCTGAGTGCTATATACTTGGAGAGCGTCATAGTGGGAAGTATATTTCTTGTGTAGAACTAGTATCCGCAGGTTGGGAACAAACGGACGAGGTCATTATGGACTACAAAGACTACATAACTATCGAACCGAACAAACGGGGCGGCAAGCCTTGTATTCGTGGGCTGAGAATCACGGTTTATGAAGTGTTGGAGTATCTTGCTTCGGAGATGACTGTTGAAGAGATACTTGAGGATTTTCCTGATCTTACGCGCGATGACCTGAAGGCCGCGATCGCGTTTGCGGCTGACCGAGAGCGTCGTTTGATGCAGGTTCCGATTGCCGCGTGAAGTTACTCTTTGACGAAAACCTGTCGCATCGTTTGGCTGAGAAATTGTCCGATCTGTTTCCCGGTTCAACACACGTTCGTTTTGTCGGGCTGGAGTCGGCTGAAGATCCGAAAGTCTGGGAACTGGCCGTGAAGGACGATTTTGTGATCGTCTCAAAAGACTCGGACATGCATGACCGAAGCCTATTATTTGGTTTTCCGCCAAAGGTGATTTGGGTAAGGCTCGGTAACTGTTCAACCCGGCAGGTGGAAGCTCTAATACGGTTGGAAGTTTCTAGAATAGCTGAATTCATAGGGGACGACTTCGCTTCGTTTTTGACACTATCTTGATTGACGGAACGCGGACACTTTTGTCCGCGTGTCTTATGATTTTTCACTCGCGGACAAGAGTGTTCGCGTTCCGAGTTTAATGCAACAAAGCTTAATCACAATCGCCTACATCGCCGCGAGTGCGTTGTTTATTTTGAGCCTCGGTGGACTGTCGCGGCAGGAGACTGCTCGGCGGGGGAACCTGTACGGCATTTTGGGAATGCTGATCGCGTTGGTCGCGACCGGTGCGGCGATGAATGTCGGCGGGCTGCCGGTGCTGGCCGGGGCGTTGGTGCCGGGGCTGGTGATCGGGGCGATTTTGGCGAGCCGTGTGCAGATGACTTCGATGCCGGAGCTGGTGGCGATATTGCACAGTTTTGTTGGGCTGGCGGCGGTTCTGGTCGGGTTCGCGACGTATCTCGGGCCGCATAAGACGATGACGGCGGCGGAGCTGAATCTGCATACGGTCGAGGTTTTTGTTGGGGTTTGTATCGGGTCGGTGACGTTTACGGGGTCGGTTATCGCGTTTCTGAAACTTCGCGGTTCGCTTAGCGGCAAGCCTTTGCTGCTGCCCGGCCGGCACGTGATTAATCTGATCATGCTGTTTGTGACCATCGGTCTCGGCATCGCATTTTTCATCTCGCCCGACCACGCGACCGGGCAATGGCCCCTGATCGTTGCGACAATCGTTACAGGAATTCTCGGCGTCCATTTCATCATGGCGATCGGTGGAGCGGACATGCCGGTGGTCGTTTCTATGCTCAACAGCTATTCCGGCTGGGCGGCGGCGGCGGCGGGATTTATGTTGGGGAATGACCTGCTGATCATAACCGGTGCGCTCGTCGGTTCGAGCGGAGCGATCCTCAGCCAGATCATGTGCAAAGGCATGAACCGCTCGTTCGTGAGCGTAATGCTTGGCGGATTTGGGACTGAGAGCGGCAGCAGCAGTAGCAGCGGCAGTTCAGAACCAGTAGGCGAGGTTCATTCGGTCGACGCGGCCGGAGCCTCAGAACTATTGCTCGAAGCAAAGAAAGTCATCATCATCCCCGGCTACGGCCTTGCGGTTGCTCAGGCGCAGCATTCGCTGGCTGAGGTTTGCAAGATACTGAAAGAAAAAGGTGTTGAGGTCAAATTCGCCATCCATCCGGTGGCCGGTCGCCTGCCCGGCCACATGAATGTCCTGCTCGCCGAGGCAAATATCCCATACGACATCGTTTTCGAAATGGACGAGGTCAACGACTTGTTTCCCGAGACCGACGTCGCCTGGGTCATCGGTGCCAACGACATCGTCAACCCCTCCGCCATGGACGACCCCGGCTCCCCCATCGCCGGCATGCCCGTCCTCCACGTCTGGAATGCGCGCCACTGCATAGTAATGAAACGCGGCATGGCCAGCGGCTACGCCGGGGTGGATAACCCACTTTTCTACAAGGACAACACGCTAATGCTCTTCGGCGATGCTAAGAAGGTGGTGGATGAGATTTTCGGAGTGATGAGGGCGTAGAAACTGTGTTACAATCTCGTTATGGTCAGTACATTGTTAGAGAGAATAACGATAAATCCTAAGGTTTGCCATGGAAAACCAACGATCAGGAATAAGCGATATCCAGTTGAGAATATGCTGGAATTAATGGCTTCTGGTATGACAACGGACGAGATACTCGCAGATTACGAAGACCTCGAAAAAGCCGATCTTGATGCGTGTTTGATGTTTGCTGCGAAGATTTCGACCGTAGGCTCGATCGCTGAAGTCGTTGCATGAAATTCATCGTTGATGCACAACTTCCGCGTTCCCTGGCAAGATATCTTTGCGACGCAGGTCACGATGCAGTTCATACCTTAGATCTGCCAAACGGGAACGACACGGAGGATGACGAGATCAACCAGATCTCCCTTACCGAGCTGCGGGTCGTAATCTCAAAGGACAGCGATTTTTACGATAGCTTTACGTCCCAACGCGAACCCTACAAACTCCTCCGTATCCGAATTGGTAACTCCAGTAATACCGAATTGATCAGCCTGTTTGAAAAGAATCTGGATTCGATTCTTACTGAACTCGAGTCAGGTTGGGTTGTTGAGGTCACTCGAAATTATATTATTACGATTCAATAGCAAGCACGCTGATGCTCTTCAGCGATGCTAAGAAGGTGGTTGATGAAATATTGGGTGTGATGCGCGGCTGATTTCTCTTGACACAATATTACATTGGTGGAATACTATGCAGTGTGAGGTGGAGTTCACAGACGAGTTCGAGGACTGGTGGAACGGATTGAGCGAACATGAACAAGAGTCCGTCGATTCCCGGGTAGATTTATTGGAAAGACTAGGGGGCTACGTTGGGTTATCCCTATTCTTCGGATATTCGCGGACCGAGACATTCACAGATGCGAGAGCTGCGGGTTCAGCATAAAGGACGGCCGCTTCGTATTCTGTATGCATTTGATCCAAGAAGAATGGCAATGCTGCTGATCGGCGGAGACAAAACGGGCAATAATCGTTGGTATGAGCAGTTTGTTCCGATTGCCGATAACTTGTACGACGGACACTTGGAAATATTGAAAAACGAGGGTTTGATAGATGGCTAAACCATTCAAAATATTGCGTGACAAAATGTCGCCGGAGGCGAGACAACGCTCAAAAGAAATGGCGGATGAGATGATGCGTGAGTATCGTCTGACGGAACTCCGCCATGCTCTCGGCGTCAGCCAGGAAGAGCTTGCTCAATTAATGAGTAAGAAACAGGCCGCGATCTCACGTTTCGAGAGAAGGTCCGACATGCACATCTCAACGCTCCGCGAGTTTATCGCCGCCTTGGGCGGCCGATTGCAGGTTATTGCGAGTTTTCCCGAAGGTTCATATCACATTTCTCAGTTTGAGGAAGAGGTTTAAAGGTTTTGGATGAGATCTTGGGCGTTATGCTGGGCTAGGTCAGAACCGCCTGCGTGAGCGGGCGGCCAGCATGTCGCAGATGAGAGTAGCCTAACATTTCAAGAAAGTAGCAGAATCAGAATATGGTGATAGAGGTGCAAGAAAACGGTGAGATATTTCTTCCTGAAATCTTTCTTACTGAACTTGGAATCGAACCGGGTGACATTGTCCACATTAGTGAAATTGGCGGGGAGATATTTATCAAACCTCTGAAATTGAGCGAGGCTCCCACCCAACCGACGGTATTTGATCCAATCGCCTCGGATGGCGATGTAAGAGAATCAATGTGTCAATACAAGGATTAAAGGCGGCAGAAAAATTTGGTGAATCACTACCGCATTTCTCGAACCAAGTCGAGGCTGAGAGATTTCTGTTTTCAAAGAAGGACGAAACGCTGAAACAATTCTTGGCATTGGTTCCTTACCAACTTGATCCCGACTTTTCGCTCGAAAGCCTGAAGCGTCTGGAGAACTGGTATTTCAACGCGGGCAAGCCTCAAGAAATATCAGGTATGTCAGTACCACTTGGGTTAGGTTTTTATTTGGGCGAAGTTGTGTGTCGAATTGGAAGTTATAACTGGGCCGTAAGTGAATTCGTATTCAGAAAAGGCACATACGAGATTGGGATAACCCGTGGTCTCGTAACGATCATGCTGACGAATGGCAGACTTCCCGAAGAGACGAACAATAAACGACGGCAGAGCCTGTTTCGCTGTGCGAAGAGTTGGATAGAGTAACTAATGATTTAGCTCCATCAACGCTAACCTCTCCACAACCTTCCCCTTCTCCAAATGCTCCTCAACTATCTCCGCCGCGTCTTCTGGTTGGACCTGGCCGTACATTGTGCCGTCGGGGTAGACCATGACGGCGGTGCCGATGGTGCAGAAGCCGATGGAGCCGCATTCGGTTAGGACGATTTCGCCTAACGGGTTGCGGCCTTTTGATTCTTTGCCTTGTCTTAAACCTTTTTCGGTCAGGATGCGCGAGAATTCGGCCATTACTTCCTGGCCGCCGACGGCTGAGCAGGATTTGCCGGTACAGACGAAGACCTGGCGTTTGATCGGGGCCTTGAGCATCGGGGCGAGTTTTTCGAGTTCTTCGCGATCGGTGATGAATTTGGGCTTTGCCATGCTTATAGGCTAGCAGAAAGTGATTTGCCCGCGAAATGAGCGAAACGACGTAGAAAGAGAATTTTTGGCCACGAATAGCACGAATGAACACGAATAAGAAACTGTTGTCTTTATTCGTGTTCATTCGTGCTATTCGTGGCCAAAAATCTTAACCCGCCGCCTCGACCATGTTTAGGCCTTTGACGGTTTCGAAGGCGGGGATGATTTCGTTTTCGAATGGTGGCATCAGTTCCGTGGTGCGTTTGTAGTCTGAAAGGTCGAGGTAGAGCTTGCGTTTGAGATAGCTTTCGGGCGCGCCGGCGAAGCGGGCGAGCGGGTATTTTATGCCTTTGCCGAAGAGCTTTTTGCCCATCATTTGGTAGTAGATCGGCACGCCGAGCTGCCATTGCCAACGCGAGCGCGAGCCGCCGTAGAAATCAAGGTTGTAACGCCAGCAGGTAAAGAAAAATTCCCATTGCAGATCGGTCATGTCGATAAGTTTTACGCTTTCCCGTTTTTGCATCCGCGTATTTTCGAGCGGCACGAACCAGGTCGGAACAAACATGCCCTTTGCTCCCTGCAGTTCATACAGCAGCTCGAGCGACAGCTTCGTGTCCTCGTCCGTTTCGCCGGGCAGGCCGATGATGAACGTGCAGAATGGATACCAATTGTTGCGGTTTAATATCTCCATTCCCTTGAGCACGACATCACGCCATTGGTGGGCTTTGTACGGATATGCCTTGCCCTTCATGAAGGTTTCAAAGAGCCGCGGGCTGCCGGTTTCGAGGCCGATGATCGGGTCGATTACGCATTTATTCGGGTCGGTCGAATGGTCGTGATGCAGGTGCGAAAACGGCACGACGTGCGGCGTTAACTGCTCGATCAAATCCGGATGGCGAACGACAGGGGCCATCGTGATGTGCGATGTTTGCAGCGTTTCGATGCCAGGAACGGCTTTGACCGATTTGAAAAGATTGGTCAGGGCGTCGGTGTTCGGCATGAAATTTGGGCCTTGTTCGTAGAGGAACATGTCCTCGCTCGCGAGCATAATCTCGGTCGCACCCTCGACCGCGTTTGCGTGAGCGCTGGCGAGGACGTGATCCATCGGAAAGCTGCGACCGACCTTTGTCGCGGGCGAGCAAAACTGACATCCGCGACCACATCCACGCGTGATCTCGACCACGCCGAATGTCGAACGATGCCGAACGATCGGGATTTCCTCGACCGTTGGCTGGTCGGTTTTCGGAATTCTGATTATTCGTTCAAGCGTCGGATCGCCGTCGATAATGCGTTTGAAGATATCCGAAAAAACGCGTTCGATCTCGCCGTCGATCACATAATCGACATTAAAATCGTCGAGCCGTCCTGCTTTTTCGAGCTGCCACGCGCCGGGCCCGCCGATAACGATTTTGGGCTTGTATTTTCTCAGCACGGGATGCGTGACGATCTTCATGAACTCGGCCGCGTTGACCGGCATCAGGTTTTCACCGGCGAGCTTCGAGTAAACATCCGTAGCATACGAAATGCCCAGCGGATTATGGGCGTGGATGCCGACGACCTTGGTTTCCGGCCCGACAAATTTCTCGAGATTTTCGTAATAACAGGTGACAACGTCGGATTCGTCATACTCGCGGAGCAGCAGCGATTCGACAACGCGTATGCCGTTCGGGACGTATTTGGCGCGGCCATCGGGCCACGATTCGCAAGCCAAAGCGTCAGGATGGATAAACTTCTTGCCGTACTTCGACGGAATACCCGCGGAAACCATCTGCTGCCAAATGCTGTGTTTCCATTCGCTTGCCTCGCTCGCCGAAGCGGTGAGTACAATTCTTGGTGAACTCATAGACGTAGCCTCCCACCTTGTAGTTTTTATGCAGCCCGCAAATCTATTTGTTCTGTTATTTTAGCCACATGTCGATAAAATGCAAGAATTTTTACCAGATGGCGTTCATTGGTGGAAAAGCTGGTTTGTTTAACCGGTGATTATGCTAGAATTTCACCGACGAAACAGTCCGGGAATCATGGCAGTTGGCATCATCATTCATATCACGGTCGGTACCGAAAAACGCACGGAATTCTTCTCTCAGGAGCGGATTCGAATCGGTTCGGATGATACGTGTGACCTCCAGATCCACGCCCCGCAGGCGAACGCGGACGGGCCGTGGTTTGATCTCGAAAATTCCGACGGCGTTTACCGGATAGTGGAATTTAGCGAGGCTCTCGCTCTAAAGGTCAATCAAAATCCGATCCGCCGATACATAGCGATCACCGACAGCGACCTTATCGAGGTGACTGATACCGACATCTCGTTCGCGTTTTTTTCGCTCGAAACAAAATCGTCACTGATTACGACCAATCGGGATCAGCCGCATATATCGCGATTTATCGAGGACGCGGCGCTCGAATCGGCAACGTCAGCTAAACGCGATGACGCCAAGGCCTTCCTTCGCGAATTTGTCCGTGAGCTCTCGCGCGAAATATCCTGGACGACCAAGCTGATCACTCTCGTCCTCGTCGTCGGCTTTATCACTGGCGTTTTTTACATCGGCTATGCCGTCAACAGCGAACTGCGCGAAAGCCGCGTGCAAGGACAGCAGCAAAGCGAGGTAATTAAAAAGCTCGAAGAAAAGCTCGGCCAGACGACCGATCAGATCGATCAGATCGATAAAACCAACAAGGATCTGATAAAAACGGTCTCGCTCGCACCAACCATCCGGGCCGAATACGGCAGCGGTGTGTGTCTGATCGTCGGCGTCTATGACCTGGTTGATAAGCGATCGGGTAAAGTGCTGCGTTACGCCGATCCACAGGCCTTCCGCCCAAATCCGTATGAACCGACGCAATCTGAGGATCCGGGCCGCCCGATGGCCGCGCCGCAAGTCGGTTTGACGACGGAAGGCGCGGGTTCGCCAGTGGAGTACGATTTTATCGGAACAGGCTTTCATGTCGGCGGCGGTTATATCGTCACCAACCGCCACGTCGTCCAACCATGGGAAGAGGACGATCAGGTCAAGCAAATGATGCAGGTCGCTAATGGTCGTGCTCGTCTAAAACGTCTGGTCATCTATTTTCCGAATTTTGCCCAGCCTTTCCCGCTCCGTGTCAGACAGCTCGGTGGTCGCGAAGATATCGCGGTTGCGACAATGGATCCGGCGATGCTGCCATCCGAGGTTCCGTCGCTGCCCATCGATACAGATACGGATTCGGCAGCAGTCGGAAAATCAGTTATCACGATGGGCTATCCCAGCGGCCCCGACCGCCTGCTCGCCATGGTCGATGACGACGAGGCAAAGTCGATCAACTTGCGATTTGGAAATTCCCGCCAAAATCTCATCAATTTCCTCGCCCAGTCGCAAAAGATCGTCCCGCTGACAACCCAGGGAGCTATCACCGATCTCGACGCCAAGCGGATCGTCCACGACGCCAAAACCGCCGAGGGCGGTTCCGGAGCGCCGCTTTTTGGACAATCGGGAAAGGTGATCGGCGTTAATTTTGGAGTATTTACCGAAAACACCGCCGCCAACATGGCCGTGCCCGTCCGCTTCGCCGTCGATCTGCTGCGAAAAGCGGGGTGGAAGTCGCCGGAAGAAATACAAAAAGACGCGCAAACACAGGTCGCATCGAACGAATCAAACTCAAACACAGCGGTTCAAGGGAAGCCCCAATAGGAGATTCGACGAAAAGTCGCGAAGGTGCAAAGACGCAAAGTTAAGAAATTGAAAAGCGTTTTTTCTTAATTTGCGTCTTTGCTCCTTTGCGACTTTGCGTTAAAAATTCCCCCCTATCTTTTTCACCAAGTTCCCCGATCTTCATCATCAAAAAATCGCCAATCTCCTTATGCGTTCGCAGCCGGTCGCCTTTTTCGTAAAAATCGCTGAGATCGATCTGCTCGCCAAACCAGATGCGGATCTTTGGTCCGCCGGTCCAGTTGCCAAGAATTTGTTTGGGGAGGTCGTTGCCGAGACCGGCAATAAAGACTGGTATCACTTGCGGATGGGCGGCGTAAATCACCTTGCCGATGCCAGGCTGGGCGGGCAGCATATCGTACGGGCCGCCCGCGAAATTTCGCTTTCCCTCGGGGTGAAAACCGATGACGTGGCCGTCGCCTTCGGAACATATCTGTATGAGCCGCCGCATCGAATATTTGTCAAATTCGCGCTTTCTGATTTCCCTGTCCTCGCGAAAAAACGGCGGATACATCGAGAACCAACCCATCACCAGATTTACAAACCAGCCAAGCGGATTGTCATAAAAAAACTTTGCCCGAACGGGAAAAAACAGCGTGATAGGCCGAGTTGTGCGCCGAAATATCACGCTCGAAACCGTGTACATATCAAAAAAAGACCGATGGTTTGCCACCAGGACCAGCGGCCTGTCGACCGCGGCATTTTCGACGTTTTCGATGCCGAAAACATTCATCAAATTGTAGGTTGCGATAAATATCCAGAGCGAACCAATATGCCGCTGGCAAAACGTCATCACGCGTTTCCACCGTCCGAGATTCATCCGGTGGGCGAGGCGAAATCCGATCCTTTCGGCGGGATCAATCGCCGCCAACTCTTCCGGGCCGGGCACTAAGGCCGTCTCGATTTGATCAATCCGCGTATCGCCGCGATTTTGCAATGGGTCCTGGCTCATACACAAACGGTTATTTTACCACTTTGGAATGCGGTAGTGCCGTAATTTTGCGTTGATCGGAAATTCAGGTGGTGGACTAATCGTCTGGTCTTGAGGTGCAGAAGCCCGCGCGTGAGCAAGGGCTTAACTCACAACGCCCGTGTTAAGCCCTTGCTGACGCCCGGGCTTCTGCATAACACTTTGGAATGCAAAATCATGGACATGCGATCTCATTTTTCATAAAATATTCGTTGCTGAATCTTGAATCAACTTTTCGATGCGAACTCCGCATCAAACCCGTTGAACTTCGTACACAGTAGTATCAAATCAATGTCAAAAAGATCGCTCGTCATAATAATTCCCGCTTTTATTCTCTTATTATTTAGCGCGTTGTCACTATGTGCGGCGACCGTCGACTCAGGTTTGTGGGCGGCAATCGACGATTCCGGATTGAGCCGACGCCCTTTGGCTCGGACGCGAACGCCGGAAAATTACCGTGCATTCCGTCTCGATAAATCAGAATTTCGGCGATTGCTGGCCGCTGCACCGGAAGAGTTCACCCGCTCCGCGGAAGGCAGCATTATCGAACTGCCGATGCCCGATGGCAGCCTGGCAAAATTTCGTTTTGAACACTCGCTCGTCGTTGAGCCGGGCTTGCTGACAAAATATCCTGAATTGGGTGTGACATACAAGGCTCAAGGCGTTGACGACCCGACGGCAACCGTTCGCTTCGATTTTTTACCGAACGGCTTTCACGCCATTATCTTGTCGGCGAGCGGCACCGTCCTCATCGACCCGTATGCTGCTGGCGACACCGATAACTACGTGACCTATCGCAAGAACGACCTTGAGCGGCTCGACAGTTTTAGGTGTGAAGTCGGCGAATCCAGTCTCGATTCGCTTTTGGAAACCGATCTGCTCGATGCTCAAAAACTGTTTGCCGCCTACGCCCCGGCGGTCACGTCCGGCACACAACTTCGTACATATCGCCTAGCATTGGCGGCGTCGAACGAATACGCGATGGCCGTTGGCGGCAACACCGTCGCCGGAACGCTCGCTGCCCAGGTACTAGTCATGAACCGCGTCAACGGCGTTTACGAACGCGACCTCGCGATGCGCATGGTCATGGTCGCCAATAACAATCTGATCGTTTACGCCGGCGACAATATGTCGTGCGCTGGCGCCCAGTGTACGTCGGCAAACGACCCGTACACAAACAGCAGCGGCGGCACGATGCTTGGCGAGAATTCGGCCAATCTAAACGCCGTCATTCAAACTGCTAACTACGATATCGGCCACGTATTCAGCACCGGCGGCGGCGGCGTTGCCAACCTAAATGTCCCGTGCGGCAGCAGTAAGGCCCGCGGCGTGACCGGGCTGACAAATCCGGTCGGCGATCCATTTGCCATCGATTACGTCGCCCACGAAATGGGTCATCAGTGGGGTGCGAACCACACATTTAACGGCGCATCAAACAGTTGCGGCGGCAATCACTCCGCCAGTTCGGCGTACGAGCCGGGCAGCGGCATCACCATCATGGCGTACGCCGGTATCTGCGGCACGCAGGACCTGGCCCGCAACAGCATCGATACCTTTCACGTAAAGAGCCTTGAGGCTATCGTCGCCTACAGCCAAACCGGGAACGGGAATACATGTGCGCAAGCCGCAGCGACGGGTAATACGGCACCCGTTGTGTCGGTTGTCGGCGGTCCGGCCTTCAACATTCCAAAGCAGACGCCGTTTACCCTGGCCGCCGCCGCGAGCGATATAAACGGTGACGTCGTGACATACGACTGGCAGGAATATGACCTCGGAGCCGCGACAACCGCCGTACCGAATACCGATGCCGGCGGTGCGATGCCGATATTCCGGCCTTACCTCGCGACCGTCTCGCCGTCGCGGACATTTCCGTCGCTGACCTACATTCTTAACAACGCAAATGTGCCGCCCGCGTCATATAATTGCGGGCGAGCTGTGCCATGTTTAAGCGGCGAACTGCTGCCGCAGATTGGCAGATCGATGGCGTTTCAAGTGATCGCCCGCGATAACCGTGCGGACGGCGGCGGCATAAATACGGCGACCGCGACGGTTGTTGTCGATGCTGCGAGCGGCCCTTTCGTCATCACATCGCCCAATGCCGCGGCGACATTTAACGGTCTCTCGGCTCAAACCGTTGCCTGGGACGTGGCCGGAACGACCGCTTCACCGATTAGCGCAGCCAACGTCAGGATTTCGTTTTCAACCGATGGCGGTCTTACTTTCCCGACCGTCCTGATCGCCGGCACGCCAAACGACGGCTCGGAAACGGTCACGCTGCCAAATGTGACGACAACCACGGCGCGGATCAAGATCGAAGCCGTCGATAAGATTTTCTTCGATATTTCGAATGCGAATTTCACGGTCAACGCAGTATCGACAGCGCCAGTCTCGATTTCGGGACGCGTCTTCTCGCCAAACGGCATTGCCTTGCGTAAAGTCGTCGTTCAGTTGATCGATGCGGCCGGCATAAGGCGAATGGCAACCACGAGTTCGCTCGGCGTGTATGCGTTTGACTCGGTGGCGACGCCGGCGGTCTACACGCTGACCGCCACCACAAAACGGTACCGATATTCACCACAAATCGTCACGACGACATCAGGCGATCTGACGAATATGGACTTTACGGGACTTGAATAGGTGAGTGTCAGTAGCCCCGCATGGAGGTAAGGGCATGCTGTTGACCGAGGCAAATCAGGTTCAATCATAGAATTCTCGCCGATGCCGCAATCCTGATTACCGTTACTTCGAAATTCAGTGCATCTATGAAGTAGGCAATACGCCACTCACCAACGCGGATACGCCAAACACCGGCCTCACTCTGAATTTTGCGGCATCCGAGAGGACGTGGTTCGTCTCTGAGACCTGCAATAGCAGTCACAATTCGATTTTTCGTCATTCGCTCGAGCCGTTTTAGATCCTTTTCGGCCCGACCGGTAATCGATACCTCAAACATCAATGTCGCCGCTCTCTCGCATTTCGGCTAAAACCTCAAAGAAATCACGTTTGGGCCCGCCTTTAGTCTCTCGGGCGATTTCGCCAAAATGAAGATCTTCGAGCATTTCCTCATAGTC
This sequence comes from uncultured Acidobacteriota bacterium, assembly GCA_963738935.1. GTDB lineage: Bacteria > Acidobacteriota > Blastocatellia > Pyrinomonadales > Pyrinomonadaceae > OLB17. The sequence continues at coordinate 428,097 of CAVTYF010000001.1, read as the reverse complement.
CTCAATCGACAAAATCACCCCGGTCTTGTGACCACTGTTATCGGTGATGTATTGTACGTTTGTCATAGAGATTGATTTTAACTGAAACTATTCAATATTAAAATACTTCGCGTCCGGATGATGGACGATGATCGCCGAGGTCGATTGTTCGGGGTCAAGCATGAATTCGTCGGTCAGATCAACATCGATACGCTCGGGTCGAAGCAGTTCAAAAAGCTTGGTCTGGTCTTCGATATTCGGACACGCCGGATAGCCAAAGCTGAAACGCGAGCCCTGGTATCCTTGGTGAAAAAGTTTGGCGAGTTCGGGGGCGTCATTTCCTGCAATGCCGAGTTCCTCGCGGATTCGCTTGTGCCACATTTCGGCTAAAGCCTCAGCGGACTCGACCGACAGGCCATGGAAGAGGAGATAATCGGTGTAATTATCTGATTTGAAGAGCTTTGCCGCATGCTCACTTGCCTTGCGGCCCATCGTGACAAGCTGAAAGGCGACGACATCCAAGCCGGAGCGCGGGCATCCTGCCCGGACGCTTTCGATTTCCGGATTCGGGCGGGCAGGATGCCCCGCTCCAGTTGAGCGAAGTAGTCCGCCATGCACAAATTCTTCCCGCCTCTTTGCTCGGCAGGTTGGCGGGGAAACGTAAATCTCAGGCGTTCCGTTTTTTCATCATCCTCATAAATTATCAGATCGTTGCCGCTCGACTGACACGGGAAATAGCCGTAAACAAGCTTTGCTTCGAGCAGCTTTTCGCGAATCGCCTGGGCCTTGATCTCTTTGAATTTTGGATAAACGGTCTCTTCGAGGATCGCCCGATATTCTTCCGGCGACTTGCGGCCCTGTTTGTATTGCCATTGGCCTTTGAATAGTGCGGTCTCGTTAATGAAATCAAAAACCCTGGTCAGATCGGTGATCTCAACGACCTTTGATCCGTAGAACGGGGCCTTTGGCCGTTCAATGTCGGGGGCGATTTCCGATCGCGTAGTATGCGTCGTGTCGCCAGCCGAACGGGTCGAAACACGAGCCGCCGCCTTGCCAAGCTTAGCGTCCTCGCCGACAAGATCCTCGACATCAGCGACCGTAACGATTTCCAAGGGAGAACCCCCTGCGTAAGCGGGGGACAAGCCGCTCGTGACCGAATCAACGCTGTCTGACGCCGCGACTGTACCACCCGCTAACGCAGGTGGTTCTCCCTTTGTAGCCGCTATCGTGGGTGGTTCTGACTGCGTGAGTTCGTCCATCGCGTGCAGGCCATCGAACGCATCGCGGGCATAGAACAGTTTGCCCTTATACAACGGGATCAAATCCGCATCAACATAGCGGCGATTGAGAGCGGCACCGCCGAGAATCACCGGGACGTTGATGCCGCGTTCGTTCATCAGTTCGAGATTGTCGCGCATGATGAGCGTGGATTTCACCAGCAAACCGCTCATACCGATCGCATCGCATTTGTTCTCTTCGGCGGCTCGCAAGATGTCGTCGATCGGCTGTTTTATGCCTAGATTTACTACCTTATAGCCGTTGTTGGTGAGGATAATATCGACCAGATTTTTGCCGATGTCATGCACATCGCCCTTAACGGTCGCGAGCACGAGAACGCCCTTATTTGAGCCCTCGACCTTGTCCATAAACGGTTCGAGAAACTTTACGGCGGCTTTCATCGACTCGGCTGATTGCAGGACAAAGGGCAACTGCATCTGCCCGCTGCCAAACAGGTCGCCGACCGTTTTCATCCCGTCGAGCAAAATGTCATTGATGATCTCGAGCGGCGGATATTTCTCAAGCGCGAGCTTGAGCGAATCTTCGAGGCCGATGCGTTCGCCGTCGATGATGTGATGTTTCAGCTTTTCTTCGATCGGCAGATTTGAGATGTCCGGCTTGATCGACTGCGCGGTCTTGCCCGCAAACATCGTCGAAAATTCGCCGAGCGGATCATAAACGCAGATATCGCCGGGAACGCCGACGCCCTCGTCGGCAAGACCGCGTTTTTCAGCGGTCTGATCTTTGTCGCGAGTTGGATCGGCCGCGAGCTCTGAGGCCGACGAAGCGTCGACCTTGCCGACGAGGGCGTCGGCGTTCCCGGCTGAAACGTCGGCGTTCCCGGCAAAACGTCGTCGATCATAAATTAGATCGCGTGCGGTGTCGATCTCATGCTCCGTGAAGCGCATCAGCGGCAAGATCTTTGACGCGTTGACGATCGCTGAGTTCATTCCGGCCTCGACGCAGTCGTGAAGGAATACGGAGTTGAGTACAACACGTGCCGCCGGATTTAGGCCAAATGAAATATTAGAAACGCCGAGAATAATATTAGCCTCGGGCAATTCCTCACTGATCTGCTTGATCGCATTGATCGTTTCGACGGCATTCTTACGATCTTCCTCGATGCCGGTCGAGATTGGCAGAGCGAGCGGGTCAAAGAAGATATCGTGGCCGGGAATGCCAAATTCGGTCACTTGTTTATACGCACGGCGAGCGATCCTGATCTTGTCGTCGTAGGAACGAGCCATGCCGTCTTCGTCGATCAGGCCGATGACGACGCTTGCTCCAAACTCTTTTGCGAGGCCGAGCACCTTTAAAAATCGCGGCTCGCCATCTTCATAGTTGGTCGAATTGAGGATCGATTTGCCGCCCGCGTGTTCGAGGCCGGCTTCCATCTTTTCCCATTCGGTCGAGTCGAACATCAACGGGATCTTCACCGCCGTTGCCAGCCTCGCGGCCAGCGTGTGCATGTCGGCGACACCGTCGCGGCCCACAAAATCGACGTTGATATCGAGGATGTGAGCGCCTTCTTTTTCCTGCGATTTGGCGAGATTTACGAGGCCGTCCCAATCTTCGGCGTCGAGCAGGTCACGCATCTTCTTCGAACCAGATGCATTGACGCGTTCGCCGACGATCAGGAATGATGCGTCCTGTGTATAAGGCTGTTGGAAATAGATCGACGAAGCCGAAGGAGCCAGTTTGGCATTCCCCTCTTTCGGCGACATTCCGCCAACACGCTCGATAACTTGCCGCAAATGCTCCGGCGTCGTGCCGCAGCAGCCACCGACGATATTTGCCCCGAAATCGCGGGCAAAATGCTCGACCTGGGCCGCAAAACTCTCCGGCGTCTCATCATAATGCTGCTGCCCGTCCTTCACCTCAGGTAAACCGGCGTTCGGCAAAACCGAGACAGGGATAGGCGAATTTTCACACAAATGCCGCAAACTATCGGCCATCTGCTTTGGCCCGGTGCCACAGTTCATGCCGATGACGTCGATCGGAAACGGTTCGAGAGCAGTCAGGGCCGCACCGATCTCCGTGCCGTTAAGCATCGTCCCAAAAACCTCTATCGTTACCTGCGCAATCACTGGAATTCGCCGCTTTTCCTTTTTAAACAACTCAAATATCGCCGCCAAAGCCGCTTTCGTTTGCAAGAGATCCTGACAGGTCTCGACCAGCAACAGATCGCTCCCGCCATCGACCAGCCCACGAACCTGTTCGCGATAGGCATCTTTTAGTAGCGTATAAGTGATATGCCCGAGCGTCGGCAACTTCGTGCCCGGCCCGATCGAACCAGCGACAAATCGCGGTTTGTCATACGTCGAATAATCGCCAGCAATCCGTTTCGCGAGCTGTGCCGCCCGCAGATTCACATCATAGGTCTTATCCGCGATCCCGAATTCCTGTAACACAACCTCGCTGCCGCCAAAGCTGTTTGTCTCGATCACATCGCAGCCGACATCGAGAAACGCCTTATGCACCGATTCGATCGCGTCCGGCCTCGTGTAAAGCAAATTCTCCGAGCAATTCTCAAACGCTGGCCCGCCCCATTCGTCAATCGACAGATCGAGCGACTGCAAATACGTCCCCATCGCACCGTCAAAGACAATGATTTTTTCTTTTAACAAATCTAAAAAACTCAAACTCATAGGTGTAGACACCGCGTTTGTCAGCGGCTGCTGATCTGAAAAATATTGCCTTCCGGATCGGCTCCGTCGCACAGATCAATTGGCCCAAAACTAACCGTTTCGTTCATTCGGACGCCCTGATCGATCAAGTACTTTCGGTCTCTTTCGACATCCTCAGAATGGAAAACGAACTTAACGTAAGTATCTTCGCGTTTCGGATATTCGCTGCTTTCAGAACGATGTTGAGCTGGCAAACTGTGCAAGCAAACCTGGCCTGCTCCGGCTGAGAAACAAACGAAATCATCGGTTCCATCAGGCAAACGATCGAGTCCGAGAATACTCGCGTAAAACGCTGACATTCGTCCAATATCGTCAACAAACAAAATTATCCGTGACAGCTCAGCCTTCATAGCATCACTCCGCAAATGAAAAACTCCGTGCTCAAACAAGCACAGAGTTTCGTGATACCGCAATTTAAACTCTCTGCTGTTTAGCCGCTTATTTTACGTGGCCGCAAGTCGCAATAACTCACCACATCACAGTGATTCTAAGAAGTTTAAGGCCGCGAGTCAATAGTGACCCGCGGCCTTTTTTTCATCGTGCTTGTTAACTAATTGCGAGACGTGGGAGAGCCGAAATCACCTTATGGCTCGTTTCGATAGGTTAGGCCTATAGTATCGCCGTGTGCAAGGTGTTCCGCCAGAGAATCAAAATTGATAACGATGGTTTTCGTCTTTGTCGGATTCCCCGGAGGTGCGTGGGTGACCACGATCTTCCGCATATCGACTACCCACGAGCTGAAGTCGAAAAGGCTCCAGCCTGCGATCGTCGATCCATTACCAGAGACGGCTGTCGGCGTTGAAAGCAGGTATTGTCCCAGGTTCAATCCCTGGGCGTAAAGGAAATCATGCAGATTCACTGTTCCAAGTTCCGGCGTCCAGATAAATGGGATCCTTGTCTGTTGGATGCCGCTGAAGCCCACCGCGACGTTACCATTATCCGATGAATCAAGCGGAGTTCCGATCAAACCCAGAGGGGCCGGGAAGTTCGGGAGTCGCTGAATTCCGCCCGCCTGTGTCCACCTCCATGCACTTCGGTCGGTTCCGAGCCCGCTTCCGAACACTACCGAACCATCGGCACTAGCAGATAGAGCTTCGCCGATGGTCGGGTTTGCCGGAGTGAACAAGGATACGAATTGACCGTTGACCCAGATAGAGCCACCGTTGTTGACCACGCCCGGATTGGTATATCGGCCTACAACAGTGTTGCCATCCGCCGATATATGGTTAGCACGCGCGATGGTGGTACCATCGGGAACCGGAAGGATCACAGTTCCCGTCGCGGCCGACCATCGATAGGGCCTTTGGCGGGCGGAGGTGCCATCATAAACAGATCCGGCAACAGCTTCACCGTTACTCGAAACACCCCAAGTGGTTAATTCCGAACTCGGACAGACTATACCAGTCGGTGCATTTGGGATGCGTATCCAATTGGTGCCGCCATTCCAGAATGCCGTTGTTGTTTGAGCAGGGCCGTTGAGAAATATTGAACCAACTATATGACCTCCCTCGGGTGATATCCGTGTGACGCCGCCGCCACCGCCGATATCTACAAACCCGGTTTCCTTGGTCCATCTAAACGATGGCGACCCTATAGCAATGCCGGTCCCGACTGCGATCTTACCGTCGCGAGACAGGTCCGTGATGTTTGTGCTCCTGGGAAGAAGAGTAAGGGACGGGCCATTTTTCACTGCGTTGAAAGAAATGCTTGCATTGTTATTTTGTCCAGCTACCGATGTAACGGCCGTTGCCGAGCATGGGTTGTCCGTCAGTCCATTGCCGCTTTCATTACTTCCGTTGAAGAACTCTTCAATTCCGGGAAGAATGAAGGGCGAAACCGTTGGATAACTGTTTGGCGAACGTACGGCATCGACGTAAACCACATACTGGCTTCCCGGGGTCAGGCCATTAAGCGTGAAACGCCCATCGGGACCAAGCTCTCCTCGTGAATAGTCACCTGACATCGCGGACAAAGCGTCAGCAAATGGACTCGCGATATTTCTGGCGATCACGTTGACACCCGTCACTTCGTCGCGGCCGTTCGAGGCCGTGATCTTACCGGAAATCGAACCGTTGTTTCCCGGGTATCCGGGCTCGGGATATAAATTTGAGATCGAAACTTTATCGTCGGTGCGATCGACTGTTGACTGGGCAACGCCCGATCCGTTCGTGAAACTCGTCGCGATAAATGGGTACATCGTCTCGATGTCGTTTACTATCGGGCTGCCGGGATACGGTAGCGTCGCGGAGCCTGCAGGCCCCTTAGGATCGGCTGGACTGGTAATCAATGCGGCTCCGTTCACCTGAGCGTGTGCAAGGTTAACCGAGTGGCCAAACTCATGTGTGAAAACGCCTGCATAGGCGAGTCCGTTTGGATCGTTGGATGCAACTGTTCGGCCATTAATAACGACCCAACTTTCTGTAATGACATTCGTTCCGTCAACACCGATTTCCGGTTGGGCAATGCCGAGTACCGAGTTACCGACTCCGAAGAAGTCCCGCATTATGGTTCCATCAACGTCGTAGATCACGTGGATACCACCGCCATTGTTCTGTCCGATCACCAGCGATGCATTGGCCGGCGTGATATCCGGAAGCCCCAGCGAGGCAAAGTCGCCAGCAACGTGTGCCCTGAAATTCGACGTTGGCACATCCGTCCACTGCTGATATCCGAATGCTACAAGTTCGTCCGCTCTTTCATTGGTTATCGATACCGCATTGCCCGTGACGGGCACCTTAAGCGGCCCTAGATCCGTATAAATGCGGACGGGGCTGCTGACATCGTACTTAAAAGCGATGCCATTCTGAGCGTCAAAGACGAGCAGCGGCCCGCCTGCGTGGATCAGGGTCGGCACAAGCACCGACGCAAAGATCGCTGTAACTAATTTTGATAATTTATTACTTAACATGGCGGAATTTGCCTCCTTCGATCCAATTTTCGTCAACTGATCGTCTTACAAACATAGTCAGTGAATCCGCATTCACCGGACCTTTTTCCGTGACCAGTAGTCGCTCATCGCGATCGGTCTTTACGTCTGCCGCCAGACTCACGTCCTGGAATAATCCAACATTTCCAGCCTGATTCATCACTCCGCCTGCCCTAACATTGAACTTGCCCTGACCCAGCCCTATCGGTGCCCTAAGCCCTGTGAGCCTCGCCGATTGATGAAGAAAGACAAGAACATCCTCACCTGCGGCATAGTTTGCCCAACCAGCAGGCGTTACCATCAGGTTCATGCGGCCATCATCCATCCTACGAGGCTGCAATAGCCCGAACTGTCGAAACGTGAGCACGTCGCCCGCTTCACCCTTTAGAAGCTTCGCTGACCTGCATTGTTACTTCGGTGTAGGGAAGGCCGTTTTCGATCCCGTCGGTTACCTCAGTAATCCCGCCGCGAACGATCGTTTCAGATTCGCCGATCATTTCGACGATCGTTACATTTGAACTGGCCGGCTCGTTGTCACCATTCGGCATATTAGAACTGAGCGCCTTTGCAGGCGATTTTGCCAGGGCGGTCTTGTTATCGACTTTGACGGGTTTCGTCTCTTTTCGGGCCTCGACACCGCCCCCGAAAATACCCGAGATCAAAGTGTCGATGCCGCTCGCCTTGCCTACTCCGATCAGAACTCCGATTCCCAATAGCACCGCTCCAACGCGTGCCGCTCCTTTTGTCGATTTTCCCGGCCAGATAGTTCGTATTACCAGAATGCCGAAATTTTTCAACTTTGCTGTAATCTTCATTTGAATTCTCCTTAAATAAATCTGATATTTGCTCCATATTGAGCCTTTTATTGCATTTGATTCGCAATAAATTGCTCGAATTCAATACATAACGCTTTTGTCGCAATAGTATTTGTGATAATAGAATAGTCAAATCCGACAGAAGCGCAACGAAAAGATTTCTGTCCGAAATCTGTCCATTTATATGACCCCGCAAACGCCTGAAAACATTAGGTTTGGAGAACTCAACGTCGATCTGGCAGGCCGTAGATTGTTCCGCGACGGAAAGCGTGTCTCGCTTGGGCCATTGGAATTCAAGCTGCTCGAAACCCTGCTCAACGCCTGCGGCCGAGTTTTGACCCCCGACGAGCTGCGAATCGCCGTATGGGCGTCCAACCCGAATACGACGGTCGTGCCAGCACAAGACGCGAATGCACTGTACGTAGCGATTCGAAAGCTTCGTTCGGCGCTGCGCGATCACGGAAAATATGTCGTCAATATCCCAAAGGTTGGCTACACGATCTCGGAGGACGTGGTTTTCGATGACATATCCGAGCCCCCAAATTTTCAGTCCGCCTCGCTGTTTGTTGGACGAGGAAAAGAGATCGAAGATATAACGGACCTACTCGCCGCGACCCGTACGGTGACGATTACCGGCCCGCCTGGTGTCGGCAAATCTAGGTTGGCCCGCGAGATATCGAATTTACTGCAGGGCGGTCACGCCAACCCCGTTTACCTGATTGATCTTTCCTCGCTTGACAGCGGTCGTTTCGTTGCAAAAGCGATAAGTTCTGCGCTTGGAATTCCGGACAACCCCGGTAAAAACATTCTCAACGAACTGGAATCTTATTTCGAAAGCAAGACGGCCATCCTGATACTGGATAACTGCGAGCATCTGGTCGAAGATGTATCAGAAACCGTCTTCAGGCTGCAAAACTCAACGCCTCGGTTAACCGTTATTAGCACCAGCCGAGAGCCCCTTCAGGTGCCCGGAGAGACCGTGTTTCCAATCTCGCCGCTTCCCGTGCCACGGTCTGATTTACACCTGTCGCTGGACGAAATCCTGCAATTTGATTCGGTCCGTCTTTTCGTCAAACTCGCTGAGCGCCGGAGGCCGGATTTCCATCTTACAGAACGCGACGCGTTGTCCGTCTGCGAGATTTGCCGCCGTCTCGAGGGCTTGCCAATTGCAATAGAACTTGCCGCTTCGCAGGTAGATGCTTACGCGGTTCAGCAGATAGTTGTGGAAGTTGCAGACCGATTTCGTCTTATGCGGCAGCGCAGCTTTGGCGAAAATCCGCGCAATCGGACGCTTGAAGGAGCAATCGAGTGGAGTTATGGAATCCTAAATGAGAACGAGCAACGACTGTTGCGTCGATTGAGCGTGCTATCAGGCGGATGGTCTGCTGACATAGCGGCTGCGGTTTGTGTGGATGAGCTTTTCTTAGAATCGGAGATCGTTCATTTACTGGCCGGACTTGTTCGCCGGTCGTTAGTACAACTCAGTTGGCTTAATGGGGTTCAGCGCTACAACATGCTTGAGATGATCAGGCAGTTCGCCAGACAGCGGCTTCGCGAATCCGGCGAAGAATTGCAGTTCATCGAGCGCCGTACTGCGGTGTTTGTCGGCCTTGCTGAGCGGTCGTTTGAAGAGGGCAATCGCGGTGACTGGCCCGCGATCCTGGAATCTGCGTATCACAACATCCGAGCAGTGTTGGAACATGTCATCACCAAGGGCAATGATAACTTGGCCGGCCTGCGGCTTTGCGGAGCACTGACCAGATTTTGGTACTACCACGGCCATATCAACGAAGCTTTGCACTGGACCGAACTCGCACTGTTTAAAGATGATGGAATAAATAAAGATGCACGGGCACGCGCTCTGATGGCCGCGGGTTTTTTCTTTGGACAACTCCCGGGCGCCACCGATGATGCTGCCAAGCGCCGAGCGTATTTTGAAGAGAGTATTGCAATTTGGCGCGAGCTGTCCGATAAGAAAAACCTCGGCATCGCGCTGATTGGTTACTCGTTTATGCTAAATCGCGTTGGCGAATACGATAACGCGATAAAAGCTGCCGAAGAAAGCCTCGAAACGTTTCGCGGCACGGAATTTCATTTCAATGCCGCACGGGCGGCAAACAATCTAGCCCTAACCTTGTTGGATATTGGCGAGTTTGAGAGCGCTCGCCCCCGTTTCGAAGAAGCTCTGGAAGAAGCTCGTATCTCCGATGACACGTTTTTGGTAGCTGTCTGTATGCACAATATCGCCGACCTCTCGATACAAACGGGCGATCTTGAGCGGGCAGATGAGTTTTTGAAACAAAGCCTTGATCTCTTTCGATCGCTCGGACACCATCCGTCGGTTGCTCGCACTCTTCTCCTTCAAGGCGAAGCACATGGCATGAAGGGCCAACTCCAGGAAGCCGTCTCACTTCAACAAAGAAGCTCTCGAAGCGATGGATGAACTGGGCGACAATCAAGGCATTGCATCCGCGTTGGAAGCCTTGGGTAAAACCCATATTATTGGAAAGGCGAACGAAGAACTTGCCGTGAAGCTAATTGTTGCGGCAAAACGACTTCGCGACGAGATCAAAATAAAATCGGGGCCTGCCCGACTGGCCGCGACCGAAGCCGCACTTAAAGAGGCGAGAAAAAGTCTCGGAAAAGATAAGTTTCATATAGCCTTAGAAAGCGGTGAAAGAATCACCTTGAAAAGGGCAATTGCACTTGCTCGGGATTTGGGCCGATAAGTTCCCGAAAATCTTGATCCCAAATCAGATCTCCGAGTTGACTAGCAGAGCGAAGACGTTCGGATTTTTAATGGCAAAATTTCAGGCCGCAAAGATCGAATACTAAAATATGCAACTAATCCGAATCAGAAGCGTTTAGTTATATTGGAAGCCAAAAGTAGGGCGTTGGTTTCCGATGACATAATAAGTAACGAAGGCGGGTTTTGATTTCCCCGCCTTCTTTTTTTGCGCCGAGTTATTTACTCCACTGCTCCCAAAACGCCTTGGCAATTTTCGCAATAACGGCTTCGCGGGTTTTCTCGTCGGCTGTTGAATCTGAAACAAAAACGGCGATCACAAAGCGTTTTCCGTTTGGCGGGCGAATGATGCCGATATCGTTGGTGGCGGCGGTGATGGTGTTTTGCGTCCCGGATGTGCCGGTTTTGTGGGCGACGTAGGTGCCGGACGGTAAATCGCCTTTCAGGCGTTTTGCCCCGGGATTGGATTCGGCCATGAATTTGGCCAGCAGTTGTAATTCCGTCGAATCATTATTGTCGCTCGAATCGCCCCGGTCGCTATCGCTCGCGGTACTGACACTCGCGTCAAGCCACCTGAGTAATTCGGCGGCATCGGCGGGAGTGGCGTAATTGTCGTACTGCGTTTTCCAATCGCGGCCGATCTCTTTCTCGGTATTCGCGACCTTCATTTCTCGAATACCTATCTGCGTCAGGAAATTTTGTATGTCACCCGCACCGCCGGCCACCCGCATCAGCACGTCGCTCGCTGTTCCGTCGGACTCGACCATTGATAGGCGAATCAGTTCGCGGATGGTAAATTCCCCGCCGCTCGGATTTGCATCGCGTAGCGGCGAACGCATCCCGGCCCGCACCATGTCTTCCGCTGTGACGCCTATTTTTTCGTCGAGGTCCAGCTCGCCGCGTCGGATCTGATCCATAACCGCCATCGAGATCGGCAGTTTGTAAACGCTCTGCATCGGGAAACGCTGGTCGCCATTTAAAAATGCCGCGTCGCCCGTTTCGAGCAAAACCGCCGCCACACCCACCTTGCCTTTGGCGGCTTCGGCGATTTTTGCGATTTGTTTCTCAAGTTCCGCGTCGGACTTTAGCGCGATTTTCGCGAGCGGCGTTGCCGGCGGATTCGGCGGCGGAGTCGGAAATTCGGTCGGAATGTCCTTTAACGAGCACCCCGCAAAAACCACGGCTATCATCGCGATAACCGTGAAAACCAAACCCTTCGCCCTATCGCGCTTAACCTTCGGCATCCCTAGATCTCCTCGCCGGTTATCCGGGTCACGTTGCTAACCGACCTTCCATCCCGCCGCTTTCAACCGTTCTTTCTTATGCTCGTCCATTATTTCAATAGAGTCCCTTCGATGCCGCACGGGATTGAGAAAACGCTGTCGCCGGTGGCGGCGATTAGTTCGCCTTTGCGGGTGAAGCAGAGGCCGACGATGTTGTTGCCGGCGACGAAATGCTGGCAGGTTTTGCCGTCGGGTGAGATTTTTACGATGCCGTGGCGGCCCTTGTAGCAGGCGGCGACGTATAGGAAACCGTCTTTTCCAAACGCGAGACCCTGCGGACGGCCGAGACCGCGAAAGAATTTTTCGTCAAAGCCCTCGTGATCGATAACGTGGACGGCGTCGTGGCTCGCGAGACCGGGCGAGGTCATAAATAGACGGCCATCCGCAGCAAAGGCGAGGTGATAGGCCGCGACCGACGCTTCCATGACGGTAAAGGTCTCGACCTCGGCAAAATCGCGAACGCGATAGATCGTGCCAGTCCGGTCGCCGACGTACATCAGCCCATTTTGATCAAAAGCGATGCCCGACGCGATCCCCAGCCCGGTCGCATAAACCGTCGATGTCCCGTCGCGACCGACGGCATAAACCTCGCCCTGGGCGCGGTTTGACACAAACATCTGGCCCTCGCGGTCAAAGGCGATGCCGGTGGGATTGAGGATCGCCTCGGGCATCTCATCGAGGTAGCCGTCCTCCTCTAACCGAAAAAGTGTCGCCGGCAGATGCTGGCCGCGACCGCCCGAACGCGTCAGAATCAACGCATTGTCAGCCGGATCGACCGCCGGATTCGCAACGATATGCATCCCGTCAACCAGCCGCCGCCCGACCGTCATCTCAATTGAACTGCTCACCGCACCGTAACTCTCAAGATGCACAGGCGTCAGCTTTCGCGTCGCGCCATCTCGCGAATCGACACCCGCAACGTCGTCAGGCACAATCGCGAGAATCCGACCCACCGACGCCGCCACGATCCGGCACTGCATCCCCTCAATATAAACGCCGTCAGCCGTTCCCGGTTTCAGCCGAAACCCCTCGCACCCAATAGCAATCTCGCCCCCCGGAATCGCATACGGCGGATCGACCGCGATTATCTTGATCGGTTTTTCCATTACGATTAGATTCTACGTCGCGACGAAATCGCTGTCGAATCCGCGCCGACGACGGCTTCGTGAGTCTTCTCGCCAGAGTAGAAATAAGTCTGGAGAAAATGGTAATCTTTTGCAAACATTCACGAATTTTACTTTAGGAGACTATCGCGATGACCATAAAAAGCCTGTTGGCAATGTTGCTTACCGCTCTGTTTTTGTGTGTCCAGGCGGCGGCACAGTCCACCGAAATTACATATCAGGGACAACTGCAGGCCTCTGCCATGCCTGCAAGCGGGAATTTTGATTTCGAGTTCGCCCTCTTTGACGCCGCAACTAGCGGAACGCAGATCGGTTCGACGATCCCGCGAAATGCAGTCGCGGTCACAAGCGGGATATTTTCAGTAAATCTCGATTTTGGCAGCTCATTTCCCGGCGCGAGCCGGTTTCTTGAGATTCGCGTGCGAACCGCTGGCGGCGGGGCGTTTACAACGCTCAGCCCGAGGCAGCCGGTGAGCAGTGCTCCGTACGCGGTCAAAAGCTTAACCGCAAATTCCGCTGACACCGCGACCAATGCCATAAATGCGACGAACGCGACAAACGCTACGACCGCTACCACCGCGACTAACGCTACGACGGCAACTAATCTTACGGGCCCACTCGCGGGCGATGTTACTGGAACGCAAGGTGCGACGACTGTCGCGAGGCTGCGTGGAACAAACGTCTCGGCTAACGCCCCGGCAAACGGCCAGGTACTAAAATTTAACAGCACGACTGGCCAATGGCAGCCTGCGACAGACGAAACGAGTACGGGCGGTGGAGGCGGTACGGTCACGGGCGTAACCGCCGGCACGGGCCTTTTTGGCGGCGGTGCGAGCGGTAATGTTGCCCTATCGATCGCTAACGGCGGTGTCGGCACGACGCAGCTTGCCGATGGCGGCGTGACCGACGCCAAGATAACAAGCGTCAGCGGTGCCAAAGTTACCGGCGCGGTCGCAAACGCCACAAACGCTATTAATGCGATGAATGCGACAAACCTCATCGGGAGTCTGGCGGGCGATGTCACCGGCACGCAGGGCTCGACAACCACCGCCCGGCTCCGGGGACGAAACGTGGCTCCGACACAGCCGACCAACGGCCAGGTTTTGAAGTTCAACACGGCGGCCAGCCAATGGGAGCCCGCGACTGACGAAACCAGTGCAGGCGGAGGCGGAACGATCACCGGTGTAACAGCGGGAACGGGCCTCGCGGGCGGAGGAACGACCGGCACCGTGACCCTGAATATCGCCATTGGCGGTGTCGGAACCGTTCAGCTCGAGGACGCTTCGGTAACGAATGCGAAGATCGTCGGGGTCGCGGGGGCCAAGGTGACGGGACCGGTTGCAAGTGCCACGAACGCAGCGACATCTGGCAACTCACTGCAGCTAGGCGGCGTTGGCGCCAGCAATTATCTGCAAACAGATGGCAACGGGTCCGGTTTGACAAACCTAAATGCCAGCAGCATAACAACCGGTACGCTGGCAAACGCACGGCTCGGGCAGATACCGACGGCAAACATTGCGGACGGCGCCGTGACCGCCGCCAAGATCGCGGCCGGACAAGTTGTAAAAAGTCTCAACGGACTCGAAGACAGCGTGACTCTGGCGGCAGGTTCAAACATCACTATCACGCCGAGCGGCAACACGCTTACCATCGCCTCGACCGGCGGAGGCGGCGGCGGAATCCTGAATCAAACCACGCTGCAGACGGGTGCAAACTTCAATATTGACGGAACGGGAACAGCAAACGTCTTCAGCGCGACGACTCAAGTTAATATTGGTGGCAGCCGTGTTTTAAGCGTAGCGGGAACGCGGAATGTTATTGCTGGTGTCGGCGCTGGGAGCCCTACCGGCATGAATAATACGTTTGTCGGCGCCTCTGCGGGCAACGCTACGACGGCGGGACTTCAAAATACCTTTGTGGGGACATTTGCGGGCGAATTGAACACCTCCGGGCGCGACAATGCCTTTTTCGGAAATGGGGCTGGCCGGGCGAACACCGCCGACCTAAATTCTTTTTTCGGTTCATTTGCTGGCATCGCCAACACGACAGGAACCTCGAATGCTTTTTTTGGCACACAAACCGGTCAGGCGAACACAACCGGGACTAGCAATTCCTTTTTTGGCAGATCCGCCGGCAGCGCGAACACATCCGGCAACGCAAACTCTTTCTTTGGCCACAGAGCAGGTTTTGCGAACACGACGGGCATCAACAATTCCTTTTTTGGAGATAATTCGGGCGAATCGAATACTACGGCAAACAGCAATGCTTTTTTCGGTAGAAGTTCTGGCTTCGCAAACACAACCGGTGGCTCCAATTCGTTTTTCGGGGCCAGTTCGGGTACCTCAAATACGACGGGCGGCAGCAACGCGTTCTTCGGTACGAGTACGGGCCAATCGAACACGACGGGAGCCGACAACGCATTCTTCGGGAGGAGTGCGGGCGCCTCGAACACGACAGCCGGCGCCAACGCATTCTTCGGGGCGTTTGCAGGCCAATCGAACACGACGGGCGGCACCAACGCATTCTTCGGGACGGATGCAAGCGGCGGGAACACCACGGGCAGCAGCAACGCAGTCTTCGGGAGGGCGGCAGGCCTCTTGAACACGACAGGCAATAGCAACGCTTTCTTCGGACACTTTGCCGGCGGCTCAAACGTGGACGGAGCGAATAATACGATCATTGGCAGCGGTGCCGACGTTAACGGGCCCAGTCTAATCTTCGCAACAGCGATCGGCGCCGGAGCCATTGCCGAGACAAGCAATCGTGTCCAGCTAGGGCGTGACGGTCTGGACACAGTCCGAATAGGAAACCTTGGTGCCGCAACGGCTGCAAATCTCTGTATAAGGCCCGACAATATACTGGCCTCATGCTCGTCTAGCGGACGTTATAAGAAGAATATCGAGCCGCTTGGCGGCGGCCTAAACCTCGTTCGTAGGTTGCGGCCGGTGACATTCGACTGGAACGACCGCAGCGAACACGACCTCGGCCTTATCGCCGAAGAAGTCGCCAACGTTGATCCGCTCCTCGTCACTCGCGACCGCAACGGAGAAATCCAGGGCGTCAAGTACGATCAGCTCAATGTTGTCCTGATCAACGCCATCAAAGAGCAGCAGACGTTGATCGAGGCACAGCGGAACGAGATCACAACGCAGCAAAAAAACATGGCCGCCCAGCAGCAGTTCATCAAAAAAATGGAACAAAGGCTGCTCCGGGTTGAACGGGTTCAGAAGAAATTAAAAAATAGGTAGCCAAAAGAGAATGGGGTCATCTATGAAGTTGGCCCCGGTGTCAAGCGCACTTCGAGTGTGGCACCGATGCCCTCGCCTGCAAGCGTCCTGCTTTGAGGACGCTGACGAACGGGGCGAATGTTCAGGTTGAAAAATACTAAACACCGTCACGCCGGAGGAACCGGCGTTGCAGGCGAGGGCGCCTGCGTTCCCAGGTCGGAGGAACCTGCGTTGGCAAGGAAGGATGCTTGCCGCTCCAGTCATTTACAAAACTCACCGAGATAATACGGCAGGAAACCATTCTCACAATTCAAAAACAAGTATCAAAGAGCTTTTTCCAACGCATCGTTAAGAAGTTGATTCAGGCTTATATGTTTGGCGGAGGCAAGAAGCTTGTACTTTCGGTGCAGTTCGGGATTTAGGCGAAGGACTAGCCGACCGGAATATGCCTTTTCGGGTGCAATATTCTTCTCCTTAGCAAAATCTAAAAAAACCTTCAGACTTGTTTCGCCTTCCTTTCGAAGATCTTCGATGCTGCTGGCATAGAAATCCGCCCCACCATTCAGGCCGACAAATTCACCGCGAAACATCGCAATATCCGGGTCATAACTGATGACCGCCGAATATTTACCGAATTTCATTGTGTTTCTCATGGTTCTACTTCGTGCTCCGACAACCACTTTCGGATAGACTCAACCGCTCCCTTGTCGGTCATCGGACTCGGATGCGGTCTATGAAAGACTCTGATCTCGCCGAATAAAAAGACCCGAACACGTGAGCCTTCGGCTTCGGATATCTCGCCTCCCAGGCTCTTAAACAATGATACGATCTCTGTCCATCGAATATTGCCCGAAACCGGCCTTGCAAAGATCTTTTCTAATAATTTTCGATCTTTGCTTTTCACTTGCCAGATGATACTAAATTCTGACACTAGATTGCAAGCCGCTATCGGGCGGGTTTTTACTGCATAATAGGCCGTGCCAACACCGTTTAAAAAAACATTGACCTTACGCGTCGATTGACGCTAAACTTGTAGGAGTCTTTGAACTTCCGGGCCGTTGGCCGGATATCATCTGAGCAGTACCGTTCAAACTCCTGATAGAGTATGGCAACACGAATCGACGATCTTTTGCGAATGGCGATTAGCTTTGGCGCTTCGGACCTGCATCTGCGGGCCGGGTCGTATCCGGTGATCCGCGTCACGGGCGAGCTAAAGCCGCTGTCGGGCGTGAGCCGGATGACGCAGGACGAGACGCTCGAGATGGCGTTCTCGATGATGTCGAACCGGCAGAAACAGCATTTTAAGGAGGTTTACGAGGTTGATATCGGATATGGCGTGACGGGGTTGGGGCGTTTTCGCGTCAATATTTTTCAGCAGCGAAACTCGATCGGCATCGTCGCCCGCGTTATCTCGGACACGGTCAAATCCTTCGGCGATCTTGGCCTGCCGCCAATTCTGAACACCATCGCCGAGGAAAATCGCGGCCTGATCCTCGTCACCGGTACGACCGGCTCGGGTAAATCGACCACGCTTTCGGCCGTCGTCGATCATATCAACGCCACCCGTAACTGCCACATCGTAACCATCGAGGACCCGATCGAATTCCTGCATAAGGATAAAAAATCTTTTATCACCCAACGCGAGGTGGATGTCGATACACGAAATTTTGCCGAGGCTCTTCGCGGTTCGCTCCGTCAGGACCCGGACGTGATCCTGGTCGGCGAAATGCGCGACCTCGAAACGATCGAAACCGCCCTCGTCGCCGCCGAAACCGGGCATTTGGTGCTATCGACGCTACACACGCTGGATGCTCCCGAGACGCTGACCCGAATAATCTCTGCATTTCCGCCGTACCAACAGAAGTCGATCAGGCTGCAGCTCGCCGGATTATTGAAAGCCGTCGTGTCGCAGAGACTGATGAAATCGGCGAAAGGCAGCAGCCGCATTCCGGCGGTCGAGGTTCTGCGTTCAACACCGTTGATCCGCGATTATATTCTTCACGAGGACAAAACGGCCTCGATCCGAGACGCGATTGCCGCCGGTACCTCGCAATACGGAATGCAGACCTTTGACCAATCGCTGTTTTACCTCTACCAATCCGGCCTTATTAAGCTCGACGAAGCACTGCGAGGCTCGACCAACCCGGACGAATTCCGCCTGCGACTCGCCGGCATCCAGAATACGACGACCAGTTCGCGCGAAGAAATGGAGAAAATGAGCGGCGTCGGTACGGTAAGCGATTATATTCAAAGAGGATAGAAGGTTTAGAGTTCCAACTTTAGCTGGCAAAACCGCCCTGATTTACATTGTGATGCTTGGGAAATGGTTTTCGCCCGCGTCGCCCGCCGTTTTCATACTCGCCCGCACCTGCCAGAATCCCTCAAATGTTTATTTTTCAAGGTTTTTCGCCGTTCAACTCTTGACACGAAGCCCTCCGCGAGTGTACATTTCTCTATTACCTCATTGAGCGGACCAGACAGGATACCCCGGCACTTTCGTTGCGTTGGCCTTGCATCTGCTTTTGGGATGACAAAGCAAAACGGACGATGGTCGGTTTTCGCCGTTTGGCTCAAAGTGGTAAATAGTTGAAAACAAAGTAAATTACAAGGATTTAGAACAGGCGTAAATGACAAACGAGTTAACCCAGGACGCTGAAGAATCGCGAGCGATCGAGAAAACAGCGGTAGAACAGACAGAATTAACAAATACAGCGGCGGTGGCAACTGCACCCGAAACATTTGCAGCGGCAGTTGCAGCAGATGCACCGGAAGTTATTGCGGAGGCACCTAAGACGGTCGCCGTTGCACCGGAAACAGCCTCAGACGCACCGTCCGAAGCGATCGAAGCACCGGCAACGGTGGAAGTCGAGGCCCCTGTGATAGCGGAAACAATCGAAGCACCGGTAACTGCTGAAACAGTCGAAGCTCCAGCGACCGTGGAGTCGGTCGACGCAACAGCCGAAAAGGCTGTCGAACCGACGGTCGAAGCAGAGAGGCCCGTTGAGACAGCTCCAGCCGTTGAGGCCGCTCCGGCGAAAAAAGATATCCCGGACGATACATTACTATCCGGTGAGATCGATTTTGGAGCGATTCTCGAGCAGTTCGAGCAGGAACAGACGGTGTTTCACCAGGGCGAGTTGGTCGAGGGAAAGGTCGTCGGCATCACTGACCGCGGCGTTCTGATTGATTTTGGCTACAAATCTGAAGGGTTCGTACCGCCTGAGGAATTTACCGGTCCTGACGGCCAGATGATGGCAACCGTCGGCGATACTGTTGAGGTGACGATCCGCGCGATGCATGCTGGCGATGGCGCCCCGCAACTTTCCAGAATCGACGCACTGGGCCGCAAGGTTTGGGACGAGATCGAAGCTGCTTTTAACTCCGAAACACCGATAACGGGCCGCGTGGTCGATAAGACCAAGGGCGGTTTGCGGATTGATCTTAATGGCATCGAGGCCTTTCTGCCCGGATCGCAGATCGACTCGCGTCCGATTCGCAGTCTTGACAGCTACATCGGTCAGGACATCGAGGCTAAGATCATCAAGTTTAGTCGTCGCCGCAATAATATCGTTATGTCGCGTAAGGTCATAACCGACCTCGTCGTTAATGAGCAGAAAGCCGAAACGATGGCCAAGGTTGATGTTGGCCATATCGTGGACGGTACGATCAAAAACCTAACCGAATACGGTGCGTTCGTTGATATTGGCGGCATTGACGGGTTGCTGCACGTGACTGACATGTCGTGGGGACGCATTCATAATCCGGCCGATCATTTTAAGGCAGGCGATCATCTACAGGTCAAGGTTCTCAAATTGGATCGCGAGAAAGAGAAAATTTCACTTGGATACAAGCAACTGCTGCCCGATCCGTGGTCAACGGTTGTCGAGGTTTATCCGGTCAATTCCAAGATCAAAGGCATCGTATCCTCCGTCACGGAATACGGTGTTTTTGTCGAGATCGAGGCTGGCGTCGAAGGCCTCGTGCATGTTTCCGAGATTTCGTGGTCGCGTCGTTCGCAGAGTCCGAAACGCATGTTTCATAAGGGCCAGGAAGTTGAGGTTCAGGTACTCGGCGTCGACACGGTCGAAAAGCGCATTAGCCTCGGCATGAAGCAGTTCCAGGAAAATCCCTGGGATATGGTCGATGTCAAATACCCGGTCGGGGCCAAGATCATTGGCCGCGTTCGCAACCTGACTGATTTTGGCGCGTTTATCGAGCTCGAAGAAGGCATCGACGGTCTTGTTCATGTATCTGACATTTCATGGGCCAAGAAGATCAAGCATCCCAAGGACGTTCTTAAGAAAGATCAGGAAGTCGAGGCCATTGTCACCAGCATCGACAAACGCGGTCAGCGGCTTTCGCTCTCGATGAAAGACCTCACGCCGAGCGCTTGGGAAGGTTTCACGGCGACCCATCGCCCCGGCGACGTGGTTCGCGGCAAAGTTTCGCGATTTACTAATTTCGGTGTTTTTGTCGAGATCGGTGAAGGCCTCGAAGGTTTATGCCACATCTCGGAACTCTCGGACGAACGCGTCGAGAATCCCGAATCTGTCGCGACACTCGGTCAGGAAATGGATTTCAAAATTCTGCGTATTGAGCCGGTCGAACAGAAAATCGGTCTCTCGCATCGAGCTGTCGGAAAAGAAAACGAGCCGATTGTCGATTCAAGAATGTATTCGACCGAGGCAAAGGGCGGTATGGCCTCGCTCGGTGAGCTTGCAAAGCTGAGATTTGGCGATGCCGAAGCGGAAAAGCCGGTTGAGCAGGATCCGGAGGAGAAAAAACGGGCTAAGCTGGCTGCTAAAGAAGCTAAGACCAAAGAGTTCGCCGCAAAAGAGGCCGCCGCCGCCGAGGCAGCAAAGGCCGAGGCTGAGCCTGAGGCCGCTGAAGAGCCAGCGGCGACTGAAGACGCTCCAGCCGCAGAGCTAGCTGCATCTACAGAAGAGGCTCCCATTGCCGAGACGACGGATGATGCGGATGATGCGGCTGTTGCCGAGACCACGGAAGAAACGCCAGCCGCCGAGCCGACCGACGAAGAGGCTGCAACTACGGAAACCACCGAAAGTGTTGCCGAAGAAGTTCCGACAGCCGAAACCGCTCATGATCAAGCAACCTCGACGGAGGTTGAATCCGCCGAACCGGTGAACGAGACTGTTGCTGAGCCGGTGACCGAATCCGTTGAACCGCTCGCGGAAGTAACCGAGCTGGTTGTGGAAGCTGAGGCTGCCGAAAAAGCTGTCACCGCCGAAACCGAGGCTGGTGAAAAGGAAGCGGAGTCAGAAAAAAAATCGGCTTAGTAGCCGGAATATAAAGTTTTTTTTAAGGGAAATACCGGGATTCGATTTCTGGAGAGAAGGTAAAGGAAATGACAAAAGCTGATCTGGTCGAAAAAGTGGCCCAAGTGGCCGACATGACCAAAAAGGATGCCGAACAGCTCGTCGAGATCATCTTTGACAGCATTACGAGCACGTTAAACAAGGGCGAGAAAATAGAGTTGCGCGGGTTTGGCAGCTTTCGGGTTCGCGAACGCAATTCGCGTAAAGGCCGAAATCCGAAAACCGGGGAGGCAGTGGATATTCCCGCCAAACGCGTTGCCTATTTCAAGCCCGGTAAAGACCTCAAGGAACTGATCAATCAATGAATGGGAAGTCGTGAGTCGAGAGTCTGGAGTCACGACTTTTTTTGAGACGAGGTTAGGATGCTTGACGACCGACTCCAAACTCTCCGAATCGAGACTCTCGACTCTAAGACTCTCGACTCATTATGGATGTACTGTGGAGTCCGTGGCGATATGACTACATAACGGGCAGTGGCCAGGCCGTGGAAACGGGCTGCGTTTTTTGCAATATTCTTAACAGCCCGGCCAGGGATGAGGAAATGTTTGTCCTCAAGCGGGCAGAGTTTAATTTTGTGATCCTAAATATCTATCCCTACACCTCGGGTCATCTGATGGTTGTTCCCTACAAGCACGTCGCAACACTCGATCAGGCCGACAAAGCCGTTTCCGACGAGATGATGGATCTCACTAAAGCTGCCCAATTAGCGATCTCTGAAGTTTATCGTCCCGACGGTCTAAACTTGGGAATGAACCTGGGCAAAGCGGCCGGAGCCGGCGTTGACGGACATATACATCTGCACGTTCTGCCAAGATGGGTCGGCGATGCGAATTTTATGACCGCCATCGGCCAGACCAGAACAATACCCGAGTCTCTCAATTCAACCTACGAAAAACTCAAGAACCGATTTTAGCCAGGAAATTACACTAGAGCGGTTACGGTATCGGTGTATGGGATAACCATGGCATGGGCCGTCTTCAGAGACACTCCACTCCCAAAAGCAAAATTCCGTTGACTTTTCTGCAACATTGTGTTATAGTTGCAACGTGCTGGCTCACTAAAATGTGCCTCGATCTTTGACAACAAAAAAACGCGTCTGCTCGTTCTTAGAGCGGTTACGGAATGCGTGTCCGGGTCAATAGTTTAGCCTGTCCCACCAGTGCGTGGGACAAGCTGGGACAGGCGTTTGACGCAAAAGCTGTAACACCTTGTTCTGCAATTATTTACAGGATGCCGACCGGGACCTCTGTCCCACACTCCCCTAGCCTTATCTGCTATTGAACCGTCGCGGTTTAAGAAACTGGCCGCCCGCTACCGCAGGTGGTACCGACCGGTAATTACAATCCGTAACCGCTCTAAAGGACACAAAAAACATCCCGTGATCTTTGGTGTATTTTCGTGGTTACTCCTAGATCGCCGATTCAATTTTTGGAACCACAATGAAAGCAGCAAGCAAGTTAAAGAATATCAACCCGGTGCAAACTATCGGCGGCAAAAACGTAAAATAGGCCATCGTCACAAACACGAAACCAAAAACGCCGACGTTAATCCCGATTATTCCTCTCATCACGCCGGGTTCCGTATGTTTGAAGAGCAGATAACCGTTAATCAACGCGGCAAAAAGACATAAAAACGTAAAACACGAACTAAGGGCGGTCATCAAGTTGTAAAACGTCGGAGTAAAACCCGCTCCGGCGTTCATTTTATAGGTCGTCATCAGCTCGAGCAGTTGACGTTCCGTATCATTAGTCGGCTCAGGGCTGACAAATAGGCTTATCGCGTGGAACAGCCCAGTCAGTAGCTGGAATATAATAGCGGCCGAAAACCAGAAAGTGTATCTTTTAAGCATCGCCTCTCGTCAGTCTAAATTTTTTCTCAATCCAAAATACCCGATAGTCGCGTAATATCCCGGGAATACTTTCATATGAACAGAAACAAAAAGGCTAGTCAGCCGCCTTAGCGTCGGACCTTCGGGGTTCGTGCGAACGGTCGATCGCCTCGTCCTCGATCTCGCCACCCTTGCTGATGGGAATATCAGACGGATCAGCATACTTGATTGTGCCATGTTCTTTATCGTCGCCGTCGGCCGACGGAAATTTAAACTGGCCCGAATTTGGCGGCACATAGCCCGGATAATCGACACGAGTATGATAGATTGCGACCAGTGATTTAATCATTGATTCGCGTATTTGTGTCAGTTCTCGCAGGGTCAGGTCGCATTCGCCGAGCTGATCGTCGGCGAGGATCGCATCAATTATCTTGGTAACGATGAAACGTATATTCTCGGGCGATGCCTCAGCCAGCGAGCGTGCGGCGGCCTCGCACGAATCGGCGATCATCATTATCGCCGCTTCTTTGAACTGCGGTTTCGGCCCCGGATATCGGAAGTCGTTCTCTGAAATATCGGCCGGATCGTGCACCTCGGCCTGAGCCTTTTTCAGGAAATAGTGGAGTGTGCGCGTACCGTGATGCTGCGGGATAAAATCAATAATCCGCGACGGCAAACCCATTTCCCTGGCAAGTTTCACCCCGTATGTTACGTGACTGATGATAATCTTTGCGCTCTGAGTCGGTTTGAGGCGGTCGTGGGGATTTTTGTTCGACTGATTTTCGACGAAATGCTCGGGCGCGGCTGTTTTCCCGATGTCGTGGTATAACGCGCCGATGCGGGCGAGCAGACCATTTCCGCCCACAACGCGGCACGCCTCTTCGGCAAGTTGACCGACAGCGTGCGAGTGCTGATTGGTTCCCGGAGCTCGCAGGGCAAGCTGGCCGAGAGCGGGAAGATCGGCATTTGATAGCTCAAGCAGCTTTACGTCGGTCAGAATGCCGAAAACATTCTCGCAGATTGGCAGGAGGACAGCGGTGACGGCGGCTGTGATAATTCCGCTCGCGAGTCCACACGCTATGGCGAGGAGAATGGTGTTCAGAATGATCGGTTGCTGCGTGTACGCAATCAGCGCTATCGCAAGCACAGCGGCGGCGGCTCCGACCAAACCACCGGCGATCGTCACGGTTTGGCGGCTACGATAGCGGCCGATACCATAGACCGCAACTGCCGAAACAAGCGCTGAAAAAACGGCAAACTCAAACCCGCGAGGAGCGAGGAAACCAGCGATAAACGAACCAAAAATGCCCGTAAACAAAGCGGTTGGCCGATCCGCAAGCAGCGTCATCAGCAGACTAGCCGTCGCAAACGGTACGACAAAAGACCACAACATCGGATCGCTGAGCGGCGCTTTAATATTCTGGACCGCGGTAAATTCTGCCAGTCGGAATGCTGCCGCCATCAGCGCCGTTTGAACTAAAATTACAAATCCAAGCAACGCAAAGGTTTTACGCGGTGACAATGCCAGTCGCGGAACGACGCCGCGATGCTGTACAAACTTCCAGGCGAGCCAGAACAGGCCGCTCACCAGAATCAAAATGCCCACAAAACGGTTGATCTGACGCGACGTGGCAGCATAACTTTTGAGCGCCGTTATCTTCGACAGCATCGCGTCGGTCACGATGTCGCCTTCATCGGCGATTTTCTGGCCGCGTTTAAGCGAAACCGTTCGAGGTTCGATGCTGTCGGCCGCCGCCTGACGGGCCGTGTCCGTCGCGACGCTATCGTACGAAACACTCGGTTCCACAAGTATTTCGCCCGCCGTATAAAAGGCGTCGCTTTCTTTCGGCGATAGGCTTTTTATGGATGAAAGCCTCGTTTTAAATTTTTCGCGAGCGGTGGAAAGCGGCGTCCAATTACTCTCCGGCATCGAAACATTCGTCTGCAGATTCGGCTTTGAGCGGTCAAAAACGAATACTTCGTTCTGAAAATACTGTTTTTCAGAATCGTCAAAAATGTATCCCTCGGCACTTTCTTTTAGGGCACTCTGAACGGCCTCAAGTTCATTCCGGCTAAAAACTCGAGCGGCCAGCGTCTTGCCAACTTCCGGTCCGCCGGCTCCCGTCCAGTGAGTTTCCGCTTTTGTGTCGGAATTGGATTGTTTCGAATTCTCGGATTCACCACCGTGACGCTGCAGCTTTTCCCACGAGGACACGAACCGCTGGATGGCCTGCTCGGTCTTGTTCGATTCGTATCGAAAGATCGGTTTTACAGCCCGCCGCGATTCTTCTTTTAGTCTGTCAGACTGCTCGTTATCGGTGTAGATCACATCCGCAGGAACGATTATGCTCTCTCTCGCAATATCGCCTTCCTTATACTGATGTTCGCCAGCCGCCCTCCAAAACGGGTTGTGGATCAAAAACGTCGTCACGACACAGAAAACAGCAAATGCGATCCAGAATTTTTGACCGACAGAAATAGATGCAAACGGGCGCTGAGCTACTTGCACCAGCCATTCGACCCACTTGGAAAGCGGCGATCTGAGATCTTTTGTCCTTTTATTGGCCACGAATTATCTGCCGAGCTTTTTCGTATCCTTGATTCGGTGTTAAAAACCGCCATGCCATTATACATTGGAGTGGATTTTCATCCACATCATTAAGTTTGAAATCACAAGATGCCTTCTCCAACATCTTTGCAAAAATTGGGGTGAATTTTTTTGTATTTTAAACTGTCGCGGGTTTTTCCGTCATGGAATGGTGTTTTTAAATGTGGCACGTGCCACACTTTGTCCGTCTGAGGTCGCTGCGGGCCAGTATCTATGGGGGTTGGCTACGCGAACTGCGTGTAATCAACAAAGAAAATTCCAGCCCTTTTGTCGTTGAAAAACGGCCCCAGCCGACCGATTTCAGCCCGATTGGTCGAAGGTTATTGCCAGTTTGGTCAAAGGTCTTTGCATCGGAAAACCCTTTACCAAAAGCGCGGGATAAGCTCAGATTAAGCATTAAGAATTTTTGCCCGCGAACAAACGCGAATTATCGCGAATAAAGACATCCTTTCAAAATAATTAGCGAACATTCGTATTATTCGCGTGCAAAATTCTTTACGCATAATGTGGGATTAAGGGTCTAAAACTCGGAATCAGCAGTCGAGCGCAGGCGTCTTGCCACGCCCGTGTTATATGCCGCCTCTTCGACCTTGGCGGCGACGGCTTCACCGACGCGGCGGTCGAAGACCGATGGGATGATGTAATCGGGATGGAGTTCGTCGGGGCCGATGATATCGGCGATAGCGGTTGCGGCAGCGATTTTCATTTCCTCGTTGATCTGCGACGCACGACAATTCAAAGCACCGCGAAAGATGCCCGGGAAACAGAGAACATTGTTGATCTGATTTGGGTAGTCAGAGCGCCCGGTCGCCATGACGGCGACGAGGCCATCAGCATCTTCGGGCATAATCTCGGGCGTCGGGTTGGCCATGGCGAAGACAATTGGGTTTTTTGCCATGTTCTTTAGATCGTTTTCATCGATCACACCAGGACCAGAGAGACCGAAAAACACATCGGCGCCCTTTATGACATCGTGGATCGTGCCTTTTTCACCGTTTGGATTTGTATTTCGCGCATACCAATCCTTGACCCAGTTCATGTTCTCTTTGCGGCCATTGTAGATCGCTCCGGTTGTGTCGCAGCCTATGATGTTTGTGACGCCGGCGGCCATGACGATCTTTGAGCACGCAACGCCCGCAGCACCGATGCCGTTAACCACAACCTTAATGTCTTCGATGCGTTTGCCGACGATTTTTAGAGCGTTGATGAGCGCGGCGAGGACAACTACGGCCGTCCCATGCTGGTCGTCGTGAAAGACCGGAATATCAAGCTCTTCCTTCAACCGGTCCTCAATCTCAAAACATCGAGGAGCCGAAATGTCCTCGAGATTTATACCGCCGAATGCGACCGAGATGTTTTTAATGGTCTCGATGATCTCGTGCGGGTCTTTTGTATTGAGACAGATCGGGAACGCGTCGACGCCGCCAAACTCCTTAAACAACTGACATTTGCCCTCCATCACCGGCATCGCCGCCGCCGGGCCGATGTCGCCGAGACCGAGAACGGCCGTCCCATCGGAGATGACCGCAACGGTGTTTTTCTTGATTGTCAGATTAAACACCTTTTCCGGATCTCTCGCGATCGCCTTGCAAACACGCGCCACGCCCGGCGTATAGGCCATCGAGAGATCTGATCGCGTTTTGAGCGGCATTTTCGACGCAATCTCGATCTTGCCGCCGAGGTGCATCAGAAAAGTGCGATCCGAAATATTTACGACGTCAACACCATCGATATCACGAACGGAAGCGACGATCTCCTGATCGTGCGATTCGCTCGCGGCATTGACAGTGATGTCGCGAATCAGAAAATCCTTGCCCACACTGACAATATCGATACCCTCAATATCGCCGCCCGCCTTGCCGATAGCGGTCGTGATCTGGCCAAGTTTTCCGGGTTGATTTTGAATGCGAACACGAAGGGTGAGGCTGTAACTGGCGTTAGGTGTTGGTCGATTGGTCATAAGAAATGCGAAGCCCGCGCCTAAGAGGCTGTGTCAAAACTCGGCTGAAAAACTATTTTCCGAAAAACTTGGCGCATAAATCGCTTCTAAGACGTTTTTCGAGGTCGGCGAATGATATTTGATCCCCCATTTTTGGAAATTTCGCGGAATTTCCGAGTTTTGACACGGCCTCCTAAGCAAAGGGCGTAACTCGCAGGCGTTCAATGTTACGCCAAGGCTTACGATCTATGCACTCTCCAGGACGAGCGGCATAAACTCGGTGTGGGCTACGGATTCACGAGCAAACAGCAGACAAGCCTGAATGTCCTCTATAGTTACACCTTGATATTCATCCACGATCTCGGCAATCGAGGTTCCCTTTGCTAGCAGATTAAGAACGAATTCGACAGTCAGACGTGTACCCTTGATTACCGGTTTGCCAACCATCACTTTTGGGTCTAGCGTAATTCTTTCAAGTAATATTTCGTCCTTCATGAAAGTATAATCGCACACTCTAAAGTGTTTGCCCTAATAGTTTTTCTACACCGCCGGCCTGATCAGACCACGATAGATTCCGATGATCCGGATGCGGTTTGCGGGTACAATGATCGTTTCGGTCGAGTCATCGGCTGCCCGGAGTTCTATTTCAGCACCGGCCCGGTAGTATTTTCTGAGAACCGTTTGATTCTCATTTAGGACAGCGACGACTGACTGGCCATCGCGGCAATAATCGCGAAGTTCGACCAAAACAATATCGTCAATGTCGATCTCGGGTACCAACGCCGAATCGCTGGCCCGAAACGCCCGCATACCGGCTGGATCATATTCACCCACCATAAATGATGGCAACGTCAGCGGTCTGGGGTCACGGTCGCCTTCCTGCGGAACATCGAGCCAGGCGATCGTTACTCCGGTTCCGCCCTCTTTCATCTCTATAGCGAAATGCCCATTCTCGCGGCGGCGTTCGAGCAGACCCTGCGATTCCAGGTCCTGAACGATGCGAGCGATTCCAGCTCGAGATCGTAAGCCAAGATGTTTCGCGATCTGCTGGTATGACGGACGATAGCCGTTCGTCTCGAAATATCGAGTGATGATATCTAGAACCTCACGCTGGCGCTTCGTCTGTGCGGGCATGGGAGTAGTTTAAGGTTCAAGGTTCAAAGTTCAAAGTTCACGATGGCGCAAATCTCGTCGTTGGACTTTGGGCTTTGGGCTTTGGGCTTTGGACTTTGGGCTTTGGACTTTGGCTTTGGGTTTTGGGTTTTGGGTTTTGAACCTGAATAGCCTCGAAATTTGCTATAATTACCTCTATCACGGAGGTCAACGCTCTATCAGCGACGTTCACGGGTTTACCCGAGGCCTTAAACATAATCAGCTTCGCCGAATCGAAAAGCTCGGCACGCGACGTGTCGCCGCAGACACTATCGTTTCGCCGGAACTTGCCCGTCAGATGTCCGAGATCTCGCACGAAACGGGCCGTCAGATCGGCGTTCTGATCAACCGCAAGGGCCAGATCGAATACGTCATGGTCGGCACGGCCAAGCAGATCGAACTGCCCGATTTTGGCCGCGCCCGCGTTTCCGAGGATCGTTTTCGCGGCCTGCGGTGTGTTCACACGCATCTCGCCGGTGAAAAGCTCACGCAGGACGACCTTACCGATCTCGCATTGCTGCGGCTCGATCTAATGTCGATCATTCAGGTCGATCGCAGGGACGGCCTGCCCGGAATGGTCTATTCGGCGCATCTTCTTCCGAGTCGAGAGTCGGGAGTCGAGAGTCGGGAGTCCGACTTAGACAGTGCAGACTCTCGACTCTCGACTCTCGACTCCCAACTCAATTATGAATTTCTAGAACCGAACATCCCGACGCAGCTCGATACCGATTTCACCTCGTTAATTAATTCGCTCGAAGACGAAATGGCCCGTATTCGGCTGACGGCGCGTAATCGCCAGACAGGTCGCGACCGGGCAATCCTCATCGGCGTCACAACCGGCGACGCGGACGAGGCCGGAGAATCGATGGCGGAATTGAAAGAACTCGCAATGTCGGCGGATGTCGTTATCCTCGACACAATTATTCAAAAACGTCAGCAGATTGATCCTAAGACGGTTCTTGGAAAGGGTAAGCTCGAAGATCTGCTTGTCCGCTCGATGCGCTTGGGGGCCGATATTCTGGTTTTTGATACGGAACTCTCTCCCGCTCAGGTTCGCTCGTTGAGCGATGCGACGGAGCTGAAAGTCATCGACCGGCCGCAATTGATCCTCGATATTTTTGCCCAACGGGCCCAGAGCAGCGAAGGCAAGTTACAGGTCGAGCTTGCCCAGCTAAAGTATCTTTTGCCTCGATTGGTTATTGGCCAAAACTCAGCATTCTCAAGGCTCGCCGGCGGTATCGGTGGACGCGGGCCGGGCGAAACAAAGCTTGAAACAGATCGACGCCGCGTTCGCGACAAAATTGCTCAGCTCGAAAAACAAGTCGACAATCTTGGCCGCCAGCGTCAAGAACGCCGCAAAGCTCGTGTTCAGAA
Organism: uncultured Acidobacteriota bacterium; assembly: GCA_963738935.1. Classification (GTDB taxonomy): domain Bacteria; phylum Acidobacteriota; class Blastocatellia; order Pyrinomonadales; family Pyrinomonadaceae; genus OLB17. The sequence continues at coordinate 397,795 of CAVTYF010000001.1, read as the reverse complement.
GCGTTTGCCGATAATCTCGCTCGTCGGTTACACAAACGCCGGGAAATCCACGCTGCTAAATTCGCTTACTCAGAGCGCGGTCTATGTCGAGAAAAAGATGTTTGCAACGCTCGATCCGACATCGCGACGGCTGCGTTTGCCTTACGATCAGGAAGTCATAATAAATGACACGGTCGGATTCATCCGCGATCTACCCCAAGCTCTCGTTTCCGCCTTTCGTGCTACGCTCGAGGAGATCGCCGACAGCGACCTGCTGATCCACGTCGTCGACGCCTCGCACCCGCAGGTTTTACAACAGATCGCATCCGTGAGCAAGATCATTACCGATCTGGCATTTGGCGAAATACCCCAATTGATCGTTCTGAATAAAACCGACCTGCTAAGAAAGCAGGAGATCGAAAACCTAACGCGGCAAATTTCTATCGATCTGGAATCGCCAACGGTGTCGATTTCAGCAATCAAACGCGAAACACTGCGGCCGATGGTCGTTATGATCGGCGAACTGCTAGGCAATTCTCAGATAGCGGTTGGGCAGTTTGGTTGAAACTCAGCGCTGACGGGAAAACACAAAAACGTTACACTTCGGTCGGTCATATTCTGGTAATATGGTCACGTGACCGCTCTGATAAAGGCAAAACTTAACGCGTTATCGATCGAGGAACTGGCGAATACGATCACGCACGGATTTGGCTTGTTTCTGAGCATTATCGGATTTGCGGTGCTCATAATCCTCGCCAGTTTCCGCGGTGATCGGTGGTCGTTGCTCAGTTGTACGGTCTACGGTCTTTCGCTCGTCGTGCTTTACGCCGCGTCGACGTTTTATCACAGCACGACCTCGCTGCGGCTCAAGAAAAATCTACAGATCGTCGATCATTGCTGTATTTACCTGCTGATTGCGGGCAGCTACACACCATTTGGGGTCGTGATCGCGGATTCAACCTGGGGACGAGAACTGATGTTCGCTATATGGGCATTTGCGATTGTCGGGATACTGGTAAAACTGGTGATCCGTGATCGATTCGCCGCCATTAATGTGATCTCGTACGTGATAATGGGCTGGCTCGGCGTGTTCGCGATACAACCTCTTTTGAATGCACTTGGCTTGACGGCGGTTATTCTAACGGTCGCCGGCGGTGTTGCGTATTCGCTCGGCGTGATCTTTTTCCCGTGGAAGAGCATAAAGCACCATCACGCTATCTTTCATGTTTTCATCCTGCTCGGCAGCATCATTCACTATGCGGCGGTTTTGCTATATGTGGTCCCGCATGTTGCCTCGATTCCGCCAGCGTAGTGTCTAGAGCGGTTTTCGGATTGACTGGAGGGTGAGCATCCTGCTCGCCCCGCACCGGTGAGCAGGATGCTCACCCTCCAGTCGACACCGCCGCTGGTTCGCCAGTTTTAAACCGTAAACTTATACCCAAATCCATGCACCGTCTGGATAAACTGCGGGTGCCGCGGATTGTCTTCCAGTTTTTGCCGCAGCCATGCGACGTGAACGTCAACCGTCCGGGTGGTCGGCATCGCGTCGTAGCCCCAAACCGCATCCAGCAGATCATCGCGCGAGTGAACCGAGCCGCGATTCTCGATAAAATACTGTAACAAACGAAATTCCATTGCCGAAAGATCGACCGGCTTGTCGCCCTTTGTTACCTCGGCCCGCTTAAAATCGACGCGGATGTCGCCAAAGCGGAATGCACCGTTCGGAACCGCCTCATTAGTATTCGGCGAACGCCGCAACAGAGCCTCAATGCGCGCGAGCAGTTCGATCACCTCGAACGGCTTTGTCAGATAGTCGTCGGCACCTAGTTTAAGGCCCAAAACTTTGTCGATCGTCTCGCCCTTCGCCGTGAGCATCAAGATCGGTGTGCTGACACCTTTTTGCCGCAGATCGCGGGCGATGTCGTAGCCGTTCTTTTTCGGCAGCATCACGTCGAGCAAGATGAGGTCAAACTGCTGCTCACACGCAAGGTCAAATCCCACCTTCCCATCCGCCGCCGAAGTCACGTCAAAGCCCTCGCTCGTCAACCGGTCGGTCAAAGTAACGATCAGGCCTGTTTCGTCTTCGACTAGCAGAATTTTCATAGGCGGATTTTTAACGCAAAGTCGCTAAGACCGCAAAGACGCGAAGCACGAAGAAAAGCGGGCGTCCTGTGCGAAACATTGGCTTTTTCTTTCTTTGCGTCTTTGCCCCTTTGCGACTTTGCGTTAAACCTCTTTCTGCGGCAACTCGATCGTAAACTTACTTCCCTTGCCCAATTCGCTCGTTGCCGTCACGCGGCCGCCGTGCGCCTTCGCGATTTGTTTTACGAGCGAAAGGCCAAGCCCGTTGCCGTGGATCTGGGCGTCGACGACTTCTTTTGAACGATAGAAGGGCTCGAAAATTTGTTTTAGGTCACTCTTCGAGATGCCGATGCCGCGATCTTCGATGATAATTTTTACCTTGCCATCGCCGTTCGATGCCGAGACTCTTAGCCAGGCGTCACCGTTGCAATATTTGATCGAATTCGCGATCAGATTCTGTATAGCCTGACTCAATGCATTTCTATCTGCCGAAACGACAGGCAATCCGTCCGCTATCAACGTTTCCATCTCAAATCCTCGATCGTCGATCAGCGAACGGCTTTCCGCGATTGCATCGTTGACGATGTCGGCAATCGGCACCGGTTTGAAATTGAACTTTCGCTTACCGGAATTGGCGCCTGCAAACTCAAGTATCTGCTCGACCATTGACGACAGCTTGCGGCCCTCGCCTTTGATCAGATCACCGTAGCGAGAGACTTGCACTGTTTCTTTCGCGACACCATCGGCAAGATTCTCGCCCGCCGAATATATCACCGCGAGCGGCGTGCGAAATTCGTGCGACACGCTCGAAACAAAATCGAGCTGCCGCTGTGCAAGCGCACGCGCACGCATCGATGAAATAATGATCGCCGCGACCGCCGCCGCGAGCAAAAATAGGATGCCAAATCCTATCGCCAGATTCCGCCGCAGAGTGGAAGCAATATATCCGTCCAGCGAACCCGAAACATGCTGCACTCCCAGCTGCCACGGCCCGCCGGGAACATCGCCCGTTGTCGTGGTGGCCGTAAACACGGACGTTCGGGGCTTAGAGCCTTTCATCTCGATGGTGAAATTCCCGCCCTTCGTCTCGCCCCGATGCTCGAAGCTGTGCGTCTCGACCTTCGAATTGACCACGACACTCTGCCGCTTTTCGCCGATCTTGTCCATCAGATCTTTGTTAGCAAAGAAAACAAAATTGTTCGGCGTAACGTCGAGCAGTTTAGCGGTCGCGTCCGTATCTCCGGCATAGATCTCGCGAAATACGGCATTGCCCGCCTTATCAGTCACCTGCACGCGAAACTCATTTGTATCGAAGTACTTAGCGACCAATTCGGGGATCATCTTCTCGGTCATTGTATCGCGGTCGAGCTCGATCGCGAGATAACCATACGGCTCAGGCATCCCGAGCGAAGGCTGATCCGGAGGGATGTCCCTCTTCACGACCATCTTCTCGCCCTTAACGGGCATAAGATGTATTGGTAGGAAAAGTGTGTCGAGATCATCCTGAACAGGTTTGAAGTTGTTGGGATCCGCTAAACGCTCCTTCAGATCACGGAATTTATCGGAATGTTTTAGGGCATCGATCGTTCCCTCGAGGGGCGAAAACCCAATGCCAGGATCATATCGGAGTGGAGCCGTGATACTTCCACTGGTAAAAAAATAGATCTCACGGATCAACGTAGGGTGAGCTGCGTTCTCAGACCAATATCTGTACCTTTCGTTAAACTCTCCCCAATCTCGATTTTTCCAAATATCAGCAGCAGTTTGAAAATTGAAGTACGCGTTCTGTATCTCACGGTTAAAATCACCCGCCATCCGATCTGCCTGATCCTTCACCCGAACCTTGGCCTTCTCGCCGTCCGACGCACTGATCTGCGTCATCCAGCGATACTGCAGCAGCCCAAGAGCTACTAGCAGAACCGCCAAACCACCGATCATCAGATATGTAAGCCAAGAACGCTTCATCGTTCTTCATTCTCTACCGACCGCCGCCCGGTGTCCACTGTTTTTCGAGACATTTTACATTCTTAACAATTTCTTTGCGTCGTCTTAATCACTCCAGCAGTGGCGTGTTCTAGTATTTGAATCGTCGATACTCGAATTAGGTCATTTATCTATGCGAACCGAAATTATTTTTCTTTTCTTATTGCTTGTCCTTACCAACGCCATTTTTGGCCAGAATGCTTCTCGGCAGATCTATCCGGAAAAAATGAGTATCGCCGGAACGGTCGAGATGCCGCTAAACGTCCGAGGCCATCTGCCAGTGATCGAGGCAAAGGTGAATGGTAAAGGGCCTTTCCGATTTGAGCTCGACACCGGCTTTGGCGGAATGATGCAGATCAAAGAGAACATCGCGGCTAAGCTGAACATGCCCGTCATCGGCGAGGCCCGGTCCGGCGACCCGAGCGGCAGGAATCCCGTAACTGTTCGCTTGCTCCGCGCTGGATCTGTTGATGTTGGCTCTGCCCATTTCGAAGGCGTCGTCGTCAGCGAAAGTAAACGTGAAAGAGCACCCGATCTCGACGGCGTCATCGGGTTGAGCCTATTCATTAGATTGAAGGTTCGAATGGACTACGCCGGTAACAAATTCGTCCTAACGGAAGGATCGATCTCTGCGGCCAGCGGCCTCTCGTACACTGCTGAACAAGGCGTTCCGGAGATCGAGATCAACGTAAACGGCACGAAAACAAAGGTGCATATCGATAGCGGCAGCCCGGGAGAGGTAACGATTCCACTAAGTCTGGCCAAGTCCCTGCCGCTCAAAGGCGAGCCAGTCGTGGTCGGCCGCGGTAGAACGTCCGACGGTGAGTTTGATATCTATGGGGCTGAACTAAACGGCGAGGTAATCGTTGGTGACGTGATACTAAAATATCCACGGCTCGATCTTATTTCAGTCTTCCCGCTCGGTAATCTTGGATCACGATTTCTAAGAAATCTCAGCGTCACCTTCGACCCGGCGAACAAACGCCTCATTTTCGAAAAGGCAGTCTCGCCCGACAACCTTGAACTCTCCAGATCCGCCTCTGGCAAACGTGCTCTTGCATACTTCACCGCGTTCAACTCCGGCGAAGATGCTAGGCTCGCGTCCTTTTTTGCCGAAAACACCGACGCTGAGGCTCTGAAACGCCGACCAGTCGAGCCGCGTGTGGCGTTTCATAAGCAGGTCCGCGATGATTTCAAAAAGCTCGAGATCAAGAAGGTCGTTGAAGTTACGAGCGAGAACATAAAGGTGTTTGCCCAATCGCCGCTTGGCACGTGGGCATCGATCACATTTGAGATCGAAGGCAGTGCGGGCAAGTTTGCTGGTGTGATGGTCGAGAAGATGGACGCTCCAAAAGAAGGAGAACTCGCCCCAAAAGCTCCGGCCAAGCTTGCCGAACTCAATCCTGCAATAGACGGCCTGTTCACGGACCTCGCAAAGAAGGATCAATTCTCGGGTGTCGTGTTAATCGCGAAGGATGACAAACCAATATTTGCCAAAGCGTGGGGCATGGCAGACGCAGCCAAGGAGATCGATAACAAGATCGACACCCGCTTCAATCTCGGCTCGATCAATAAGATTTTCACGCGGATCGCGATCGGGCAGTTGGTGAGCCAGGGCAAGCTCTCGTTCTCGGACAAGCTGATCAAAGTGTTGCCAGATTATCCCAATCGTTCAGTAGCAGTAAAGATCACGATCGGCCAGTTGATCACGATGTCATCCGGCATGGGCGATTTCTTCAATGCGAAATTCGATGCCGCCGACAAATCGACGATCCGTTCCCAAAAAGATTATCTACAGTTTTTCGTAAACGATGCTCTCGAGTTCGAGCCCGGCACCGACCGCCGATATTCGAACGCAGGTTATCTCGTCCTCGGGATGGTCATCGAGGAACTTTCGGGCAAAACATATTACGACTACGTTCGCGAAAATGTGTTCAAGCCCGCGGGAATGACGAGTACAGATTCGTACGCGATGGATGAATTGCCCGCAAACACTGCGGTCGGTTACGCATCACAGGCTCCCGGCAAACGCACGCCGAACGTATCGGAACAACCCGCACGCGGCAGCTCGGCCGGCGGAGGTTATTCGACGGCAGAAGACATGTTGCGGTTCGCAAATGCTCTTAAGACGAGGAAACTCGTCGTGCCAAATGATGACGGCACTTTCCCAACCAGCCTTACGGACGTCGGAATCGCCGGCGGCTCGCCCGGCGTTAACGCCATATTTATCACGAACGGAACCACAGGCTACACGGTGATCGTCCTATCGAATTTCGATCCGCCAAGCGCCGAAAAGCCGGGCGAACTCGTTCGTGATTGGTTGAAACAGTTGAAGCAATAATGATAGAAACAATGGAGGTAAATATTATGAAACGATTTATTTTTTCCGTATTGGCCGTCTCGGTCTTTTTCCTCGGCCTCGGAGCTTTGGTCGAAAAGACCGGTGCTAAGTTCAAATCTGACGAGAAGGCACTCGATCTCGTTCGCAAGGCCCGCGTGGCCATCGGCGGTGACGCCGCGATCAATGCCGTCCAGAGCATGACCATCGTCGGCCGCTCGACTCACAAGATCAAGGTGGGCGGCGTCGAATCGACCCAGGAAGGCGAGACCGAGATCGCTATGCAGCTGCCCGACAAAATGTCGCGATCGGTCAAGATCGGCAACCACGACGGGACCGGCATGGCACACAAGGTCATGGGCAAGCAGATCGACGTCATAGTCGTCGGTGATGCCAAGGACAAGATGAAGGTCACGGTAAATGGCGAAGGCCATTCTAACGGAGCCACCATTTCGAAAAAGATCATGGTCAAGAAAGACGATGGTTCTGTCATCGAGCTGACCGGAGCTGAGGCCGACAAATGGATAGCAGAGCATCCAGGCGTTCCCGGCGAGAAGAAGATCGTTGTCGAACGCGTCGGCGGATCGGGCGGCGGCACTGCAACATTTACGTCAAAGGACGGAAAGACATTTACTGTTAATGACAAAAACGCTGTTTTCGTACCGTCCGAAGGTGAAAAGGTTTTTGTTCGCAAGGCTGACGGCAATAGCGGCACAGCGACCTTCACCTCCAAAGATGGTAAGACAATTAATGTCGAGGGGCACAAAATCGTCTTGGACGGCCACCACGGCGATATGGCAGCTCATCACAACGCGATGAAGAGCAACGAACTTCTCCGCACCACGCTCAGCCTATTGCTCACAGCTCCGCAGGGACTCGACGTCGAATATACTTTTGGCGGACTCGGCGACATCGACGGCCGCAACTGCAATATAGTCGTGGCATCCTTCGGCGGACAGTCGTTCAAACTCTTCCTCGACAGCTCGTCAAATCTACCGGTCGCTATGGCGTTCAAGGGAATGGCGATGCCAAAGATCATGACGTTCGATAAGTCAGCTCCAAAAGACGGAGAAAAGAACGTGATGGTCTTCACGAACAAGGTTGACGCGGGTGAAATGAAGGCCCAGGTGGTCAAATTCTCAGACTACCGCTCGGTCGGCGGCGTTCAGCTTCCATTCAAATGGACGCAGGAAAACGAGATCTTTGACGTGACCAACTATGAGATCAATCCCGCCAACATCGGGGAGAAATTTCACAACCAAACAGTGATGGTCAGAACCACCAAACCGGACAGCAAGTAAGAAATTCACCACAGAGACACGGCGAGCACAGAGAAGGTACCTTCTAACTCTGTGCTCTCTGTGTCTCTGTGGTGATTTCTTTTCCTAAGCCTGTTACGACAGCTTTCCCCGCGTCGATTGCTCCTTTGATGTGCCTTTGATTCGTAAAATGCCCCGCGACATAGACGCCCGGAACGTTTGTCTCGAAAGTCTCAGGATCATAAACCGGAACTTCGCCAGCCTTTCCGTTCTCAGTTTCGACGCCCAAACCTTTCATCATCGAGAGATCTGCATCCGACCCGATCAGCACAAAAACAACATCGTTCTCCAAAACAACCCGATCGCCCTTTTCACTCTCAAGCTCGACCTCGCCCTCGCGTATCTCGATCACCTTGCCTAGGAAGAATAGGTTGAGACAATGTTCGTTTAGCTCCTGCTCAAGCGGCTGCTTGACCCAATACTTGATACAGCCCTGCTTCGGATCGGTGCTCTCCCAGTTCTCCCGAAATATCGCAAGCGTCGTCTCAGCCCCTTCCTGGGCCAAAAACAAAGCCGCCTCGCCCGCTGAATTCCCGCCGCCGACGATCAACGCCTTCTTTTTGACCCACGGATAAGTCTCGCGAAAGTGATCAAAAACATGCGGCAAATCCTCGCCGGGGACATTCAGTTTTCGCGGATAATCCATCGCTCCGATGGCGAAGAGGATGTTCTTGGATTCGTACGTGGATTTGTCAGTCATAACCGAAAATACCCCGGTCGCTACAGCTCCCGGTACTGACCCTGCCTCTGCTGCTGCCGCTGCCACTGTCAAGGCAGTTTCTTCCGTCTGCACAATCAACTCGTTGTCCAAAACAAACCGCACATAATAAGACAACAACTCTTCCCGAGTCGGCTTTTCGCGGGCGGGTTTAAGGTCGCCGTCGTTGAACTCGAGTTCGTTGGTGGTCGAGAAAACCGTCAGGCCGACCGGATAATGGTAAATCGTATTCCCGATCAGGCCTTTTTCAATGACAAGATACGACAGCCCTGCCTCTTTTGCTTCGTAGGCTGCTGAGATTCCCGCTGGACCGGCTCCAATGATAACTAGATCAAAAATTTTATCGGACATTAGGTTAATCAATGTTAGGTTCAAAGTAGCTGATAGCTGATAGCTAAAAGCTGTTAGCGACTTTTTTCAAGCAGCATTCTCCATCTCCTTTAGCACCACAGTGAATTTCTCGATCTGCACATGCGTCGCCTCAAGCGCGCGTTTTGATTCGAGATATTTTTCCCATTCGTTGGTGTTCGTCATTGCCTTCAACACGTCTTCGTCGACGGCGTGGGACATCAGAACGAGCAGATCGCTCAGCGCCTCGTGGCCGTCGAGGAGTGATTGGATGATGGTGTACGCGAGTTTTGCGTTGGGTAGATCGATGTCTAGTTGTTCCATATTGAGCTGGGCAATATTAATTCTATCGAATAAATGGTAGCTCGGTCACGGTGCATGTCGCGTCACCGGCGAATAATTCCGTTCCGGCGGCAAGGTAATCGTAACGAACAAATGCCAGAGCAATCATTTTTTCGAGCTTTTGGTGAAAAGGCGACCGATGTTAGGCGTCCCGCGTTCTTTCCCTCGACAATCGTCAATTCTGCTCCGGCTTGGAACCCAGTCGCTACCGCTCCCGGTTCTGACATGAGGCCCGTCAGGCGTTTTGCTACGTGCCCGCGAAAATGAATTCTCGCAATAATTTCCTGGCCGATGTAGCAGCCTTTGTTGTACGAGATCAGGCCGTCGAGGCCGAGTTCGGGGACGATGGTCGTGTCGTCCATGTCGATGCCGTATTTTGGAACGCCGTTCTCGATGCGAAGCGTTTCGTAGAGGTCGTCAGAGATCTCGACGGCTCCGTTTGCAACGATATCCGGGATAAAACCGTCGGTCGAATCGTTCTCAACAAAATAACCGGTTGTACCTGCCGCCGTGTAGAGAACCCCACCCGCTACCGCAGGTGGTACTGACCCAACCGGTCCGAGCACCTCGAAATATCGATAGTTCTCCGACAAATCCTCGACAAAAAAATCCCCCGCAAAGGTAAACCTAAAAAGGTTTGCGTAAAGCTTTTCCCGCGTCGCTTCTTCTGTCTCGAATAAAAACCTATCGCCCTGACGTAAAACGCGGACGACCCCAACCAAACGGCCCTGAGCATTCGGAAACGCGGCGAGCATCTGGCTGCCGTCTTCCAGAGTTTTCATGTCGTTGGAAATCAAACCATCGAGAAATTGGACAGATTCCTTTCCCCAAACGGCTATCAGGCCACGAGTTTGTTCATAGTAGCCCTTACCGCCATCGCGAATATGCCGATAATCGTCTAAAAACTTGGTGGTCATATATATGATCCGAAATAGCTGAAAACTGATAGCCGATAGCTAATAGCTCTGATCCGGGTATCAGCTATGAGCTATCAGCTACTCCGAAATCAGCCCCTTTTTGCTATAATCTAGTTTAACTTTATTACGTCAGGCACCTATTTACATAATGAGTCAATTATCAGAAGCAGTTGTATTGGAAGTCGCTAAAAGCGATCATCGACCCCGACCTGCGAAAGGACATAGTCACGCTCGGGTTTATTCATAATCTTGAGGTCGCGGGCGGCGATGTGCGATTTACGATCATGCTCACGACACCGGCTTGTCCGGTCAAGGAGGAGATGGAAACGCAAGCGAATGAGATCGTGCGTGCTCTCGAGGGAGTAACCAGCGTCAAGGTCACGATGGACGCCGAGGTGCCGCAGGGACGCGGGATCAAGAATAATATCGCGATTCCCGGCGTCAAAAACATCATCGCCGTCTCAAGCGGCAAAGGCGGCGTCGGCAAATCGACTGTCGCGGTCAATCTCGCCGTTTCGCTTGCTAAGGACGGTGCGAAAGTCGGCATCATGGACGCGGATGTTTACGGGCCAAATGTGCCGATGATGCTCGGCACCGGTTACGACCAGCCCGAGGTTTTCGAAGGTAAACTCGTACCGATCGAGGCGCACGGCGTCAAGATGATCTCGATGGCCGTCCTCGTGCCACCCGATAAGCCGATGATCCTTCGAGGCCCGATGCTGCATGGCGTGGTGCGGCAATTTCTCTCGGACGTAGATTGGGGCGAACTCGATTACCTCATCGTCGATATGCCGCCGGGAACGGGTGACGTGCAGCTTTCGCTCGCGCAGCTTGTGCCTGTCCAAGGTGCTGTTCTTGTGACAACGCCGCAGGAAGTTTCGCTCTCGGACGTCCGACGAGCGGTGAAAATGTTTGAGCAGGTGAATATTCCTCTGCTCGGCGTGATCGAAAATATGTCGTACTTCATCGCACCCGATACCGGCAATCGTTACGAGATATTCGGCACCGGCGGCGGCCAGAGCCTCTGCGACGAATACGGCCTCAATTTCCTCGGTCAGATCCCGCTCGGCATGGAAGTCCGCGAAGGCGGCGACAAAGGCATCCCAGTCGTAGTCGCATTCCCTGATTCGCCGCAGTCAAAAGCCATCGACCACGTCGCCGAAGAAGTCGCCCGCCAGATCTCGATCGAAGCGATGAAGCCGGAACTCGTTATTATGAGCCGAGCGTAAATCGTAATTTTTGTCAGCTCTTTTACGGTTAATGTCTTGTCTAATGACAACTTAAGCGTTATCTTGTTGGTATTCGATCAAAAACTTTTAGGATATCAGGGAGAAGTATGTTGTTTTCACGCAGAGACCCGTCGCAGCGTCCGACCGTAAGGACGGCAATATTATTTACCGTTTTAATGAGCCTGTTGATGCCGGGTTTCGCTTTAGGGCAATCTGCAAAAAGGCCGATCAACACTAATGATTTCGATTCCTGGCGAAGTCTGCAAGGACCGCAGATCTCTCGCGACGGGAGATTCGTTGCCTATGTGATGCAGCCGCAGGACGGCGATGGCGAGCTTTTTGTTAGAGCCACGGCCGCCGCGACCGAATACCGTCAGCCTCGCGGCTATCGCCCGCCAACACCGCCGCCTGACCCGTCGGATCCGGCCGCGACAATGGCTTTTCAGGCGCAGAGCCGTCTGCTTCGCCCGCTCTTTTCGGCGGACAGCAGGTTTCTGTTCTTTAATATCGAACCGAACAAAGCCGATATTCTAAAGGCACGAAAAGACAAAAAACGCCCCGATGAATTCCCGAAAAATGCTCTCGGCCTCATGGATCTCGCCACCGGAAAGATCACGCGGGTCGAGGACGTGAAATCGTACCAAGTGCCGGAAGATGGTTCAGGTTTCGTCGCGATACTCAAAGGTGCGGCACCGGAACCCAGAAGCTTCGCCGCCCGCGGGAAACACCGCTGCGGCAAACTCAAACGCCCAGCCACGTCCCGCCAGTACGCCAGCAACCGGACCGCGCAAAGAATATGGCTCGACACTGATTCTGCGAAACCTCGCTGATGGCAAAGAGCGTACCTTTGCCGATGTTCTCGATTACTCGTTTGCCAAGGACGCCAAATCGCTCGTTTTCGCAGTTTCCTCACGCAAAGAAGAGACGAACGGAGCGTTTGCCGTTACACCGCAATCCGATTTGGCCCCAGTTGCGTTGTTAGCAGGAGCCGGAAAATACACGAAATTCACCTGGGACGAGAATCAGACCCAGTTGGCTTTTATTAGCGACAAAGACGACGCTGCGGCGAAGCCGCCGAAATTCAAGGTCTATCACTGGCTGCGGACCGCAACCGCCGCGACCGAGGTTGTTTCCATTAAAACCACTGGATTCCGGCCCGAATATGTTGTCAGCGAGAAAGGTTCACTCGCGTTCTCGTATGACGCCAGCCGCCTATTTATCAGCAATTCCCCGCCGCCCGATCCGGAACCTGATCCGAGCAAGGCAATTCCGGACGAAGAAAAGGTGACCGTCGATCTCTGGCATTGGAAGGACGATTATGTCCAGCCGCAGCAGAAGGTTCGCATGATCGCCGACCGCGACCGCTCGTACCGAGCCGTTTGGCACATCGCGGACAAAAAATTCGTCCAGCTTGCCGACGCAACGATGGAAAACGTCAATCCGAGTTCGAACGGCCTCTACGCTCTCGGCACGGACGACCGCCCGTATCGTCTCCAGAGTAATTACGACCCGGGGTTTAGCGATTATTACCTCGTAAATACGGTCGATGGAACACGCACCATTCTGCGAAAGGCCGTGAGATTCGGCATGAGCTGGTCGCCCGATGGAAAATATGTAGTTTTCTTTGACGGCAAAGACTGGAACTCGATCTCGGTCCCCGACGGCAAGACCGCAAACCTTACCGCCAAATTAAAAACGACCTTCGTCCGAGAAGACCATGATTCGCCAAGCCCGGCGCCATCGTACGGGATTACCGGGTGGACGAAAGCCGACAAAGAGCTTTTGATCAACGACCGCTTCGACATCTGGCAGGTCTCACCGGACGGCACCGGCGGCAAAATGCTCACAGGCGGCATGGGTCGGCGTGACAAAACAGAGATGCGATATATTCGCCTCGACCCGGACGAAAGGGCCGTCGAACCTGGTAAAACGATGCTACTCCGTGCCGAGAATGAGGAAACCCGCGATTCCGGTTTCTATCGCGTAAAACTCGATGGCACGCCGGAAAAGCTCGTGATGGACGCTAAAAATTACGGCAATCCGGTCAAGGCGAAAGATGCTGATATGCTGATGCTGACGGCGTCGCGGTTCGATGTCTTCCCTGACATCTGGACTACGTCTGGTGATTTCAAAGTGCCGCAAAAGCTGAGTAATGGCGATCAGCAGCAGGCACGGTTCAATTGGGGAAAATCGGAATTAATCCGGTATAAGAGCGGCGACGGAGTTCCCCTGCAAGGTGTGCTGATAAAACCCGACAACTTCGATCCCAAAAAGAAGTATCCGATGATCGTCTATCTTTACGAGAAACTCTCGGACACCGTACACAATTTTCAAGACCCGTCGCCCGGCCACTCGATCAATCGCAGCTTTTACGCGAGCAACGATTACGTCATCTTTCTGCCGGACATCGTTTATAAAACCGGCTATCCCGGCAGAAGTGCGCTGAAATGCATCATGCCCGGCGTCGAATCTCTGGTCAAGATGGGCTTTATCGACGAAAATGCGATTGGCATACAGGGCCATAGCTGGGGCGGCTATCAGATCGCGTACATGATCACGCAGACCAATAAATTCAAGGCCGCGGCGCCGGGAGCACTCGTGGCGAACATGTTCAGCGCGTACAACGGCATTCGTTGGGGAACCGGTCTGCCGAGGCAGTTTCAGTACGAGCGAACGCAAAGCCGCATCGGCGGTACGCCGTGGAGCGCAACAAAGCTCTTTACCGAAAATTCGCCGCTCTTCTATGTCGAAAAGGTTCAGACGCCCGTCCTGATGCTCCACAACGACAATGATGACGCCGTGCCGTGGTACCAGGGCATCGAGTTTTATCTATCGCTAAGACGCTTAGGCAAAGAGGCGTATTTTTTCAACTATAATGGCGAACCTCACGGTCTCCGTAAACGGCAGAATCAAAGAGACTATTCACGGCGGATGAAGGAATTTTTTGACCATTTCCTCAAGGGAGCCGCAACGCCGGATTGGATGGACAAAGGCATTCCATATCTGCAACGGGAAAAAGAGAAAGAGCAGTATCGACGCCCGGTGGGCGATTGGCAAGAGCCTTGACCTTGTCACGTGTAACAACGGCGCGTTCAGCGGCAGGCTTGCCCGCCTTTCGGGGAGTTTTAGCAATCCAGCCGGGTAATCCTCACGCTGAACAATCAGCTATTGTAAATTTTTAGGATTTTCGCTAATATCTACCTTTACGTAAGGATTCGAGAAGAATCCGGGGAGCTATCTAAATTATGGCAGCAGTTGCAGCACCATCGGTCGAATTAATAGTCACAGACAGCGCCGCTGGCGAGATTAAGAAATTTCTCGCAAGCGAAGACGATCTGCCGGAAACGGCCGGACTTCGGGTCCGCGTCGTTCCGGGCGGTTGCTCAGGTTTTCAGTACAGCCTCAATATCGAGGAAGAGCAGAAAATGGGTGATTTTGTCATGGATAAACAAGGCATTCGGCTGTTTGTCGATATGTTTTCGGCCCAGTACCTGAACGGCATAACGATCGATCACACCACCAATATGATGGGATCGGGCTTCACGTTTGAGAATCCAAACGCCACCGGCGGCTGCGGCTGCGGAACGTCGTTCTCGGCGTAATTTTGAGAAGTCAGATTTGAAGGACCCGCGTTTCGATGCGGGTCTTTTTGTTTTTTTTTGGGCGCCGCTGGATTTATTTTCGACCTTTCTCGCCTTTTGGTGGAAGCGTAGATCGATTCGCTCTGTTCTTGAAACATACAAGACAACTGAAGGAACGAAGGAAAGGCGGCGAGGCAGGGCGGTGGCTTCTCGATCAAAAAATCGGGAAGCCGTCGGATTACAAAATCAGATTGATTTTGCCCGTCGCCCGATTTATTTTCACTATTTCTCATTGGTCTGACCACTTTCTCACTTCCCGGCTTGCATCGCTCTTCGCGATAAGGCATAATGGCAGTTGCTAGTTTCAAGGTTAAATCAAGGGTAAAAAATTTGAGGGGTAACGTTCGAAATTCTTGAAATTTCAGGAAATCTTCGTATGTTAAATGTTTTTAATAGATGGGTGCGTCAAACACCGTCTCCTCGAAATCTCCCGGCCAAACCAGAAAAAATTCAATCTTAGGAGATACGATTTGATAGTTTTAAAAAAGATGCTCTTTGTTTCGGTTTGCGTAATTACCGCTGCCGTGTGTTTTACGGGTACGTCATACGCTCAGGATAGGGATCGCGTTGTTAAGTCGACATCAAGCCAGCCGACTAACATGCCAACCCAGCCAGCCGAAGTTGTCAGAACATCTTCGTCACGCCCTACGCTTACAAATTCCATTAACGTAGTAAAACCAAATGTCGATCCGGCATACGAACCGCTCGTGAAAAACACGGCTTCGTCGATGCCGACCAGCGCCGCCAGCATGGCCGCTGCGGGTCGATCGGCCTATAGTTCATCGACCAGCGTTCGTCTCGATCAGGCGATCAAATCCCGCTACGGCATTCGGTACCGATACGGGTCGTCCGGGCCGCGGACTTACGATTGCTCGGGTTTTGTCTGGGCCGCATTTCAGGAGGCAGGCATCAATTTCACCCGTCAGAGTGCACGCAGCCTGTGGTCTCAGTCGCAGCCGGTTTCGGGCGATGACCGCTTCAAATTTGGTACGCTTATATTCCTCAATGGCCTCGGCCACATGGGCATCGTCGCCGATGAAAACGGTTTCTACCACGCATCATCGAGCAAAGGCATCACGTATTCGCCATTCAAAGGCTACTGGGCAAGCCGCATCGTCGGGTTTAGAAAGCTCAACCCGGAAGCACAACTGGCCAAGTAAATCTTGTCAGAACCGCCTGCGTAAGCGGGCGGAACGAATGTTAAAATAAAACCAATGCCGCCGACATGAGTATCCTCATGTCGGCGGCATTTTTCTCTTTTCGTCGGATTGTCATCCGGTGGTTTCCCGGGCAGAAACGCGAGTGTAAACCAGCGTGTTACCACCGATGACATCGTTCGTCATGGATCGAAAATATCGGCCCTAGAGCCTGTTGCCTTCAGCCGAGGGGACACGCTCGTTGACACTCGCGTTTCTGCCCAATCGCCGGTTCCGCGTTGTGAAATAAGAGGCCGTCTGAAAAGCTCGATTTTAAGAAGCGTAACCACGAAATCACACGAAAAAGCACGAAATCAACCAAAAATGGTCATATTTTGTGTGATTTCGTGTAATTTCGTGGTTAAAGCTCTTAATGTTTTTCTTTTCAGACATCCTCATGTTTACACTACGAAACCCGGGCGCGGATGCGGGTCTTTACACTCGTAAATTACCGCTATCTTGTCGATGGAGACATAGGCGACCTCACCGTCCTCATCCCGCAGATAGAGCACGCCGCTCTTTACATCTACCACGTCGCCGCGAAATGTCGCATTTGTACCACAGGTGACGTCGATCTTCTTGCTCAGCAACTGCTTCAATAATTCTTCCATAATTTCTCCAACACCTCTCGCGGGTCTATCAGGCGAGGCTCAAAACTATAACCTCATCGCCGCTGCTCGTCCGGCAATCACCCATCGACTCGCCTTTCCTCTCTCATCGCCGCTGACGGCGGAAACCACCTTCGTTTTCTTCGAATGTGCTAACGCGGCCGCGATCATAGCGATGTCTCGCGTAGTTTCATCGACGTTGAGAATGGTTCTTCGCTCGAAAAATCTCGGTATAAATCCGGTATCGAGACGGCCCTCGATAAACTCCTGATCGTTCATTATCTCGCGGAAAAACGGCAGCGTCGTCTTGATGCCGCCAACCTCATATTCCATCAGCGCCCGCCGCATCCTGTCTACCGCTTCCGCGCGGTCTTTTCCGTAAACCGCAAACTTGGAAATCATCGGATCGTAATAGATCGACACCTCAGCTCCCTCATAAATACCGCCGTCATCACGAACTCCAGGGCCCTGTGGCAAACGCAGCCGCGTGATCTTCCCCGGCGAGGGAAGAAAATTGTTGTCCGGGTCTTCGGCATAGACGCGGCATTCGATCGCGTGGCCCTTGAGCACAACATCATCCTGTGTGAACGAAAGCCGTTCGCCCCACGCAACCCTGATCTGTTCGCGTACCAAGTCGATCCCGGTAACAAGCTCGGTCACCGGATGCTCGACCTGGAGCCGCGTGTTCATTTCAAGGAAATAAAACGATCGATCAATATCCGAAACAAGAAACTCAACCGTTCCGGCCCCAACATAACCGACAGCCGCCGCGACCTTGACCGCGCAGGCTCCCATTTCAGAGCGGCAGATCAGCCGAATTTATCGGCGATGGAGCTTCCTCGATCACCTTTTGATGGCGACGCTGGATCGAGCATTCGCGTTCGCCCAGATGAACGTGGTTGCCGTGGTTGTCAGAGAAAACCTGTATCTCGATGTGCCGCGGACGGACGACCGCCTTCTCGATATAAACAGCGTCATCACCAAAACTCGCGAGAGCTTCGGACTGCGAATTCTCAAGCGGCAGATTTGAGCTCGCTCTCGTCCAGTACGAGCCGCATACCCTTGCCGCCGCCGCCGGCCGAAGCCTTCAGCATTACGGGATAGCCAAAGCTCGCCGCCGTTTCTTTCGCGTCCTCAAACGAAGTCAGAGGCTCGGTCGTTCCCGGCACAACGGGCACGCCGGCGGCGATCGCGATCTTGCGGGCCGACATCTTGCCGCCCATGCCTTCCATCACCTCGGGCGGCGGGCCGATGAACGTGATTCCGGCCTTGGTTACTTCTCTAACAAAATCGGCATTCTCAGACAAGAAACCATAGCCGGGATGTATCGCCTCAACGCCATTCTTTAGAGCAACGTCAATTATATTCTCCCAACGCAAATAGCTCTCATTCGAAGGCGGTGGCCCAATATGAAAAGCCTCATCCGCGAGGCGCACATGCATCGCGTCCTTATCCGCGTCAGAATAGACAGCGACCGTCGCGATCCGCATCTCACGACAGGCCCGAATCACGCGACAGGCGATCTCTCCTCGATTTGCGATAAGGATTTTTTTAAACATAACTTCCGACTGGAGCGGCGAGCATCCTTGCTTGCCACGCCGGTTCCTCCGGCGTTGAGCCTCACAGTATTTTCGAGTTGAATGGAATCGCAACTAATTAGCGGTCTGCGACCGCTGGCAAGCAAGGATGCTTGCCGCTCCAGTCTATTCAACCACAGAATTCCCCTGATTTCTCTGATCGTAACGGATTCCCACCTTTGCTCCCGGAGCGTATTTTATCGGATCGAGCCGCTGTTCCGCCGTGAGGAAATCGAACGATTCGAAATCTACGCCGTTCAGCGTGTATGTGTAATAAACGAGTTCCTCGCCTGACGGTTCGATCTGGCTGTCGATTATGACGCCGTCGGTGATGCGGCCGTTCGCGAGCAACGTGCGTCGGCGCTCGTCCAGGCCTGTTGTTTGTCTGCGAAGGAGTCTGTCAACTATTCCCATTTAGTCATCTAGTTCGAGCGGCGGTTTATTGTACTTCGCTCGCAGTTTATTTATAGCCGACAAAACCGCCGGACGCTTTATGATTCGAGCTTCGAGCGGCCTTTTGCCCGGAATATCGAGAAAAATAATGCCAAGTAAGATCGTCAGAATACCTTGCCCGGGAATGCCCGGAAGCGATAATACTATACCAAGCAGGATCAGGAAAACGCCGGCGATATTCTTTGCGATCACGGCGCCCCAGCGGACGAGCCACGGGCTGTTTGGCAAAAAATCCCGGTCGTGCCGCGAACTAAAATAATGCGGCGGCACCTTAACCATCACCAAGGCCAGAGCCCCAAAGCTGATTGTCAGTGAGACTAAAAAAAGGCCAACCCCAATGAGTACACCGCCGAGCGTTAATGATTCCCAAAAGCTTGTGAGCCAACTCATTTGTTATCTTTCTCGTTCTTGTCCATCAGCATCAGCTCACGTCGGATGTATATCATACGCTGAATGAGTGTCCACATCGACCCGATTGCGAGAACCCATAAAACCTGCGGCATCCTGTTCGCGAGAAAAGCAGTTGAATTCCAATCCCAGGTAGATAAAGCTCCAATGATAAATAGCACCACACGCTCCGGACGTTGAAGAAAGCCTACGTTTGCCTTCACTCCGAGACCTTCGCTCCGGGCTGTGGTGTAGCTCACGAGAACCGATGCCACCATCCCAATTCCAGCAAGAGCGACGTTCAGAACGGAATGCTCGGACGTCGTGCGGGAATAAAAAATGATAATCCCGACAAAAACCCCCATGTCCGACAATCGGTCAAGTGTCGAATCCAGGAAACCGCCGTATCTCGTGACCTTTCCCGTCAAACGAGCTACATTGCCGTCGAGCATGTCGAAAAGATTCGCGACGATCAGAACAATACCGGCCCAGAAAAACTCGCCAAAACCGAACAAGACGCCGCACGCCAGATTAATGATTACGCCGATCGTCGTCAAAACGTTCGGAGGAATGCCGGCAGACGCGAGTACACGCACCATCGCATTGATGATACTCATCGCCCCGCGTCCTATGCTTGCTCCAAACATTCTTAGTCCAAAGTCCAAAGTCCAAAGTCCAAAGTCCAGAATCACCTTTGGACCTTGGACATTGGACTTTGGACTCAATCTTGCTCGTGTATCGTCTTCAACCCGCTTATCTCAAAGTTGCGCCAGCCATTTGGGGTTTTTACTTTTACTTCGTCGCCTTCTTCTTTGCCCATCAGGGCCTGACCGATTGGGGAAACGGTTGATATCAGGCCATTCTCCGGGTCGCTTTCCTCAGATGTGACGAGTTTATAGGTGATCTTTTCTTCCTTTTCCAGATCGTACAAAACAAGCCTTGAGCCGTATGCTGCACTGTCGGTCGGAATCTTTGTCAGGTCAATCGACTCGACCTCGAACAACCGATCCCTGACGTGCATGATGCGGGCCTGCACCATCGATTGACGCTCCATCGCTGCTTTGTATTCGGCATTTTCGCGCAGGTCGCCCCACTCGCGTGCCCTCGCGATCTCTTTCGGGAGCACGAAATGCAGTTCTTCTTCGAGCTTTTCAAGCTCTTCCTGTAGTTTTTTCTTTACAGCTTCCATAAAATCGTTAGTCGTGAGTGAGATAGGTCGTCCGGGCAGTTGCCGCCGCCCGCCCGATGGGGCTTGCCGCTAGTTTCGATTCCTGCGGCGCGGCAAACGAGATGCCGATGTCACGCGCAGTTCTAACAAGCTGTCCGTCAACCGGAACGCGCTTGATGCTGGTACACGCTTCATCGAGCGGTACGGTAACCACCGTTCCCGCCTGAAGCGCCACCATCTTGCCGGTCTCGCCACTGGCAAGGGCCCGGACGGCACAGGCACCAAAATTTGTACCCAACATTCGGTCAAACGCGTTTGGGCTGCCGCCCCGCTGCAAGTGGCCGAGCACAACACACCGCGATTCCTTACCGGTCAGCGTCTCGATATGCCGCCGCAAATAATCGCCCACACCACCGAGCCGTCGCGTATGCGAATCCTGATACACTTCTGACTTACCGACCTCGACCGCACCTTCGGCGACGACAACATTGGTAAATCTCGAACCCTGCTTCTCGCGCGCCTTCACCTTGTGAACGATCTCATCAAAACAGAATGGTATCTCGGGGATCAGGATAAGATCGGCGCTGCCCGCGAGGCCCGCGTGGAGAGCGATCCAACCGGCGTTACGGCCCATGACCTCGAGAATCATTACGCGATCATGCGATGCGGCCGTCGTATGCAGCCGGTCGAGCGCCTCAGTCGCAATGTCAATCGCCGTCATAAAACCAAACGTAAACTCGGTCGCGGCAAGATCGTTATCGATCGTTTTCGGCACGCCGATGACCGGAAAGCCGCGTTTGTGAAACTGCTCGGCGATACCGAGCGTTCCCTCACCACCCAGAACGATCAAGGCCTCGATGCCGAGAATGTCGAGATTTGCTATCGCCTCGCCAAGAGGCATTTCAGGATAGACGTCAACGCCATCGACATTTCTTACAAAACTCCCGCGGTTGCGTGTTCCCAGAATGGTCCCGCCTCGCGGCAAGATTCCACTAACGCTTTTTGTCGTCAGCTTTATGGTATGCGTGTCGCCGAGAATGCCCTCGAAGCTGTCTTCGATACCGATACAGCTCATCCCATATTCGCCGATCGCCGTCCTGACAACCGCCCGGATAACCGCGTTTAGACCAGGTGCGTCACCGCCACCCGTCAAAATCCCAATCTGCTTATACATAGAAAATGAGTGCGTAAATCAAGGTAGTATTTTACTTCACACGGGGGGAAAAGCGAAGAGCGGCCTTGGTAGGATCGTCCGCGGGAATCATTTAAGCATGTTTGGGTCTAGCAGCCGCGACCCGTGGTAAAATAGTAAGCAACTCAACCGCGCCGGATCGGAGGCGATACACAATGCGATAGTTCCCTAACAGAACTTCGCGAATCGACGGATTGTCCGCCTCCGGAACAATTCGACCGAGTTTTGGGAAGCGCTCCAAACGTTCAACAGCACGCAAAACATTCAGGACGAAGAGACCTGCATAATGCGGTGAGTCGGCGGAAATGAATTCCGCAATTGCTTCCAGGTCATCAGCCGCCTGAGGGGTCCACCTTATTTCAGCCATCTGGCCGCCCGCTCCTTCACCTTGTCGTGCGAGATCGTTAGTCCGGCATCCGCTTCGCGAAGTCCGCGCTCGATCTTGGCCGTAAAGAGCAATCTCTCCATCGCGTCTTCAATTTCGGCATCGGCTGGAAGATCCTGAACGGCAATATTTACTTTTTCTTGTATAGTCATAAGAATCAAAATCGCAGGTTCCGAGCAAATGTCGCAACCATATTTGCCGCCTGCGGCATCGCATCTATTGCTTTGAGTATCTGCGGATCGGCTTCAAGCAAAACCTGGGTACCGGCCTCGGTCGAATAGTTTGCGGTGGCGAGTTCCTCGCGGAGGCGGCGGCGGGCGTATTCGGTCTGACCGGAAATATTCTCTGCCGTCAGACCATTATCCTTGTTAGCCGCCGCCAATGATCGGAAGGTTTCGAAGACCTTGTCGCTGACGGTGAATTCATTCGGCTGCAGCGTCGCCTTAAAACTTTGCTTCTCAACCTTGAAGTTCTCAAGGCCGGCAACCTTCCCGGAAACGAGCTGCCGTACAAAAAAGAACGCCGCTTCGTTGATCCGTCCACGCGCCGCGCTGAATTTCGCACCTTCGGCCACAACGTCCGGTTCGATGCCGCGTCCGCCGTACAAAACACGTCCATTTGCCGTTGCCACGGGGCTGCCGGCTGGTTTCGGCTTGACGTCGAGATCGGCATTCGCCGGCAGATCGTCGCCATGAGTGTAGTAATCATAGATCGAGCCGCTCGAATAGTCGCGTTGCAGCGAACGGCCAAACGGCGTGTAATATCGGGCCGTCGTCAGCGTCAGTCCCGTTCCGTACGGCAACCTAAACATCCGCTGAACAAGGCCTTTCCCAAAGCTGTCGCTTCCGACAACGAGTCCACGCGAATAGTCCTGTATCGCTCCCGCGACGATCTCCGAGGCCGAGGCCGAACCGCCGTTGATCATGACGACCAATGGAAAACTCTCGTTATTTCCGGACGCCGATCGAAGTTCGCGCGGCTCCTGACCGCTTGCTCCCTTGACAGAAACGACAACCTGCCCGCCGGGAACAAACTTGCTGACGACAGCGACCGCCTGTTCGAGGATGCCGCCCGGATTTCCGCGAAGATCGAGGATCAGGCTCTTCATTCCCTGTTTTTTGAGCTCGCCCATGGCCATCGACAATTCCTCGGCTGTCGTCTGCTGAAATCCGCCCGTCAAACCCACATAACCGATTGAATTTGGCAGCATGAATGAGTTTCGTATCGATGGCAGCGGGACACCGCCGCGAACGATCTCAAATTCCAGCGGTGCCGTATTTCCAAGCCGATCGAGCTGAACCTTGACTGCGGTACCGCGTTCGCCCCGGACATTTTTCGAAACCTCGGCGCTCGTCCATTCCTTTGCATCTTTACCCGATACGGTTAGAAAACGGTCGCCGTAACGCAGCCCCGCCTTGTCCGCCGGCGTATTAGGAATGACGGACTGAACGTAAACCCCGTCACGATGCTGCAATATCGAGACTCCGATGCCGTAGAATTGCGATGCTTGATCTTCGTTGAGTTTGCGGTATTCGTCGGCGGTAAAAAACGACGAATGCGGGTCGAGCGTCCACAGCATCCCCTGCATCGAGCTGTCGTTCAGCTTTTCCAGATCAAACTTCCCCGCATAGCTTTCCTCGATCACCTTCAGGCCTTCCTGATAATCGGCAATCAGCGTTTCTTTTGTCACCTCGCCCTCCGCCGTCGTGCGTGCCGGCATCCGGCCAAACAACCCGCCCACCACGGCGCCGACAACTATCAAGATGATCGCAAAAAATGTAAAACGACTGTTCATAGCAAACTCTCCGCAAATAACAATATAGCATAGACGAGACCGAGTGATAGGCGTGGGTTAACAGTCAAATTACGCGTCTAAATTTACTTTTTCCCGCCAAAAATTTAACATTACACTTTTGCGTTCATGAAACCTGAGATATCAATTATCATCCCTGCCTATAACGAAAGCGAACGCATCGGTTTGCCGCTGCGGAAGATTCTCGATTTTGTATCGGCAAACAACATAAAAGCCGAGATAATCGTCGTCGATGACGGCTCATCGGATGACACGTCTCAGGTCGCCGAAAGGACATTCGCCGCGATGCCGACGGTTCTGACGAACGTAATACGGTATGAGCAAAACCGGGGCAAGGGGTTCGCGGTGAAGACCGGGCTAATGGCCGCGCAGTCCGACATCGCCCTATTTTCCGACGCCGACCTATCAACGCCCATCGAGGAAGTGTCTAAGCTGGTCGAACCGATTCGCTCAGGGGAGTATGACGTCACTTTTGGCTCACGGGCACTCGACCGCAGCCTGATCGGCTCGCATCAACCGTGGATTCGTGAACAAGGCGGCCGGGTCGTAAATCTGATAATCAAGACCATGTCAGGACTGCAATTTTACGACACCCAGTGCGGCTTTAAGGCCTTTAGCATGGTGAAATTCCGTCCGCTGCTCGATTTAATGACTATCGACCGTTTCGGTTTTGACATCGAATTTTTATTCGTCGCCAACCACCACAAACTTCGCCTCGCCGAGATCCCCGTCCGCTGGAACGACGTCGCCGGCTCGAAAGTCAGTGTCTTTCGCGACACGCGGCGGATGATCGGTGAACTAAGGCAAATCCGCCGCAACGCGATGCGAGGAATTTATAGCATAGGATTAAGATAGGGAGTATAATGCCGTTATGAATTGGCAGGATAGAATTGTTTCCGACCCGGAGATCATGGTTGGTAAACCGACTATTAAAGGCACGCGGTTAGCGGTCGATTTTCTGCTTGATCGGTTGGCCGATGGTTGGTCGGAACGTGAGTTATTGGAAAACTATCCACGTCTAACACCGGAGGACTTGCAGGCTGTTTTTGCTTACGCGTCTGAATCGGTTAAGGACGATATATTCTTCGCACGAACCGATTTCTCCAGATGAATTTGTTTATTGCTGACGAAAACATTCCTCGCAAAAGCGTCGGGATATTGAGGAACGCAGGCTACGACGTGCTTTCGATTGGCGAAGATTTCCCCGCCCTGAAGGATATCGACATTTTGGCGATGGCAAATGATATGAATCGCATACTCATTACATGCGACAGTGATTTTGGCGACCTGATTTACAACAAAGGGCGACAATGCTTGACAGGGGTCATTTATCTTCGCCTCGGACGTTTTAAATCGACTGAACCCGGAGCTATCGTCTTGAGCTACCTCTCCGCCGCTCCAAATCTTTTTGCGGGTCAATATAGTGTTGTCGATCGAGCGCGAATCCGTCAAAACGATCTATGACCGCAAAGCTCAACGTCAATATCGATCACGTCGCCACCATCCGCGAAGCTCGCAAGACCATCGAACCGAGCATCATCACGGCGGCGGTGATCTGTGAACAATCCGGTGCCGACGGCATCACGGTGCACCTTCGCGGTGACCGGCGTCACATACAGGACCGCGATATCGAACTGCTGCGCGATGTCGTTACGACTTATCTAAACGTCGAAATGGCCGCGACCGACGAGATGGTCAGGATCGCCGAACGGACAAAGCCCGACGCCGTCTCGCTCGTGCCCGAAAGCCCGAACGAAGTCACAACCGAAGGTGGTCTTGATGTCGTCGGTAATTTCGAGAGCATAAAATCAGCCGTCGAAAAGCTAAAAGCCGTCCATATCTTTGTCAGCATCTTTACCGACCCCGACCTCGAACAGATCTCGGCCGCAAAAAGTGTCGGCACCCAACAGGTCGAGCTTTGCACCGCCGAATACGCCGAAATGACCCTCAGTTCTCGTGCAGCCCATGGCGAAGGCGCGGAAAAGGCCGCCGCCGAAGTTTCACGTATTGCAGCCGCGGCTGCCCATGCCAAATCCATGGGCCTGATCGTCGCCGCCGGCCACGGCCTGACCTACCGAAACGTCGGCTCCCTCGCGGCGATTCCTGACATCACCGAATTTAACATCGGCCACAATATTGTCTCGCGGGCCGTTTTTGTCGGGCTTAATCAGGCTGTAAAAGAGATGATCGACGCTATTGCAACCAGGTGATTTCTCCGCCCTATCGTTTTTTGCAAGTTTTCCTTGCTTTGGCTGGTTACGCGCGCGCAACTTTTTCTTGACAATATCTGGTATAGGTGTTTAAACTAAACCCAATTAGGATGACTGGGGGAACGCTCGGGAATTATATACTTCGCAAACCCATTGTGATAGTATCCCTGTGTGACAGGTCGGCAAAAGTTTGAAAGACGCTACTTTTTCGGAGCGTCTTTTTTCTTTGCTTTTTTGTCAGTCGGTTTAGGTTTCACTTTTAGCAGATCGCTTAGAGCTTCATCGAAGTCTAGCGGTATGCGTAAAGGTTCTTTAGGTTCTTTTTTCTGCTGATCGTTCA
Source organism: uncultured Acidobacteriota bacterium (assembly GCA_963738935.1). Classification (GTDB taxonomy): domain Bacteria; phylum Acidobacteriota; class Blastocatellia; order Pyrinomonadales; family Pyrinomonadaceae; genus OLB17. Next base: position 371,570 of record CAVTYF010000001.1, on the reverse strand, counting down.
CAGGCATAGTTTATCATTTTCGTGGTAATATAGGTGCGGGTGGTGAGGCTCGAACTCACAAAGGCTTTTGGCTCGACACCGTATGCCTTACATCTGATTCCTAGTCAGTGGCGTATAACCAATTTTCGCTACACCCGCAAAAAATGCCCTTAGCTAACAAAACAAGCTAAGGGCATTTTTTCAAAGATCAAACATTTAATCGAGTGGCAGTTGTTTTTGTGAAAGAGACCATTCAGAAAGCGCCCACGTATTACCACCTAAATTCTCAAATCTATTCTTAGGGTCTTTCGGCATAGATGCGCTAAGACTACGCGCCTTTGTTATTCGATTAAAACCCTTTTCGAGTCTTTCAATAAGAATGGAGGCGTGAAGTGGCTTGCCTTCATCTCGTAAAAGTTGCTCAACTAAATCATGTACCGGCACACTAGGTTTTTTTCGTGACATGGTTTTCGATTTTCTAGTACTCGCTTTTGCGCCCGTCGTGATAGTTTTGATCTTCTTCTTAATGCCCGGATTAGTCGGCCACCACTCCGCCAGCCCCCAGCTTGTGTCGCTGTCGGGAACTCTAGCAAACACACCCGCCGGAAATTCCCGCCGCCAAATAGCCGTATAAACCGCATTGTATTTTGTATGCGGCAGACCGCCTTTTTGTATTCCTTCGTGGATTTGGGCGATGGTTTGGGCGAACCTCACCAATTCCAAAAATTTCGTGGCCGCGTCCGGTATTGACATCCCTAGAAACTCATCCGGCTGTACGTCTTGTCGCGTATTCGCCGTCCGATGGTTTCCGCTTGCCCCGGCTTGCCCCACCGAGGAAAGAATATTTTCCACCGCCGCTAAGGCGCTCTGCAATTGTTCAATCCGCGATTTTAGATCATCGCGGACAGCAGTATAATCAATTTCTGTATTCATGTGCTTGCCTCCTAGAGCTTTTTTTGCTACTATAAAGACATTGAGAGGTTGGCCCTGTGAGGCTGGCTGTAACCAGCCTCACGTTTGGGCGCGTCCATAAGGTATATACCTCTCGTATAGTTAGACCAAGGCGGTTATCGAATCTGCATCCATTCAAGGGCGATTCGGTGCCGTCTTGATCGTTTTAAAAGTCTCATTTAAAATTGAAAATGTCAAACGTGTGGAGTTGATTGTTGAGCGACATCTGTCTAGCTGATAGAGCAAGTCCACGCCCGCTCTATCACGCTGTCAACTTTTCTTGAAAGGGTCCGTATACTTCAACCGCTTACCGCCAACAACCGCGATAGCTTCCACTGTCCTTTCGCCGTCCGTGATATTGCGATGATTCCAACGAAAATCAACTCTGCTAAGTAACGGTGCAAATGCTTTTTGCTCCAATGGTGATACGTTCCCATAACCCCACGCTTTAGCAGGGCGTGAACACTTTCTGCCGTGTTAACGTGAGCAATCCCGCGAACATATTCCTTTTCGCTATGATTGACTGATTCGTGACCTAACAGCATATGCTTTGCACCTAGATATACCGGAGCCTCGTCAGTCATTAAGAAAGCATTGTTAGGTGCTATGCAATCTCTAAGCACTCTCTTGATATTCACTGCGGTCACATGCTCCATGTGATGTGTTTTAACCTTACCGCCACGCTCGACAAGTGTTACGACCGGAGCCTGATCGTGCGAACCGCTACCCGCGATGCGGCGTTTACGCTCCACAGGATGCATATTCTTACTCTTACCGCCGATATATGTTTCGTCAGCCTCGACTGTGCCTTTCAGCTTTGAACGCATAGGTTCTTGGCTCATGCCGTAACGGATTCGGTGGGCCATAAACCATGATGTCTTATAAGTAAGTTCTAATTCGCGTGAAAGTTGCAAAGCACTAATGCCTTTTTTGGATGAGCATATCTTGTGGATTGCCATTAACCACTTGCCTAGCGGTATGCGTGATCCCTCAAAAATCGTGCCGACCGTCACCGTAAACTGCTTACGGCACGTTGCACATTTCCAAAGTCCTTTACGTCCGGCTGTCTTTGATTCTGTTTTAGCAATCAGGCGATAGACGTTGAAAGAACCGCACTTTTCACGCGGGCAAAACGCTTCACCGTTCCACCGCAGTTGCTCTAATTTCTCTCTTGCTTTATCATCATCACCATATAGTTTTGAAAGTTCGGTTAGCGTTAATTTTTCCGTCATAGTAAAACCTCTATTGATAAGTTACTACAACGGATTGGGTTTGTCAAGTATATAATTCCCGAACGCTCGATTGGTTTTTTTGTATGAAAAAGGCCTCGGGGGTTTTTGTATTTTGGGGCACGTTTGGTCGGGGAGACTTACGATGAAGAGGTCTGTTGCATCTATTCTGATTTCAATTACGCTTGCTTTCGCGTGGGCTTGTGGCGGCGACTCGGAGGCAAACCAGAATGCCGTGATCGCGAATAAGATCGAAAAGGCACTTGCCGCCTCACCGACGAAGGGCTTGCTTGTGGGGCTTGAAACGAGGGCTTTTGAAGCCTGGAAGAATAAAGATTACGCCTTCTGGGACGCACATCTCGACGAGACCTATGTCAGCTATGCCGATGGACGTCGTCTCGATAAGTCGGGTGAGATCAAACACTTGCGAGCTATGAAATGCGAGGTCGCGACCTTTTCTTTTGCCGATGAAAAAATGACGCCGATCGGCAATGATGCCGTCGTCCTGACTGCCAAAGCAACTGTCGATGGCAAATGTTCTGGTCAGAGGATCCCGAGCCCGTCGATCACCTCGACGCTTTTTGTACGAAGCGGCGAGACGTGGCGGGCGGCCTGTCACAACGAAGTTCCCATCACCGATCCTAAAACCGCAAAATCTGCCCCCACTCAGAAAACCGATGTCAGAAAAGCCTTGCTAACCGACGAAGCTGTCGCCCTGACCGATGCTCTGTTAGCTATCGAGAAAAAAGGTTGGGACGCATGGAAGGCCCGCGACGCCGCCCAGCTCGAATCGACTTTTACGGAAGACATTACAGTTGTCGATATGTTTGGAACGGTGACGGTCGGAAAGCGTGACGTTGTAAAACTCTGGACCGGTCAGAAATGCGAGATCGCCGCAGCCGCACCGGTCGGGGCCTCAGGTTCGCAGGTCTCTGAAGTTGTCGCGATCCTCACGTACAAAGCCACCATAACCGGTAAATGCGACGGCCAACCGCTCAGCGGATTCTGGAGAACCACGATTTTTCAAAAAGAAAGCGGCGATTGGAAAGCGGCATACGTTTCCCAAACCCCTGCTTAACGGGCGAACGCGGATATCCGCAGTCGCGATCTTACCCAAAATCACGCGACCTCTTGATTGATGAGACGCAAGCTGATTTCCGGCTGGCCTAATTCCGATTTGGGTGTATAGTGATTATGTCCTGAGCATATTAAATTCGAACTCAATTCGGAACCCCCGGCGGGTCGAGCGGATATTGAATCAGTGTACGGTTTGTTCGGGTCAGAACCGCTCTAGTTATGCCGTCGGTGTCGTTTCGTCGCAGTATCGAACAATCAAAAAGGAGAGAATTATGAAACGTATCAATACAATTGCATTGACGCTCGTCGCTGCTGGTTTCCTTGCCGCGTGCGGAGCACCAACCGAAAATAAACCCGCGGCAAACAACGCAAATGCCGCAAACGCTAATGTAGCCGCAAAGCCGGCCGCCGCAGCCCCAACAAAGGAAGCGCTGATGACTATGGAAAAGGCCGGCTGGGAAGCATGGAAGAATCGAGACGCCAAGTGGACCGTGGATAACGCGTCGGACAAATACGTCGGACTCGGGACCAGCGGTCGAATGGACAAAGCCGCTTCCGTCAAGGCATACACCGATCAAAAATGCGAGATCAAGAGCTACGCCCTGTCGGACGACCAAATGCAAATGGTTGGCCCCGATGTCGCTGTGCTGACCTTTAAGGGTACTCAAGACGCCACCTGCGATGGCAAGAAAAGCCCCGCCAATGTTAACGCCGCGAGCATCTACGTTCGCGAGGGCGACAAATGGAAGGCGGCATTCTATGCCGAAACTCCGGTCGTAGACCCCAAAGCTCCGCCCGCAAAACCGGCTGCACCGGCCAAGAAAGACGACGCTAAAAAAGAAGAGGCCAAGCCCGACGCCGCCACGGATGCTGTCCTGGCAATCGAAAAGAAGGTCTGGGAAGCATGGAAAACTAAAGACGCCAAGGCCCTCGAAGATGTCCTGGCAAAGGATTTTGCGTTCACCGGCGGTCAGGGCCGCCGAGACCGCGCCGCGATCCTCAAAGAGTGGGCAACCGAGAATAAATGCGAGGTCAAAAGCTATTGGCTCTCCGACGCTCAGTCGGCCCCAATCGGCAAGGACGTTACGATGCTCACCTACAAAGGCGGCGGCGATGGCTCATGCGAAGGCCAGCCGATAATGACCGAATGGTACGTCAGCGTCTATGCAAAAGAAGCCGAAGCCTGGAAACAAGCCTTTGGCATGGGCGTTTCGCAGTAACAAACGAAGCGAATTCATTCTTATCGAACAAGGCCGGAGGCACTTCCCTCCGGCCTATTTTGCTAAGCGGATCGATCCCGATCTCGATCCGACGAACAGCCCCACATTGATGACGACGGCGATGCCGACGATCGCCAAGCCTACTACGCGGCGAGTATGCAGGTGGTAGCCGATATTGAGTAACGCCGGAGCGGCAAGCGGCAGGTTCGGAACCCCGAGCGCAAGCAGCGTGACCGCCAGCCAGGTGTTGAGAATAATGGTCGAGCGTCCGTGATCTTCGTCGACGAGGATGCGCCGCGTGTGAACGATGAGCCACCACGACGGCACCGCCAGAACGATGCCGATCAGGTAAAAAACGATGATGGAACCTTCTCTCAGCGTTCCCGTCGCGAGCTTTGCAGTCACCGCCAACAGGTGACCAAAGGCCATCGTCCCGATCGTCACAGCAAAGAACAGATTCATCGCCGCCAAAACCCGACGCCTCAATTCGACATCCGAATGACGATATCGATAAAACAAAATCGCAACGCCCATCAGCGCCAGCCCCATCGATGCCGTCAGCCATTTGCCTTCGTCCACAATGAGCGCGATCAGTTGATCCATGATAAAGCTGATTTGTTCGGCGCGGCGTTACCTTTCAAACAACCTAAAGCATAATTGTGAAACCTTCTTGCTCAAAATGATGGTCGTGCGTTAAAGCTTCCTGAATCCGGCGTTCGCGCATCACCAGCATTGAAATACAATCGGTCAAACTGTAACCTTTGTCATGGCGGTTTTCGTATAGTTCCAAGCCTTGCAAAAATGCGTCGTGCGTGTGAAAAACAACATCCACTGGAAAACCGTCCAACGCCATCTTGACGAATTTCGAAACCGCTTGGCGCATCTCCGGCGGAAACTCTGCGAGATAATTCAACAACTCAATCAAGACCGTTTCGGTGGTAACAAGGTGTCTGCCTTTGATGAGCGGTTCAATCTCCAGCGCCGCCTTGTGCCATTGATCTTTCGGATTCAAGCGCGCAACTAAATAAAGCGTGTCAACAAAAACGTCATCATTCATTTTTTTGGTGCGCCGTAAAGATAATGGTCTAAGTTAAGCGATGCGTCTTCGGGCAATTTGTCCATTACATCCGACGGCACATCTTTGAAACACTCATCAATCAATTCACCGAGAGTCTGCGGCTTTGTTTCATTCTTCCGCAAGCGATTCATAAAATTTAAGACCTGCCGCATTTCGTCTTCGGACAAAACCTGCGTTTGTGCTTCGATAGCTTGTTGTAAATCGGCTAACAGCGGTTCTAAAATTTCCGGCGTTAAAACTCTGCTTTGGGCGTTATTGCTGATTTCGTCCATTGTCTTTTTCAAAGAATGAACATCGGCCTCAGAGTATTGTTTCAGCCAGCTTCCAAACAATGCTTGCAATTTTTGTTTATCTGTTTGCGGCGCTTCGTTATAAAAACGAGCAACCTCAGATTCGACTTGTAATGTAATAGTTTCCGTCAACATCGTAAAACTCCTCAAATAAACACCGCAATTTTATCACACCATCGCTGGATGCCGAGCGGAAGCGATACGCCCAAGGTCAGCCGCGTGGTAAAACAAAATCGCGACGGCCAGAAGCGCGAGCCCCATCGACGCCGTCAGCCATTTGCCTTCGTCCACGATAAGCACGATCAGTCGATCGATCATATTTTTGTCTCACCACTTACGGCAGCCGTGCTACCTAACGATCAAGTTCAGCGACGGCGGCCCGCCGCGCAAAGTTAGTTAGGCCTTAGGCGTGTTCAAGTTTTTCAATTGCTCCAATCGTCACTGATTCTAGTTGGAAGCCAAGCTCCTCGAACTGCGGCGATAACTCCGCCATAATCTCACGTGCCACAGTTTCCCGACCTTCGCGTAACTTCGTCAGCGAAAACCGTTCCAAGACTCCTCGCGCTTGTGAAAGGAACCTGGGTCGAAGAACGTTTAGCGGGTATTCGTTGGCACCAAACATTGCCTTGTAGGGGTCGATGATTCGGCATGTGAACTGTATTTCTACACGAGCGGTAGTTCCTTTCAGCGTCAATGGATACGCGTGACCGCGTGAACCATACTCGAAGGAGAAAGACTGCAATCCACCAGGAATTGAGCTTGCGGTTTCCGTGACTGTCGCATATTTGCTTCCGGGCGGTCTGATTCCCTGCCAGTGGTCAGGTCCCGACTCGCCGACAGGTTGCGATCCGCTCGATTCTCCGCCAGCGTCGTTCTCAATTTGAGAAGACCCACGGAAAAACAGCCAGCGAACAAGTACAAATATCGCGGATAGCACCAGAACTCCGATGCCAGAGAATATCCACTCCTTATTCTTCAGGATGTAATCGAAGATATGTTGCATTGCACAATATGGCCTAACTCCGTACTTATTAACACCAACGCCGTTGATGATACGCAAAGTCGCGGCGGTTCTCAACGAGAGTATTTCACAATGCGATTCTTGCGAGTAAAAGCGAATTTTTGCTAATGTTCACGGAACGAACGTGCCACTCTACTATTGGTCGCCCGATATTTTATCGGGCTCGACTACGGTGTATGGATACTCTCGATACCAGCGGCGATTCGAAGCTGGTAAGTAATGGCCCATCATTGCATGCGCGTAGTCACAGAACGGTTCTCCATGAGACCGCAGCATCATTCCCCAAACGCTTTCGTTCTCTGGGCCAGACGGCGAACAGTCGACCGACTTAAGGTGGATGATGCGGTCTCGCATCTTTTTCAACTGCTTGAATTGTTCCCAAGGCTTCTTTCCTTTCGGCGTTGAGACGTCTAATGCCTTCGGCAACACAGAATGGAGTTTCTCATCTAGATTAATGCTGCGCTCAATATCTGGTTTCTTGAGAAGTGTTGTTTCGCCCTTTTTTTCAACTTGGTACTCGAACTCTTTCGGAATGGCTTCATTGGCGAATGCCTCCAACGCTGTGAACGAGAAAACTACATGCGATGCGAATAACTCAAAGTAGTCGAACAGTTTGCTGTGATTGACAGGTATGCGTCCGTTCTGCCACTTGTAGAACATCAGAGCAGGATCAACATCCTTGATCTGAAGATACGAGCGACGAGCCGCGTTGAGAAACAGCGCCGGGCTTGAAGGCACTCCAAAATCTACATGCCATTGTTTTCCTAACCTCTCGGCCTTCACTAGAACCGCAAGGCCCGTATTGAACTTGTCGATGGCGAAGTACCTGCCATCGTGCTTTGCCAAGAGTTCGTCCTGTCGCTCTGTCATTGAGGTGCGCCTTCGCCTGATGCGTCCGACTACTTAATAACACCAACACCGTTGATAATACGCCCAATCGCGGCGTGTTATCAACGAACATATTTCACCTTGCGGTTCTTACGAGAAAAAAGAAAGGCCGGGGCATATTCGCTCCGGCCTTTTTATTCAATGTTCGCGGAACGAACGTCCCGATCTCGAGGTCTATAACGTTACCGATCAGCGGGCGGCGACGAGAACTTTCCCACTTCTGTAACGCCTGGCTTCGCCGCTCTGTTGCATCGGATTGTTCGTTGCTTACCCTGCCAGACCGGCCGACCCGAGGCTTCGAGTCGCGACTGTGCGTCTCGCAGGTAAGCGGCAGTGTCGCCGTTGCAGTCAGCCAGAATCTTGTGCCTAGCCGCGTGAAGCTCTTCCAAGATTGTATTACGAGTCATCTTCATGTACCTCCGAGGAATTCTACCGGAGTGCAAATCAACATTCCAGAAAGTCCAAGTTCGTCAAGCAATCTGTAGACACGCGGAAGCTCATGCGCGTTCGCGATATGTGTACAGTTTTGCGTCAGCAAGTATTGTACTCCAGCCAATGCGGCGGTGGCGACATGCAATGCGTCCAGTCTCGCTTTTGATGGCATCATGGATCGGGAAATAATCTCATCTGCAACCGAATCAGCGTCAGGATTTGCAGGCAATACCGGAATGCCGTCCAGCATCGCCAAACGTCGATTGGCAGCGTCAGGGTCGCCGAGTGACGCCTCGTCAATGACAAGTTGCGACGTAACAACTTCGTACAGTGAACGCTGCTCAGTCATCCATCGTTTGGCTTGATCTTGAAGTACAGCCGTAGCCGCGTCCGTACTCGGACGAGCGGTGGCGTGGCTAACGATCGAGGTTTCGACGTAGACTATGTCCATGACCGCATTCTACCGCAACGAACTACTCATCAATACCGGCACTGTTGATAATACGGCAGATCGCGGCGGGTTATCAACGATCAGAATTCACAATGTGGTTCTTACGAAAAAATGGGGAGGCCGGGCATATTCGCCCCGACCTTTTCTGCTAACTTTCACGGCACAAGGTTACCGGCTGGACGTATTTGGGCTATCCATATCTGACATTATCAACCATCGCCCCTTTTTGTCTTTCTTCAACGTCAAAGTGAACTTTCCAATATCCGGTTCGCCTTTGGTACGCGAAAAGCCTCCGATTATGTAAGCGATCTTATTTTCTATTTCAAAGGCGATTGCCCTGAGAACAAGAGGGCCGCCTGAATTTTTATAAGCCTCCTTGATAGCCAAACGACCTCGCACCGGTTGGCCGCCGTTTTGAAGAACAAAGCCATTTTCCGTAAACAACTTCGATAGACCGTCAGCATCACGATTTCGCCAGGCATTCTCATAATCAGTTAAGACTCTTGCAAGGTTCGGCGGAAGTTCGATACTGGGTTGTGCCGGCACAGCTTTGTCCTGCCCGATTACCAAAGCAGCACTCAGCAGGGAAATGAAGATTGTTGTAAGTAATTTCTTTTTCATTCTATTTGACCTCTTGAAAGTCAGCGCGCTGGCGGCGGGTCACGCCAGTATGTACTCAAGCGAAACGGTGCCCGTCTTGGGATAGACTCGATGGCCCTTGAGCTTGAGCTTGGTCTGCTCGGGATGGTGAGGCAGGAGCGGAAGCCCGTCGCCAAGCAGGACGGGGATGACAGCAAGTTCGACCGAATCAACCAGCCGCAGATCGAGCAGACTGCGGAATAGCTCGCCTCCACCGAAGAGCCAAATGTCCTTGCCTTGTCCCTCCTTGAGCTTCGCTACAGTCTCCTTTGGGTCGCTGGAGACGGTAACTCCCGGACATTCCTCCGGCCGGAGCGTGCGCGAGAACACGTAGGCATCTGTGCCGGGCATCCCGCCGCCGCCATGTTGGCGTGTCGCCTCGTAGGTCTTTCGGCCCAGCAAAATGGCGTCGAATGCTCCCATCAGCGCGCCAAAGTCGATGTCCGGATCCATGACGATCCAGTCGCTCTCGCCATTAGGCCCGGCGATATATCCGTCCAGGCTCACAGCGGCGGAAAATCGAACACGTCTCATACGTTCCTCCGTTCGTCGTCTGCCAAACGACTTATTAACACATTCACCGTTGATAATACGCCCAATCGCGGCGGGTTATCAACAGTACGCTTTTATTGATGGAATTTATCTATTCTCAGATCTTTGCCGTCGGTCGAGACCGAGATCATGCGCTCGTCTGCTGTAGCAGCATGGTTAGGCCACGCGCGTCGTCTCTCAACCTCATCGTGAATACATCTTTCGCGGGCTCGGTAAATGCGATCCGATCATCCCGAATGTTACGTGCCTTTGAGCCCATCCCGAAAGGCAATCGCTTCAAGCTCCACCCGGACGGCGTCCATGACGGGAACCACGGGCCGTGCTTGGAATTCAAAGGCCGGAAAGGTCGAGCAGACCTTGTGAACGGCCAACGGATCGTCGCAGTCGACCAGCATGTGCCCCCCCCCACTCGCCAACTCGCACCACGAACAACTCGATCTTGAAATTGTCGGGAGCCTTCCATTGTGTGAAAACCTCAAGAATCCCTTTTTTGGGCATTTTCGTATTCGGAGGGCGATCCCTGCGGACGCTCGAACCAGCTAATCATGTATTTCATATGTATTCTCCTTTATTGGATCGATGTGATCGGAACGGCATTTGTTTAAGTGGCCCAACGACTAAAGTCACTTGTCGCGGGCTTTGACGCCATCAAGTGCAGTGCTTTTTGGTTAGCAGAGCGACGACGTGAGCAACCCGAGAAGCAAAGCTAAGCACTCGTCCAGTTACGCTCGCGAGCGATCCGACTTCAGCGAGCTAAGCGGTCGCCCTCGAGCGTAACACACTGTCAAATGTTGAACTCCCCTTCCGCGTCGAGCTGTCTGACCGAAACTACTTATTAACACCGTTACCGCTGATAATACGGCAAATTGCGACGTGTTATCAACGATTGGCTTTCAAAAATGACGTACTTACGAGATAAAAAGCGAGGGTCGCTCCTCCCACAGGTCGGAGGGCGATAAGCACGACCGTATCCGTCGAGTTTTGTACTTCCCGGCCATATCCGCCATCAAGCATAACGAAATTATTAAGACCTTTGCCAGTCGTATCTTCAGGGACGGAATCGAATTTTTGATGATTACCTGGGGTTCCATTCGCACCACTCGTTCCACCCTAGGCTTTTAATGCTGGCCGCCTTTGGCGACAGGACTATCCACTTGTCACTAGCGACTGTCCACCGGCGAAGGTAATTTTCTTCTGTGGGTAGTGGATAGTTATTAGCGGATAGTTGATATTATTAGACAAATGGAACTCACAGAAATACAAACAAATTTCGAAGCGATCAAAGAGAAAGTTACCCAACTTGGGAGGTTTCTTTGACGCACCTGCCAAACAGCTTGAATTAGACGAATCGGAAAAACTCATTTCGACGCCGGGATTTTGGGACGACCAGGAATCGGCGCAGACGGTCGTGCAGCGGCGGTCGCGGATCGAGAAGGCTGTGTCGCGGCAGAGGGCGTTTGAGACCGGAGTTTCGGATGCTGAGGTTTTGTTCGATTTTGCGGATGAGGACGCAGATTCGGCGACGGAACTTGCAGCGCTGATCGAGCGTTTGGATAGGGAGGTCGCTGAGGCTGAGACCGAGAGTTTGCTGTCGGGCGAGACCGATGCTAACAACGCGATCTGCTCGCTACAGGCCGGAGCGGGCGGGACGGATGCACAGGATTTTTGTCAGATGCTGCTGCGGATGTATCTGCGTTGGTGCGAGAAAAAGGGTTTCAAGGCCGAGGTCATCGACGAGCAATCGGGCAGTGAAGCGGGGTTGAAATCCGCGACGTTCCGCGTCGAGGGTGAGTATGCCTACGGTTTGCTGTCGGCTGAGGCTGGGGTGCACCGGCTGGTGCGGATATCGCCGTTCAACTCGGGCGGCAGCCGCGAAACGAGCTTCGCGTCGCTGTTTGTCTCGCCGGAGATCGACGAGACGATCGAGGTGAACATCGAGGACAAAGACCTTCGCATCGACACTTACAGGTCGTCTGGTGCGGGCGGGCAGCACGTGAACGTGACCGACAGCGCCGTAAGAATCACGCATATTCCGACCAATATTGTTGTAACATGTCAGAATCAACGGTCGCAAATCCAAAACCGCGCCGTCGCGATGCAGGTTCTGCGATCAAAGCTGTATGAGGTCGAGCTAGAAAAGCTAAGAGCCGGAGCCGCCGAACTCGAGGCCACCAAACAAGACATCGCCTTCGGCTCGCAGATCAGGAATTATGTTTTGCATCCGTATAGGTTGGTTAAGGATACGCGAACGAAATTCGAGAAAACTGATATCGACTCGGTGCTCGATGGCGATATTGATGACTTTATCAAAGCGTTTCTTACTTTTAAGAAAGGGAATGTCGTTAATCAATAAGTCAAAAAGACGACGATATTAACTGGAGCAATACACGCAGGCAGGATGCCTGCGGTTCGACTGATGAAAACTTGCCCTACATGCAACGAGGTTTACAAGGACGACGACATAAATTTTTGTCTGGCGGACGGTACTACTTTGCTTAAAAAGAGGCGCGGTAAGGCGAGCGCGGCATTCGCATTGGAATGATGTATTGGCGATCATTCTTGCGGCGTTTGCGGTGTTGGTTTTGCTGTGCTTGGTGACGAGCAGCTCTGACGACCGGTCGCTGATCTCCACGGGCGGCGGAGCGGCCAAGCTGAAGAATTGGGTCGGCGTGGTTGGGGCAAATATTGCGGCCGTTTTATTTAGTACGTTCGGATGGACGGCGTATTTGATCCCGATTTTGATTGCGGTTATCGCATGGCGGGTTTTTCAATCAGACACCTTGGTGCCGAGGGCTTCGCGGGTGGCGGGTTATGTATTCTTTGCGGTTTCGCTGTCAGGTTTGATCACGCTTTTTGGTGGTTACGGGGCGATCGTTGGCGAAGCGGCGGCTCAGGGGACGGCGTATTTTATCGGCTCGATCGGGGCCGGTATTTTGCTGGCCGCGATCTTTATCAGCTCGGTTTTGCTGATCACAAATTTCACTCTGGCCGGATTTCTCAGCCATTTTGACGTTGCGGGCGAAAATCTAAAAATCCGCATCGATGAATGGCGTGACAAACGCCGTGATGCTCGCCACGACCAGATCGAGGCCGCCCAGATGCGGGCCGAAAAGCGAAAGGGGAAACGCGGACCTTTTCCCGAAAAAACCGATCCCCAAGAGCTGCCCGCGACTATTCCGGTCGGTAATATGGATTCTCTCGCGGCAGCGGCCGCTGTCGGGCGGTCCGAACCGCTGTTTGATGACATTCCCTCAATCCCGACGATCGAGACTCGCGAGGACCCCTACGAGACAAAGAAAGAAGTTATCGAGGAGGAATTTGAGGACCTTCCATTTGAACCGAGAAAGAAACGGACGAAAGCCATCGATCTCGACGACAACCCAACGATCGATGATGCCGAAATGCCTGTCGAATTTGTGGACACATCGGTGGCGGTGCAGGACTATGAGCATTACAGACTGCCCGATTCGACCCTTTTGACCGAGGCTCCGGCGGCGTTTAAGCATAAGGAAGCCGAACTTCGCGAGGTCGCGGCCCTGCTGGCACAGAAGACAGCGGAATTCAGCGTGCCCGGCAAGGTGATGCACATCGCTCCCGGGCCGGTGGTGACGACGTTTGAGTTTAAGCCGGACGCGGGTGTGAAGTATTCGCGGGTGACGGGTTTGGTGGACGATCTTTGTCTTGCTCTGAAAGCTCCGTCGATTCGCATCGACCGTATTCCCGGCAAAGCATACGTTGGCATTGAGGTGCCGAATCAGAAACGCGAGACCATTTTCCTTCGGGAAGTGATCGAGTCGCCGAAGTTTTCAACCGAGTCCGATTCGCTGCTGACGCTTGCGTTGGGCAAGACAATTGATGGTGCGAAATACGTCGCCGATCTCGCCAAGATGCCGCATTTGCTGATCGCCGGTGCGACCGGTGCGGGTAAATCGGTGGGCGTGAACACGCTCGTGATGTCCATCCTCTTTAAGGCGAAGCCGGACGAGGTGAAATTCATCATGGTCGATCCGAAGCGGCTCGAACTCGGGCTTTACGCCGACATTCCGCATCTCGCGGCACCGATCATTACCGATCCAAAACGAGCGGCGACCTCGCTCAAGTGGGCGGTGACGGAGATGGAACGCCGCTACAAAGACCTCGCAGGTTACGGCGTGCGAAATATCAGCGGCTACAACGAAAAGATCGACGGCTACAAAAAAGAAGGTCGCCTCGACGACAACGGCGACCCGTATCGCAAGCTGCCCTACATCGTCATCATCATCGACGAACTCGCCGACCTGATGATGGTTTCGGGCAAGGAAGTCGAAGAATCGATAACGCGCCTGGCACAGATGGCGCGTGCCGTAGGCATTCATCTGGTGCTGGCAACACAGCGTCCTTCGGTAGATGTTATTACAGGATTGATCAAGGCGAATTTTCCTTCGCGTATTTCTTTCCGTGTGTCCTCAAAAGTGGATTCGCGGACGATCATTGACGGCAACGGAGCTGAGGCTTTGCTGGGCCAAGGCGATATGCTGTTTTTGCCCCCAGGGAATTCGAACGTGACACGTGTCCACGGAGCCTATGTCAACGAGGAAGAGATCGGCAAAGTCGTTGATTTTGTCAAAGCTCAAGGCCGACCCGAATACGACACGACCATAACGAAAACAGAAGAAGAACTCGACGACAGCGGAGACCTGCCCGGACGCCGCGATCCGCTTTTCATGGACGCTCTCAAATGCGTAGTCCAGGCGAAACGCGGCTCCACGTCATTATTACAGAGACACCTGAGAATCGGCTACGGACGCGCCGCCGCAATCCTCGACGCCATGGTCCGCGAAGGCTACATCGGCGAAATGGACGGCGGCTCGCGTGCCCGTCCTGTTCTGCCAAAGGCGTATGAAGACCTACAGGATGTCGAGGAAGGTGCGTTGGGGGATGAATAGTTCGGAGTTCCGGCTTTAGCTGGCAAACCCAGCCGCAGGAAGCCAGGTGAAGCTGGAACTCCGAACGCTTGCCCGCGAACATGAATGAGCGCAAATAGTAAAAAAATGTTTAGTCGCCTGCCGGTCGTCCTGTTTGGATTGGCTTTGCTGGCGTGCTGTTCTTTACGGGGGGTGTATGAGAAACCTGAGGCTCATTCGCATGAAAATGCGTTAAACATAAACACAGCAACGACGTCCGACCTCGAAAAACTACCGCACATCGGCCGCAAGACGGCGGAATCGATCGTTGAGTTTCGCGAGACGAATGGCCCGTTTCGCAAGGTCGAGCATCTGATGCAGATACGCGGGATCAGCGAGGAAAGGTTTCTCGAACTTCGTCCATATCTCAAGATCGAATAACATCAAGCGATGTCCCAAGATCGTCGGCCTTCCAAATTTAACCACTACCCGTCGCTCTGGCTCGCGGTTACGTTTGCATTGGGGATTTTGGCGGCGGGTGCAGCGAATTTTGACGTGCGGATCGTCGCGTCCGCGGCATTGATATTTGCCGTTGCAGAATTTGTGCTTCGTTCGAAAACGGTTTCGACATGGCTTATCCTCATCGCTTTTGCATTTGCCGGAATCACTTCCGCACTTGCCGAAAAGCAAAATGCTCCACCGAATCGCCTAAAAATTCTCTACGACAACGGCACTATCGCGTCCGGCGACCCGGTCGAGATCGAGGGCGTTTTGCTCGGAAGGCCGGAAGCATCGGTCGATGGCGTTATCCTAAATCTCACCGTCGATCTCATCAAACATCGTGGGAATGAGAGACAATCAAGCGGCAAGGTTCGGCTCTTTGTGCAGATCGACGAGAACAAATCTGATTTCAAAACTGAAATTTCGGAGCTGAAATACGGCTCGCGGCTGCGTATCGCGACCAAACTCGAACGCGAGGACGAATTCCTAAATCCCGGCGTGATCCCAAAACGAGAAATCCTCGCTCGGATCGGGGTTGATGCAACGGGTGTGATCAAAAGCCCTCTGCTGATCGAAAAAATCGCGGACGAGAGCGTTTTCGTGCCGCTGGCCTGGGTTTACGATCAGCGTGCGAAGCTGATCGAGAGCTTTCGCCGGAACCTGAGCGGACCGGCCGCGGGGGTGATGATCGCGAGCCTGCTGGGGAATAAGCAGTTTTTGGATAAGGAGACGGGCGACCTGTTTCGCGACGGCGGGACGTTTCATATTCTTGTTATTTCCGGGCTGCACATCACGTTTATCGGCGGGTTGCTTTTGATGCTGATTAGACGGGTCACGAGAAAAAGATGGGTTCAGTTCGCCATTACAACAACGATTTTGTGGGCCTATACGCTCGCGGTCGGAGCCGACGTGCCGGTCGTGAGGGCGGCGCTCATGTTTACGGTGATGCTGTTTTCGTATGTCATTTACCGGCAGGGAAGTTTGCTAAATTCGCTCGGGTTTTGCGCTCTCGCGCTGCTTGTTTGGCGGCCGTCGGAACTGCTGAATCCTTCATTTCAACTCACATTCGTCAGTGTCGCGGCGATTATCGCGATTGCCTATCCGCTCATCGAAACGGTCAGAGATATCGGCGGCTGGACGCCGACGCGAGAGCGGCCATTCCCCCCGAACGTCCCAATCTGGCTCAAACGTCTTTGCGAGACGCTCTATTGGAGCGACGAGCGTTGGGAATTTGAGTCGAAACGCCAGATATGGACCGCGAGCCTGATCAAAGATCCGGTGTTGAAAAACCGGATGGAGCATGGCGTTCGATTTGTCGTCAGGTACATATTTGAGGGCATTTTGGTGTCGCTGGTCGTCCAGACATGTATGCTGCCGTTGTCGGTGGTCTATTTTCATCGGGTTTCCCTTATATCGGTGGTGCTAAATCTATGGGTTGGTTTGTTTATCGCGCTCGAGAGTTTTGCAGCGGTGGTCGGCGGCGTTGCAGGCCAATTTAGCAGTTTGCTGGCAAGTGGCTTTTTCGCGTTTGCAGAGATGTTTAATTGGCTGATGCTCTCGCTCCCGAGGCTGTTTTCGGACACTAGCTGGCTCAGTTTTCAGCTTCCTGCGTATTCGGGCAACGGGCGGATCGTTTATGGACTTTTCTATCTGCCGATTATCGCCCTTGCTCTGGGCTTGAATTACTGGCGGCCATTCGATCTGAAGCAAACCGGTCTATGGACGAACCGCAAAGTAGGTTTATCGTTCGCTATAATTCTCGTGTTTTTCGCGGGTACGATAGTTTTTCATCCGTTTAGTTCCCCGACTCCCGACGGGCGTCTGCACGTCGATTTTCTGGATGTGGGCCAGGGCGACGCGGCTTTGATTACGTTTCCCGATGGCCGGACGATGCTGGTTGACGGCGGCGGGCGGCGAAAATATCGAAGCGATGACGACGAGGCAGAACCGTTCGAACGGGACGTTCGTGGTATCGGCGAAACGGTCGTCTCGGAGTTTCTGTGGCATCGCGGCTACCAGCGGATCGATTATATTCTGGCAACCCACGCCGACGCCGATCATATTCAGGGATTGACGGATGTCGCAAAGAATTTTCGCATCGGTGCGGCTATTTTTGGCCGAATGCCGATGGATGACCCCGATCTCGCCGAACTCGCAGCCATCCTAAAGCGTCGCGGAATTCACGCGGAATCGATCATTCGCGGTGACGAGCTGAGATTTGGTGACGTTGTCGTCGAGATACTCTATCCCCAGAACTCTGATACGGATGCGGTTTCGGCAAATGACAATTCCGTCGTACTGCGGCTGAGATACGGCCGCCGTTCGATTTTGCTCACCGGCGACATCGAGCGCCAGGCCGAACGGGAACTGACCGACGGATTGACTAATCTCAACGCCGATGTAATAAAAGTCCCCCATCACGGCAGCCGCACGTCATCGACGCAGGAGTTTATCGACGCCACGCACGCCAAATACGCCGTCATCTCGGTCGGGCGAAACTCGCCTTTCGGCCACCCGCACACCGATGTCGTCGAAAGATGGAAAGCCACCGGTGCAAATGTAATCACAACCGGCGAGCGGGGCATGATCTCGGTTTCGACGGACGGGAAAGACCTGAAAATAGCGGCATTCATGGAGTGAAAAAAACTCTTTGATATTGCGGTGCTCGTTATGCCTGGCTCTATTCTTCAAATACAAGCAAAATTTAGAAAGGGGAATTTGGAGTTACGATTCAGACTATCGAAGCTGTTATTGACGAGCAAGGAAAAGTTCAACCTTTACAAAACGTGAGACTGCCGCAGGTTCGCCGTACTCTGGTGACGATTCTTGAAGAAAAACCGACCAGTGACGTTTCCGAAACCGCTCGTTTGAGCGAAGCCGCTTTAGCCGAAGATCGGGATAGACCGAAGGTGAACGAAGCGTGGTCATACTTTCAGCCGGAACAGTAGTTCTCGTTCGTTTTCCGATTTGTCCCGCTCAAAATTGCGTCCGACGATTGTATAATCCATCGGGACTCATATGCTCTACAAGTCTTGCACCATGTTTTCGCACCTGCCGATTTCACAATCTCTTTCGCGTGAAATATCCAGTTCCCAACCCCCCAATTGTCACCAACGAACACAACCACGCAAACCAATCGCCGTATTTCACATAAAATGTCTGCTGTCCGTCCGATTTTGACACGCTCCAGACGCGTGTGTCTTCTTGATACGCTCCCGCAGGGTCTAAAACGGCGCCTTTTTCGGTGACGTAGGCGGTTATGCCGACGTTTGTGACGCGTAAAACGGGCCGATTGGTCTCGACCGCACGGAACACGGCGTTCGCGAGGTGTTGACGCAGAACAGGTGTCGGGCCGAGGTAGCCGTCGTTTGTCATTTCGATCAGCACATCCGCTCCGTCGGCAACGTAGCGACGCGAAAGCTGGCCGAAGTGCGATTCGAAACAGATCATCACTCCCGCCTTGGCATCGCCCAGCGGCAACAGGTCGTATTCGAGGCCGTAGGAAAAATTCCCCACAAACCCGGGCAAAATCCCCTCAAGCGGCGGCGGCACCGCCTCGCCAAACGGCAGAAGGTAGATTTTATCATACTGTCCCGTCTCGCTCCCCAGCGGCCCGACCATCACCGCCGAATTAAAATACTTCCCATTAGTCGCATCCGGCTCGGCGGAATTGAACAGCACGCCTACATTGTTTCGCCTCGCAAAATCATGGATGAACTTCTGAAATTCGAGATCGTCATTGTACATGAAGTTCATTGGGGATTCGGGGAGGATGACGGTGATCGGCGTGGCCGGAACCTTGGAACTGCCAACTGAAGACTGTTCCTTCAATTTTATTATCTCAGCTTCCGCGAGGTCCGACTGACGTTTTCGAAGTTCTTCGAGCTTCTGCAAATTTACGCCCGACATCGGAACATTAGGCTGTATAGCTATCACCAATGAGCCGCCTTCCCAATCGAGCAGATCCGAAAAATATCCGGGAACAATTCCGCGAGCGAAAGCGCACACCACAAACATCAACACGGCAGCGATCGGAAGATAGAGTCGAGATTTTCTCATTCCCCAAGTGCAAAGTAGACCCGACGGTAATAGAACTAAAAAACTAATTAAAAGAACGCCGCCGAAGTGCGCAAAGCGTAAAATCGGATCGGTAAACGCCTGTGAGTACCCAATCGCATTCCAATTATTCCCCGTCAGCCAATACCGCAGAAATTCGGTGAACACCCAAACAAACGGAGCCGCCAGGAATCCCCACGAGCCGAACCGCCTGAGCAGCACCGCCAGAATCCCAGCGAACAAAGCCGGAAACAACCCGACCGCGACCGACACGCAGAGCATCAGAAAATACGCCAGCGGCCACGGAAATCCGGCGTACGTGATCGGAGCAAACGTCAGCCACCAGCACGTGCCGAAAAAGAAGACCGTCCCGAACAGCCAGCCTAGAGTGAAACAAGAGGCGACGCAATGCTTCTGACGCTCGACCGCCCACATCAGCGGAACAAGCGCGAACCATGCCGTGAACCAGTATTCGAAATCGGGAAACGCGAGGATCAGCAAAACCGCCGCGAGGATCGCAAGAAGAGCGTTTTTCCACGTGGGCAAGATTCGGTTGAGAAATCTGAGCTTCATCTCTGCGTTCTTTGCGTTCTCTGCGTTCAAAACTTCTTCTCAAACGCCGAGTGCGCTGAGATCGCAGATATGTCTAACAACATTTATTCTAACAAAAAAACGGGCGAGCAGGATGCTGCACCCTCCAGTCGGCCATTCTGACCGTTCAAATTGACCAAAACAACAATTTGCGTCATTTCCCGGTGACAAAATGTGTCAGCGCCCATCGTCCGGCGCTCGAACCAGTCAAATTGCTTTGACGCCCTGACGCAGATTGAACGAATTTGATTCAAATTGAACGGTACGCCCGTATTTACTGGAAACCGCGAAAAACGCCCGTTTAAACAGAGGAAAGCCCGACTCGGTGAGTCGGGCTTTTTATAGGAAGGACAACTGAAGGAACGCTCGGAAGGTGTAAAAGCACAGTGGCAAACCGCGCTCGGTGTAGTGATGGCGGCGGGGTCTTGATCGGGTGACCAAGCTGGCCGCAGTTGTTATTGCACGTAGCGTGCCACGGAATTAGTCGATAGTGGCCGAGTCGTGAGTTGTGAGTCAAAGAAGGAAGAAACCCCATAATATTGG
The DNA here is from genome assembly GCA_963738935.1 of uncultured Acidobacteriota bacterium. Taxonomy (GTDB): domain Bacteria; phylum Acidobacteriota; class Blastocatellia; order Pyrinomonadales; family Pyrinomonadaceae; genus OLB17. The sequence continues at coordinate 351,189 of CAVTYF010000001.1, read as the reverse complement.
GGTTCCGTAGCGCTTAAGCAGTGAAAGCAATACCTGTGATTCTCGCCCCTCAGATATCGACTCTCCACTCCCGACTCCAGACTCCCGACTGATTTCAAAAGGAAGAAGCCCCGCCGATTCGGCGAGGCTTGAAAGGTTGGACAGATGAAGGAACGCTCGGAAGGTCAAAAAGCACAGTGGCAAACCGGCTTCGTTGTAGTTGTGGCGGCAGGTCTTGATTCCCTAATCAAGCTGGCCGCTATTTACATATGCACGTTCCGTGCCACGGAATGAGTCGAGAGTAGAGAGTGGAGAGTGGAGAGTGGAAAAAAAGAAAAAAAGCCCGTCTTATTGAGCTTTTTCAACATATTTTTTTTGCCGGCACCTTCCTTTGACTCTCGACTCTCCACTCCCTACTCTCCACTCTCCCACTATTTGGAGCATCGCTGTGACAATCTTTGCAGAGCGAGGGCGTCGGCATTTTCGGCGTTGATCTCCATTGCCGAGGCGACATAGCTTTTTGCCTGGAGGCAATCGCCTTTTTCGACGTAGATCTTGCCGAGGCTGACGTGGGCGTCTATCAGACGGTTATCCCAAAAGACGGATGTTTTGAACGAACTGATCGCTTGGTCGATGTCGCCGCGGCGAAGGTGAATCTTGCCGAGCAGCAGATAGCTCTCAGCGCTCATCGGTTCACTGGCGAGCACGCGGCGGAGCGTTGTCATCGCTTCGTCGTCGCTACCATTTTTGACAAGCGTGCGAGCGGTTGCGAGCAGACTCTCGGATTCGCTTACATGGGCAGCGGTATTTGGCAAGGCCTTTCGGCTCAGCACGACGGCAACAAAGTCCTTTCGAGCGGGTTGGTTGACCCGCAAGGTTATCTCGGTCAGGGTTTTTGACTTCTGCCATTCCGTCTCGAGTTTTGCGTATCGATTATTGTCCGTCAGGAATCGCTGCGCCTGATTGTTGATGTCTGTAACCGTCGGGTCTTTTAGGTCTTCGAGGGTCTTGGCAAGGATGTAATAGGCCTCGCCGTCACGCGGGTTGGCCGCAATCGACGACCGCAGTTGTCCGGCCGCATCGACCATATTCCCAACCAAAAACAGCGCCGTTGCGTAATTAAAACGGACATTTGCGTCATCGGGCGCCGAATCGGATGCCTTTTTCAGCAGATCGATCCCTTCGTTTAGCAGGGCCGCCGCCTTGGCCGGATTCTTTTTCTCAGCCCGCGACGCCTGGACGGCTATCGAGCCGAGAGCGTTGTAAACGGTGGTTAGTTTTAGCTCGTCCGTCAACGGCCGAAGCGTTGCGAGGGCGGATTCGTAATTGCCCTGCTGCCAAAATATCAGTCCGATATAAAACGACGCCTCGGCATAATTCTCATCGCTGCACTGCGCCGGCTTATTGTCGGTTCTCGCCTTATCACGGCATTTCTGGCTTGCGCTCACCACTTTTTCAAAGGCGCCAATGGCCTCGACAAATTTTCTCTGTCCGAGATACAGGTGGCCGAGTTCGATCTCGGCTTCGGAATAGGTTCCGCCGGGCGTTGCCTCGGTGTAAAGGCGGGATGCATTCTTAAAATAGTTTTCGTGCGACTCCGGCGACGGCGTCAGCAGTCCTTTGACATACGCTTCAAACGCACGCGCCGGGACCTTGTTCGCCGATTCGATCAACTGATTTTGCGAATACGGCAGAGATTTGTCGCGCTGATACAAAATCTGATACGCGATCTGGCCCTGCATGGTCTGCAGATTGCCGAGCGCGTCATTTAGATTGATGTCGCGGGTCACCTGCCGCCCGTCGATGACCTCGCTCATGAAACGGCCCTCGTTTATGCGAATTATCTTTGCCGTAACATTGATCGTTGCCGCCGTTTCGGTTCCGGCCGGTACGATCGTGTACCGTCCGGAGATAAGTAAAGTAGAATTGCTATCGCGAGCGAGTTTGAGTGCCGTTGCGAGGCTCGGGAGATTTGTGAGCGGGATACGCAGCCGCTGTTGAATTATCTTTCGCTCTTCGTTTGAGATGACATTGAGCGTCGGCACCTTGAGAAGATCTGAGAGCGACGCGGCAAAGCTTTCGCCGACCCAGTTAAACTCCGGCTTTCCCGACGTATTCTCAAACGGTAAAACGAGAGCCACATCATTCGCCGACTGCGGCGTTTGAGCCATGAGTGCTGTTGCAGTCAACAGCGCAATTACATACAGAATAAAGATTTTTTTTAGCATCGGGTACCCCAAAATAAAAAATTCGCTCAGAGTTTGAGCGAACCATTTAAAGTCTTATGATGCAAAACTTGCCTAAAAAGATGGTATCCGGTACGGGATTTGAACCCGTGTTGCCGCCGTGAAAGGGCGGTGTCCTAACCCCTAGACGAACCGGACACAAACGAAAAACGAACTTAACAAACATCGCTCTCGCCCGTCGAAAGGCGAACGATAAGGATATCGCACGGGTTATAGCCTGTCAAACGACCGAATTGCCTCACAAAAAAACCACTTGAAGGAGGTATCGTTGCCTCAAAATAAAAACCACTCGAAAAGGTAAGGCAAAAAGCCTTCAATGTTAAGAGCATTGGAGGGCGTGGGATGAGGATAACTATGGCAGCGAGACGAGAGGTGGTGGCGGTAACGGCGAGGCGGTATCAGAGGGCCGGGAAGGGTCAGAAGGGGAAGATTCTGGACGAATTTGTGCAGACGACGCAGTATAGCAGGTGGCATGCGAGTCGTTTGCTGCGTCACTACGGGCGGAAGGAGCGATTTAGCGAGAAGAAGATAATGCGCGTGACGCTGACAGGACGCAAAGGGCGTGTCGGGCGGCGGCGGTATTATTGCGAAGAGACGGTACGGGTTTTGACGAAAGTTTGGAAGGTGATGGATTATATCTGCGGCAAGCGTTTGCGCCCGGTCCTCTCAGAGGTCGTCGAGCGGCTGGAGCGATTTGGCGAGATAAGCTGTGATGCCGAGATCAGGCGGAAGCTGTCTCAGATAAGTCCGGCGACGATCGACCGAGTGCTTCGGGCCGAGCGAAAGAAGTATGAGCTAAAAGGACGGTCCCATACGAAGCCGGGTACGCTGCTCAAACATCAGATTCCGATTCGCACTTTTTCGGAATGGGACGACGCTCGAGCGGGATTCACCGAACTCGACCTGGTTGGGCACGACGGCGGAGTGGCGGCGGGCGATTTCTGTCAGACGCTGGATGTGACGGACATTGCCACGACATGGACCGAGACCGAGGGCGTGAGGAACAAGGCGGAGGTACACGTATTTGCGGCAATACAGGAAGTTAAGGTACGTCTCCCGTTCGATCTTCTGGGCATTGATTGCGACAATGGAGGCGAATTTATCAATCACACCCTTGAAAAATATTGCCGAAAGGAAGAGATTACTTTTACACGCTCTCGACCTGGCAAGAAAAACGACAACTGCTATGTCGAGCAGAAAAACTGGTCCGTCGTGCGGCGGGCCGTCGGTTATGCACGCTTTGATACCGATGAGCAGCTCGATCTGCTAAACGAGCTTTATCGTCACTTGCGGCTTTATACAAACTTCTTTATGCCGTCAATGAAACTCATCGAGCGAGAACGTATCGGCAGCCGGGTGCGTAAGAAATACGACGCGGCACAAACGCCATACACCCGTGTGCTGGCATCACCGCATATCTCAGACGAAGTGAAACAAAAGCTGCGAAATCAATACGAGGCACTCAATCCGGCCGAGCTCAAACGCCAGATCGAGCACCTCCAATCGAAGCTTGATAAATCTATCAGTACACTCAAGAGATCACCCGCAACCGAGCGGCGACTCTCTTCATTGGTCGCCGGTCGTAAGGCAGGTGCCTGGGCTAGATAAAGGGGCCTCGAAGGTTAAGAAAATGAGTTTATCGCTTTTGGGAAAGTACGGGACAAAAAAGAGACGGCCGAATCACAAACTCGGCCGCCCCGTACCTTCCCCCGCAACGGCGCTCAGGTCGCTCTCCAGCGTCGCCCTATCCTCCGTGCAGGCACTAAAAACTCTATCACAAAACTCTTCGAAAATCTTCGAAATCAACGACTTGAATACTACACGTTCAAGTGGTTTTTATTATGAGGCAACGAATCACTTTTCAAGTGCGTTTTATTTTGAGGCAATAGGACGACGCTAATACACCCTTGGCACGGATTACGGGCGGAAACGGGAGTGTAAACGAGCGTGTCCCGTTTGCAACGGTGTGCCGCTTGTTATGTCAATTCAGAACCCGCGATTACAACCTTTCTGCGGCGGGGCGACACGCTCGTTTACACTCGCGTTTCTGCCCGAGACTTCTCGTGGTAGAATTTTTGTAAATGAAAAGAGTATTCCTCATCGACTCGATGTCGCATATATACCGCGCGTTTTTTGCTCCGATGGGCATGAAGCAGGAGCCGCTTCGCAACAGCAAGGGTCAGGTTACACAGGCGGTTTTTGTGTTTACGAACATGCTCCGCAAGCTGATAAATGACGAGCGGCCGGAGTTTATAGGCGCGGTTTTCGATACGGATGTGCCGACGTTTCGCCATGATTCTTATGCCGATTACAAAGCCAACCGGCAGGCGATGCCTGACGATCTCGCTTCGCAAATACCCTATATTATAAGGGTTTGTGAGGCTTTTTGTATTCCGATCGTCAAATCTGACGGCTTTGAAGCCGACGATGTCATCGGCACCCTCGCCCAGCAAATCAAGGCCAAAGATATGCAGACCGTAATCGTTTCGAACGACAAAGATCTCTGCCAGCTCGTCGTCGATCCGTACATCATCGCGATGCGTAATAATTCGACGAATGTCCGGCGCAAAGTACCCGTCGCCCCGATCGAGTGGTGCGACGAGGCGTGGGTCAAAAACAAATTTGGCGTCCCGCCCGACAAGATAATCGACCTGCTCGGCCTGATGGGCGATTCGGTTGACAACATTCCAGGTGCGCCCGGAATCGGTGCGGTCGGTGCTCTGAAACTCGTTCTCGAATGGGGTTCTGCACTGAATGCAATGGAAAACGCCGACAAGATCACGCACAAAACCCAACGGGAAAGCCTGCAAAATAATCAGGACATCATCAAACAATCGCTCGAACTCGCCACGATCCACACGTCCGTTCCCGTCACACTAGATCTCGAGGCTCTAAAACATTCTGAGCCCGATCGTGGAAAGGCGTATGAGCTTTTCCGTGAGCTTGAATTCAAAGCCCTGACCAACGAATTCGCTGGTGCAGCAATTGCTCAGGCCGCGACCGCACCGAGCGGAGCCGGCGGTTTGTTCGACAGTTTACCGTCCGTCGGCCAGGTCGTGGAGACAAATTATACCGTCGTAAAGACCCGCGAAAACGTCGACAAAATGATCCGACACCTGCTCGATGTCGAGCAATGGAGCTATTTCGTCAACGATCCTAGCACCAACGAAAAAGCGAGTTGCTTCGGAAAACAGCCTCCGTTAGGCATCGGCATCGGCCTGGGAAATGGCGAGGCGTTTTATGTCGATATTCAGAATTTCGATGGCGGGATCGACGCAGTTCAGCGTCCACTGCAAGACATCCTGACCAACGTCTTCATGGACAAAGTGGCGTACGACGAAAAGCGTAACCTCGGCCCGCTTCTCGCTCTCGGCATCCGGCCCGGGCCTGTTCGCGATGACATCCTCGTCGCCGCATATCTGCTCGAATCGACGCGTGCCAGCTACCCGATCGATTTTCTCGCTCAGGCTTATCTCGATCTCGACATGGCGCACGGCATCCCCGGCGGCTTTGACGAAGCTGCGTTTCGCACCGCCGAAAAAGCCGATCTCGTCGCTCGTCTCGCTCCGGTTCTACGCGAAAAGATCCGCGAGAACGGCCTCGAAAGAATGTACACCGAGATCGAGCTGCCGCTGATCCCGATCCTGGCCGACATAGAACTGGTCGGTATGAAGGTCGATGGCGAAGGCCTGAAAACCTTCTCGGAATTTATCTCAACAGAACTCGCGGGGCTGGAAACCAACATCTACGCTATCGCGGGACGCGAATTTAACATCGGCTCGCCAAAACAGGTCGGCGAGATTTTTGGCGAGCTAAACATCGAAACAGGCCGTAAAACCGCTACCGGCCAGGTTTCGACAAGCCACGACGTCCTCGTCGAACTAGCCCAGACCTACGACATCGCCCAGCACATCATCGATTACCGCGAACTCGATAAGCTGCGTGCGACGTACGCCGACGCCCTGCCAAAAATGATCGCTGACGACGGACGTATCCATGGTGCTTTGAATCAAGCGGTCGCCGCGACCGGACGACTCAGTTCGACCGAACCGAATCTGCAGAATATTCCCGTCCGCACCGAACTCGGACAGCGAATTCGCAAGGCTTTCATCCCTGAAAAAGGCAGCAAACTGATCTCAGCCGACTATTCTCAGCTCGAGCTCCGCATTCTCGCCCACATTACACAAGACCCGCGAATGCTCGAGGCGTACAAAAATAACGAGGACATTCACTCGCAAACCGCGCGACTCGTTTTCGGTGCAACCGACGAAAAAGACCTCAAAGAAAAACGCCGCCTCGCCAAAATCGTCAACTTCGGCATCGCCTACGCGGTCGAGGCCTTTGGCCTGTCGCAGCGTGTCGGCATCAGCCGTGCCGAGGCTCGAAAGGTGATCGATGATTACTTCGCGACCTACAAAGGCATCCGCGAATACATGGATCGAACACCTGAACAAGCCCGTAAACAGGGCTACATCGAATCACTCTTCGGCCGACGGCGCTACTTCCCGTCGATCAACGACCGCAACTTCGCCGTCCGCTCACGAGCCGAACGCGAAGCGATCAATATGCCAATCCAGGGTACCGCGAGCGATATCGTAAAGATCGCCATGATCCGCGTCGCGAAGGCACTAAAACAAGGAAGGCTCGAAACAAAGATGATCATGCAGGTCCATGATGAGTTATTGTTCGAAGCTTCCGGAAAACGAGGTCGAGGCCGCGTGCGCATTAATCAAACGCGAAATGGAAGCAGCAGCAACGCTCGACGTTCCGCTGACAGTCGAGATCGGAATCGGAGAGAATTGGATGAATGCAAAATAGGAGATGTTAGCCACGAATTACACGAATGGCACAAATATGAGCCAAATAGCTCTGAGTTTTTATAAAATGCACCGACCAATTGGCTTTAATATACGCAAATCGTTCGACTTGAACATGCGGATTGATTTTCTTATTTGTGTCATTTGTGTAATTCGTGGCTAAATTTGAGTGAAACGATGGAAGAAAAGATTCTCTACAAAGACCTTTCGTATAAGATCGTTGGCCTCGCGATGCAGGTTCATACGGAACTCGGTTTCGGATTTATGGAGAAAGTCTATGAAAATTCTCTGATGGTTCTGTTTGAAGAAAATGGAATTAAAGCAGTACAGCAGGTACCGATCTTAGTACCTTTCCACGGTCGAATCGTCGGCGAATATGTTGCAGATATTGTTGTCGAAGACTCGATTATTCTCGAATTAAAGGCAATCGATCGGATTGCTGAAATCCATAAGGCTCAGACATTGAACTATCTAAAAGCAACCGCGTTCAGACTTGCAATCCTTATAAACTTTGGAAAGCACCGAATGGAATACGAACGCCTCGTCTTGTAGAACCAAATTCGTGCGATTCGTGTTATTCGTGGCAAAAAATTCTTTCCAATATGACCGACAGACAAATCAACACGAAACGCACGACGGTCAAACGCATCCCGAAACGCGGTGTCTATGACCGCGATACTATCAACGCGATTCTCGATGAGGCATTTCTTTGTCATGTCGGTTTCGTCGTCGACGGACAGCCCTACGTGATCCCAACGAGCTACGGCCGCGTTGGGGACGACCTATACATCCATGGCTCAGCAGCGAGCAGAATGCTCAGGAATTTGGCCGAGGGAATCGATGTTTGCGTGACCGTTACAATTCTCGACGGCTTGGTTTTGGCGCGCTCGGCATTTCATCATTCTATGAACTATCGGTCGGTGGTCATCCTCGGAAAGGCCGAGCTTGTCACTGACGCCGATGAGAAAAACAAGGCGCTCTTCGCGATATCGGAGCAAATTATCCCTGGTCTATGGGACGAAGTTCGACCGCCGACCGCGCTTGAATTGAAAGCGACCAGCGTCCTAAAACTCCCGATTACCGAAGCCTCCGCCAAGATTCGCACCGGACCGCCCATTGATGATGATGAGGATTACGACCTAAACGTCTGGGCCGGCGTTGTGCCGATAGCTCTGGAATGTGGCGAACCCGTACCTGACCCGAAGTTGAATGCGGGCATCGCGATGCCCCGTTTCACTCTACAACGCGCTATCCGAAATTGACGAGCAAGATCGCCCCGTAGGACAATTCAACATTATGAAAAATCTGTACCTTGTAATGGCCATCCTGATGGCCGCATTTTCGATTAGCGCTCGGGTGCAGATTGAAGACAACAGCTTTCTGATCGAGGAGGCCTACAACCAGGAAAAAGGCGTATTCCAATACATCAATACCTTTTACCGCGAACGCAGCGGCAACTGGGGATACAGCTTTACCAACGAGATGCCGATCAAAAAGCAGCAGCATCAGTTTAGTTACACCATAAATCTCGCAAGGTCAGGCGGGACAACGAGATTTGGCGACACATATATCAACTATCGCTATCAGATGAAAGGCCTGCGAGAAGAAGAAAAAGTGGCGGTCGCTCCGCGATTTTCGATCATTCTCCCAACTGGCAGCTATCGCCGCGAAACCGGCAGCGGAGCCTTAGGCTTTCAATTTAATCTTCCAGTCTCGGTCACGCATTCGCGCAAATTCGTCACGCACTGGAACGCCGGCACGACCCTCATTCCCCGATCACGCAATAGCGCGGGCGACCGTGCGAATACAAAAGGATTTAACCTTGGTCAAAGTACTGTCTTTCTGGCGAAGCCAAACCTCAACGTTCTTCTCGAAACCGTTTGGAACTCGAACGAAAACGTCGTCGCCCGCAATCGCACCGAGCGTGAACACAGTTTATTGCTGAATCCGGCGATCCGATGGGCGTGGAACATGAAAAATGGACTGCAAATTGTACCTGGAATTGGCGTTCCGATCGGCATCGGACCGAGCCGCGGCGAGCGTGGGGTATTTCTTTATTTGAGTTTAGAAAAATAGTCCAGGTTCACATTGCCCGTGACCATTGCTAGCCTTCGCCAGCCAGTCGAATGATTCCGACGCTTGAAACCCATTTAATAAGTGCAACTTTTGAAAGTGGCAGAAGAGGGTAAGTTGAGAGATTTTAACCGTTGCACGGAATGTTACTTACAGGCTTCGCGGTTGAGCCGCCATGGAGGGTTCAGACGATTTTCACCGGCGTAAAAAAGGCAGACCCTGTTGTTGTTCGGATCGCGAAGATATGCCTCTCGCCAAAGCCATGGGCGATCGCTCGGATCTTTTTCGAATTCGAGGCCGCGCGCCTTTAAGTCAGTCACTTTTTCATCGAGTGAACTGCATTCAAAATAGAGCGTTATGCTCTCGTTCGGTGAGTTGCTATCAGCGACATTTACCGAAAGGCTCGATTCGCCATCCGGGCATTCCAGCCTTGCATATCGCGGCAGCGAATCGACGATACGACGAAGGCCGAGCTTTTCGAAGAACTCGACCGTTTCGACGGTCTTTTCGGTGTAGATGGTAACCTGGTTGAGGTTCATTTCCTGGGGTTAATTCAAACAGGATATACAGGATGAACAGGATTTAAGAAATATCCTGTCTATCCTGTACATCCTGTTTGAATTCTTATTTCAATGGCTTGAGCTCCGCAAGTGCCTTGCTTGCGTCCGCGACGAATTTACTCTCAGGGTGCTTCTCCACGACAGTCGAAAGATACGCGATCGCGTCGGAGCGGAGCTTTTCGGGGGCGTATTTTTCTTTTTCTTTTACCGACTTAAGATCGACCTTCTGCTTGCCTTTGTTTTCGGAGAGATAATAGCTGCTCATACCGGCGAGATAGAGGAATTCGTCGATATTAGAAAACTCAGGATACGCCGCATACGTCTCCTCAAATCTCAGCAAAACCTGTTTATAAGCCTTCTTGAGCGGCGTAAACGCCTGACGAGCGACATCGAGATTATGCTTCGCATCAGCCTCAAGGATCGGATCGCGAGCGATTGCTTGGGTGACGTTGCGCTGGGCGATGGCTGAACTGACCGATGCCAGCATCATAACGACAACAACAAGAGTAATTTTGTTAATGTTCTTCATTCATATCTAAAGATGATTAAGTTAGTAAACAAGTTTCCCCATCAAATCTAGATTTCTCGTTTAATATCATCTCTCTTTTGTGCGGTGAACCCCCACGCAATGTAAAGCGATTGGTTTAAAAAGGAACCCTCCGCATCATCGGGATTCGGAACAAGGACAATGAAAACCGCCGTTGGTTCCGCCGCCCCCACTTGACCACCAACCCAGCGGGAGCCAATCAATAAATGATCGTATGTTGCTCCTTCATATACAAACGGTATATCAAGCTCAATCAAATGCCAGTTCTTTCCACCGTTGTCATCGGCATATTGTCTTCGGATCGTACAGTACTGAGGAGTGAAAGCTTCTTCAAACTTGTAGTTTTGGTCGAAATATTCGAGCCAAATTCTCTTCCCAACCAAGTTTGAATCGCCGACACTCACGCTTCGTATTTTGCAATGATTGCATTCAACTCCTTCGCCGTCTCCGCAGGCCAGCGATCCGGGGACGTGAATATCGCGTTTTTGATCGCATCCGCGTATTGGTTTGGCGTTTCTTTTGCGGCGACACGCTTTACGGCGTCCTTCATTACCAGTTGGGCGTTGTGGACGTTAAGCCCAACGGTTTCGATGACGATTTCGGCGGTGACGTCGTCGTGGCCTTTGTACCGTCGCTTCAGGTTCATTATTTACCGGGGAGCTTTTTCTGTTTTCGCGGCGGCGGGTTTTTCTGTTCGCGTTTTCCTAACAGATTTTCGATCTTTAGCAACAATTTTTCCCGCTCGTGAGCTTCGTTCTCGCGAAGACGCTCCATTTCCATTGCCAAGAGTTTGATGCTCAGCGAAAGGTCGTTGTGACTTTTCCGGAGGTCCTTGATCTCATCATGATTCCGGCGGCCAAGTTCCGTAAAATAGGCCAAATCACGGACAATTTTCGCTAATTCCTTGATCATAGCCTACGCTCTGAGCCGATCAAGAGCTTCATGCATTTCGGCGAACGACTTTTCATTTTGTTTGCCGCAGTGCAACGAGTTCTTTTTCGGACTGGCGAGCTAAGCGCGCATTTCCGCTAATTTGCTTAATTAGCTTCGAAATCTCGTCAATCTCATCAGTGGCAACAGGTTTTGTGATACGTTCAGCTAATGCATTTGCCATATTAATCAATACCTCTCGCACCTATAATGCATATTTTCCTATGATCGCGTCAAGTTGTTTCGCGGTCTCGGCGGGCCAGCTGTCCGGAGCCGTAAAGATTGCATTCTTGATCGCATCCGCGTATTGGTTTGGCGTTGCTTTGGCGGCGACGCGTTTTACGGCGTCTTTCATTACCAGTTGGGCGTTGCGGACGTTTTTGCCGAGGGTTTCAATGACCATTTCGGCGGTGACGTCGTCGTGGCCTTCGTACCAGCAGTCGTAGTCGGTGACGAGGGCGAGCGTGGCATAGGCGATCTCGGCTTCGCGGGCGAGCTTGGCTTCCTGCAGATTGGTCATGCCGATGATGTCCATGCCCCATTGGCGATAGACGTTGGACTCGGCCTTGGTCGAGAACGCAGGCCCTTCCATACAGACGTACGAACCGCCGCGATGCGTCTTGACGCCGACCGTATTGCACGAAGTCTCGAGAATGTCGCCCAGCTCATTACAAACCGGATGTGCAAAGGTCACGTGCCCGACGATGCCGTTGCCAAAGAACGTCGATTCGTGAGCACGAGCACGCGTGCGGTCGAAAAATTGGTCCGGAATGACAAAATCGGTCGGAGCATATTTCTCCTGAAGCGAGCCGACGGCCGAGACTGACAAAATATATTCGACACCAAGCATCTTCATCGCGTAGATGTTCGCCCGAAAGGGAAGTTCGCTCGGCGTAAACTTATGCCCGCGAGCATGACGCGGCAGAAATGCAACGGTCACTCCATCCAACTCGCCAACGATAAACGCATCGGACGGCTTACCAAACGGCGTGTCAACCGGAACCTCGCGCACATTCTCAAGTTCCGGCATCTGATAAAGCCCGCTGCCGCCGATGATTCCTATGCTTACGTTTTCCATTTATGATTTAAGCGTAGACGAGACGGCCCTTTGGTTCTGGGATTGGGCGTCCCAACTCCATTGCAGTCTCGATCCATTCACCGATGACGACTTCTGCATTTGACAAGGCTTCTTGATATGTTTCGCCGTCGGCCATGCAGCCAGGAAGCTCAGGAACCTCGGCGACAAACCCATCGTCGTCTTTGCTCCAATAGATGATGATTTCGTATTTACTCATGATCTAACCTCAGTCGATACTTCAAGATTATATTACGAACCTGCACGACTTGATAGGCTTTCGCTTTATTACGCTTGGGCTGGATGTTAATGATCTCTTCAACGTCTCTTTCGTGTGAAAATATGATGACTGCCTTTTATCCTATCGTAGAAGCCCAACCCATCAAGCAGCTTGCAGAAATCATTGAAATCAATATTGGCATCGGAGACTCCGAGCAAAACTCTTTCTAACGTTTTATCAGTCCTACTCATATTCCAGAAAACAAGGGACGATTCATGTGCAATCGCCCCTCATTTTTATGCGTTATTTCTTCTTCGGCTCCGGCTTTTTTGGTTCCGGTTTGCCTGGCTTGGGAGGCCCGGCTTCGGGACCGCCTTCCGGGCCGCCCGGCGGCATTCCCTGTGGCGGCATTTGCATTTGCTGCTGTCGCTGCTGCATCTGTTTTATTTGCTCCTCGGTCGGCACGGGTACGTCAAAATCGGCCGGCACCTGAATGTTGTTGCGGGCAACTATTTCTTCAAGCAAGGTCTTTTCTTTTTCTTCCTCAAGTTTGCCTTTGGCAAAATCCTTGACTGGCGTATCGCGGCCTGTCTGGTTTGCCGGGTCTTTGACCGCGGTCGAGATCAGGATGTGGCGAGCGTCGTAGGTTTCATTCTCGGCGCCCGCTTTCTTTTCCATTTTGCGTTCGAGTTTGATGATGTGAAATCCAAAATCGGTTTCGACGATCTCCGCTGCTATCTGACCAGGTTCGAGGGCAATGGCCGCCGCCTCAAACGGGGCGACCATGCGGCCTTTTGGCACGTCCTTATAGATGCCACCTTGGGCAATGCCGTCCGGGCCTTTGTTGCCCGGATCTTCGGAGAATTCGTTGGCAAGTGCCGCAAAATCTTCGCCCGCCTTGGCCCGATCGAGAATCCCCTGGGCTTTTACGCGTTTCTGCGCCGGGTCGATTTCAGGATGATCACTGATATATTTGGCGATTTCCTCGTCAGTCACCTTCATCTTATCGGCGATCTTTTCCGAATAAAGACGTGCCAGATACTGGGCCTGCTGGAGCTTTACCTGTAGGTTAGCCTTATCGATAAATTCCTTTGAGAGTTCGCCGGCGGTCGCTTTTTTCTCGTACTCGGCCATGTAGATCCGCATTTTTGCAAAAATCTCCCGGGCCTGCGTTTTTTCTTCCTCCGATATTTCGCGGTTCATATCAGGGTTGCCCTTTTTCATGACCTCGATCTTGGCGTTAAGAAAATCGGTGAATTCCTGTTCGTGGGTTCGAGGGTCGCCCGCCGCTTCGAAAAAGCCTTTCGCCGGTTTTGGCTGATTATCCTCTTCCCAATAGGCTTTGATCTGATCTTCGGTAAGAAAGCCGAATGCGGGCATCGGCCCTTTATCTTTGTTTACTTCGCGGTCGTAATTTACGGCGAGGATTTCGGCCCGGATATTTTCCAGTTCCTGTTTGCTCGTCGGGTCACTACCCATCCCCTCACGCTGGGCCTCACTGGCGAAGGCGAGAAGCTGCTTTAGATTCTCAAGCTGGGTCTTTTTCATCTCGGGATCTTCGTTCAGACGTTTAAGTATCGCCGGATTCGTCTTTGCAACTTCTCCGAGCAGCGATTCGATCTCAGCTTTGCTGATCGAATTAAACGACTGCGCCGAATGCCCGCCGACTTTATTTTTCCAAACAACCAGTCCGGCGCCGATGGCCAGGATCGCGACGACCAAAATTATTCCTTTTGTTAAATTGCTCAATGCCCAAGTCCTCTCTTACACAAAATCTTTAAATCGCAAACGGATATAATAGCAAGGAAATGCCATTTTCACTAATGGAAACCCGGTCAATCGCCCCTTAGTAGTGGCTTAGTTTGAACTTCTTTCTTTTTCCGCCTTTGCGTTCCTTGCGACTTTGCGTGAGACTTCCGAACTCTTTCTAAGAAGATTCACGCAAAGGCGCAAAGAACGCAAAGGAAAGCAAAGAGAAATCCGATATTGTGCGGTCCATCAGAAATAGATCTTCAAACTAAACCACTACCCGCCAGTCTGAACCAGTTCCAATAGAACGCCATTGGTCGCCGACGGGTGAACGAATGCGACCAGGCAGCCCTCGGCACCGATCCGCGGAGCTTCGTCGATGAGTCTCATGCCCTGCGATTTGAGCCTAGCGAGTGACTCGACAATATTATCGACCTCGACCGCGATGTGATGAATTCCGCCGCCACGTTTTTCCAGAAATTTGCTAATCGGTGAATCTTCTGACGTTGGTTCGAGCAGTTCAATCCGGCTCTCACCGATCGGCAGCATCGCAACGCGGACCTTCTGATCTTCGACAATTTCAGTGTAAACATTCTCAAGGCCGAGAGCGTCGCCCCAGAATTTGAGAGCTTCGTCGATGCTCTTTGTCGCGATGCCTAAGTGGTTGATTTTCATATTGCACCTGACTAATTGCCGTACTTCTGTTCTAATACTTGAAAATAAGCCCAGACATTATCCTCCGGACCATCGACTATTCGCTTACCTGCCTTGAAATGCGGCCAGACGTCACCGCCATTTAGTTGAAGTGTAATCACTTCCTCGCCTGGAAAGGCTTCGCTTTCAAGTTTCCATTCACCACCCCAATGTCTACGCATAACCTCACCCACATAGCCGCCCAGCATTTTTGCCAGATGGTGAATTGACTCGTCAGAAGGGGTCTTTTTGATTAACCTTGCAAAGAAGCCTTTTTGTGCCGCATCTTCGTGCAGCTTGGCTAGCATTTCTTCAACAAGTTGGACACTTTCTTGCGAGTATTCAAGCGTCACCCCAAATGTCTGCTGAGCATAATCAATGCCGTCTTCCGCGTAAGCTACCATCATGTCTTGAACTGTGTGCTGCGTCATAATTTATTGTCCTTTATTAGGCCGAATTCCCAACTATAGATTCAACGGCCGAGTACGGGTCGTTTCTCTTCTCGGCGATCTGTTGAGCGAGGCTATCAAGTTTTTCGCTGACCCCATTTCTATTGAGAAGGTCCGACAAAAGCCGCTCCTGTAAAAGCTCTAGCAGGCGCCATCTCGCGATCGCCGTCCGTCGAGTCGAAGTCCCTTCGCCGATGGATTGAAACGAGTAATATGATTCAATTGAGGCAGCAAGATCTTCGATGCCCTTGTTCTCCGTCGCGATCGTCCTGATTATCGGCGGGTTCCACATGTCGGGGCGGTGAGCGAGCGAGAGTAGAGATTCGACCTCTTTTTGGGTCCGCAGTACCCCTTCGCGGTCGGCTTTGTTGATCACGAAAATATCGGCGATCTCCATTATCCCGGCCTTGATGGCCTGAATGTCGTCGCCCATTCCCGGCACGAGCACTACGACGGAAACGTCCGCCGTTTTCACGATCTCAACCTCGTCCTGACCAACGCCAACAGTCTCAACAATGACTTTATCAAAGCCCGCCGCGTCAAGAATAGCGACCGCATCGACTGTCGCACGCGACAAACCGCCGAGATTCCCGCGCGTCGCCATCGAACGAATAAAAACGCCTTCCTGCATCCCCAAGGTTGCCATTCGAATGCGATCACCCAGAATCGCACCGCCCGAAAACGGACTCGACGGATCGACGCAGATGATGCCAATGCGGTTTCCGGCATCCTTGTAATGTTGTGCTAATTTGTCGACGAGCGATGATTTTCCCGCTCCGGGCGAGCCCGTGATCCCAACGATCACAGCATTTCCGGTATGCGGAAAGACGCTTTTCATCAGCTCCGCCGCCTTGTCACCGCCGTTTTCGACAGCCGTGATCGCTCGCGCAATCTGACGAATATTCCCAACGGTAATTTGTGAAATATCGATCATCCGCGGTAACAATCGAGCAACAAGGCAACGGCCTCTTTTAGATTCTCACGCGTTTCGTCAAGGGTCTCGCCTTGCGTGTTAGCTCCCGGCAACTCAGCCACGTACCCAATATAGCCACCTTCTTCGGCTTTTTCGTAAATCGCGGTAAATTTCATTTCGCTCATAAATCGCCTCGACAGTAATTTTGACACTATTAGGCTCGAAAAAAAAGATGGCGAGCCTTGCGACTCGCCTTTTGCCTTTTTACTTTTGCCTTTTTACTTTGCCTTACATCTGCCCCTCATCCGCCGACGGCCCGTAGATCGAGGGCACGGGGATGTCGTTCAATCTCAAATAGACGGTGAGCTGGCCGCGGTGGTGAATGATGTGGTTTAGGACGAATGTACGCATGACCGCGACTTTTGGCATGGTCATGTAGACCTGTTCGCCGTTTCGCATTGTCCAATCGGTAAAAAACGTTTCGTCCGGCGTGTCGCCGAGAATCGCCTTTGCCTTTTCGATGTGATCGTCAAAAAACGCGAGCAATTCGTCCGTCGTTTTTGGTTCAAACGGCGTCATGTCGGCTGTCGCAAAATCAAGAACATCCTGCGTCAAAGTCTCTTTCGTCCATCCGAACATCTCCGCGCAATGGACCGCTAGACGGCCCATAGGCATGGATTTTTCATGCGGTTTCCAATCGGATTTGTCGAGCGGCACCCGCGAAAGACATTCGCGCGTGATCTTTGCCTCATTATCCAACTCTGCCAAAAAAGCGGTCGCCAGACGTCCCTGACCCGCTGCTGCACTTGTACTCATATGTTTATTCTCCTTGAAATTGAAATCAGAATTCCATTATACACATTCGTTGCACGAATGCAACGTGAAACGTCCATGGAGTGCGGACACTCCTGTCCGCTCGTGTGATCTAATTAAAGGCGGGCGGACAGAGTGTGAACATCTTACTTTATAATTTTTCTTAAGCCTTGAGCAAAGATTTTGCGATGACCAACCTTTGAATCTCGCTCGTGCCTTCGCCGATGGTGCAGAGTTTTGAGTCGCGCCAGTATTTTTCCGCCGGATAATCTTTTGTGTAGCCGTAGCCGCCGTGGATCTGGACGCTTTCTTCGGCGACGCGGACAGCGGTTTCTGAAGCGTAGAGCTTTGCCATTGCCGACTTTTGCGTGACCGGCTTTTTCGCATCTTTGGTTGCGGCGGCTTGCTGGGTCAGCAGGCGTGAGCATTCGATCTGGGTCGCCATGTCGGCGAGTTTGAACTGGATGGCCTGAAAATCGGCGATCGGACGTCCAAATTGCTGCCGTTCCTTAGCGTATTTGACTGCCGCTTCGTACGCTCCTTGAGCGATGCCGACGGAGAGAGCTGCGATAGAGATGCGACCGCCATCGAGTATCTTCATGCATTGCAGAAACCCTTCGCCCTCGACGCCGAGGAGGTTTTCGTCGGGTACGTGACAATCTTCGAATACGACCGATGCTGTCTCCGAAGCCCGCATCCCGACCTTGTCTTCCTTTTTATCGCCTTTGAAGCCGTCCATCGATTTATCAAAGATAAACGCCGAGATACCGCGATTTCCTTTCTCTTTGTCAGTCACCGCAACCGCGACGAGCGTGTCGCATACGAGTGCGTGGGTGATGAAGTTCTTAGAACCGTTGACGATCCAGTGGTCAGTTGTCGGTTGTCGGTTGTCAGAAGATCCGTCTCCTGAATCTGACAACTGACCACTGACAACTGACGACTGGCGCACGGCATACGTCCGCGTTCCTGACGCGTCCGAGCCGGCCTGCGATTCCGTCAGACCCCACGCTCCAAAGCTCTCGCCAGTGACGAGCGGGACGAGATATTTCTGTTTCTGAGATTCATTAGCAAAGGTGTAGATGTGATTTGAGCAAAGCGAATTATGAGCCGCAACCGACAATCCGACCGAACCGCAGACGCGGCCGAGTTCCTCGATGATCGTCGCGTATTCGACATAACCCATCCCGGCACCGCCGTATTCCTCAGGAAAAAGTATGCCCATCAGGCCCAGCTCAGCCAGCTTCGGCCGCAATTCCTCAGGAAAATGCTGAGCCTCGTCCCACTCCATCACATGCGGCCGGATCTCACTCTCAGCAAATTCGCGGATGCTGTATTTTATTTGTAGTTGCTCCTCGGATAGTTCAAAGTTCATAAATACGTGTATAACAAACGATTATGATGACATAATAATATGAACGCAGCAAACCTTTTATAATTGAGACAACGACGACCCCATTTAAGCGGCGGGCTTGCCCGCCGGGCGGGTCGCATGGTCGGGGCGGGCAAGCCCGCAGCTGAACTGTTCGGATTGTTTTGGTAATCTGGAAGCTATGGAATGGAACGACAATTTGCTGACCCGTGATGACCAAATCAAGGGGCTGCTCGAAAAAACGAAAACGATAGCCGTCCTCGGCATCAAGCCCGAATCGCATGCCGGGCAGCCCGCGCATTACGTTCCGAAGTATATGGCCAACGCGGGTTACGAGATCATTCCGGTGCCGGTTTATTATCCGGATGTGACCGAGATCTTGGGCAAATCTGTCTATCGCGACCTGACGCAGGTGCCGGGCGAGATCGATATGGTGAATGTTTTTCGGCGGTCGGAGGATATTTCGAAACACACGTTTGAGATCCTTGCAAAGAAGCCGAGATCGGTGTGGTTTCAGTCAGGCATTCGCAATGACGAGATCGCCGAACGGCTGGCCGAGGCCGGGATCAAAGTCGTGCAGGACCTATGTTTGATGGTCGAGCATCGGGCTTTGGTTCGTTAACTGGAGTGCGGGCATCCTGCCCGCCAGTATAGTTAGAGACATCACACGCGGGCAGGATGCCCGCGGTCCGGCTAAGTCTGCTTGCGTTTGCAATTATCGTTTAAACGCCGGTTTCTTCGGCGCGACCTTTCCCATCAAAAGATCGCATTCTTCCTTCGTTAACGACCGGCTCATACCCGATTTTAGATAGGGATCGCGGACGCTTCCGATGGCGACGCGTTTTAGTTTGACGACGGAGTGGCCGATGGCGTCGAACATTTTGCGGATTTGCTGATTGTGGCCTTCGAAGAGGATTACCTCGTACCAGCCGTTCTTTTCGGTTGGTTTCAGATCTTTTATTTCCGCCGGAGCGGTCTTGAATCCGTCTTCTAACACTACGCCGCGGCGTAGTTTGTTGATCGCGACCGGCGTCGGCAGGCCCTTGACCTTTACCTCATAAACCTTTGGGATCGTTTTTGAATTCGCGACGAAATTCGTAAAGTCGCCGTCGTTGGTCAGAATGATCAGGCCGTCGGTGTTGTAATCGAGGCGACCGACGGGATGCAGGCGACCGTGGCCTTTGACGAGGTCGACGACGAGTTTACGGCCCTCGGGGTCGGCGGCGCTTGAGAGGTAGCCTTTTGGTTTGTTGACGAGAAGGTAAACATTCTCGCGGTTTTGGAGCTTGGCGTTAATGAGCTTGCCGCGAACCTTGATGTGATCTTTTTCGGGATCGGCCTTGGTGCCGAGCTCGGTCACGATTTCGCCGTTGACCGAGACATCACCAGCCAGAATAATCTGCTCCGATGCACGCCGCGAAGCAATGCCGGCCTGAGCGATGAGTTTTTGTAATCTTTCTAGCATACTAGGACATTGCACCACATAGGAACATAGGACACAAAGGAAGAATCTATGTGCGCCATGTTCCTATGTGGTGAAACGCATATTTACGGTCAAAAATAAGGATTCGCCAGAATGCTCTCCATTGTGCCGTGGGGCATGTCTTCTAGCGTGTTGACGAAATCGCGCATCAGGCGGAAGCTGTTTGGGATGTATTCGTCGGGAATATCGCTGGCACGGTCGACGAAAACTTTCATCTGGCGGGCAGCGACGACCGCCGCGACGTGGGTTTTTGCCATTAGCTGATCGTGCGAATCCGGCGTGAAATCAACTCCGTTTGGATCGCTCCGTTTGATCGTCGAGACGGTCGAAAATGTGTCGAGAAACTCGCGTTCACGCTCCGCGAATGGGCTGTCAGGAGCAACTTCGCGTGTCAGGATCGAATTTCGTTTCTCTGCCGGAGTCCGCTGACCAAATAGCGGATGGATCGACGTCACATTTGGCGTATAACGCAGAATCATCTCGGTACTCGGCTTTTGCACGCTGCACACATTGATCAAGTGCCGGTCGCGATGCCCGGACGCGAGACTGTCGTAGGCTGAGATCGGGACAGCAAGAATCACACTGTCGGCCGATTTATCGATCTCGAAGATCGGGCCGAGCAATTCGTTTAGAAAGCTGCCAAATGAACCTTCGCCGATGATTTGTATCTTCATTATTCTGATGGGTCTTGGGTCTTCGGTCTTAGGTCTTTGGTTTTAGGTCTTACGTCTTAGATTTTTTTTCCAAGACCAAATTTTCCAAGGCCAAAGACCAAAGGCCGAAGACCAAGTCTTAAGTAACCAAATCTTCAAAATCCTCGATGCTCGGCAGTTCGGATAGATCTTTCAATCCAAACTGTATAAGAAACTCTTTCGAGGTGCCATACATCATTGGGCGTCCGACTGCCTCTTTGCGGCCTTTGGCGACGATGAGGCGTTTGTCGAGGAGGGTTTTGATCGCTGACGCTGATTGGACGCCGCGGATTTCGAGAATTTCGGGTACGGTCACGGGTTGTTTGTAAGCAATGACCGCGAGCGTTTCGAGCGAGGCGAGTGAGAGCTTGGCCGACGGACGCGTTCGCAGGAATTGCCTTACCTCTTCGTGAAACTCCGTCCGCGTCGCAAGTTGCCAGCCGCCGCCGATCTCGCGGACTTGTAGCCCGCTGCCGCATCTTCTGTACTCGCGTCCTAGTTCCTCGGCGGCCGCATCGATGCTTTCTTTTTCTTCGCCCAAAACCTCAGCCAGCAATTTCGAAGTCACGGGTTCGTCCGCGACAAATATCAACGCCTCGACGAGGCCGACAAGCTCAGCCGGTGTCCGGGAAGGTCTGGAAATTTCCTGAGTTTCGTCAGTCATAAAGCAGAATTTAACAGGATAGACAGGATGCGCAGGATAAATCAATCGGCGTTAGCAGGTTTCCGTGTGCGCGGGTCTAAACGCGAGTGTTAACGAGCGTGTCGCCGTCGGGTTTCAAGGGCCGCAGGCTCATTTTCAGTACCAATCGCGACACGCTCCCTAACGGTCGCGTTTCTGCCCGACGGCTTCGCTTTTTAAAATAATATCGCCAAACGTCGTTCTCTGAAGGAGCTTTACGCCCTCGGTTCTGACGATTTCGAGGACGGCTATAAACGCGGTGACGAGTTCGCGTTTTGTGTGCATTTCCTCAAAAAAAGCGAGCAAATTGATTTCGCCGTCCGTTGAGATCCGCCTGTGAAGCGTTTTGATCATGTCGGCGAGCGATATTTCTTCGCGCTCGATCTCCATTTTGATCTCATCCACGTGGCGGGCGACGATCTTTTGGAACACGGTCAGGATGTCAAAAACGGTGGCATTGACCTCGGCGTTGCTCGCGTCCGACTCGATCGGGCCGCGGGTGAAGATCGCCTGTTCGATGGTCGAGCGTTCATAGAGCATACCGGCGGCGGATTTGAATTTTTCGTATTCGAGCAGGCGATCGACTAGCTCTTTACGCGGATCTTCGAACTCCTCGTCGTCCTCGATCGTCGGATCGCGCGGCAGCAGCATTTTCGATTTGATCTCGATCAGCGTCGCCGCCATCACCAGGAAATCAGCCGCGACGGCGATGTCGAGGCGTTTCATCAGACGAACGTATTCCAGGTACTGCTGCGTGATGCGAGCGATCGGGATGTCAAAAATATTTGCCTGCTCCTGCTTGATCAAAAACAAAAGCAGATCGAGTGGCCCGGCAAAATCGCCGAGCTTTATCTTGAGATCCTCAGAAGAACCGCCCAGTATCTGGGCCTTTTCATTGTGAAAATCAAAACTGAATTGTTCGGCCGCTTGCTCCATGAATAGAGCATTCTAGCGTAAAGACGGCGGGACATAAAGGAACGCTTGCCGAAGACAGTTACCATCGAAACATTGCGAGATCATTTAGCGGCCCCGTCAAGCCATTACTTGATTCGATCGGAGAAACGATCGCCGGAACGGTCGGGCCGCAAGCTGGGGTGTTATTCGGAATGTTTCCCAGGATCATCTGACGGATGACCGTGACATCACCGGCGTCGATCTGGCCGTTGCCGCAAGGGATGTTGACGTCGGCGCGCTGGAATTGATTCGGCGTGGTCAAAGGCGTTGCGACGCCGAGAACGAATTGCCTGATCGTCGTCACGTCATTGGCCAGGATAAGGCCGTCGCCCGTCGGGCCGCCATTACCGTCAACGACATCGCCCTCGACACCGGGTAGGGCCGGAGTCGGAGTCGGCGTTGGCGTCGCAGTCGGCGTTGGAGTCGGCGTCGGCGTCGGCGTTGGAGTCGGCGGCGGCGTTGGAGTCGGCGTCGGCGTTGGAGTCGGCGTCGGCGTTGGAGTCGGCGGCGGCGTTGGAGTCGGCGTCGGTGTCGGTGTCAGAGTTGGCGCCGGCGTTGGAGTCGGCGTTGGTGTCGGAGTTGGGATCTGAGTCGGTGATGGCGTCGGAGTCGGTGTCGGCGTGGGGGTTGGTATCGGGCCGCCGGCACCGTTTACGGCGGCAAGGGCGTCAATTCGTCCGTAGCCGAAGGAATTGTTCGGAATCTGCGTCGATGGAGTTCCGCCGCACGTTTGGGCGGTAACGCTAACCCCTGGATTTGCTGTGTTTTGAAGCAGGGACTTGGTCGCTGCGATATCACGCACGAGAGCCGGGTGGGCCGACCATAACAGAGCGACTACCCCCGCAACATGCGGGCCAGCCATCGATGTTCCGCTGAGATTTGAGAATGCCGTATCGCTCGTCCGTGTCGCCGATCTGACATTTACGCCCGGTGCCGAAATATTCGGCTTCAACAGATTTGGAGTGTAGTAAGTGCTTGGACCGCGGCTGCTAAAACTCGCCATTGCGTTGCTAATGTCAAACGCCCCAACCGAGAACGAAGCGTCGTAGATCGCCGCCGGTGTGCTCACCGAGGAACAACTCGGTCCCGAATTCCCAGCGGAAACCGCGACAAAAATTCCGGCCGCCTGAGTATTGTTGACGATCATTTCAAGTTCGGTGCGAGTAGTGCAGCCTTCGCTGGGCGGGCAGCTCCAGGAATTATTCAAAACATGTGGTCGAAGTGTCGGGTTGGCATTGTTTCCGGTAAGATCGGTGGGAGCGATCATAAACTGAAAGCATTCGGCATATGTTGCCGGAGTGCCGTTGCCGACGTTCATATTACGACAGCCGATCCATTTCGCTCCCGGAGCGACCCCGACCTGATTGCCCGAGCCGTCATCGCCGACGACAGTTCCGACCGTATGAGTGCCGTGGCCGTTGTCATCGCACGGCGCGGTCGTATTCGCACCGCAGACACCGCCGCCGGAATGAATCGCGTCGAACCAATTGTAATTGTGATCCGCGACGCTGCCATCCCAGCCGCGATACTTCGGTCTGAGAACGTTGTGCGTCCATCGAATGCCAGTATCGAGCCCGCCGATGACGATTCCCTGCCCGGTAAATCCCATCGCCCAGACCGGAGGCGGATTTACGTTCGTCACGCCCCATTCGACCGCATCTGGAGTTTGGGGCCGGGAGTTTTCCGTTGCGAATTTGGCTACTTTCTCGTCCTCGATCCATCGAGCCGGACGGTTTGAATCGATCCGCGCGACATCCGGACGCGAAGCTAGTTTCTGAAGAAGGTTGCGGTCGGCGGTTGTTACGATCATGTTCGCCGCCCAAAACGACTGGTATTTTCGCCCCTCGTTATCAAGGAGATTCTTGATGCTGGCTTGCGTCCGTTCGGCGAGACTGGTGAGTGTCCTGTGAACAAACCAGCCACGTTCGTCCTCATTCGAGATCGAATACGCGGCGCTCACGTCCGCCTGCTCCGCGAGCAGGATCACGACAGAAGCCGTCTTCCCGTCCGCCGTTTCGGTCAGAACGGCGGGCGAAATCTTGTCCTCGGCTCTCTTTCCAAACGGATCGATTGAGCTAGAGTTCGTTCCCACGACTCCCGAAAAAAGGCCTTGGCCCGCTGAGGTAACGCTCGCTTCACTGACCGGGATAACGATCATCGATCCCGCGAGCAACAGCAACGTAACAGATAAAAATAAAAAAATGCGTCTGCGAGAAAATAATCTTGACACTTAAAACTCTCCTAATAAAACTGCTAGTTAAGTGTATTCACCGTCGTGTACTGGTGTCAATTGATATCCCGGCGGGATGGCAAAATTACGGTATCTGCTCCAAACTACGAGCCAGATCATCGATCAATACCTCAGCTTCTTCCAGCCCAATATAAAACCTGATCATGCTGACCTGCGGATCGTCTGCCAGGACAAATGCGCATTTTGGCATTATCAGCGATTCGTGGCCACCCCAGGAAACGGCGATCAGGAAGTATTGCAGCGTTTCGCAAAATCGCTTGATCGATGCGATGTCGTTTGTTTTCAACGCGATGGTGAACATGCCCATCGGCATTTTCATCTGTCTTTGGGCAAGCTCGAATTGGGGATTGTCTTCGTTAAAAGGATACCAAATTCGCTCGATTTTGGCGGAGCTGCGAAGGAATTCAAGGACCATCAGAGTGCTTTCCGACGATTGCTTGAGTCTGATCGGCAGCGTACGGAGGCTGCGAAGCATCAGCCACGCGTTTTGCGGGGCGAGGATGTTGCCGAAGGTCATGAATTCGTTGTGAAAGATCTGTGTGATCTTCTGCTCCGAACCGCAGATCGCTCCCGCGACGATATCGCTATGGCCGTTGTAATATTTGGTCGCTGAGTAAATAACGAGATCGATCCCGAGATCGATTGGACGTTGGCAAAGCGCCGTGCAGTAGCTGTTGTCGATCACCGTCGTGATGCACTTTTCTCTCGCAAATGCGGCGATCGCGGCCAGATCTTGCAGTTCAAACGTCCACGAGTTTGGCGATTCGAGATAAATCAGCTTTGTGTTTTCGGTGCAGGCGTTCTCGAAATTCCTGATGTCGGTACCGTCAACAAAGGTCGTCTCGACGTTGAATCGCGGCAGGATCTTCGTCATCAGGTGATTTGCCCACGTGTACGGATTTCTTACCGAAACGATGTGGTCGCCGGCATTCACTTGCGACATCACGGCGTTCGTTATCGCCGCAGCTCCGCTCGCGACCATTAGGCAATCTTCCGCTCCTTCGAGAGCCGCCATTTTTTGGCTGAGCATATCAACGGTCGGGTTATTTCCCCTCGTGTAAATCGGCCGGTCCTTTTCGTTCGCGACGGCGGCGGCAAATTCATCGACCGTCGGATAGGCAAAATTACTCGTTTGAATAATCGGCGGAGCGACCGCTCGGAAGTATTTCTCACGGTCTTCGGCCAGTTGATTGAGAATGTAGGACTGATTCATGTCGCTAACGGGTGCCTTGCCCTATTGAATATCAGGAAGAAAATGCTGCCGAGGCCGAGAAAAATAAGCCCCGCGACGGCCTCCAACGGTTTTTCGTACAGCGTATTCAAAACGATGAATCCTGTCATTGCCAGGAAAATGACCGCGAGAACGATCCCGGATATTTTTTTTGGCTTTATTAGAAAGAAAAAGGTCAGGGCAGTGACGAAAAAGAAAATACTGTCAACGAATACGACAAAAGTGATTAGGTTCGAAAACGTTTTCCAAAACACCAGCAGGATCAATGCCCAGAGCGATTGGAACGCGATCGCCCAGACCGGCGTTCCGAATTTGGGATGTATCTCGGCGAATTTCTTAAAGAATAATTTATCGTCCGCCATCGCAAAATATATTCGCGGAGCGGTCAGAATGTATATCCCGATCGTACCCACGACCGAGACGATGATCAAAAGCGATATAAATTTCCCGCCGAAACTCCAGATCGTATTGATCGCATCTGACGCCACGCTTTTGGAGGCCGCGATCTGCTCGATCGGCAAAAAGCGCAGATACGCGACGTTGATCGTCAGGTACGCGATGCAAACTATCAAAATGCCTATCACGAGAGCCTTTGGGACGACCTTTGCGGCATCTTTTACTTCGGCGGCGACAAATGTAGCGTGTTGATAGCCGCCGAATGAAAAGGTGACCCCAATCAGAGCAAGGCCGAAAGCGGAGATCAGCGGAAGATTATTTGCGGCGGCGGAATAGTTGGTGTTTAGATAATTAACATCTTGATTGGTCCCGAAAAAAAGCCCCAGAAAAACTACAAATAATATTCCGAGGAGCTTTGCCGAGGTAAAAATGCTGGCAAACAGATTGCCAAACTTCACACCCAGAATGTTCATCACGGTCAAAACAACAATCGTCACGACAGCTACAATCAGTTGTGCATTGTCGGACAGAGGTACAAACGAGATCAGATACGAAGTAAAGACCAGACTCAGCGCGGCTAGCGAACCCGTGTTTATAACCAGCAACATCGACCAGCCGAAAAGGAACGCAGGTAGATTCCCGTACGCCTCTTTCAGAAAAACATAAAACCCGCCGACCTGCGGAAATTGGGCCGAGATCTTCGCAAAGGTCAACGCCCCGCACAGGGCGATCATACCGCCAAGCATCCATACGATCAGCATCAAACCCTCGCTCGGGAGATAACCGGCAATCTCCGAAGGTGTGCGAAAAATTCCCGAACCGATACTCGATCCAATGGCGATCATCGTCAGACCGTACAGGCCGATCTCTCTTTTTTTGAGTTCTTCCATATATGGAATGAATTGCCGTTGGCTTTAGGCAACGGGTCAGAAATATCTAAGTTCCTGTCGGCTTGGGCTACAGAACTCTTAGTCGTCCAAGACGGCGTGACGGCGTAGGTCATCGAGCGATACGACTGTCAACGCAGCCGCATGGGTCGCTTCGAGATACACGCGCGGAGCCATTCCAGCGGCCAGAGCTTCGCGCCAGCGGAGCATGCAGAGGCACCATTTGTCGCCGGACTTTAGGCCGGGAAAGGCATATTGCGGCATAGGCGTCGAAAGATCGTTTCCGGCAGCCTTGGAAAACGCCAAAAACTCATCCGTCGCCTCAATACAGACAGTATGACGCCCCGTATCGTCAACCCCGGTGCGGCAATAACCGTCACGATAAAATCCCGTCATCGGATCGGTACAGCAGCTTTGCAGCTCGGTGCCGAGGACATTCTTTGGTTTAGGGGCATGGCCGTTTCCGTTTCCGTTTGTGTAACTCATTTTTAATTCGGAACTTGTTTGTGGGCAAGATCGATAAGTAGTCTTAAGGCCGCATTTACGGAGGCTGAGTCAGGGAATGCCGTCGCAACCTCAGGATCGAGGAGGACTACATTTGTCCCTTCAGCGTATCGTTGAGAATACTTACCGCTCACTTGGGTTTTAAGTGTAGAAAGATCGTATTCAGGTCTCAGGTCATCATCGAGATCATTTTTCTTCATGGTATTTTCGCTCGCTTTCGGTTACTTCTCTAGCGCTTATGATTCTAACAATTTTCCCGTCGTCCGTGTGAGACACAAAAAGCAGCCGGTTCTTATTTGAATACCCGATGACTATGAATCGTTGCTCTTCGATCGAGTGGTCCGGGTCGTCAAATGTTCGTGTGAGAGGATCGCGAAACACGGTCGATGCTTCTTCGCATGAAACCTCGTGCTTCGAGATGTTGACACGCGCTTTTTGTGGATCCCATTCAAACCGCATTTTCAGTTCAGGGGTCTAATAACTCTAAAGCCTTTTCGATCGGCCTCGCCAAAACTGCGCGGTCGCCGACCTCGACGATCGGCCGCTGGATCAAATTCGGATCCGCAACCATCGCTGCGATGATCTCGGCATCGGGAGTTTCATCCGTAAACCCCGCCCCCGCGGCCCCGCGAACCAATTTGATCGCCGGCTGACCCGTTTTTTCGACCAGCTTACCGAGCACCGCCTCAGTAAATGGCTCCTTAAAATAATTGACCTTGTCGTGATCTATGCCGTTTTCCCGAAACAGCGTCGCCAGATTGCGGCAGGTCGTTCAGGTAGGTTTTTCGTAGATGGTTATTTTTTTTGTCATAGTTGATAAGTTGTGCAAGCCCGCTCGTAAGCAAGGGCGAAATCGCCCGGGCTTTTGCATTATGAGCGGGCTTCCGCATAGTTTCCGGCTCGCGTCTCGGTCAGATTCTGATATTCCTCGTCCGAAAACAGCCTCGATTTAGTCACGAATCTGAGTCCCAACGGTATCTCCAGCGAAAAACTCGCTCCGCGGCCGGGTACGACGTCGATGGTCAGCTCGGTATGTTTCCAATACTCGAACTGGTCCTTCGCCATATAAAAATCGCACCCGGCAACCTCGCCCAGCCAGACATCGCTTGAACCGACAATAAACTCGCCCTTTTCGAAACACATCGGCGAAGAACCGTCGCAACAACCGCCCGATTGGTGAAACATCAGCTCGCCGTTCTTCGCGCGAAGCTGCTCAACGACCGCAGCGGCATCTAGGGTTATGTTTACGCGTGGAATAATATGCATAAGAAAGATTTTACGCGAATGAATGCGAATAAGAATTTCTTTTATTCGTGCCTATTCGCGTAATTCGCGGGCAAAAATTCCTAGAAAAATCCCATCGCATTCTTATCATACGAGATAAGCATATTCTTCGTCTGGCGATAATGGTCGAGCATCATCAGGTGGTTTTCGCGGCCGAAGCCTGATTTTTTGTAGCCGCCGAACGGAGCGTGGGCTGGGTAGTTGTGATAATTATTTACCCAGACGCGGCCGGCGTCGATGGCTCGGGGGACGCGATAGAGTTCGTGGGCGTCGCGGGTCCAAACGCCGGCGCCGAGGCCGTAGAGCGTGTCGTTGGCGATGGCGATCGCTTCGGCTTCATCCTTGAAGGTCGTGACGCACGTGACCGGGCCGAAGATCTCTTCCTGGAAGACACGCATCTTGTTATGGCCCTTCAGAATGGTCGGTTCGATGTAGTAGCCGTCTTCGAGATCGGGATTTTTGTGAGCGTTGCCGCCACAGAGTACCTCGGCTCCCTCGTCCCGACCGATCTGTAGATAGTTGAGAATTTTCTCGTACTGGTCCTGGCTGGCCTGTGCTCCCATCATAGTGGTCGGGTCAAGCGGATGGCCCATTTTGATCTGCTTCGTACGCTCGACGAAGCGTTCGATAAAAGCGTCCGCAATATCTTCCTGCACCAAAACGCGCGACGGGCAAGTGCAAACCTCGCCCTGATTTAGGGCAAACAAAGTCGCACCTTCCAGACATTTATCGAAAAATTCATCATCGGCATCCATCACGCTCTTGAAGAAAATATTCGGCGATTTGCCGCCGAGTTCGAGCGTAACGGGGATCAGGTTTTGCGAGGCGTACTGCATGATCAAGCGGCCAGTTGTGGTTTCGCCGGTGAATGCGACCTTGGCAATGCGAGAGCTTGTTGCCAGCGGTTTGCCGGCCTCGACGCCGAATCCGTTGACGATATTGAGTACGCCCTTCGGCAGCAGATCGCCGACTAGTTCGGCCCAGACCATTATGCTCGCCGGGGTTTGCTCGGCCGGTTTTATCACGACGCAGTTTCCGGCAGCGAGTGCTGGTGCGAGCTTCCACGTCGCCATCAGCAAAGGGAAATTCCACGGGATGATCTGGCCGACGACGCCGAGCGGTTCTTTGATGATGATCGACAGTGTATTTTGATCGAGTTCTGACGCGCTGCCCTCTTCGGCCCGGATCACGCTGGCGAAATAGCGGAAATGATCGATCGCGAGCGGCAGATCGGCGGCCGTCGTTTCGCGGATCGGTTTGCCGTTGTCCCACGTCTCGCAGCGGGCCAGCATGTCGAGATTTTGCTCCATGCGGTCGGCGATTTTTAGCAGAATATTGCTCCGCTCGGTCACCGACGTTTTGCCCCACGTTTCAAACGCCCGATGCCCGGCCTCGATGGCGGCCTCAATGTCCTGTTCCGACGAACGTGCTATCCGCGTAAACGATTTTCCGTCCACGGGCGAGATGCACTCAAAATACTCACCCGACGCCGGTGCGACCCACTCGCCGCCAATGTAATTTTCGTATTGCTCTTTGAATTTCGGGATGTCGTAAGATTTTTTTGTGCCTTCCATGTTGCCTCCGTAAGGTTAAGAAAATAGAACTCGCTTCGCACAAGGCGAAGCTGCGATTGGAAAAGAGAATTTGCGTTTATTGTATCATCAAGTCGAGGGTTGGGAGGAAAAAAATGCACAATGGGGTCGGCGGGAAAGTAGCGATCTACTCTATCAACTATCATCTATTCCGAAATAGATGATAGTTGATGATGAGATGATAGCTGATAGATGAAGGAGATTGTTTTTCCGACAGAACACCAGGCCAGTGCTAACGCTGGCGTTTCGACTTCGATGCTTGTAATAACATCAGCGGGATTCTCAACCGTTTCGAGCAGATACGAATTGAGACTTCGGGCGACCGGGAATTCTTCGCCGTTTTCAACCATTCCTTCGAGGTGAAACTCAATTGCGGCGTGCATTTCATTAACGGTTTTTTCGATGGTTCTGCCGGTTGCAAGGCACCCGGGCATATTGGGGGAGTAGGTCGAGAAATTTCCCACACCTTTTTCAATAACTATCATTAGTAACCTAACCTCTGCATTCCCATGTCGACCGTTAGAGACTCAATATCTCGACTGATGTCCGGGTGCTTGTCCGCCAAAAGGTCTAGAGGGGCCGTTCCCTTATTTACGACATCCTGATAACGGCTCCGGACCGATTCGGAAACTGCGCCGTTCTTTTCAGGCTTGAGTCCGAATTTGAATCGATCCTTTAGGCGGTCTTCACGCGAGTTAAAGTATTGGCGTGCTTTACTTACGCCGTTGCTGGTCGGATCTTTTTCGATAATATCCAATACCTGAGCAGCCACTTCTTGATAACCTACCGTGAAATCATCGCTGTATGGCCAAAACCAGAATGCCAAAAGCAATATTTGTACTGCGACAACAGCCACGATTATTTTGATCTTTGTTGCACCGTCCATATTGGCTACGTAACCCCCATCCTTTGATATACCTTTTTTAACGTTTCGCTTGCAATATCCCGCACTCGCGCCGCTCCGTTATTCAAGATAGATTTTAGCGTTTCGTCGTCGAATCGTTTAACTCGCTCTTGAAAAGGTTTTAGGAATTCGACCGTCGCGTCGGCGAGCTCTGTTTTGAAATGGCCATAGCCTTTGCCCGCGAAGTGTGTGACGCATTCGTCGGCCGAATTGCCTGTCAGGAGTTGGTAGATTGTGAGCAGATTTTTGATCGCAGGACGCGTGTCGTCAAAGGTGATCTCGGTGCCGCTGTCGGTGACGGCGCGTTTTATTTTTTTCGAGATCGTGTCGGCATCGTCGAGCAGAAAGATCGAGCCGTTCAGGTTTTCGTCCGATTTTGACATCTTCTTCGACGGGTCTTGCAGCGACTGAATCTTTGCCCCAACCGGCGGAATAAACGCTTCGGGAACGACAAATGTCTCACCAAAATCGCGGTTAAACCGCTCGGCAAGGTCACGTGTAAGTTCGAGATGCTGTTTTTGGTCTTGGCCGATGGGGACGAGGTCGGTTTGATAGAGCAAAATGTCGGCGGCCATCAGAACAGGATAGGTGAAGAGGCCGAGACCGGGATTTGGGGACTTATTCAAGAAATATTTACCACCCGGGGCTAACGAGACCGACACTGTCTCCAGTTCTGTCCACAATTCTGAAGTGCCGCTCAAACTTGCCTGCCTCAAGGATTCGAGATAAGGAGGCGTTAATTCGATGCTAAAAGCACTGTTCCTTGATCCGGTGGAAATTGCTTCACCGATAGGTGTGCCACCAAAGAGATTGATTAATCTCGACCAATCAGGTGGTTTTCTCGACTTATCTTTAAACTGCGTCATCCGCTCAAGCTCGCCCATGCGCGCGACGCAGGACAAAATCCACGTTAAGTCGGCGTGGGCAGGCACGTCCGATTGGATAAATACTGTCGATTTTTCAGGATCGACCCCGGCGGCAAGATAGATTCGGGCGAGATCGAGGGTTTTTTGACGTAAAACCTTAGGGTCCTGCGGCAGCGTTATCGCGTGGAGATTTACAATGCAGTAAAACGCTTCGAACTCGTCCTGCAGGGCGACCCAATTCTTCAAAGCGCCGAGATAGTTGCCGATATGAAGCTCGCCGGTTGGCTGAGCACCGCTAAAAATCCTTTTTTTCATGAACTTACCAGAAAACGACTAGAACCATGGAGTAAACAGCAAATAGTCAACAAAAATATAGAACGGATACATTACCACGCCAATCACGCCCATATAGACAAGCAGCATCAATATCAGGAAACCATATTGTTCGAGCAGGTCGAACAGCGGCTGAAAACTCGCGGGCAGAAATGTCGCCAAGACCTTACTGCCATCAAGGGGCGGGAAAGGCAGCAGATTAAAAACTGCGAGTGAAACATTTAGAAAGATCAGATAGTTGAGGAAAATCACCACAACCTTGACTATGCCTTCGCGAGCATTGGTCGTGTTTATAACCTGCGACTCAAGGAGCGTTTTGAATATCACAAAACCGATCGTGGCCAGAATAAGATTCGCTCCGATGCCCGCGATCGAGACCATTACATTTGCTTGTTTGTATTTCGTCCAGTTCCGCGGATTTACTGGCGTCGGCTTGCCCCAGCCAATTAAGGGAACACGCGTTCCTGTTGTAAACGTTAGTATAAAACTTACGATCGGGATCAACAGCGTACCGATCGGATCCGTGTGGGCGACCGGATTTATCGTGACGCGGCCAAGCATGTAGGCGGTGTCGTCGCCGTATTTCAACGACATCCAGGCATGGCCCGCCTCGTGACACGAAATTGCGAGCAGCAGAACCACAATATAGGGAATGAGATTGCTGAGCAGATTTACAAGATCAAAATTTTCCATAAAGCTTCACCAGCGTCTCAAATTACTGCGAAAAGTCTCGCATTTTTTGTTGTCTCAGTGGCTAAATTGTGCCATTCTTTTATTTCAAAATAAAATCTGCATCCAGGAAACCGAATTTCCGGCATACGGCTTACAGAGTATCAGTTTATGCAAAAGCACATTGCAATCATCGCCAGCGATTACAAGGGGACTGAGTTTATCGAGGAATGCCACCATGCGGGCTGGCATGTGACGCTCGTGACGCGGAAAAAGCTGCTCGACAGCGCGTGGCCATGGACGGCGATCAATGATGCAAAGACCGTCGATGACGAGGCCGGCGTCATGGATTACGTCCGGGCCGTGACAAATCTGGCCGGTTCGAGGCCGATCGACAGGGTTGTCGGCCTCGACGAATTTGACGTACTGACGGCTGCCATGACCCGCGAACACCTCGATCTGCGCGGGCATGAGCCGATCATTTGCCTTGCGTTTTCGCGACAAACTGACGATGCGAAATATTGCACACAATGCGGGCATTCCGTGTCCGGAGTTCGTCGGAGCGTTTAATGCCGAGCAGATTCACGATTTTTTGACCACCGTTCCGGCCCCGTGGATCGTCAAGCCGCGGCACGAGGTTTCGGCGTTTGGCATCAGAAAATGCGAAACGGCCGACGAGGCATGGAACGTTTTGACCGATCTCGATAACCGCAACACATTGGCGCGATCATCCGTCGCAGTTTTTGATCGAACGCTTTATCGAGGGCAAAGTTTTTCATGTTGATTCGGTTGTCGCCGACGGCAAAGTCGTCGCCTGCGGCGTCAGTCAATATGGCACGACGCCGTTTAAGGTCTCGCATCACGGCGGCGTGTTTACCTCGTCGATCGTTCCGTATAAATCGAAAGAGCGGAAGCAGTTAGAGGTTATGAACCGGGCGTTGCTGATGGCCTTTGAATACGACCGCGGCGTCGCCCACGCCGAGTTTTTGCAAAGCGAGGCGACCGGCGAATTTTACCTGCTCGAGGTCGCCTGCCGCGTCGGCGGAGCCTATATCGCCAATGTGCTCGAATACGCCTGCAATTTCAACCTCTGGCGCGAATGGGCGAGCCTTGAGATCGCATCGGACGAAAATCCGTACAAATTGCCAAAGCTCAGAAAAGAATTCGCCGGCATCACGCTCGCCCTCGCAAACACCGACACACCCGACACGTCGCACTACACTGACGACGAGATAGTCTATACGGTTAACAAACCACGCCACGTCGGTTTTATTTTTCAATCGAAAAAGGAAGCGCGGATCGACGAACTTATTCAGGTTTACACCGAGCGGATAACGAACGATTTCCTTACCATTGCACCGGTTAAGGAGCGGCATGATGATTAAGCCTGCCGTCACCCGCCGACAGTTGCACCGGCCCGCCGAGCATTCTCGATCACGATCTAAATCGACATTTTCCTGAGCTGTTAAAGTTTGAATCGACGGCTGAAATGGAGGCGTCGGAACTATACAAACAGATCAGGCCTGAGGTCGAGCGGATTTTGAACGCAGTCGTCGTGTCAGTACCACCTGGGGTACAGGGTGGGGACTTGTCGTCGCGATTGACGTCCCCACCCGCTACCGCAGGTGGTACTGACTCAATACGCAGCCTCGCTTGGAATATCGAGCGCGGAATCCAATTCGAAGGCATTCTGGATGCTCTTAAGAACCACGACAAGCTAAAAAATAAAGACATTCTTCTCCTCACCGAGCTCGATTACGGCATGGCCCGCAGCGGGAACCGCTTTGTCGCAAAAGAGTTGGCCGAGGTGCTGAATCTCAACTACGCATTCGCACCCGTTTACATCCCCCTGCAAAAGGGAAGCGGCATCGAATCCGACATGGCGGGCGAAAATACCGTTTCGATCCACGGTCTCGCGATGTTTTCCCGGTTTCCGATGAGAAATGTCCACGCCGTGCCACTGCCAAACGGCAAGGACAAAATGTGGGGCAAGGAAAAGCGGCTCGGATATCTGCGCGCGATCGTCGCCGATATCGAGCATCCGTCGGGTGATTTTCGAGCGGTGACCATTCATCTCGATGCACATTGTTCTCGCTCTCATCGCGGGCGACAGATCAGGATAATTCTCGATCATCTCGACACGCTGCCGCCTATGCCGACGCTGATTGGTGGTGATTGGAACACGACCGGGTTTAACTCGCAAAGCTCGACACGGGCGATCATGGGCTATTGGCGCCGCGTTATGATGGGGCCAAAAAACGTGGCTCTCAATCATTTGCCGCATCCCGAACGCTTCTTCGAAAAGCGTCTGTTCACGAGTCTCGAAAAACGCGGTTACAATTTTCGCGATCTTAACAACATCGGCGCCGGAACGCTGCATTACGACATCGGAAGCATGGAAAAGAATACAAATCTACGCGACTGGGTGCCGGAATGGTGCTTCCCATTCATATTCTGGGCAGCCGGCCGCGTCGGCGGAAAAGTCTCGGCCCGCCTCGACTGGTTAGCAGGAAAGCGGATCGAGGTTGCACCCGGCACGACTCCACAAACCATAGGCGATCTCATCGACGCCGAAGGCCTTCCGCTCTCCGACCACGACGCTATTAGTTTGGACTTTCGTGTCAGTAGCCCGCACGTAAGTAAGGGCGACTCGCCAACGACACAACTCGCCTAGCCCTATATCCCTATACCCTTAAAAGGGAGTTCCGAATGAGAAACTAGCAGGGTTTCATCTGAATCGACTTTGTGCCAACCGGCCCTTACTTACACGCGGGCTACTGACACGAACACATTTTTGTGGTCTAATTTTCGTATGGAAGTAGCATTTTGCCAGACACTCAGCTTTAACGCTGACACTTTTGAATACGAATCGGTCACGACCGAAAACGGGAACGCGTCAATCATCAAGTTCGCCGTGGATGAAAAGAAAGTCAGCCCCGGCGATGTAGTCGTTGTTCTGGGCAGCGATGGCGAGATCAATTTTCACGGCATCATCGGCAAGATCGAGGACGGTCAAGCCTTCGCCTCTGACCCAAAAGGCTCACTGCTTCCGGCCGGCGTTCAGTAGACTTGCACTTTTTCCTTTTTCCTTTTACCTTTTTACTTTAAGTATGGGGATGTAGCTCAGTTTGGCAGAGCGCTGCGTTCGCAATGCAGAGGTCGGGAGTTCGATCCTCCTCGTCTCCACCAGTTTTTAAGCCGCCTACTTTATCTTGTAGGTGGCTTTTTATTGTCAAAGATCTGGCTTGTGATTCTGCCTACCGGATAAACCCCAATCTTTTGACTCGCAAAATATGGTGTTCGTTCGTAAAAAAACCTTAGCCTCGCCTGCGGGCTGCGGGCGAAGGTTGGTTCTAGTAAATTGCGGTCAAATTCTTCCTGGAGTTTGGGATCTTTGGCGAGCATTTCGCGGGCTAGTTTTTCAAGGACATAGCCCTCGGCGTATTCTTTTTGTTCGAAGATCGAGTTAAAAAATCCCCAAAATAGGAGTGAATCAGGACCGTTTGGTTCGAGCAGATGGATCGCGACGGCGGCGGACTCCTGATCGAGGCTGAGGATGACGGAGCCGATCGGGTAAGAACGGGTTTCTTTTATCGGCGTTTGTTTCGCGGTCAGCGTCACGCGGTTTTCGAATGACGTTGTCGACCATTTAGGTTCGGAAAGCTGGTAGCTTTCGATTTCGAGCGTCAAAGGCTTTTTGATGCGTACGAGTTTCAGACCGTGGGCGGTGAGAACGTCGATCACGTCAGCATATTGGGCCGGAACGATGTAACCGAGCGGAGGTGCGACCGACGAGGTGACCTTGCCTTCGTCGAACTTTGGGATCGTTATATTAAGCGGAGCCGTACCGTAAATGATGCGTTTTGTGTTTGAGATAGGGCTGTTCTCGACCTTGTATTCGGTGCCCTTAAAATCGACCTGCGTCGCTTTGTCCGTCACATCAACCTTGAGCGGGAACTGACGTTTGTCATCGTAGAGTTTGCCGCGTTCGACCGTTTGCGTGTCGGCAGTAACGTTTGCGATAAAGAGGCTCGATTTTGCCCGGGCGACCTCCTCGATCGTGTGCCGTAGAACATCGTAAGTCCCACGAACACGGGACTTATACGGTTTATAAACGTGCGTTTCGATCAGCAGTCCGCCGCGATTTCTGATGGCTGCGTAACCCGTGGCAAGCCTGGGCGTGGCGATGAACGTCGCGACGCCGCTCGTAACCTCGCGCCCCGCGAACTCAACATACCGGCTCAGCATATTCCCTTCTTTCTCAACGAGCGGCACGACATTTCCGTCGAAGTGCTCGTCCATCCAGCCTTTGATCGACGGCGAAACTTCCTGAAAATGGGCGTATTCGTAGGTCACGTTGTATTGAAACTCGGCTCCATTTGTGACATGGCAATCGATAAAGAGATCAGGTTTCCATTCATTCCACAGCGTAAGCCACGCCCGGGTTTCCGGTGCGTCGGCCTTCATGTAATCGCGATTAAGATTGAGATTGTTCGCGTTTGCACGAAAGCCCATTTCTTCCGGCCCGTTTTGGTGAATTCGATTGTAGGCTGACCAATTCTCATGGCCGTCAACGTTGTAGATCGGGAGAAAAACGATCACAACATCTTTCAGCATATCGGGTCGCGTTTTTGTGTTCGCGATGTCGCGAAGCAGAGCGAGGCCCGCATCATTACCATCGATCTCGCCCGCGTGAATTCCCGCCTGGATCAATACGATCGCCTTGCCCTGTCGCCTGGCAAGTTCCGGCGTAAACGCCGCGCCGCTCGCGGCAATCAGAAAGGCATATCCCTGCCCTCACCGCTTTTGCCGTAGGTCGCATATTTGATCAGCGGGGAAGAGAGATCGAGCTTTTTTGCAAAAGCGATAGTCTCGTCGTATCGCCACGTTTGTTTGTAATTGGTCGATTCGGCCTTGGTTTGCCATCCGGGTGGAATGGTGCCCGCTTCACTCTGCGAAAACGCAATATTTGAAAGCAGCGTCAAAACACAAACCAGCAATGTGATCCTCATCTTCATGTCCTTTTTTGACCCCTCGGGTACATAACAACTGTTTGTCCCATGTCCCGTATCCCACGCTGCGCGCACATATTTTGGATCGCGATCGATTTGCGGGTAAAAATCGCCATGCAAGTAAACCTAACACAAAATTGCAATAAAGGCAAGTCGTATTATAGATGCAACGTAGAGCATCTTGAATCCATATAATTATGCCGGAGGACGGTATATTCGCCAGATCGTTCGGAACGACCAGGCACGACTGAAGATCAAGGCAACGATCGGGCCGGACTTCGACTCCCAACTTTTCCCTCGAACTACGTTTACGCGCAGACTCAAATGACGAAGTTTAACGATCAGTCCTCGTCGATGCAGATCCCGCGTGTATCGCCCTTGCTTGCGCCCGGGCCTTTGCATTCGGCGGAGAACCGCTCTAATGGTCAAAGCGGGGTGCAATGTGTAAAATACAAGCTTTATGTCATTTTTCAGGAGACTTATTTAAGGCATGTCATTAACAGTAGTTGGCTCAGTCGCATTTGATGCGCTCGAGACGCCATTTGGAAAACGGGATAAAATTTTGGGCGGCGCGGCGACGCATTTTGGTCTGTCGGCTAGTTTTTTTACTGAGGTAAACGCGGTCGGTGTCGTGGGCGGTGATTTTGGTGATGAAGAATGGGCTGTTTTTAGGCGTCATCACATAAATACGGACGACATCGAGATCGTACCGGACGGCAAAACATTTTTTTGGAGCGGTCGTTACGATTACGACATGAATACGGCTCACACGCTCGACACGCAGTTGAATGTTTTCGAGACGTTCCAGCCAAAGCTGTCCGAACGATCAAGGAACGCCAGATTACTATTCCTCGCCAACATCTTACCAATGCTGCAAAAGGATGTTCGCGAACAATGTCCGGACGTAGGATT
Organism: uncultured Acidobacteriota bacterium; assembly: GCA_963738935.1. GTDB lineage: Bacteria > Acidobacteriota > Blastocatellia > Pyrinomonadales > Pyrinomonadaceae > OLB17. The sequence goes on along the minus strand of CAVTYF010000001.1, from coordinate 312,104 downwards.
TGTGGCGATGGACACGATGAATTTTTGGATCACTTCGATGAAGGATGCCCTCATTGAAACAATAAAAGTCGTTGACTGTATCATCATTAATGACGCCGAAGCACGCCAGCTCACCGACGAACCGAACATTCACAAAGCCGCCAGAGCGATCATGGATCTTGGCCTGAAGGCTGTTGTGATCAAGCGCGGCGAGTACGGGGCGACGTTATTTACAAAGGACAGCTACTTTGCTGTGCCGGCATATCCGCTTGAGAGTGTGTTTGACCCGACAGGTGCGGGCGATACGTTTGCCGGTGGATTTATGGGCTATCTCGCGGCGCAGAAGGAGATTACGGACGAGACGATGCGGCGGGCGATGATTTATGGATCGGTGATGGCGTCGTTTAACGTCGAGAAATTTGGTACGGAACGCGTCGACGCACTCGACTATCCTGAGATTACCGAGCGATTTAAGGCATTCAAACGGATGACTCACTTTGACGATATCCCATTTGAAAGGGCGTCGACGGCGGCGTAGATTGTAGTTCTGCTTGCCGAAGCCTGCGCGTAAGCAAGGGCGAAAAGGTACGCTCGTATTTCGCCCCTCCTTACGCGCGGGCTTTCGCATTGAGAGTCGGCTTTCTGCATTGAATAGATGGATAAAAAACCAGAAAATTCACTTCGCCGTTTTGACCGGCAGCAGACAAACTTTCCGCTGATCATTCTGACCGTCGTTCTATTTGTGGTCATGATCGCGAGCATCGTTTTGGCGATGCGGTCGGCGAATATGGCGATGCTGGCGGTTACGGTCGGGGCAACGGCCTTGCTTACGATCGTCGTCCTGTTGGATGTAGCAAATCGACGCCGGATCGCGGCGGTTGACGACCGCAAATTCATTCGCTGGGATGCGGCGATGCCTGAGATTCAGCGGCAAAACGTCAATGTCGAAGTCCGCGAACTCGGCCGTTTGCTCGGCGTCGGTGACGACAATCTGGCGGATCTGCTTTCTGCCTACATCGTTGCCGAGGACCTCGCCCTCAGACAGATACAGCAGGAGGAAAATCTACCGCTCATGCGACATGTCAGCATCGGCGGAACGCCCTTTGATGCAATACTTGTCGAGCATGATTTGATAACCTGCATAGAAGTATCGTTCCTCGTCGTACCCGACGTGCGGCAGGAAAAGATCGAATCGATGCTCAAAAAGATCACGCTTGCGAAAAGGAACTTGAATGAGATGAAAAGCCGCTTGCGTCTCCGCCTGATGCTTGTCCTGGTCACGCAGCTAACGTCGGATGAAGAAGAACGGCTTCGCGGAATGCTAATCACCAGACGCTTTACCGACACGCCGGTCGATATCGACATCAGGCTGCTCGATTTTGAGATGCTGCAGAAGGTTTATGTGTCGGAGTAGTCGGTAATCGGTAGCCAGTAGCCGTTAGAAGAAAAAGAGATGACATCGAAAACGTTTCAAGACGTTGAAGTTTGGCAGCGGGCTCATAAATGGGTTCTCGCCGTCTATCGTCTCACTGAAGGTTTTCCCAAACAGGAAATGTTCGGACTTACCTCACAACTTCGACGAGCCGCTGTATCTGTCCCAGCCAATTTCGCTGAAGGTTTCAAAAAAGTGGGAATTGCTGATAAGCTGCGATTTTGTAATATTGCACAGGGATCATTGGAAGAATGCCGTTAATATTTGATCCTTACGATGGATCTGGGATACGGCGATACGCAAGAGCTTACAGCCAATCTGGAAGTTATAAGTAAAATGCTAGATGCCTACATGAAAGCCATTCGGAATCGCTAGAAACTAATAATTTCTGACTACTGACTACTGGCTACCGACTACTGACTACCGAATTATTTATGCTAAAGAACAAAATCGGAATGATCTTCGGCGTGGCGAACAAGCGATCGATTGCCTGGGCGTGTGCCTCGGTGTGCAGTGAACACGGGGCAAAATTGGCGTTTACCTATCAGGGCGAGCGTCTGAAAGAGAATGTTGAGAAGCTAGCCGGCGAATTGCCGGATTCGCTCGTCGTACCGTGCGACGTCACAAATCAGGCAGATGTCGATGCGGCGTTTGAGGCGGTCGGGAACAAATTTGGAAAGCTCGATTTTGTTATCCACTCGATCGCTTTTGCTCCAAAAGAAGCCCTCGAAGGCGAGTTTGTCACGACCACTCGCGAAGCTTTTCGCACCGCGCTTGAGATCAGTGCATTCTCGCTTACGCAGGTCGCTCTGGCCGCCTCGCCGCTCATGGCGGAAGGCGGAAGCATCGTCACGATGAGCTATTACGGGGCTGAAAAGGTCGTGCCGAGCTACAACGTCATGGGCGTCGCGAAAGCCGCTCTCGAATCGTCGGTCCGATATCTCGCCGCCGATCTCGGCAAAAATAACATCCGCGTCAACGCCATCAGTGCCGGCCCAATCAACACGCTTTCGGCCCGGGGCGTCAAAAATATGGGTTCGCTGCTCGGCTATGTCGGCGAAAAAGCGCCGCTCAAACGCAACGTGACCGTCACCGAAGTCGGTAACACCGCACTTTTCCTCGTCAGCGACCTTTCGACTGGCATCACCGGCGAAACGATATACGTCGATTGCGGCTACAATATTATGGGAATCTAAGTCAGAACCACCTGCGTAAGCGGGCGGAACGAACTCGGCGTATCGAATCTTTGTTCTCGGCAAACATCGTTCCGCCCGCTTACGCAGGCGGTTCTGACAAAAGTGGAATTCCGAACATACAATGTCATCAATCAAATCAACAAAACCGAGAACAAAAGCTCCGGCTAAGAATGCCGAAGTCCCGAAAACGATCGCCGAAGCAAAAGAACTGGAAACCGCTCCGGGCTATTGGCGTTTGACGGACGACGAGGTGCTGCTTCGTTCGCCGGAACCGGAAGACGCCTATCGCACTTCAGATTCGTGGCGTGTTTTCCGCATCATGGGCGAATTCGTAAACGGGTTTGACGAACTGGCGACGATGACGCGCGGGGTTTCGATCTTTGGTTCGGCGAGAACGCCCGAGGACGATCCGATGTACCTGGCAGCCCACGAGGTCGGCCTTTTGCTCGGCACTGCGGGCTTTGAAATTATTACGGGCGGTGGCCCGGGAATTATGGAAGCGGCAAATCGCGGTGCCCACGACGCCGGTGCAAAATCGGTCGGCTGCAATATCGAGCTGCCATTTGAGCAGATACCCAATCCGTATCTGACCAAGTCGCTGACCTTTAAATACTTTATGGTCCGCAAGACTATGTTCATCAAATACAGCAATGCCTACGTCATTTTCCCTGGCGGCTTTGGCACGATGGACGAGCTTTTTGAGGCCCTGACGCTGATTCAGACCAAGAAAATCCGCAACTTCCCTGTCGTCCTTTTCGGCTCGCAATACTGGCGCGGAATGCTCGCCTGGCTAACGTCCACGATGCTTCACGAAAAAATGATCAACCCCGAAGACCTCAGCCTTATCCACTTGACTGACTCGCCAAAGGATGCCGTCGATTTCATCGTCAGGACCTGTTACGCGGGGATAGATAATGGTGAACAGTTAAAAGTGAATAGTGAAAAGTGAAAGAGAATGTTTAGGTGAAAAGTCTGTTTTTGTTCTTCACTTTGGGGTAATGGACAAAATAGTTGGTAAAAACCTTTTAAAGCTATGATGGGAATAGGGTTATGGCGATGAAAGGTTATGAATAAAAAAAGTGCTTTTATTGTGCGAGTAAAATCGTATCGAAATACGGTATTCAGGAGGGTGTTCAGCGGTATAAATGTGCTGTTTGCGGGAAAGTTTTTTCGGGGACGAGACGGCTCGATCCGCAAAAAATATGGCAAGAATATACGATCGGCAAGCAGACATATTCTCAGCTCGCGGTGAAATATAATTGTTCCGCAAAAACGATCCAGAGAAAAATCGATGCGGTAAAAGTCGAAACAGAAAACACATTTCCAAGCGTTGTAAATGTGTTGATGGATACGACATATTTTGGAAGAGCATTTGGGGTAATGGTTTTTAAGGACAGCCTTACGGGGCAGATATTATTCAAGCGATATGTGGATCAGGAAACCAATAAATTATACCTTTCGGGAATCGAAGAAATAGGACGCAGAGGCATCGAAATACAGGCGATTATTTGTGATGGCCGGAAGGGTTTATTTCAATTATTTGGCAGTGACCTGCCTGTTCAAATGTGCCAGTTTCATCAGGTGGCCATTGTCAGAAGGTATTTGACCAAGAACCCTAAAATGCAGGCCAGTATTGAGTTATGGGAACATACACTGCTTCTGACACAAACAGATAAGGAGAGTTTTGCGGGCGGATTGGAGGCGTGGCACGAAAAATGGAAGGACTTTTTAAACGAACGAAAAATAGATCCGCTCGGCAAAAACAGATACGTCCATAAAAGGCTGAGAAGTGCCTATCGAAGCCTCAAAACAAATCTGCCCTGGCTCTTTACCTGGTACGATTATTTGGAGCTGAAAATCCCAAATACCACCAATGCAATTGACGGGCATTTTGCCGATTTGAAGAACAAATTGAGAAACCACAATGGATTATCAACGGCTAGAAAAAAGAAATTTATCGATGAGTTTTTTAAGGCATAACGGCTTCAAAAAATATCAAAGGGCCGCTAAAAAACAGCCCTCTGATCTGACATTTTTGTCAGCCGTCAAGCTATCCCTGGCAGGTTGCTCTCCAGCAGAGCCTACTTCCGTTTTGCTTGATATAACAAACTGTAGCAGATATTTTGAAACTTAAATAAACCCAGAAAATAAACACCAACTATTTTGTCCACTTGAACAAAACATCTAAAAATTACCAACTATTTTGTCCATTACACCTTCACTTTTAACTTTTAGCTTCCCAATGATTCCCTCATCCACGCCAAATATGGCCCTGACACTCTTGAAGACTCGATGGCGACGACCTCTGGGACGTTGTAGGTGTGATGTCCAGTAATAAAGCGTTCAAGCTCGTCGTATTTTTCCGCCAGCGTTTTGATGAGCAGTAAATTTTCAGGCTCTTTTTGAATTTTTCCCTCCCAAACGTAAACCGACATCATCGGCGGCAGTATCTGGACACAGACTGCGAGTTTGGCTTTTACGATTGCCTCGGCGAGCGGTTCAGCCTCGGCACTTAAGGCGGTTGTAAAAACGATCAATACCATTTGAGAATAATAGCAAGTTTTCATTGAGATTTAGCGGCTTTTCAGCTAATATCTAGCTATACATTTGTCGATTTGCGTACCGTTTTCGTGATTTTTCATCTTTTTTATGAGATTCCGTGTGTGTTATTTATGAAACATGGTCGCATTTATGTTAGATTGTTTTCACCGAAGTTAATTCGGTTCATGGATTTGCAGAAAAAACGGATGGGAGATCAAAAAAATGAGCATGGATAAAGGAAAAGCGATCGAGTCTGCCTTGGCGCAGATTGAAAAGAAATTTGGCAAAGGGTCGATTATGAGACTTGGCGAGCGTCCGCATGAGGATATCGGGGCGATCTCGACGACGTGTCTCAGTCTGGATGCGGCGATCGGCGTGGGCGGATTTCCTCGGGGCCGGATTATCGAAGTTTACGGGCCGGAGAGTTCGGGTAAAACGACACTTGCATTGACAGTAGTCGCGTCTGCCCAAAAGACCGGCGGCATCTGTGCCTATATCGACGCCGAACACGCGATGGATCCGGAATATGCCACGAAGCTCGGCGTAAATATCGATGACATGCTGATCTCGCAGCCGGATTCGGGGGAACAGGCGCTGGAGATCGCGGAAACGTTGATCCGTTCAAACAGTGTAGATGTGATCGTTATTGATTCGGTCGCGGCTCTCGTGCCGCGGGCTGAGTTGGATGGCGAAATGGGCGATTCGCTGCCGGGATTGCAGGCGCGCCTGATGTCGCAGGCACTGAGAAAGATCACGGCAATCGTTTCGAGTTCGAATACGTGCTTTATCTTTATTAACCAGCTTCGCGAAAAGATCGGCGTATTTTTCGGTTCGCCCGAAACGACGACCGGCGGCAAGGCCCTAAAATTCTACGCCAGCCTGCGGCTCGACATTCGCCGCATCGGTGCGATCAAGGATGGCGACAAGGTCGTCGGCAACCGCACACGCGTTAAGGTCGTGAAGAATAAATGCGCACCGCCGTTTCGGGAATCCGAGTTCGACATCATGTACGGCGAGGGCATTTCGCGAACCGGCGACCTGCTCGATCTGGCCGTCAATCACAACATCGTGGAAAAATCGGGCGCGTGGTTCTCATACAAAGGCGAACGCCTGGGCCAGGGCCGTGACAACGTCAAAAACATGCTCAAAACAAACATCGATCTGCTCGAACGCATCGAAACCGACGTTAAAGCTGAACTCGGTTTTGGTGACAAGGTCGAAAGTGCGAAGGCGTAAGAGATTTCACCACAAAGGCACAAGTAATGCGGAGGCCTGAGCGTGAGCAAGGGCTTAACAACCAATAAGTTCAGTGTTAAGCCCTCGCTCACGCTCAGGCTTCTGCATTCCGAGAGTTTCGTGGTGAACCCTTACATTTGACATCGCGAAACCGCTTATTTACACTTACAAATTCGCATCCAGCTTATGCTTGGATGCGGAGCAAGGCCAGATAGCTCAGTTGGTAGAGCAGCGGACTGAAAATCCGCGTGTCGGCGGTTCGACCCCGTCTCTGGCCACCACATATCTTTATTAGTTACGATCGTCTAGCGACATTGGTAAAATTTGCCGTGTCGCTATTTTAGTATTTGGGGAACATTTTTCTCAAGAACTACTCCTTTTTCGACCGATTATCGCAGAGGCACGGCTTTTGCCCTGGTCACTTTCAGAGAGTGTAAAACTTTCAACCGGAAATTATGAACATTGAAATCTTAGACGACCGTCAACTGGCAGAACGGTGGAACTTGGCCGGAACGTCGGACGCAATAGCCAAGAGGTTCCAGCGTCTTAATCCATGGCTTGATCGTAACGGCCCTCCCGTTTTAACACAAATCTCATCCCCAGCACCAAATTTTCATCCCCTTTTGTGTTTGCTAAACCATGATGGCTTCATATCGGAACGCCGACATCCCTGTCGGCGAGTCAAAAAACATAAGACACGCCGACAAGGATGTCGGCGTTCCCTTACTCCACCGTCACCGATTTCGCCAGATTTCTCGGCTGATCGACATCGCATCCGCGGCGGACGGCGATGTGATACGAGAGCAGTTGCAGCGGGACGATCGAGAGGATCGGTCCCAAGCAGATCGCTGGTTTCCGGGATCTCGATGACGTGATTCGACACCTTTGAACTCATCGTGTCGCCCTCGGTCAAGACCGAGACGATGATGCCGTCGCGCGATTTCACCTCGACGATATTTGAATGAGTTTTTTCGTAACGAAGTTCGCTCGCGGCGTTGCCTTTTTCGCGGGTGTTGATGACGACGACCGGTAGTTTTTCGTCGATCAGGGCGTTCGGGCCGTGCTTCATCTCGCCGGCGGGGTAACCTTCGGCATGGATGTAGCTGATCTCTTTTAGTTTCAGAGCACCCTCGAGAGCGACCGGGAAATTGATGCCGCGGCCGAGATACAAGAAGTCCTGCACACGGAAAAACTCTTTTGAAAGCTCCTCGATCGAATCTGCGTCGTTGAGCAGTTGCTCGATCTTTAGCGGAAGTTCAGCAAGATCCTGAGCCAGTTTTTTTGCACGCTCCTCGTCGATCTTGCCGCGAATCTCGCCGAGATACAGTGCGAACAGATACAACGCCACCATTTGAGCCGTAAAGGCCTTGGTCGAAGCAACGCCGATCTCCGGCCCGGCATGGGTCAGGATCGTGCCGTCGGCTTCGCGGGTGATCATCGAACCCTGGACGTTGCAGATCGCGAGGATCTTGCAGCCGGCCTGTTTCGCCTCACGCATCGCGGCGATCGTGTCGGCGGTTTCGCCGGATTGCGAGATGACGATGAGCAGATCGTTCTCAGCTCAAAACCGGATCGCGATATCGAAATTCCGATGCATAATCGACCTCGACCGGCACGCGGGCGAGGGATTCGATCATGTATTTTCCGGCAAGCCCTGCGTGCCACGAGGTGCCGCAGGCAGCGATCTTCACCGACGTGACCGCCTTTAAATCGTCTTCCGAGATATCCATCGGGTCGAGATACACACTTGCCAGTATCGAGCGAAACACGGCCCTGAACGGTGTCGCGAACGGCACGCGGCTGTTCGTATATCTCCTTGAGCATGAAGTGTTTAAAGCCGCCCTTCTCCGCCATGATCGGGTCCCAGGTGATCCGCTGCTGGGTCGGCTCAACGATGTTTCCGTCAAAATCGGTAACGCGAACCGACTCTTTCGTGAGGATCGCAATCTCGCGGTCGCCGAGAAAAAAGACGTCGCGCGTATGCTGCAAAATTGGCGGAATATCGGACGCGACAAAAAATTCACCGTCGCCCAGACCGATAACGACCGGCGGCCCTTCGCGAACCGAAATGATCATATCCGGCTCGTCGACCGAGATGATCGAGAGGGCGAAAATACCGCGAAGTTCCTTCACGGTTTTTCTGACCGCCATCTCGAGCGACAGATTTTCCGTGTCGATATAATGCCCGATCAAGTGAGCAACGACCTCGGTGTCGGTCTCGGTGTAAAACTCGTGGCCCTCGGCCTGAAGCCGCTCTTTTAGCGTCAAATAATTTTCGATAATGCCGTTGTGAACTACAACGACTTTGCCCGATTGATCGCGGTGCGGATGAGCATTTTCCTCGGTCGGACGCCCGTGCGTCGCCCAACGCGTGTGCCCAATGCCGTAATTCCCATCAAGCGGATTCAGACGGATCGCTTCCTCAAGATTTCGCAGTTTCCCCTCGGCCCGGCGCAGGCTCAGATGATGTTGCATCATCGACCACCGCAATCCCCGCCGAGTCATACCCGCGATACTCGAGCTTACGCAAACCGTCAATGATCAACGGCACAACCTGTTTATTTCCAACGTATCCGACAATTCCGCACATAATTTACACTCTAATGTTGGAAGCCTATCGCATTACGATTCGCACGATGATCCCGAAAATCCATAGGACTACGCCGAATATCGACAGCACTTTTCCGGCCTGGGCTAAGCCCTTTTTGTTCTCTTCGACCTCATAGATTTCGATATTAGCAATCACCTCTTGGGCGGTCGTGTACCCGAAGTAGGCAAAAATTGGTGGACAGCAAAAGATGCTCAAAATGCCAAATACTAACGCTTTCGTTGCCCCTTTTCTGATTTCGGCGGCGTAGTATTCCCGCGTTCCGCTGCTAAATATAGAACCATCGTCCGGTGGTGGCGGCGGTGTCCATTCTTGATCGGTGTTTTGTTCCATTTGGGGCCCTCCATCACACGACTATACGTCACTCGACTTTCTTAATCGAACGAGCCGGAGCTCCGACAACCAAATTTTTCGGTTCAACGTCTTTCGTTACAACACTTCCCGCACCGGTAACTGCTCCGTCGCCGACTGTTATCGGAGCAACAAGCATCGTGTCCGAGCCGATCTTTACGCCGTCGCCGATGATGGTGGCGTGTTTATTTTTGCCGTCGTAGTTGCAGGTGATCGTGCCGGCGCCGATGTTGGTTTTTTCGCCGATGGTGGCGTCGCCGAAATACGTGAGGTGGCTGGCTTTTGAGCCTTTTCCTAGAACGGTTTTTTTAAGTTCGACGAAATTTCCGACCTTTGAGCCTTCGATCATGACGGCGTGGCCGCGGAGGTGGGCCATTGGGCCGACGGAGCATTTGTCGCCGACGGTGGAATCGGTGATGAAGGAATTGTCTCTGATCTCGACGCCCGTCGCCGATCGTCGAATTGACGATACGAACGCCGGGGCGGATCGTGCAGTTTTCACCGATGACGGTTTTGCCTTCGATGGTGACGTTCTGGCTGATCACTGTGTCGCGGCCGATCGATGCTTTGGCGCTGACATATGCAGATTTTGGGTCGATGAAGGAAACGCCGCTTTCGAGCATCAGTTTGTCGATTGTTCGGCGGCGGATGACCTTTTCGATCACGGCGAGCTGGCGGCGGTCGTTGACGCCTTCGACTTCGCTCGGGTCTTCGCAGACATGGATCGCGATGGTTTCGCCTTGTTACTCGAATATCTGCGGCACGTCGGTGAGGTAATATTCGCCTTGAGCGTTGCTGTTGCCGACGCTGCGAAAGGGCGGCGTAGAGTTTTCGTGTGTCAAAACAATAGATACCCGAATTGATCTCGTTCACATTTCGCTGGTTCTCGGTCGCATCTTTCTGCTCGACGATCTGCTGAAAATTGCTACCCGAATTTCTTATGACGCGTCCGTAGCCGGTTGGATCTTTGAGATGAACCGAAAGCACTGTACATGCCGCTCCGTTTTCCGCATGAACTCTGACCAAGGACGCCAGCGTTTCAGCCCTTATCATAGGCACATCGCCTGACAGAACAAGCAGAGTCGAATCGTCAGTCTCAAGAAATTCGCGGGCCGCGTTTACCGCGTCGCCGGTTCCGATCTGCTGTTTTTGCAGGGCAAATCCGGCTTTGTCTGCGGCGAGTTCGTTTAGAACCGCGGCTTTTACATCCTCGGCCTGATGGCCGACGACGATGTAAATAACGCGCGGCGAAAGTTCAGACGCCGTCTCGCAAACGTGATTGATCAGCGGACGCCCGTCGAGTTTGTGAAGCACCTTGGCGAGGTTCGACTTCATCCGTGTGCCAAGGCCGGCGGCCAGAATCAATATGTCCAGATTGGTGTTTGACATCGAAATTTGCCGAAATATTTTGAAAATTTAATTATCAATTGCTAATTAATAATTGATAATTATCTAAGGATGATAGTATAGCAGGCGATCGGAATTATGCCGTGACCATCGCCTTCTCGCGTGGCTGTAAAGCACACAATAGCAACACTTGGGCCAGTTTTCCGGGGTGATGACGCACCTTTTCTCCATCGTCCAATAGATTACCATAAACGATCTCGGCCCCTTCGATTGTTTCGGGCGAGATCGAGCCGTGGACGCCGATCTGCTCGGCACCTTCGCCGGTGTATTTCTGCGTTTGATGCTCGCTGATCGGCCGGTTATTGACGATGACGTAATCAAAATCGATCTGCGGAGCGTACTGCCGGACAGCCTCGAGATGTGCCCGTGCTGACAGACCGTCAGTCTCGCCGGGCTGGGTCATCAGATTGCACACAAAAATTTTCACAGCGTTCGATTCCGCGATCGCATCGGCGACGCCATCGACCAGAATCGGCGGTAAAAGGCTGGTATAGAGCGAACCCGGCCCGATCGAGATGACGTTTGCCTCGGCAATTGCGGTGAGCGTTTCGGGCATGGGTTTGCAGCCCTGCGGTTCTAAATACAAGCGCTTAATCGCTTTACCGACCTTGGCGATATTGGTTTCGCCGCGTACTGTGCTACCGTCAAAAAGTTCGGCGGCGAGCCGTGCATCGGCGACGGTTGCGGGATAAATATGCCCTTTGCTCGCGAGAATTTCGGACGAGAGTTTTACCGCCTCGGCAAAATCGCCGGTAATTTCGGATAAAGCGGCGAGAAAAATATTCCCAAAACTGTGTCCGCCCAGATCGCCTTCGCCGCGAAAACGGTGCTGAAAAAGCCGCGACAACAGTCGCGAATCCTCACTAAGCGCGACCATGCAGTTGCGGATATCGCCCGGCGGCAACATTTGCAGCTCATCGCGCAACCGGCCCGAACTCCCGCCGTCATCCGTCACCGCCACGATCGCCGACAGATTATCGAGCCAAATCGGCTCTAAAACGCTTGCGTGAACAAACCGCTTCAGGCCCGAAAGCAGCATCGACAGGCCATTCCCGCCGCCGATAGCGACAAAATTTAGCCCCGTTGAATTGTCGGAAAAAAGATGGTGCTTCATTTAGAATTGAAGGCAAGAAAGGGGTATGTAAACACCGTAGGCACAGAAGAAACAATAGTTACCCTCGGGTTCACCCGCACGGCAACGATCATAACGGAATTAAGGTTGGAGGGGCATTGCAAGCCCGGTTTGTGCCGGCGAACGCGTGTCCGGCAACTCTTATCGTAGCATTTCGATTGGCAGTTCGACAATAGTTATTCAAAACCGACGTCAATACCAAATCCGCTGCGACGAACGGAGCGACTCTCCTCCGCCGTGACGATGTTTACATGTACTCAACTTGGGTGTTCATCACGCTCGCCGCCGCCGATGAAAGTTGCTCGACCGCTGCTGGGCGAATTGGTCAAGATCGCGGTTGTACGAGCCGTCGTCGCCGAGGAGCGGGAAAAGCTGTAGGTCGCGAGAGATGTAGCCGGCGCGGAGTTCGACGGGGCGCGGACCGGCTTTGACGACGCGGACCTTGCCGCCGCGAATTTCTTCGATCCAAGCGGCAAATTCGCCGGCCCGGCCAACAGTCGCCGACAGCAGCAACAGGCGAATTCGCGGCGGGGTGAGGATGATCGCTTCTTCCCAGACGTGGCCGCGTTCTTCGTCCGACAGATAATGGGCCTCGTCGAGAATGACAAAATCGGTGCCGACCTGGCTGCCCTCGCGCAGAGCGTCGAAGAGCTGGTTTCGATAAATCTCGGTTGTGCCGACGATCAGCGGGGCGTCGGTGTTTTCCTTGCGGTCGCCGGTCAGGATGCCGACGTTTTCTGGCCCGAATTCGAGTGAGAATTCGGCGTACTTCGAATTTGTCAGCGCTTTTAAGGGCGTCGTATACCACGCCCGTTTTCCGTTGGCGAGCAGCCGGCGAATCTCTTCGCGGGCGATCCACGTTTTGCCGCTGCCCGTTGGCGCGGTGACCAGAACGTCTTCGGTCTCGATGGCGGCGAGTGCCTCTAACTGGAACGGGTCGGGCTTGAGTGGGCGCGGCTCAGGGATACCGATGCCAGACAGCAGACGGTCGACTGATTTTAGCTGTCGCGGCGTGAGCGGAACAATCTTTCGTTGCGGGGAACTTTCAGATGCAAATCCGCGTTTATCTTTTCGTTCACCGTGTGGGCGGGTACTTGAAGAAGACCGTCGGCGGCGATTGCGGTCATTGTTTCGCGGCATATGGAATAGTAGCACGGAGCGGGGTTTGTCAGTACCGGGAAGGATAGTGACCGGGATTTGTGAACCAAGGGATTATGTCCATGCGGCTAGTCCAAGGCACTATCGTTCCCGGTACTGACACTTGCCTCTGGTCACTTGTCGTTCCCGATTCTGACATTTATTACTTTCAAACGCATTAATTTGATGTTAAAATGCTTGATTGCCCGCAACGTTTTTGGTGGGCTTTGCGTCTAAAATTCCGGTAAGCATTTTAGCCGAGATAGAATACGCGGATATTTTTTATGTTTGAGCAGTCATTATATCAACAGCAATCTATTCCGACGGCGTCGGAAGACACCAACCTGTTTAAAAGTTCCGAAATCAAGCCGTGGGAAAAGTCGGGCCGTTTGTACCGCATTCTCGGTATTTCGGCGATTGGAAATATCCTCGCGATACTGATCGTCGCCCAGACCTCGCTTTTGACGATGAAGGGCTGCGACAGCCCCTTGGTCGGACGTGTGTGTTCTGTACTCGACACGGTTTACGTCGGCAGCATGCTGTTTGGGACGGATCGCGAATACATCGACGCCGCCTATGACGACACGAAAATTGCCGATTCCGAGATCACTTTTGTCGATGTGACAGGCGTCACGCCGCCGCTCTCGTATCCCGAGGGCTATTTTCAGGTCGCCAATCCCGAGCAGTATCAGGCAATGCTCGATCAGCAGAATAATCCGGCGCTTGACCCGGCATTTAATCCGGCATTGCCCGATATCGACGTTGGCGGCAGTTCACCGACGTCCCCGTCAACTGGCGGCAGCCTCATCGACACGCCGCCGGTTCGGCCTCAGTATAATCCCAATGCGGTTACCGGGGTGAACGATCTACCTTCGTTCGGCAATAATCCGACGCCATCGTACAGACCGCCGAGACCGAGGCGAACGCCGCGTAGCGTACCCGATATCGACGACACCGCCGTGGTCAAAAAACCTTCGCCAACGCCGACGCCCGATCCGGGCCCGACGCCGATGTCGAGCGATGCGGTCAAGGCCGTTGACATCAACAAGCGACCGCTCGTCGAATTCGCCGACGTTGTCGCGACCAAATGGGCGGCAAAAGAAGTCGATCTGGAGCAGGAATTTTCCGTAGTCCTTAACGGCGTTCTCGCGGTCGACGGTACACTCGATCTCAAAAATTCAAAATTTGACGTCGCCAAGCAAAAAGGTGATCAAAAAATGATCGATGTCGGCAAGGCCGCCCTCGAGGCCCTCGGCAAAAGTGGTTATCTAACCTATTTGAAGAATTTGAACGTCGATAAATTTGTCGCGACGCTCGTTCAGGACGATAAAAACATAACGGTCGTGATCACCTCGGCGCAAAAAACACCGGAACGGGCCAACACCGTTGCCGACGGGCTGAAAGGCTTTATTATGATCGGCAAGAGCATAACGGAAAACCCGAGCGATGAACGAACCCTGCTCGACGGGGCCAAAGTCACGTCAGAGGGCAAAAATTTCTCGCTCAACTTTGCGATTCCTAAACCGATAGCTCAGGAAATGATAAACCGAAAGCTAACGGACGCCCAGGCAAAAAAGTCCCAGCAGGCAAAACCGAACGGTAATAATAATTCGCAAAAGAGCGAAGGCAAATCGACAACGAGATAACATTTGAGCATTTCTAAGACCCAAAACCCGATCCTCGTCATCGCGACACTCGGCGTCTATCTCGGCCTGACGCTGGCTGCGGCGACGCCGCAGGTGCGGGCACAAAGTGCTTCTGCGGATGAAATTCAAATAAACCAAAGACCAGTTACAGATTTTTTGCTGAATGTTCGGTATCAGTTGGAGTCTCGCGAGATCAACCTGGAATCGAAGTTTTCGGCGGAGTACCGGACAGTCATCGAGAAGAATGGCACGCTTGATTCGAAAGGGCTGCTTTTGACAAAAAGCAGCGGTGAATCAAAGTTAAAGGAGATGGCGACGCGCGGAATTTTTGCGTTTGCCGACAGCGGCTATTTTGGCTACCTCAGAAATCTCGGTGTCGACAGCTCGGTTATCTCAGTTTCCTACGATGGCGAGAATTTTTCGGCCCGCATTATTTCCGATATGGGAAAAGCGGAAAAGGCGAGAAGCGTTAAATCTGCCCTGAGTGCATTGATTCAAATTGGCAAGACACAGGTGACGGCAGAAAATGACAGGTTGATTCTTGACAGCACATCTGTTTCGGCTGCGGAAACAAACTCGATAATAACGTTGTCGCTGACGAGAGCCAGTCTCGAGCAGTTGATTTGGGAAATGGGCCGATGAGTAAAACCCCAAAACAAAATCCGATCTTTGTCATCGCGACACTCGGCGTCTATTTCGGCCTGACGTTGGCTGGGGCGATGCCGCAGGTTTTGGCCAGCGCGGCGATGACTCGGCAGTTCGATGTCCGCGATGAGATCGAGATAAAGGACGATCTCGACACCAAGCCGGACGACGAACGCTCACCGGTCACGGCTTCGTTGCAGATATATGTCGAGGATGTCGAGTATTTTCTCGCAAGTCTCGGAAAGTTACGACGAACCGGCAAATTCGATCCGAATGTCGATACATTCAGTGTTGCGCAAAATACGCTTTTGCCGTGTACCGACGGCAATCGTGCGGGGCGTTACACGCCGATAAATTTTGTCAGCACGAGCGAACCATCGCGTGGTGCGCTCGGAGTATTTCAGTCGCGGAATGGTTTACGGCTACTCACTCGGCGACTGTATCGCGACCAAAGAACTCGATGTTTCGGCGGCGGATTCGCGATTTAATTTCAGCCTCGACAAGAAGGCATTTGCCGTTAATGTAACGGTCAAAAAAGAATCCCCTGTCCGTGCTCTCGACCTCGCTCGTGAACTCGAAAGCATTATAAATCTTTATTCAGCCTCAAACAGCAAACTCCGGCAAGCTGTCATCCGCCACACCACATTTAAGGCATTCAACGATCAGGTTTTTGTCGTCACCCGGCTGCCTCGTGCCGGGCTCGTGTCGCTGCTCTAATCCACGTTCGCAATCCGCACGTGTCCGTAGCCCGCACGTAAGTAAGGGCAACGCTCACTAAATTCATCTTAACCGGAACGATGCACGTCGCGGGTATTGTGCATTCATAATTACGTGGCCCTTACTTACGTGCGGGCTACGGACACTGGCTACAGGCACCTAAACACACGAGGAAAATCATGGCAGTCAACAGTTTTGCAGATAAATTAGTAAAGAAAATTTTTGGATCGTCGAGCGACATCTTTTTGAAGAATGTTAAATCAACCGTCCAGGAGATAAATGATTGGGAGCCGAAGGTCGAAAAGCTCTCGGACGATGAATTAAGGCTCAAACACCAAAATTCAAAGAGATGATCGCAAATGCGCTCGACGGCATCGACGACAAGGTCGAACGGCGTAAGGCCGAGCAGGAAATCCTGAATCGAGATTTTGCCCGAGGCGTTTGCGACCGTTCGCGAGGGCTCGCGGCGTGTCACGGGAATGCGGCATTTTGACGTGCAGATGATCGGCGGCGTCGCTCTGCATCAGGGCCGCATCGCCGAGATGCGAACCGGTGAAGGCAAAACGCTGGTCGCGACTTTGCCGTCTTATCTCAACGGCCTGACGGGACGCGGCGTTCATGTCGTCACGGTCAACGACTATCTCGCCTCACGCGATGCCGAGTGGATGGGCAAAATTCACACGTTTCTCGGCCTGACCGTCGGCTGCATCCAGAACGACATGGACGACGTCCAGCGAAAGGATGCCTACGCCTGCTCGATCACGTACGGCACGAATAACGAATTTGGCTTCGATTATCTTCGGGATAATATGAAGTTCGATGTCGAATCGCTGGTTCAGCCCGATCACTATTTTGCGATCATCGACGAAGTCGACTCGATCCTGATCGATGAGGCCCGTACGCCGCTGATTATCTCAGGTGCGTCGGACGAGGCGACGGACAAATATTTTACCGCCAACGAGATCATTCCTAAGCTCGAACGCGGACACAAGGACGAGGAAACCAAGGTCACGACCGGCGATTATCTGCTCGATGAGAAAAATCACTCATCCGTGCTGACCGAGGCGGGCGTCACAAAAGCCGAAAAGCTCCTCGGCGTCTCAAATCTCTACGACCCGGCGCAACATGGACCTGCTCCATTGCGTCGAACAGGCCCTGAAAGCACACACGCTTTATAAGGCCGATCATCACTACGTCGTGCAGGACGGCGAGGTGATTATCGTTGACGATTTCACCGGTCGTCTGATGGCCGGACGCCGCTGGTCGGACGGTCTGCACCAGGCTGTCGAGGCAAAAGAAGGCGTCAAGATCGAGCGTGAAAATCAAACGCTGGCGACGATCACGCTGCAAAATTACTTCCGCATGTACGAGAAACTCGGCGGCATGACCGGTACGGCCGAGACCGAGGCTGAGGAATTCCTGACGGTTTACACGCTCGACGTCGTCCAGATCCCGACCAATCAGCCGATGGTGCGTCTTGATTCGTCGGACATGATCTATCGCACGCTTCCCGAGAAATGGGATGCGGTGGTCGAGGAGATCAAGGAGCTTCATGAGGAAGGGCGGCCGGTTTTGGTCGGTACCGTTTCGGTCGAAAATTCCGAACTGGTCGCGTCGAAAGCTAAAAGCCATCGGCGTTCCGCACAAAGTGCTCAACGCCAAATATCACGAACAGGAAGCCGAGATCATCGCTCAGGCCGGCCGCAAAGGCGCCGTCACGATCGCCACCAACATGGCCGGCCGCGGTACGGATATTCTGCTCGGCGGCAACCCCGATTCGCTCGCTCGCGATTACCTGAAACGGCTCGAGATAAACCCGGACGAGGCGACCGAAGAGCAGTTCGAGGAACAGCTCACAAAAGCAAAAGCGGTCGTCGCCGAAGAACACAAAGAGGTCGTCGCCGTCGGCGGGCTGCACATTCTCGGTACCGAACGCCACGAATCGCGTCGCATCGACAACCAGCTTCGCGGACGTGCCGGACGTCAGGGCGATCCGGGTTCGTCGCGGTTTGTTCTCTCGCTCGAAGACGATCTGATGCGGATCTTCGCGGGTGACAAGGTCCGCTCGATGATGGAATGGCTCGGCATGGAAAAGGGCGTCGCGATCGAATCGAAGACTGTTTCACGTCAGATCGAGCGTGCCCAGAAAGCCGTCGAGGCCCGCAACTTCGAAACGCGTAAACACGTTCTCAAATACGACGACGTGATGAACAAACAGCGTGAGACGATCTACGGTCTGCGTCGGCAGTTGATGTTCGAACCCGAACATCGCGAATATCTGCTCGGCGAAAGCGGCGTGGCAAAAGACCTGCTCCAGCGACCTGACCCACAGCATGCTCAATCTCGAAGCTGGCCCCGAAACCTGGGATGTCAACACCTACGCCGCCGAGATCGAGAGCATCTATGCAATCGACCCGGCGCGCGACGCCGATGTCGATTTCAAGAAGATGAATCCCGACGAGATCGAAGCAGCGATCTGGAAAAAAGCGTCGGCAAATTACGCAGCCAAAGAGGCAAAAGCCGGCGGCGAATCGCTTCGTGCGTACGAGCGTTACATCATGCTCAACATCATCGACAGCCAGTGGAAAGACCACCTGCTCTCGATCGACCACGTAAAACAAGGCATCGGCCTCGTCGGTTACGGGCAGAAAGACCCGCTCGTCGAGTATAAAAAACAGTCGTTCGATATGTTCCAGGACATGCTCGACCGCATCGATACCAACACGACCAAGGCGCTATTTAACCTCCAGATCGTCGACCGCGACGAGCAGGAAGAGATCGAACGCCTCGAACGCCTCGAAATGCAGCGTGCCCGCCGCCAGGCCGCCGGCATCGCCTTCACCGGAGCCATGGGCACCGCCGAAGCCGCCGGAGCCGAAGCCGCCAGACACACACCCTTCGTCCGCGACACCCCAAAGATGAAACCGAACGACCCATGCTATTGCGGCTCCGGCAAGAAATTCAAGAAATGCCATGGAGCGGGAGCCTAGAGCGGTTTCGGATTGACTGGAGGGTGAGCATCCTGCTCGCCCCGCACCGGTGAGCAGGATGCTCACCCTCCAGTCGAAACCGCCGATGGTTCGCCAGTTGTGGTTATCCCATATACTGATACCGAAACCGCTCTAAGAAAAGGTAAAAGGCAAACTCGGAACTTGTTCGGGTTTTGCCTTTTCCCTTTTTACTTTTACCTTGATCGCTCCGGCTGCCCTTTCTTATTGCAACCGGAAAAACCTGTGATAAAATTTACCCATGTTGAAGACGAAAACCACATCAAAAAACAGCAACGGAAATGGAAATGCCCAACGTATGCCAAAGGCATCTGGAGATGATCTTTTGCAAACTCGAAAACCCTGGTTTCGCCAACTGAGACTGATTGGATCGAGTGTTCGAAACTGATCAGAAATCTTATTCGCGGTTCAAAATCACAAACCCACGGTTACGTAAAAAAGATCATATCCGCACAGCAACAGCAAAACGACGCTCTGATAGCGAGAACTGCCTGGATGCATGACTGCTTTGTTGTCACGAACAATGAACGCGATTTCAATAAATTCAAGCCGTATATGCAAGGACTCGACATCGTTCCGGCGGATTATTTTTTTGATGAATAGGTCTCCGGATGAAATCTTATCCAATTTAATTGTGCAACAGAGAGGGCAAAACCGTAACTTCCGATTTTGCCTTTTTCCTTTTTACTTATTAGCCGGGGCGGCGTCAGTCTTTTTCTCTTCGGCCTTTTTGTCATCTTCGGGTTTCGCTGCCGTTCCGGCTTTGATGTCGGTAATCTGAGCGTTGACAAACTGCCAGCCTTTGTCCTTCGACTTGCCGAGGACCCATGTGACCATCGAATTTCTGTCTTCAGATTTACCGTCCATCGTCGTTTTGCCCGTCACGTGGCCCGTAACAACGGCTCCATCGCCCGCCGGATTGGTTTTGATCTTTAGATCCGCAAACTTCATTCCTTCCAGTTTCATCTTGCCCGATTTGACTGCCTCCACACGGGCGGCCTTTGTCTGCATAACTCCGTTTTGGTCGATTAGCGTGTAGTCGTCCGAATACATTTTGCCGAGAACATCCGCGTCGCCCTTGTTAAGAGCGGCCGCAAATTCGTCCATCATTTTCCTGATGTCGGTTTCGACGGCGGCTTTGTCGACGGTTGGCGCGGTTGCGGTGTTGGTCGCGTTCGCGGGCTTATTCGTCACCGAGTTGTTAGCCGCCGGTGCGCCACACGAAATGAACATCAGCGATGCCCCGATGAGCATCGCAATCGAGAAAATTACTTTTTTCATTATCTTGATCTCCTAAGAATACTCCGATGCTGGCCAACGAGAATACCCGGCAGATGTCGCATCAAAACACACCCGCCGGCTCGGTAGTTGTCCAATAAATATTGGGAATATGCGAATACTTATACGCTCATTCGGCTCGTCAGTCAATATCCAATAAAAAGGGGCTTGCCAAATTGGCAAGCCTCTTTTTGATTTGTGCGGTAGAAGTTTCTCTATCCCCGGCCGGTGAAGCGGCCGCCGATGGTGATGGTGCCGGGTTCGTAGGTGGTTGGCAGCAGGGCTCCGGTGCGGCTGGCGATGCTCGTTACGTCATTAAAGGTCAGTGGATAGGCGCCGGCCAACGCATCGGGTGAGATGGCAAAGGTGACGACGACCATTTGCCGGGTTCCGGCGGCGTAGGTGTTGGTCGCGTCAATCAGGAAGCCGATCTGACCGCGGGAGGCGAGCTTTATGTTCGTACCGAGATTGGCACCCGACGGAGTTCCCTTGCCAAGCGTGGCCGAGACAAATCGAAACGCTTTCGGGTTAAAGTTCAGCGCAAAGGCCGCCGAGGTTTCGTCACCGCGAGCGTCGATCTCGATGGGTACGCTGACCAGTTTGCCCTGCGTGGCCGTCGTGCTGCCGATACGGACGTAGCGTCCGACAGAAAGCAGATCGACCAACGAAGGCGGCGCCGGTGCGGGTCCCGTTGGGCCGCAGGCTGGTTTTGGCGGTAGATCGCCGAGGTTGTAGCGACGAATGATCGTCACGTCACCGGCGTCGATCTGGGCATTGCCGCACCCGTTGTTCATGTCGAGATTCGTGTCAGCTCGCTGGTACTGGCTACCGACCGTCGGTCCCGGGATGTTGCCGAGCACCATCTGTCGGATGATCGTCACGTCATTGGCGAGCACCGCATTGTCACCGCCAGGGCCGCCTGAGGCATCGACTATGTCGCCCTCGATTCCGGGGTTGACGATGCCGTCGTCATTGACGATGGTGCCGACGCCCAGACCGTCTGAGATGGTGCCGTTGGTCACGTTTGTGACGTTGACGTTAAACGTCTCGTTTGGCTCGACGGTGGTGTCGCCGTTGACGGCAACGACAACCGTCTTCGTCGTTTCGTTTGTAGCGAAGGTCACGGTGCTCGTCGCGAGGGCCGCGTAATCGTCCGGCGAGGTCGCCGTTCCATTGGACGTGTTGTAGGTCACGACCGACGAGAACGAAGTCGGATTGCCAAACCTGGTAATCGTAAAGGTAAACGGCGTCGTACCCGTGTTGCCTTCATTGAGACTCACGTCATTGATTGCAAATCCCGGTTCGATGTCGTCGTTAAAGATCGTTCCCACGCCGTTAAATTCATTAGTACCGGCGTTTACGGGATTCGAAAGACGTACCACGAAGACCTCGTTGGCCTCAAACGTCGTGTCACCGATGACGGTGATCGGCACTGTCTGGAGACTCGGCGAATTGGACGAGAATGTGATCGTGCCGGATCTCGCGACGTAGTCGTTATTCGCGACCGTCGCGGTTCCGTCAACCGTATTAAACTCCACACTCGCGTCCGGCTCTCCAAACGCGGGCAGCCTCGAAATCGTCACGTTAAACGTAAACAGTGTCGTTCCCGAATTTGTCTCATTTCGTGTCACCGAATTGATCGAAATCTGCGGCGGCAACGGCGTTGGAGTAGGCGTCGGCGTCGGTGTGGCCGTCGGCGTCGGAGTAGGCGTCGGTGTTGCCGTCGGCGTCGGCGTTGGCGTTGGTGTGGCCGTCGGCGTCGGCGTTGGCGTTGGTGTGGCCGTCGGCGTCGGAGTAGGCGTCGGTGTAGCCGTCGGCGTTGGAGTCGGAGTCGGAGTCGGCGTCGGTGTTGGCGTCGGCGTTGGCGTTGGCGTTGGCGTCGGTGTTGGCGTCGGCGTTGGCGTCGGCGTCGGCGTCGGCGTCGGCGTCGGTGTCGGCGTCGGTGTCGGCGTCGGTGTAGCCGTCGGCGTCGGAGTAGGCGTCGGTGTAGCCGTCGGCGTTGGCGTCGGCGTCGGCGTTGGTGTGGCCGTCGGTGTCGGCGTCGGTGTCGGCGTCGGCGTTGGTGTCGGCGTTGGTGTCGGTGTCGGTGTCGGCGTAGCCGTCGGCGTTGGCGTCGGTGTTGGAGTCGGCGTCGGCGTTGGTGTTGGTGTCGGCGTTGGTGTCGGCGTAGCCGTCGGTGATGGCGTCGGTGTCGGCGTCGGCGTCGGTGTTGGCGTCGGCGTTGGCGTCGGCGTCGGCGTCGGCGTCGGCGTAGGCGTCGGCGTTGGCGTCGGTGTTGGCGTCGGTGTTGGCGTCGGCGTCGGCGTTGGCGTTGGCGTTGGCGTCGGTGTTGGCGTCGGCGTTGGCGTCGGCGTCGGCGTCGGCGTCGGCGTCGGTGTCGGCGTCGGCGTTGGCGTCGGCGTCGGCGTCGGCGTCGGCGTCGGCGTCGGCGTCGGCGTCGGCGTCGGCGTTGGCGTTGGCGTCGGCGTCGGTGTTGGCGTCGGTGTTGGCGTCGGCGTTGGCGTCGGTGTTGGCGTCGGTGTTGGCGTCGGTGTTGGCGTCGGCGTCGGCGTTGGCGTCGGCGTCGGCGTCGGCGTCGGCGTCGGCGTCGGCGTCGGCGTTGGCGTTGGCGTTGGGGTCGGCGTTGGCGTTGGCGTCGGCGTCGGCGTCGGCGTCGGCGTTGGCGTTGGCGTTGGCGTCGGTGTCGGTGTCGGTGTCGGTGTCGGTGTCGGCGTTGGCGTTGGCGTCGGCGTCGGCGTCGGCGTTGGCGTCGGCGTCGGCGTTGGCGTCGGCGTCGGCGTTGGCGTTGGCGTCGGTGTTGGCGTCGGTGTCGGTGTCGGCGTCGGCGTTGGCGTTGGCGTTGGCGTTGGCGTCGGCGTTGGCGTCGGCGTCGGCGTCGGCGTCGGCGTTGGCGTTGGCGTCGGCGTTGGCGTTGGCGTTGGCGTCGGTGTTGGCGTCGGTGCGACACCGCATGTGTTTACGGCGTCGGGTGTCGGTGGGTTGAATGCCTGATAGGTGTTCGTATTTCTCGCACCGCCCGAACCGTTCGGACACCGCTGGAGCGAGACCGAATTGGGACTAGGATTCTCCGCAACCTGGAATTGACCCGCATTGAGGAGCGTTTCCAACTCCAAATCGTTTGAATTATTTGTATCGTAAACAATCGCGTCACGTATGTTAACCGTCGTCGGCTCAGTTCCATTTGGAAACGCGGCAGCATTTCCGGCATACAGCGCGACTGCATCAGCGCCGTTCTGCAAAGTGTCCGCAGGAATCACCAAATCGACGCCCGAAACGCCTGCCGCTGCCAACAATAAAGTAGCCGTTCGCGTTTGTTGTAAAGCCGTCAAGATCGAATGCTCCGTACGAAACAGCATCGGTTGTGATAGTAGCGGACCCGCCGTCATAGAGTACAAGAACGAGTCCGGTCAACGAAGTGTTTCCGGCCCCACCGTCATAAATTTCGATAAACTCCATCGTATCTGCCCCAGCCTGAGCTGAATCGAGTTCATTGATTATGATGCTCGGCGACGGAGCGACGGAGGTCTTAAACGCGCTGCGACCGTGGGTAAATGCAAACAGACTCGACTGGCCCGAAATCGTATTGACGGTCATAGATTCGGTTGCCACGTTAGGGAACGTGCTTTCCTTCAGCCAGTTCACCCCGCCGTCGACTGAAACAAAGATACCAAGATCTGTGCCAACAAAAAGACGCGTTGGGTTCAGCGGGTCAACGGTAATATTGTGTACAGGAATATCCGGGATGGTATTTAGCCCCGTACCGTCGAGTGCTGCCCATGTTGCGCCGGAATCCAGGCTCTTCCAGACATGTGTACCGCCAAAAGTCGAATAGGTCGCGTATAAAACGTTCGCATTTGTCGGGTCGAATTCCAGCCACGAGACATTGCCGGCCCGTGGAGTTGATACTCCCCAAACTGTTGCGGCGGTCGAAGTAAGACCTATGCTGGTCCTATTTATACAACCATCGCTCATGCCCGACGCAACGCGGTTGCCGTCCGTCGGAGCGACGGCTATGGCGGTTACATTACCGTTTCCGCAGGTTATGGCGCTTGCCCCTGTCCAGGTAGCTGCACTGTTTGTGGTTCTCCACATAAAGAACCCGCCCGTCCAAAGCCGGGTCAGATTGCCGCGATCCATTATGAAAGGGTTGATGAACTGGAAATTGCCACCGCTCTCGGTGATGCCGGTGGTGGCAGGCGCGAATGTCACCCCGCCATTTAGCGATCTTTGGATCGAAAGACCGGTAAATTCACTGAAAAGAATATCGTTGGCCGGGTTGGCATCGGCCAAATCGTTGATCGCTACGTAGCCGCCATCGCCCCCAGTCAGCTGGGTCCAGGCATTGGGGCCGCCAGCATCCGTTCCTCGATTTGTGCCGTTATCCTGAAATCCGCCGAAATATGTGGTGCCGTTTGGATATGGCAGACCGTGGTAAAACTGCGATACCTGATAGCCATTGTTGAGTTCAGTCCAGGCCATCACCCCAGCAGCCGTATTGCCGCAAACGGGTGATGTGGCTATGACGGGATCGGGCGAGAACGACACGGGAGCGCGTGCGTCTATCGTCTTAAACAGACCGCCGTCGCTGGCGTTGAACATTATTTTGTTACTTGTGCCGTTGTACCCTGGATGGAACACGATCACGTGGTGGTCCGCATGGGCATACTCAGGAGCCACGCCACGATTAAACCACCAGTGCGAGGCCTGTCCCCAGTTTGCTCCGCCGTCATTCGAGCGAAAAAGGTCTATACCGCCTGACCATACGATGTTTGGATCGACCGGATCAACCGCGATCACATTGTCATACCAGCCTTGATTAAAGTTGCCAACGGACGCACCGACACAGGCGGCATAAGAGAAGACGGGATTTGTCAGCAGCCGTCTGTTCAGCGTCACGGCGCTCGCGCTCGTGACCTGATTTGTCCAGGTAGCTCCGCCGTCTGTCGAACGGGCAACTTTCAGCATGTCATGGCTAGTTCTATGGGCAGCCAAAGCGTAAATCGTGGCCTGATTTGAGGGCGCGATTGCCAGCGATGTCCGGCCCATGTTGGCCTCGGTGTTTACATCCGTCCAGACCCCGGCGCCGCCGGCATCGGTGTTGCGAAAAATATGAGACTGGGCAAAGGTTCCGACTGCGGCTATGACATAGTCAGTCGGCTGGTCGTTGCGAATCACGAGGTCCATTGCTCCGTTGTTTCCGTTCGCCGCGTTCGACGCCAGCACTAATGTCCATGTCGCTCCACTGTCGAGACTGCGATGGACGCCGGTCCGCGTTGCAGCATAAAGGTGAGTCGGGTCGGCCGGGCTGATAACAACGTCGTTAACAAAGTGGAAGTTGGAGTTATTGGTCGATGCAAGCCGCGTCCACGTGGCGCCGCCATTTGTGGTCTGAAAGATACCGGCCCCGCGGACCGCGTCAGCATTGAAAAAACCCTCGCCGGTGGCGGCATAAAGTATCTGAGTGTTTGTCGGATGCATGGCGATCGCGGTAATCGCGATATTGGCCATGAAATCGTCCTGCGGCGTCCAGGTTGTCCCTCCGTTTGTCGTTTTCCAGACGCCGCCGTCGACACCGCCGGAATACATTGTGTTAGGTGCCGTCGGGTCGATAACAAGGGCCCGTGTGCGTCCGCCGACATTGCCGGGGCCGAGATTAGACCACGTAAAATTCGGGGCCTGCGGAGCGCCAATCGAGCTTTCATCGCGTTTCCCTTCGGGCGGCAGGACCTTACCCTCGGCAATCGAGTACTGATCCATGAAACGCATCTTTTCGCGGGCCTCGAAATAGCGTTCCATCGGGAGTTCTTTTTCGCCTGCCGGCAGACGCTGCTGTAAATAGTATTTGACCGCCTCGTCGGGTTGGTCAAACCGCTTTAGGTCGCCCCTCTTCACCTTTTCCTGCTTTCGGATCAGTTTTGAACGATCTCTCTGTCGAATCTTGTCGTCTGGGGCAGTCTCATTGGAGGCGATTTCGTCAGTAAATGGAAAGGTCGCGTTTCGTCGGTTTGGCTCAAAATTAAAAGAATCGGTTGGAGGCTGAACGTGCGGGCGCAGTTCTGCGGATTCGGAATCGTTGGCGGCCTTTGTGGCGGAATCGAATTTGAGCGGTTCTGGCAGCAATTGCCGTCGCCGGGGCAGTCTCAGGGCTTGCGACATTCTCGGCCGTACTTGGAATATTCACAGCCGTATCGGTAATGCCTGGCGTCCTAAAAGTGCTTGAAAAAAGAAGCGCCGACGATAACAACATCGCGGCTACGCCAAGCAGAACAACAAAAAGAACTTTTCTTTTGCCGACCATTTTTTTCTCTCCGAAGGGTCACGCGACCAAAGAATCTATTTCAGGGTTGAATGCCCCAGATTCACAATTACAATAAGTAATTCAAGCTTACGACGATTTGCGGTAACAAATGTGGTAAGTGATACTTTTTAATGAGAATTTTTCCTCCAACAAATACAAAACCGAGCAGAACTTTTGATCCGTCGTCTAGTCCATGGAAAATAGATGAGCAGGACCGAAAGTCTGACGATAAATTGTTAGAGGGGATATCCTGCTTTCAGAAGTATAGCCTTGCGAGAGAATCAAAGTCAATCGGTTTTTTCAAGAAAAAACACAGCTAAATTATACTCAATTAGGGCGGTTACGGATTGACTGGAGGGTGAACATCCAGCTCGCCCGTACGCGACCTGGGCAGGTCGACGCCAAAGCATAAACCAAGGGCGAGCAGGATGCTCACCCTCCAGTCTAAACCGCCGCTTGGGTTATACCAGACATTCTCCACTCTCCACTCTGGCCGGGTAGTTTGGTCGAATGTTTTTGGCTGAATGGACCTTCGACCAATCTCGGATTTACCTTTGACCAATGGAGCAGTTTTTGGGTTTGTCGAGGTCAAATTCCTTCGACCAAAGTGGCTTTTTTGTCGACAAACACTCGAAAATAGGCCGTTTTTGTAAAAATGTGGCACGTGCCACATTTAAAAACAAGCGCATTTAAAAAAACACAAAAATTCCACCCCCGGAATTTGCGTCCGAGGGCCGGATGCAGGCCCGACGCGAGTATGATAAATTCTCACATTGAAAGTTCCGCTAACTCGTGATTATAAACGAGCATTTTTTAGACCCGTATGATAGCATTAGCATTTT
This sequence comes from uncultured Acidobacteriota bacterium, assembly GCA_963738935.1. GTDB lineage: Bacteria > Acidobacteriota > Blastocatellia > Pyrinomonadales > Pyrinomonadaceae > OLB17. Next base: position 284,651 of record CAVTYF010000001.1, on the reverse strand, counting down.
CGTTTTCTTCAGCCGAATCAGTCTTATTTATGTGCTGCAAAGCTAACGAAAATCCGAGTTTTAGCCGAAGGCTCCTAACACCGACGAGATAATGGACAGCGAGACATTACAACATCAAATGTTGATATCGGACGAAATACATCACTCAATCGCCGATGCCGACGATGTCGAAGAGGTATGGGACGACAGTATCGCGGTCGGCGATGTGCTGCGAAATCTGGTTCAGCATCCGGCCCAGATCGTCACCCGCTGGAACTGGAAAGCCGCCGTGATCGGTGCTCTGCTGCGGGCGTCATTCTATTTTACCGTCTATCAGGCGAGCCGCGAGAGCTGGCTGGTCACGCTTACCGCCGTGTCGGTCGAACTGTTCTTCCGGTTTTTAACGACCGGTGCATTTGGGGCGGTTGTTCAATCATTCAGAAAGGCAAGACCGTTTTGGCTCGCCAACCTGATCGTCTCGATCATGCTGCCGGCCCTTAGTCATTCTGTCGAGTTTATTACGCATTATGCGCAGGAACGCTATTTCTTTGACGTATTTGCCGCCTCGGAAAACAGCGTCGCCCGCCAGCGGGCATTCGCGATCTCGGTCCTGTTTTCGGTGCTGTCTGTTCTCTTTAATCTCTTTGCCATGAAGCACGGCGTTCTGCTCGTCGGTGCCGGCGAGGAGACCCGCACGCTGCGCGACGACATGAAACGTATGCCGCGGATGGTCGGTGAATTTACCGCCTATTTGCCGGTGCTGATCGCAAAATTTATCGAGGAGCGAAAGATTATAAAAGCGCTGTTGACCTTTTTGAGCTTTGGCGTGACGGTTGGGGCGATTCTCGGCACTTTTCGAGGGAAATGGCAATGGACCTGGACGACCGCCGTCGGAGCGTGGGTTATCTTATCGGTTGCGGTGGCGATCACGCTCTTTGCCCGATATCTTTTCAAACGAAAGGGTACGATGTACCGCAAGCGTTACTAAAATCCTTCCTTTTTTCTCGAATGCTCGAACTCGTTTTTGCCAACTTGAGAGTCAGGCCGTTTCGCACACTGATCAGCGTGATCGGTGTTTCTCTCGGCGTGATACTCGTGGTTCTGTTTACGGGTTTGGCGCGAGGTATGACTGAGGACCTGGCAAAACGAACGGCCAACTGGAAGGCTGAGATCGTTTTCTCGCGGCCGGGCGGAATGGATATGTCGAGTTCGAACACGGCTGTGAATATCGCCTACGTCAACCGTCTGCTCGAGATCGAAGGCGTTGCGGCGACGGTGCCCGTTATTCGAAATTTTTATCAGGACGCAAAGGTCACGTGGGGCGTAAAAATGCTCGACGGCGTCGATTGGCAGCCGTTCTCCGAGATGAACGACATTCGCCTGACCGAGGGCCGCGCGGCGGTGGCGAATGACGAAGTAATTCTCGATCAGCGTCAGATCAGCGATGATAATCTAAAGATCGGCGACACGATCCAGCTTTTTGGCAGCAAACCGTATCGCATCGTCGGCGTTTTTGCCCCGCCATCGGGCGCCCGTATAAAAATGTCGCTCGCGGCGATGCAGGACGCTCTGCAAACGGATAAATGCACTTACATCCTCGTAAAAGTAAAAAGCGGCGCCGATCCGGTCGCGGTCGCGGCAAAGATCAATGAAGTTCTGCCCGGCAACAAAATCACATTGACGCGCGACATGGTCATCGACGCTCAGGAACGCATTCCCGGTCTCAACACTTTCCTGCGTGTACTCGTCGCGCTCGGAGCGTTTGTCAGCACAATCTTTGTCCTGCTCTCGATGTACACGACCATCACCGAACGCCGCAAAGAGATCGGCATCCTAAAATCGCTCGGCGCGTCGAAGTCTTTCATCATCAAAACAATCGAGGGCGAGGCCTTTATCATCGGCATTCTCGGCATAATTTTTGGTTTTGCCGTGGCTTTTCTGGCGGCGTATCTGATCGGGCTGAATTTTAATCTCTCATTCGAATTTAGTACCGGCTGGATACTGACCGCCATCGCCATCGCCATCGGCGGCAGTCTCTTCGGATCTCTGTATCCGGCATGGCGTGCAGCCGGAATCGATCCGGTTGAGGTGATGGTGAACGAATAGACTGGAGCGCGAGCATCCTGCTTGCCCGCCGAGTCTTCGAAGGCGGCAACGCCCGCGCTTCTTCCAACTCAATATAGACCTAAACAATCTACGGTTTTCGTTTCATCGCGACTTCTGAATGCCGACACCACCGCCATCGAAGACTCGGCGGCAAGCAAGGATGCTTGCTGCTCCAGTCTCTTGCCTTTCTCTTTTCTGTGTATTATTCTATTCTTAATGTTTCACACATGAAACATTATTTAACACCATATGTCACACCTCAGCCTCGTCAAAACCCTTTCGCATTTGCAAGAAGAGCAGCGTCATATCGAGGAGGTGGAGGTCGATGGATTTGGATTGTCGATGGTTCGCGGGTCGGTGACCGAAATCTCGGGCGAGCCGAGCAGCGGGAAAACGAGCTTTGCCCTTTCCCTGCTCGCAAAGCTCACAGCCGACGGCGAAGTCTGTGCGGCGGTCGATGCGAACGGCGGATTTGATCCGTGCACGGCAACGCTGGCGGGCGTCACGCTCGAAAATCTGTTGTGGATAAGATGCGGGGGCGATATCGAAAAAGCATTTATATCAACCGACTATCTGGTGCAGGCAAAGGGCTTCGGGGCGATCTGGCTAAACCTCTGCGGGCTATCAAAAGACAAACTTCGCATGGTGCCAAAGACATATTGGTACCGCTATCGCACACGAATAAAAGAAACGCCGACTGTCCTGCTCGTAACTTCGAGCGAAGCCGTCACAGGCTCGGCGTCGACGAGTGCATTTATTTTCTCAAGAGCAAAAACCGAATGGTCAGGCAGCGGAAAATTTAAACTGCTTCGTGAGTTTCACATAAAAACACACTCACGAAAAACATTCCAAAGTCCGAGGTTTTTGACGCGGGTTGAGATGGATTATTCGGAGGTCTAATAATGCAGAAGCCCGCACGAAGTAAGGGATCCCGTACCGTCAGTACTCGTGATATGGAATGGCCGTTATGCCCTTATTCCGTGCGGGCTTCCGCACTTTGGATTAGCACGAAATGAAGCCATCAACAAAGCTATATTCCTGCATAATCTCGCCCGACGTTTCGCTCCGCGAAGCTGCGCTTATCGCGGTGGCTAGGCAGTTTTCGCATACGATCGAGGTGATCGAGGACGGCATTTTGTTCGATGTCAGCGGGCTTGAACGGCTGATCGGAAAGCCGGATCGCGTGGCCCAAAAGATACTTGCGCAGATGCAGCGGCAAAAGATCGCGGGAAAGATCGCGGTCGCTGAAACGGTCGATACCGCGAAGCTGCTGGCGCGGTGCAAAGAGGCGCTCGACACCGACGCGTTGAGTGTATCGCCCTCCCTCACGGTCGGGCTTGCGCAGCCCGATATGTTCGAGTATCTGCCGCTCGCCGATCTTGAGATCGAACGCGACACGCTGAACGTTTTCAACGAGCTCGGCATCCGTAGCGTAAAAGACCTGCTCGCGGTGCCGCACGACGATCTCGTCGGTCGATACGGCAAGTCATTTCAGGACGTGATTGACGTGCTTGAGCAAAAAGGCCGCTCGTTCGTCACGCCGAATATCAAAGAGAATTCGGCGGCGTGGAAATTTGATCTCGACAATGCGGTTGAGAATTTTGAACAATTGATATTTGTCGTAAATCACGGCCTGGAAAGGCTTTTCGAAGAGGTCCGCCGTCACGGATTCAGCACTGAGCAACTCGATATTTCGTTCAACCTTTGCAGAAGCCCGCGCGTAAGCAAGGGCTTAACATCCAACGCGGCGACAAAAAGCTACGAAATTAAAACATCGTTCCCGACGCTCGAACGCACGTTCTGGCTTAAACTCGTGAATCTGCGAATCTCGCTCGACCCGCCCGAAGCGACGATCGTCGGCGTCAGCGTCGTTTCGCATTTCACCAAACCGCGCCCGGCCCAACGCGGACTCTACGCCGTCTCACGGCCCGAGCCGGAAAGCCTTTTACTTACCGTAAACAAACTCAAAAAACTCGTCGGCGAGGAGAATGTCGGCGTTCCCGTTCTGCTCAATCAACGCCTCGCAAGGCCGTTCAAACTCGAAGCGGATGCGATGCCGAATGTCAGTAGCGAGAACAGCGGCCGTAAAGTCGCTCAGAACTCTTCGCGGCTAAGCCGCATCGCAGTGCGGAGAAGCTCTGCTTCTCCGTCAGACCAACTTTCCCCTGCGGCTATGCCGCAGCTTTTGCTCGTTGCGGAAGAAAGCGGCATAGCCGCAGATCTTTTATTAACATCTGCGGAAAAGCATAGCTTTTCCGCACATCGAGCGGCACAGCCGCAAGCACCCGAACCAAATCATCGCGGAGTAATCGCCCTCACCTATTTTCGCCCGCCGATCCGTGCCGAGATACTAGTTCGCGAGGGCCGTCTGGTCTTTGTAAAAACACACCTTTTTAGCGGCCACGTTACAAAATACAGCGGAATGTGGCGGGCAAATTCACACTGGTGGGACAGATCATGGCGGACACAGGAATGGGATGTCGAGGTCGAAAACAACGGCGTTTACCGCCTATGTAAGGTGGATAAAGAATGGTTTTTGTCAGGGGAATATGACTAATCCCCGGGAACGCTGGCGCCCTCGCCTGCAAGTGTTCCGCTTCGGGACGCTGACGAACGCGGCTTGACGAACCACCACGTTCGTCAGCGTCTTAAGAAAGACGATTGCAGGCGAGGGCTCCTGCGTTCCCGGCAAGGGATTTGCGACAAGTGCGCGCGTTGAGGTGCTGGGACATGGGACAGTCGATTTCTAGTATGTGTCTTCGCTACGCCGTGCAACTCGTAAAACCACGATCAAAAGGACTTGATCATGTATCTCATAGATTATTCGGTAATTTCCGATGCGGATTCGATAAAGACCTTCTTCATCAACTAGTTTTTTATAACCAAAAGGACGCGGATCGTGGGCAAGTTTATCTATAGCTTTTTTGACTTTATCGAGTGTGGTGATATCAAGACGTCGCAACGCCTTAAAGACCGATTTTTTGATCTCTATCTTGTATATCACAGGCCAAGTTGGGCTTTAGCGTCTTCCCATGCGATCGATTCTTCTTTTCTTGCATTTCGGGCGGCACGGATATCCAGGAGGTCCTCAGATGTCAATTTTGAATAATCGAGTCGTACGGTTGAGGAATCAAGAAATTCGACAAGCTCAGATAATTTTTCTTGATCGATCTGATAACGACGGTTTAGGCGGTTTGGAGTTTCGATAACAATCTGTCCCATGAAGAAATTCTAACACAAAAATAGTTATGTTCTGCGAACTTCACACACGCTCCGCGTTCAGCTTTTTATCCTCCGGCTCACAGCCGCAGAGGCTGGCTGAGCGTGCGGCTGAGCTTGGGATGAAATCTGCCGCACTCATCGATCGCGACACGGTCGCGGGAGCGGTGCGGTTTCATTTTGAGGCCCGTGAGCAAGGTATAAAGCCGATCGTCGGCTCTGAGATTACGATGGACAACGGCAGTTTGCTGCCGCTGGTTCCGATGAACCTCGCGGGCTATCAAAATCTCTCGCGGCTAATCACTACGATCAAACTCCGCAATAAAAAAGGCGAGCATTTTGCTACGCGAAAAGACATCGAGCAGCATTCATCCGGTCTGATGTGTTTCACCGGCGGAGCCGATGGATTTTTGCATAACAGCATTAAAAATCATAATGGAATCGCCGATCTTGCCTGGCTTAATTATGTGTTTCCCGGCCGCCTGTATGTCGAGCTTCAACGCCATCATCTCCGGCATCAGGAAGCGGTAAATCAAACGCTGCTGGGCTACGCTCACAAACTGCGGCTCCCCTATTTTGCGAGTAACGGAACGTATTTCGCGGACCAGCATGACCGCGAACTTTTCGACGTTTTTACCTGTATAAAAAATCACACGACGATCTACGACGCCGGCAAATTGCTGTCTGAGAATAGTGAGCGCTATCTGAAAAACGAGCTTCAGATGCAGCAGCTTTTTGCCGATTATCCGGAAGCTATTGCGACAACCACGGAGATCGCCGACCGTGTGGATTTCTCGATGGACGAGCTGTCTTATAGATTTCCTGACTACAACGTGCCGCCTGGTGAAACGGTAAATTCCGTCCTGCGCGCAAAAGCGATCGAGCGATCGCACGAACGTTATCGCGACAAACCGTGGCCGCTCAGAGCGCAAGTGATACCGCGTCTCGAAAAGGAATTTCGCATCATCGAGATGAAAAAACTCGCCGGATATTTTCTGCTCGTGAGCGATATTTCAGATTTCTGCAAATCGGAAAAGATACTGTCGCAAGGCCGTGGCTCGGCGGCAAATTCCGTCGTCTGTTACGCTCTCGGCATCACAGCGGTCGATCCGATTCAACACAAATTGCTGTTCGAACGTTTCCTCTCAGAAAAATACGAGCAATATCCCGACATCGACATAGATCTGCCGTCGGGCGACGACCGAGAAGCCGTGATCCAACACGTCTATCAAACATGGGGCCGACGCGGTGCGGGAATGACGGCAAATGTGATCAGCTATCGTGGGCGTTCGGCGTTCGCGAGGTCGGTAAGACATTCGGATTTGGCACGGACGTGCTTGCGCGGCTGTCAAAGATAAATTCGCATTACGAGACATTCAAGGGCGAAGAATTGAACCGCCGTTTGAAAGAATCGGGCTTTCGATCCGAATGAGAACGTCAGGCTGCGGCATTTTGCCGATCTTTATCAGCGAATTCTCGATTTCCCGCGTCATCTCGGCCAGCATTCGGGCGGAATGGTGGTCTCGGTTGGTCAGCTCGACGGCATCGTCCCGCTCGAACCTGCTTCGATGGCCGACCGCACAATCATTCAATGGGACAAGGACGATTGCGAGCAGCTAAAGATCGTCAAGATCGACCTTTTGGGCCTCGGCATGATGGCCGTGCTTCGCGACACGATCACGCTGATCAAGGAAAATCACGGCGTCGAAATAGGGCTTTACAAAATACCGCACGACGACGAAAAGGTTTACGAGGCCCTGCAAAAAGGCGACACCGTCGGAATGTTTCAGGTCGAAAGCCGCGCCCAGATCGCATTCCTGCCAAAATCAAAGCCGGCAAACTTTTACGACATCGTCGTCCAGGTCGCGATCATTCGCCCCGGCCCGATCGTCGGGAATATGCTTCACGCTTACATTAAACGGCGTCAAGGATTGGAAGCCGTGACTTATCCGCATCCATCGCTCGAACCGGTATTAAAACGCACGATGGGCGTTCCGCTGTTTCAGGAACAGCTCCTGAAAATGGCAATGGACATCGCCGGATTTACTGGCAGCGAAGCCGAAGAACTGCGGCGAGCAATGGGATTTCAAACGCCCCGACCGCAAAATGGAACAGGTCGCCCAAAACCTCCGCGACGGCATGACGCAGAACGGGATTCCCGAGGACGTTCAGGAACAGATCGTCGCCTACACAAAAGCATTCGCAAATTACGGCTTTCCCGAATCGCACGCATTCAGCTTCGCCCTGCTGGCTTACGCATCGGCGTATTTCATCATCCATTACCGGGCCGAATTTATGACGGCGATGTTCAATAACTATCCGCTCGGATTCTACTCAGCCGCAACGCTCGTCAAAGACGCTCAGCGTCACGGCCTGCATTTCAGGGCTTTGGATATAAATAAGTCGCAATATGAATTCACAGTCGAAAAAGGCGATGTGCGTGTCGGGCTGAAATATGTGCGTGGGTTGAGAACTGAAGTGGGAAGAAAGATCGTCGAGGAAAGAGATCGGCATGTTACCGAAAACTCTCCACTCTCCACTCTCCACTCTCCACTCTATTCCAGCATCGCCGATCTCATCGACCGCGTGCCTGAGATCAATAAACGCGAGATCCGTGCGCTGAGCATTGCGGGAGCTTTGAATTTTGAAAATACGGTTCACCGCCGCCAAGCTTTGTGGGAATCGGAACTCGCGATCCAGCCGAAAGGGGAGCTGTTTGACAGTGTCAGCAGCCCGCGTGTCGGTAGCCCGCACGTAAGTAAGGGCGAGTTACGGAATTCTCAAGTGGCCCTTACTCACGTGCGGGCTACCGACACGGATACGCCCTTCCTCACCCGACTCGAAGGCCTCGAGCTCGTCGACGCCGACCTACGCAAAACCGGCATCTCAATCGGTAAACACCCGATGGCTTTTTTCCGCGAGGATTTAACCCGGCGAGGCATCCTGACCGCTCATCAGACCCTGAATTTGAAAAAAGGCCAGGTCGTCTCCTCCGCCGGGGCCGTCATCATCCGCCAACGCCCGATGACGGCAAATAATGTGGTCTTTATAACGCTCGAAGACGAGACCGGTTTTTCAAATTTCGTCGTCATGCCCGACAAATTTGAGGAATACCGCTCGGTGATAACCCAGAGCAATTATCTGATCATTCGAGGCATATTCGAAGAGCGCGGGATGCTAAAAGCGATACATTTCACGCCACTGACAGAAGCGAAGACGGAGGTGGTTGCACACAATTTTAGATAGACATATATCGCGTTTTGCGATATACTCAATGCGATGCACATAATTACCAAACGAAGGCTCAAAGAATTTTGGCGAGATGACCCGGTCGCCAAACATCCGCTTGATGATTGGTATAGAAAACTGGAGAAGCTATCTTGCGAAAACTTACCCCAACTCCGTGAAACATTTCCTCATGCTGACCTGTTTGGAAGCTGTGTAGTTTTTAATGCGGGTGGAAATAAATACCGCATAGTAACGTGGGTCAACTATCGATCGCATCAAGTGTTTATTCGACATGTGCTGACCCACCGAGAATATGATCGCAACAAATGGAAAACCGACTGCATTTAAGAGGTTAATACGATGACAACAAATTATAACCCCAAATCTTATGGAGCATTGCTATCAAATACGCTGCCTGCGGTTATAAAAACCGAGGAGGAGAATGAGCTGGCGCTTGCGGTAGTCGAGAGGATCATGCGAAAAGGAGAAGACAATATTTCTCCCGAGGAATCTCGCCTCATGGAACTGCTAGTACGCCTAATTGAGGACTTTGAGGAAGTGGCCTACCCAATGGGTGAAACGTCTACCCCGCTAAGTATTTTACAGTCGCTGATCGACGACCATTCCTTGAAGCAAAAGGACCTCAGCGATATCTTCGGCTCGCAGAGCATTGTCTCCGAGGTCCTCAGCGGCAAGCGTGAGATCAGCAAGGCCGCGGCTAAGAAACTCGGCGCCCGATTTAATCTTCCGGCCGATCTTTTTATTTAGATCAGTTCCTACGATCTTTTGCCAAAGATCGTCATGCCGATGCCGCAAATAATTAACGCTCCGGCAATTAACAATCTCGTCGAAAATGTTTCGGCCAAAAACACAATTCCCCCAACCGCCGCGATGACTGGGACGGATAATTGCAGGACGGCGGCACGCGTGGCGGTGTGGAATTTTAGGGCGGTGTACCAAATTGTGTATCCCACGCCCGAGGCGATGGCTCCGGAGAGTATGGCGAGGACGATTCCGCGGTTGGATAGCTGGATCTGGGGAAAGTCAATGATCGCGACGACCGCGATCATGGGCAAAGAGCGGACAAAATTGCCCATAGTGTCTGCCAAAGGGTCTTTGCTGGTCTTTCCGCGGAGCGTGTATGCTCCCCACGAAATCCCCGCAACTGCCATCAATGCAGAACTAACTAAAGGCGGTGACGTTAATCCCGGAAACACTAAATATACAAGCCCGCCGACCGCTATCAGAAGCCCGAACCATTCCAGCAGCCGCGGACGCTCGCCCTTCACCAGCGAAACGGCGATCATCGTCATCTGCACCGACCCAAAAAGGATCAACGCACCCGTTCCCGTCGTCAAACCGAGATAGGCAAACGAAAAACACACCGCATAAGCAAACAAAAAGAACGCCGACGGCCAATGTCCAGAATGCAAAAGCCCGCGCGTAAGCAAGGGCGAAATACGCGATTCGCCCTTGCTCACGCGCGGGCTTGTGCAAAAACGTACGATTACAACCAAAACCAAAAGCGTGACCGCACCCGACAAAAGCCGGATCAACGTAAAACTCGCCGCATCGATCTCATCCCGTCCCAAAGCCATCCGGCACAGGATCGAGTTGAAAGCGAACGCGATGAGGGCAAAGGTTGTGTAAAGGAATACCCTCATGACGGTTTCGATCGCCAACGGCGAAGTATATTAAAGCCTAAGGTGTAGTGAGCAAAAGCGAACGGAACCCCAGGAAAAAGCAGGACTCATTACCGTCGCTGAGGGGCGACGAACAATGATGCGACGATGTTGCTCTCCTTCAGAGAGCGAAACCTATTTCACGTTACACCTAGGGTTTCGCCGAAACGGCTGCACCCCAGGCTTTAATATTCGTCGCCGTTGGCGACAAGAAAGGCTATTCTTTCGCCGCTTCTCCTCCACTCACTTTCTCACCTTCTTTCCTCTCCGGTCGCATGTGCGGGAACAATATCACGTCGCGGATCGAGTGTTTGTTGGTGAGGAGCATCACCAGACGGTCGATGCCGATGCCGATCCCGGCGGCGGGCGGCATTCCGTAGCTTAGGGCACGGATATAATCTTCGTCGAGGATCATCGCTTCCTCGTCGCCGCGTTCGCGCTCCGACATTTGATCCACAAAACGCTCGTATTGTTCCTTCGGATCGTTCAATTCAGAGAATCCATTCGCCACTTCCATTCCGTTTATGAACAATTCGAACCGTTCCGCGATATTCGGATTCTCTGGCGAAGCTTTTGAGAGTGGTGAAATGGATTTCGGATAGTCGATTATAAAGGTTGGGTCGATAAGTGAAGTTTCCACCACAATGTCAAAAATTTCTATTATAGCCCTCCAATAATCGCCAATAGAGGAATTCTTTGCGATTTCCAGAGCCTGATTCCATCCCCTAATCTCAATTTCAGGATTCGGAAAGTGTAACATTGCCGCCTCTTGCCAGCCTTCGTCTCGTATTATTTCACTTTCGTCCACCCTATGTAATGGCGTTAACCCGGCAACTCCCTCACGAAAATGGGGTACACGCTGACGATCGTATTCTCTTTTTTTTGTTTCTCTGAGGAAGCGAGCAATGGCACAGACTAAATCTTTGTCAGTAACCCACACCTCTTTTTCATACGAATTAGCGGGAATGTCTCGAAAGATGTCTTCCTCGCATTGAAGCAAGGCATTTTCCATCGAAGTTCGCTGGAATTTCCCAAAATCTATCTCATTCTCACCATATTTCACGACCAAACTGCCTTCATTCGCCTTCGCGACGGCGTCTTTTATCATAGTTTCGGCGAGATCCATCATTCCGTTGACGTCCATGTAGGCGACGTAGAACTCTAGCATGGTGAATTCCGGGTTGTGACGCTGTGAAAGGCCTTCGTTGCGGAAGTTTCGGTTTAGTTCATAGACCTTTTCGAACCCGCCGACGACCAGACGCTTTAAATAAAGCTCCGGAGCGACGCGTGCGTAAAGCGGAATGTCCAAAGCGTTATGATGCGTCTCAAAAGGCTTCGCCGCGGCCCCCGTAGCCTTTGGCGTGAGCATCGGCGTTTCTACTTCGATAAATCCGGAGTCGTCGAGAAACCGTCGAAGGCCAGAGATCAGCCTGCGCTCGCCGCTCAAATACTTCACGAGTCGTCAAGGGAGAACCACCTGCGTCAGCGGGTGGTTGAGGCGTCTGCGTCGAAGCCTTCTCGTTGTCATCGCGAACTTCACCTGTCGAGACCCGACCACCCGCTAACGCAGGTGGTTCTCCCTTCGAGTCCGTTCCACCCGCTGACGCAGGTGGTTCTCCCTTTACTTGGAGGCTTGACGCGATAAGGTCCGCGTAACGAAAACGACGCTGCAATTCCGGATCGGCGATGCCGTGCATTTTATCGGGCATCGGCAGCATCGCTTTGGCGAGGAACTGGAGCTTTTCGACATGCACGCTCAGTTCGCCGGTGTTTGTGATAAATAAATATCCTTCGGCGCCGATGAAATCACCATGATCGAGCAATTGCCACGCCGCCCAACCGTTTTCTTCGTCAAGCGTATCGTTTCCGTCATTCAAAACGAGATCGAGCGGGCCTTTTTTGCTGCAATAGATCTGCAGCTTATTGATGCCGTCCGTGAGATGAACAAAATTCCCCCGCGTCGGCGTCGTCAGCCTGCCGGAGATGCGTACGTTGCCAAAAGCTTTTAATCTCTCATTCAACGCATCTTTCAACTCCGCCGGCGGCCGCTCGCGTTCGGCGAGAGTCGCGACGACAGCTTTTATTTCGTCAACGATCTCAACGACCGGTGCGTAGGCTTTTAAGTTCGTGATCGTGTCTTCCACGCCAGATATCTTGCTCCGCACGAATTTATTCGGATAAACGTTGCCTACCAGATCCTTCAACGCGGCCAACGAAGCCTTTCGCGCCTCAACCTGATCGTTCGGCTCAATGATCTCGTCAAATGATGGAATGCTCATATTCTCTCGTCTTCCGCCGTGTCCGTAGCCCGCACGTAAGTAAGGGCCCGATGGCGAAGAATCAATTATAGTTACGAGATGCTACATCGGCAAAGATGCGTCTAGTTCCCAGCGGATTTACACAACAAAGATGCAGACTCGGCGACGTGGCCCTTACTTACGTGCGGGCTACGGACACTGCGGGCTACTGACACGTTGCGGGCAACTGTGGCAAAATGAATGTACCGTAGGAGAACGTGTGTGAAGGGCGACGATGCCCCGGCGATATGTTTTCTGCGGATAGGTGTGTTTATGGTGGATGTGTTCGATAAATTATTGGCGGAAATAAAGAGCGGCACGCGGGTCGTGGGCCTGAGCGGGATGACTTCGGTTTCGGCGAAGGCATTCGTGCTTGCAAAGCTGCGTGCGGAAACCGGGAAGACTTTTGCGGTCGTGACCGAATCGAATACTTCGCTCGAGGAGTGGAATTCGGATCTGGATTTCTTTTCATCTGAAATTTCAGATCTGAGATCTCAGATAATCGTCCTTCCTTCGTTCGAGGCCGATCCGTATTCTGGTGTTTCACCGCACGCGGAAACGCAGGAACGCCGGGCACTTGGCCTTTGGCAGTTAAAGAACCACAAATCAGAATTCGTCCTGCTTTCTGCCCGGTCGATGATCCAGCGGACGGTTTCGCCGGGCGAGATCGCGGCGTTGGGTTGTATTTTGGTGCGCGATAAAGATTTTGCACCCGAGACGCTGATCGAACGCTTGTTTGCGGGCGGTTATGTTCGCGAGGAGCCGATATTCGGGCCGGGGCAGCTTTCGGTTCGCGGCGGGATCGTTGACGTTTGGTCGCCGGATGCCGAGGCTCCCGTGCGGATCGAATTTTTTGGCGATACGGTGGAATCGATCCGTTCGTTCGATCCTGACACGCAGCTTTCGACCGGCCAATTAAAAGAGATCGCCATTGCACCGATGCGTGAGTTTGCTGCTTCGGTCCAGGATTTTAAGGATTGGTCTTTTTTTGCACGCGAGCGGTTTTCGGATGGCAGATTCGCCCGTGGTTTAAAAGACCGCACCGATTTTGCGGACGAAGGCGAAAAGTTTTCGGGCTGGGAATTCCTCATTCCGGCCTCAAAACCGCTGACCGCAACCATTTTCGACCATCTTCCCGACTGCATCTTTGTCATCGACGAACCGACCGGCATCGAGCACAGCCTGACCGGGATTTACGACCATATCGACAAGAGTTTTCACTCGACCATCGATTCTGGCGAGATCGGTTTGGCTCCGGACGAACTTTTTCTGACGCCGGAACAACTCCGCTCTAACCTGGAAACTAAAACAAGCCTTGAGATGCGTTCCTTAGGCAGAACCGCCGGAAAAATTGACGAGCAATTTCAGATCGGAGGCGGAAACCTGAGCGGTAGCGAGGGTGTCGTGCGTGGTGATGAGCGAGGCACACTCCCTACCGGTCGTGTCTCTGCCTCGACGCCGCTATTTCTATTTTCGACCGCGACGAAGGCGACTGAGATCGAGTTACAGTCGCGGTCGACACATAAATTTCACGGTAATATCCAGAAATTTGTTATCGAACTGGGTTCGGCGGCAAAGTTCAAGAGTGCGAAAAGTCGAACCGAGATCGTCATTCAAACGCCCGGCATGGCCGAGCGTTTGGAAGAGATATTGCGTGAATACGACGCAACGCTCGCCGGTGATTCGATCCGTATTGGCAATCTTTCCGGCGGATTTGAACTGCCGGCTTTCGATCTGACGGTTTATACCGAGGGCGACATTTTTGGCGATGTCACGCAGGGCGAATTCCGACCGTCAAAAGAACCGGCAAAACGGACGAAGAGCAAACTTGGTGCGTTTATATCGGATTTTCGCGATCTGAAGATCGGTGATCTTGTCGTCCACATTGACCACGGCATCGGGCGTTTCGACGGCCTGCAGACGATTTCGTCGCAAGGCACCGAGCGGGAATTCATGCTGCTCATCTATGCGGACAATGCGAAATTGTTCGTCCCAGTCGAGCGGATGGATCTCGTGTCGCGGTATTCGTCGGGCGAGACGACGACCGCGACACTCGACCGGCTTGGTGGTCTCGGCTGGCAAAAAACCAAAGCGAAAGCAAAGCGCGCGATGCGTGATATGGCCGACGAACTGCTGCGGCTCTACGCCGAGCGCAAGCTCGTCACCGGCCACGCCTTTCCGCCTGACGCTCCTTGGCAGCATGAGTTTGAAGATGCGTTTCCATATGATCTGACGGTCGATCAGGCCGCCGCGATCGAGGACGTAAAGTCGGATATGGAAACGCCGACGCCGATGGATCGCCTGATCATCGGCGATGTCGGCTATGGCAAAACTGAGGTCGCGATGCGAGCCGCGTTCAAGGCCGTGATGGACGGCAAACAAGCCGCGATCCTGACGCCAACGACCGTGCTTGCTTATCAGCATTTTGAGAGCTTCAAGAAAAGGTTTGCGGCGTTTCCCGTCAACGTCGAACTGCTTTCACGATTTCGTTCGGCCAAAGAGCAGAAGACGGTTTCGGTAGCTGTCGGCAAGGGCGAGGTCGATGTTCTGATCGGTACGCATCGCATCCTATCAACCGACGTAAAGCTGCCAAAACTCGGTCTCGTCGTCGTTGACGAGGAACAGCGGTTCGGTGTTGGGCATAAGGAAAAATTAAAGCAATTAAAGAAAAAGGTCGATGTCCTGACTCTTTCAGCAACGCCGATACCGCGAACGCTGAATATGTCTCTGCTCGGAATGCGCGACATGTCGGTCATCGAAACACCGCCGCGTGACCGTCTCGCGATCAACACGCAGGTCGTTCAATTCTCAGAAAACGTCATCCGCTCCGCCATCGAACTCGAACTCGCCCGCAACGGCCAGGTCTTTTTTATCCACAACCGCGTCGAATCGATTCAGGCAATCGCCGCCCTTATTCAGAAAATTGTCCCCGCCGCCCGCGTCGCCATCGGTCACGGACAGATGAACGAAAAAGAAATGGAGCAGACGATGCTCGATTTTATTGATTTCAAATACGATATTCTGGTCGCCACTACGATCATTGAGAACGGCATCGACATCCCGCGGGCGAACACGATTATTATCAATCGAGCCGATAATTACGGCCTGTCACAGCTTTATCAGCTACGCGGCCGCGTCGGGCGGTCAAATCGTCGGGCCTATGCGTATCTGCTGATACCGAGCGAGATCGAGCTGACGCCGATTGCCCGGCGAAGATTGAGCGCAATACGCGAATTTTCCGATCTCGGTGCCGGATTTAGATTGGCAGCGTTAGATTTAGAATTAAGAGGTGCCGGAAACATTCTCGGCGGCCAGCAATCGGGCCATTTGGACGCTCTTGGTTTTGACCTTTACACAAAAATGCTCGAGCGGACGATCGCTGAGATTCGCGGTGATGAGATATCGGATGAAACGAGCGTTTCGATCAATCTGGGGATCGATGTATCCATTCCGAAAGAATACATTTCCGACACCAGCCAGCGGCTGCGCACATACAAACGCATCTCGTCGGCTGAGACTGAAGATGTACTCCAGACGATCCACGCCGAGATCGAGGATCGCTATGGCCGGATTCCGCGTTCGGTCGAGAATCTGTTTGAATACGGACGCCTCAGAAAGCTCGCCGAACGAATGGCCATCATCTCGATCGATCGCACCGCAGACGGCGTCGCGATCAAACTCGGCGAGTCAGCCCGTGTTTCGCCCGAAAAACTGATGCAGTTTCTTTCAGAAAATGAAGATTCAAATTTCTCGCCGAGCGGAATCTTACGAATCCCGGTAAAAACCGCGAACCCGATCAAATCGGCGTCAGAATGTCTGACCGCGATCAGATCGTGATCAATCGGTACAGTCGTTGAATTCCGAGCCTTCGCAGATAAAGAGCGACGGTGCGTATTCGCGCGTTTGGCGGCGGATGTTTAGCCAGACCTCCGATTTAGCGTATTTTCCTTTCGTCCATCCGAGCTTGCTACGATTTTTCCAGACGAATTCGTAGGCGTCCTTTTCGTCGCTTCCGCGTAAGTGTCTTGCCTCGTGGAGAAGGATCGCCGCACGTTCCGTATCATCGGTCGGATAGGTGAAAAAATCAGGGTAAAGCGTCATGATCTCGAACGGAAAGTTCGTTGCAGCAAATGCGTTTTCCTTTGGAACCAGCGAATTTAACCAATTGTCGGTGGCCCGATAGACGGCGAAATTCTCGAGCAGCATCGCTTCCGTCTCAAAACCCTGAGCTTTAACAAGATTGATCGATTCGCGAAGCCGGTTTTTCTGTTCCAGCGAGAGCGATTTCGATGAACCGATAAGCGAGAGATAAAATCCGATGAGAAGTGCAAGACAGACGCCGATGCAGATTATGACACGGGCAAACATCGACACTTGTCGTGAGCCGCTGACCGTAACAGTCGTAGCACCGTCGCCAAAATCGGCGTCACAGCGGACGCATTTTTCGGCGTCCGCGTAGTTTACAAGGCGGCAATTGGGGCACTTTTTGTTCATTGAAAACTGTAGGGAGGCAGCGGAAACCTGCTAGTATTTAAAAAGGCTTAATTAACGATCATTCCTGTTATTGCTGCAAAAACGTCGGTGCAATAAACGCGGGATGCGGTTTTTGCATCAAACCTACGTTTGCGCAAAACGGTTTTGGGTAATATTATTTCCCCTTACGGCCAATAGGAGTTTTTGATGAGATATTTTAAACATGTTCTTTTCGTATCGCTTGCTGCTTTGATGTTGGGCATACCCGTGTTTTCGCAGGAAACACAAACGCGGGTCGTCGACGAGGTGGTCGCACAAGTCAATGAGGGCGTCATCACGCTCTCGCGGATCAGGCGGGAATCCAAGAGCATTGTCGAAAGCTACGTACAGGAAGGCAAAACACGCGAAGAGGCCCAAAAGCTCGTCGACGAGAAGCAGGGCGAACTGATCGCGAGCCTTATCAATGAGGAACTCCTGGTGCAAAAAGCCAAGGAAGCCGGACTCGATAGCAATATCGAGGCGGGTTTGAATCAGCGCTTTCTCGAGATCATGAAGCAGTACAAGCTCAAAACGGTCGAGGAACTGTATGCCGAAATGGAGCGGACCGGCGTGGATCCGAAACAAATTCGCGAGGACTGGCGAAAACAGGCCACCCGCGATCGCGTTATCGAAAAGGAAGTGCAGCTTAAAGTATATTGGGCCGCAAATGGCAAAGAGCTGAAAGATTACTACGAAAAAAATCGAACTAAATTCACGACGCCTGAGACACTGTCATTCAGCGAGATATTTTTAGGATTTGCCGGTCGTGATGAAAAAACCGTTCGCGATAAAGCCAAGAAAATTTACGCCGATCTCAAGGCCGGTGGAGATTTTGACAAAATCGCGAAAGAGAATTCCGATCCGGGAGTTATTACCAATGGGACCGGTAAAGCCGAGAAACTCAGGACGAAAGACCTGGTCGAGGTCGTTTCGAAACCACTCGCCGGAATAAAAGTGGGCGACTATACCCAACCATTTGACGCCGATCAGCTTGGCGTTGCCATCCTGCGCGTCGATGCTCGTCAGCAGGCGAGTTCGGATTCCGTATTTGACGAGAACGCAGTCAGAATGGCGATCATGAGCGAGAGAATCCCCGACGAACAGAAACGGTTTATGACCAAGCTTCGTGGGGATTCTTACATCCGGATTGCCGACACCTATCGTCCGCTTGTCGCACCGATCCTGTTTGCCGACGAGCGAAAGGATAAACCAGGGAAGTAACCCTCTAAAGCCAGCATCACGGCGGGCAAGCCCGCCGCTTAACTGTGGGGCCAAAAGTTAAGAAGCGGGCTTGCCCGCTTTTTTTTCTCTCAACGCAGCACTTCGTTAATCGCCGCCTCAAATATCTCGACCCTTCGTTTCGCTCGTTTAACCTCGGGATGATCCTTATTGTAACTTCTCGAAAGTCTCGCCAGATCTGTTTCTAGTACCGCTTTTTTTACCAGTAGTTTGCCCAGGGCCAGTGTCAATTTCCCCGTCTCAGACGGTTTGGTGGCGAGGACTTTAGCGATTGATCGGTCAAGTACTGAAATCTCGAATCGAAGGTCGATGACCTTTGGATTTGCGTCCGTATAGTCGTTCGCCACGGCTTCGAGATCTGCCAACAACTCCGTTTTTCGCAAGAGCACTTCAGAATAGGCCGGCGACGATTTAATCGTGGCCCCATCGCTCGCTTGTCCGAAACAGAACACCGGAAAAATGATGAATGCTGCTAGCAAAATGAAACGCATAGATAAACTATTTGGAACCTCTAAAAATAGATCATTAAACACAAAGGACGCAAAGTGAGGACACGGAGAACACAAAGAAATCGTTTAGGATCGACACTTTGCGGCCTTTGTGTCTTCACTTTGTGAACTTTGTGTTAAAGGGTTTTTCATTTTTAGAAGTCCCCTATTTCGGATCGAAAGTGAAAAAATCCGGTGTTAACGCCTGATTCAGCCGGTATTCCACGACGCGGACTCCCCATGTGTTTTTGTACATCCCGGCGTTCCCGTTGTTCGACAGTTCGACACGGTGATAGTGGGGCAGCGTTATGCCTTCAACCGTCTTGAACTCGGAGAAAGTCTCGGTAAGAATGGCCACCGCACTTCCGCGGCGGTTCTGCTGGCCAAAAGTCGCGTCGGTGGGCTGTACCTCGTATCGGTATTCGGTTCGAATATGATTGAACGTTTCGGCGTCAAAGTAGAGTTTTATCGTAAACTCAGGCGAGCCGCCGCCCGACGGATTGTAATCGATGACGTAGGCTTTTCGATCGTTTACCTTTTTGGTGCCGCCGCCGCCCAGTTTGGGCCTTTTCTTTTCTACATCAAGGAGCGGCCACCGCATGGACATCACACCCGTAAAAAGTCCTTCGCCCAGCATCAGTTGATGGTCCGCGAGAAATGACCCGAGAAGCGAGCGGGTTCCAGCCGTCACGAACGGCAAATTGGCCCTGCCGTCAAAAAAACCGATCTTTTCAAACGGATACTCTCTGGAATTTAGGCTGATAATGAAAAAAAGGTTTGCGAGATTAGACACAACGACCGCTTTCCCGCCGCCCTTGACGACCGGAACATTTGACTCGAATTCGCTCGTTCCGAGAGCCATGACGCTTTTGAGAGCGTCACGATCGGCTTTTTGGCCAATTGCATTCAGATGCCTGGTGACGATCTCGTCAGGCTTGAGATTCTGGCCGAACGTCGGGAGCGACGCAGCGGAAAAAATCACAAGAAAAAAGGCAAATTTATTGATTGTTTTCATGGATCACCTTCCCAAGAGTCTGGATTGACGAGCGAGTCAGTACCACCTGCGGTAGCGGGTGGGGCTCTTTGATCGTAGCACCGAGGCCCCACCCGCTACCGAGGCTGTGTCAAAACTCGGCTGAAAAACTATTGTCCGAAAAACTTGGCGCATAAATCGCTTCTAAGACGTTTTTCGAGGTCGGCGAATGATATTTGATCCCCCATTTTTGGAAATTTCGCGGAATTTCCGAGTTTTGACACAGGCTCTACCGCAGGTGGTACTGACCCGGACATACAATCCGTAACCGCTCTAATTAAAATCACTCCTCGAAAAATCTAATTCGCGACAGCGGAAGCACGCCCGTCAGATGGCGAACGAAACGCCGGACTATTCGCCGCTTCGCACGAATCGAGGACAATATCCACATCCGTTTCGACATTGCCGTCGCCAAAGGTCTGGCGGCTCTCGAGCGTTTCGAAATATGTTGTGATATTGTCGAGTATCTCGTCAGCCGAATGCGAGTGATAGAGCGTTTGCCGAAACTGAGCTCCGCCAACCAAACCCTTGGTAAATTGCCCGGCTAGCTGCTTCATTTTGCCGAGCGAGACAATCTCGGGCATTTCTTCGCGGCACATAGAAAAGAATTCGAGCAGCACGTCCTTTTTCTCTTTGAGATCAGGCTGATATGGCTCGCGGCCCTCAATGACGTCGTGAAATTGGCGGAATATCCACGGATTTTGCATCGCGCCGCGGCCCGATCAGGATGCCATCGGTACCTGTCTCACGCCATTTTTTCAGGCCGTATTCGATCGTTGTGATGTCGCCGTTGCCGGAAACGGGAATGCTGACCGCCTCTTTTACCTGACGGATCAGATCCCAATTCGCGAGGCCTTTGTAGCCCTGCTCACGTGTTCGCCCATGCACCTGAATATGCTCGACACCGCACTGCTCCGCCATTTTTGCTACATCGACCACATTGATCGACGCATCGGAATAGCCTGTTCGAACTTTCAATGTCAGCGGGATGGTGATCGTCTTTTTTATCTCTTTTAAGATCGATTCGAGCAGGGCCGGATCGCGAAGGAGCCCAGAACCGCCGCCGTTCTTAACGACCTTGGGAGCCGGACATCCGCAATTTACATCGAGAATATCGGCCCCGATCTCCTCGGCCATCTCGGCCCCCATTGCCATTCGATCCGGTTTGCCGCCAAAAATCTGAACGGCATACGGCCGCTCTTCCTCGTCAAAACGCATCTGGCGTTTCGATTTCGGATTGCCGCGGGTCAGGCCCTCAACCGAAATAAACTCCGACACTACGAGCCCGACACCGCCCCGCCGTTTTATCAAGCGGCGAAAGGTAAATCCGTCACACCCGCCATCGGCGACAGGATGAGCGGTGGGTTGATCTCGATATCTCTGATTTTGAAGGGCTTCATCTTCACTAAACCGGCTAAAAATTCAATCAATAGATTACCACATGTAAAACTCAGGCCGGACAATTAGGCAACCTCGCACAATGAGGATTATAATTTCGGCAGATTCATTTTTCGTAACCTGATTTTTTGTTAACGCATCAGGAATCCCTTTTCAAAAAAAGTACTCCAGGAGAAAAAAAATAATGTTGAGCAGGAAGCAAGCACTGAGCAAAGTATGGTCGAGGATCGGCTTTTGTATGGTCCTTTTGTTGTATTTGGTCGTTGAGCGCAATAGCGCAGGACATAACGTCAGGAACGATTCAAGGTATTGTCGAAGACGAACAAGGAGCAGTTGTCGCGGGCGCGACGGTTGAGGCAAAAAATATTGCGACAAATTTCGCACGTACATTCTCAACTGATTCCGACGGTCGATTTACATTATTGTCGATGCCGCCGGGACGGTATCTCGTCACGGTAACAAAACAAGGTTTTGCAAGGCTGAATGTTCAAAATGTTGACGTCACCGTCGGTCGTCAGCTCTCGTTAAACCTGGCACTTCGCGTGTCGGGCGTTAGCGGCGAGGTGACGGTCACGACGACGCCGACGATTGACGCGGCCAAGACCGAAGCTAGTACGACTCTCAATGAAGCGACGATCACAAACACGCCGATTCTCGGCCGCAAGTTCGAGGACCTTTTGACATTGACGCCGGGCGTCAGCATCACGCAAGGGCCCGACGGCGATTCGATCAATTTCGCTGGTCAACGTGGCATCTTTAATAATGTCAGCCTCGACGGCGGCGATTACAACAATGGCTTTTTTGGCGAGCAGGCCGGCGGGCAGCGGGCAGCAATTGACATCGCGCTCGACGCAGTAAAAGAATTTCAGGTGATACCGACCGGTGCCGGTGCCGAATACGGCCGCTCAGCCGGCGGCATCATTAACGTCATTACAAAGTCGGGCACAAATAATGTGCACGGCAGCCTATTTTGGAATCAACGGCTCGAAGCTCTGACATCTGACAGATCTGACGGCACACGGCTGGATGATTTTAACCTCAGTCAGTTTGGCGGCACGATTGGCGGGCCGATCAAAAAAGACAAAGCGTTCTTCTTTTTTGCGCTCGAGCACATTAGAGAAAAACAAACTCGCGCAAATCTGAGCACACCGATCGGCACGGCGTGCTCGGTGCAAAACCCGACAGTTCAGGCAAACGAAGCGCTGATAAACGGTAGCTCCGATTGTCAGCGACGAGCGCTGCTAAACTTTTTCCAGACGACCCGACAATCGGACGAAGGCCAGCCGATCGGCTACAGAGTCAGGAACACCGCGTTTCTCGGCAAGCTTGACGTCGATATCACATCGAACAACAAATTCGGAGCGTCCTACAATTTTGACCACTCGAAGAATACTAATCAGACGTTCGACGTGCCGACCTACGGCACCTCCGCCAACGGCACCGAAGGGCCGTCGAAGATAAATGTCTTCAACGCAAATCTTTACAGCACGTTCTCGTCGAATGTCGTAAATGAGGCTCACTTCACATACTCGCGTGAAAACCGCCCTCGCGGAGCCGTCGAGTCAAACATTCCAGCCGACACTGCGATAGGTTTTGCGACGACGTTCCGCTTCGGCAATCCGTTCTTTCTCGGCCCGAATATTGACGAGGTCTTTTGGCGAACGCAGATTCGCGACAGCGTATCGGTCATCAGTGGCCGACATAACTTCAAGTTTGGCGGCGAATGGCTGCACAGCTTGAACAATCAGGTATTCAGAGGCTTTTTCAAGGGGCGTTATATTTTCGACAGCGTGAACGGCTTTCTAAGATACGCTGCGGCTGCCAGCCAACAATGGATTTGGCCCAGACGGCGACACTTTGCTCGGGCGGAACTTGGGTAACGGCAGCCGCTCCGTTTAGCCAAACTTGCCCCGGTCGGTCAAACAGGTTCGACGCCACTTTTGCTCTTCCTGCAAGGCGCGGGTAGAACCGGACCGGCAACCGATGCTGCCGGTGCTTCGAACGTCAAAAACGAAGACTTCGCTCTGTTTGCACAGGACAAGTGGCAGATCCGTCCGAACTTCACATTCAACTACGGCTTGCGTTGGGAAGCACAAATTTTCCCCGACGTCGTTACCGCGCCGGCACAAACCGCATACGGCGTCTTTTTGAACGACCCGCGATTTCCGTCTGACGGAACGCTGCCGAGTGACAAAAGGATGTTCCAGCCCCGCGTCGGTTTTGCGTGGGACATCGCGAGCAATCAGAAATCGGTTTTGCGGGCGAGCTTCGGCGTTTACAATGCGCGACAAAATATGCTCTCGCAAGTCGGTTCGATAACGACAAACGGCGTGCAGCAGCAGACGATCGCGGCCGGCCCGTTCAATAACGTTCGCCCCATTTGGCCGAATCTCGTCACGCCGACCGCACAAACTTGCACGGGCGGACTGGGCACAACGCAGTTCCCCTGTTTCAGCGGCGTCCGCGTCTTCGACCGCAACTACGAAAACCCCGATATTTACACAATGAATGTGGCGTTCGAGCAAGAGATCGCAGCGGACTGGGCGATGTATTTAGACTTCACACGTTCGAAAGGCGTGCATCTAACTCGGTTTTTAAACGCAAATCGCAACGCGTTCTTCTTCCCGTATCTCGACGAGACGATGGTCACTAGTTCGGTCGGCAGATCGCTGTACTACGGCTTCACGGTCGGAGCAAGAAAGCGCTTTAGTAATCGCTTTCAAATGGAAACCAACTACGTTTGGTCGCGCGATAAGGACGATGACTCGAATGAACGCGATCCTTTCACCGACCGCGCGTTCAACATCAACAACCTACGGCAGGATTACGCGCTGTCGGATCGTGACATAACACATAAATTTAATTTCTATATGTATGCCGAGCTGCCGTACAAATTCCAATTCACGCCGCGTCTGCAAGTGCGTTCGGCCCAGCCGGCCACGCCCGCAACGCGAACTGCCACGAACCGAAACACGCTCAGAAAGGACAACGAGTATTTCTCGTTCGACTGGCGTCTGGCACGTAAATTCAACCTGACCGAAACGGTCGAGCTGATCCCGCAGATCGAGATGTTCAACACGTTCAATACCGATAACCGGATCAACTCGCTTTCGGGCGCCGGTAACCAAAACTCGCTCGTCGCACCGAGCCTCTTCAACTTTGACGGATTCCTCCGCCAAGGCGTCGGCGACCCGCGACAACTGCAGCTTTCGGTGAGATTGGTGTTTTAACCCGGATTAAGCGTTAGGCTTTTTTCCTCTCATTTTCCTTCCTTTGCGGCTTCTTTGCGACTTAGCGGCTTTGCGGGAAACTGGCTTTCCCCGCTAAGCCGCTAAGCCGCAAAGGGCCGCAAAGAAGAGGGTGCGAAGCTAACTCAACCTTTCTAATGCGGAATTTGGGTTTAAAAGTCTTTGCCCGCGAACCCACGCGAAGAATCACGAACAAAAACATTCGTGTCAATTCGCGTGGGTTCGCGGGCAAATTTTTGTTTAGGCTGCGATCCTTTCCGTTACGGCCTCGCGTGAGAGAAGAACAAATTGATCAGGTGAAAGCGTTGTCAGTCCATAAGTTCGACCATTGACATCGACAAACTCAACTTCATACCCTTCGCCTTCACGGTATATTTCAACGACTGCTCCAACGTTACCGCGTTCGAGTCCGGCCTCAGGAATATCTTCGAGCAACGCGATGGAATCAAAAAGTTGCGGTTTTCTCATATAAACCTCGTATTATTCGAGCACATAACAGGTTATCAAACGCGGAATCTCAGAACCGGTATCAATTATCCAAACACTTCTTACAAGGGCACTCTTATCTCGAAAATCAAACAAAAAATCAACTTGATAGCGCTCTCCGTACTTGTCCGAAACTCCGCGAACGGCGATTTTCTCCTTAACCGCATTCAGTAGCGCCGAACTGAGTTCAGCATGATCCAGCCTCCGTAAACCAAGGGCCGATGCAAACACTTTCGCCTTATGTTTTCCAACCTCATTTGAAGGGTCAAGGCAATAGGCGATTAGTTTCGCAATCGGGACAACTGCATTTTCAGCATTCGGAACCCGCACCTACTTCGATGCTTTCGTCAAAACAACACCCGTCGCATCGAACGAAACCTCGGTCACCGTGCCGTCCGCATTTCGTTTGTCAAATTTCGCACCGTCGTCGTTGATCAGGTGGTCAACGTGGTCTTTCGGCAGAACCTTTGTCTTGAAGGTACCCTGAGCCGAAACCTTCATTCCGGCTGCGTTGAGCGGGATAAAGAATTTGTGATCGCCAAAGGTCACGCGGACCGATTTACCGTCCGTCTTGTCGGCCATTTCCATCCAGCAGCCTTCTTTTTTGCATGAACGCACGATCACGCCTTTGACAGCGACCGTTTTATCGGCAAATTTATCGGGTGAGGCAAGGGCTTTTTCGACGGAAACCTTTGTAACACCCGCGACCAGAATGTCACCGCGAGTGATCGATTGACCCGCTTTCAAGTCAACCGGAGCGTTGTCCTTGATCTTCACAACCGGCTCGCCTTTGCTGTTGAGTTCCGGTTTTCCATTGTCGCCCGGCGACCCTTGGGCAAATGCGGCCACAGCAAAAACCAGTACGAGCGACACAAATAAAAACATTTTCTTAATCATCATAATAAACTCCTCAATCCGACTATTATACAACGGCAGGGGCCAGCATTTCACTTTCGCACAAATACAACCCGACCGTCAACGATTGTCATAACCACTTTGACGTCTCTGATCTTTCGCGGATCGATGTTGAAAATATCGTTCGACAGCACCACCATATCGGCTAATTTCCCGACGCTCAGACTTCCCTTTTCCTTCTCCTGAAACTCAGCGTAGGCGGAACCAAGCGTGTATGCCGCGACGGCCTGTTCGACCGAGATCGAAAACTTACCCGAATTTACCGCCGCGTGGATTCCCAGCAGCGGATCGATGTCGATCATCGACGCGTCGGAGCCAAACGCCACCTTCGCTCCCGATCGAAAGATAGTGCCAAAATCGTCACCGCCGGTTTCCCCTTCGCGGTAAAACAACGCCGGCTGCATCGATGGAATCAGCTCTAGACGCGCCAGCCGCCCCATATCGGCGGAACGCATCAGATGTGCGTGTTCGATACGAAACCGGCGGTCTTTCGCACCATTCTTGGATGCAGCAAACTCGAACGCGTCGATGGTATTTTTATTGGATTTCGCACCGATGGCGTGAATCATCACCTGCAGCCCCGCTTTGTCGGCCTTTGCGATGCGCTGGCCGAGTTCGACACGTTCGTCGTCGCTGCCATCGGCAAACCATTTAACGCAGCCGCCCCGAACCATCGCATCGCCCGTCGCTGACAGCATTCCGATTGACGGATTTTTTTCCCAATCTCCCAGACCGATGCATTCATAAACACGCGTTTTCAGCTTTCCCGTTTTCGCCATGTCACGGAACGTCGCGAGCAGGTGGTCGGAATGCACGTCCTGAACGCTCGTTACGCCAAGCGACGCTGCGTAATTACTCGCGGCCTCGGCAATCTCGGCCCAGTTTGTTGCGTTATTCTTTGGAACCGAATTGCGAACCCGTGTCAGAGCCGAGCGCCGCACGATACCGGTTGCTCGACCGTTTTCGTCACGCGGAATCTCTGCATCGCGGGCGTTGGCGTTTACTAACGCGACACCGGACACCCGCAATGCCGCCGAATTTACAAGGGCACTCGCCGGATCGGCGAAATATATTAAAACCGGATTGTCCGGACTGACCGAGTCAATCTCGGCCAGGGTCGGAAGTTTAGAGCCTAACCAACTTTCTGGGTCAAGTTTTGCCCCGAGTACCCATCGGCTTTTTGGCAGGAATTTTGTAAAGTGAGCAATTCGGGCGAGCAATGAGGGTGTACCCTTAACCGCCGACGCATCGAGATGCGAGAACCAATTGCCGACGCCGGTAAAATGGACATGCGCGTCGTTGAATCCCGGAACAACCGTCTTTCCGTTCACATCGATAATCTCTGTCGTCGGTGAGGCATGCGAACGCACATTCTGATTTGAACCAACCGCAGTTATTCGACCACCGGTCACAGCAACCGCCTCGGCAAGGGGGTTTTTCGCATCCATCGTTCGAATGCGACCATTGAGAATAATCAAATCCGCAGTTTGTTGACCCACAGCAGTCGGCGCGATCGAAGATATAAGTAAAACGAGTATTGCGAACTTCACTTTCGTTCGAATTGTACCGCTACCAGTTCCATCGTCTTGATCCTATCGAGAAAAAAATGAGTAAACGAGTGTGCGCCGTACATCCACAGGCTTGCCGTTTACTGTGGCCGGTATAAATTTGATTTGCCTTGCTGCATCCACGGCGCTCTCGGCGAGCCCTCGGTCCAGTTTCGCATCAGCAACGATCGCACCGATCTGTCCTGTGGCCAGCATTGTCACCTGAACCGGAACCGTTCCGTTTATGCGCGATGTGCCCGATGGATTATATGCGGGCCTTGGAACTCGGAGAACTATAAGGCTGCGAGTCTCGTTCGGATCCGATTCCCTGGGTTCGTCGTTCGGCCCAAAGGCGGCCGGCACGGCAGGGTCGAGCGATTCAAACCGTATTTCTGCCTTCTTATTTACGGGCTTTTTCATAAATTCGCGAACGATCTCGCTGCTCTTGAGGTCTTCGATCTCAGTTCCTTTACCGGCCGACTCGCTTTCCACATCAGTGATCGTAAAAAGCGCTTTGCCGCCAAATTTCAAGGACGCTAAGAACCGGATAATTTTCGGATGATCTTTGATCCTTGCGTACGCGGCCACGAAATAGACCTTCCTCGCAGACGAAGCATTGATAGTCGTCGCAAACCGATTGGGACGTTCGCTGATATTTACTTGACCATAAACATCACTAAGCTGAAATTTCGTTATTGTGCTGTCAGCCGAACTTTTTGTCGAAGGGGCAGCAGCTACATCCTTTTTGCCCAAATTAGGCCTGACAGTAATGTCGAGCCTGACATCCTGCGACGACAGAATAAGTCGCGGATAGTAATCGTCTTCGTTTATCACGATCATATCCGACGGAATATGCGCGGCAAACTCGCCGCCCCTGCTAACTATTGACTGCCACACTTCGCGTTGCTGTCCTAAAGTTACCGTCGTGCCAAGTGCCGCAAAAACGGCTGCCGCAAAAACGGTCAAACATTTTTGTATCAATGCTGCTCTTTTTATATGCCCTCCTGTTTCCTACATTCGCCGCGTGTACGTTTATAATTCTTTAATTCTTGTCCGCTATCTTTAACTTTTTTGTCACCTGGCCTCAAAAACAACCTTGCCGTCCACGACCGTTTTCAGCACCTTGACGTCACGAATCTTCGGGGCCTCGATCACAAAAATGTCGTCCGAAAGTATGACAAAATCGGCCAGCATTCCCGGTGCGAGCGTCCCCTTCCAACTTTCCTGAAATTCACCATATGCCGAACCCCAGGTGAACGCTCGGACGGTTTCATCGACCGATATTTTCTGCTCAGGTATCCAGCCGTTGGGGTTTTTATCATCGAGCGTACGGCGTGTGACGGCCGCGTAAACACCCCAGAGCGGATTTAGCGGGGCGACCGGCGAATCGGAGCCGAATGCGAGCACACCGCCGGTGTCGAGGATTGTGCGAAATGCGTATGTGCCCTTCAAACGCTTTTCATCGAGCCGCTTCCAAGCCCAACGTCCATCATCGATAATGTGGAAGGGCTGCATCGATGCGACGACTTTCATGCCCCCGAAGCGCTTGATGTCTTCCTGCCTTAGATGCTGAGCGTGTTCAATTCGAAACCTGCGATCTCGAGCACCATTTGCTGTTACAGTTCGCTCAAAAATATCGAGAATTTCGTCATTCGCCCGGTCACCGATGGCGTGAATATTGATCTGAAGCCCGGCTTTGTCAGCTCCGAGAACGAGTTCGGGCGTTTTTGGAATGTCTTCGCCCGCGAGTCCCGTTGTTTTTGGATCGTCCAGGTAGGGCTCAAACAGCCACGCGGTGGTGGAACCGAGACTGCCATCCGCATACCCTTTCAAACATCCAACGCGGAGCATCGGCGTACCGAATGCGTATCGAACACCGGTACGCTGCCACCGTTGATAATCGGAAAGGTTCGAGCATCCGTAAATGCGTGTTTTCATCTTGCCGTGACGCACGAGTTCCTGATAAATACCGACATCCGTCCCGGCGGAAACGTCGGTCACGCTCGTGACGCCGAGGCTCGCGGCGTGTTCGGTGGCGGCAGCGGCAAATTCCATTTTCTCGTCCCACGAAGATTCAGGAATGACCCTGTAAATGTACGACATCGCCGCATCCTTAAAAACCCCGGCCGGATTTCCCGACGCATCGCGAACGATCAAGCCGCCGTCAACCTCTTTCGTGTCTTTGTTTACGCCAGCCATTCGCATTGCGAGACTGTTTGCAAGAGCCATGTGACCGTCGAGGCGGTCGATAAAGACGGGATTGTCCGGCGAGGCCGCATCGATCATCGCTGCGGTTGGCAAGCTCGCTGGTTTCCAATTCTCGTGGTCCCATTTGCCACCGAGTATCCAACGGCCTTTTGGCAATTTCGCGGCAAATGCCTTGATACGTGCAACAAATTCCTCCGGCGTCTTCGCATCACGCAGATCGACGCTCGAAAGCTGCTGGCCCGTCTCCATAAAATGCACGTGTGCGTCGTTAAAGCCTGGAATTACGGTCTTACCCCCAGCGTCGATGACCCGTGTAGTTGCACCAACCAACGATCTTGTGTCGGCATCAGAACCGATGGCAATGATCTTGCCGTTCTGCACGGCGAGCGATTTCGCAACAGTTCGCTTCGCGTCCATTGTCCGGATGTTCGCGTTTGTGACAACGAGATCGGCCTTTATCCCCTGGGCATCGATCTCAACGAACGCGATGGCCGACACGGCAAAAAACAAGAAGGAAACGGTGAACTTTTTCATATAAACTCTCGACCGATAAAGTGTATCCTTTAATTAGCGACGATTATACCAATGAACGAAAAGTATATCCAGATTTTGAGCATCGCAATCGTTGCTATCGGCTTTGTTTTTACTGGTTTCCTATATATTTCCGAGCCTCGTTCACTGGCCGAAGTGGCGACGAAAGGCCAGGTCGCGATAGGTGTCTATGAGATAAATAAGGAAGAATTTGGGCGTGGGCTGAATGCGTTTCGGGCCGAAGATTTCGCCGGTGCTCGTCTGGCATTTGACCGTGCCGATCCGGAAAAGCGCGATGCGGCGGCCCAGTTTTACATCGCGTACAGCTACTACCGGCAGGGTTGGGGACAGTTGTCGAACGATGATGCCTTATTTTCGAGCGGTTTATCCGCTGCTGATCGCGTCATCGCCATCGACTCGAACTTTCGAACTTCGGATGAAACTCTGGGGATCAAAACCGCTACTGAATTGAAAACCGAGTTTGAAGACGGACTAAAAATCACGCCGTCCGATTTTAATCCGATGAAATTGACCCGAGAACGGAAGTAGTTTGCCGATGTGGCTGTTCCGCTCTCTTGCGAGAGACCTAGACGAATGGAAAAAGCTGAAACCGAAATTGAAAGCGTAGAAGTCATCGATGGTCAGGTGATTGCAATTGAGGAGAACACCATTGTTCGTTCTCCCGGACATCGAGACGTAGAAAATTCACCGAGAGCATATCTAACCTACGTCATCCTTCCCGCGATCTTCCTCACCGTCACGCTGCTCGGCGGTCTGAGGCTCGGTGCGACGGACAATGCTTTTATTTTTCTAAAACCGGCGCTGATTTCACTCGTTTTCGCGGCATTGACGCTTGTTTTATTTTTCCGATCGGGAATGATTTCGCTCGTAGACTGGATCGCGGAAGAGCGTCCGCTATTACAAAACGCCGCAAATGTCGCCGTACTGCTCGCGCTGTTCACAGCTACAACACAGCTTTTTAATTCGCTGCTGCCGGAACAAGGATTGACGTTTTGGGTCGTAGGTTTTTGTTTTTTCTGGACGATCTGGAACAATCTGTTTGCCGAGTTTGATGCAAAACGCCTGTTGCGGAGCATGATCGCCCTCTTCGGCCTCGCCTTTGTCGTCAAATATCTCATCCTCGCAAACATAACCGCCGCCCCAACTGGTAGCTGGTGGCAGCGGTTATTTGAAAATCCCGGCAAAGAAGCCTTCACCTGGCTGCTCGAACTCCCGAAGTATTCGGCGGGAACGGGCTATATTC
This sequence comes from uncultured Acidobacteriota bacterium, assembly GCA_963738935.1. Classification (GTDB taxonomy): domain Bacteria; phylum Acidobacteriota; class Blastocatellia; order Pyrinomonadales; family Pyrinomonadaceae; genus OLB17. The sequence goes on along the minus strand of CAVTYF010000001.1, from coordinate 253,271 downwards.
AGTTTTTTACACTGGCGTTGTATTTGATAGGGCTTTTCTTGATTCCCAGAAAACGATGACTGGAGCGGCAAGCATCCCTACTTGCCACGCCGACTGGAGCGGCAAGCATCCTTGCTTGCCACACCGACTGGAGCGGCAAGCATCCCTGCTTGCCACACCGAGGCTTCCTCGGTGTTACGGATCTCGATGATCAATTAACTAGATAAAACCCCGCCGCATAAGCGGTTTTCAACCGCTGGCAAGCAGGATGCTTGCCGCTCCAGTCATGTCTATTTGATCGTTACGACAATGCTCTTGCCGTCGCGGCTGACGCGGATCGTTCCCGTCTGCACGTTTACCGATTGGATAACATCGCCTGCCCGAAGCCCGGCACTCGCCGCCGCTCCGCTGACAGATGTAATCTTTCCTCCCGATGAAGTGATACCAACCGAATTCAAAAACTGGCTCGCCGGAACGATCACCTTTCTTGCGGATGGAGGAGCGTTGTCATCGATATCCGGCTGGGTGATCGTAACCGAGTCTCGCGACGCGGCATCGTAGGAACCGCCGCCCGGTTTTTCGTTCTTCGGATTTGGAGTAGTAGGTGTCTTTTGAACGGTTTTTGTAACTTTATTGCCCGTGTCTGACGGTTTCACCCCTGCGAGCGTATCGCTTGTCGGCTCATTGGTGATTGTCTCAGTCGGAGCAACGACAGATTCGGTCGCCAGCTCCACCGGCTGTGACATGGTTTCCGGCGGAGCATAGGCTACGACTGGAACATTGGCGTCGTGCGTCGAATACACTGTTCTGAAGCCGAAATAACCACCGACTGCCAAAAGTAGTACAAGCGGAGCAGCAAAACGTACCGAGGCAGGAAACCACGACGCTCGTTTCTCCGCAGGGCGTCCTTTCGCTATTCGTGCCTTCACGTGAAAGTCAAAATCTTTCGGCGCCTCGACGCGTTTCAATCCACCGATCAGACGGCCGATCTCAGCGTGTTCTGGTTCCTGTAAGTTGTTGTGTTTGTTAACCATTTATAAATAATTCTGCAATTTCTCTTTTAATAACGCCCGCCCGCGGCTGATGCGTGATTTTGTTGTGCCGAGCCCGAGCTGCATTATCTCGGCGACCTCGTCATAAGATTTGCCCTCGACATCGCGAAGAATGACAGGCACGCGATATTTCTCTGGCAAAGCCGCGATCGCTTTGCCGATAATCTGGCTGCGTTCGTCTTCGACGAGTTCGTCATCCGCCAGCATCTTGCCGTCAGTGGGCTGAAATTCGACCTCGCTGTCATCCTCGCCCTGAAAAAGCCCGGTCAGTGAAAGCAACTTTCGCCGCTTTCGCCGTCTTATTTCGCTAATTGCGAGGTTTGTTGCGATACGATAGATATAGGTCGAGAACGCATACTGCGTGTGATATCTGTCAAGAGCAAAATAAACCCTGACAAATGTCTCCTGGGCGAGGTCGACCGCCTCTTCGTAATCATTCAAAAATCTATAGAGATAGTTCGTTAACGGATTCCGGTAACGCGACATTATCTCGGCAAAGGCGGATTCATCCCCTCTGCGCGTGGCGTCGACGAGTTCGTGGTCGGAGCGTTTTCCGTCAGGCATACGTGTGCGGTTCGCCTCCACACCAAAAGTTCTGACACTGTCGAAAGCCATACATCCATACTATTAAAAACGGAATCTCGTAGAAAACAAAATCCCACCTCGGAATAGATCACGCTCCGCCGCCAAAATTGTTGCGTTAATCTCGGCGGCGGGCGTGAAACGTCGCTAGAGATCGGTCGATTTGATGCTCATAACCATGAAAATCGTGTCGCTTACGCCGGGCAAATTCAGCGTACCGATGAGGACCGGAATATTTTCTTGAAAACTGACTTTGCTCAGTACCAGGCCATAATTCTCGTAAACGACATTGCTGCGGTCCTTTCCCGCATCATCCTTCGCTACCACCGTCGAAAACGGCATCCTGGCCTGAACCCTCAAAGACTGAACCTGAAACGCCACGCCGCCCTTCGCCGTCGGCCCGCTCTTCAGGTTGTTCACCGTCCACTCGAGCAGGCTTTGCGGCTGACCCGCAACTTGCGGTCCGATATTCAACCCGGATTTCGCTTCAAAATTACCCAAGTTTGCCGTGCGACCGAGAAATGTGCCGACAAGCCGGTAATTCGAAATTCCATAGTTTGATTTTATCTGCTGCGACACGGCTGAAAGATTCGCTGGAAGAATTCCCTTCTGCCCCGCCTCATTTGTTGCCATGAGCAAATGCAGCGAAACCTCATAACTCGGCTCAACCGCGATTTGTCCGAACCCGGTCGCTGAAACAAAAAACAGCACACCGGACACACCAATACTTGCAATCAATAGTTTGATCTTATTCATCAATAGTCTCCTGAATTAGTTTTCGGGGAGCAGCAATCCGTTAAACAGATGAGGCGGGAGAAAGTTGCAAAAAGTTGAAGTGACTGGAGCGGCAAGCCCTGCTTGCCACGCCGAGGCTTCCTCGGCGTTTCGTCGTTTATTATCTTGCAAGGTGGTCAAAACGTAGGCGCATTAGCGGTTTGCAACCGCTGGCAAGCAGGATGCTTGCCGCTCCAGTCGTTCTTGCAGCTCCAGTCGCTATCCCGCTTTAAACAGCTCCTCATCGACCTTTTGACCAAAGGTGACGGTGCCGATTTCGGTTTCTTCGACGATCTTGTCATCGGCCCAGAGGACGGTGCGGTAGGGGACGAGAGTGCCTTGCGCGTAGTTGTAATTGTAGAATTTGCGGCGGTATTTGACGCCACCGTCCTCGTAGGTGAGCATCATAACCTTGAAATATTTAGCGCTAACATAAAAGCGTGTTTTTCGCTGCTGTTTATCGGTCACGTCAATCAGATAGAAATCGACGCCCATCAGCTTTTCGCGCGGCCCCATCTCGATGGTCGAGCCGTTTTCCTTATACCTGAGAAACGCCTCGAGACCGCGAACGATCTGATTTTCAAAGCCCTTTGCCGCGTCCTCACGGGGCGTAAAGACGGTATTGTTGTAAACGCCAAAGATCTTGTCTTCGTTAAAAACCAGCGAATACCGGGCGTTCGGAAATTCCTGATCGAGCCTGATCTTTTCCTTTGCCAATGCCTCGGCGCGAATAACAAACTTTTGATAGGTCGCCTGTTCGATCTTGCCGTCGGCCGCCGTATAGGTCGCGCGACCGCGTTCCGCCGTGGTTTTGCGGATCTGATTTAGCAGCGGACGGCCCGCGCCGTATCCGTAGGCCGCGATCAGCGATGTTTCGACCACCTGCTCGGCCGTTATCAGTTTAGGGTCAAACTTGGCGGGTGTCGCTCCTGGTTTGACCGCCGCCGGAGTTGCAACCGGTGTTGGTGATGCCGTCGCCGTTGTCTGAGCCGAAACACCGTTAGCAGACAGAAGTGCGAAAACGACGAGGCTAAAGATATATCTAAAACGCAATACCACTTATGAGTTCTCCTCAAAACATCGGATTGTAGCACAAACCGCCCCATTCAGCACCAGCCGCGCGGGTTTTGACCGGTATGAGATTGATGATTTCCACCCACGAAAAGATGCACTTCACCAACGAAAAATGGAAAATGGAAAATGGAAAATCGATTTGAATCAGATTTTAACTTTTAACTTTTCACTCTGCCGATGCACATCGCCCTTTACGAACCAGAAATTCCGCCAAATACGGGCAATATCGCGCGTCTTTGTGCCGCAACGTTTACGCCGCTGCATATCGTCGGTGTGACCGGTTTTAGGATGGACGACCGGACATTGAAACGATCAGGCCTGGATTACTGGGCCGAGGTCGAACTTTACAGGCATATCGACATGGAATCGCTCAATGCAAGTCTGCCGGATTCGCGGTTGCTATATTTCACGACCAAAACCGACCGGCCATACACCGCTTGTGCGTTTCAACCCAACGACTGCCTTGTCTTCGGCCCGGAAACTCGCGGCTTGCCCGAAAGCATCCTCGCCGACAACGCCGACCGCTGCCTCACGATCCCGATGCCAAACCCAAACGTCCGCAGTCTAAACCTCGCCAACAGCGTTGCGATCGTTCTCTACGAAGCATTACGACAAATCTCAAAATAACTCTGCGTACTCAGCGATCTCTGCGTCTCAAACTCATTCTTAAACGCAGAGATCGCCGAGTACCCAGAGAAATATTCTTTTGCATAAAGACTCGCTTTTCGGACACCTCGTCGTCATTTCCAGGCGTCCAATCATTGTCAATTGAAGTGACACATCTCTTTTAGGAGGGAGACTTAATTTATGAACAGATTAAAGAAATATTTCGCACTTTCATTCTCAGTTATTGCATTTTCTATTGTGGGTTTTAATGCTCCGACGTTTGCGGCTCCGGCTGAGAAGCCGGCGAAGACGATCGAGCAGCAGGTCAATTCGAAGCTCCGCGGGCTGATGAGGTATGGCGTTTTTGACAACATCACCTATCAGGTCAGCGGCGACACCGTGACGCTGAGCGGTAAGACGATAACGCTCGGCACAAAACGCGAGGCGGCCGCCGCAATCAAAGAGATCAAGGGCGTTTCAAAGGTGGTTAACAACATCCAGGAACTTCCCGTAGGCTCTTTCGACAACCGCATCCGCCAGGCGGCATACGTCACCTTCGTCAATCGTGGTCCTGCACAGTATTTCTCGACGATCAATCCTGACGTCAGGATCATCGTCGAAAACGGCCGCATCACCCTCGAAGGCTTCGTCGCCAACCGCAGTGACGCAAACCTACTAAACATCCTCGCCCACGGAATCAACGGCGTCTTCCAGGTAACAAATAACCTCGTCGTCGGCCGCGACTCGCGACGATCGTAGTCAGAACCGTCTCGCGTAAGTGGGCGGCCAGTTCGTGCAGTTTACACAACAACCACAAATAAAAAAGCCGGGCACAATGTCCGGCTTTTTCCGTTTAATTTAAGCGATGAGAGCTATGAACTAGCTCGGCAACTAACTCGGTTAACTGACCAGAATCCTTTGATCCGCGTCGATGACGACTGGATCAGGCTCATCTCGTCGTCGGCGGGCGGTAGTACAAGGAAAACATCCCACGCCCAACGGCCGACCTGACATTTTTAAGAAGTTATGACCGGAATTACTTTTTTTCGCCGGGAACGCAGGAGCTTCTAGCCTACAAGCGTCCTGCTTTGAGGACGCTGACGGGCGGGTTGATTATTCAAGTTGAAAAATACTAACCGCCGTCACGCCGGAGGAACCGGCGTTGGCAAGCAGGGATGCTTGCCGCTCCAGTCATAGGCCGGGAACGCAGGCGCCCTCGCCTGCAAGCGTCCTGCTGTGAGGACGCTGACGGGCGTGGTGATTATTAACGTTGAAAAATACTAACGACCGTCACGCCGGAGGCCCCGGCGTTGGCAAGCAGGGATGCTTGCCGCTCCAGTCAGCCAATTTAGGAAATCCGGGGGCAGCTTTCGATTGCAGCTACTACTATCAAAATTGGTAAAGGTCTTTTTCCGAAAAGACCTTTGACCAGTCAGGCAAAAACCTCTACCAATCAGCTTCAAATCACGCGACTGAGTACCATTTATCATCGACCAGGGGCTTGTAAATCGCGACAGAAAAACTGCCTTATTTTTGTGGAAAAAGCAGTATTTATGGGGTTGTTGAGCACTCATACTGCACAGAATGTGGCACGTGCCACACTTTTTGTCGGGTTAAATGTGGCAAAAATCGGCGACAGGTAAAAATTCCAAAAAGTTCACCACCGAAAACGTCCGTTTTGGACGAAATTCGACCGCTGTGGATAGCGGACTGGGTTTGGCTTTTGCCTTTGTTGGCTTAATCCGTCATTATACTCGTTTGCCTTCGGGCGGGGATTTACGACTATGATTACTCCAGACAAGATTCGGAATATTGCAATTATCGCTCACGTTGACCATGGGAAGACGACTTTGGTTGACGCCATGCTGGCCCAGTCGGGCACTCATCGTGACAATGAGACGGTCGTTGATCGCGTCATGGATTCGATGGATCTCGAGCGTGAGCGTGGGATCACGATCATGGCGAAGAACACGTCGGTTCGTTATGGCGATTACAAGATCAACATCCTCGACACACCGGGCCACGCCGATTTTGGCGGCGAGGTCGAGCGGGTGTTGAAGATGGTCGATGGCATCGTTTTGCTGGTTGACGCAGCCGAGGGGTGTCTGCCGCAGACGCGTTTTGTATTGCGGAAAGCTCTTGAATTAAAACTGCCCGCAATCGCCCTTGTAAACAAAATCGACCGCCAAGATTCGCGTCCCGAAGAAGTTCTTGACGAGATCTACGACCTGTTTATCGACCTCGGGGCCAACGATACACAGATCGAATTCCCCGTCCTGTATTCGATCTCGCGTGACGGTGTCGCGAAGAAAAATTTGGCCGACGAAGGCAAGAATCTGATCCCGCTGTTCGATCAGATCATCGAGACTATCCCGGCTCCGCACGCCCTCCGCGACGATTCGCTACAGCTTTTGGTCGCAAATATCGATTACAACCCGTTTGTCGGCCGGCTCGCCATCGGCCGAATTTTCTCAGGTGAGATCGCTAAAAATCAAGAGGTTGCGGTCGCAAAACGTGATGGCTCGATTGTAAAAACCCGCGTCAAGGAACTTTTCGTTTTCGAAGGTCTCGAACGGACAACCGTCTCGGACGCCGGGACGGGCGAGATCGTCGCACTGGCTGGATTTGACGATATCGAGATCGGCGAAACAATCACTTCGGTCGATAATCCAAAGCCGCTCCCGACGATCGCGGTCGACGAGCCGACGATCGCGATGATCTTTGGTGTAAACACCTCGCCATTTTCGGGCATCGACGGCAAATTCGTCACTTCGCGCCAGATCAAGGACCGGCTCGACCGCGAATTGCTCGGCAACGTCGCCCTTCGTGTCGAGCTAACTGAAGCGGCCGAACAGTTCAAGGTCTCAGGCCGCGGCGAATTGCAGCTCGCAATTCTTATTGAGATGATGCGCCGCGAGGGTTACGAAGTTCAAGTCTCAAAACCCCAGGTCATCACCAAAAAGGATGAGAAAACAGGAGAAACGCTCGAACCAATTGAATTGGTTGTCATTGACGTACCAGACGAATTCATCGGCGTCGTCACCGAAGCCATGGGCCGCCGCAAGGGCCAGATGACCAAAATGATCAACAACGGCAGTGGTCGCGTCAGGTTAGAATTTGAAGTGCCGTCGCGTGGCCTGATCGGATTCCGTGGTGAGTTCCTCACCGAAACGAAGGGAACAGGACTACTCAACACTCTGTTTTTAAGATTCGACAAACACCAAGGCGAGATGAAATCGCGTCAGACCGGTTCGCTCGTCAGCGACCGCATGGGTGAGACCAACACGTATGCTCTGTATAACTTACAGGAACGCGGTGTGCTGTTCGTAAAACCGCAGATTAAAGTCTACGAAGGCATGATCGTCGGCGAAAACGCCCGCGCCGTCGACCTCGACGTAAACCCGATCAAAGAGAAAAAGCTCTCAAACATGCGCACAACATCCGCCGACGAAGCCATGCCGCCTCGTCCCCCAGCGTGAAATGTCGCTCGAACGCGCCCTCGAATTCATCGCCGACGATGAACTCATCGAGGTCACGCCGAAGGCTATCAGGCTGCGTAAACGAGTTTTGAAAGCCAATGAAAGGCCGAAGAAATAAATTGGCAGGTTTACATGATCCTGCCGATCAAATCACCATATGCCCAGATCAGGGTGCCTGCAACGGCCATAAAGGTGCCGATTTGAGCCGCCCTTGCATCCAATTCCGATTGTCTGTCGGCCTCTACTTCTTCGGGCGTCGGAGGGATATGGCCACCATCAATAGTGGCCTGATACGAAATCCAGCCGACGCGACCCATACGCACAAGCGGGCGCACACTTAACAGTACGCCCGCCATTGTCATGATTGAGCCTGATCTACCAAACCAGTGCCAATTCCCCGACAACCAGCTCACAAGTGCTGAGGTTCCGACTGCACTGAGACAGAAAGAAACAACAAACCAAATGTTTACCAGAGGTTTCCTCAATAGTATCTATCTTCTCCCAGCCCCAACTATTGGGAATCACTCGAAAGAATATTTTAACACGCCTCGCAACCTTAAATATCTATATGAAATTTGATCGCAAGCCACTGTTTCACCGTGCTTCAAATAACTTGTCTGTCGATTATTTGTCCGATTACCGCGTTTACGACATGTACTGCCAGCCAATCAAAGTTGGCACTCAACACGAGCCGTCTTTTTCATCGTCGTCGGGCACATAGACCTCATATCCATGAGCGTCATTGTAATAGTATCCCCGCTCTTCCTGATCAACAGCCCAAGATGCTTTGTCCCCTTCGGCCACATTGGTATGAGCATCTATTTCCGCCGGCGCCGTCGGATTCGAACCCGATTGTAACTTTTTCGATGTTTTCATCGTAAATTGTAGAGATAAAGTACAGCGGCCCAGCCGCTTGGCAGCATTTGCGGAGCCTCATCAAGCTCGTCGGCTGAAGCGATCATTTGCTCAAGAAAATACTTTGCGTGCCAAAATCCTTGAGTTACAGGAAGAGTCTCCTCGAACCAGGCTTGATTTGTTTCGTCATCGAATTTTTTGGAGATTGCTGTTTGAGTGATCGTGGCATACCAACTATTTAGCACGGTCGATTCTGGGGCGAGACTTTCGAAAAGTTCATTCGCACTCTTTATCAAACTCGTCATGATAAAGACCTTAAAACTCTGATGGTAAAAGCGGTAGACAAGATCGGGTTCTTCACGTTTAAACCATAAAAGTTTGGCCTCAATCTCAGGCCTACGAGTTTTGATATTAGTCAAAAGTTCCTCACCTAGCTTATGCCGACGTTCGTGAGCGGAGTTGATTTCCGCCAGAACTTCGGCCCTTGTTTTCTTCGCGTTTGGCGTATCCATCGCTTTCACCCATATCAGCTATTATCGCCGCCTTCCTCGGACATGCAAAATCGGTGTCAAATATGACGAAATAATAAAACACCATTATACTATTATGGACCTGACCAAGGCATACTAAATCTAAAGTTAAAGAAGAAAACCAATGAAACCGATCCTATCGCTCATTTTTATAGTCGCTTTTTGTCTTAATCCGATTGCCGCGTCGGCGCAGCAGGCGGTGCCTGTTAAGAAGTTTGAACTGACGATCGACAATATCATGCGCGGGCCTGCTCTTGTGGGTTACGAGCCAACGAATGTACGCTGGTCGGCGGATAGCTCAAAGATCTACTTTAGCTGGAAGCGGGCTGACGAGCCGCGAAATGGCGATACATCGGTTTATGTCGTCAATGCTGACGGCAGCGGCTCTGCGCAAGCTTTCTGAGGAAGAAGCAAAGCAGGCACCACCGAATGGCGATGTTTCGGATGACAAGAAATGGATTGTCTTCGGGGATAGCGGCGATATTTTCCTGTACAACAACGAGAGCGGCGAGCGACGGCAATTGACCAAAACAGCCGACGCCGAAGGAAATCCTCGATTTATTGCCGATCAGCGTCACATCACCTTTACCCGCCAGAATAATCTTTACTCATTCTCGCTCGACAGCGGTTTATTGGAGCAATTGACCGACATTCGGCCAGCCGGGGGAGCGGGTACGGGCGGCCCGGCAGCAGCTGCCGCAGATCCGACTCGCAAAGGAACCGACAGTCAGGAAGCCCTGAAAAAGGAAGAACGCGATCTGCTCGACGTTGTTCGTGAACGAGCGCTGAAACGCGAGGAAGATGAGAAGAAACGTAAGGCAAGGGAAACACGCAAGCCGTTTCAACTGACGCAAGGGCAAACGGCTGGGAACCTGTCGCTAACGCCGGACGGAAAATCAGTGATTGTCACCGTGAACGAAATTGCCACGGGTGCGAAGAATACGATCGTTCCAAACTACGTAACCGAATCCGCCTTTACCGAGGACATCCCGAGCCGTTCGAAGGTTGGTGACGTTCAATCTCGCGGCCGGATTGCAATCATCAGCGTCGAAACCGGCGACTCGAAATGGGTTGACCACGGACAGCGTTTGCCCGCCGCCGTGCCAACACCGAGGTCCGAGGGAAATGCGGCCGGACAAACCCCGCCCGAACAGGGAGCAGCACAAAATCAAGGTCCGACGCGCGGGCAAGGCTCAGGGACGGTACAAACGCGTGACCGAGAGTTGCAGATGTCGCCACCGGTCTGGTCGGAGGATGGCAAGAATGCGGTTATGCAGGCCCGCTCCGCCGATAATAAAGATCGCTGGATAATGCAGCTCGACCCGGCGACTGGCAAAACGAAAATCCTTACCGCGATGCACGACGACGCATGGGTCGGCGGCCCTGGCGGATTTTCGCTCGGTTGGCTGCCCGATAATAAGCGCGTCTATTTTCAATGGGAACGCGACGGTTTTTCGCATCTTTACACCGTATCGATGGATGGCGGAGCACCTGTTCAACTGACTTCCGGGCAGTTTGAAGTATTTGACGTTCGATTCTCCGAAGACAAAACTAAGTTCTACCTCACAACGAGCGAAGGCAGCTTTTTTGAACGAAACCTATACTCGATGTCCTTTGACGGCGGTACGCGAACAAAGCTGACCTCGATGCCGGGAAACAATCAGGCAACCGTCTCAGCTGACCAAAGCAAACTCGCCATTCTGCGGTCTTTTGCAAACAAGCCTACCGAGCTTTACATCGCACCTAACAAAACCGGTACGACCGAGGCCGAGATCAAACAGATTACCAATTCTCCTACCGACGAGTGGAAATCGTACAACTGGATCACACCGCCGATCGTCAATTTTAAGGCTCGCGATGGTGCGACTGTTTACGGACGACTCTACAAGGGCGCCAATTTCAAAAAAGGCGGCCCGGCGGTCGTGTTTGTTCATGGTGCCGGGTATCTTCAAAACGTCCATAACTGGTGGAGCAGCTATTACCGCGAATACATGTTTCATCATTTCCTGATGGAAAAAGGCTACGCCGTTTTGGATATCGACTATCGCGGCTCGGCCGGATACGGACGCGATTGGCGAACCGGCATCTACCGCTTCATGGGCGGCAAGGACCTGACCGATCATGTTGACGGAGCACAATATCTGGCGACCGAACACGGCGTCGATGCAAAGCGGATCGGAATTTACGGCGGCTCGTATGGCGGATTTATCACGCTGATGGCGATGTTCACGACGCCGGATGTTTTTGCCGCCGGTGCGGCCTTGCGACCCGTAACGGATTGGGCCCATTACAACAACGGCTACACGTCGAACATCCTCAATCTGCCCCAAAGCGACCAGGAAGCATATCGCAAGAGTTCCCCGATCTACCACGCCGCAGGTTTGAAAGGCGCTCTGCTAATTTGCCACGGAATGATCGATGTCAACGTCCATTACCAGGACAGCGTCCGTCTTGCACAAAAATTGATCGAGCTGCGAAAGGAGAACTGGGAACTCGCCGGCTATCCCGTCGAGGATCACGGCTTCGAACAGCCAACCAGTTGGGCCGACGAATACAAGCGGATTTTCAAGCTGTTTGAAACCAACCTGAAGGCTCCGCCGCAACCTAATCAGCCGTCACAGAAGAAAAAATAGCGGATTTTAAGGTCGACTGTCGAAAATCGCTAATGTGTGGCAAGATATGCGTTTGGAGTTCCAGCTTCAGCTGGCTTCATCCGAAACTTGAGGCCAGCTAAAGCTGGAACTCCGAACATCTATGCGAATACTCGTAACCGGCGGTGCCGGATTCATCGGTTCACATCTGTGTGAGAGCCTTCTCAGCGAGGGTCACGAGGTTATTTGCCTCGACAATTTTTTTACCGGGCGCAAGACAAATATCGCGCATCTACGCGGCAATCCCGATTTTGAGGTCATCAGGCATGATGTAACGGAACCGATCTTTGTCGAAGTAGATCAGATATACAATCTTGCTTGCCCCGCGTCGCCCGTCCATTACCAGTACAATCCGGTCAAGACCGTGAAAACAAATGTAATGGGGGCCATAAACATGCTCGGTCTTGCCAAGCGTGTCCGGGCGCGGATACTGCAGGCCTCAACCAGCGAAGTTTACGGTGACCCGCTGGTGCATCCGCAGACGGAAGATTATTTTGGCAACGTCAACCCCATCGGCCTCAGAAGCTGCTATGACGAGGGCAAGCGCGTCGCCGAAACGCTGATGATGGATTACCATCGCCAAAGCGACGTTGACACGCGTATCGTGCGTATTTTTAACACTTACGGCGAAAACATGCTCGAGAATGACGGCCGGGTTGTCTCCAATTTTATCGTTCAGGCACTCAGGGGCCAAGATATCACGATCTACGGCGATGGTTTGCAGACGCGTTCGTTCTGCTACATCAGCGACCTGGTTGATGGCATTATTAAACTAATGAACGCCGAGGCGGAAGACATTCACATGCCAACAAATCTGGGCAATCCCGGCGAATTCACCATGAAGGAACTCGCCGAAGAAGTCGGTCGAGCCACCGGCAAATCGATAAACATCAAATACATGCCGCTGCCGCCAGACGATCCGAAACAAAGAAGGCCGAATATCGAACGAGCAACTGCCCTGCTCGATTGGAAACCTACGGTTCCGTTGTCTGAAGGTTTAAGGAAAACCGCGTTATACTTTAGCGAAATAGTTTCCAGGAGCGTTCACGTATGACGACAGAGGAGCGAGTGGATCGAATTGAGGATGTCATTGTTCTGCTGAAGGACTTAATCGTAAGACACGAAGAAAGACTGGACACATTTGATGCAGACTTCAAACGTTCGCGCGAGGATTTTGAGTTTAAGATGAATGCTCTGATCGATGCCCAGATCAAAAATGAAACCGAGATCGAAAAGCTAAGAGTAGCCTCGGATTCGCAATTGACCAGAATCGAGCGACTCGAACGGAATTAGGTATAGATTTTTCATGAAAATTCTCATAACAGGCGGTGCCGGCTTTATTGGCAGCCACCTTGCAGACAAACTTATTGCTGAGGGCAATCAGATAACGGTCATCGACGATCTTTCGACCGGACGCTACCTGAACGTCGCCCACCTGGAAGACAAGCCGGGGTTTCGGCTGATTATCGACACTGTCCTCAACGCCGCCCTGATGGAAGAATTGATCCGTGAGACCGATCGCGTTTATCATCTGGCAAGTGCCGTTGGTGTCAGGCTGATCATGGAGCAGCCGGTTAAGACGATCGAGACGATCTTTCATGGCACGGACACGGTCCTCAAATTTTGCTCGCGTTACCGCAAACGGGTACTGATCCCGAGCACTTCGGAAGTTTACGGTAAAGGCATCTCGGTTCCCTTCAACGAGGACGACGACCTTCTTACGGGTGCAACAGACAAACACCGCTGGGCGTACGCCTGTGCCAAAACGCTCGACGAATTCCTCGCCCTCGCTCACTGGAAGGAGACCCAGCTTCCAGTCGTCGTCTGCCGTCTTTTTAATACCGTTGGCCCTCGGCAGACGGGACAGTATGGAATGGTTGTTCCTCGCTTTGTTCAGGCGGCGCTCAAGAACGAAACAATCGAGGTCCACGGCGATGGCACGCAGTCACGATGCTTCGGCCACGTCTCTGATGTCATCGAGGGTTTGACCCGTCTGATTGAGACGCCGGCGTGTTTTGGAACGGTTGTTAACCTCGGAAACAGCGAAGAGATTTCGATCAACGACCTTGCAAGAAGGGCTATCGCTCTAACTGACAGCACGAGTCAGATAAAGTATTTGTCGTATGACGAGGTTTACGGTGACGGATTCGAAGACATGCAGCGGCGCGTCCCCAACCTGGAAAAAGCAAAGCGCCTGATCGGTTACCAGCCAACCCGTTCGCTGGATGACATCATCAATGATGTAGCGGACGAACTGCGTGGTGAGCCGTCCGAATCAATAATGCATGCTTAAAAAGCCAGTCAAGAGTCGAGAGTCGAGAGTCGAGAGTCAGCGGATGTTTTCCCGCCTACTGCCTACTGCCACCTGCCTACTGATCGGAGCTTTCTGCTTTCTACCTTCCGTTTTCGCTCAGAACACTGGCGTCAAAGGCAAGGTCCGCAATTTAAAGGACGAGGGCATCGCTGGCGCCGCGATCTCAGCCCGGCAGAAAGGTGTCGACCTAAAATCCACCAAGTCGGACGCGAAAGGCAATTTCGTCCTCGACGGTCTCGATCCGGGCATTTACAACCTTGCATTCGAGGCCCGCGGTTATTCGGCCGCAGTTCAGTACAATGTCGAGATCAAAAAAGGTAAGATTCGCGATCTCGGCGACAGACTCATTCTGATGGTGGATCGAGGCACACGCGTGATCGTGAAAGGAAGCGTTTTTTTTAGAGAAGGTCGCTTTGCAGCCGGAGCGAAGGTTGAGGTCGAACGCGTGAATGCAGATGGTTCGGTAAAAAAACTGGGCGAAGCGACAGCGGACGGCATCGGCGAATTTACATTTAGCCAGCCGGAGGGCCCGGCAAAACTCCGCTTCAAAGCCAGCTACAAGGGAGCCAAAGGCTTCAAGGAAATCGATGTCGATTCGGCAATGGTCTATCGCTTAGCCATCGCTCTCGACATGCCGCAGCCGGAGCGATAGTTAAGAATCAAAGTGTGTCGAAAATCTAGTTCTTTTTTAGGTTGACACCAATCTTGAAACACCTCATACTTGCCCCAAACTGATAGAAGATGTCGCTTTTGTCGACTCGGAGTTAAGGCTTGTGCACCGTTCCCATGATATAGCTATTCGATTTTTTGTCACCGTTCTGACATTTGTTGTTTTTTCGCTGCCCGTATCGGCACAGCAGAAAGACGATGATTTTCCGCTCGAGCTGACACCTGATGAGGCGGTACTGACGCGGCAGCATTGGTAATGACATCATTTCGGGAAGCGAAGCCTTCAAATTCAAAAAGCCCACGTTCAAGCTTAAACGCATAATCAGACCGAAGCGAAAAAAAACCGCAACGAATACAGCAGCTAAGACCGCTAATTACTCGTTACCCACAAAGGACAATTCACCCGCGGTTTGGGAGAAAATCGGTGTCACACTTTGGAAAGCGACCGAAGTGAAATCCGTCACACCCGAAAAAGAAACCGCACGGCTGCTGACTCAGAATGACGGAGAAGTCGTACCCATCCGCGTAGGTTCCGACACAGTTTTTAATCGCGGCGATCAGGTACGCATCTCAATCGAATCTCCGCGAAAGGGTTATCTATATATTATCGACCGCGAAATCCTCGGTGACGACACCTTTGGCCCACCCTATCAGATTTTCCCGACGATGCTGGCTCATAACGGGAGCAATAGAGTTCAAGCGGGGCTTGTGACAGACGTTCCGGCTCAGAGCGACCGATCTCCGTTTTTCAAAATGGGATCGTCAACGCCTGGCTATCAGGGAGAAATGTTGACGATCATCGTTTCGCCTACCCCTTTAAAAGACTTTGGTGTACCCAGGGGCCAGGTTGCGATCTCAGCCGACTTAACCGACGAAATAGAACGACTGTTCGCCAGCGACGTTGGCGAGTACGAACAACAAGGCACAGGCGGAAAACCCTATACCAATGCCGAAAAAGCCGCCGGTGCCGACACCGTCCGCCAACTAACCCAAGGCGACCCGTACCCGCAAACCGTTTACCGCGTCAAGGTCGGCCCAAAAACGCCGATTTTAGTGAATATTCGACTTTCTGTGCGATGAATGCGCCTTAATCTGACGCAATTTTTCGCAGTGTTTCTACCAATCAATGGAGGATTCAATGAGTTATCAATATCGTCCTTTCACACAAACCAACGTCACTTTCTTGTTGGGGCTTTTTGTTTTTCTGTCGATATTTGCCGTCGCACCCTCGATCGGACAGGACGATAAGAAAAAAGCTGAAGAGCAAAAAAAACAGCAGGAAAAGGCGGCTAAATCAGCCGAGAGTGTAGCCAAGCGGCAAGATAAGATCGAAGGGCGCTATCGAAAGATCCGCGATTTCGCGCAGAATGCGTACGATACCGACGCGGACTTCAAAGAAGGCGTAAATCGACGCTACGGAGACGTCCTTCAAGGCCACACCCGCCTCGCCTATCTCGTAAATACCCGATTGACTAACGCAAGTCTCGTTCGCCAAGATGGTAACAATCTGGCTTTTGACAATACTTTATATGCGAATCCTCTTGCGCAGGATTTTGTTAATCGTGTTGGCCAATCCGTGATTCCAAAGGATTCGAAGCAACTCTATTCCTTTAAAATCATTCAGAATCCGGTTCCTGAAGCCAAAGCTCTCTCGACGGGTACGGTTTATATAACCACCGGTTATCTTTCGATCGTTGATAACGAGGCACAACTTGCATATATTCTCGCTCATGAAATATCGCATATCGAGAAGCAGCACTGGTTTCAAGACGTGATCGTCGAACTAGGTGCCGAACCTTATGCCAAGAAAAATCCATGGAAAATGATCTGGTGGTCAATTAAGGACGCTAAAGACACTCTTCTCGATCCGATATCAGTCCTCTTGGCGGCAAAGATCAATAGTATGAGCGCGGCTCTGGGTTGGGAAAATTTTCAGGAAGACGAGGCAGATCGTGATGCGCTCGAAATGGATTTCCGAACGGAACTACGACGTTCGTGAGGTGCCTAAACTATATGATCGAATGCAAAAGATTACCTCCGATCCGCGATCTCAGACGGGTTTTATCGCATCTACGGACAGAATAAAAGACCGTTCGACCAACATTAATGCAATCCTCTCGCCGTTTATTAAAAGCGATTCCAGTTCCGGTGCCGTGAACCTCGCCGATAATCGCGGACAGGTGATAGCTAAAACCGGTACGCGTGGACTCGCGAGAATCCTTGGTGAATCGATGGCCCCCGACATTAGAAAAAAACTTGATTCGGGCGAACTAATTGCATCGTCCGAGGAATTTCAGTCGACGATGGCTCTCGTAAAACGCGACAACGGTCTTAGGGCACTGCAATTTGATATGTTTGAACTTGCCCGGGCCAACCTGCAGGATTCGCTTGCGATCAGGAGCAACGACCCTTTTGCCTTTTACTATTATGGCAAAGCACTGAAAACAACCGCTCGAAATGCGTCGGATATGTCGGCGGCTCTTCAGAATCTCACTCAATCTATAAACGCGGATATACGGCAGACAATCGCCGAACCGTATCTTTTTCGTGCAATGCTCCGCCTCGGCGAGCGAAATCCTACTGAGGCTCCGAAGATTGCCAACGACCTCCGGAAGTATGTTGAGATCTACCAACGCGAAAACACCGGGTCATTGCCGCCTAATATGGAGTTCGTATACGACTTTATGCAGGATCTTGAGGTTCTGGATTACAGGGCAACACCGACCGCCAATACAAAGGATGCCGAGAGGATGAACAATGGTTCACAGCCGCCCACAGGACAGCCGATGACCCCGGCTGTAGTTGTGAGCGGGCCTGCCCTTCCGCAACCCAAACCGACGCCAGCTAAGACAGTTAAGAAACCGTGAGCGCCTATGTTAGAGAGACAACCTGAATTCGCGAGAATAAACCTGCTAGTTGTTTTATTCTCGGTAGTCCTGGCTACCGGAACTTACGCGCAAGAGAGTGAGCGACGCGGGCTCGCGATTGAGTTTCCCGAACTAAACTCGGGAAAAATAACAGCGGTTCGAAGCGACATCGCCACCTCAAATCTTAGCGTGATCAAGTTCTGGCTGCTGTCCCCAATTGCCGATTCCGTGGATTATTCGCAAATAAGGGTGCGCATAAACAACGAATCGGCCAACCGCGCATGTTCTCAGGCTCCGTCTACAGAGGGAAAGGTTCTGCGATGCGATCTTAATCGGTATTTCAGCCTACGATTGCAACCGAAACAAAATATCCTAGAAATCGAAGCCCAGAGCACTGATAAGAGACGATTTTATGCCGCCTTCAACCTGGTGACAAATCCCGCCGCCGCTAAACCGTCGCCTCAAAACATCTCCCCGGGAACTTCGCCCCTTGGATTTTCCGGCAGAAAATTTGCCGTCATTCTTGGCGTTTCAAAATACAAGTATAACGACGCAGGTCTTGGCAATCTTGCGTTCGCTGACGCTGATGCGGACGAACTTTATCGTTGGCTTACGACCAAGGGCGGCTTTTTGCCGAGTGACGTTCTACGCATGACCAATGAGGCCGCGACCCTAAATGCAGTTCGCTATTCCCTTGAGGCTTTTCTCACAAAGGCTACGGGAGACCGATCTGATTCTTTTTTATTTCGCCGGCCACGGAACTCCCGACCCCTTCAGCCCAAAAGACCTTTATTATCTGGTGCATGATTCCAAAGTTGCAAACCTTAGAGCTACTGGTTTTCCTATGGTCGAGCTCAAGAAGATCATTGACAAAAACTTAAGATCGCAAAGAGCTATCTTCTTTCTCGACACATGCCACAGCGCGGGACTGAATGGGAAAAACGTTGTAGGGTTCACTAAATCAACACAAGGCAGTCGTAATATCGGGACTGATCAGATCGATGAACGGCAGTTGCAGCAGGTCGAGGTTAAGAACGCAGTCAATGCCATAGCCGGACGACTATTTAGTTCACCAGGCAGAGCCATCTTAACCTCGTCTGACGTAGGCGAAGTCTCCCGCGAATCCAACCGCTGGGGCGGCGGCCACGGCGTCTTCACCTGGGCCATCATCGAAGGCCTAAACGGCCGAGCCGACAAGGACGCAAACAAGGTAGTAACAGCCACCGAACTCTTTGAGTTTGTAAGTAATTTCGTCAAATCAGAAACGGGTTCAAAACAAAACCCGCGATTGTTCTCCAGCCTCGGAGGTACACTGGAGTTGGCTACGGTTAAGTAGTGATTTATGGACAACATCTTCCAAACCAAAGTCAACGTCCCGCTGGATGATAATTTGTTTAAGGGGAACTAAATGTATGGTAAAGTTCGCTTGTGTTCAATCATTTGAGTGCAAAAGATGAATAGCATTTCTCCAACTCCTAAACTGCTTATCCTAAGGATGTCCATCCTTAGCCTGATTCTGACCGCGCTCGGTGTCGGAGCAATTGCCCAAGAGCGACAACTAAACCAGGACCAGCGAAAGCCCTCGGACAAAAGGACGGCGTTAGTGATTGGCAATGGAGCTTATACAAAGGCCAAATCGCTGCCTAATCCGTCGAATGATGCCGCTGACATGGCAAAAGTCTTGAAGGAGCTGGGGTTTGACGTCTTGTCCGGGGTTGATCTCAATAAACGCCAGATCGAGAATCTGATCCGTGATTTTGGCGCAAAACTTGCTTTGGGTGGAACTGGACTCTTCTATTACGCCGGGCACGGCGTTCAGGTGGGCGGAGAGAATTACCTTATTCCTGTCGATGCCGACATACCCGAACAGGACGAAGTAGCTTACGCATCCGTTTCGCTCAGTCTGGTTTTGGGAAAGATGGCAGTTGCCAAAAACGATCTGAACATCGTAATTCTCGACGCCTGCCGCAACAACCCGTTCGCTCGCAGTTGGAGCGGCTTTCGAGATGTTGGTAACGATGGCGGGCTCGCACGTATATCGCCGCCGTCCGGCACAATGGTTCTCTATGCCACCGAGCCGGGCAAGGTCGCTTCTGCCGGAACCGGTCGCAATGGTCTGTTTACCGAATCTTTGTTGATTCAAATGAAAAAGCCGAATATTGAGTTTGAAGCAATGGTCAAACTATTGGCAAAAGATGTAAAGGCCAAATCGGGCAATAAGCAGAGTCCCTGGAAAGAAGGGCTTTACGATGGGGATTTCTATTTCGCAAGGTCGAAGGTGCTGGTCAAAGGTGAGACTGTCATCACTGAAAATGTCACCGCGAAAGATCTTGTCTCAGTCGAACGTGAAGCGTGGAACTATATCCGTGCATCGACGAACGCACAAGATTTTCGCGATTTTCTGAAAGAATTTCCAACCGGCGCAAACGCCACTAACGCAAAGATAAAGCTGGAACAGGCCGCGTGGGATGCGGTCAAGGACGGTAAAGACAAGGCAAAGATTCAGGCGTATCTCGGTGAGTTTCCGTCGGGTACAAACGCGCCGCTGGCGAGGATCAAGCTGCGACAGTTGGAGGCTCCCGTCGTTACGCCTCCGACGACCACACCGGGCGGTGGAAACGCTGCGAATACCAGCGGCGCGGTTGCAGCCGGAACGGTGCGTAAAAACTCTATCGGAATGGATCTTGTCTATGTTCCGCCGGGCGAATTTATGATGGGTTCGAGCGAGTCGGACATCGACGAATCGCTGTATATTTACAAAAAAGAGTATAGCTATGCCAAACGAGAAGCGTTTGACAATGAAAAGCCGCAGCATCGCGTAACAATCTCAAACGGCTTCTGGATGGGCAAATACGAGGTGACGCAGGGGCAATGGCAAGCCGTTATGGGCGATAATCCAAGCAACTTCAAAGACTGCGGCGCAAATTGCCCGATTGAGCAGGTTAGCTGGGATGACATACAGGTGTTCCTGCGTAAATTAAACCAGAAAAATGACGGTTTTGAATACAGCTTGCCCTCAGAGGCACAATGGGAATATGCCGCCCGTGCGGGTACGACGACGCTTTACGGCGGTACGGGCAATCTGGATGATCTGGGCTGGTATGGTAAGAATTCCGGCCGCAAAACGCATCCAGTGGGCGAGAAAAGGGCAAATGGGTTTGGGTTATATGATATGCATGGCAACGTCTGGGAATGGTGTTCGGATTGGTACGGAAGCTACTCGTCAGGTCAGGCAACCGACCCGACCGCAGCGTCGTCGGGGCAGTCCCGGGTGTTGCGCGGCGGTTCGTGGTTCAATGTTGCGAACTACTCCCGCTCGGCGTTCCGCAGCAGGAATTCGCCAGCGGACCGTTACAGCTTTTACGGTTTCCGGGTCGTTGCTCGCGGCAAGTAGCTCTCGGCACTATCGCTCTTTTGCCGCGAATGCGGCTTTGGTTTGTGCCGATCATCGAGCGGTTTCCACGTTCTTTTAAGTTTGGTTCTGGAGCGAGCAAAATTTGTGCTCCGGTCGCCAACGGCGACGAATATTAAAGCCTATGGTGCAGGCGAAGCCGGAACCATAGGAAACGCGTATTAACCGTGCCGTCGCTGAAAGCGACGAACAAAACGCGTCGGCAATTTGTCAATTGTTTGTTGTGCATGGGATGATTTTGTTCGTCGCCGTTGGCGACGGATTCGATTGTTTGTCTGACCTATGGTTACATTCGCTTCGCTCATTTCACCATAGGCTTTAATGTCGGTCGCCGTTGGCGACGGGGAACCGAAATCCGATCTGGTCGCCAACGGCGACGAACATTAAAGCCTATGGTGCAGGCGAAGCCGGAACCATAGGAAATACGGAAAACACGACCGGTCGCCAACGGCGACCAACAAAAACGCTCCATAGTCGGAATCGTGCCCGCAATCGGTATTGTATTGATTTGTTCGTCGCCGTTGGCGACAATAACGATATATGATTTTACCTATGGTTCCATTCGCTTCGCTCATTTCACCATAGGCTTTAATATTGGTCGCCGTTGGCGACAGGAACCCAAATTACCGTTTGTCGCCGTTGGAGACGGGAAACCTAAATACTGTCGGTCGTCGATGGCCATAGGATTAAATTTATGCCGCAATCATTGGTCAAGATACTGGTGCATATTGTTTTTTCGACGAAGAACCGCGCTGATCTGATAACGCGGGAAATTGAAAATGAACTTTACGCCTACATCCACGGGATCATTGAGAACAATGGAGCAAAGCTGATAATTGCGAACGGCACGTCGAATCATTCGCATTTTCTTGTTTCACTCGGTCGCAATGACGTTTCGGTACTGATCGGCGATGTCAAACGCGATAGCTCGTCGTGGATAAAGAAGAAGGGCGTTCGTGATTTTTATTGGCAGCGCGGTTACGGAGCATTTTCTGTCGGAGAGTCGCAAGTCGAGGCTGTTTCGGCATATATCCGGAACCAAAAAGAACGCCACATGTCGGAAACCTATGAGGACGAGTTCCGTGCATTATGCAGAAAATACGGCGTTGAGATCGACGAACGATATGTCTGGGATTGATTTCTTTCGCCGCGTCAAGAAAGGCGAATCTAGTCAGCCCGAAGTAGTAAACATTGAAGACGCGAGGTGAGTGAAATGACCTTGACTATAGAAATTGCTCCGGAGATCGAATCGAGACTTGAAGCCGAGGCTCAACGCAACGGTGTCAGCAAGACCGATCTAGCTAAAACCGTTATCGAAAGCAGATTTGCGGCTCCAAAGAAGCGTGAACCGTCCAAAAAGCGTGAAAATTATATGCCCGAAGGCTTTACGCCACGTTATATCGGGAGAGCAGAAACGCGCGATTTTTCCGGCGATGACCAGTGGCTCAGGGAAAACAGAGAAGAATATCGTGGAAAATATGTTGCCACACACGGAAATCGCTTGATTGCAAGCGGAAATGGTTATAAGGAAATATCCAAAAAAGCGAGAGAAGCTGGCCTGCCGGACTCGCTCTTAAGATATATTGAGCCGCTTGATACACCCCCGTATGTTGGAGGTGTTTGGTGATGAGTCATCAGTTAACTTTCGCCGTTAAACACAATTACGACTCGCTTGAAATCGGCATTACTATTAAAGCAATTTTGCATCGCGGAGGTGTTTTTACAATTTGCGATGCCAAAGTTGATACCGGTTCGGAATTTTGTCTGTTTGGGTGCGAAGTAGGCGAAGAATTGGACATTGACATTGAAAGCGGTTATCGAAAGAACCTTTCGACCCTGTCGGGAAATTTGTCGGCTTTTGGTCATAGTGTTGAACTGGAAACACTTGGATTGAAATTTGATTCGCTCGTCTATTTCGCCCAGGATTATTCGCTCAATCGAAATCTGCTTGGCAGACAGGGCTGGCTTCAACTCGTCAAGATTGGTTTGGACGATTATCGAAACGAATTTTATCTCAGTCCAAATCAGGAAGGTGCTTAGCGTCGGCGGAGACGCAAACGGCTGCAGACGCAGAACTGTCGACACATTGCGAACGCTCATGTGCTCCCGCGTGTTTATCAAGTTTTGCGGGACGAGGGCTATGGGCAGTTGCTCAATTGTACGCCGGCAGAATTTCTCGGATGTTATGATGACAAAGAATCCTATACTTGAAGGTATTCGCCAAACTCGGGAACGATTGCTCGCCGAATCCGGCGGAACCCTGGCTGGGCTTGTTGATCGCCTACAGGCCGAAGAAAAAGCTTCAGGCCGCACAATCCGTAAGACGCAACGAACAAATGGAGGCGATGGAGGGGCGACGTCGGGTGTTTTACCGATTGAAAATCTCTCGCCGTCAAAGCGTAGTTGGGATTGAAGAGAATCACGCGTTTATTTTTGTTGAAGCTGATAATTTCTGGTATGAACTATCGCGATTACATCACGATTGAGCCAAATAAACGCGGCGATAAGCCTTGTGTTCGCGGGCTTCGGATTACGGTCTATGAGGTACTGGAGTATCTGGCTTCGGAGATGACTGAGAGCGAAATACTCGATGATTTTCCTGATCTGACCCACGAAGATTTGAAGCCCTGTATCGCTTACGCGGCCGACCGCGAGCGTCGGCTGATGATCGCTCCGAGTCCTACTTGACATCCATCTTTTCTGTAGCTACACTAAATCATGCGAGTTGAGTTCGATCCCGCGAAGAATGCCGCGAATCAGGCGAAGCATGGTGTCTCTTTGGCTCTTGCGGGCGAACTGAATTGGGATGACGCGTTGGTTTGGGTTGACGGGCGTTTTGATTACGGCGAGTTGCGGATGATCGCTCTGGCACCCAAGACATCGACGCTCTATTACGTCGCATTTGTGGAGCGTGACAAGGTGCGAAGAATCATCAGCTTACGTCGGGCCAATCGCCGCGAGGTTAAACATTATGTCCAGAATATCTAAACGCCCTTCGATTGTGATGCCTACGCTGGCGGAAGACAAAGCGACTACCGCCGCGGCCCGAGCCGATCCCGACGCTCAGCCGCTCACGACCAAACAGATGAAGGCAATGGTGCCACTTAGAAGTTTACGCGGTCGTCCCAAATCAGCGAACCCGAAGCAGCTTGTGTCAATACGCTATAGTCCTGAGGTTCTCGCTTACTTCAAATCAACCGGCGAGGGCTGGCAGGCACTGATCGACCGAGTGCTTCGCGATTACGTCACGAGCCTTTCCCGCAGAGCGTAAAGATGCAGTTGGTGACAGACCGGGAATTGTAATGACCGGGTTTTTCAATCGTTTAACGCAACCAAACCCGATCTTTCAAGAACCAGTCGCTACCGCTCCCGGTTCTGACTTAATTTATCGTCTCCGTAATCTCCTCCGGCGGTCGCATGGCTTCGATGTTGGCGGAATCGGCGACGATTAGGGGGCATTCGTCGAGGACGATGGTGTTGGCGATGGTTTGGATCCAGTAGGTGCCGGTGGTTGGGAAGACGACGTTGACGAAGAAGCTGACGTTATCGGTAAAGCCGCCTTCGGCGAGTTCGATCTTGGTTGGCTGCGAGGTGACGATCAGGTTCGATTTGTCGGGCGAGAGGATGCGGACCTCGGTTTCGTGGCTGCCGTGGCCTTGCCAGTGGTTGATGACGGCGAATTTTATGAGCGAGACGGGCAGTTTTTCGACCATTATGTTCTGAAAAATGCCCATCAGCGAGATCTTGTTGCCCATCTCGATGCGAACGTCGTCGCAGAGCAGCGTGTACCTTAGTTTTAAGTGTTTTCGATTCCATTTGTTTCTGACATTTTAACATTACCGATTCACCCTTACGCTTCTTCAGATTCACGTGCAGGAACGGGATTTCCCGCATTGAATATTCGATCTTTGAAATGACGTTAGTTAGATTTTACTTTTCCTTTGGCCAAGGTCAAGAGTATAATCCGAATTAAAGGAAACTTAAGCGTGAGAATCAAGCTTTATGCTCATGTACTTTCTTATCGGACTTTCGCTCGTGCTCGTCGGCATCGTCGGGCTGCAGTTCAGCTATATGTTTTGGGTCGAGCGAATGTACCGCGAACGCCGAACCTATCTGCGTGAACTCGAAAACAAATACGCCCGCCAAACCGAACGCCTCGCCGCCGCCGAGCGCCGCATCGCCGAACAAAACGATCTGCTCGAAACTGCCTATCCTGAACTTGGAAAGGAAGACGAGGTGTGGGCAGACGTGATCGAGGAGCGTTAGACGTCGAGTTCAACAATCGTCGCTCCCCAACTACCTGAAAACTCCGGAGCGTTCTTAAATGATTTAACAAAATCCGTCTCCGACAACACTTTTCGGACGATCTCGCGTTGGACGCCGACGCCTTTGCCGTGGATTATTCGGACGATCGAGAAACCCTTTTTGTGGGCTTCGGGAAGGTACGCTTCGACGACGGCCCGGATGTCTCTGGGGCTGAATGAATGAAGATCAAGCGAATCGGTGATCTCGATCTCGACAGGTTCGGGGAATGGGTTGTCTTCTGATGAGGGCATCATTTTTTAGCCACCGAGGACACGGAGTGTTTTTAGATAAATTAGCGACTTGAAACTTCTACTTAACTCTCTGTGTTCTCTGTGGCTATTTGGTTTTTGTTTCGTATTGAGCGATGTCCTCGGGCGGCGTTACGCTGCAGGCGGTTCTTGTCTCTGAAGACGATAAATCGCTTCTCGTCCATCTGCCCCGACGGATTTCGAACGCTGACCGAGAAAGTCTTGTTATCGCCCTTTGCCGTCAACTTTTAACGGCAGGCGGCCCCAGATTTCGGTGTTCGGCGAGGTTTTCCAGACCGTGTAATAGCTCTGATCGTATTTATCAAAGGCCATGACCAAAATGCTGTCAAAATCAGGCTCGACGCCGTCGATCGGCTTCGAAAACCCGTTGCGGGCAAGTATCACCCAATTGCCGGGAGCGAGAGATTTGTCGCCCGACCCGACCTTATTGGCGGAATCGGCGTCGAGGCGCTGCCAGGTGACAAATTTGCGGTTATTCTGCTGAAAAAATACGATGTCGTTCGGCACCTGCAATTCGACCTGCCGACCAAAAAGCCATCCGGCCGGAGCAGGAGAGACCGACGGGTCGAGCCTGACCTGATACCAAATGTCGTATTTGTCTTCGATCTTTTCCGGCTCGCCTTCTTCCTTAGCTGCCTCGATATCCGCGTTTTTTGAACGTTTGCCAGTCTTTTGCTGGCCTTTGGGAGCGTCGTCAACGTCCGGAACTTCCTGCTTAGGCACAAATTTCCAGGCCATGATCTCGAATGTCGATGCATTCGCGAGTTTGAAAAGCACGTTTTCCGGCGTTCATATCCGGCGCCGCCCTCAGATTAGATGCCGAGCGGATAATGCCGGCCGCTTGCGGGGGTTGGTCCTTAAATTCTTCGGCGAGAGCTTTCGATTTTTCGAGCGTACCGCTGGTGATGACGTTCTGGGCCTCGATCCAGCCCTCGGTTGCGGCTTCGTCAAAGGCACGTACGCGATACCAAACCACCTTTTCGTATTCGAAATCATCGATCACATCGAGCCGTTCACCGCGTTTCACCTCGAGCAAATCAGCCGCTACGACGGCGTACGACGTGCGTATCTGCGCCGTCTTAGCAATGACTGTTGCGGTATCGCTTGGCCCAAAAACGCCGGCCCCGACTCCACCGCAGCCAAGCTGGGAGATCCCAAACGCAATCAATCCGATCAATAAAATAGTGTGAATCTTCATCTACAAAACCATCCGCACTCAATAGCCAAATATTATAACCGAAGGGCAAAAATATGTCCTTCCGGCGTTGAATATTATGAATTTAGTTTCCCTCACCGAAGAAAAAGTCGCCGGTGCATCAGCGGACGAAGCCCAGCTTTCCGCTCTTCCTCCAATTATGTATCCCCAGCTTCTCGAGAAGATTCTTCTGTCTGCTCGATGGTTTGGCGAGGGGTTTGAATTTGGTGGGTTGTGAGTTTCGGTCAGTCTCGATGCCCGCGGTGACGAGCGCGTTTTCGATCGCAAAGGGCTCGCCGCCGGTGATGTAGCGGTCGACCACTGGGGCAATTTCGCGGTGGGATTTGAATAATCCGATCAACGCCGCGTTCCCGTCTGTTTTCGGCGTTGCCAAGCCGTGTTTTGCAATAACTTCCTTGATGAGATCGGTCACGGAGAGCTTGCCGTTTGACCCGTTGAGCATGGCTATGTCACATACAAATGCGACGAGCATACCGCGAGCATACACCTGTGTGCCTGTGCCTTTCCACCTGTTTTTTGACAGATCGACCAATGAAACGCGGGTTGGGTTAGCCACCTCAATGTCGTACGCTCCGCCAAGCGACGCTAAAAAGTCTTCAAAACTAATCCGATTGACCGCAACGCCAAGTTTGAGCGACTGATACAACGCAAATCCCTCGTAAAACCAATCGTAATTCCCGCTCAGGTTGACACCGTTCGGTATCCACAGGTGAAACATCTCGTGCCGCAACTGCTCGTGAAGACGCTGCACCGACTGATTCCTGAACGGCATATCCGACGAGACGATCGTTATGCTCCGTCCACGGGTGTCGCCTTCCCAGTTGCCGAGTGCAGTCGGATTTGGAAATTTTTTAAGTCCTATCAGAAAGTTGCCGGTCGAGGCCGTACCGAACATCTTTTCGTATTCCGTAAAGATTGACGCCGCGATATTAACGCTTTCGTCGGCACTGAACAGCCACTCATCCCGGAAATTCAATACCAACCGAGTCCGACCAACCCAAACCACCCGCTGCCGCACACCACGACCGATCAGGATCACGCCTTTTTCGACGTCCGCGACAGAAAGATTGTTCAGTTCCTGCTCTGTCGGCGTCGTCTGCTCCATTGAGTTAATGTAGTCGCTTGAGCTCGCCGTCCACCCATCGGGCAGCTCAAGCCGTATCCTCGCCGTTCTGGCCAGCGACTGCGGCAACAGGTCGTCGAGCAACAGCACACCGTCATTTTCGTTGACCCACGACAGATGTGCCGCCGCAAATGGGATCTCACGGTGCGTCAGATCAACCGAATACGCAAAACCGCTGAAACCGGCAATATTACGCCGTTCCCCGCCCAGCAACTCCCACCGGGCAGCGGGCAACCCCTTGTCATCGAGCATCTGAATAAACGAAAACCTTTTCGCAAGACCGGACATTCCAGCATATTCGTCAAGAAGCCATAAGTAGTCATTCGACGACTTCCTGTACGGACCGAAAGTACCCTTCACATCTGCTGAAAACGGCGCTTCCGCCGTGATCTTGATCGTCAACTGCACGTCCTGACCATCGACAAATGTAAAGAATTGTAAAATTAGCAGGAACGCGGCTAAAACGGTCGGAATCGGTGCTAAAATTTTTGACATCGCTATTTGGGCAGGAATAGACTTAGTATTCGCGGCACAGGCCCTGCCCACAGGATAGAGGATTTATGAGTGTTATCAAAGTCATTATTTACGCGATGATAGTCGTGCTGAGCCTATTATTCCTCGGACGATTTTTCTTCTAAACGCCGCTGCCTTGAAGCTTTTTTTCTAAGCCGGTCTTTGTTGGTAAGTTCGTTTTACAATATATTAGTGTTTGATGAGCGGCGATGAGGCCGCTTTTTTGTTTTCGGACCGCAGGCTACCAGCCTGCGAATCTCACTTGCAGGCTGGCAGCCTGCGTTCCAATTATGAGCGAACTTAGAAAGATCAAACGTGCCCTTATCAGCGTCTCGGACAAAGCCGGCCTTGCAGAATTTGCGGCGGCTCTCGCCAAACATGGCGTCGAGATCATATCAACCGGCGGAACCGCCAAAATGCTTCGTGAAACTGGTGTTACGTTCGTTACTGACGTGTCCAGTGTTACAGGCTTTCCTGAGATGATGGACGGACGCGTCAAAACGCTCCACCCCAAGATTCACGGAGCCTTTCTCGCTCTTCGTGACAATGACGAACACATTGCTTCGATGCACCAACACGACATCAAGGCCATCGACCTCGTCGTCGTCAACCTCTATCCGTTCGAAGAAACCGTCGCCAAGGAGGGCGTCCGCCTCGAAGAAGCCGTCGAAAACATCGACATCGGTGGTCCCGCAATGATCCGTTCGGCGTCAAAGAACTGGCGTGATGTCGCCGTCGTAACAGATTCCCGCCTCTACACCGAGATCATCGAGGAACTTGACGAAAACGACGGTTCGCTCTCACTGGAAACGCGTCAGCGTCTAGCAACGCTCGCTTACACTCGAACCGCCAGCTACGATTTGGCAATTTCATCGTACCTCGCCAAACAGCTATCCAACGACGACCTAGACAAACTAGAACCGCTCAACCCGCTCGGCCATTTGGCATTTATTGAATTGGAAGACGAGTCCGATCCTAACTCCCCTCCTTACAAAGGAGGGGTGGCAGCCGCTTCGGCTGACGGGATGGTTCTCTTGGACTCGACCAGCAACGAACTTCCCCATTACTGCTCCATCAACCTCACAAAGGTCACCGACCTACGTTACGGCGAAAATCCGCATCAGCGGGCAGCGATCTACAAATCCAACGAAGATACTGACGGAATCGCGGGAGCCGAGCAGCTTCACGGCAAAGAGATGTCGTTTAACAACTACGTCGATGCCGACGCCGCCTGGAATCTCGTCCAGAATTTCGACGACCTCGCCGTAGCCATCATCAAACACACCAACCCGTCCGGCGTCGGAACAGCCGCAAACAACCTCGAAGCCTACAAGCGAGCACTCGCCACCGACCCCGTCTCAGCCTTCGGCGGCATCGTCGCCTTCAACCAAAAAGTCGACGCCGAAACCGCCAAAGCCGTGATCGAAGTGTTTTCTGAAGTCATCGTTGCTCCTGCGTTCGATGACGACGCCCTGAAAATATTCCGCGAGAAAAAAAACCTTCGAATCCTAGAGGTCGTTCCGAAAGATCAATTAGTAATTAATAATTCTCAATTATTAATTGAATATAAGCAGATCTCCGGCGGCTTTCTCATTCAGGAAGCCGACACACACCAACTCAGACTCGCCGACCTCAACGTCGTCACCGACCGCCAGCCTACGACCGCCGAACTCCACGCCATGCAACTCGCCTGGACCGTCTGCAAGCATGTTAAATCAAACGCCATCGTCTTCGCCAACATGCATCAAACCCTCGGCGTCGGCGCCGGCCAGATGAACCGCGTCGATTCCGTCCGCATCGCCGCCATGCGCGCCGAGCGTTTTAACCTGTCCCTCATAGGTTCCGTGGTCGCCTCTGACGCGTTCTTCCCGTTCCGCGACAACGTGGACGAGGCCGCCAAATTCGGCGTCTCAGCCATCATCCAGACCGGAGGCTCGATCAAAGACGACGAGTCCATCGCCGCCGCCAACCAACACGGCATCGCCATGGCCTTCACCGGCATCAGGCATTTCAAACACTAACGCATCGTCTTAGTTCAACACAGCTTTCAATGCCTGCCCCGTAAACGATTTCTTCACCTTTGCGACTTCTTCCGGTGTTCCTGTCGCGACGATCTTTCCGCCGCCCGCAGCCGCCTTCGGGGCCTAGGTCGATGATGTAGTCGGCGGATTTTATTACGTCGAGATTGTGTTCGATGACGATGACGGTGTTGCCGGTATCGACGAGCTTTTGCAGGACGTCGAGCAGCTTGTGAACGTCGGCGAAGTGCAAGCCGGTCGTCGGTTCGTCGAGGATGTAGATGGTTTTGCCGGTCGCTCGCTTTCGAGAGTTCTTTCGCGAGCTTGATGCGTTGGGCCTCGCCGCCGGAGAGCGTTGTCGAGGACTGGCCGATCTTGATGTAGCCGAGGCCGACATCGAGCAGAGTTTCGAGTTTTTGGCTGATCGCGGGAATATTTTCGAGCAACGGCAGGGCATCCTCGATTGTGGTATCGAGCAGGTCGGCGATCGAGAGGCCTTTGAATTTGACGGCGAGCGTTTCGCGGTTGTAGCGGTGGCCCCGGCAAACGTCGCACGTGACGTAAACGTCGGGCAGGAAATTCATCTCGATGCGTTTCAGCCCGCCGCCTTCGCACGCCTCGCAGCGACCGCCTTTGACGTTGAACGAGAAGCGTCCGGCTTTGTAACCACGTGTCCGAGATTCCGGCAGCATCGCGTAAAGCTCGCGCAGCGGCGTGAACAACCCGGTAAACGTCGCCGGATTAGAACGCGGCGTGCGGCCGATCGGTTTTTGGTCGATCTCGATGATCTTATCGACGAGATCGAGGCCTTCGATGCTGTCGTGGGCGAGCGGCTCGCCGCCGACCGTCGATTTGTAAACGTGCTTGTAGAGTGCCGGATAAAGAATCTCTTCGACAAGCGTCGATTTACCGCTGCCCGAAACGCCCGTGACGACCGTCAGCAGGCCAAGCGGAAATTCGGCGTCGATATTTTTAAGATTGTAGCCGCATGCTCCTTTGACCTTAATCCGGCTGCCATTGGCCAGCCGGCGGACATCGGGAACTTCGATTTTTAGTTCCCCGCTCAGATATTTTCCGGTCAGCGAAGCCCTTTGCCGCCTCGATCTCCTTCGGTTTGCCGACAGCCACGACCTCGCCGCCATGCGTTCCGGCCAGCGGGCCGAGATCGACAACGTAATCGGCCTGCTCGATCGTCTCGGCATCGTGTTCGACGACGAGGACCGTATTCCCCAGATCGCGCAGCATGTGCAAAGTCTCAAGCAGCCGTTGGTTGTCACGCGGATGCAGGCCGATGCTCGGTTCGTCTAGCACATACAATACGCCGCGAAGCTGCGACCCGATCTGCGTCGCCAGTCGAATACGCTGGCCTTCGCCGCCCGACAATCGAAGCCGACGAACGGCTCAGCGTCAGATACCCTAAGCCCGACGTTGTCGAGAAATCTGATGCGATCCTTGATCTCTTTCAGCACGAGGCCAGCGATCTTTTCATCGCGTGGCGCCGAGCTTGATTGCGTCAAATTTCTTTGCCGAATCGGAGATCGGAAACTCGGTATATTCCGCGATGCCGAGGCCGTTGACCTTGACCGCGAGACTTTCCGGCTGGAGCCGCTGAGCCATTACATCTCGGGCACGGGATCGGGGCGATCAGCTCTTCGAGGGCGGCTTTGATCTTTTCCGAAGGCGGATTTTCGATCCGCTCGCGCATTGCCCGCATTGCTCCGAGCCAGTCGCGTTCGAATTTGTAATCGCCGTGGCGAAACGTCAAACGCCTCTTCGTCCCGTTGAAAAACGCATCGCGAATATCGTCAGGTAGATCGGCGAACGGAGTCTCGAGCAGTCTTTGTACCGGGTCGGACGGCACACTCCCCACCGGTCGTGTTTCCGCCTTTTTTCGCCCCGTCTTTCGCGGTCTTCTGATTACCGGTTGGCGGCTCGAGCGGGTCGCCCGTCGTAAACCGTTCGATGATCGCGACCAAAGCCGATTTTAGAAATGCCGCTCCGGATTTGTCGATGCCGCTCAAAAAATCGACCTTGCCCGTCGGAAGCGTCGCCGTCCGGCACGATCTTTTTGGCATCGATCTCAATCACCGTCCCGATCCCCTGACAACGCTTGCAGGCCCCGAACGCCGAGTTGAACGAGAACGAACGCGGTTCGAGCGGGGCGATGTTGATGCCGCAATTGATACACGCCATCTTTTCGGAAAACATCTTCTCTTCGCCGTCGATGATCGAAACAACGACCGCTCCGCCGGTGAGTTTGAGCGCGGTTTTGACCGATTCGGCAAGGCGTTCGCGAACGCCCTCCTTCATCAGCAGGCGATCGACGACGACTTCGATCGTGTGATTTTTGCGTTTGTCGAGAATGATCTCTTCGTCGAGCTGACGGATCTCGCCGTCGATACGGGCCCGCAGAAAACCGTCTTTATGCAGCTTTTCGAGTTCCTTTTTGAATTCACCTTTGCGGCCACGAACGAGCGGTGCGAGAATCATCACGCGTTCGCCCTCGGGCAATTCCGCAACGCCCGCTATGATCTGCTCGACCGACTGCCGCGTGATCGGCTCCCCGCACTGATGACAATGCGGCTGGCCGATAGACGAGAACAGCAGGCGAAGAAAATCGTAAATTTCCGTCACGGTTCCAACCGTCGAACGCGGCGAACGCGAGACCGTCTTCTGCTCGATCGAGATCGCGGGCGACAAACCTTCGACCGAATCAACGTCCGGCTTTTCAAGCTGATCGAGGAACTGTCGAGCGTACGCCGACAGCGATTCGACATAACGCCGCTGCCCCTCGGCATAGATCGTGTCGAACGCGAGCGCTCGATTTGCCCGAACCTGACAAACCCGTGATCACAACAAATTGATCACGCGGAATATCAACGTCGATGTTTTTTAAATTATGCTGCCGCGCCCCTCGGACCGTGATCTGTTTAATACCCATTACAGAAGAAAATTAAGCCAATAGTCGAAACGGTTATTCTAGCAAAGATTACCCGACACGCAAAATGACGTTTCAGGGATGAAACTGTTTTAGGATCGGTTTGATCCGAGAAATTAGTCGCTGATCAGGAACGAAGGCTGCTGTTCGTTGTGGTGAAGCAGCGCATCGAGGCCGAAGTGTTGATAGGCTAGCCGGGTCGCCATGCGACCGCGCGGCGTGCGGTTGAGGAAGCCGATCTGGAGCAAGTACGGTTCGATCATTTCTTCGATCGATTCCTTTTCCTCGTTGATCGCGGCCGAGATGGTGCTGAGGCCGACCGGGCCGCCGTCGAATTTTTCGATGATGCACTTGAGCATCTTGGCATCCGTTTCGTCGAGGCCGTAACTATCAACTTCCATGCGGTTTAGAGCGTCGTTGGCGACGGGCTCATTGATGTGGCCTTCGTGATCGACCTCGGCAAAATCACGGACGCGGCGGAGAAGACGGTTGACGATTCGCGGTGTTCCGCGGCTGCGGCGGGCGATCTCGTGCGAGCCCGATTCGTCGATCCCGACCTTCAAGATGCTCGCCGAACGCGTGACAATAGTCTGCAGATCGATGACGTTGTAAAAATCGAGATTAAAGACAATATTAAATCTCGCCCGCAGCGGAGCGGTCAGCATTCCCGGGCGCGTGGTCGCCCCGACGAGCGTAAACTTTGGCAGCTCAAGCTTTATCGATCTCGCCGCCGTGCCCTGGCCGATCATCAGGTCGAGGCTGTAATCTTCCATCGCGGGATAAAGAATTTCCTCGATCGCCGGATTGAGCCGGTGTATCTCGTCGATGAACAGAACATCGCCTTCCTCAAGCCCCGTCAGTATCGCCGCAAGATCGCCGGCTTTCTCGATCACAGGCCCCGAGGTCGATTTGAGCGAAGCTCCCATCTCGTTCGCGACAATATTAGAAAGCGTAGTTTTCCCCAGCCCCGGCGGGCCTGTCAGCAAGATATGATCGAGCGCCTCACGCCGCTTGAGAGCCGCCTTCATAAAGATTCGCAAGTTTTCCTTGACCTTCGCCTGGCCGATGTACTCTGACAACTGAGCGGGACGCAACACCGCCTCAAACCGGCTGTCGTCGGTCGAAAGCTCTTCGTCTCGAATGTTTATCGCCGCAGCGTTTGTCATAGATATTTAACCGCAGGACAAATTCTAACAGGATATACAGGATGAGCAGGATAGAAACGAAGATCAGTAAATCCTGTCTATCCTGTAAATCCTGTTTGAATACTCTTCTCAAAATAATAGCCCTTTGTTTCCCAGAGCCAAAATATCCATTGAGAATGCCACGGTGCAATGCAGCACTAAACCGAGCCAGATGGTTCCGTTTTTATAGCTTATCCACCCCAAAAACAGACCCGCGAAGATCGCCGCAAACGTCTCGGGCATGGGTTTTTGGAAGTGGATCATGGTGTACGGCACAGTCATGATGAATATCGAATAGATGCCGAGCGCCGGTTTTAGGCTGTGTACGAGGAAGCCGCGGAAGAAGAATTCGAGACCGAAGAACTGCAGGAAATAGACCAATTCCCATATCAGCAGCGTCCAGCTCCAATACGGATCGCCATTGTAAACTCTGAGAAAAGGATACTTAGCCGAAAAACTGTCTGTCAGCGACATAGCATAAACGATCGGCAGCATCACGGCGATGCAAATGGCGAGCAGTTTTAGAAAGCCCGTTTCGGCTTTGACAGCAAGCCCGATCTCACTCAGGTTTCGCTTTTGGACGAACTTCACAAACAACGCCGGAATGACGAAATAGAAAGAAACCGAAACAAAAACCCACCAGATCAGGGCATAAAGATTGTTGTTTATGGAATTCACGGCTTCCTCGCCGATGGCCGCGAATCTTGTTTTTGAGAGTATCGCTTTTAGATAGTCGGGGCTTTTGAGATAGGTAATGCATGTCAGCCCGACCGCGGCGTACACGAGAGCAAAGACTGCCCGGCGGTCGAGGGAGGTGAAGTCTTTTTTTATTTGGCGAACAATGTCGAGCATTAGATAACTGACTGGAGTGGCAAGCATCCTGCTTGCCAGCGGTTGCAAACCGCTTAGGCTCTCGGGCTTGTATTAAGTTGAATATTATTAGCACCGTCACACCGAGGAAGCCTCGGTGTGGCAAGCAGGGATGCTTGCCGCTCCAGTCGCGTCATTTGGCTAATATCTGCAAACTTCTTCTCAACAGCTTCTGGACCGATATCTCGATCCCTTCGGCGGCCGCCTGATTAAGGGCCTTTTCCGCCGCGTTTTTCTGATAGCCGAGATTTATCAGAGCCGAGAGAGCATCTTCAAAGACCGCATCTGATGGCAAAATCGAACGGGACGATGCATCGAGCGGCGTGGTGTCGGACATTTCACCGACCTTGTCACGGAGTTCGATGACGAGGCGTTCGGCGGTTTTTAGGCCGACGCCGGGGATCGATTTCAGGCGGGCGAGGTCGTTCGAGCGGATCGCGACGATTATTTCGTCCGCACTCATTCCCGAGAGCATCGCGATGCCCGATTTTGGGCCGATCCCCTGGACCGAGATTAGTTTTAGATAGAGATCGCGTTCACGCAGAGTCTTAAATCCAAAAAGCTGAATCGCATCCTCGCGAACGTGGGTGTAGATGCGAAGCTGAACGTCGGCGCCGATCTCACCGAGTTCGTAGAACGTCGTGAGCGGGATCGACACTTCGTACCCGACGCCGCCGACATCGACGATGGCCGTATTTGCTTGTTTCTCAATGAGTTTACCGGATAAAAACGCGATCATTTGTTTCTGAAGTCGGAACTGGGAACCATAGTGACCGGGGGATTTGCGGCCGAGTGCCGGATGCCCAGAGGCACAGGGCCCCGGTCACTATCCTTCCCGGTTCTGACAGGACATTGTAGTCAAACCAGCCGCAACGGGCAACGGCGCACATCGACTCTGCAACAAACTATTTTGTCATCTTACGGCTTTTGGAGAGATTTTGCTTTGCGAGGAATGTCAGAAGGTATAAAATATCTTTAGTGGTGAAACTGAAAGCCGCCGCCCGACGTAATTATATTATGGGTTTTGAGAGGTAATAATATCGATGTGTAGCAAAGGATTTTTAAAAAGAATGTTGCCGTTTTTCGCGACTTTTGCGGTCGGCCTGTTTATCGCGAGCTTTTTTGTGTCAATCAGCGGCCCAAGTTTTAAGCGCGGCAATTGGGGCGGGCGCCATAAGGAAATGAAACGGCTCCGATACGAAAATGAAGGGCTAAAGAACGAGAATCTCCGTCTCAAAAACCAGCTTGATAACCAGAGCGTGTCGCTGGACGAGGTTCCACGTATCTCGCATCCGGACTTTACCGGACACGGGCCTGAGATTCCGGTACTCGACGCTCCTCCGCCAGTGTCCAGACACCGCAGATAAATTTTCTTCTAAGTTTGAGACCATAGGTTAACGCGCGGCTATGCTATGTGTTAATCTGTGGTTTCAGAATTTTAAATGGGGGTGTTTTATGAATTTTATCGCTTTACTGAAACGCGTTCTTCCATTTTTCGCCGGACTCGCAATCGGCGTGATCCCAAGTTGGATATTTACCACGCCAAATGCTGGTGAGGTTGAAGTTGCCCAGCCAGCTTTTGTGAAGAGCCGGTCGTACTGTAATAAACGTTCGGAATTTCGAAAGGAATTTGAGAGTAGAAAGGCTGAGGACGCCGCTCTTCGGATCGTCTCAAAACCGCGGCCCGGTTATACCGAGGCCGCGCGTACGGAAAACGTTGAGGGGTCTGTTATTCTTCGCGTGACTTTCCTCGCGTCGGGCAAGATTGGCGAGGTAACGCCGGTCAAGCCCCTGCCATTCGGCCTGACTGAAAAAGCGATCGAGGCGGCAAATGAGATAAAATTCGAACCTGCAATGAATAACGGACGGCCCGTGTCGGTTACAAAACAGGTCGAATATAGCTTCTCGATCTACTAATTTTTGATGGACGAATCGCAGGCGAGAAAACTGATCGTTGAGGTCGGCAAGTTGCTCTACGAACGCAGCTACGTCGTGGCGTTTGACGGCAACGTCAGCATTCGCCTCGACGAGAACACGGTGCTTGCGACGCCAACGATGACATCGAAGGGGCGAATGACCGAGGATTGTCTCGCCCTGACCGATCTCGAGGGCAAGCCGCTGTCGGACAAACGAGCATCGTCCGAACTCGCGATGCATCTGCTGATCTACAAGATGCGGCCCGATATTCACGCCGTCTGCCACGCTCATCCGGCACACGGGACGGCTTTTGCGGTTGCCGGGCTCGCGATCGACAAGCCAATTCTTTCGGAAGTTATCTTGACGCTCGGCTGCGTACCGTTGACGGCCTATGGAACGCCCTCGACGGATGAACTAACCGAGGCGATGAAGCCTTTTGTGCCGCATCACAACGCACTTTTGATGGCGAATCACGGTGCAGTTGCATACGGTGAGCATCTTTGGCAGGCTTTCGACCGGCTCGAAACGCTTGAGCACACGGCCAAGATCGCAATCCTGGCAAAGGCTCTCGGCGGAGCCAACGATCTGCCCGCGGACGCGATCGAAAAACTCATCGACATCCGCGAAAAGGCTGGATTTCTCGGATCAAACGCCCGCTGTCAGGCGTGCGGTTATTTGCATGAGGCAAACATTGGCTGCAATCTAGACGTGTCGTATCCGACGAACGGAAACGCGAATGGTCAAAAAATGTCGTTCACCCGCGAAGAACTCATTGATCTTTTGAGCCAAGCGGCCAAATTGGGTTAAACTAACGGGACACTAATAGTTTCAGGAGTAAAAACTAAATGCAAGAAGCTTTAGGAATGGTAGAAACAAAAGGGCTCATAGCCGTTATCGAAGCGGCTGACGCTATGGTCAAAGCCGCGAATGTAACGCTCGTCAGCTATGAAAAGATCGGCGCGGGCTTTGTAACGGCGATCGTCCGGGGCGATGTCGCAGCGGTCAAAGCGGCCACCGATGCCGGAGCCGCCGCCGCGCGCCGCGTCGGCGAACTCGTCAGCGTTCACGTCATCCCGCGTCCTCACTCGAGCGTCGATGAGACATTGCCGGTAGTTAAGAGAGGATAGTTCAAGGTGTAACGTTCAAAGTTCAAGGTTTTTTTTCTTGCAACTTTGAACGGGAACTTTGAACTTTGAACCAAATGATTATCGCACGCATTATGGGCACGGTCGTGTCCACGCAAAAAGACGAACGTCTGCACGGAAAAAAACTGCTCATCGTCAAGCCGATCAACCTCGACGGCACTGACCAGAGCGGCTATATTGTCTCCGTCGATACGGTCGGCGCCGGGTTTCACGAAAAAGTCATCGTGGTCAGCGGCTCATCCGCCCGTCTCGCCGAAGGTAACAAAGATTGTCCCGTAGATTCAGCGATCATTGGAGTGATCGATGAGATCGACGTAGTTAGTTCATAGAGTTCGTTGAGTTTGTAGAGTTTCTAGAGTGGAAGTCTATCCTCTACGAACTCTACAAACTCCACAAACTCTCCAAACTCAAAAGGAATGCAGATCGCCCGTGTCATCGGAACCGTCGTCGCAACGGTCAAGAACGAAGCCCTGTCGGGGCGAAAGTTCCTGATCGTGCAGACACTTGACGCCGATCTGAAGCCAAAAGGCAGCCCAACGGTCGCTCTCGACGCGGTCGGTGCGGGCGAGGGCGAACTGGTCTTTTGGTGCCGCGGCAAAGAGGCGTCCTTCCCGTTCAAACGCGACGAAACGCCAACGGATTGCACCATCGTCGGGATCATCGATTCGGACGCCCATGTTTATCAGAAAGTGAATAGTTAAAAGTGAAAAATTGCTCTTTCAGCCAATACTTTTCACTGTTAACTTTTAGTTTTTAACTGCATTTATGCTTTTGGCCAGAGTCATCGGTAACGTCGTCGCGACGCAGAAGAATCAGCGTTACGAGGGTACGCGTGCGATGCTTTGCCGCCAGATCACGCCCGAAGGCCAAGACATGGACTACACCTGTATCGCTCTCGACTCTGTTAATGCAGGCGAGGGCGAGATTGTCGTGATCGTACAGGAAGGCTGGTCGGCATCGACGGCATCGACCGGCAAGCCGGGTGCGGCGATCGACTCCGCGATAGTTGGCGTGGTAGATTACGTTGATCTGCTGCCACGTGAGAAATAGAGCGGTCGCCTTAGTGATGGATAAAGAGCAGATAAACAATCTGGCGGATAAGATCGCGCAGGCCATCGCTTCAGAGTCTAAATCTGGTGGTCTCGGTTCGATCCAAAAGAGCCTCGACGCTATCAACGAGCGTCTTGACCGGCTCGAAGCTTCGCCGTCAATCTCAAAATCTCAGATCTCAAATCCGATCCATCCGAGCGAAGACCATTTTGCCATCGCCGAGGCAATCGTTGACGGGTTGTTCTCTCAGAAAGAAAAAGGCTGTACATTCGAGCCGACTAAGCCCTGCGACCACTGTTCGATGTGTAACTCCAGAGGATTTTAGAAGGGGTGTAACCCGGAAAGTACACGAAAAAGGCACGAAACATGATGGAACCTATTTCGTGCTTTTTTGTGTTATTTCGTGGTTACTCTTACGGTTTTGCCGGTGCCGGAGCGGCAGGTGCTGCGGGAGCAGCAGGAGCCGTTTTTCTCAACGAGTTGGCATCGCCGACGCTCGGAGCGGTTCTCGCTCCGGGTTCTGCTTCGAAATACGGCTGTTCCTTGTATCCAAATAGACTCGCGGTAACGACCGCCGGGAATGAGTTTCGAAGCGTGTTGTAATCCTTAACAGCGTCTGTGTAGTCGATTCGGGTAGTGTTTATTCGGTTTTCGGTTCCTGACAGCTCGTCCTGGACCTTCATAAATGCCTCGCTCGAACGCAACACAGGATAAGTTTCCTGCAAACTCAAAAGACGACCGATAGTTCCGCCAAAAGTATTGTTTGCGGCGATTATCTCCTGCTTTTGCTCCGGTGACTTGTCGCCGTCAGTTCCCGTCGGCGCCGATTGCGAGGCCGTCAACAGCCGTGAACGTGCGTCAGCGATCTGGCCAAACACCTCCTGCTCTTGTACGCCTGCCATCTTGGCTGTTTCCACGAGATTCGGAATAAGGTCAGCGCGTCGCTGAAGCGCAGCTTTCGACATTAGACCATTTTGACTTTACATTCTGCTGTTTGGCGTTGAGGTCGTTGTAGCTGCAGCCGCTCAGGCCGGCGGCCGCGAATAAAACCACTGATAATAAAATTGCTTTTTTCATTTTCTTGTCTCCTGTTGATCGATCACGCTGCTATTTCCCAATGGAATCCACAGCATTTATCACATTCTCGATCTGTTCCATATACTCGCCAAACAGTTCGTTGGCACTTTTCTCATCCAATTTTTCGGTAAACTTATTCTCACGGATATCAAAAATTTTATCAAACGGCGTTCCGTCGATTTTCAGCTTCTGCGCCGTAAGAGCAACGATCTCATGCTTGGTCGCTGGTGGATCAAACCCTTGTAAAATCAACACCGCCCGAAACAACGCTGAAAAGCTCGAGAGACTCTCGGCCATCAGCCGCTTGAGGCCATCGACCGAGGCCGAAGCCGGAATATATTGTCGCCGAAGCTGAATGAGCTTGCTGCGAAGCTCATACTCGGCCTGCAAACGCAGAAACTTATCAGAAATCTCTAAATCTGCCAGCACATCCGGCCCGTATAGTACCTTGCGGGCAATGCTCATCTGGTGAAACTCGATCGGGAATACATCCGCCGCGTTTTGCAGCTCGGAAACGGTGAAATACACCGGCACGGGATTTCCAAGCCGGGCCCATTCGCGAACACAGGCGTGGGCATTCCGCAGATCCTCAGGCCCGATCTTGTGCATCGCAATCAGGATGTTGAAATCCGACTGCTTAGGCACAAAATCACCGGCCGCCGCCGATCCGTATAGGATTACCGACGACAGATTTTTGCCATGAGTCGTTTTCAGATCATCAATAAATGCGTGAAATCGCTCCATCTTTACCAATCTCCTCCCGCTCCACCACCGCCGAAATCGCCGCCGCCGCCGAACCCGCCCCAGCCGCCGGACGAACCGCCCCAATCGTCCGATGACGACGAACCACCGCCCGAACCGCCGCTCAATATTCCACCGATGATCCACGGCAGAGCACTGCCGCCCATTCCACCGTCAGCGTTGCCTCCAAATCCGCCACCGCCCCAACGGTCGCGGTCGTCGCCGCTTGGGCCGCCTTTCGATCGGCTGAATATAATTATCAAGATAATAATAATAATCGCCCCACAACAGAAAAGGCCAATGATGCCGCCGCTCAGTCCGCTTGATTCTGGGGACCTTCGGGGTGCCGTCGCATTGGCGTTGCCCGCTGTATTTCCGGTATTTCGGATCCTCGCAATGTACGCATCAAGCGTATCGGAGATGCCTTTGCCATAATTGCCCTTTCGAAATTCCGGAACCAGAAACTGTCGCTGAAGCCCGCCGACCGTACCGTCGGAAAGTTCGTCTTCGAGATCCTTGCTGACCTGTGTGAAATATTTTCGGTCGTCGATCGCGACCAGCATCAGGGCGCTTGGATTATCGTCCTCTTTCGAACCGATCTTCCAACCGCGTGCAACGGCGATCGAATATTCCGAGATCGGCGCGCTCGCTGGTGGTTTTTACAACCGCGACAGCGATCTCTACGGACGGATTTGTCGTGTCCTTTAGATCTTTAAGCTTGGCTTCGAGCTGTTGTTTGGTTGCGGCGTCGATGACGCCCGCGAAATCATTTACAAACCCGGTCGGGGCCGGAAGCGGCGAGGTGTTAATCGACCAAGGCTGATTTTCCTGAGCGCCAGCCGAGAAAACAGCGAAAAATATCGCGAACGTCGCGATCAGAAGTCTCAGTTGTACCGGCAAAAATCTATTTGTCATCAGTAGGGCAAAAACGTCCCGCCAATCAGAAAGTAATACGAATCTTACCACGCGATGTTCGCCAAATCGGTTTTCAAGCCTTTTTGACCTCAAGTATCTTTCCTTTGAACACTCGCATCGCTGCCCTAACCGATGGATGTGCCTTGGCATACGCCATCAATTCTTCGTCGGATGGTTCCGAGCCTAGAACTGGAAGTTCCACGTGCTCAGCTTCCGTGTGGCCGAGTTCCGCCTTTAGCCTTGCCACTTCAAACGCGGGAACTGCTGCGGCGGCCGTGTGGCCGTTCGGCGTGTACGAGCGAACGGGCTTCTCGTAAACCTCACCAAACAGGGCTTTTACGATATTCTCCGCATTCTTGATCGGCAGCAGGTCATCGTCATCGAATGTGAGTTTTTCCTCGTAACCCTCATCGAGCCGTTTGTCTTCAAAATGTTCAAGTTCGTTTGCGGACAAAGGCACCAGTCGAACCTGTGGCTGCGTGAAACTTTCTTTGACCTGAGCCGTCGCAACCGGTGCAGGTTCGAAAATCTCATCGGGAGGAAACGGCGAATCTTCAAAAACCGGCTCGTCAAAACCGTAGAATTCCTCAGGCGGATCGGGCGGCGGTCCGATTCGGGGCGGAACCGAATTTTCTACGCGAACCGGAACTTTCTCGACTGGTTTCGGAAGTTCAACAGGCTCGCTGACCTTGGCCACAACGGACGGCGGGTCAATATTCAGAGTTTTTTTTTCCTCAACGACCGCGGGCTGACGGTTTGGAACCACGGCTATGGTTTGGAGCATTTCATGTAACCCGTCGCTCGACCTCGCCGGTACCGGACTACCAGTGGAAAGGGCGTCGAGTCGTTCGAGAATGCTTTCGATCGTTGCGACCTTTCGCATTTCGATCAGTTTGACCAGCCCGATCTCAAGCACGTATCGCGGATGCACGGCCTCGCGAAGGCTGGCTTCGGTTTCGGCAAGCGAATTGAAAAATCTGAGCAGATCGGCCTCGGAAAATGGTTCAGCGAGTGACTTAAGCTCGTCGGGACTAAAAACGGCACCTTCGTAGAGGTGCGTGTCGCCGCCGCTGACTTTGAAAACGAGCACATCGCGAAAAAGTCCGAGTACGTCTCGGCAGAAGTTGCGGCAGATCGTGACCGCGAGAAATCAGGTTGTCAACGACATCGAGAGCCGCCTTTGGCTGGAGCGTCGCGATTGAATCTATTGCTTTTGTCAGCACCTCGACGCCCGCAAAACCCAGAGCATTCGTCACGTCAGCGGACGATATTGTATCTCTCGAAAAGCTCATGACCTGATCAAAATTCGACTGGGCATCACGCAT
The DNA here is from genome assembly GCA_963738935.1 of uncultured Acidobacteriota bacterium. GTDB lineage: Bacteria > Acidobacteriota > Blastocatellia > Pyrinomonadales > Pyrinomonadaceae > OLB17. The sequence continues at coordinate 209,821 of CAVTYF010000001.1, read as the reverse complement.
CGAGCCTTCGCCGCTGCGGGCGAGTTCGCGGAGAGCGTCGTCCGAAATATCGATCTTCTCAGCCTCAGCGATCAGTTTCAGTCTATCGAAGATCTTTTGCAGCGGGATCGTCCGAAATTCAAATTCCTGACACCGCGACAGGATCGTCTCCGGCACCTTATGAAGCTCGGTCGTCGCCATTATGAAAACGACGTTGCCGGGCGGTTCTTCGAGTGTTTTTAGCAGGGCGTTGAAGGCCGATTTCGAGAGCTGATGAACCTCGTCGATGATAAAGACCTTGTATCGGTCGCGTGCTGGGTTGAAACTTATGTTATCGATGATCGTCCCGCGAACGTCATCAATGCCCGTATGCGAAGCCGCGTCGATCTCTAGCACGTCCATCGAACGGCTCTCAGAGATCTCAATACATGACGGGCAAGCCGTCGGATCGGTCAGTAAACACGGCGTCAAATTTGGCTTGGCCTGAGTCTTGTGGCAGTTTAGAGCCTTGGCGAGAATGCGGGCAGTCGTCGTCTTTCCTACGCCTCTCGCCCCCGAAAACAGATACGCGTGGTGAAGCCGGTCAAACTCGAGCGCATTACGCAGAGTCTGCGTAATCACCTCCTGGCCCGTAACTTCCTCAAAAGTCTGCGGCCTCCATTTTCGTGCGATCACCTGATAGGACATTTTCTAAAGGATAAAGGATAAAGGCAAAAGGATAAAGCCGCCAGACTGGAGGGTGAGCATCTATGCTCGCCCTCGTTCGCCGGCGCCGCGATGTATTTAGGGAGATCCAGTGGCGAGCAGGATGCTCGCCCTCCAGTCATTTTTTTATCCGTCGATCCGCGAGGTCCAGAAATTCCCTGACCTGATCATCCCAAAACACCCAGTTGTGAATTCCAGGGTGTTCGCGGTATTCGTGAGCGATCTTTTTCTCGTTCAGCAGGGCAAGGAAATCGCGGTTGTTTTGGATCAGGAAATCTTCAGTTCCGCACGATTGATAGATGAAGGGAAGCTCTTTTTGTTTTTCCGGCGATAGATCGTGGACGAGTTTGAAAACATCGTTCGCGTTTCGCGTTTCGCTGGCCACCGGGCCGAAGATGCCGTCGATATTCTTGCCGATCGCGGCGGACGTTTTTTCAGTGAACGCGGCGGCACCGATCGCCCCGCTAAACGAGCCGACGAGCGAGAACATTTCCGGGTATTTTAGGCCAAATTTCAACGCGCCGTAACCGCCCATCGAGAGGCCAGCGATCATGCGGCTATCGCGCGTTGCGACAGTGCGATAATTTTTGTCGATCTCGGGGATCAACTCTTTTACGATGCAGCTCTCAAATTTGTCGTTGGGCGTTGCTACGCTGTCCGAATACCAGCCGTTGGCTCCCTCGGGCGTGACGATGATGAAATTATGTTTTAGCGAGTATCGTGAGAGCTTTGTGAATGTCGTCCAGTTAGTATTGTTGCCGGTCAGGCCGTGAAGGAGATAAATGACCGGGTGTCTTTGCTCCGGCTTTGACTTGTAATCTGGAGGCAAGATCAAACGATAAGGCATCTCACGGGCCATCAGCTTGCTATTGAGCTTTAGGGTCGTGACCTCGGCCGCCGCACTCGCAGGCGGTGTCGCCTGGCCAAAAAAAAGGGCGGTTTGGGAGAGGCCGAGATTGAGGACAAGCAGCCAGACGACAAATGTGTTTTTGTTTAGTTTCATCGGTGATGGAACTCCGTGACCGGAGCGCAAACATCTTGCTTGCCAGCGTTCGCGGGAACGCATGGAAGACGCGTTTTCGCCCCGTGCGAGATCTTGAAAATTTGTAACGCCGTAAAAAACGCGTCGTTGGCAAGCAAGATGCTTGCGCGCCAGTCATTTAGCCGAACAGCTTGCCGAACCAGCCGCTTTCTTCGTCTTTGTCGGCGATCTGGGTTAGTTCCCCGGCGTCGAGCCAGACGCCGGAGCATTGGTTGCAGACGTCGATCTTGATCTTTTCAAAATCGGTCTCGATCAGCGTACCGTCGCATTTCGGACATTTAATCTCAAGGCTTTTGGCGCTTTCTTCCCCGAGTTTCGCCTTCATTTTGGCGATCAGTTCCTGTTCTTTGCGGTGAAAATACTCGTTTTCGAGAGCAGAGCCGCGTTCGTCGAGTTCAATTGGCATAGTTGTAAAGTAAAAAGTAAAAAGGCAAAAGTAAAAAGTAAAAGTAGAGGGTCAGAGTTCAGACTTTGACTTTTTACTTTTGCCTTTACTTTACCTACCCCTCAGTCTTATGTACCGAGCGCATCCGCTGCCGTGCTTTTTTAGAGCGGCGGATCGTGTTGCGGCGTTTTAGGCTGCTTTCGGCCCAGTCGGAAACCTGTTTTAGCGGGTGCCATTCGAAGCTTTCGAGCGGCAGCACTTCGCTGGATGCGTCCTTTAATTTTAGAGTGCTAAAGGCTACAAACAAAATGATCGAATTAAAAATAATGCCGCTCAGGACCACGAACCAGCCCGGAGCGAGCCCGACGGTCGCCCGGTTAAAAAATACGCTCCAGAACGCTTTGTAATCCGCGTCCGAAACGAGAGGTATCGGCGACGGGTGAATATAAACTTTCAGCGTCCACGATAGCGTGAGCAAGATAAATATCCAGAGATAATTAGACCGCAAACGGCGTCCGACGGCTTCCCATTCGCTGATAGTAAAATGCGGCGAAATCAGGTCGGCGGCGATGTGCTCGGCCCACTCCTTGTCGGGCGGAATGGTTCGGTGCGAGAGCATCGGTGCGAAATAACCTGTTTCCAAAACGCGGACGCGATTTGCCCAAACCTCGTAATAACGGTATCGTCGGGCCTCCATAAACAGGAAGATCGAGACCAGCAGCGTGTTGATCGGTATCGCAAAATGCGGATTATCCGGCGAACTAAAGACGAACGACAGCGTCGCACCAGCGGTGATCACCGCCCAATTTGTCGTCGCGTCGAGCCGTCCGCGCCAGACGTTTGACCGCTGGACCTCGCCGCGATAAAAATGCGCCATCGCCATGTTAAATTCGGCCGGAAGCAGCTTTTGCGGGATCGTCGCGGGCGAGGCTTTGGGTTTCTGAGACCGTTTGTGAACCTCCTCAGCAAAGGCGCGGAACGACTGCGGCACATTCGTTATGTGGATATCATCAGCAGATTGGGTTCCGAATCGAACCTCATCGTTCATAGCGTTTTAGCGGAGCATTTCTGGAGAGAGAAAAATCTTTATTAGCTTAATGTTTAACATTTTAGGGGTTCGGATGCAAGATTTGACTGGAGCGCAAGCATCCCTGCTTGCCAGCGTTCGTAAGAACGCTTACCGCGCCTGGGTTTTTTATTCAAGTTGCAAAATATTTAGCTTCGTAACACCGCAGAAGCTGCGGCGTGGCAAGCAGGGATGCTTGCTACTCCAGTCGCTCTTGTCCGCCGGTTGGAATTTCCGTTCTTTTCGTTGTTTCCTTAAAGTTGTTTAAACTCAAAGCGATGGTAAACACGGATTCGGACGAGAGCTGGATGTGGCGCGCGATACATGTTGCTCGCGAGGCGGAAAAACTGGGCGAAGTGCCAGTTGGGGCCGTTCTTGTTGACGCCGATGGCAAGATACTGGCCGCAACCTCGAATCGCACGATAAAAAATAGCGATCCGACGGCGCACGCCGAGATACTCGCTCTGCGGACGGCGGCGATCAGACTCGGCAATTACCGTCTGACCGGCACGACGATGTACACAACACTCGAACCCTGTGCGATGTGCGCGGGAGCGCTGGTAAATGCGCGCGTTCAACGGCTTGTGTTCGGCACACACGACGAGCGTTTCGGTGCCGCCGAGACGCATTTTCAGATTTGCGACAGTCCGGTCTTAAACCATCAGATCGAAATCACCTCCGGCGTCCTCGCCGACAAATGTCGTAGCTTGATGCAGGATTTTTTTAGGTCAAGACGTAAGAATTAGTAACCACGAAAATTCACGAAATTAGCACGAAATGAGAATTCTTTTATTTTCGTGAATATTTCGTGAATTTTAGTGGTTAAACCATCTTCATACTCTTCAACTTGAAATATCCGCCACGAAACCAGTAGAATGATAGGTTCGCGGAGAGGTGCGAGAGCGGTTGAATCGGGCAGTCTCGAAAATTGTTGAGCCTTAACGGGTTCCGTGGGTTCGAATCCCACCCTCTCCGCCATAATCAGTAGGCAGTTGGCGGTGGGCAGTTGGCGGCAAAGATTTTTCTGCCCACTGCCGACCGCCCACTGCCAACTAGTTTTCCGGAAAGGTGCAAGAGCGGTTGAATTGGCAGCATTGGAAATGCTGTGAACCTCAAAAGGGTTCCGTGGGTTCGAATCCCACCCTTTCCGCCAGAATCAGTGGGCGGTTGGCAGTGGGCAGGCGGCAGTTTTTTTACTGCCCATTGCGCACCGCAAACTGCCAACTGTCACACGGCCTCAGGCTCCGCACAACGTTTTGTTGTGAACTCCGCTAGGCGAGGAATCGAGCAACGGTAGCAATTACAAACGTGTGTTGCGATCAAGTCTGAGGCCACCAATTTTTAGTCAGAACCGCCTCGCGTAAGCGGGCGGTTTTTGCGTTAAGAGGAATTTAGCCGCGGAGATACGCAGATATCCGCGGATCAGGAAATTCTTTGGATCCGCGTCATCTGCGCAAATCTGCGGCTAAAAATAATTTGTTCGTTCCGCCCGCTCACGCAGGCGGTTCTGACTTTGCACTTTCGCGGCTTTGCGTTAAAAATCAGAAATGCTCAATTTTGCCATTGAAACGGCGCGCGAAGCCGGACAACTACTCCTCGAAAAATTTGGTCGTGTCTCGATCTCGAAAAAAGGCGATATCGATCTCGTGACCGAAGCCGATCTCGCCAGTGAAGCCCTCGTTATCGAGCGCATAAAATCGTACTACCCCAAACACTCGATACTCGCCGAGGAATCGGGAAACGCTGTCGTGATCGGCGGCGAAAATACCTGGAAATGGATCATTGATCCGCTCGATGGTACGACGAATTATGCTCACGGCTATCCGTGCTTTGCCGTCACGCTCGCGCTCGAACACGACGGCGAGATCGTCATCGGCGTGACATTTGACCCGACGCGGAATGAGCTATTCGCCGCCGAACGAGGCCGCGGAGCCTCGCTCAACAACAAACCGATCCGCGTTTCGCCGACCGAAGAATTAAGTGAGGCTCTGCTCGTCACCGGCTTTCCGTACAATTTTAAGAGCCGCGAAGATTTTGGACGCCATTTGACGCAGTTTTTGCTGAGAGCGCGCGGCGTCCGCCGCGACGGTTCGGCCGCAATCGATCTCGCCTACGTCGCCTGCGGACGTTTTGACGGCATGTGGGAAGAAGGCCTAAACGCCTGGGACATGGCCGCCGGCATTCTGCTTGTCGAAGAAGCAGGCGGACAAGTAAGTCGCTATGACGGCTCGAAATTTAGCATTTATTCCCCGCCGATGCTGGTTTCGAATGGGTTGATTCATAGCGAGATGCAAAGCGTTCTACATTGACTGGAGCGGCAAGCATCCCTGCTTGCCACTCCAGTCCTCCGGCGTAACGCCCGGCATCATGAACACCAGTTCATACTCACCGCGTTCGTAACACCGCAGAAGCTGCGGCGTGGCAAGCAGGGATGCTTGCCGCTCCAGTCGCGGACGCCGCCGCACAGCCCAGTCGATTGCGACAAACTTGCGGGTCGTATGTTAGTCTTAAATTTCTGTTAATTTGCCTTTTGCGTTCGCTCAGCGAACGTCGCTGACAACTGACAACCGACCGCTGACAACTATTTATGTCCTGGTTTCGCCGCGACAAACCTAAGATCGAAGAGCAGGAGCATGACGAGGAGCAAACCGTCAGGACGGAGGGCATTTTTGTAAAATGTCCCGAGTGTGACAATGCCCTGTATAAGCGTGAGCTGACCGATTCGCACGAGGTTTGTACGCATTGCGGCTATCATTTTAGGTACACCGCGGTCGAGAGATTGCGAGATCTTTTTGATGACGGACGGTATGAAAAGCTCGACGAAGAAGTGATGTCGGGCGACCCGCTGAATTTTACCGACTCAAAACCGTACAAGGATCGCATCGAGCAGGCAAAGGAAGTTTCCGGTTTGCCCGAAGCTATTATTTCGGGCAAGGGCATGACCGGTGGACACCTTACATTTGCCGGGGCGATGGACATGTCATTTATCGGCGGCTCGATGGGATCGGCCGTTGGTGAGAAGATTACGCGGCTGATCGAACGCGGCGTCAGCGAACGCGGCGCGGTCATTATTTTCTCAGCCTCAGGCGGCGCTCGCATGCAGGAAGGCACGCTCAGCCTGATGCAGATGGGTAAAATCTCGGCAGCCCTCTCGCGTTTGCACGATGCGCGTCTGCCATTTATCTCGGTTCTCACCGACCCAACGACCGGCGGCGTGACGGCAAGTTTTGCGATGCTCGGCGACGTTATTCTGGCCGAGCCAAAGGCCCTGATCGGTTTTGCCGGCCCGCGCGTTATCGAGCAGACGATCCGCCAAAAACTTCCAAAAGGCTTTCAGCGCAGCGAATTCCTGCTCGAACACGGCATGGTCGACATGGTCGTCGACCGGCGTGAAATGCGGGATACGATCATTCGAATGCTCGATTTTATGATGAATAAGGAGATTGGGGGTTAGTCGGGAGTCGTGAGTCGAGAGTCTGGATTCGGCAGTCAGCGGTCAGTTTGGCGAATACGTTAATCTGAAATCTGAAATCCGAAATTTGAAATTTGAAATTTTTATGATCGAAACTCTAACTAAAATTTACGACCGCGACCTGGGCAAGCTAAGGGCCGAGATCGCGCAATATTCGAGTGACGCGGACCTATGGAAAACCGACGCTGATATCACAAATTCCTCGGGTAATCTGGCCCTGCATCTGATCGGGAATCTTAAACATTTTATCGGTGCCGTTTTGGGCGAAAGCGGTTATGTTCGCGATCGCGACAGCGAGTTTTCCGATTCGGGCGTTGCAACTGAAACACTGTTGACTGGAATTGACGAAACCGCAGCGATTGTAAAAACAACCCTCGCAAAACTATCCGGTAACGACCTTGCCAAGACGTATCCGATCGAGGTTTTCGGCCATCCGATGACGACCGAGTTCTTTCTCATCCACCTCGCGACGCATCTAAACTATCATCTCGGTCAGATAAATTATCACCGTCGGCTCTTGGCCAGCGGCGATATCCCTTTCTAACGCCTCAGTTCTTTCTTGAGGATTTTGCCCGTCGCGCTCATCGGGAGTGCTGAAACAAACTCAATTCCCTTCGGACATTTGTAGGCCGCGATGCGTTCCTTTGTCCATTCGATCAGTCCTGATTCGGTGATAGCATTTTCTTTATTCAAAACCACAACCGCTTTTATCTCTTCGCCCATTTCTTCATCCGGTATTCCGATCACCGCCACCAGCGAAACCGCCACGTGTTTTATCATGGCTTCTTCGACCTCACGCGGATAGACGTTCATGCCGCCTCGAATAATCAAATCTTTTGTCCGGTCCACGATGAAAAAGAAACCATCATCGTCTTTAACAGCGATATCGCCGGAATGGAGCCAGCCGTTGCGTACCGTCTCAGCCGTCGCGTCGGGACGGTTGTGATAGCCTTTCATCACGTTGTGACCGCGATAGAGCAGTTCGCCTTTTTCACCGGTCGGCAGCTCGTTGCCGTCGGTATCGACGATTTTCACCTCGACGCCCCAAATGGCTGTGCCGACGGAACCTGGCTTGCGGCCAAACGCCTTTTGATTAAACGTCACGACGGGCGAGCCTTCGCTCATGCCGTAGCCCTCGTATATCGCGACGCCAAAACGCCGTTCAAAATCCTCGAGTACGGTTAGCGGAAGCGATGCTCCGCCGCTGACGGCGATGCGAAGATTTTTTGAAATCGCGGCATAATCAAAATCATCGCCCGCACAATTTAACAATCCCCAATACATCGTCGGCACACCGGCAAAAAGAGTCACGCCATGCTCACGCATCGCGGCGAGAACGGCAGCGGGATCAAATCTCGGCACGAGGACGTTTGACGTGCCGCGATAAACGCCCGCGAGCATCAGCACTGTCAGGGCGAACACGTGAAAGAGCGGAAGCACGATCAACTGCGTGTCGGCCGGCGTCGTTTCGAGAAAATCGGAGCAGACCATCGCATTTAGCAGCAAATTGCTATGCGTCAGTTCCGCTCCTTTTGGCTTGCCGGTCGTGCCCGACGTGTAGATAATCAGACACGTATCGTCGGCACCAAATTGAAACGGTTCAAAGGTTGGCGATTGCTTTGAGGTTAATTCCGCAAAAGTGGCGATGCCGTCAAAGGGCGACGCGGTTTCCGGTGTCGGCGTGATGATGAAAAAATGCTCGCATCCAGCGGTTTCGGAAAAGGCAGCGTGGCCCATTTTCCCGATCGGCAGATCGTCGGAACCGGCAAAGCAAAAATACGCCTTCGCGTCGCTGTCGGCGAGATGATAGGCAATCTCATCCTGTTTCAAAAGCAAACTCAGCGGCACAACGACCGCACCGGCCTTTAGAATTCCGAAAAAAATAATTGGAAAATACGGCAGATTTGGGCAGGTTAACGCTATTTTATCGCCGGCACCGATACCGCTTGCGGTCAGTGCGTTTGCAACCTGATTTGCGGCGGCGTTGAGGTCCGCGTAACTCAAGTCCGCTCCGCCAAAGATGAACGCGGCCTTTCCCGGATAGTCTCGCGAGCTTGTTTCGAGTAAGGATGACAGATTTAGCATACGTTTTCTTAAGATTCTTAACGCAAAGTCGCAAAGGTGCCAAGACGCAAGGTTTAATGTAGGCAACGTTTGATTCTTAAAACTTTGCGTCTTTGCGATCTATCGTCTTTACGTTAAAATTTCGTTCCGGCTTTCAAAATCGATACACTAGCGCATTACAGTGCATTCCCGCACCGACGGACGCCATAACGGCGAGGTCACCCGAGGCTATCGCGTATCCGTCAAGCTTGTTTTGTCTGACAAGATCGAGCATCGTCGGGATCGTCGCGACCGATGTGTTTCCGAGAAACTCGATCGTCGTCGGAATTTTTCCGTCAAACGTATCGATGCCGACCTCATATAGATGTGCGAGATTCTTTGCGATAGCTCCGAGCATTTTAGCATTCGCCTGATGAAACAGGAACATGTTCACATCGCCGATTTTTAGCCCAGTTTTGTCGAGTGCATCTTTGATCACCTTTGGCACCCATTCGGTCGCGTATTTGTAAACCTCGCGACCGTTCATGTGAAAATAGCAGGAACCGACCACATCTTTTTTGTTCGATTCGCCCAGGTAGATAATCCGATGGTCATCCTGACCGTGCGAAAACGTCGAGTACGAAAGAATGCCTTTGTTTCGAGCGTCGGACCCCGAAATTACACACGCCCCACAGCCATCGGCAAGAATCATTGAATCCACATCATGCGGGTCGAGCATCCGCGACGCGATCTCTAGTCCGGTGACCAAAATGTGCTTTGCATCTCCGTTGCGAATCGTCTGATGCGCCTGAATCACGGCTTGGACCCATCCCGGACAGCCAAACAGAATATCATAGGCAAAACACTCATAATTTGTGCAGTCAAGGGTATGTTTCAGGCTCGCGGCGAGATTCGGAACCGGATGAAAAACGCCTGTGTCTGGAATCATATTGCCGGCGTTATGGGCAACGATGATGCCCGACAGATCATTGACATCGATGCCCGCGTCGGCCACCGCAAGCCGCGAGGCCGCCGTCATCAAGCCGATCGAATCCTGATCAAACGGGACGTACCGCCGCTCGCGAATGCCGGTTATTGCCTCGAGCTTTTCGACGATCTCCGCTCCGCTTCGCAAGATTTTTACCCCGTTGTGGTCGTAAAATTCGCGGCGACTCGAAGTGTGAATTTGGAACGAGCATCTCCGGAATCATGCTGCCTGTGCCCAAAATTATTGAGTTCGTCGCCATCTATCGAGTGATCCGAAAACTGCCGGTTTAGAATTTATTCTTCAAACTTTACGTCAAAAATGGAAAAAATGGTAGTGTCTGAATTCGGGGCCGTCGAGAATACATAGAATATTAAGATCGTGAATTTCGCAGAATCAGTCAAATATCTACTTTCGCTAGGCAACGAAGTCGCCGCGATGAAGCTTGGGCTTGAGAACATTCAAACGCTCCTTGCCGCGCTTGATAACCCGCAGAATGGTTTTTTGAAAGTTCAAGTCGCCGGCACAAATGGGAAAGGCTCGGTTTGTGCATTTCTCGACGCTATTTGCTGCTCGGCCGGTATCAAAACCGGGCTTTATACGTCGCCGCATTTAATTTCGATTACGGAACGGATAAGAATCGGCGGTATCGACATCGGTGAAAAGGACTTTGCAAAACACGCGACGCGAGTACGGGAAACAGCCGAAGACCTGCTCAAAAAAGGACGTTTGGAATATCTCCCAACTTTTTTCGAGCAAGTTACCGCGACCGCTCTGATCGCATTTGCCGATGCCGGAGTTAAACTTGCCATCCTGGAAACCGGCCTCGGCGGTCGGCTTGATGCCACGACAGCGGCAAATGCCGAGATTGCCGCGATCACGCGGATTGATCTCGATCATCAGGAATATTTAGGCGAAACGATCGAAGAGATAGCAGCGGAGAAGGCGGCGATAATACATACGGGGTCAAGAGTTGCCATCGGCGGCCAGCAACCTATAGTAATGAAAATCCTGTCGGATCGTTGCGCGACTGCGGGAGTTGTTCCACTGACTTTCTGCGAGCCACATCTATGGGCGTTTGATACCACTAAGCATTCGAATGTCGTTGAGTTTAGAACTAATCGATTTGATTATTGGGATAGTTCACTCGGACTGGCCGGTGAACATCAGATTGAGAACGCTTGTACGGCAGTCATGGTTGCTGAGACATTGCGAGTTGATTTTTCACTTTCGATCGACGAAGAGGACGTTTGGAATGGCCTCGAAAACGCTCGCCATCTCGGACGTCTCGAATATCACGGAAGGTTTCTCTTTGACGGGGCACACAATATCAGCGGGGCAAAGGCTTTAGCGGAATTTATCCAAGAATATGAAACGCGTACGCTCACGCTTGTGTTTGGAGCGATGAAAGATAAGAAAGTTTCCGAAATACTGGCGATCCTGGCTCCACTTGCCACACATATTATCGTCACCGAGCCGACTAATTCGCGATCAATTTCTTGCGGAGAACTTCTCGGCCACGTACCGCAGAGTTTGACGAAAGAGAAAATATTTGCCACCGACAGTGTTGCTCATGCTCTTGAAATCGCACGAGAGGTAACGCCTGCCGATGGGGTTATCCTGATCACCGGTTCGCTCTACCTTGTTGGAGAAGCGAAGAAAATGATTGATAATTAGCGTATCGCGGGCAGGATACCCGCGTTCCAGAATATGCACAAATTAGTTCTAATTCGCCACGGCGAGAGTCAGTGGAATATGGAAAACCGGTTTACGGGCTGGAAGGACGTTGATCTCTCAGACAAGGGCTTGACCGAGGCCCATGCGGCGGGTAAATTGCTCAAAGATGAGGGCTTTGTGTTTGACGAGGCCTATACGTCCGTTCTCAAACGGGCGATCAGGACGCTTTGGATTATTCTCGACGAGATGGACACTATGTGGATTCCCGAGACGAAATCCTGGCTGCTAAACGAACGGCATTATGGGGCTTTGACGGGGCTAAACAAGGCTGAAACGGCGGCCCAGTATGGCGAAGAGCAGGTCTTAATCTGGCGGCGGAGCTACGACATTCCGCCGGGCGTCCTGGAAGCGTCTGACGAGCGATATCTCGGGAACGACGCTCGCTACTGCACGATTGAGAAAGGGAAATTTCCGGGAACTGAATGTCTTAAGGACACGGTCGCTCGAGTCGTGCCATATTGGGAAACCGAGATCGCTCCGAAGGTAAAGGCCGGGAAACGGCTGATCGTCGCAGCCCACGGCAACAGCCTGCGGGCGCTGGTCAAACACATTGATGGCATCGCGGATGACGAGATCGTCAATCTAAACATCCCGACCGGCGTACCGCTGGTTTACGAATTTGACAACGACCTCAGGCCGCTATCGAGCTATTATCTAGGCGACGCCGAGGCAGTTAAAAAGGCGGCAGGACGCAGTGGCCAGTCAGGGGAAGGCGAAGTAACAGTGGTCATGGGGCGGTGGGCAGTGGGCAGTGGGCCGAACGCTAGATGCACAATGCGAAATGAGCAATGCTGAATGCTGAATGCTGAATGCTGAATAGTCATAGGTTAAATTATGTTGAAAATCATTGGGTCAAGTTTGGTTCTAGTAATGTTTGTTCTCGGCGGCGCGGCTCAAACGAATAGGAATGTTTCGGATATCGATATCGCCGCCGGGCTGAAAGAAGCTCTCGGTAAAGGCATCAAGTCGGCCGTAAATTCGCTCGGTAAGCCGAACGGTTTTCTGCTCAATCCGCGCGTCAAGATACCGCTTCCCAAATCGCTGCAAAAACTCGAAAAGGGTCTGCGGATCGCCGGGCAGGGAAAATCGGTTGATGCCTTCGTCGCGTCGATGAACAATGCCGCCGAAAAGGCCGTGCCGGTTGCCATTGATGTTTTTGTCGATGCGATCAAGCAAATGTCGTTTGACGATGCCCGCAAGATACTTTTGAGCGGGCAGAAGGATTCGGCGACGCAGTTTTTTCGCCGGACGAGCGAAGAGACGCTACGGGGAAAGTTTCGACCGATTGTCGAGGAATTTACCGAGAAAACCGGCGTGACGCAGAAATATAAAACGATGGTCGGAAAAGCCGGTTTCGCCGCCCAATTGCTCGGCAAAGACGCGACCGATCTAGACAGCTACGTCACGCAAAAAGCCCTCGACGGACTGTTTTTGCTGGTCGCTGACGAGGAGAGAAAGATCCGCGAAAACCCGCTCGGACGGACAACAGCATTGCTGAAAAAGGTTTTTGGAATATTGCGTTGACTGGAGCGGCAAGCATCCCTGCTTGCCAGCGGTTGAAAACCGCTTATGCGCCGAGATTTGATTAATTCGAATATTTTTAGCATCGTAACACTGCGGAAGCCGCAGCGTGGCAAGCAGGGATGCTCGCCGCTCCAGTCGCTATGTGGCAAAAAGCCCTTTTTATTCTTCTCGTCCTTTTTTGCCTCTCACCTTACGGTTCGCCGCCTCTCGCGCTCGCTCTGGGTCTCGTCCTCGCGTTTACAATCGGCAATCCATTTCCTGAAATCGAGGGGAAAATCACAAAGTATCTGCTCCAGTCGTCGGTTGTCTTTCTCGGCTTTGGGATGAACCTGAAGGCTGTTTACGATGCCGGCAAGGACGGCATTTTGTTTACGATCGTCACGATTTTTGGAACCCTCGTCCTCGGTTATTTTGTCGGAAAATGGCTCGGCATTGGGAGCAAAACGTCAACATTGATCTCGTCCGGAACCGCCATCTGCGGCGGCAGTGCTATAGCGGCCGTGGCACCGGCAATCGATGCAGAGAAAGATGAGATCACCGTTTCAATGGGGACGGTTTTTGTGCTTAATTCCGTTGCGTTGTTTCTATTTCCAGTGATTGGCCATTTTCTGGGGCTGACGCAGCATCAATTCGGCATTTGGTCGGCGATTGCTATCCACGACACAAGTTCGGTCGTCGGAGCGGCGGCATCCTACGGGCCTGAGGCGCTGATCGTAGCAACGACGGTGAAACTCGCCCGAGCGCTGTGGATCGCGCCGGTCGCCTTGCTTTTCGCCTTTATCTATCGCAACCGCGATTCGAATAAGAAAACAAAGATTGCCATTCCGTGGTTTATTTTCATTTTCCTGCTCGTCACGGCGTTTCGGTCCTACGCCCCAAGTTACATTTTGCCCAGCATTTTCGACGCTCTCGTTAATCTTGCAAAAGCAGGGCTTACGGTCACGCTGTTCTTTATAGGAGTGAGTCTGTCGCGAGAGACGGTAAGAAAATTTGGCTATTGGGCCCTGCTCGAAGGCATTATTCTTTGGGCGATCATCTCGATCGTGTCGCTTTTTGCTGTGACCAGGTTTCTCTAGGGCAGGTATGGAATGACTGGAGGGTGAGCATCCTGCTCGCCGGTCCGGGGGCGAGCAGGATGCTCACCCTCCAGTCGAAACCAGTGGTGGAATAAAAATCGGTCGCGGCCGCATTTTCTTGTTGTGACCTGCTTTCGGTCAGTAAAAAAAGAAATATGAACTATAAATTATCACTCGCAACATTGTCCGTGCTTGTTGTGACATTTGCAGCTTCGCTAACGGTCACGGCCCAGATGGCAAATTTTGTTTCCGCTGACGACGCCGCAAAAACTGCTCTGAATGTCGGTGCAAAGGCCCCTGAATTCGAACTGAAAGACAGCACCGGCAAGCTCGTCTCGAGCAAAACTCTGCTCAAGCAGGGCAGCCTCGTGCTCACATTTTATCGCGGCTCGTGGTGCCCGTTCTGCAACACTTACTTACGAAAACTCGGACAGCGGCAGCCTGATATCAAGGCCGCCGGCGGCAATCTGGTCGCGATCTCGGTCGAGAACCCTGACGCATCGATGGCGGTCGCGAAAAAGAACGATGTACTGTTCCCCGTTCTCAGCGATCCGAATCTCGAGACGGCGTGCAAATTCGGCATCGTGTACCAAATGCAGCCCGACACCGCCGCGCTATACAAATCGAAAGGCCTCGACATTGCCGCTCGCAACGCCATGGAAAAACCCGAACTCCCACTCGCCGTCACCTATATCATCGACAAAAAAGGCACGATCACCTACGCCTTCATCGAAACCGACTACAAAAAACGCGCCGAACCGGATGTGATAATTGAAAATCTGAAGAAAACGGCGGTGGATCGTAGGCACGTCGAGGAGTGATTATTTCAAAAATTGGGGGAGAATTTTTTTGTATTTTAAATTGTTGCGGGTTTTTCGATCGTGAACGGATGTCTTTAAATGTGGCACGTGCCACATTTTGTCCGTCTCAGATCGTTGCGGGCCAGTATCTATCGGGGTTTGGTTATGCGAGCTGCTTGTAATCGACAAAGGAAAAGTCGAGCCCATTGGTCGAACGAAAACGGCCCCAGCCGACCGAATTTAGCCCGTTTGGTCGAAGGTGTTTGCCAGTCTGGTCGAAGGTGTTTGCATCGAAAACCCCTTGACCAAAAGGCGCGAATAAGCCCAGATAAAGCCTTAAGAATTTTGCCCGCGAATAACGCGAATTATCGCGGAATAAAGAAATCCTTGCAAAACAACTTGCGAACATTCGTAGGTAAAATTTTCTATTCCGAGATTATGAGAGGCACATGACATCAAATCCCACGTCCCTCGCTGCCTCACTCAGACGCCCGTCCGCGGAAAGAGGCCGACTCAGGAACCTCTGTGTTCTCTGTGGCAAATATTACTTCCGCACACGCTCGAACACCATATCCCGCATCCGCGAGCCGCCGACGTGAAGTCTTTCGATATTGCCCTTTGCGTCACGCGTGACCCAGACAACGTAGCCTTGGGTCGAGAAATGGTCTTTGTATATTGGCGTCAGCGGAAGTTTTGTCATTGGACGTTGGATGATAAAGGCTTTGTCGCCTTCGATAACGAATCTAAATGTCGCCTGTGCCTCTTCGCTGTGCCAGTTGCCGACCAGTGCGGTAAGTTCGGCAGTGGTTGGGGTCCATTCAGCTTCGCGAAAGAAAGGATAAACGAGGCCATTTTCATCTGTTTCGCTGCCGGCGGTAAGGCGGCCGCTCTTGTCTGCGGTAAATTCCACGCGAGAATTCCCGTCATTATAAGTAAACGCGTTTTCGCCGACAGGCGTTAGACGCTCCCTGTTCAGAGTCAGTGAAACGTTCGCGAGCACTAGCCTCACAGGCATCCGCGTTAGTTCATCGCGCCATACGCCAACGTACTTCTTCAGCACCTCTTCAGAAACCGTTAACCCCTCCGACTTCCCTGGCACGTCGGCAAACGTCCCGAAGATATCGTCGGCTACGTTGTTTACGATACTTCCCGCTCCGGGCGAAGGTCCGTTGCACAGAACAGCGATCGATATTTTCTTGTCCGGGTAGCGGGCAAGAGATGTTCGATATCCTGCGGTGTCACCGTTGTGCCGTATCTGCCGAATTCCGTCATAATCACTGACATACAGGCCCAGAGCGTAAGTGATCTTTTGTCCCCCGTTCAAGACACCTCGTGTTTCCATCGCGGTGACGAATGGCGCACCCAGGGTTTTCGCATCGAGGGCAGCGTTCCATTTGGTCAAGTCGCCGACCGTTGTGAGCATCCCGTTGAACCCGTGGGCATTCATGATCGGCATATTCAGTCGCCATGCCGCGTTTGGTGCTTCGCGCGAATAAGCTTGTGCGCGGCCGGGCACGATTCGCCGGTAATCGTCGCGCCATGAGCTGTTTTTCATTCCGAGCGGCTTAAACAGCCGGTCACGAGTAAAATCAGCAAACTTCTGGCCCGAAACTCGCTCGACAATGATGACCGCCAGCAGATAACCGCTGTTCGAATATAAGTGTTCAGCCCCGGGATCAAAATCGAGAGCTTTTTGCCGAACGATGACATCCAGAGCAATGTCCTGCGTGATTACGCGATCACCTCGCCCGGCACCAGTTAAAGCCATTACAGAACCCCAATCCCGAAGCCCGGCGGTGTGCGTCAAAATATGCCGGATCGTGATCGGTTTGCCGTAGTCAGGCAACTCTGGAACATATTTCCGAACGGCATCGTCGATTTTCAATTTTCCGTCCAGCTCGAGCAAAACCAATGCGGCGGCGGCAAATTGCTTCGCCACCGAACCCGACTCGAATATCGTCTGCGGCGTGTTCGGAATGTTGTGTTCCATCTCCGCAAGGCCGAATGCCTTTTCAAAAACGGCTTCACCATTCAACGAAACACCAACTGCACATCCAGGCGTCGTGCCGGTACTTGTTTTCACAGCCTTTTCAAATGCCCGCTCTGCGCTGGCAATGACTTTTTCTTTATCCGGCACTTGGGCAGTGAGCGAAAGTGAAGCGAGGAGAGCAACCAACACCAACAAAATCAGATGGGCCTGTTTTCCGCAGGCATTGCCTGTTGCCGTCATCGTCTCGCCGGCGGCAAAAATGTCAGCAGTGTAGTCGTCAACGGCTGTTACGACGCGGCTGGATTTGATAAGTGTTTTCATAGAATTTAGCCACAGAGTTCACAGAGAACTCAGAGGAAATTTCTCAGTGGTCTGTGTGTTCTCGTTGGCAAAAAATTACAACGCCAAGCCAGCATCGAGAGCCTCGACGAGCCTGTCAACTTTATCATTCGATGAGTTCAGCATTAGGCCGGTGCGGATGACGTGTCCGTACAAGCCGCCTTTGCCGTCTATGACAAAACGACAGCATCGAATCCCGCATCGCTTGCCGCCTCAGCTAATCTATGATCAGCAGAAACAAACGGTCGATTTCGCGATTTTTGTTTGCACCAAACAAGTGCGGCGGCGAGTTGAAATGCGTCAAGCGAACGAAGCCCGTATTTCTCAGGCAAACCAGCAGCGATCAAAAGTAAATTACTGATTTCTCTTACTTCATGTGCGGGGTTGAGAAACTTCTCCCATTGTTTCAATGCAATCTTGTAACTCTTTGCGTCAAGGTTGCCCATTCGTTTCAAACGGGAAAGAGAACTGTTGATCTCAATTCTGGTACCTGTCCAAATAACACTTTTGGAAAACAATCGCCCGACTCGCCGTGCTTCCGGCGTGGCATCTTGCCGAACACATAAAGGAATGATCGCGCTTGTGTCCCAAAAGGCAGAATTAGTCTTCATCGCGTTCTTGTCTCAGGAGTTCAATTGCTAAGTTGCCCGGAACATAAGGTAACTTTGCGGTCCAAAAAGACTCAGGAAGCGGTTTGCTGCTAAGCGGCGGACTAAGTATTCCCTCGGCGACCAATTGTGCTTCTTCCGATTCGAAATCATCATCCTGGTCAAGCGGGACAATTTTTGCAACCGGCACATTTCGTTCGGTAATCAACACTTTCCCGCCATTTTTTACACCTTTCACATAAAGACTTAAATGTGTTTTTAACTCACCAATATTTGCTTTTTTAACTCTCATAGGCGAAGAATATAATAACTTGACCAACTTGGTCAAGTTGTTTTCAGCACAGGGCCAAGCCCGCGTCCAACGCCTCGATGACTTTGTCGATGGAGTCGGTGGTTGAATTGAGCATTACGCCGGTGCGGATCACGTTGCCGTAGAGGCCGCCTTTGCCGATGAGGACGCCTTGCGCCCGCGTTTCTTCGAAAACGCGAAGAACTAGGTCGGGGGCCGGTTCTTTTGTTTGGCGGTCACGCACGAGTTCGAGGCCCTGCATTAATCCCATGCCGCGAACGTCGCCGATGCAGGCGTATTTTTCCTGCAATTTGAGAAGTTCATTGTGGAAATAATCGCCGACGACGCGGGCGTTTTCTCTCAAATTATCTTCTTCGATGACGTTAATCACGGCGAGGCCGACGGCACTTGAAACTGGATTGCCGCCGAAGGTCGAAAATGTGAGGCCGGGGAACGCATCGGCGACCTCGGGCGTTGCGATCGTCCAGCCGATCGGCACACCGTTGCCCATGCCTTTGGCCGAGGTAATGATGTCCGGTTCGACGCCCCAGTGCTCGATGCCAAACCATTTATCGCCCGTGCGTCCCCACGCGGCCTGGACTTCGTCTGAGATAAACAACCCGCCGTGGCTACGGGCGATCTCGGCGACACGCGGGAAATACTCTTTCGGCGGGATGATAAATCCGCCGACGCCAAGGATCGTTTCGGCCATAAACGCCGCGATGTTGCCGGTCGTCGTTGTGTTGATGAGTTCTTCGACATCGTCCGCACACGCGACCCCGCACGACGGATATTCGAGCTTGAACGGACAGCGGTAACAATACGGCGCCGCCGCATGAACAACACCCGCAACCTGCGAAGCTATCGGCTTCCACGTCTTATGCCCGATGGTTGATAACGCCGTCGCGCTGCGCCCCGCATAGCTGTGCCGCAGCACCACGATCTCGTTATTCCCCGTCGCGATCTTTGCCGCGAGGATCGCAGTGTCGTCAGCCTCAGTGCCGCTGTTCGAGAAGAATGACTTCTTCAAATTCCCCGGCGTTATCTCGGCCAATTTCTCCGCCAGATCGCCCTGAGGACCGTTCGCATAGAGCGTGGACATATGCGCGATCTTATCGACCTGCTCCTTCCACGCCGCATTGACGCGCGGATTCGCATGCCCGACGCTCACCGTCAGCACGCCGCCAAAAGCATCGAGATACTTATTGCCCTGGTCGTCCCAGACGTATTCGCCCTCGCCTTTAACAAGGGCCAACGGCTCCTGATAATAGGTCGCCACGGCCGGAAAAAGAAACTCTTTGTGTTTACGAACAGCGTCGGACACGGTCGATTTTTGTTCTTGAGGATTCATAATATTTTAAAGGCGTTTCCACGGCGAAACGCAAAAATAGAGTAAGCTATTCTACTCCATTTTCGCCGCCAGAGACGGAGAAAACACGTTATCGGCACTGCCCTCGAGCAATCACGGGTTGAATGTATGGTTATGTAACAGGTCAGAACCGCCTGTCTGAGCGGACGCCGCGACGCAGGGCGTAAAAACAAGCCCGGATTAAGCACTCCAAGTGTTCGGCTTAAAGGACTTCACCGCAGTGACACAGAGAACACGGAGATTGTTAAACAGGATGGGCAGGATAAACAGGATTCTTTATTGATTCAACTATTGGTGTAGAAATAAATCATGTCCATCCTGAATATCCTGTTAAAAAAATACTTTGCTCTCCGTCAATGGGATAGACTACTACTTACCGTTGGCGTTCTTTTTTGTTCCGGTATCGATTTCAATATCTCCCTTTTCAGGTTTTTCGATGGTTAATTTCCAGGCCCCGTTTTCCTTGACGAACTCCATCGGCGACCATCCACCTTTTTCGTCGAGGTATTCGATGGTTGCTTTGTCGCCGTTGATCTTTTCGTTACGGGCTTCGGCGGTTGCGGCCTGCGGTCTTTCGCACAGCTCCATCAGAAGTTCGTCAACCGTCTGTTTCTTTGCACCCAGACCGCTGATCTCGGTAAAAAACTCGAGAATATCTTTTGACATCAGCTTTTTGAGAGCAGGAACGTCCTTATTTTTACGCGCGGCATATGCGGCTTTGTAAGCACCGGTCGGCGTGTCCGCCGAGATTGAGGTCGTCTCTGCGGGAGTTGGCTCCGCGGCGTTGGTCGACTGTTTTGTATTTGCGACGCTCTGATTCGCAGCCGTATTTGTGTTAGCAGCGTTCTGGCAGCCAGCGGCCGCTAAAAGAAGGGTCGCAGCTATAGCGAATCCGAGCAAAGTTCTTGTTTTATTCACAGTTATCTCCTGTTATTTTGTTTTGTTTCTGCGTATTCGGCAAGCATTACCTCAGCGGATTTTTTCAGTCTTGCACGTTTTTCATCAAGTGAAAGCCTCGTCTTCGTTTGCTTCGTTATGGATGAGTTTCGAGGCAATCTCTGTCACAACGAGCCTCAGCGGTCGTCATTTTTCCTAACTCGTTCTCAATTGTTGCTACACCCATGATGTACCCTGGTTTATAACATTTTATCGCACTAGTTGACCTTACCACCAAGTTTCTTGAGCAAATCCTCGTAGACAGGCAATTTACATAGATAAAAATTCAACTTGAGACCGGATCGCCTGCCTTGCCTCGGGCAAAATGCTGAGCATCATAAAATCGTGAAAGGCGTCCGGGAATTCCTCATAAACCACGTCCACACCGGCGTCGCGACATTTCTGATCGAACTTGCGGCAATCAGCGAGCAAAAGATCGGCGGTGCCCATTTGGATCAGCGTCGGCGGCAAGCCTGAGAGGTCACCAAACATCGGCGAAATAAACGGATCGGTCGGATCATCGCCGCCGATGTAGTCTTTAGCCGCACCCGATAGCCGTTCAACGGTCATCATCACATCTTCGTGTTTATTTAGATCGATGTCCGGGTTTTGCAGCGTCACATCGACCCAGGGCGACATGAGGATGAGTTTACTGGGTAATGATTTGTTCATTTCGCGGCAGCTTGAACGTGGCTGAAACCGCCATTCCGGCACCGGAGCTGTCACCGAGCAGGAACCAGTTCGCGGGCAAGTCGAGCGTCGTAACCAGATCAATGACCTCATTCAAACCAACGGGATACGGATTTTGCGGTGAAAGGCCGTAATCGACCAAAATGCCGGCCATCTGCGTCTGCCGGCAGATGCGTGCGAAATAATCCCAATGCTCCTTCACGGGGCCAAAATAAAAGGTGCCGCCGTGCAGATAGACCAGCACGCCGCGATGCTCATTGACTCTATCGATCCAGAACCCGCTCACCGCTGATGACGCGAGCTTTTCGCATCGATCAGCGACGGATCGAGGCGGGCCGGGGACGTTAAAATCCTTTTGTGTCTTGAGCGGGTTGTACTCGCCATCGCGGAAAACGAGGCGAACATAGAGTTTGGCGATCTTTACCAGAAGGCTCATCCGGATATTGCAGATCAGCGACTAATCGTCGTCAAACGACGCTGAAGTCTGTCGCTTTCGGTTTACTTTTAATTTCAAAACATCGGGCCGTGAATAATGACCGGCGGCGTCAAAATTTTGTCGCTCCTCGCGAACACGTCTGTGATCGATTGTTCCGATCAGCAATTTTTCTTCGTTACAAAATGGCTCGATCACCCATTCACCATCAGGCCCGGCGATACACGAGCCGCCATCAGCCAGGAAATCGGGTGCATTTGCAATTATCGTGTCGATATTTGGCATATCCGACGGCAGATCGCTCTTTCTCATCAAGGACGAGACAGATGCAACATACGAACGCGATTCGCGTGCGATAAACCGCGTGATGTCGACCGTATTTCGGCGGCTGCCCGGCCAGATCGCGACATGCAGGTCTTCGCCCTGTGCATATAACGCTGTCCGGGCGAGCGGCATCCAGTTTTCCCAGCAGTTAAGGCCGCCGACAGTAAATTCGCCGAGCGGATGCACCCGCAACCCGTGCCCGTCGCCCGTTCCCCACGTCATCCGTTCGTCGTAGGTCGGCATCAGTTTGCGGTGAACCGATCCGATCACGCCACTTTTGTCGATGTAAACCATTGCGGCATAGACGCTTTTGCCGCCGCGATCGAGCGGTCGTTCGAGAATGCCGAGATAAATCGCGATTCGCTTTTCACGTGCGAGATCACAGACGTTCTGCAAATCGCCCCGCTCGATACACACTGCCTGATTTACATACTCGGCGTGAAACTGCTTATGAAACGGCGAATTAAACGCCGTGACGCCCGAATATTCGAGCCAAAACGGATAACCGGGTACGAGCGTTTCGCCAAATGCAATCAGGTCGCAGCCACTGTCGGCAGCCTCCACAATCCGGTCGGAAACCTTAGCCAGCGTTCGTGTCCGGTTGAACCAAACGGGCGTGATTTGGGCGAGGGCTATCTTAAGTAGATCACTCACCAATTCTATCCCTCGGTGCCGAATCTATAACATCCTCAAAAACCTGAACGTTGTCTCTCGAACCATGCAGCACCCGATATATCTCGACTCCGTTCTCGACTTGGAAGTAGAAAATATTGTATCGACCGTGTGGGTGCATTCTCATTCCGACGAACAGATCGTCTCTGGAACGACAGAGAAACGGGCTCTTTGCGACGAGTTCGAAGGTTCGATGGAGATCGTCCATAACCTTGTCGGCAAAACGGACGGAATTCCCGGCAATATACGACCAGGTTTCATCCAGATCATTTTTAGCCAGTGCAGAAAACTCAAGTCTCGGCTCACTTGTCATTTTTCTTCAGCCGCTCCCTGCCCCGTTTCTTTATGTCCTCGAAAAATCCGCCAAGTTCGGAGAGCGGGACCGACACGCTCTGGCCATTCCTGATCTGCTCGACACCCAGCATAATCTCCCGCCGCAGCTCGTCGCGGCGGATGCGTTGCAGTTCGTCATGATCTTGCAGCAGCCGCAGACTTTCCCGCATCACTTCGCTGGCCGAGTTGTATCGGCCCGACCTGACTTTTTCGTTTACGTAATTTTCGAGTTCAGGCGTTAAAGAGACATTCATAGCAGTTTTTCAACCTCGAAAAAATTATACTGAAATTAACAAAGAATGACAATCTTGGTTATCGCTTGAGTTCGGTTTCGGCGGCAATGTATCCGAAGCTTGCCCACTGGTTGCCCGCCGTTATTCGTCGAAAGACCTCGATTGCTTTTTCCTCTGTGCCGTTATAGAGGTACCAATTTCCGAGACCGTAGCCGAGCGAGGCGTTGCCGAGCGAATCGGCTTTGTCGCCAAGCGATTCGAGCAGCATTTCGGGCTTTACTTCGTTGCGGTAGAGCCGGAGCAGTTTGAGATAATCTTCGTTTTCGATCACCTCAAAATCACCGTCGATCGCATCCAGCAGGCGACCGGCGTCAACGGGTTTCTGGCTTCGGCGGTACGCCATATAGAGCCAGTGCGACATCGCCGCGAGCATGTCATTATTCTTTGCAACCTTCATCCCTTCTTTGTACGCCTCAATCGCCCGTTTGAAATCGCCTTTTAGATAATACGCCAGGCCGAGGTGATACCAGATGTTTGATTGCAGCGTACTGGTCGGTGTGTTCTGTACATTCGGCATTCCGTCGGGTTCGATCTCGTCGGGTTTCCCTTTTATGAGTTTTGCCGCTTTTTCGAAATCACGAATGGCGTCATCAAAACAGCGAGCGTGATATAGCGATGCCCGCGGTGGCGGTAAAATCTGGCGTCATTCGGGAATTTTGTCAACGCGATCGTCAGAGCGTCTATCGCATCCTTGTAACGACCGAGATAGCCCTTTCGCCGGGCGTACCAGATGATATTGTCGGCGGTCGGCTGGTCGGCCGCGTGTTGGGCAGCAATCCCGAGGTTTTCTGAGAGTTTTAACTCAGTTTCCTTCGACAATTGAGGCCTGATTTCCTTCGCATTCTCACCGCAGGTCTGGCCAAATGCCCCGGCGGCGGAAACGCTCAAAAAAATGATCGTCGAGATAATAAATTTCATACCGCGATACTACACCAACCGAGCCCGAAATCGCACTTCTCATTTCGTTTTTTGGGGTGAATTTTTTGTGTAAAACTTTGTATCGACAAATCAGCTGGTTTTAAATGTGGCACGTGCCACATCTTACATAAAACCCTGTGTTTAATGGCTTCTGTCGAGAATTATGCCCGGTTTGGTCAATGCCACAGGCGGTTAGCCGGCGATAAATAGGCCTGTGTGGTAAAGGTAAATCGCCCGCTGGTCAAAGGTTAATTGCCGCAAAACTCCTTTACCAAACCGTAGCGATCCAGGGTTGACAAGGACGGGGTAATTAAAACAAGATGTTGCCATGCTAAATCAGATCAAATTCCTGTTGCCCGACGCAATCGCGTCGGATGTTCGCTCCACCACAAACCGCTGGACGGCCGAGGGCCAGGTTGACCGCATCTGGGCCAAAGACGCGACCGTCTGGTCCGGCGATGACGAGGAAAAGTGGCTTGGCTGGCTGACGATCGTCCAGGAAGAGCTGGCCGACACGCAGAAATATGCCGATTTGAAAAAAGACATCGACGGCTCCGGTTTTACCGACGTGCTGCTGATGGGCATGGGCGGTTCGTCGCTCTGCCCTGAGGTGTTGGCGATGACTTTTGGCAAAACGAATTTTCACATCCTCGATTCGACCGTACCGGCCCAGGTCAAAACGGTCGAGGACAGGCTCGATCTGACAACGACGCTTTTCATCGTCGCGAGCAAATCGGGTTCGACGCTCGAGCCGAATTGTTTTAAGCAATACTTCTTTGAGCGAGTCGCTGAAAAGGTCGGACGGGAGAATGCGGGTCGTCAGTTCATCGCGATCACCGATCCCGGCTCAAAGATGGAACAGGTCGCGAAGGACGGTGGATTTCGCCACATTTTTCACGGAAAGCCGGAAATCGGCGGGCGATTTTCGGCTCTGTCGGCGTTTGGCCTAACGGCGGCGGCATCGATGGGCATTGATGTTAATGCCTTTTTGAAAAGCGCCTCGGAAATGGTCGATGCCTGTAAAAATAGCGATCCGACCTCAAACCCCGGTGCGATTCTCGGCTTGATAATGGGCGTTTGCCACGCTCATGGCCGCGATAAGCTGACGATCTTCACGACGCCCGAGATCCACGATGTCGGCGCCTGGCTCGAACAACTTGTTGCCGAATCGACCGGAAAAAACGGCGTCGCGATTATTCCCGTCGACCGCGAGACGGCAATTGACGTTGGCTCGTACGGCACTGATCGCATTTTTTCATTCCTGACGGTCACAGGCGACGACAGCCTCGACGCGCAATACAATGCCGTCACCACCGCCGGGCATCCCGCCGTTAGGATCGAACTCAATTCCACCCACGACCTCGGCCAGGAATTTTTCCGGTGGGAATTCGCGACCGCCGTCGCCGGTGCCGTGATGCAGATCAACCCGTTCAATCAACCCGATGTCGAAGCGGCCAAGATCGAGGCGAGAAAGATCACGGACGAATACGAGAAGACAGGATCGCTGCCCGCCGAAGAGCCGTTCTTCACGGAAAACGGCATTTCGCTGTTCTCCAGCGACGAATACGCCGCGACGCTTCGTTCGGCGGTTGATGTGCCGTCGATCCAAAATTTCCTGAACGCCCATATTGATCAGATTGTAGCCGACGACTACTTCGCCCTGCTCGCCTATGTCGAAATGAATGCACAAAACGAAAGGCTTCTAGCGTCGATACGCGAAAGCGTACTTGTCCGAACCGGCGCCGCCACCTGCCTCGGCTTCGGCCCGCGTTTCCTACACTCGACCGGCCAAGCCTACAAAGGTGGCGGGAACAACGCCGTCGTGCTGCAGATAACATCAGACGACGCGTCAGATTTACAGGTTCCGGGACAAAAATACACCTTCGGAGTTGTAAAAGCGGCCCAGGCCCGCGGTGATTTTCAGGTTCTGCTTGATCGAGGGCGAAGAGCATTGAGAGTTCATTTGGGGGCAGATGTCGGTCTGGCCGAAATCAAAATCTAACTATGGCGAAAAATATTATCCGAGCCAATCAATACGTCGAAACCTCTCGTTTCGATGCTCTCATTGCGGAGGCGTACGCCAGCGGCGGACCGACTCCGCTGACAAATGCCGATATTCACGAAACTCGAAGAGTTGTAAAAGAAAGAATTAAGGCTCGTAACTCCGCAAAATGAAGTCACAAAGGATACGAGGCCTTCAAAACCTCACGAATTATCTTCGGGCCGCTTGCGGTCATTTTTACCTGTATTTCTTTTGGCCCCCAATCGCTGTACCTTAACGAGCGATAATATTGATCAAACTGAGCGATTGCAGTGTCACCCTCCATTCGAATCTGCAAATTCGACACATCCACCCTGAGGTTTATCGCTCCCGCAATCATTTTTCGACGGTCAGCCATCCACGAATTGTAGCTGTAAGTCTGAGACCGTCCGGTCTTGGTCATTTTAACTCCGACGAATGATGGGTCATAGCACGATTGATAGGAAGAAAAGCTCTTGCCGTCCTGCGCCTGTTCCCAGGCAGAAAGCAAATTCCGAACCGCTTCGGCCGTTACCGGCTCCGGCTTTGAATCAGGATATCGGACAATTTCCGGTACGCGACTGCTCACAGGCTCCGGGATATTCGCGATGTTTTGAGAAGCACTATTTGAATTTGACGTCTGCACGACGTTTGTCTGTTGGGTTGGAACATTAGAGGGAACGGATGAACGAGACATCAGGAGCCCTACAATCGCCCCGCCCGCAACCAACGCGAGCAGTCCAATTGCAAAATAAGCGACGTACGGATTAACTCCTTGCCGCGACTTCCCCGAAATCTGCGATGGCAAAGGCGATCCCATCACGACGGTTTCCTCGGACACATTCTGATGCCGGAGAGGCGTCCCATCCGCAAGGCAGAAGTTCAGAGTGTCGTCGTAATATACTTGACTGCAATTTGGGCAAAGTTTCATCTCCAGCCGCCTCTAAACGTGGAGCGATCAAGCGCAGTTTGGCTCTCTACACGAATCGGATTCTCCATCACCAATATACACGATTTTTCAAATAGGGCCGCTTGCGCAATACCTTTGGCTTCAGCGTGGCGACTTCTTTGGGCGGTTGGGCGTTCCGGATTCGAAGGTGACGCGAACACGGGCGTTCAGGGCACCGGCGAAGCGGCGGAGATTGGCGAGCGAATGGCCTTCGTAGCTGGGGGATTCGAGGCGGCTGATGTGCTGCTGCGAGGTGTTGAGCCGCTGGGCGAGTTCCTTTTGCGAAAGTCCGGCTTGCTGACGCAGGGTCGCAAGCTGAAGAGCGACGTCCCATGCCTCGCCCGCCCGTTCGAACCGGCCCGCAAACTCCGGGGCCTTCATTTGTTCGTCCAGGTATTCGTCAAAATTAGTCTTTTTCATACTACTCGCTTCTTCCAGTCGGCCATTCGTTCGCGTGCCAGTCGCAGATCATTTCTGGCGATCGTCTGACCTTTATTCCGAACGCCGTGAACCGCGATGATCCGCTGTTCCTTCATAAAAAACCACATGATCCGTGTATTTAGTTTTCCGACGTGACGCAACTCAAATAGCCCATCGCCAATGGATTTACTCAGCGGTTCGCGGGTGATATTGTCGCTGTCGCAACTTAGCAAGCCCCGCGACCACAGCCGCATGATCGTCCGGGTCGGTACTCTTGAGTTCATCAAGAAACTCACGTACCGGGCAATTGCCCGATATCGTCTCATAGAATTCTACGCTAAATTCCATCGGGTTACAACATCAATATTGATGTATTTCGAAAATCCGTTCAGCGATATTATACACTGCACGCTAGTCAAAAACTGCCGGGGCGGACACCATGCTGACCTCGACAATTATTGCGTCTTTAACAAATGCGTCTGTATCTGCTGTTGGTTGATGGTGGTGTTTAGTGAGCCGGATGTGACGAGGGCGGGGGCGATGGTGGTTTCGATGTGGGTTAGGGTCTCGGCTGAGGTTATTGGTTGGGCGAGCGAGAGTTGGTAGCTCGACGGTGCGTTGCCCTGGTTCCAGACGCGGGCGACTATGCCGCGGTTTATGCCGTCTTCGGCGGGTTTTAGCGACCAGAGCAGGACGTTTGGATTGGTGATGGTCAGGAAAGAAAAGGTGTCGGCGGGATATACTCGAGTTTGAGTTCCGACGCCCTCGATCATGCCGGCAACCAGCGGATTTTGGTGTTCGAGCGAGAATTTCATTGCGGTCGTCTGATCAAACGCCCCGTGGGTCGAGAGCGCAAATCTTTGCAGGAAATACGTGTCGCCGCCCTGATTCGGAATCCCCAGTGTCGGCCCGCTGGTTTGGCCGCCGGCGAGGATATTTAGCTGCGGCGTTCCCGTATCGAGCACATGCTTGTCACTGGCCCCGTAGAGCATGAAATAGTTGTCCCAGTTTGAGACCGTGACGCCGAAGTTATTTGCCGCACCGTCGGTGATATCGGCAAAATGATTCATCGTCAGCCAGTCATAGCGGGCGTTTCGCGGTGCATAGTGACCGCCATTTTCCTGCAATCTGCCCCGTATGACGGCCCCGACCTCTTCGTGCCACAGGTCGGGTGCGTTGATGTCGAATGAATAGTTCCACGTCTTTACATCACTAAAATTCTCGGTAATCTCGTTACTGATATCGACGCGATTTATGTTGCGAAACAGGGTGACGCGCGTGATGTGGTTGACTGGACTTTCTGATGCGGCGACAAGCGTCACGCTGACCGGTCCGGAGCTTTCGACGCGGACCGTTCCGCTGCGGTCACCGCCGAGATCATTGATGACCTTGCCGTTGATCGGTCGAACGGTCTCGCGATTGCCGCGTGTTTTGTCGATCAGGCTGGCGATCGCTCCGTCGGGGGCGAGCGTGACGCGGTAGAATTCATTTTCCATCGTCGAGCCGTTGAAGGTCGCGGCCGGTGGGTTGGATGCATCGCGGCCGGCCCTAATCTCGAAAACTTTGTAACCCATTGATGGAATACCAGTTGCAAGAACGCGAAGGACAGTCTTGGCTCCCTGACGGATCACCTGCGACGGCACCTCCTGTCCCGTCGCGACGTCAAATGCCCGTGCCTTGCGCGAAAAGGGGCCGAGATCCACGTCGGCAAAATCTGTCCGCGTCCAGCTCGACGGATTGAAGACAAAAAACTGCCGTTCACTACCCGAACGCGAGATGCGTCGGCCAAGCTCATAGCGGGCATCATTGTACAACCTGTCAACATAGTGTGTGATCTGTTTCTCGACCGACCGACTCCAGTTCGCCCGCGTTGCCCGTGAAATTATTGGGCTGTCGGCTGTCCAGTCGTGTTCAAAATAGAGACCAAAATTCATCATCGCCTGATCGCGCTCGGCAATGCGCGACGTCAGAAAACCTGGGTTTTCGAGCGAAACCAGCGTCGCCAACGCCTCGGCGCTGCGCAGCTTTTCCGCGGCGCGCTTGACGCGCGCCGAAACCTCGGGCATCGAGGCGACAAAAATGTCCCAGTCATTGCCAAAAGCACCGGCGTAGGTTTCGAGACCGGCGCCATAATTTGCCTCAAAATCGCGAAAAAAATCTTCCTGATTCGAGACGATTATGCGCCGGTTCGGGGTCGAGTTTTGCTGTGCGATGGTGACAAATTCGTCGCTCGTATATTGAATATCGTCCCAGCCCGCACCAAATGCGCCGATCACGGGATACGGATATTTCGTTTGAAAAGTCGGGTTTGTCTCGGCAAACATGATCGACTGCATCGGGTTAAATGCCTCAGCATAACCGCCAAACATCTGGTTGGTCGTTAGCTGCGACTGCCATTTCATCAGCACGCGGCTGCCATCGCGGCCGCCAGAGTAATAGATCTCACGATCCCGGTTGTTTAGGGCCGGAATATCTGTGGCACAATTACAAACGCCTTTCCAACTGTATTTTGCCCCGGAACCGGCCCACAGAGATGTCAGACCCAGTGGCAATGTCTGATTCTCCATCGCCATCGCCATCGGAAATTTTACGTTATGCCGCCGCTCGATCAGGCCCGGATAGTACATGCTGCGAAGCACCGTCTCGGCCGGAGCACCGCCCTGGGCGAGCACGAGCGGATTCAACGCAACGCTCACGTGGTTGTCACGTATGCGAGAGAGAAATCTCTCGAATTGCTGCGGCGTCCGGTTTCGCTCGTATTCCCACATCCAGAGGCTGCCGTCGCAGCTCCACCTCATCTGCGTGTCAGACGGATTATTCTGCGTCGCGTCCATTTTGCCCAGGTAATAGTCGATCATCGTCAGAAAAGCCTGACGATACCTGACATCATCGGCGATCCAGAAATAGTCGGTGTGGTCGTCGGGCGCAATATAAAATCGCTTCTGCCGCGGAAATGCCATGCAATGCAAGAATTACGAGAAACAAAGCGCCCGCAACCTTTTTCAGGTTTTGTCCATGAAAAATCGCCATATTTACTTGTCAGAAACACGTTAAAAGCCTTTCCTATTAAATTAGGATTGATACTGCTTTTCCAGGGAATGCGGTTAACTCTATCGTAAGCTCGGATGGGTCTTTTATCTTTAGTGGATTAAATAGCTATACTAGAGGTTATTGCGTTATTCGCTAGTCAAGTTTTTTTTATATGCAAAGCGAAAATCTGTTGGACTCGAATATGACGCCCACCGAACGACCGTCCGCGAGATCCAAATCGAACAAAACCACGATTCTCATCTGGATCCACGCCGTTACTTTTCTGCTCGGTCTGGCGCTGCTTGGCTTTGTCCTTTACAAGATCGGCTATGACAAGATAGCCGAATCGCTCTCGGTCGTCGGCTGGGGCTTTTTGGTGATAGTGGCATTAAACTTCACGCGTCACCTCGGTCGCGCCGCGAGTCTGTACCTGGCGATCGGGCCGGAGCATCGCACATTTGGCTATCGAAATGTGGTCGCCGCCCGCTTTGGCGGTGAGGCCGTAAATTTCTTCTCGTTCGCCGGGCCGTTTTTGGGCGATGCCGCAAAGGCTGTACTTCTAAAAAAAGACCTACCCCTGACCCACGGAGCATCGGCCGTGATTATCGACAATATTCTCTATTATTTATCGGTGATACTGGTGGTTTTGGCCGGTGTGGCGACGTTGCTGGTTGTTTTTGGCAGCGGCGAGTCAGGTGTGAGCAACGCTCTCATTTTGATCGTTATTTTTTCCATCCTCGGCTTTACCGGGTTGATCCTCGCCATAAAATATCGCGTGACGCCCCTTTCATATCTCATCAATATCCTCGTTGGCCGAAACTGGGCCCCTGGCTTTCTGGTCAGGAAACAGAAGAACATTCTCGATGTCGAGAATAATGTTTTTCAGTTTTACCACAATCGGAGGGCTGATTTTTTTAAGGTATTCGCGATCAGCATGAGTGTCCATACCTTAAGCGTCGCTGAGGTGTTTCTGGCCCTCAAATTTCTTGGCCACAATGCCAATGTCTCAACCGCTTTCATCATCGAAAGCCTGACGAAGGTAATCAATGCTGTATTCAGTTTTATCCCGGGAACGATCGGCGTTTACGAGGGTGGTAACGGAATAATCCTAGAGGTTCTCGGCTATACAGCGACCGTCGGCGTCGCCCTGGCGTTGATACGACGCGGGGCAATCCTGTTTTCGACAACCATCGGACTTGTCATCCTGCTCTGGCGCGGCGCCGCTCGCGGAGCGAGACATCTCGCCAAATCAAAAGACTGATCATCTCGCTGCGGCTGTAATTTCTTTTATTACTCGTCCTGGAAATCGCCTGAAACCACGCCGCTGCATATCGGCGGTCGGATTATTATCGTCATCGATTTTGCCCATCAGTTTGAGCAGAGTTGGCATAAAACTGAGGCTGTCGTACGGCCGCTGGACGGCGAGGCCGCGCGGAATTCCGGTTCGGGCGCCGCCCGCAATCATAAACGTCGAATTTGTCGAGACACGAAAGAACGAACCGTGGTTCCCGCCCGGATTGAACCCGCGAACATCAAAATTCCAATGGTCATTGGCAAGTATCAGCAGATCTGACTCGGCCAAATGACGCTGCCGTTGACGAAAACGTCGGATCAGTTTATCGTCCTCGGAAATATCCTCATCGGCCTCATCAAAAACGGGATGCCGATCAAGCTGTTCGTTAAGCCCGATCAGGGCGTTGGCATATTGCGTTTTGTGGACGGCCTCGAGCCATTCGGTTTCCGTGTGCCAATCACTGAGCCAGGCCGCGCGTTTTGACACCGGCACCGCAAAATTCTCGTCTTCAAAATATTTCAGCGGAAAATCCGCCGCCCAGTCCCTGACCTGAAACGTCGTCTTTCCACTAGAATCCTGACGCAAGAGTCCCACGGGCAGATACCTGTATGAACGCGCTCCGTCCGCCCCTTCGATCGATAAAAGCAAGGCTTGTTTTTCAGCCCCGCCAAAAAGCCAGATCGGGTCCTCGGTCGGTTTCTTAGCATCAGGCAGCGAATCGATCACCGATTCGAGCGGCATGCGAACGGCGACGAAATCAACCGGCCGATTGCTGACGCCCGGCTGGACATTATTACGCACGCGTTGGCTGTGGAGCAGGTCAAAATAATTGACCCTCGCAAAACTGCGGTCAAGATCGAGTCCCTTGTCTGCATTCAGTGTCAACCCATCTGCGGCCGGGCCGACGACGTAGTTTTGCAGTTGATATACCGAATTTGCGTCGCCCATCGCACCGGGAGCGATGATACTCGAAATCTCTACTTTTCGCGCGTCAAACCCATCGCGACGCAGGGCGATGAGATTTCTGAGCGTGGCCGAGTACTTTCTAAAGTCTGACTCCGTCTCACCCGCGATTGCGTTCAAGGCCGCAAATCGTCGAGTTTCTTTATCGACGCCGAGATCAATATCTTCGGGGCTGAATTTTTTTGCCTGGGCGGCGATCACCTTCTGATCCGTCTCGATCCGGCGATGAAGGGCGTCGATCTCTTCACCGATCTCATCAGCGGTTTTGCTCCAGGCAGCCCGATGCCGGTCAATGATGTCAAAAAAAGCATCGACCGCGGCTTTTTTTAGCTCGGGCGACAACTTGTCCTGTCGCAGTTGCTGCAAAAGAATGTGGAGCACGTTCAGATCGCTGTTTCGCAGGTGGATCGAGGATCGTTCATTACCGTCAAAATCGAGCAGAGCGGTCACATAATCGTTGACCTGGCCCTTAAGGTAGTAAGAATCGTCTGACGAAGTCTTGATGAGCGGAACGAACGGATATAGTCCCTTGATCGAATAATCGAGCATCAGGCGCCGTTTTGTAATCACATGATGACCACCGCCGGCGCGGGCCGCAAGGAGCTTTACAAGGTTGAATCCCTGGCTATAAACACGTTCATCCGAGTTAAAACCGTGATCAGAAACGAGTACGAGCGCCGTCTCACCGGCCCGTGACGATGATTGGATCGCGACCCAGAGTCTGCCGATCAGCCTGTCAAGATTCTTCAATTCCACGAGACGCGACGCAACATCGTTGTTGTGATGCGAAACGTGGTCAAACGACACGTCGTAATAATCGTAATAATCAACCTCCGGACGTTTTTCGAGCTTTCCGATTATATCGCGCTCTGTCTGGTCAACGGTCATCTTGCGAAAGTTGAGTCCGATCGTCCATTCGTCGATAAAATCTTTTGGATTCCCGGGATACAGTTTGATAAAGCCGCCGGCCAGCAGCCCCCAATTGTTGCCGCGTTGATAAAGCTGCTGTGTCGTATAGCGATTTTTATAATCAAATGCGTCGGCAAAGAGCGGGATTTCGAGTTGGTCCATTACCTCGGTTGCCGGCATATCGACTTTTTTATCCAATCCGTAGTTAATGTAATACGGCAAAAAATTCAGATAATCGTAGGCGTGCAGCGTGTAGCGGTCGTACTCGACATTGCCCTTTATTTGCAGGTGCTGGCCCGAATCGAGCTGTCCCCACGAGGGCCCCGAAAGACTCATGCCTCGCGTGTAAAAATTAGGTACGCGGGTGCCGCCACGATAAAAAACTTCCTCAAACCACGGCAAGATCGACTTCCCGGTTAGAGAATCCCGCTGTTTAACAAATCGATCGACATAATGCGCCGGCAGACCGTCGATCTTAACGACGACAACACGCCCGACAGAGGCTGTGTCAAAACTGGTTCCTGTTGGGCTCTGCCCATCGATGTGCGGCGAAGCTTCGCTTCGCCGTATCGGCACCAATTCTTTTGCGGCTGTGCCGCCGCTCGGGGCTAATTTGGGTGAAAACGCCGTAAATACTGGCCGCAAAAGCGGCGGCATAGCAGCTAAGAACGGTTGGGTCATCTGCCGGAAAAGCGGAGCTTTTCCGCACATCGAGCGGCATAGCCGAAGATTGTGAGCCTTGGTTGCGGGTTTTGACACAGGCTCAACAGCCTGGGCTGATACGACGCCAACTAACACCACGGCAAACAACAGTGACAGACAAATTGAAAAAAACCTTGTTCTGACGGTCATTTTGGTTATAGTTTGGGGAAGCTCTTGGCGTTTAGTTAGCCGCAATGTTCGCGATCGTTTGCGCGTCACGAACGGATATCCTTTGCCCCTCGCTCAGAGCAAGACGCAGATAGCGGGCCGAGACGTTTCGCCAGCGGTCGGCAACCCTGGAATTCTTATAGATTGCCAAAAGCTCTTTCTTGGCGGCCGAGTTATCGATGCGGTACAGCCCGGTCAAACAAAGAGTCTGTATTTCGTCGTCCTTGCTGATCGAAAATATCTTGGCCAGCGCCCGTGTCGTTTTCGTTTCGGCCGCCGATCCGTTGTGCGAAACGAATTTGAGCGAGCGTTTTATCTCGTCGGGACGACTGTCAATCTCGGGGTCGGCGGATGCGAAAGCAACCTCGCGAAGAAATCGTTCGTGATAATCGAGCTGCCGCCGAACATCGAGGCCGACCATATTCTCAGGCGTGTCCTTTTCGCGATGCGTATAAAGCCCAAACGATAGAAAATGTCCGAGCGCAAAGAGCGATCGCGTTCGACCGCTGTGCTTCAGTCTCGACATTTCCTCGCGGCGGTCGTTCACGATCTTTTTCTGCAGCCCGTCGGGGTCGCGGGCAAAAGCAATGAGGTTCTCGTACTGGGTGCGGGCGAGGCGGGCCTCAACCTCGGCGTCGTTTTGCAGCGGATTTAGCGTTGCCGATTCGATGCGGCCCGAGATCTCATTTCTGAATCCCGCATCGAGCGAGTCGTCAAGGGCGATCAAAAGCTTGAGCTGCGAATATGAACGAAGCCGCGATGCCTGATTCACATCGGCTCCGCGCCGTCCGGTTACAAAATCGTAAACATAGCGGCCCAGAAATAAAGGCATGCCGCCAAACCGTGAAAGCGAAAGGACATTGCCGGTCAGATCGTTTAGCACACGCCGCGACATTTCGCGTTTTTTCGGGTTTCCATTGTCCCTAAAATCGACGAGGATAACCGGAACCTTTGGATGATCGAGACCGTAGAGAGCGAGTGGGATCATTGTTTTCGGATGAGCATTTGGCGTTTCGGGATCGACCTCGCGATCGTCGGCATCGTACCAGCGGACCTCGGAATAGCCGTCCCAGTTCGTCAATTTGTCATCCGTCCATGGGTTCTTAATATTAAGAAACCGGCGGTCAAATTTTTTGCCCTTGTTAGCCTGCAAATCCGAGGCGGACGTCCAGACTATCGCATGGCGGGCCGAGCCATCCGGCATGGCGATCGGCTCAAAATACAGGCCCTGAGCCTCGGAATATTGCCGGAGAAGCTCCCAGTTGTGACCGCGATAGTCTCGGGTCACGGCCGTTTCCCTATCGTAAACGCGGCCCAGATTCTCGCTCTGCATATTCCAGCCAAAGGCTTTGTCGGTCAGGAACAGCCTCGCCTGTATATCCTTTAGCTCGCCCTCGGTGAGAACCTTTTCGCCCTCAATATCCTGATAGAGCGACAGCACTGCCGCAGCAGCCGCGATGCCGGATCGGCGATAGTCAGCCTTATTCTGACGATATTGCAGGGCCGATGCTTTGACGCTAACGCCTACCTCGTTAAATACGAGCCGTTTAAAAATTGTCCAAAAGACCTGATTCCACATCGCCGTACCGGATTTGTTCAACTCGATGATCGGCGGCGGCGGATCGGAGCCATTCGTCGGCTTGTTGGTCGTTCGGGTATACAAAAAAGGAACCATTGCCGAAAGCTTCTGGGTGAAGGTCGGTTTGGTATAGGTCAGCATCCAGACATATCTGAGGCGGTCGTTCTCAGGAACATCGTCACCGAGCGTATCGCGCAGCACGCTGACGAGCGGAATATCGCTAACCGGTCCCAGCATCGGGCCGTCGTGATAACGACGTTTTGCAAAGATCGTTATCAGCTCAGAACCGCCGACGACATCGATCTTTTCGACCCGGAATCCAGAATTTTCGTCGTCCGCTTTTTCAGGTTCGCTTCTCGGCACGGCCGGAACCGCCACCGTCTGAGCATTTACGGCCAGCCGCAGACCGGGAAATCCCAGTGAGAACAATAGAAAAAATATGACGGCGGAGGTCGCGGGTATTCGATGTGAGTGGGGTTTAGGCTTCATTGTCGGATACTCAAATATTTATCACTCTCACCGTGGTTTTCACCCTTGTTTATAGTGCGTCTGAGAGCACGATTTTGCTTGACAATTAGTGTTCAGATGCCCGGAAATCCAAAAAAGTTCGTTCTCATTTAGCCGCTCATGCGAGTCCGATAGACCGTCATCAACTCAACCATGGCCACGCCGATGGAATTAAGGAGCAGAATATGGACAAACCCGCCCTTGCCAATCAGCACCAAAACCAGCCATATACTAAACAAAATCAAGGTAATTATTCGTAATACCACAAGTTCAAATCTCGCCTAAAACAAAAACCCTTCCAGCTAGACAAAACATCCGTTGATGATACCATGCTGTCCGCCCGTTTTGCATCCTTTTTTTGACAGTGATCGGGTTAATCGGATAACCTTCAAATTCAGTTTCCCGACGAATAACGGAGCTAAATTTGGTTCATATCGCACGACCAAGAAAGAAATTTTGGAAGCAGAAACAAAGAAATCGCCGCCTCAACCAGTTCCCGCCACAACTGCTGGTATTTTTCCGGAAAAATTCTCGGACGACCTATTTTTTGCAAAAAATAGGCGGATCTCGTGGCTGATTCTCGCGATTTTTATTATGATCGGCTTTGGCCTTCGCGTTACTGATCTAGGGACCGAGAGCCTCGGCGAGGACGAGCTCAACAAACTCGAAACCGTCGCCGAATACCGCACAAACGGCCTGTCCGGTAAAAACGGCGAACACCCGTTTTTGATGAAAGGCCTCCAGACGGTGAGCGTCACTGCTTCGGAAGAAATAAACCAGATTGTGGTTTCTCGCGAGCTTCGAATCTCAGATGAGGCCGCTCTTCGTTTCCCGATCGCTCTTTTCGGCAGCTTTACCGCTCTGCTTCTCTTTCTATTAGTATCCGAACTTTTTGGTCGCAGCATCGGGCTCATCTCGGCGATTTTTTGCGCTGTCGAGCCCGTAGCCATCGGATTTGACCGGATCGCCAAGGAAGACTCGCTCGTTCTTTTTTTCTTTCTGCTAACCATGTATTTTTGGGTCCGCAGCCAGACCAAAGCCGAACGGGGAAACGCAAATTGGACGTGGTACGCATGGGCAGCAGCGGCTGGTTTTGCCGCCTTGATGGCCTCGAAATATTATCCTCATCTGCTCGCCATAGTCGGTGCGTATTACATCATTTTTCAATATATCCCAGCGACAAAATGGCGAATGGAAACGAAGCGCTGGCTCAAGTTTTTCGCCGTGATGGGCATTACATTTGTCATCCTGAACCCGACGATTCTCCTGCCGGAAACGTGGCGCGAGATGCTCAAATTCTCGAGCGAAAACCGCATCGGGCATGACAGTTATGAGTTCTGGGGCGGTCTCTATCCGAACAAGATGACCGCCTGGCTCGCCGGTGTTCCGTGGACGTTTTACTATGTCTTTATCGCGGTCAAAACGTCGCTGCCGGTTCTGGTGCTTTTTTTGATCGGCCTTCCATTCATGTTCCTGCGCCGACTCGGCGACGGTCGTTTTCTGCTGTTCTTCTGGGCGTTTATGTGGTTTTTGCCGTTTACGTTTCTGGGCGGAAAATTTACGCGTTACTTCACATTTGTCGAGCCGTTGATTTTGATCTCAGCCGCGATTGGATTTTTCTACGCGGTCAAATGGCTCTCGGAGAAATTCGCTGCGAGATCCCGCGTCGGCGATTACGTGTCCGTTCTATTGCTCGGCGCCGTCATAGCTGTTCAATTGGCAAACTCGTTATCCGTGACGCCGCATTTCAGGCTCTTTACGAATTCGATCGGCGGGGCAATGGCGCCGGCAGGTACATATTTTCCGCATGACGAATTTTACGACGCCGCATCGCGTGAGATAGTTGCGGATATCGCGGCAAAGGCCGGAGCAAATGCCGCAGTTGCCTGTGAGACGACGGCCCTTTTTGACTATTACGCCCGAAAGGCTGGTCGCGACGATCTGGTATTTGTATCGCTCTCTGACAAGTCAAAAATGCGATCGATCAAACCCGGTGATTTTGTAGTACTGGCTGAAGGACGGCGGTATTTTAGTAATTCCGCGTATGCTAACTATCTAAAACGATCGGGCCAAGTTAGCCATGAGATCGACCTCAATGGCGTCGTCGCGGCAAGCATATTCGAGCTGGATGCGGCGTCCGCATTGGCGATACAGGACATAGCCATCCGGTAAGAAAGAAATTTAGCCACGAATGACACGAATTACACTAATCTGAGGAAATATTCGTGTCATTCGTGTCATTCGTGGCTAAATGGGCAGTTTTTCAAATGACTCTAATCGTAATTAAGCGCCTCGACCGCATCGAGTCGGGCGGCGCGGAGGCCTGGATAAGCGCTCCGAGGATTCCGCTGGCCATGCCGATCAATACGATCGTCAGGACGACCTGCGGCTCGATCGAGACGGTCAGCGTCGTCCATTTTGTGAGGGTAAATTTGAGCAGGTAGGTCGCGGCCACGCCAAAAACGATCCCGCCGAGGCTGATTAGAATCGCTTCCTGAACAATCGTCCAGGCGATGCTGACGTTCGACATTCCGAGCGATTTTAACACGCCGATCTGCCGGGTGCGTTCGGTGACGGTCGTGTACATTGTCAGCAAAATTATCAGCCCGCTGATCGCCGCCGCAACGCCGACCGTCACGTCGAGAAACACGGTAAGGGCCGGAATGCCCTGCATATAAAGCTCTTCAAGTTCGCTCGTTAGGATAATTTGATTGTCAGGCAGCTTGGCGGCCAGATTGTTGCCCACCTCGCCGGGCGTGACACCATCCTTGATTTTTACCAGAAACGCGGAGACCTTACCTTCCGAGCCGAGCTGAGTCTGCATCGTCGAAAGGGGAATTTTTATTCGTGCACCGGCACTCGGTTCGTATGTGCCGACAATCAGAAAATCGCGTTCGTAGATGCTGAATTTGTCACCGATCCTCAGCTTTCGGCGTGCGAGCCATGCCGAATCGGACATCATCTCATCGGTTCCGTCGCTAAATTTACGCCCCTCGACTATCTGCAGCCCGGCCATCGCGGCATACTGATCAAAATTAACGCCATCAATCAGTCGGCTCCCAGTTATTCCATCGTTTGCGGGAACGCTTTTTTGGGCCAACGGAACAGCCGCCGCAACACCCTCGACCCGCTCGACCTGGGACTGCATCGACGCGGGCAGACGCAGATCGGTGCCGCCCATGCCCCAGCTTCCCGACGCCATAAACTGTATCTCGGCCCCGACGTTCTTATCGCGATCAGCCCGCTCACGCAAGCTGCCGTTCGCCAACCCGACGGTAAAAACGATCAGCAAAATGCCGATACCGATACCGACAACGCTAACAACCGTCCGCGCCGGACGATGAAGCATGTTTGAAAATACAAGACTGTTCATCTTAATTGAGCCTTAATTGGAGCGCGGGCATCCTGCTCGCCTGTCCTCTCCCTTAAACGCGAACGAACTTCGCGAACGACGGGCGGGCAGGATGCCCGCACTCCAGTTCCTATTCGAACGCCTCGAGATATTTGATGCCACTGCCGGTGTTGAAAATCACAACCGATTCGCCCTCACTAATAAGACCACCAGCGATCAATTTTCGCAATGCCGGCATACACGCCGCGCCTTCCGGTGCGGCAAAAATGCCCTCGGCGGCGCCGATCTCGCGAACGGCGGCGACGAGTTCTTCGTCGGTCACTGAAATGGCCGTGCCGTTTGACGCCCGAATCGCGTCGAGGATGAGGAAATCGCCGATCGCCTTTGGGACACGCAAACCTGACGCGACGGTTGACGCGTTCTCAAATTCATCCGCAAACCGCTCACCCGCCTCAAACGCTCGGACAATGGGTGAGCAGGTCTCCGATTGTACGCTGACCATTCGTGGATATTTAGCAGGTATCCAACGCATTTTATTCATCTCTTCAAATGCTTTCCACATCCCGATCAGCCCCGTTCCGCCGCCTGTAGGGTAGATGATAACGTCGGGAAGATAGAACGGCAGCCATCCCTCGCGGTTCGCTTCACCGCCGGTAGCGATGCCTCGGCGTGCCAATTGCTCGGCCAGCTCATATCCCATCGTCTTTTTTCCCTCGACGCGGTACGGTTCCTTTAGGGTCGAAACATCAAACCAGCCTTCGGCCTCTTTTCGCTCGGCGACAATTTTTCCGCAGTCGGTTATTAGCCCGTCAACGAGGGTTACATTTGCTCCGGTCTGCTCACACTCGACGATGTTCGCTCGCGGCGTGTCGGACGGCATGAAAATGTGTGCTTCCATCCCGGCTCTTGCCGCATATGCAGCCAGGGCGCCGGCGGCGTTTCCGGCCGAAGGTACGGCGACCTTCTTCACGCCGAGTTCCTTCGCCATTGAGATCGCGGCCGTCATTCCACGGGCCTTGAATGACTGAGTCGGATTCTGGCCTTCGTCTTTAATGTACAGATTTAGTTTGATCGGCAATGTCGCGGCAAGCCGGTCGGCTTTTAGCAGCGGCGTCCAGCCTTCGCCAAAGCTGACGATGTTTTCCAGGTCCTCAACGGGCAACACATCGCGATACCGCCACAGCGCGGCCTCGCGGTTGAGGAATGCGTCGCCTTCTGTCGTCCGGCCGTCGTGCCAGGCCTTGTGCCACGCCCTCTCGAAGCCCTCGGCGGCCTTTTCGAGATCATATCGAACGAGCAGCGGTTTGCCGCACGTGATGCAGAGGTTTTGGAGCACACCGGCCTCATGACGCAGTCCGCACAAGGCACATTCGAGATGGGTAACGTTCATGAAGAAGATTTTAGCCACGAATGACACGGATTGCACGAATCAAATCGCTTTCATTCGTGTGATTTGTATAATTCGTGGTTAAGATCGAAGAGTTTGGACACGAATTACGCGAACTGCGTGAATCAAATCTCCTTCATTCGTGTTATTCGTGTAATTCGTGGCTAAAATTCTTACTTAGACAGCAAAGGCTTGAGGGCCTTGTAGACGTTCTCGGTCATGATCCGCTCGCCGTCGGCATTTGGGTGAATACCGTCGGCTTGATTTAGTTCCTTGACCGTGGCGACGTTCTCGAGCAAAAACGGCAGGAATGCGACTTTGTGCTCGGACGCAAGGTCGGGAAACGCCAGCATAAAATCACGCTGATACTCGGCACCCATGGTCGGTGGAGCGAGCATTCCGCAGAACAGTATTTTGAGATTTTTTGCCTGGGCTTTGCGAATAATCTTGTCGAGATTTGATTTCATCTGGGCCACCGGAATGCCGCGAAGCAGGTCGTTGGCACCGAGTTCGAGGATCAGAATCTGGGCGTTGTCCTGTTCGAGCACCCAATCAGCCCGCTCGAGTCCGCCGAGGCTTGTGTCACCCGAAACACCGGCATTTACAACCTCAAAGTCATATCCGTCAGCTTTTAGCTTCTCCTGAAGCAGATACGGATAAGATTCTTTTTCCGCCAGACCGAAGCCAGCCGTCAGGCTATCGCCAAACGCAATGATCTTGGGCCGATTTGAGACAGACTTTGGCGTAGATACCGTTTTTGCCGCCCGATTACTCTGGCCCGATTTGGCCGCCGCACAGCCAAAACCAGACCGCCAGCAAAAAGCTGAAACTAATAACCAACAAAATTCGCATTACAAAACGCATGATAGTTTTCTATTACGACCAACGGCACAAATTTGATGCAAAATTATTGAAACTTGTTCGAGTATTTTTCGCAAGCTAAGATGAGAGCGGGTGTCGTAGTGTCAGTAGCCCGCACGTAAGTAAGGGCTGTCTGGCCTATGGACAACGTAACCGGGCTGAGTGCATTCGATTCCACGCAGCCACTCAAAAACAGGCTTGCCCTTACTTACGCGCGGGCTACTGACACGCGGGCTTACGTCGCAATTTATCTATGATCCAGCTTAAAAACGTAATTAAGACCGTCCGGTCCGGCACTGAGGACCTGACCATTCTCGACGATGTCTCGTTCGAAATACCTGACGGCCAGTTCGTTGCTGTGACCGGTGCGTCGGGCAGCGGCAAATCGACCCTGCTCGGTCTGATTGCCGGACTCGATGCACCGAGTTCCGGCCAGATCTTCATCGATGAAGACCAGGTAACCGCGACAACCGAAGACGGATTGGCGAAAATACGAAGCGAAAAGATCGGGTTTATTTTTCAATCATTCCATCTCATCCCAAGTCTCACGGCGTATGAGAATATACTGATCCCGATGGAAATCCTCGGCCTTAGCGATGTCCGCCAGCGAGCCGCAACCCTTCTCGATCAGGTCGATCTGACAAATCGCGGTCACCATTATCCGGCCGAGCTTTCGGGCGGCGAACAGCAACGCGTCGCCATCGCCCGAGCTTTTGCCAATTCGCCAAAGATACTGCTCGCCGACGAACCGACCGGAAATCTCGACTCGAAGAACGGGCAGCATATTTTTGAGCTAATGACCGATCTGCACCGCCAAAATGATGTGACATTAGTTCTCGTCACGCATGATCCTGGTCTGGCTGAACAATCGCAAAGACAGATAACGTTAGCGGACGGACGAATCATAAGCGACGACGACCTCATTTGAGAAAACCTTGACAAACCTAAGCTGATTAGGTTATAAAATCTTCAGAGAATGCCGACCATACTAAACGAGCGTGGTTTTCGATTTATGATCTATACCGAGGATCATCCGCCGGCACACGTTCACGTCTCAAGGCAAGGGCATCGAGTAGCAATCAGTTTTGAGAATGAAATATTTCATCGGAGCAACACCGGATTGAGCTATCGCGATCTTAATATCGCGATCCGTATTGTAAGAGATAATCGAGACCGTTTTCTTGAAGAATGGAGAAAAATTCATGGGTAAAGCGAAGTTAGAAACAATATCAATGGAAGAATATGAAAAAGGGTTGGTCGAGGGACAGAAGGAACTTGACGAGATGCCGAAAGCCAGGGCCGCCAACTATGACGCCAAAATCGAGTCCATGATTCTCGAAATGGAGAGCGGTGTTACCTTTATAGTGCCAGTTAGCCTGATCCAAGGGCTACAGACGGAGGATACCGCAGCG
Organism: uncultured Acidobacteriota bacterium; assembly: GCA_963738935.1. Lineage (GTDB taxonomy): Bacteria > Acidobacteriota > Blastocatellia > Pyrinomonadales > Pyrinomonadaceae > OLB17. The sequence goes on along the minus strand of CAVTYF010000001.1, from coordinate 166,260 downwards.
CTTTGTGATTTCGATTTATTGTTTGAGGGAACGGAAATACACTGGAATTCTCTCGACGTTCAATTTTTTATTGGCAGCCTCGTTAACGGTCGATTCGGTACTCAAAAATGGATGAGCAGTATTAGTGAGCATTTTGCGAAGATTGGCCGAAAAGGCGGGCGAGCGACTACCCCCGCAAAACGCGCCGCGAGTATAGACAACGGCAAAAAGGGCGGGAGGCCAAAAAAAGCTTTAAAACCGGGCTTGGCAATGGCTTAAGTGAAATTTATCTTCAACCTAACTCGCCGCGAGATCCGCTCATCATGGCAGCGGCTGCTCTTCTTTTTTCTGTGCATCGCTTTGGGCGTCGGATCGGTCGTCGCTCTCCGGTCGCTGATCCAGAATCTGACTAAGGTTGTAGGCAATGACGCGAGGGCGTTGATGACGGCGGACCTTGAGGTGACCTCGACCAATGATTTTTCACCGACGGATATCTCAAAGATCGAGGACGTTATCAAGCGTTTCCCGTCCGTCGAGGCTCGAAACGAGACGATCACGACCGCATCGATGGCAAGGCCGTCAGATACGGCCAACACATCTCTCGAATTCATCGAGCTAAAAGGCGTCGAGCCGCCATTTCCGCTTGTCGGGACGTTTTCGCTGTCGAACGGCGATCCGTTTGATTTCAAACTGCTCGAGAACAAAGGCTCTGTCATCGCCCGAATTCTCACCGAAGAGCTTGGCGTCAAGGTCGGCGACAGGCTGAAGATCGGTGAAAGCGAATTTGAGATACGCGGAACTTTTGACGAAGAACCGGGCGGATCGAGCGGTTTCCGGCTCGGGTCGCGTATCTTTGTCGAGAAAAAGGCATTTGATGATGCCGGTATCACGCGAAATACAAGCCGTGTTCGACGCCGCATTCTCTATCGCACGTCCGAAAACCCGACCGCGCTTGTAAAGCAGCTCCGCGTCGCCCTCACCGGTACGACTGTGCAGGTAAACTCGTACCGCGAGCAGCAGGAAAACCTAAGCGAGCAATTCGAACGGACAGAGAATTATCTGTCGCTCACCGGTCTACTAATTCTCGTCCTCGGCGGCGTTGGCGTGTGGAATGTCGCGCGAGCCTTCGTCGAACAAAAACGAAAGACCGTTGCCGTCTTAAAATGTCTCGGGGCAAGCGGTACTAAGATAATCACGGTCTATCTGCTTCAGATTCTCACGCTTGGCCTCGTCGGAAGCTTTTTCGGGGCACTTCTTGCCCAGGGCGGATTGTTGATCGCAAAATTGCGTTTTGTCGATGCTTTGCCGGAGAAAATGAGCTATGCGGTCAGCCCGTCGACCGCGATCCAGGGAATGATCCTCGGCGTTCTGATCTCGCTGCTCTTTTCGGCGCTGCCGCTGCTACAAATCCGCACGATCAAACCAAAGCTGCTGCTTCGCGACGAGAATAACGCCAGTATCTCAAAACTCGACTGGACGAAATGGTCGTTCGGCGTTGCCTGTCTGGCGGGACTTCTTGGCCTCGCCGTCTGGCAAGCCGGATCTATTCGCGTCGGGGCATTTTTTCTTGGCGGTTTAGCGGTGACCGGGTTGGTTTTATACGTTTCCGCGGCCATCCTGACGTGGCTGCTAAAAAAATTCAGGGACCTTAGTTCTTTCTCCTTCAGGCAGGCGGTTAATTCGCTATACCGCCCGGGCAATCAGACGAGGATCATTTTGCTCGCCGTTGGCCTCGGGGCGTTTGTTGTGATAACCGTTCAGATCATGCAGACAAATCTGGTGCGTGAATTCGATTTTTCGCGAAATCGTCGTCTGCCAAGCCTAATCTTTGTCGATATTCAGAAAAGCCAGATCGCCGACCTGGCTCAGACGATCCAACAGCGAACGGGCGAAAAGCCCGAACAAACGGCGACGGTTCGTGCCCGGATTTCCTTTGTAAATGGTGAACCAATCGACTATCAGCAACGCGAGATCCGCCAGCAGCAGGGACAGATCGGACGTGAATTTGCCATTACATACCGCGATAAATTTGAAGAAAATGAAACCATCATTGACGGCGAATGGTGGCAGACCGGCAAGGACCCCGATCTCGCGGAGGTTTCGGTCGAGGAAGGCATGGCGACGACCCTGAAGATCGCACCGGGCGATTCGATCACGTTCGACATTTCGGGCCGCAAGATCACGGCCCTAGTTTCTAATATCAGAAAGATCGATGTCCGAAATGCGAGAACGGCATTCGTCTTTGTATTTAAGCCCGGCAGCCTCGAAAAAGCGCCGCAGAGCTTTGCCGTCACAACGCTTAACCACATTCCGGCGACGGAGCGCCAGCGTCTGCAGCGTGACATTCTGGATAAATTTCCAAATGTTCAGATATTCGACGTCGCCGACATCATCGCGGCGGTCAATCGGCTGGTAAATAATTTTGTGATCGCGATCTCGTTCGTCGGGAGTTTTGTGCTGCTCAGCGGCATTCTAATCCTAATCGGGTCGGTCGCGCTCACCAAATCTCAGCGGATTTACGAGAACGCGATCTTGAAAACGCTCGGTGCAAAAAGGCGGACGCTCGCAACGATTCTTTTTGCCGAATACGGCCTGCTCGGTTTGCTCGCCGGGCTAATTGCCACCGGATTCGGCGTTTCGCTTTCGTATGTAGTTTCTAAATATTTGATGCGGATCGATTGGCAATTTGATCCGGTGATCGCCGCGCTGGGCGTTTTTGTGACGGCAGCGTTGGTCACTATCGTCGGTGTGGCGGCAAGTTTTGACGTGCTTTTCAGAAAACCGCTCGGAACCTTGCGGTCACAGTAACTGGAGACGATGTCTGAAAACAAAAAGACTAAGAAGTTTTAGCCACGAAATTACATAAAAAAACACAAAATGAAGCCTTTTTTGGAACGATTTTTGTGCTTTTTGTGCTTTTTCGCGGCTAACAATTCCTAAAATCGTTCTTTAGTCGCCTTTCGGGTCGAATGGATGCTTTTCGAGCACAGCTCGCAGATTTACCTGCCCGAAAAGCGTTTCGAGATACGCCCCGAAACGGTGAAGTATCGGCACGAGGTCCTTATTTTGTTTGGTAATCAGGATTTCCTCGATAAATCGCTCAACGGTCTCGGTGTCCTTATAAAACAGGAACTTGACCGATCCCCGCATAAATTGGCGAAGCTCGGTCTGCATCTTCTCGATCTGTTCCTTTTCAGGGCTTGTCTCGGCGGCCTGGACGACCTTTACCGCGTCCCACAATTCGCGGCGGAGGGCCACCGACTGTTCGAGTTTGATATGAAACGTCGGGAAAAGCTCAAAGATGTCGGCTTCTGGATCGATCAGCTTTGCAAAACCAGCGAGTATCTGTTGAAAACCCTCGTTCAGAAGAGAATGCGCCGTTTCCATTCTCGCGTAGATCGATGGCGAAGGCCTCATCCGGGCGAGACCCGCGAGTTCCTGTGAGTAAACCTTTTTTAGTTCGATCGATGCGGTGTATGAGGCGGCATCAAGCGATGAGAAAAGCTCGGCCTCTTCGTTTGGAAAACGTTCCAGCCGGTTGTTTATATAGCTCGTTAATTCAAAAATCTGTTCGTTGACGCGAGAGAAGATCAAAAGGGCGGGTTTCAGCGGCTCATCCGCATCGAGCATTCCGCCGACAACGTCCAGCCATCTGAGAATAATGCCAAAACGCGGCAACACGAGAGCGAGTTCAGAATGTTCGGGACTGAGAAGGCCTGGGTTGGTCGATAGTTCTTTGAGCGTTGCGGGCAGATATGCTTTTCCGGCATTCTCGGCGAGCCGAATCAATTTAGAAAATGCGGCCAGCGTCCGAAATCTTTCAGAGAGCAGATTGCTCCAGGCTTTCCACTCGCCAGCCCCAAGCGAACTCGAATTTATCAGGCCCTCGGAAAGCAGCATAGATTCGCGCAGGACAGCTGCCAGCCGCCGGACTTCGCCAAACTGAATGTCCCAGATCAGAGAATCGTCGGCTGCGGCATTTCCGCCACTCGAACTCAACAGTGTCGCCGCCAGCATCGAGCACCTCTGCATCGCGGAATGCACGAGACGGAACTCTTTGTTAGAGTCGGGCATCTGCCTGGCGTCTCGCTGATCTGTAAATGAATGCTGCCCCGATGCAAGAAAACTTTCGAGCCCCGAGAGCCAAATACCCAGCTCAACTGCTACCTCATCCCCATCGAATGATGATGAGACAAACGCCGAGCGCATAGCCATTTCGGGGGCATTGTCGGAGTGAATTTCGACTTGATCATTTACAACAGCAGTTGGCAAAACGGGGATTTCCTTTCTGGAGAAGGTGACGACTGGGACGCGGGCGGAAAAACCGCTACTTATATTTATACCTTTTATCGTCACTGATTGGCAATAGAAAAGTCATTCCTGGCCGATCAAAAGGTGTTTGCCCTTTCAGATTCTCAAGGGTAATCTAGTCGTTGCGAATAGCGGTCGTATGAAACCGCTTTTTACACAGCCTATGCCCGTTAAATTGCTCATCGCTACCAACAATCAAGGCAAGGTCATCGAGCTTCGCGAGCTTTTGGAGCATTCGCCGTACGACCTGCTCTCCCTCGCCGACTTTCCCGATGTTCACGAAATCGAGGAAACAGGCACGACGTTTATAGAAAACGCCGGGCTCAAAGCCATCGGTTATGCGCGACAGACCGGCCAACTGGCCCTGGCGGACGATTCAGGACTCGAGGTCGAGGCACTCGGTGGACGGCCCGGCGTCCTTTCTGCGAGGTATGGCGGCGAACGCGCCGGGTTTGCTGAAAAGATGTCGTTGCTGCTTGCAGAATTAAAGAAAACCGGTGATTCCCATCGGCGCGCACGCTTTTTTTGTTCAATGGCGATCGGGGGTGTCGATGGCGAGATAGTACACACGGCAAGTGGGATTTGTGAGGGCAAAATAGCCGCTTCGCCACGCGGCTCACAAGGTTTCGGTTACGATCCGATATTCATACCCAATGGCTCTGATATGACTTTTGGTGAACTCGATTCGACGGTAAAGCGGCAAATCAGCCATCGGTCACGAGCTTTTCGACAAATAATCCCATTTTTACGGCATTTTTCGGCAGTTTGACTTGACCTTGCCCGCTTGGGCGCTTAGAATTCGAGACTTGGAATCGTTTCTTAATTGAGACATAACGGGGCGTAGCACAGCCTGGTAGTGCGCTCGCTTTGGGAGCGAGAGGTCGCAAGTTCGAATCCTGCCGCCCCGACCAATCATTTTATCCCGATTGGGCTTTTACCCTTTTGCCTATAAACTTAGTGCAATGTTCTACTGAGAAGTATTAAATTTAAAACCAAAACTGGAGGTTACTTACAATTATGGCTCGTATGACACAAACTGAAATTATCAGCAGCTTAGCTGAATCAACCGGTTCGAAAAAATCGGACGTTAAAACAATGTTCGACGCTCTCGCATCTCTCGCTACCAGCGAAGTGAAAAAGAACGGCGAATTCACCCTTCCCGGCTTCGGCAAACTGAAGAAAACGCATCGCAAAGCACGCGATGGTCGCAACCCGGCAACCGGAGCAGTTATCAAAATCCCTGCCAAGACAACCGTCAAGTTCACAATCGGCAAGGCTATGAAGGACGCTGTTGCATAACTACAGTATTTTGTGAGCGTTTTTTGCTCAACCGGCAAATCTTGTGGTTTGCCGGTTTTTCTTTTTTAAAGAATTTTTACCGTCCGATAAAAAAAAAGTAGTGACATTGATACATTTTTTTGTTACGATGACGTTACAGTTGAGATGCAGATCGAGGTAATGATTCTTTTTCAGCGACTTAGGGGCTGAAGATTTCAACTTATTTATGCCGAAAAAGCAGTTTGTTTCGCGTTTTTTCGACAGGGTCGTGCCGACCAGCGGCACTGCGACTCGTCCCGAAAGGGTAAAAACTGAAACTAAGGAGAACATACGTGGCAGCAGCTAGACCAATGACCTTGCAAGACCGAGTCTTGCAAATTGACCATATACAGGCCCGCCGATTTTCAAAATTAGCGGGCGACGCGGTGGAAATCGCAGCCGAAGGTATCATCCGACACCTTAGGGCCTGTGCGCGAATGGACGTAAACCCAGACGCATCGGCGGTTCGCGAGATCATCGATGATGCTCTGAACGGCAGACGTGTTTTTGCCGAAACCTCAAACGACCAATTGGCCGCCTAGTTTTAATATTTTTCTAGTAATACGAGTTGACCGTCCACTGGGCGGTCTCTTTTTTTGACTTTCGCTACAGGTCAGAACCGCCTGCGTAAGCGGTCGGCCAGTTCGTTTATAGTCGCAATCCGTGCGAAACTGACCGCCCGCTAACGCGAGGCGGTTCTGACTTGATGGCAGACACTCAATCTGCATCTAAAAATATTCCCGCTCAATCTGCGTGATTAGCTATTATTTTTTGTCGCCCCGGCGTAGCGAAAGCCAGTCGCTTGAGAATACGCTAGAATATAATAGTGACTGAGAAACTTCACATAACGGGGATGGGCCGGACAGAATTGGAGGAATATTTTCTCTCGCTCGGCGAACCGAAATACCGTTCGGTGCAGGTTTTTAAGGCGGTGCATGAGCGGCGATTGCAGTCGTTCGATGACATCACCGATTTGCCAAAAAAGCTTCGGGGAAAGCTCCAGGAGACGGCGGATATTTCTCGTCTCGATGTCGAATCAAAGTACGTTTCGATCGACGGCACGCGGCGTTATTTGATGAAAACGACTGATGGTTATCCGGTCGAAGCGGTGTTTATTCCGAGCGAAAATCGCGACACGATATGTTTTTCGTCGCAGTCGGGCTGTCCGCTGAAATGCGATTTTTGTTTGACGGCGAAGCTCGGGCTGCTGCGAAATTTGACGGTTGGTGAGATCGTTGAGCAGGTAATTACGGTGCTCAATGACGTTTACGGCGTGGGCGGTGAGACGCCGCACGGGACGAATCTGGTCGGAATGGGAGCGGGCGAGCCGTTTTTGAATTTTGAAAATCTGATTAGTGCACTCGAACTCATGTCCGACGAAGACGGCCTGTTTATCGTGCCAAATCGCGTGACCATCTCGACCGCCGGCATCGTGCCGAAGATCTATGAATTTGCGGGCCTCGAAAACCGGCCGCATCTCGCGATTTCGCTTTCGTCGGCCAAGGACGAGGTTCGCGACACGCTGATGCCGATCAACAAACGCTGGAATCTCGACGAACTGATGACGGCGGCAAAGGAATTTGAGGGAAGCCTGCGGCGGGGCGAGCGGTTTACGTTCGAATATGTGATGCTCGGCGGCGTAAATGACGCCGACACGGATGCCATCGAACTCGTTCGCCTGCTCGAACGCTATCAGCTCACGCGGGTTAAAATTAATCTAATCCCGCACAACGGAGCCGAGCAGCTTAACTACAAAACGTCGTCACCGGAGTGCGTCGAGCGTTTTAAGGCCCTGCTCGAATCCCGATGTGTTTCGGCGTATGTTCGCCAGCCGCGAGGGCTCGATATTTACGCGGCCTGCGGACAGCTTGCGGCGATGGCGGGGAAGGGTTAAAAAGTGAAAGAGGGGGAAAGTGAAAAAGTGAAAAAAGTGAAAAAGTGAAAATGCTGAGTGAATAGACCACAAACATTTTCCCTTTTCACATTTTCACTCTTGAACATTTTCCCTTTTAACCTCTTACACATTCAATTATGGAGCTTTTAATTCCCGGCCTAATACTCGTTGCCCTGATGGTGTACGCGTCGACGCGAATCAAAAAATCGGCGGCGCAGGCGTTTGCCCCGGAGACGATCGACACCGAGGTGTTTTATTTTGAAAAGCCCGAGGGCTTTTTGACCGTCCTTAACGGAAAACGGGAACTCGATTACGAAGGCTATTCGAGAGAATTTGGTGGCGATGGAGCGGAAGATATCAGGCAGGGACGGGTCGAGATCAGGAAGATCGAGAATTCTTCGTTCAAGGATACGGTTTCGAAGATCGGTCAATCGGCAAAGATTACTTCGAAAACGACCGAAGTGATCGACCAGCGAAAATACCTGCTGGTCGAGGCCGAACGCGTTGAAAAGGGGGCCGGAATGGTCGAGCTTTATAAGCTGGCGGAATCGGGCCTCGACGTGATCGAAATGAAAATCACCGCTCTCGACGAAACAAACGAAGAGGTCGCTCGTAAAATAACTGGTATCGCCGCGAGCTATTACGTGAAATAAAATCTGCCGTTTTTGGCATCTAATAGAGATATGAAAAAAATAGTATTAAGACGTTTTGGTTCAATTCTGTTTTTGATCGCATGCGGCGTCATGGCAAATGTCAACGCGCAGTCGGTCAGCGGTTCGATCGGTAACGGCACGGCTGGACGCGGAAAGGCCACACGCGGGACGATCGTGCTCAGTATTCCGGGCGGGCTTCATGCAAATTCCAACCGTCCGGGCAGCGAATATGCGATACCGACGACCGTACGGCTTAGCGGCCCCGGAATTAGGGTCGGCGGCGTCAGCTATCCGCGCGGAAAGAATCGCAAGTTCAGCTTCTCGTCCGACACGATCAATGTCTACGAAGGCAGGGTTTCGTTTCCGTTTACCGTTACAGTTCCGGCAACTTTTAAAGGAACGTCGATCCGCGTAAACGCTAGCGTTCGCTATCAAGCGTGTAACGACGAAGTCTGTTATCCGCCGAAAACCAAGGAAGTAACGCTGACGGCACGGGTTATTTAGCCGGCGCGCAGTTAAGCGGCGGGCTTGCCCGCCAACTTTCGGGATCGGCGGGCAAGCCCGCCGCTGAACCAGGTGTCGTATTTTTAAGACCGCGCGGGCAAGCCCGCCTCTGAACCACTTTTCGGTAAATGCGGGCTAGTTTTTTCGACCAATGACTGAAAGCAAGCGTCCGGTTTTGCCGTGGCGTTGCTTTTCGAGGCGGTAGGAAAAGAACAGGTCTGGACGCTCCATCGTGCAGAAAGGAGCAGTGAAAATGTTTATGTCGCGGATGCCGCTGGCCGTGAGCTGATCGCGGTTGGCCTGATGCAGATTGACGAGAGCGTGGCCTTCGCGGGTGGATCTGAAATACTTATCGCTTTCAGCAAAATTTGCGGCAAAAGCGTCGATGACATCGCGCCCGATCTCATAATTCGAGCATCCGGCCGCCGGGCCGATGGCGCCGATCAGATTTGCGGGATCTGAGCCGTAGAGACTCTTGAGTTCGTCGATTGCTTTGACGACTATTGATTGCGCCGTTCCACGCCAGCCCGCATGGATCGCGGCAAACGCTCCGGTTACCGGATCGCCGACGAGAACCGGAACGCAGTCTGCGGTTTTGGCACCGGCGAGGATGTTTGGTAGATCCGAGACGACGGCGTCGGCTTTTTCCTCGGAATCGCCTATATCGTCGCGCGAATTCACGGGTTTTATTTGATCACCGTGGACTTGCCAGACCAACGCGAGACTAAAATCTCCGTCGAATGCGGCGAGGAAACGATGGCGGTTTTCGTAGATATTTTCGGCTTCGTCCTCATTAAAACCAGCGAGATTGAGGTCACCGTTAGGGAAAGCCGACACGCCGCCGAGCCGCGTTGAGAAGCCGTTGGTAAAACCTTTCGCTTCGAGAGCGGTACAAACCAGCACCTTTACGCCGTCGCGTTCTCGCCAATAAAAGCCTTTATCTGCTAAAGTTCTTTCATCGTCGGCTGACAACTGACTGCTGACTACTGACGACTGACTCATGATTCTTTCCATCGGTGTCGACATAATCGAAGTATATCGCATACGCGAGAGCATCGCGCGGACGCCGCGGTTTGTCGAGCGTGTTTTCACGCCCGCGGAACGCGAATATTGCGACAGCAAGGGCGTTGCGGCTGCTCAATCCTACGCCGCCCGATTTGCCGCCAAAGAAGCGTTCTTAAAAGCCATAAAAACCGGCTGGCGTGGCAAAATACAATGGCACGACATCGAGGTCGTCTCAAACGAAGACGGCGTACCCGATCTCGTCATTACCGGCGAAGCCGCCGTAATACTAAAAGAACGCGGAGCAGAGCGCGTTCATATCTCGATTTCTCACACGACCGATCACGCAGTTGCACAAGTGCTTTTGGAAAAGCTATAGGTTCGCGGGCAGAAACGCGAGTGTAAACGAGCGTTGAGCATCAGGGTAACACGCTCGTTTCCACTCGCGTTTCTGCCCGGCAGGCTGTAAAAGCTACTTTCCGGGTGTTGGCGATGCAGCCGGTTTGGGCGGCGGTTCGTCGAGCGATAGAAAGACTACGGCTGCGTCGTGATCGGACACGCGTTCTGGTCGTGTCGCGTCATTCTTCCAAACAAGCGGAAAATCGGCGTTAGAACGAGCATAACCAAATTTTAGCAAACGCTCGCGGGCGGGTTTATTGACAAGAATGTGATCGAGGGCCTGCGCCGCTCCGTCGAAAGTGTAGGAATAACGTTTCAGCGGATCGGGCAGGTAATCGATAAGGGCGACGAGGCCGGTCGCGAACGCCGTTTTCGATGGAGCGAGGACGTTTTGGTCCGATTTGCCTTTGAGAATTCCGATCAGGTCGTTGTAGCCGTCGTTGAACTGAAACGCGTTAAAATCACCGCACAGCAGAATCCTCTCGGTCGCATCGGCCTTTTGGCGTTCGGCGACAAAACTGGCCAGCCACTCGGCTTCGAGCCGGCGTTTCTGGCGGACACGGTCGCCATCTTTCTCGTCGTCGATGCCGTTATAGGATTTGAAATGGTTGACGATGACGGAAAACACAAGCGGTTTCGTCGCTTTCGCGTCGATCACCTCAGCTTTTAGCATCAGTGGCGGACGGTCAAAAAGGTTCTGGCCGTCGGCACCGGCGACGCCTTCGATCTTGGCATCTTTGGCGAGTTGTTTGACCTCGACGACCTTGATTTTGGTTGATTTAACAAGAAATCCGACATCGATGCCGCGAATATCATTTCCCTCGATCAAATGGGCTGTGTATTTCGGGTCGGGCTGTCCCGCGGCCCCGGCATCGGCGTTGATCCTGTCAGCGACTTTCTGTAGCACCTTGAGATTCTCGACCTCGACGATCCCCAGAACGTCGGGCATCGCCAGCACGTTCCTGATCGCGAGCGAAACTTTTGTCAACCGCTGCTGGAAAACGTCTTTTGGCGTGACGGCTTCCTTATCTACGTTGCTGGAATTGACCTCGTCGTCAAAGAAATTCTCGATATTAAAACTGCCGATTGTCGTTTCACGTTCGCCCGCAGGACTGAGCGGCGTAAAGGCCTTGATATTCTCAACCTTCGGGGGCGTCGCGGCATCGACATATAGTGTGTAAAACTTTCGCGAATAATCGATGACGCCGGTTAAATCCTTGATCGTCGCACTCGCGGTGACGTCGAGAGCCTTGGAACCGGTTTGCTGCTGGCTGTCTATGCGCAGGATTTCGGGATTCATGTCGAATGCCGGAATCGTGGACGGCAGTTTGTCGACCAGAATCTGCAAGACTCCAAGGCCCGGTTCGCGAAATGGCCGCGGCGTACCGAGAAGCGTCGCAAAAAACACGCCGTTTGACGTCGCAAGCCCCGATTTTTCGTTGATAAATCCGCCAGTTGGCCCGACCACTGTAAAATCACCCCTGACACGCATACCCTCGAACCGTTCCATTTGGTCAAGTTTGCCTTTCGGATCAAGATCCGTCGGGGCGAGCACGATCGGTGCTGGAAGCGGATTATCCTTAGACAGAACCTTGACCGTGGGGCGTGTGATCTCGGTTATTGTGAGAAAAATTCTTTCAGTTCGTGGGCGAAACTCCACGACCGTGCCATCGACCTGAACGAGATTGCCGATGGCGACCTGTCCAACGCTGTTTTCACCGTAAATATATAGACCCTCTGAGGTTTTCGGGTCTTTGTCGGCCTTGTCGTCTGGCGTTTGGATAAAAAATCCGCTTCTGAGAATGGCAGTCACCACGCCCGTCACGCGGACGTTTTCGTTAACGACCGTTGACGAGCCTCGATCACCCTGAATCTGAGCGATCGTGTACTCCTTTTGAGCAAAAAGCGAAACGGTACCGGCGAAAATTACGGCACTGCTCGCCAAAACACGTAAACGAAACGATCGGCTGTTTTTCATATGCTCAACTCAAGCTATTGCGTATCGCGGCGGCTCTCGATATATTCCTGCGTGTTGCGCGGAATGTCGGAAAAGAAGTTGTAACCGGTCAGGCTCTCAACCGCGTCCACTGTGACGCGATAATTTCGCCAGGCGTTGCCGTTCGTTATCGACTCGTTTGACATGATGACGCCGAAGGCACGAGTTGCGCGGTTCACCCGTCGCAGGTCGTCTGTTCCGTTTGGCAGAATGAGTACGACCTTCCACGTAATTTTGGGTACGACAATGCGTCCGTTTGAGATGGTCGGCGTGTTTGCGTGTTGGCCTTGAGGCCCGGAAATAATATAGATTTCATTTCCCTGGCCGACAAGCGTTCGGCAATAGTTCTCGAGGTCGTTCCACGGCCCTTGATTGTTGGCTCCAAGCTGCGGAACCATATTCGTCATCAGGAAGGTTGCAGAATTGTCTGGTACTGAACGTGTTCGGTCGCCGGATGGACACATGTGCCCGCGATCAAAGCCGGAGCCGGAATAATCGTTGTCGGCCACCGCGTACCAGCCCGCTGGAAGCGCAGGGTCAGGGCGAAAATCATCCTGCCGGTCTGCGCTGCCGATCCACGTGCTGTCGAGCCGCCACGCAGTCCAGTTTGGGGTCGCCTTCGAACGGTTGTACGAGAGCGAATACTGCGGTTTGAACATCAGATAGTTATTCTCGTCGGCGACATCCGGCGTTGCGTTTGATGGATTGCCGAAAAGCAGCGGGTCGTCGCCCGGAAACGGGGCGTTTACCGTGATCGTCTGATTCAGGTTTACGGAACGTGCCTCGGCGTCGTGGGCGACGGCGCTGATCGTATAGCTCCCGCCCGATGTGCCAGCCGGAATCGTCGCTGAGAATGAGAAAACATTGTCACCGGCCGTGACGTCGCCGTTCGTGCCGTTGTCAAAGAAAGGCTGTGTCGCGAGGCCGCCGATAGACGATAGATTGCCCTCGACGCCGATGTTTGTGCTTGGCGGCGTTGTCGCCGGAATGACGGTTACCGTGAAAAGTACACTGGCGTTCGGCGCCACGGTGGTGGGGTTGGCGCCTATCGATGCAAATAGATTTGCACCGCTATTGCCACTGCACAGGAATGGCGTGGACGCCTGATTTCGCGGCGCAGACGGGCTGGTGGCGGCAAAATCGTTCGCATTGTTATTCGTGTCCTGGCAGCCATTGTTCAACCGCGAGCGGCTGTCATTTACGGGCGGGGCTGCAGTCACCGTGCCTTCGATAAACGCATTTGTCCCCGTTCCCCAGCCCACCATGTCAACCGGTGTTCCGCCGAGAGACGGACGCAGGGCCAGACCTCCGCCAGCCACGCCCATCGAACACATACAGGTCGCCGGGCTGTAGGTCATATTTGCCGCAGGGCTGCCGTCATAGCCCGACGCAGCAACCAAATAATATTGTCCCGGCTGTAAAACGGTACTGGCTGTCCAAGTCGCGAAGGGCCCGACATCGATAGTTCCAGTTGCCGATCGATAAACGAGGTGATATCCGTTGAGATCGACCGGATCGGCACCGGCGTTATGAAGCTCGATAAACTCGTCCTCCGCCGAGCCGCCGCCCGTCTGAAACTGGCTGATAACGACTGATCCCGCACCCGGTGTCGGAGTCGGCGAAGGGGTCGGCGTTGGTGTCGGGGTTGGCGTACCCGATGGCGATGGCGTTGGCGTCGGCGCCCCGGAACAAATGTTGACGGTGGTTGTCGTATTTCTGGGTACTGGATTTGTCGTGACGTCGAAATCGAGATTGTTATTATCCGAATCGGTACAGCCAAGACCTTTCCGAACCGAACCCTGCGTGGTTGCAATTCCGACGCCGTTATTTACTGAGGTCCCGCCTTCGCCGTTTCCCGCGGGTCCATTTCCGGCGGCTCCGTATGCCACCCAATCAACCATCTGAGCGAGCTGCGTCGCATTACAAGGCGTCGCTGTTGCTCCGCAGATATTTTGCGCGAGGCCAGTTGTGTTTACGAGTGCGATCTTGCCGCTGTTGCCCTGCATCGCAATGTTCAGCGTCGTAATGTCAGGCGTAACGGGAAACGCGGCTCCGGCTGATCCCATGCTTCCGAGCTGGACCAGATAATACTGTCCCGGATTGAGCGAAACATTTGGAAGAGCGAAAGCATTTGATACCTGGCTCGCAAAATTCCCCGTAGCAGAACCGTAATAGAGCGAGAGTCCGTTTAGGGATTGAGTCGAGCCGGAAATATTCTTGATCTCGACATAATCAAACAGGTAGGTTCCAGTCGAACCGCCGCCGCCGCTGCCGACCTGGCTTAAGACAAGTGTCGATGAAACCGTGGGCGATTTAATATCCTTCTTATCGTTCTGAGCCGACGCTGCGAATTCAAAGTGAGTCCAGACCGCACAGATGGCGAGGAACGCAAAACTAAGGTAAAACTTTTTCATTACTAATCCGGTTCCCAAACCAAAAAAACAATTTGAGTCAAAACTCTATTTCTAGCACATTTTTGATGCGTAAACGAACCGCCGAAGCTTTCGGCGGTTCAGCGACCGGCTTGCCCGTCGCTGTTCGACCGGCGGGCAAGCCCGCTTCTGAACATTTACGGCAATGGCGTCGGTGTCGGTGGTCGCGGGGCCGCCGTTGGGCGCGGATAGACGACTGGGCTTTTGTTGCCGGATTTATCGACGGCGCGGATGCCGAAGAAGAAATTATCTTTCGACATTCCTTTTGCCGTGTAGGTCGTGACGTTGCCGATGGGGAGCGAATTTGTCCATTCGGCGGCGGTTGTGTCGCGCCAGACTAGTTCGTAGCCGGCAAGATCGACGTCGGTTCCGGCGTCCCATTTTAGGACCGTATCGTTATTTAGTCCGCCGGTTATAATACCGACGTTCTTAGGTTTGCCCGGAGCCAATGCGAGGCTCGCGAGGGCGATAAGATTAACGCGTGCAACATTTGCCGTATATTCAAAATCGACATACTCGGGCGTATCGCCGTAGAATTTGCCTTCGACGGTGCGTACGTTCTGATGCTGGTGGGCGTAATCTTCGTCAGACTCGGTAAATCGAACGGCAGGAAAGCCATTTGCCAAAAACGGCTGATGGTCGCCGCCGCGTCCGTAACGGTCGCGGCGATAGATCATCCAGACGCCAAAATTTTTGAGGTTGCGATCAGCCTGCTCCTTAATGTAACGCGCGAGCTGTCGCGAGGTCGAATCGTTCTCACCGCCGACGCTGCGACGTGTATTTGCTTCCTGCTCGGTCTCATTCGACGGGACGCCTTCGCTAAAAACACGGACTTTTTTGCGAAACTGCGAATTCTTGTGCGAGGTGACGCCGCCGACGATGTCATTGGTGAACATCGCCTCGATATTCATCTTCAGACGCTTTGCCTCGTTGGCATAATGAGTGGCCCCGAGCAGGCCCTGTTCTTCGCCCGGAACGGCCATGAAGATGATCGTCGCATCAAATTTTCGCTTTGACATCACGCGGGCGAGTTCGATCGAAACCGCCGTCCCCGACGCGTCGTCATTGGCACCGGGAGCGTCGCATTTTGCGTCCGTCGGCGACGTACACATCGAATCGTAGTGGCCCGAAACGATATAGATGCGGCTCGGGTCGGTCGTGCCGGTTTGTACGGCGAATACATTTGATAAAACCGTGGGTTCGGGTACACGATTGGCCTTTGGCTGTAGAAAAGTCTGTACCTGCGGGTCGAGGCACATGCCGCAATCGACGCTGATCTTGCGAAACTCTGAGAGAATCCAGTCGCGAGCGGCGCCAATTCCGCGTTCCTTACTCGTCTGATCAGAAAGCGTATTCCGTGTGCCGAACGACACGAGCTTTCGAATGCTCGCCTCGATATTCTTAGCCGAAACTTCCTTTAGCATTTTCTGTATCTCAGGATCCGGCTTTTGCTTTTGAGCAAATACCGATATGGTCGAGACACAAAGACAGAGGGAAAGCAGCAGTAGCAATTTTGTTTTCATCACATTCTTGGTTTTTCAGAAAGATTTAACCACAGATTAACATGGGATGTACGACACTACCAATAACGTAGTTCAGCGGCGGGCTTGCCCGCCAAACGCCGCAGGATCGGCGGGTGAGCCCTTCAGAACCTAACGATCCACAAAATCAAATGCTTGCAAATTACTTCCACTCGCCGAATAGAGCAAGCCGACCGTCTCGTCGGTTACAAATTGCGGATCGGGATCGGACACAAGTGCAAACCTCGCGTCTCGACCGGTGTGGACGTTGACGCCGACGAGGCCTTTTTTGTCGAAGGGCCGCGGCAGGTCGGTGTAGAAATACATGTGATCGACGCGTAGCTCAGCGAGGCGTTTGCGGCGGAGAAGGTAGTCGGAAAACCGGTCGAGCTGCCGGGCGGGATCGATGCGGTCAAAGATGCTCTCGCTCACCGCCCCCCGCGCAGGCGTCACGCGGTCAACCGCCCGCCCGATGATCTGACCGCGAATGTCGGTCGAGTTCGGGATCGTGACATTCAACCCGCCGAACCGACCGAGATTAGACATCCGCCCGAGCGAACCATACGCGTAGATGCGTCTCGTCGCGTAATTACGAGCGGCGTTTCCGGCGAGCGTCGAAAGGTTTACGGAACCAAACCGAGTCTGCAAACCCGACCAGCGAAACGAATTTGCTGCGGTTGCGAGGCTAAAACCTGTCCTGGCAAAACCGATCGCCGATGTCGCGATCCCGCCGTAGCGGAAATACAACGCCGCCGCACGCAAGGCGATGCCAGTAACAACGCGAAAAGCTCCGCGAGCAGGTGCGGTGTGACGAACACGCCATACTTCGACAAAGGGAGAACCACCTGCGTAAGCGGGTGGTACGGCGTCGAGAGTCAAGCCAGCTTGCGAATAACTTAGCATCGGACCACCCGCTAACGCAGGTGGTTCTCCCTTATGTGATGCGGACTGTCGTGTTGATGTAAACGCTACTATTTCATTCCGGCCGCCAACGACGGCCTGGCCGCTCTCATTTATCAGCACGAACTGAGCCTTGTCGATCTTATGGTCTCTTTTTGCGGTTCGTTTTCCGGTGCGGGCGTCGAGGGTTATGAGATCGTCTTTGTCGGCGATGAGGATCGTGTTTTGGTCGGCGAAAACAAAATTTGTCAGGCCTTTGTCAGCACCTTTGTATCGCCAGAGCGTTTTGCCGTTTGTTGTATCAATCGCGGAGACACCGAACGGTCCTTTTTCCGTCAGTTCGCCGTTTTTTAACTGCATGAACTGGCCGCCTGTGCGGACGTAAAGCACGTTATCAACGAGGGCCATCTCAGCACAAATGCCGAGATCGTCGGCTTCCCAATCCTGCTTTCCGGTGCGGCGGTTGACCGCTCGGATCTTACCCTTGCCTGAGACGTAAACATAGCGATCGTCAAAAACCGGATCGGCCTCGGTCAGGGCGAGGCCGTCTTCGTTGATCTTGAATTTCTCGCGTTCTTTTTCTTTTCCGGTGCGGGCGTCAAACGAGGTTGAGCCTTCGTAGAATAAGAAAAGACGCCCGTCGAGCAGCAGCGGGGCACGGTAATTATCGAGCGTGTAGTCGATATCGCCGAGATTCTCGCCGAAATGCGTCGGCATCATTTCGATGCTGTTGTCGAGTTCGCGTTTCCAAATTTCGTTGCCGGTCGAGAGCTGCAGGACGTGGACAATCGGTTTTTTCTTAAAATTATCGTCCGCTTTCCCACGCGGGTCCTTTACCAGAACGACACCAATCAGATCATTTTCGGGATCGACCGCGAGCTGCATCACGTCACCCTTAACCTTTTCGCTCTGCCATATCCGTGAGCCCGTGAGCATATCGACAGCCTCAAGCCGCGATTTGCTGCCCTCGTCACGGGAAAAGAGAATCAGATCGGTATCGGGAACCGGCGTGACCGAGGTTTCGTTGATCTTCCCCGTCGCCTGCCGCCAGATTCGTTCGCTGGTCTGGCCGTCGATGGCGTACAGACTTCGCTCGGTCCCGGCAAGGATGATGCCGAAATCCGTGGTTTGGTAAAAGCGAATTTTTGAATCGAGATTTGCCTGCCACGCGGGCTGAGCTAAGGAGATCGCCGCGAAAAGGTTCAGGATGCACAAAGGTAAAACGAGTGCTTTCATCGTTCCAGTTTATCGCGGAATCTCGATCAAAGGAAGAAATCTGGGAGAAATCGCCGCACTGAAAAGTACAACAGACTGTTCAGAGGCGGGCTTGCCCGCCGGTCCCAAGGCGTTTAGCGGGCACGCCCGCTACTAAACGGCATCTATGAAAAAATAATACGTCGTTTTCTTGCCGCTGGGCGCCGGGAGGACTACTGAATCCTGTACGCCTTACTCTTCCAAACGACCACAACCGTCCCGCCGAGGGTATCGGCGATATTTCTTAGGCCTCCGTCGAGTTTCTTGTACTCGACGGTGCCGCGACGGTAATTTTGTGTTGCCTGGTTTTTATAGGCCGAATCGTACCAGGCTCCGCTGCGGTTGTTGAATGTCTTGCCACCGACCGACCGAGTAACCGGCATGTCAAAGGTCTGGTTCTGGATTTGATTCGATTGCGTGTTGAGCGGTCCGGTACGGGCCGGGCCGCTTTTTGCGGGCGATGGCGGCATGTCGCGCCCGCGTTGAGCCTCGGTCTGTTGCCGCATTAACGTCGAATCTGCCCGGCTGTCCTTACTCTTTTTTGCGTCGTCGGCCTCTTTCTTGTTCTCGCGTTCGCCGATGGCCCCACCGAGAACCGGTGGTGGCGGAGCCGCCTTCGAGGCCGGTCGAGATTCTTCAGCCAATTTGTCCTCGTCGCGCGGCATCAATGCTCCGTCGGGCGATTCCCCGGCTGTTTTCATCAGATCCGGCTTTGCCCCGACTAGGGCCGGTTTGTTCGCCGCAGGTTCACCCGGTGTTGCCATTGGGTTTGGCGCGGTGTTGGCTGACGGCATGGCCGCATTTGAGGCAGTGTTTACGCTCGTGTTCGCGGCATTTCCGGTCGCTGACGCGGCTGCGGCGTTTGACGATTCATCGGCGAGAAACGGGCCGCCCGGCGGTCGTTCGCTCTCCTTGACCTGAGCGACACTCGAACCTAGCTCGCTATTTTTATTCTGCAGGACAATAACGCCCAGAAGGCCGCCAAAAACCAGCACAAGTGCACCCATTGCGAAGGCAAGACTTGGCGTTCTAAACAGGTTTTGATACCACGGAATAACCGTTCCGATGCCAGGCGCGGAAACGAGAGAAGCGGCTCTTTCGTCCGCCCCGGAATTCAAAAGCATTGACTGGGAAAGGATTCGGCGACACCGGTCGCAATCGGCGAAGTGCGCCACATAGACCGATTTAGTCTTTGCGGGCAGAGCGTTCTCGACAAACGCCGCTATCGCATCGGCATCGATGTGCTTCGGTTTTTCTGGCGGCTTATCGCCGACAAGCACACCCCGATCATCCCGCCCGCGGCGGAGAATCGCATCCATTTCTTTGTCGAATTCCAGTTCCATCGATCTTAATTTTCACCGCAGAGTCGCAGAGACGCAGAGATGACAAAAAATTTTTCTTACCTCTGCGTCTCTGCGTCTCCGCGGTTCAGAGGTTTTCGTAACCCAACACTAGAACGCCTCGAACTACGATATCTTGCACAATCGCGAGCGTCAGTAGTGCGGCGAACATCGTTTCGAGATTGATTCCGAGGCTCGCGGCGGTCACACTGAGATGGCGTTTGACCTCAGTGTCTGTCCAGCCGTGCTGTGATTTTAGGCTCTTTTCGACCGCTTTTCGGATATCACTTTGCACACGTGTGAGCTTTCGGCTCGCCGTTGCTTCGTGATAGCCGAAGGTCGCGGCGATGTCTTTTAATTTCAGGCTGTCAAAATAGTATAGCTTAAGTATCAAACGGTCCTCAGCCTCCAGTCCCGCGATCGCGGTGCTCAGTGCGGCGGAAACATCGTCGGACGTGCGGCCTTCGCTGTAAAGCTCCTCAGGGTTCTCCGCACGCGAACCAAAATGCGGGCCGTCGCCATTGGCAGCCTCATTTGCCAGATTCTCAAACTCGCGGTCTTCCTCGATCTGGACAAATTTCGACTGCTTTCTAAACTGATCTACCGCTAACTGCGAAACGACCGCCCGCAGCCAGCCAGCCAAACTTCCACGTCCCGAGTAATACGCCAGTTTGCTCTTTTTGTTGCCGTCCGCATCCACCCGAAGCCCGTAAAGCTCTGCCCAGATTGAACTTGCGAGATCCTCGGCATCCTCGTTATTAGAAGAAATTTTGCGTGCAGCAGATTTTACCGTCGAATCGAAATTGGCAACCAAATCTTCCCAGGCTTTCTCATCACCCCGTTCACACGCAACGATCAAACAAAGGTCATCCGCCCTGATCTCATGCACAAAATCCTCGATCTCAACATGGGCCGCACCGGGATTATCGCGAAGCAGATACTTCTCAACCGTCGCCACAACCCGTCCCGCAATGTCGTCACCCTTAAGAGACGCGGATTTTCAGCGCGAGAAATCAAATGCTCTATCGCCTCACGAACCGTATTTTTGTGCTTCTCAGGAACCTCGTTCATTCGAAAAAGTTGTCACGATTTTAGCACTGTTTTGATGAAAGCTGGAACATGTTAGGTTGGTTGGTCACGAGATAAGCAGCATAGGTAGATTGAATGAGTTGTCGAAAATTGTCGACAAGATGATAGAATTCTCTTGCTATGCAGATCACCGTTTCGATACCAGATGGTTTCATACCTCCGTACAGTGGAGACGACGACTTGGCGTGCCAGATGCTTGAAGCCTATGCTATCGAAAACTATCGTCAGGAGATAATCAGTCTCGGACGGCTCGCGGAAATACTTGGTCTTTCGATTGATGAGGCGAACGGTCTACTTAAAATGCACAATGTGCCGCTCCTATATAATCAGGACGATATGGAACGTGACCGTCGAACGATCGAGCTCCTTTTCAACAAATGATCGTTGTTTCCGATACGACACCCATTCATTATCTGATCCTCATCGAGCAAGAGTTTATTCTTCCGCGATTGTTTGGACAGGTTATTGTGCCTCAACAGGTTCTTGAGGAAATGCTTCATCCTAATGCTCCAGTGGCTGTACGAGAATGGGCCGAGTCGATACCAGACTGGGTCGTGACGAGATCCGCTGCGATCATGGAATTTATTAAGGGATTAGGAGCAGGAGAGAACGCGGCGATAACCATCGCTCTTGAAGTTAAAGCCGACGCGATTCTAATTGATGATCGAAGAGGTACTCGAGAAGCCACGGCGCGCGGCCTGAATTCGCTAACGACCTTCGCTTTACCTGATCAAGCCGCGAGCCAAGGATTGATCGATTTTGCAGAGAGCATCGCTGCTCTTGGATCCACAACCTTTCGAATGCCGCCGGACGATGTGGTAAACGAATATCTGCGACGCAACGCAGAACGAAAGACCGGGTCGTAGATTATTTCAAATGCTTCCTTAAAAACGAAACGATTTTATACCCATCATAATAGACCCACGGCTTCACGCCCAAAGTGTAGTGTCCACACGGGATCGTCACAGCACTGTGTTTGATCTTGCGCTGTTTTAGGGCATTGATTGTGTCGCGTGACAGATCGACCGGGAAGCTGAGGTCGTAGAGGGTGTAGATGTAGCGTTGGGGACGCGGCGGCAGTTTGGCGAGGCGGTCCATGTAGGCCATGGGCGAGATGGGCAGCCAGTATTCGCGGAGCTCATCGAGCGTGATATTGTTGCCGATTGCCTCGCGAACGTGGTGCGTCGTTATGCCGTGCCAGACGACATCGGCGGGGTAGCCGGAGACGTGGTTAAAAACCGCGGTGTCGATCTGCATATCGTGTGTAAAGGCGAAAAAACCGACACACGAACCGATGCTCGTGCCGACGATGCCGATCTTTTCGTAACCTTGCTGTTTCAACCAACGCACTGCCGAACGCGTATCAACGACCGCCTGCCGAAGCGATTGCAGCGTGCGGCCGACATTCGGAGCGACTAGATAATCGGCTCGCTCCAACTCGGGCGGCATGCGCTCTTCGTGATACGGTAGCGTCAATCTGAGAGCCGAGAGACCGACTTTGTTAAATATTTTGCAGAGGTCAAAATACGTCCCGGCCTTCGCATTCCAATGCGGCAGGACGAGGACAGCGGATTTTTTTCGGCCTGCGTCCGGGAAGTATTTGGCGTAAACGGTATTGTTTTCCGGCGATTGGGTCTTGATGCCGCTGGTCCACGACAGCTTATTCTCATGATCTGAAATTTCAAATTTGAAATCTGAAATTTCAGGATTAATGAAGAAATTTTCGCTGTTTTCAACAGTATTTTTCGAATATTCGCTAAATAATTTTCGTGGATCGGCGCCGTTGGCGTGGCTTGTAATATACTCTGTGCCCCATTCGAAGGGGCGCACAACGCGATTGTCATCAAGCATCGCGTGACGCCGTTCTTCGTTGTGCATATAACGTTTGAGCATTTGGTAAGTTGGCGGTGGTCGGTGGGCAGAGAAGAATCGATATTCCTGCATTTACCGACCACTGACCACTGCCTTCTGAGCACGGTTCACGATCTTTTCGTAAAAAGCGATGTATTGCGGAATTATTTTTGATGTGGCGTATCGTTGGACGGCGAGTTCGCGGCCTCGTCCGCCAAAGGCCCGTCGAAGTTTCTCGTCCTTCAGCAATCGCAGCGTATCCACGCTCATCTTGTCGACATCGCCGACATCGCTCAGGAAACCGCTTTCACCGTCGTTGACGACCTCTGGAATACCGCCGATGCGGGTCGCAATAACCGGTACCTCGCAGGCCTGAGCTTCGAGAGCTGCGAGGCCAAACGATTCCAGTTCCGAGGGTAGCAAAAACAGATCGGCGACGCCCAGATAGTCGGCAATATTGGCCTGTTTGCCAACAAAAACAGTCTCGTCAATGACGCCGAGCTGCTCGGCGCGGTAACGTACGGCGGAAAGTTCAGGGCCGTCGCCGACCATGATGAGGCGGGCGTTTTCGCCGTCGGCACGAACCTTTGCGAGTATCTCAATGCAGTCCGTCGGGCGTTTGACGGCTCGAAAATTCGATACGTGAACAAGCAGACGCTGGCCATTCGGAGCGAGTTCGCCGCGCAAAGGCGAATCCGGAAGGCGCATGTAATGCTTCTCGCAGATAAAATTTGGTATGACCTCGACATCGTCAAAATCAAACGTCTCGATCGTCGCCTGCTTCAAAAATTTCGAGACCGCCGTCACGCCGTCCGATTGCTGCAAACCGTAACGCGTGATCGGCAAATACGAACGATCCGCTCCGACCAGCGTAATGTCCGTACCGTGAAGCGTCGTGATCACTGGCACGTATCGTTTTTGCTTGATCGATTCGCGGGCGAGAATCGCCGAGATCGAATGCGGTATCGCGTAGTGCACATGTAGCAAATCGAGCTTTTCGGCCCGTGCAACGGTTGCCATTTTGGTCGCGAGAGCGAGGTCGTATGGCTGATGTTCGAACAATGCGTACGACATCATTTCGACCTCGTGAAAGTGAATGCGTTCGCTCAATTCCGTCAGTCGCGTCGGCAAAACCGACGAGATGAAATGCACGTTATGCCCGCGTTCGGCCAGATCCCGCCCCAGTTCAGACCCGACGATCCCGCTGCCGCCGTAGGTTGGATAAACCGTGATTCCAATATTCATAAACGCATTCCGCCAAACAACCAACCGTAACAGATTTGGTTACAAAACTCTACCCCAGCCCGATATGAGGCCGGAAAGTGGCGGCGGCCAGGAGCAATATCACTGAAAAACAGATTGGCTTTTTTGAGTTTTTCTCGACGGTTACCGCGACCGCAGCGTCGTTTGCTTTTGGATTTTGTTCGGTTGTGATTTCCGATACGGTTCCCTTTTTTCTTATCAGATAGACTACCCCCGTGTAATCATCCGTGAGCAAGAATGAATTTGCGTCGAGTTTCATGATATCGCAGGGGCGACCGAGGACGGTGCCGTTCCGGAGAAAGCCGGTGAGGAAATCCTGCAATCTCTCACCCTTGCGCATAATGACGACCTTGTATCCGCGGCCCGTTTTCTTGTCGGTAGAGCCGTGGAGAGCGACAAGGAATGCATCTTTGATCACAGCATCAGCACCTTCGTCATTGAAATAGTCGAAACCAAGGGCCGACGAACGCGCGGGGAAAGACGCGTACGGAGCGACGACATTTGCGCATCCGCCTCGCCGTTTTAGTTTTGGATCGGCAAAGATACGGCCATTTGATGAGTGGCAATACGGCCAGCCGTAATCGGTACCTTCTTTAAGGGCATAAAAAGTTTCGTCCGGTTTTTGCAGGCCGAGATGATCGCTGCCCTGATTGGTCGCGAAGACAAATTTGCCGATCGCCCGCAGGCCGACGGCGTTCCTCAGACCCTTAGCGAATTCACGCTGATCGGTTCCGTCGGGGTTCATCGAGATAATGCTGGCGCGGACCTTTTCTTTTTCAACGCACGAATTGCAGCTCGAACCGACTGAGACATAAAGCCGCCCGTCCGGCGAGAACGAGATCGTCCGCGTCAGATGCCAGCCGCCATATTTATACGAAAGGCCATAGTCGGGAAAGGTCGCGATAACTTCTGGTTTTGTGTCCGCTGGCGTGTTTTCGCCACGCGTGAATTTTCGCCGCGTGAGCTGGTGAGTCTCGGCAAGATAGAACCACTCCTGGCCATCAGTGTCGCGGTAAAACTGGACGCTGTTCGGGTTTCGCAGCTTGGTCATGTATGGGATAAGCGTGCTGAATTTGCCCGATTCCGCATTCCACCCGTCGAGAATATAAACGGTTCCGCGCGTTCCGTCGGCGAGGTTGTACATGTCGGTTACGAAGACGCGGCCATCCGGAGCTTTCGCGAAAAAGCGGACGCGTTTGAGACCTTCCATGGCGGGGATTATTTCGTAATTCGCAGCGAGATTAAGGCTGAACGATTTGCCGTTCTTGAGCGTGATCTTATTCGGAACCAGCTTTGGCTGAGCCACGACGACGACCGGCAGCAAAATAATTATCAGGAGCAAAAGTCTATTCATATATAGTTGGTTCTGTTCAAAATAGCGAAAAACTGATAGCTTAAAACTGAAAACAGCTTATCAGCTATTAGTTCGCAGCTATCAGTTAATACTGAAAACATGAAAACCGAAAAATTCCGCATTGGCGAAGGCTCAAAAGTTAACCTAAAGAACCATCCGACCGACTTTACGGGCGATTATACCGATAAAAAGGAGGCGGTGAAAGACCTCGAGAAAAATGTGGCGAGATTGCGAGAGCTACAGGACGTTTTGTACGCTCAGGACCGCCATACGCTGCTGCTGGTCTTTCAGGCGATGGATGCGGCGGGTAAGGACGGGGCGATCGAACACGTGATGAGCGGCGTCAACCCACAAGGGTGTCATGTCGTCTCATTTAAACAGCCGTCGACCGAGGAACTCGATCATGATTTTCTCTGGCGGTGTCAGAAAAATCTCCCGGGCCGTGGAATGATCGGTATTTTTAACCGCTCGCATTACGAAGAGGTCCTGGTCGTTCGCGTTCACCCGGAATATCTGCAGTATCAACAGTTGCCGGAGGAAACGCTCAAGGACAAGGACATCTGGAAAAAACGCTTCAAGCACATACGGGATTGGGAACAACACCTTTCGGAAAATGGCACGCACGTCATCAAATTTTTTCTTAATGTCTCTAAGGACGAGCAGAAAGCCCGATTTTTGGCTCGAATTGCGGAAGAGGAGAAGAATTGGAAATTCTCAGCGAGTGACGTCAAGGAACGCGGGCATTGGGATGATTATATGAAGTGCTACAAAGAGGCGTTGGAGGAAACATCGACCGAACGGGCCCCATGGTACATCATTCCGGCGGACAAAAAATGGTTCACTCGTTTGGCCGTGTCTGAGATCGTCGTTAAAAAGCTGGAATCGCTGAATCTGAAATATCCGGTGCTGACCGAGGAGCACAAGGCGGAGCTTTTGGGAGCGAAGAAGATGCTGGAAAGTGAGAATTATGAGGGCTCTAGCAAATGAGCAGTGACGACGCACTTGTTGCGTTTGAAAAATACAAAATAAGACGGCTTTATGACGAGGAGACCGAGACATGGTTTTTCTCTGTGGTCGATGTTGTCGCGGCGCTTACTGATAGTGCGAATGCCAGAGATTACTGGTTCAAAATGAAGGTGCGCGTCAAAGGTGACGACGGGTTTGAACTGTCGACAATTTGTCGACAGTTGAAAATGAAAGCTCCGGACGGCAAGCTGCGTGTTACGGACTGCACAGATGTTCAGGGCCTTTTGCGGATCATACAGTCGATTCCGTCTCCAAAAGCCGAGCCTTTCAAGCAATGGCTGGCAAAAGTGGGCTACGAACGTATTCAGGATATGTCCGATCCCGCAAATTCGCTTGATCGAGCGCGAGAATATTGGAAGGAACAAGGCCGAAGCGAAAAATGGATCCAGCAGAGGATGATGGGGCAGGAGACCCGTAACAAACTCACGGATTACTGGAAAGAACATGAAATATCCACACAACAGGAATTCGGGCTACTTACCGGCATAATTCACAGGGAGTGGACCGGTTTGACTGTAAGTTCTCATAAAAGGATCAAGGGGCTTAAGAGTCAAAATCTTCGCGACCACATGAGTGAGGCGGAACTGATCTTTACCGCGCTTGCGGAATTATCGACTCGTCACATAGCCGAAAGCGACGATGCCACTGGATTTTCACAGAATGCCGAAGCAGGCAGAAAAGGTGGCCGGATCGCCAAAAAAACCCGTCTTGAATTGGAAGAAAAGACCGGTCGAAAAGTTGTCAGCGGCGAGAATTTCCTTCCTCTTTCTAGGGCAAAAAAACTAAAAGACTAGACGGTAAAGTCAATTAGGCACGATCCGCATTATCCCATCGTCGTCTTTAGACGGCGAGCCGCGGCCGTCGCGGTTTGAGGTTGAGAAATAGATGTAGCCGTCCGGGCCCTCACCGATTTCTCGAATTCGGCCGAGGGTGCCTTCAAGCAGGTTTTCCTGTGAGACGACCTTACTGCCGTCGAGCGTGACGCGGATGATACGGGCACTTCTGAGGCAGCCGAAGAAGAAGTTTCCTTTGAACGCAGGTAACGCAGAGCCGTTGTAGAACATGCCGCTTCCGGGTGCACACGCGGGCGAGTATTCGAGAAGCGGCGAGACCATGCCGTCGCGTTTTTCGGTGTGATGTATCTCAGGCCAGCCGAGGTTTTTGCCCTTTTCGACCAGATTAAATTCATCGCCGCCCGAGCCTTTTCCCTCAAAAAAACTCGGTCCGTGTTCGGTCTGGAACATCGCACCGGTTCCCGGCTGCCAGGCGAGGCCCTGGGCGTTCCGATGGCCGTAAGACCATATCTCGGGGCGGGCTTCTTTGTTGCCGACGAACGGATTGTCTTGCGGAACGGTGCCATCGTCATTGAGCCGCAAGGTCTTTCCGGCGAGTGAATCGAGCTTTTGAGCGAGATTCCAGTCAATGGCGTCACCGGTCGTGACGTAGAGTTTGCTGTCGGGGCCGAAGCGGGCACGCATTCCGGCATGATTTGCCGCACCGGGAACGTTTTCGATGATGACCTTTGGCTCTGTGAGGGTGTTCTTGGAAAACTTGTACCGAACAACCTTTACCCGTTTTCCGTCCGTATTGTAGGAATAGGCCAGATACAGGAAGTTGTTCTCGGCGAATTTCGGGTGCAGCGAGATGTCCATCAACCCGCTTTCCCCGGTCGGTTCTACATCGGGCACGGTAAAGACCGGTTCAGGGCGGAGCTTTCCTGATTCGATGATTCTCACACGGCCCTTTCGTTCGGTGAAAATCAGATCCTTGTTCGGCAGCCAGGCAAAGCCCCACGGCACCTCGAGACCGCCGGCGACCGTTTCGACGCGAAATTTTGTCTGCTTATCCTGAGTCTCAAAAACCGTGTTCTCGAAACCGCCTGTTGGCGCTGAATTAGAACATGCCAGCGCAAGGCTTGAAGCAACAAGAATAAAAAAGGTCTGTATCGTCATCGTCTTATTTCCTCTCCCGCTACTTGCATTGTATTCTTTGCATTGGACGTTTGGCGAAGGAAGTTTTATTCCAAACGGCAAGGTTGAGGCAAACTTTCGCCAAAAAAACACATTATGGAAAGAATCGGCTGGGGATTGATCGGGGCGGGCGACATCGTTCGAAAGCGTGTCGCACCTGCGATTAATGAGATTGAGAACTGTGAGATCGTCGCCGTCAGTCGAGGCAGGGCCGAACTGGCGGCGGCATTTGCCGACGAATTCAAGATCAATAAATCGTATTCGCAGTGGCGTGAGATGCTGGCCGATCCTTGTGTTGACGCGGTTTATGTCGCGTCGCCTGTTTACCTCCATGCCGAACACACCATCGCGGCGGCCGAAGCCGGGAAACATGTACTCTGTGAAAAACCGATGGCAATGGACGTAGCCGAATGCGACCGAATGATCGCGGCCTGTAAGACAAATGGCGTAAAACTTGGCATCGCGTATTACCGCAGATTTTATCCAGTCATCCAGCGCATCCGTCAGGCGATTAGCTCAGGCGAGATCGGCAAGCCTGTTTTTGCTCAGATAAATACATTCGAGGCATTTAATCCCGGGCTGGATCATCCCAGGCGTTGGTTCGTCGAAAAAGCCAAGAGCGGCGGCGGGCCGATGATGGATTTCGGATGTCACAGGATTGAGATATTGCTTGATCTGTTTGGGAAAGCGACGCGGATCGAGAGCATTACGGCGAATGTCGAATTCCGGCGCGAGGTCGAGGATACGGCCGCCGCCTTGATACAGTTCGAAACCGGAACGTGTGCGTCGCTGTTTGTGTCGCACGCCGTTGAGGAATCACGGGATGCGTTCGATATATTCGGCACGACTGGCTCGATCCATATTTCGTCGCTCAATAGCGGTGAGATCAGGATTATAAACGGCACCGAAACCAAGACCGAATCGCATCCGCCATCGCCAAATTTTCATTCGCCACTCGTCGAGAATTTTGCGAACGCGATTCTCCATGATCGCCAGCCGCGAGTTTCGGGCGAAGCGGGCCGTGATGTTGCCGCGATCGAAGACAGTATTTACGGACGATAAAGAAAAAAATGGTGCAGCCGGCAAGCTGCACCAAAGAGGAGGATCAATCGAGAAAATCGATCCGACTAGAAACCTGTGTTTGTGATTGTCAGATAATTTCTGACCGACGCGTTCTCGCTCATTACTTTCTTCTGTGATTTGGTCTTAGCGATGGCACTTTTGATGGTCGAGCCTTTCACGAGGATCTCAGAAAGGAAGTTGGTGTCGCCCACGGTGTCAAAAACGAGCTGCGTGGTGGCCGAGGTTTTATTGCTGCTCGAAACGATCGTGTCGAAGATGATCGTGTTGCCGTTTCCGCGAAGGATAAGCAGCGATGGGGCATCAGCCGTGCTCGGCGTTCTTTCGATCGTGTAGTTGCCCGCCTGGAATGTTTCATCGCGAAGGACGAACGAATTGGGTACGCTGACCTTGATCGTCGAACCGTTCACGAGCTGTGCGTTTGCCGCGGTCGCGCCGCCGATGAAAAGTACCGCTGCCGCCAATAAGAATTTTGCTTTAAGATTAAACATGATAATTTCTCCGTTGTTTTTATAAATTATTTACCGGTCCTCGCGAAAATCCCCCACCTTGCCTATAATTATGAATGTTGGCTCATACAGCTCGCCCGAATTTCCGCTTACAACTAACAATACGAATCTTTTTGCCGTTTGGATGTCAGTTTTTTGCGTGTTTGTGTAAAGTTGTGTAAAAGATGAGCGAAATCCGGCTTTGTGCTAATCTGTCAGTTCGTTTATGAAGCTTAAGTGGCGTTTTGGCATAATTGCGGGACTTTTTTTGGCGGTGTTTTCGTTGTACCCGCAGATGAAGATGATCTATCTTCGGGGTGCCGACTGGAATGGGCATTATGCCTACAACGACATCGACGAGGTCGCCTATGGCTCGTATCTCAACGCTCTGATCGACGGCCGGCCGCGAAAGAACGATCCTTATACGGGACTCGACGATTCGCCAGAAACTCCACGAAATGAATCCCTTTTTTCAATCCAATTTGCCGGGCCGATGACCATTGCGATCCCGGCGCGAATTCTGGGAATCGGTACGCCCTGGGCGATGACCATATCGGGGGCCGTGGCAGCATTTCTGACAGCCCTTGCGATCTTTTGGCTTCTGGGCATGATTACGGGCGATTCGATCTTTGCAATGGCGGGCAGCCTCGTCGTCCTGGCCGGAGGTGCGCTCTTTGCGGGTGAGGGAGCTATCGGTGAGATCCTCGGGACGAGCTACTCATATCCATATTTTCCAGGGTTCAGGCGATACGTACCGGCGATGGCATTCCCTGCCTTTTTTCTTCTGCTGGCGTTGGTGTGGAAGATTTTTGCCCGCGAAACACGCGAAACAAACGATAACATCGAGCAGAAGACGAGACCTGAGTATTTATCGGGAATCACCTCTTCTCCTCTTCTCCTCATCTCCCTTTCTGTCTTAGCTTTTACTTATACCGTTTATTCCTACTTCTACGTCTGGACGACGGCGGCGGCGTGGCTGGCGTGTTTCGGGTTGCTGCTGGCGATTGCGAGACCTGTCGGCGTTTTGAGCGATTTGAAAAAGCTGGCGATCCTCGGTGCCGGTTGTTTAGCGGTGCTTGCTCCGTATGCGTGGCTTCTGTCAAAACGGTCGCAAACGATGGATGACATGACGCTGCTTGTCCGTACCCGCGCTCTCGATCTGGCTCGGGTGCCGGAAGCGGTCGGGTTTATTGTGCTGATCGCAATCGCCGTGGCGGTGTGGAAAAAAGTGCTTCCCTTACGCGATCGCGGGACGCTTTTCGCGATCTCGCTTGCTCTGACGCCTTTGCTCGTATTTAACCAGCAGGTGGTCACCGGTCAGGCACTCCAGCCGATTCACTATCAGGTTTTTATTGGCAATTATGTCGCCGGACTGGCCGTTGCCGTGACGATTGGGTTACTGTGGCGGACAGTCGAGGGCTGGGGAAAGATTCCTTCGCGAATCGCCCTGACGGTGATCGCTCTGCTCGCCGCCCTCTGGGGTTTCGTCGAATGTCATTACACCGTTCGCGTGCTTGACGATGTCAATGTTCTGCGGGACGAGGCCTATCCGGTTGGCAAACGCCTGACCGAGCTGGCCAGGAATGACACCGCCAAGCACAAACGCGTCGCTCTGCATCTCGGTATTGCAGAGGGCGATGACCTGCCGACCATTGCCCCGCAATCTCTGCTCTGGACGCGGCACCAGTATGTTTTCCTGGGCATCGATTGGCAGGAAAGCAAGGAGCGGTATTATCAGCAGCTTTTGTATCAGGGCGTCACCGAGCGCCAGTTAGCTGACGGATTGAAGAAGGGTGAAGATTTTGTCTCAATGATCGCCTTATTCGGTTGGGGGCGGCACACCGACCGGCTTAATTCAGGATACCAGCCTCTCACAAACGGCGAGATCGATGACGAGGCGCGAAGATACGCTGCGTTTGCCGCGAATTTTGACCCACGTCGAGAGGGCATTCCGCGGCTGGACTACCTCGTCCTGCCCATCGAACTCGATCCATATCTGGAAAACGTCGATAAATGGTACGATCGGAGCGACCGGGAGCAATTTGGCAAATACATTTTGTATCGTCTAGCCATCAAATAAATTTTTACCGCAGATTTACTCAGCTAGAGCGGTTACGGATTGAATTTACTGATTATGAGCCGCGGCAGAACCGTCTGCGTGCGTGAAGCGGGCGGTTCTGACCCGAAAATTACCGCTCTCGGTGAAATGGGTCGAATCAAACTCTACCCACCGGTCATCATCAATCCGATCTCCTCGACCGTGGTGATTTTGGGATCGACCTCGCCGGCGATCTGGCCTTCGCGGATGACAAGCAGGCGATCGGCGAGGGCTGTAACTTCCTCCAGTTCAGCAGATACGAGTAGAACCGCAGAGCCTGAATCGCGAAGTTCGATTAGCTTGCGATGGATGAATTCGATGGCGCCGATATCAACGCCGCGGGTTGGCTGCGAAACGAGCAGCAGCTTTGGCTTGAGTTCAAATTCACGGCCAATGATGAGCTTTTGCTGGTTGCCGCCGGAAAGGGCCTTTGCCGCGAGGTCGGCGTCGGGCGGGCGAACGTCATAGTTCTCGATGATGTCATTTACACGTTTCGATATCACGCCGCTATTCATAAATCCGGCCGCAGCTGCGATCGGCGCTCGATAATGAACGCCGAGGATCGAATTTTCGGCCAGGTCGCAATGAAGCAGCAGTCCGCGTTTGTGCCTGTCCTCGGGGATGTGAGCGATGCCGAGTTCCTTTAATTCGCAGCGCCGTTCGGTTCGTAATATTCCTGCCGTCAAACTCGACGCTGCCGCCGGTCGACTTCACCAAACCTGATAGCGCTTCGATCAGTTCGGTCTGTCCATTGCCCTCGATGCCGGCGATGCCGACGATCTCACCCGCGCGTACGGCAAACGACACCCCATTGACGCTGTTTCCACTCTTGCCGCTAACGACGAGATTTTTAACATCAAGAACGACAGAGGTCGGCTCGGCGTCCGTCTTATCGACCCGCAGCAAAACGTCGCGGCCGACGATCATTCGGGCAAGGTCTTTGGCGGTGGTATCAGCAGTTTTTACATTCCCGACGGACTTTCCGTCACGCATAACGGTCACTTCGTCCGAGATCGCGAGGACCTCATCGAGCTTGTGCGTGATGATGACTATGGTTTTCCCCTGCGCCTTCATCCTCCGCAGGATTCCAAAAAATTCCTCGACCTCCTGCGGCGAAAGCACTGCGGTCGGTTCGTCGAGAATGAGCAATTCGGCGTTCCGGTACAAAGCCTTGAGCAGCTCGACCCGTTGCTGCTGACCGACGGACATATCTTCGATGTATGCCTTGGGATCAACGCCTAACCTGAGTTCGTTCGAAAGAGCGAGAATATCGCTATTAGCTTTTTCGAGATCAAGGTTTCCCGCCGACCCCGTCTCGGCTCCGAGAATAATATTCTCCGCCGCTGTCATCGTATCGACCAGCATAAAATGCTGATGCACCATCCCGATGCCCAAAGCAATCGCATCATGCGGATTCCTGATCAAAACGGCCTTGCCGTCAACCAATATCTCACCGCTGTCAGCCTTATAAAAGCCGTAAGCGATACGCATAATCGTCGATTTTCCCGCCCCATTTTCGCCGACAATAGCGTGAATCGTGCCCTTCTCAACCTTGATCGAAACGTCATTGTTCGCCGTGACGCTGCCGAATGTCTTTGTGATGTTTTTTAATTCGAGCATCAGCTTAGTTTACTTAATATGTTCGTTTTCCAAAATTCAACCGCGTCCTTCGTTCTCAGAATTTTGATCGAGCCTTTATCGAAGACGAAGGTGTACTCGCCGCGCTGATTACTGTTGAAAGATTGGATAAACATCTCCAAGGTTTGCAGTACTGGTAACGCCGGATTTACATAAGCGCACGCGGGCGAATCGATAATCTCCATGCCTTCCGTCGGGCACGGGCCGAGCTCGGGAATGTCGATAACCGTTATCGGGATTTTCGATTCGCGGCTGAGTATGTCGATTGCACCTCGGACGGAAGTAACCTTCCTCGTCGCAGGCCTCGCTTGCTGAGCATCTTTCCAGAGCTTCGGGTCGACATGCTTATTCAGTTCGATAAAGATGCGCTCCCTATCGTAGAACTTTGAATTTTGGAGATAGGCGAGGAGTGGTTTCCATGCCCTTTTGTCTCCGAATTTAGCCAGAATGATCGCGAGGGGGCCGGCACGAAGGTCGTTATCTGAGCCAGGGAATGCGGAGTTCGCGAGCCTCGCGAACTCCGCAAGAATATCATCGACCGCCTCGCGAGCATTCACGTCGACAAGTACCTGTGCGAGGGAACCGTTTGGGTCCCAAGGCAGGCCACCCGGAAAGTTTTCGCGATAGATCGGAATGGCGGCCGGCGATCGGTATTGGTAGAGAAGCTGCAAAACCTTTTCACGGAGCCGCTTCTCCGCCGCTGGATCAGCAAGGAACGTCGTCTTGGTCCGGTAAAGCGACATAAGTTCAGGCAAATAGAAATCTGGCTTCCGCTGCGACACGAAGTCGAATGCGAAATGCTGAGTTAAACGCGTTTCCGGCGACTCCGAGGCAGCCCCTTTCAAATCGTCGAGCACGAGCGGAAAGGCCGCCGGATCCTCGAACTGGACGAGAACCGCAATTGCGAGTCCTTTCAGGCGAGGATTCGTACTTTCATTCAGGAAATTCCAAAGAGCACGGGCTTGGGATCTTGCGTCGAGACGAGCTAGGGTGTCGATCGCCCAGTAACGGTTGTCCTCATGAGGGTCTTTCAGCAGCTTAGCGATCGCCGGAGCCGCTTCCACGTCCCCGATCTTGGCTAACCGGTCCAGGGCCGCGTAACGATTCAGCGGGTTCGCATCGGAAAGCTGAAATACTAACAGCGGGGTCGCCTTTTTTGATCGCAAGTCGATGAGACTTTCGAATGCCTGTTGGCGAACGAACGAACTGTCCGCATCCAGAAACCGGGCTATTTCCGAGTCAACGCCCGGTGGCCGCAGAAATGCCAATATTCCGACTATTGAATATTGTACTCGCCAGTCGCGCTCATCCCGATAACTGGCGACGGCCTGGGCAAACTGCCTCATCTCGTACTTACCTATTAAAAGCGAAAGGTAACCCCAAATTTCCGGCTTATTTTTCTCACTCAGCGTGCTCAGATCCTTCTCAAAAATCTTACCAACGATGAAAATGTAATCTTTCTTTGGTAAGTCGAAGCGCATGTTAAAGCCTCCGGTACAGCTGTGCGGAATCGGTACGATGAGTTCCTTCAGAATCGAGGCCCTGTCGACAACTTCAATTGAATTGAGCTTTTCTACTGACGCCGGGTAGGCCTGCGAGAGAGTTAATGGGAATTGCTGTGCTCGGGCTGTACCGACGATAACCAGTACTAAGAGAGAGATCAGCCCGAAACGCAGAGGGCTTATGGAATAGGCGTGCGACGCGTTTGACATATAAAAGTTACGCTACTGAAATCACAATTCACCAACAGTTATTTCGCCATCGCATCGGTAACTTTGATCTCGCCGGTACCTATCTTGGTTTTGGCTTCCTCGACCTTTAGCAGAACGTCGGCGGGGATGAGGGCTTTATTGTTTTCGTCCATTGCGTAGGCGACGCCGTCTTTGTCGAGGCCGAAGGTGTGGAATCCGCCTCGGAATTGGCCCGCGAGTATCTCTTTGACGACGTCGAAAACGGCGTTATCGACGCGTTTGACCATCGAGGTCAGGACGAATCCCGGTTTGACGCCATTCTGGTTCGAATCGACGCCGATCACGAATTTATTTGCCTCGCCCTGAGCATTTTTGCCGTACTGCTCTACTGCGTCAAAAGCGCCGAGGCCCGAGTTACCGGCGGCTGTAAAAATGACATCAGCACCCTTCTCGATCTGTGCGAGCGAAATTTCCTT
Source organism: uncultured Acidobacteriota bacterium (assembly GCA_963738935.1). GTDB lineage: Bacteria > Acidobacteriota > Blastocatellia > Pyrinomonadales > Pyrinomonadaceae > OLB17. The sequence continues at coordinate 130,735 of CAVTYF010000001.1, read as the reverse complement.
GCCCTTGCCGGGATTATTCCAGGCACTGTCATTAACGCCGACATAGTTGTCGACAACCTTAATATTCGGATTGATCGAGCGGGCACCTTCCTCAAACCCGGTTTCAAAACGGTGAATGAGCGGAATGTCCATCCCGCCGAGGAAGCCGAGGACGCCGGTCTTCGATTTCGATGCGGCGATCATGCCGACCAGATACGACCCTTCGTGTTCGCGAAAGACAAGCGACGCAACATTTTTGAGCGGCGTTTTGCCGTCTTCCTCGAAAATAACGCCATCCACGATTGCAAACTTGTTGTTCGGGTAGTCGAGTGCGACCCTTTGCATGATCGGCCCCTGGGCAAAACCGACGCCGATCACGAGATCGAAGTTCTTCTCGGCAAAGGCCCGCATCGCCGGTTCGATCGAGGTCGGATTGCCGGGCTCGACGTCGTAGAGACAGATCGGCAACTCACGTTCAGCCCGTTGAACGCCTTCCCATGCCGCGGCGTTGAACGAACGGTCGTTCTTGCCGCCGATATCGAAAACGATGCCGACCTTTATTTTGCAGCCTTCGCGACGAGCCTCGGCCCGGTTTGAGCACGAGACACCGAAAAGAGTGATAGATATCAGAATGAACAACAAAAGGTGTCTCATATATTTGAAGGGTCTGAGTACACGTTTCAGCAGGGTAGTTCCCACAGGATCCGCCACCCGAAATTGGTACTCTGTCCTTTAGACCGTCGCTCTTATCAATTTAGTTGTACGGGTGATTTCTCTCGATATTTTATACGCGCCTCGAAGTTTTTCGCTAATGAGGTCGGCTTGCTTCTTGCGGCAGTAAATTATGCCCAGTTCGTCGCCCTTCTGTACGCGGTCACCGATTTTCCTTAGACACGCATAGCCCACGGCATGATCGACTCCGTCCTCGGCCTTGAGCCGACCGCCGCCGATCTCGCAAATAGCGTTGCCGACGATCAACGAGTCGATATCGGCGACATATCCGTTTGCATCCGAAATCACCTTGACCTCCGTCAAACCTTTTGTTAGCAACATTTCCGGCTTGTCACAAATATTTGGATCGCCGCCTTGAAGTTCAATATTCTGGCGCAACCGGTCAAGCACCTCGCCCGACGCAAAGGCCTTGTTGATCCTCGCCCTCGCATTATCCATCGTTCCCGCGATCTTACACTGAACAAGCATCGTCGCCGTTAGCTCGACTGATAATTCCAGCGTCGGCTGCATTAGATCATCGGCCTCACCACGAAGTATCTTCAGGCATTCGTAAACTTCCAGCGCGTTACCGACATATTTCCCGAGCGGCTGGCTCATGTCGGTGATCAACGCCTGCGTATTAACGCTGAACGATTTACCTGTTTCGCAGAGGGATTTGGCCAGTTTCAATGTATCGGCGTACTTCTGAATAAACGCTCCCGAACCCGTCTTTACGTCCAAAATCAGCACGTCCAGACCCTCGGCGAGCTTTTTTGACATGATCGACGCCACGATAAGCGGAATGTACGGCACAGTCGCCGTCGCGTCACGCAGCGCGTAAATTCGCTTATCGGCCGGGGCAATCTGTTTTGTTTGACCGGCGAGGGCAAAGCCGCATTTTTTCAAGACCTTTTTGAAATTCGCGAAAGAAAGATTCACGTCAAACCCAGGGATGGATTCGAGTTTGTCGAGCGTACCGCCGGTGTGACCGAGACCGCGTCCGGAAATCATCGGAATCGCCATGCCGCACGCCGCCGCGAGCGGAGCAATGATCAGCGAGGTTTTGTCGCCTACGCCGCCCGTCGAATGCTTATCACCTTTCGGAGCATCAATGTCGGAAAAATCCATCACCGTCCCCGAATGCAGCATCGCGCTGGTGAGCGAATATTGCTCACGTCGATTCAGTCCGCGAATAAAAATCGCCATGATGAGCGCGGTAATCTGATAATCGGCCCACGACCCATCACAGACCCCGTCGATAAACAACGAGATCTCGGAATCAGAAAGAGCTTTTCCATCACGTTTTGTCGCGATTATTTCTTGTGGACGCATATGTCAGAACCGGGAAGTGACCGGGGTTTTTAACCGTCGGTAAATTAAATCAATTCGGTGTTACAAGTTTCGCACAGATAGCGACATATTTAAACGCGTAGATCGCTGAGAACGCTGAGAAAAGGGTAAAGCCTTCTCTGCGTTCTCACCGATCTCGGGATTTATTTTTTGGATAACAATACGATTGCCTGAACTCGTACGCGCCGTTCGTCCACCGACAGCATCAACCGCCTCGCCCGTTTTTGCCTTGACGCTGACCTGGTCGACATCAACGCTCAGAGCGTTTGCGAGACCTGCTCGAATATCGTCAACATACGGTCGCAGCTTCGGGAGTTCGAGATCAATTGTCGTGTCGATATTGACGACCTCGTAACCACGTTCTTTTGCGAGACCGACCGCGTACATTAGAAATTCCGAGCTTTCCGCATTTCGCCAACGATCATCGGTACTTGGAAAGTGCGTTCCGATATCGCCCAGCGCGAGAGCACCGAGCACAGCATCAGTGGCTGCATGAAGCAATACATCGGCATCAGAGTGTCCGTCCGCACCGAGATCGGATTCGATCGCCACGCCGCCGAGAAACAGCGGCCGCTCAGGAACGAGCCTGTGAACGTCTGTGCCAAAGCCAATTCGAAACATTTTCTTCAATATAGCTGATAGCTAAAAGGTGTTAGCTGCCTTTAGCAGCCATCGTCCGCAAAACAAGTTCAGCAAAAACCATATCTTCCGGCCGCGTGATCTTAATATTCCGCGAACTTCCCTCCACGAACGCAATCGGATGGCCAAGTTTTTCAACGAGATAACATTCGTCCGTCACTGCTTCGCTTGTGTCCCCGATCTCAAATGCCATACGCAGGACCTCGACTCGAAATGCCTGCGGCGTCAGCGCACGTCTGAGTTTATCACGGTCGAGCGTTCCCGATATCTCATCAACGCTAATGGTTTTGATCGTGTCAGTCACGGCTGCGACGAGACATGCCGCTCCCATTTCATTCGCTTTTGCAATTGTTGCCGCGATCTCATCTACCGTAACCATCGGTCTCGCTCCGTCGTGAACCGCGACGATCGTTGTCGCAGAACTAACGGCAGCCAGGCCATTTCGGACGGACTCAGCTCGCGTCAGACCGCCGCGGGCAATATGTATTAACTTTGTAATTTCAGATCTGAAATTCGAAATTTCAAATTCCGGAATCGCCGATGCCGACATAACCAGAACGATCTCATCCACCTCCGGGCAAGCCTCAAATCGCTCTAAAGTGTGTATTATTAACGGTTTGCCGAGGATCTCGACGAATTGCTTTGGCTCGTCGGAACCAAACCTTGTGCCAGTCCCGGCAGCAACAATAATGGCGGTGTTCATCAGGAAAAAGTAAAAAGTAAAAAGTAAAAAGTAAAAAGTAAAAAGTAAAAAGTAAAAACAAAAGCCACCCTCCTATTCTTACCTTTTAATTTTTACTTTTGACTTACTATGACTCAATTTCTTCAATAATCGTCGTCTGACGCAGCTCGCGGGTGGCCTTTCTAAATCCTAGCGAACGCGAATCGTGAATGCCGAGATGACTTTCCGAGGTGCCGTTTGTCTCTTCTTTTTCTTCCCATAAACGGCCAAAAATCATCTTACCGGCAGTTGTCTGTAGAACGCTGGTGACGGCAATGTCGGCGGTTTTGCCGATCAGGCGGCGGGCGTTGTCGACGACAACCATTGTTCCGTCATCCAGATACGCGACGCCCTGGTTATATTCCTTGCCTTCTTTGAGAATAAAAACACGCATCGCTTCGCCCGGAAGAACGACCGGTTTTAGGGCGTTGGCGAGTTCGTTTATGTTGAGAACTGCGACACCGCGAAGCTGAGAAACTTTGTTGAGATTAAAATCGTTGGTGACGATGACGGCATCGAGCTGTGTGCCGAGTTCGATCAGTTTCAGATCGACCTCTTTCACCGCCGGAAAGTCAGTCTCAACGATCTGGATGTCGAGTTTGCTGTTATTTCTGAGCCGCTGGAGCATGTCAAGCCCGCGACGGCCGCGCTGACGTTTCGACGAATCTGCCGAGTCGGCAACCTGCTGCAATTCGGCCAAAATAAAATGCGGAATAATGAGTGAACCACCCAGAAATCCGGTCTCAGCCACATCAGCTATGCGGCCGTCGATAATCACCGATGTATCCAGAATCTTATAATCGCGTTTTACATTCTTGTCGCTAAAGATACCGCCTAGGGCTGAAAGATCGAGATAATCACCCTTCGCCGCACCGACCATCAGCCCGATGTAGCCCATAAAGCCCATCAACGAAATAGTCAGAAACGTCTGCATCTCAGCCGAGACTGCGGCCTCTTTCTGGATCGAGATTAAAACGCCGATCAGAAACGCCCCGACAATTCCGAGTATCGAACCAACTGCCGCTCCGATCAGCGTCTTAAGCGAGGCTTGACGTACGCGAATCTCGAAAATGATGACGAGAGCACCGAGTACGCCGCCAAGCCCGGCCGAAAGCCAATGCCGCGTGGCATCAGTTCCTATCAATCCCAAGCCGAACCGCTGCGTCCGCTCAAACGGATTTAGCAGATAACCCAAGAGGATCAACATGGCGATAAAGGCAATGCGTAGTATGAGAATGTCGTACTTCATCTCAGTGGAAATCTTAACACGAAAAACCTATTGGCGTTAAACTATCTGGTTTCGCCAGGACACGAGCGGGAATCCGTTTCGTATTGTAAACAAATGACTATCATCAGCTAATTCCCAGATTAACTGATATCCACCGAGTTTTAAATTCGTGCCAGAGGGAGTAGAAAGCGGCGGAAAGGAAGGGCGTAACAGCAAAATCGATGTTACGCCCTTCTACGTGCGTTACTATTGCTACAGGCGATTTCGGCTATTCCAATGCCACAACGTCAAAATTTCCGATTCTATCGGTGATGCTTAAAACGCGCGGGGCAAAACGATAGCGTCGGTTAGAGACTCGGACTTCGTAGTTTTCCCCAGTCTCAACCTCGCCAAATCGATATTCGCCGAAGGAACCGGTAACCGTCGTTCGGCGACTACCATTTCCATCGGTAATCGTGACCGTGGCATTTCGAATGCCTCGTCCACCCGCATCCAAAACCCGACCGCTGACAATCGCTCCTGACCGCTTCGAGGTGATTCTGACGGAGGCGTCCTCGAAGTTTGTCGCGACCAGGCCACCTTTGGCATTAGACATGCTCTCATCCGCCTGCGTTCTGCTAAATGTCAACGGATATTCTCCCGCTCCCGCGTCGGGTGAAACGGCGAATGTTACGGTTGCCATTTGTCTCAAACCCCGGGCGTAGGTGTTCGTCGAATCGATCAACAGCCGGAGTTTGCCCGTCTCCAATGCGTTAACGCCAAGATATGAGCCTGCCGGAACCCCGTCACCCAAAGCGGACGACACATATGTGAAGACCTTCGGGTCGAAGTTCATCGTGTAGGCTGCCGATGACTCATCACCCTGGGAATCCAATTGCAGGGAAACAGTCACTCTCTCTCCCGCTCGGGCGATCGGGGCAACCGCCCGAATCGCTCTTGCATTATCTATCAGGGCCATTAAAGGCGGAGCCTCAGGTGCCGGACCATTGGGGCCGCCAGCCGGTGTTTGCGGTAGATAACCGAGGTTGTACTGTCTAATAAGCGTAACATCGGCGGCATTTAGCACCCCGTCTCCATTTAACGCGGATGAGATGTCTCTCGGAGCAACGTCGGCCCGCTGGAACTGATTCGGGCTCGTCATAGGCGCCGGTATCAGGCCGAGCACCATCCTACGGATGACGTTCACGTCATTTGAGAACACAGTGCCATCGCCGACCGGGCTGCCGCCTCCGTCGACAATATCCCCTTCAATTCCACCGGAAACGATGGAATCGTCATTGACGATAGTTCCTGCTCCGTCTGAGCGACCAATCGTCCCGTGCGTTATTTGTACGATACGAAGCGTAAACGCCTCATTCGGCTCAACAGTCGTGTCGCCATTGAGTAAAACAGAGAACGCTTTTGTCGACTCATTTGGCGCCATGCTCACTGTACCGCCCGTGACCGGTACGAAATCACTCGGTGCCGTCGCGGTTCCATTAACCGTATTAAACGTAATGTTTGACGTAACGTTCGTCGGATTGCCCGTACGCGTGACCGTAAAGGTAAGCGGCGTTGTGCCCGAATTACTTTCGCTGCCCGACACATCGTTAATCGCAAAGACTGGCTCGATGTCATCGTTATAGACCGTTCCGAGACTGTCAATATCTGGAAGGAACGCATTTACGGCGTTTGAATAGAAAATCGTAAACGCCTCGTTGTGTTCGAATGTAATGTCGCCATTCACGACAACCGATATAAAGACGATTGTTGGCGAGTTTGAGGTAAATGTTATCGTACCTGATTTTGGCACGTAGTCGTTGTTTGCGACTGTCGCGGTGCCGTCAACCGTCGTGTAATCGATGCTGATCGGCGCCCCGGGCGGCGGCGTTTGGTTGACTGTGACCTGAAATGTAAACAGTTTCGTACCAACGTCACCTTCATGAATAGTAATATCGCCAACCCATACGACGGGCGGCCCTGGCGTCGGTGTCGGCGTCGGTGTCGGAATCACTGTGTTGGTAAAGATACACGTCTGGGTTTCGGCCGCATCAAGGTCGATAGACACAGATTGGCCGGTAATAACGTTACCGCCGTCGGTATCGCCAGTACACTCAATCCTCGTAAACTGCCAACCCGCGGGTAACGGATTGGTTTCTGATACGACCGTCGTACCGGCTGGAACGTTTGCATAGCTAACCGCGCCTGAGCCTCCTACAGTTGTCACCGAGAAAGCCACGGGAATAACACCAGGAACTCCAGCGCCCGATGCACTGAAGTTAAATGTACCGTTGCCGCCCGCTGTTTCCTTGACAATTGTCAGGGAGCCAGCGGGTGCTACCGTTGGCGTCGGAGTAGGCGCAGGCGTTGGTGTCGGCGTTGGCGTCGGTGTCGGTGTCGGCGTCGGTGTCGGCGTTGGTGTTGGTGTCGGCGTCGGCGTCGGCGTCGGCGTCGGCGTCGGCGTCGGCGTCGGTGTCGGCGTCGGCGTCGGCGTTGGTGTCGGTGTCGGTGTCGGCGTCGGTGTCGGCGTCGGTGTTGGCGTCGGCGTCGGCGTCGGCGTCGGCGTCGGTGTCGGCGTTGGTGTTGGCGTCGGCGTTGGTGTTGGCGTTGGCGTCGGCGTCGGCGTCGGCGTCGGTGTCGGCGTTGGTGTTGGCGTCGGCGTTGGTGTTGGCGTCGGCGTCGGCGTCGGCGTCGGCGTCGGCGTCGGTGTCGGTGTCGGTGTCGGCGTTGGAGTCGGTGTCGGTGTCGGCGTTGGAGTCGGCGTCGGCGTCGGCGTTGGTGTCGGTGTTGGCGTCGGCGTCGGCGTCGGTGTCGGTGTCGGCGTTGGAGTCGGTGTCGGTGTCGGCGTTGGAGTCGGCGTCGGCGTCGGCGTTGGTGTCGGTGTTGGCGTCGGCGTCGGCGTCGGCGTCGGTGTTGGCGTCGGCGTCGGTGTTGGTGTTGGAGTCGGCGTCGGTGTTGGCGTCGGCGTCGGTGTTGGTGTTGGAGTCGGCGTCGGCGTCGGCGTTGGCGTCGGTGTTGGCGTCGGCGTTGGCGTTGGCGTCGGTGTTGGCGTCGGCGTTGGTGTCGGCGTCGGCGTTGGCGTTGGCGTTGGCGTTAGCCCATTGGTAAAGGTGCAAATGGTCTCGACGCCAACCTGAATGGTTATGTTGTCGATACCCGTTGACGTGGAAGTGCCCGTAAAAGACGAACCAGCGACATTTAGCACACAGCTAGCCGAGTTTAGCGACCAACCAGCCGGAACAACTTCATTGAGATCGAGCGTTGATCCCTGCGGATATGATATCTGCGAAACGTTACCGCTGCCGTTAATTGTCCACTGCGAAACGCCGCCCTGCGATGGCTCCGATGCGTTAAACACGAATGCTGTTCCGTCATTCGGGTTCGCATTCTTAATGATCGTTAAACGACCGTTATTCGGATTCACAACACAATCGGAAGGCGCGGAATTTGGGTTATTGGCGGGATAGGCGCACACATTGGTCAGCCGGCTCGACGGCCCGCCGACATCAGCGAGGCTCACCGACACATTAGCTACGGAATCGTCAGTCAGGCAGCCCGGCTCACCGTTACAAGCGTTGTTGCCGTTTAGGTGAACCGGATCCGTTCCAAACGGGTCAATGCCCATGACGATCGACGCTGTACCAGTTGAAAACTGTGCCACGATCGGAGCCGGTTGCCCGCATCTATTGGGATTTGAGTCGTTGCAGCTATAAAGTTGGAATGTCGGCGGTGGCGCGGTAACAGTTTGCGAAATCGAAACGCACAACGCAAAGTTGGCGTTGCTGTTGCCATTACTGTCGTAGAGAGCACATGCATCGCCCGTGTTATTACCGTTCCAATTCGTGTCATCCCAGCCCCACGTAACGGCCTGAGTACCAAAAGAAACATCGCTGTCGATCGTAACAAACGTTAAATCCTTCTGGGAGTTATCATCATCGGGTCCGCCATCATCAACAATGGTCGTGACAACATCGGTAAAACTGGTCGAAGCATTGATTCCAGACGTCTCGCCCCGCGCGGTCAGTCTGAAAATAGAATCGGCCGAGTCATCGGGGTCAACGTACCAGTCTATGCTGATCTCACCCTCTGAATCGGCGACTGCTGTGAACGGATCATGTCCGGCCCCGCCGGTGCGCCCGTTGCTATGAACGACGAGCAACTCGACATTCTCGCCCGGATTGAATCCCTCACCGGTAATAACCGCTGTCTCTTCGGCCTCATAATCAAACTTGTCGGTAGCGACATTCGCTACGCGACCAAATTTTACGTTTTCCGCAAATTCAGTAACTACGGTAAACAAAAAACCATTCTCATCCAGACCAACCGGCCAGGTGGTCGCGAACGTTCCATCACCATTGATTACGACTGTCGACTCTTCGTGATTGCCACCGACTTCGGCCGTTTCGTCCGAATGAATAACTTTTATCCGGACGTTCGAGCTGGGCACAAACCCGGAGCCGCTAATATTAACAGCATCGCCCGCCAGATAACGCACTTTGTCTGTAACAACAGTCGGAGTATCGGTTAGAGCGTAGCCTGGAGCAATTGGCGGCGAACTAAGCGGTGCGCTGACCATATCAGCGGAAACCGTGGCTTCGGATACGAAGCCGAGAGGCCTAAATACTGAGTCGCCAAAGGCAAATACCGATATGCCAATGCCCCCAAACAAAAGCACAAAAACGATTAGTACTCTGTGGAAAATCGAAACGCGATGAACCTTCATAAAAACCCCTCCGGCCTTTTCGTCACCGAAAAATGCCCTTGAAACATACAGAAATTCCCAATAAATGGGCCTAAATTTTGTTAACTCTATGAATCAGCTTCACAAAGTCGTGTGATTAAACGAGTTCGGATGCTTTCAGTTTTACGATATTATATTAAAAGTGTCAAGCACTTTTTTTTCCATTTTTTTATTTGGCCATAACGATTATTTATGGCGATTATCAGCAGAGCTTCGAAATCGCGGTATCGCTCTATAACGATTGGTTCCAAAGGGTTAACGAAGCATTGTTATTGCTGACAATCTGTGAAAAAGCGCAAAAAAGAGGCTGCCCGAAGGCAGCCCGTAATTTTGTACCCGTTTTTCTTGTGCCTTATTCGAGGCCAACAAGATTCACGTCCGCGAGATCATCCGTGACAGAGACAACACGAGACGCGAATCGATATCGTTGCGAGTCCACACTGATGATATACGTCTGTCCGGCCTCGATATCATCAAACCGGTAATATCCGAATGAGCTGGTCGTCACGGTGCGAATTCTGCCCGAACCATCACTGATCCTAACGACGGCATTACGAAGCCCTCGCCCGTCAGGAGTCGTAACGCGGCCCGTTACTTCGACGCGGTCGGCGGTCGTCGTACAGGAAGCACCGAGAATTGTATCGATCCACGCGCCTGCGCCTTCACCCGCGCTTACTTTGCTGTCCGTGGCAACGACCCATCTCACCCTTACGATTTGCTCGCCCGAGGCTGCCGGCAGATTTACGGTAGTCGTAATATACTCCGGCGACGCGGCCGTGCCGCTTGATAAACCGCTCCACGCCATCCGGCCGCTAATTGGACTGCCGAAGCCGGTGCTGATGGTCTTGTTGTAGCCGCCGGTCACAAAACTACCGCCTGCTGCGACGACATCCTGAAACGGCCCACCGTTGATGCTGATCTCGAAGACCATACCATCATAGCCTACGTTCGGATCGCCGCTGTCGTCCTCAAAATTGAATGCGTTACGGAAGCTCATTTGTGCTCCGCTGGCCGCGACAACAAACATCGGCGTGGTCATTTCGGTCCATCCCATTGCCGTGTCCGAACCGGCATACGCGGCATTTGGCATTGTCATATCGGGGTTGGTGGGTGATGTCACCCACGGCCCGAGGCTGCCGGATCCTGTCGAGTTCCAACTTGAAGGTAAGCTTGGCACTTCCACGGAGTCAAAAAGCTGATTACAAAGCGTCGGTGTCGGAGCTGGAGTCGGCTCCGGCGTTGGCGTCGGCTCGGGAGTTGGAGTTGGAGTCGACTCTGGCGTCGGTGTTGGCGTCGGTGTTGGCGCCGGAGTTGGAGTCGGCTCTGGCGTCGGTATCGGTGTTGGCGTTGGCTCCGGGGTCGGAGTCGGAGTTGGAGTCGGCTCTGGCGTCGGTGTTGGCGTCGGTGTTGGCGTCGGAGTTGGAGTCGGCTCTGGCGTCGGTATCGGCGTCGGCGTCGGAGTTGGAGTTGGTGTCGGCTCGGGTGTTGGAGTTGGCGTTGGCGTCGGAGTTGGAGTTGGTGTCGGCTCGGGTGTTGGAGTTGGAGTTGGTGTCGGCTCGGGTGTTGGAGTTGGAGTTGGCGTCGGCTCGGGTGTTGGCGTTGGCGTCGGCGTTTGAGTGCTGCCGAGGACGGAATAGAGCAGCCTATTAGCCGAGTCCAATCCGGGACCTAAAACCACGTCGGACGTAGCGTTTGACGTGATTGCCGAGTGAACCTCTTGCGGACTTGCGTTCGGATTAGACTCAAGGTAAAGAGCCGCGGCCCCGGCGACGTACGGACTTGCGAACGACGTTCCCGATGCATAGGTCACGGCGGTGGTTGACGAATTCCAAATCGTTTTCACGCCTTCACCGGGAGCGAAGAGATCAACGCACGGGCCAAAATTTGAATACCCGACGCGATTGTCACTCGAATTCGTCGCACCGACCGTAATGGCCTCGCCAGTCGAGGACGGCGAATATCCGCAGGCATTCGCCGTGTCATTTCCCGCCGCCACGACATAGGTAACACCGGTTGCTATCGAGGCTCTGACCGCATCGTTCAGGCCACTCGAAAAGCCCGTTTCGAGACTCATATTTGCAACCGCCGGTCTCACGGCATTGGCCGTTACCCAATCGATACCCGCGATCACGTCTGACGCTGAACCATTTCCGGTGCACGGCAAAACCCGCACCGAAATCAGCGTTACATTTTTAGCCACGCCATGGATCGAACTGCCGACCACGCCGGCAACGCCAGTTCCGTGCCCGTTGCATTGCTCGATCGGCGGTGAGGCTGGAAAAGCATTAAATCCGGCCTGCGCGCGGCCCTGAAGAGCAACGTGCGCCGTCTGAATCCCCGAGTCTAAAATATAAACGTTAACGCCTGTTCCGGATGCTGAGTAGTTATAAGCGCTGTCATACGAAACCGGACGCTGGTCAATCCGGTCGAGGGCCCAGCCAGGATTAAGTTGAGTTTCCGCCTGGAAAACAATAGCGTCTTCTTCAACATATTTGACCCGCGGGTCCTTGCTTAACCTGTGGGCTTCGTCGATCGACATTTCAGCCGAGTAACCTTTGATGGCCGTGTCATATACCCTGTCAACACGCATCGAATACTCGGCGGCTAGCTCGGCTGCAAGCTCGGTCGATTCGATCTCACGGCCAAGTGTTTTTTTATCGTCGAGCGCGACAATATAACGGTTTGGAATTGCCCTCTCGGTTGTCCGGAATTTATCGTTTTGACCGCTGGTCTTCGCGGGCGCGAGATAGAGGAAAGCCCCAAAAAGTAATAGTATTAAGAGGGTTACGCAGGCTCTCTTCATCGTTTCGACTCCGAAAATTCAAATGGTTTGCCCATTCTGGGGACTTGCTGCCGTCGTCGTTGTGAGTCGATTCAGGCAAACTTGTGGAAAGATGCGGTTGTTAGGTATTGCCTAACATTGTTTATAAATGTTTAATCTTATAGGCATTCCATTTTTTTTTGCGACATCAGTTTCGCTGTCGGATTATTTCGGCGAACTCCGCAGAAGCTCGGCCCGGATGGGTTTTAGCTACTATTCGACGCGGAGTTCGCGGAGTCAGACGCAGAGGCCGGAGAGTTTTCGAAGATCACTTAAATTTTGTGGGATCACTCGAAGTGGAGGTCAGTTGGGCTACAACGGATACTCGATAGTGGAGTCGGTTGGCGGTCTGGTGTACTCTACCCCTTTACGCTAAACAATGGCAAAACAACCGGCAACAATTTTCGTCTGCCAGAACTGCGGGTCGCAGTCCCGCAAATGGCTCGGCCAATGTCCTGACTGCGAGCAGTGGAACACGCTCGTCGAAGAGCGATTTCGTGCGACCGCTCAGCCTGCTGCCCAGACCAAATTTGCGGCCCAATTTCGGGTAGCGTCGCCGATTGCCTACGGTGCGATCGAATCGCAGGACGATGCCCGCACCGCGTCCGGCATTGACGAACTCGACCGCGTCCTCGGCGGCGGTATTGTTGCCGGATCGCTCGTTCTGATCGGCGGAGCACCGGGCATCGGCAAATCGACCATCGTCATGCAAATGGCCGATAAACTCGGCATGAATGGCACAAAGGTCCTATACGTCTCGGGCGAAGAATCCGAACGCCAGATAAAAATGCGCGGCGAACGCCTCGGCGTCGTGGCGGAAAATCTGTTTCTATTGCCGGAAACAAATCTCCAGGCGATTCTTGCCGAAACCGACAAACTGCGGCCCGATTTTGTCATCGTCGATTCGATCCAGACGGTTTTCAGCGACCAGATCGAGTCGGCTCCCGGCAGCGTTTCGCAGGTTCGCGAGGTGGCGGCGCAGTTCATGCATGTTTGCCAAACAGACGGCAACGCCGGTCTTTCTTACAGGCCACGTAACAAAAGAAGGCTCGATCGCCGGGCCGAAAACGCTCGAACACATCGTCGACACGGTCCTCTATTTCGAAGGCGACCGCCATCACAATCACCGCATCATCCGCGCGACCAAAAACCGCTTCGGGGCGGCGAATGAGATCGGCATTTTCGAGATGACAAACTCAGGTTTGGTCCCGGTCGGCAATCCGTCCGAATTGTTTTTACAGGAACGCCCCGAAAACGCCACCGGCTCGGTCGTCACCGTCTGTATGGAAGGCACGCGGCCGATGCTCGTCGAGATACAGGCTCTCGTGAGCGGCACAAAATTCGGTTCGGGACGGCGGATGACGCAGGGCTTTGACCAAAACCGCACTTCGCTGCTGATCGCCGTCCTCGAAAAACAGCTCGGCTTTCAACTTGCCGCCGATGACGTTTTCGTCAACGTCGCCGGCGGAATGGAAATCGACGAACCCGCCGCCGACCTCGGCGTCATCGCCGCCATCGCCTCCAGCTTTCGCAACCTCCAAGTCCCGCCCGAAACCGCCGTCTTCGGCGAAGTCGGCCTAACCGGCGAAGTCCGCGGCGTCCTCCAAGCCCAAGCCCGAGCCCGCGAAGCCCAAACGCTCGGATTTAAGAAACTGATCTTGCCGGAATCGAATAAGAAAGGGCTGGAGAAATTGTTGGGAATTCGAGTTGTCGGTGTTAAGAATCTTGAACAGGCGATGGACGCCCTGTTTTAGCGAAGAATAGTCTTGTCATGCAGCCAACTGGTGCAGTCGTGGCTCAGGTATGGCGTCGCCGAATTCACCTGCGGTCTCGATCCAAAGGTCAATGGCTTGGCCAACATTTTCAACCGCCTGCACTTGAGTGTCCCCGTGAGCAGCACAGCCTGGAAGGTCAGGCACCTCGGCGACAAAAATTTTGTCGTCGTCGTCCCAATAGATAACTACTTCATACTTTGGACCGCGGCCGTTTTTCATAGATCGTACTTCCTTAATATTTGTCGCACTTGTCTTACCTGGTAAGCCTTGGCCTTGCTGCCATCGCGCTGAAGATTCGGCTTCTCAAAAACGCCGGGCTTACGATACGAATGATGGCTACCCCTTATGCGTTTTTCGAAGCCAATATCTATCAGAAAAGTACGCAGATCTTCAAAACTTATGTTCGAGTCAGAATTGCCTTCGAGTATTTTCTCACGCAATCTTTCCAGCTTCCCCATTTTATGAGCCTACCCGATTCTTATTCCGGCCCGCAGAATTTTAATCCGCCGACATTATCCGTTCCAGAATGCTGTCGCGTTTTTCGCGTATCTCAGTTATTCGCGGGCTAGGGTCATCGCCTACAAACGTTGGCGGCAGTGTAAATGGATCGACTTGAAGCGGGACGCCTTCCATGTCGAGTTTGTGGGCGATGATCTTTGAAATTAAACTTTGCTCAAACTCGCTGATGTCAGTGAACTTCACGCCGATACCGGCGTGGTCAAAGCGGTACAGCGCCCGGCATTGGAGCGGCAGGTAATTCTTGTTCGGCAGCTCGATTTCCATGCGAAATTCGTCGCCGATGAGGATATCGTCTTCCCAAGCGGTAAAACAGCCACCGATGCTGATCTGTTCGAGCCTGCGTTTCCCGCTTCTCGCCAAATTTTGTGTAGATTATCGCCGGAATATCAAGCGAAAACCTGATGTGTTGTCTTTGGTTTATCGACATTTACGTGTGCCGGGCAAGATGACATAGCGATTCAACGCGACCTATTAGTATCTTAACTATTGTTTGGGAGCGGACGCAATAGTTATATTTCGGGGTTCGAAATGAAAAATTTAGAGCCTGCAATGTGCAGAAACCTACGCGTGAGCCAGGGCGAAACAGTCAAGTTGGATGTTTCGCCCTTGCTCACCCGGGGGCTTTTGCATTTGGCCGAACGAAAAATGTGGAAAATTTTAGTTGTTCGCTGCGTCCGTCTTGCCACAGTGCGTGCTAAACGCATCGATTAAGGCCTGAGCGATGACCTGCGGCGGGCGGCCTTCGAGGTCGCGGCGTTCGAAAAGCTGGACGAGCTCGCCATTCTTCAAAAATCCGATCGACGGCGACGACGGCATGTGGCCGGTGAAATATTCGCGGGCAGTTTCCGTCGCATCAATATCAGCCCCGGCAAAGACCGTTATCGAACGGTCAGGCTTGGCGGGCGAATTCTCGAGGGCCATCGCGATTCCCGGTCGAACGCCCCCGGCCGCGCACCCGCAAACCGAATTTACAACGACCATCAGCGTGCCGTCCGTATTCTTGACCGCTTCCTCGACCGCCTCGGTCGTCTTCGTTTCCTCGATACCGAGCCCGGCCAGCTCGGCTCGCATTCCGTAGATCATCATTTCTGGATATGGCATAAAATATTATTTCTCCTTGAGCAGTGCGATAAAATCATGTCGAATTTTCAAATTTGAGATCTCAGATTTGAAATTTTAAGGCCAAAAATATAATCCTGACCTTTTTTTCAAGTATTATGCAGAAACCTGTTCAAGTCAAGTATTCGTGCTGCGGTCAAGCAGTTCCAGGTCCCAATCGTGTTGTGACTTTCTTTGCGGAACCTCGCATCTTTTCGGCTTTCAGAAAAACGTATTCGCGTGAAACTATAATGTCTCCCGCTAGGCCGCAAAGAACGCAAAGTTTGCGCGAGGATTGGTTATTCTCTAGAATCGAGTTCAATGGCAATCGAGATCGAAAAAAAATACGTCATAGACAAAAAAATGCTGGTTGAGCTGACGGCAAAGCTTTATGAACTCGGAGCTGTTTTCTCATACGAAAACTTCGAGGAAAATTATCTCCATCGCGGCGGTCTGCTTGACGGAAAGGCGGCGGTGCTTCGGCTTCGCAAAACCAACGAACGAACGACTTTAACATACAAGGAAAAGCTGCCAAACGAGACCGATTTCAAACAACAGATCGAATTCGAGACCGATGTTTCGAACGTGGACGCAACCGAGAACATAATCGAAAAACTCGGTTATAAGCTGTCGGTCATCTACGAAAAACATCGAAAAGCCTGGCATTTCAAAAATGTCGAGGTCGTACTCGATGAACTTCCGTTCGGCTACTACATGGAAATCGAGGGTGAAATTGACGATATTCTGATTGTCGAACAACTCCTCGGCGCCGACAAATTCGAACTGGAATCACGCGGCTACCCGCGGCTAACGCTGAAACACGGAAAGCTGATAAATGAGGTTTCCGAATCGCGATTTGCCAAGAAATCAGCCGTTTGACATGCAGTTTAGGAAGAAATTGGCCACGAATAGCACGAATTAGGAGAAGCCCTCTTGATTCGTGCAATTCGTGTAATTCGTGGCAAAAAATCTTACGCTTGCGCCAGAATGCCGATCACTAAGTTAATGCCTAATGGCAGAGGTTACGGCATTTCAAGCCCGACGAAATGCATCTGCGAATCGAAGCCTGCTTTCGTCCGGCTCGATAATCGCTGGTACGTCCCGTCGGATTTCAATATCCGGGCATTCGAGACGTCCTTCAGATAAGATTCGAGCACGGTCTCTTTCAGATATTGCTTAATCTCGTGGTCGAGTATCGGCGTCACCACCTCAACCCGCCGGTCAAAACTGCGGTGCATCAGATCAGCGCTGCCGATGTAGATTTCCTCGGCCTCACCGCCGCCGTTTGCAAAATAAAGTATCCGGCTGTGTTCGAGAAAACGCCCGATGACGGAACGTACCCGAATATTCTCAGAAAGCCCCTTGATTCCGGGCCGAAGAGCGCAAATTCCGCGAATGATCAGATCAATCTCGACGCCGGCCTTAGACGCCTCGTAGATTTCGCTGATCAAAGCGGCGTCGGTGATGCTGTTCGCTTTTATTATTATCCGCGCCTCTTTGCCCGCGAGCTTGTGCTTTTTCTCGCGACGGATCAGCTCGATCAGACGTTCGCGCAAGTTTAGGGGAGCGACGATCAGGCGTTTGTATTTGTCCTGCTGCGAATAACCGGTAAGGAAATTAAAAAGGCTCGATGCGTCTTCGCCGATCTCTTCGTTGGCGGTCAGCAGGCCGAGATCGGTGTATATTTTTGCGGTAAAGGGATTGTAGTTGCCGGTCGCGAGATGTACATAGCGAACTAATTTTTCCTTCTCGCGACGAACGACAAGCAACACCTTCGAATGCGTTTTCAGCGTGCTGATACCGTAAACGACATGAACGCCCTCGTTTTCGAGCCGCCTCGCCCATTCGATGTTATTTCCCTCGTCAAAGCGTGCTTTCAGCTCAACAAGTGCCGTCACCTGTTTGCCCAAACGACTCGCACGCATGAGTGAATTAACGATCGGTGAATCCTTTCCGGTGCGATAAAGACAGATCTTGATCGCCTGAACATCAAGGTCTTCGGCAGCCTCAGCAATAAAATCCGCAACCGTGCTAAACGATGTGTATGGATGATGCAGCAGCACATCCTGCTTGCGAACCACGTCAAATATGTCCTCTTTCTTATGCAGCGGAGCCGGGACGATCGTGGCAAACGGCTTATCCTTCAGCTTTGGCCTTTCCAGCGAATAAAGCTGCATTAGGTCCGGAATATCGACAAAGCCATCGACGCGCTCGACCTCTTGCTCGGTCAAGCCGGTACCGCTCATCAGGAGCTTAATCATCTTCTCCGGCATCGTCGCCGCGACTTCCAAACGCACGGCAAACCGGTCGCGCCGACGCTGTAGCTCGCGTTCGAGAGTTCTGAGCAGATCGCCCGCTTCGTCCTCGCGAAGCTCGATGTCGGCATCACGCGTCACGCGAAACAGGAACGCTTCGCTCGTTTTCATGTGCGGGAACAGTTCGGCGACGTTGGCCGACACAACCTCTTCGAGCAACGCATAACGACCCGCACGTTCGTTTATCGGAATCAGACGCGGCACGGCCGGCGGGAGTTTTATTCTAATAAATCGTTTCTGCCTGAAAAGATGCTTGAGATTTGCCTGCGTAAACGCCCTGTTCGGTTCGATGTATAGCCCCAGATTGATGCTCAAATTCGACACATACGGAAACGGATGGCTCGAATCGACCGACTGCGGTGTCAGGATCGGGAAAAGATGCCCGTGAAAGTATTTGTCGAGCAGCTTTTTCTCTTTGGCATTCAGGCTCGAATACGCCTCGACGGTAATTCCCTCTCTTGCGAGTGCCGGAAACACGTTTTCGCCAAGATACAAAACCTGCCGCTTGAGCATCGGCCGCAGGCGTTTGTATATCTCCTCGATCTGCTCCTTGGCCGTCATTCCATCGGGCGAAAGTTCGCCGACGCTCTCAGCGATCTGTTCCTTGAGGCCGGAAACACGGATCATGAAAAATTCGTCGAGATTAGTCGAGAAAATACACAAAAATTTTAGCCGCTCGAGTACCGGTAAACTGTCGTCAGTCGCCTCATCGAGCACACGGCGATTGAATTCGAGCCAGCTCAGCTCGCGGTTGAAAAGCTGCTTGCCGTCGAATTCCGAGGCCTTCGGCGATGCTTCGGGCTGTGGTTGTGGACTAACCTTTGATTTTTTCACTGCATCCAGAGTCATAGATGGCGGCTTTCAATAAACTAATAGCCTAAACCATCATCACAAAATTTGATGTTAAATCTTTGTTACCAATTCAAAACCTAAGTAATTCTAACAATTCGTGGCTCATCCCCATCGCCTTCGATATGTACGCCTGTCACTTTCGGCAACACCGTGTCGCCCAGCCGGTCCGCCCACTCGATGATCGCTACTGCCCGCTCGTTCTCTAGTATCTCATTTAATCCCACAGCCTCCGCCGTATTCATCGCCGGATCGAGGCGCCACAGATCGATATGATAAACATCAAACCGCTCGGTATCATACAAATTCACCAACGTAAAACTCGGGCTCGTGACTTCATCAACGTCGTATCCGAGCCCGCTCATGATGCCCTTCGTCAGCAAAGTCTTCCCCGCCCCGAGCCCGCCATAAAGCAGAATAACCTCGCCGCCGGTTAGGCTTCGAGCTAGGCCTTCGCCGATCGAGAACATATCGTCAGGCGTGGTTGCTGTGAGTTCTCGATTCATTCGATCGGCAGCCCCACCTGCGTAAACCACGAGAGTTTGTCCCAATATCCCTGCTGCAAAACGATCAACCCGTCGCGAAAAGTAAAAAATCCGCACCCGCGTATCTCAAACGGTTTCCCTGTCGGCTGTTTGCCATAAAACTCGCCAAGGAAAGTTCCGCCGCCGACCCATTCCCACGCCGCACGGTCGCCGTCCGCGATCAGATTCTCAACCCGCGACCATGCATCAGGAAAGCCTCGGAAAAACTCCCGCGTATCCGCCGCGATCCGCTCACGCCCAACCGCCGGTTCACCCGCTGCGATCTGATAATTCACCGCGTCCTCGGCGTAACAGCCGATCACGCTCTCAACATCGCAAGACTGAAAGGCGGCGATCCAGTTTTTTAGATGATCTCTGGAAGTCATATCCTTTCAAACTCCGCAAACACATCGACCAAACATTCGCGCACATCCGACGCTGTTATCACTCGTTTTCCAAACTTCTTCTCCGCAACATCGCCTGCCATTCCCGCAACATAAACTGCCGCGACGACCGTCTCAAAAATATCGATCTCAAATTTCACTGCCTGAGCCACAAATCCCGCCAAGATTCCCGCCAGCGTATCGCCGTTCCCAGCCTTTCCGAGGCCCGAATTCCCAGTCGGATTCACAACCACACGCCCATCGGGCGAGCCGATCAGCACACGCTCGCCCTTCAAAACTAAGATTACGTCATTCGCCACCGCAAAATCACGAACCGCCGTAACGCGATCCTTGATCGCGTCCTTATCGTCAGTTCCGAGCAGACGCAAGAACTCGCCTTCGTGCGGCGTCAGGATGAGCGGCGGCAACTCAAAACTCCCCTCCTTACAAAGGAGGGGAGGCGGCTGCTCTGAGCCGACGGGGGGGTTCTCTTTTTCCGGGCTCCCCTCCTTACAAAGGAGGGGTGGCGGCTGCTCTGAGCCGACGGGGTGGTTCTCTCGCGGCGGCTCCGCGGACGTTGATTTCATATGCGACGAGAGAACCACCCCGTCACCCGAAGCGGGTGCCACCCCTCCTTCGTAAGGAGGGGAGCTTTCGAGTTTCGTCCTTCGCAACAAACTCGCTGGCGGATTAAAAAACCAAAGAGCGCCCGCATCCACGATCAACGGCACCGTCCCCCGCTCAACAATCTCCCGAACAAATCTCTCAACGCCCTTGTCCGTCGCCTTCAAACCCGGCCCGACGAGGATCGAATCAGCCTGCCCGATCGCCTCCTGATTCGCCGCAAACGCATCCAAACTCACCTCGCCGTCCGTCTCCGCGATCGTCCTCACGATCACCTCCGGAATAGTGCGCGAAGCAACCTCGACCTTGCACGAAGCCGGAACCATCAACGTCGTCAGCCCCACACCCGAACGCATCGCCGAATTCCCACACATCACTGCGGCCCCGGAATAACCTTCGGATCCGGCGACGATCAGAGCATGGCCGCGTTTGTTTTTGTAAGACGAATCTGAGAAGCGGCTCTGATACATCCACTCCTTTACATCGACAACCTCCGGGAGGATCAACTTAGATTCCGTCTCCAATAACATCTCGTAAGGAGTTCCAATATCACCGATGAACAGTTCTCCACAACGCTGAGAATTTGGCGGTATAACATTTGCGGTTTTCGGCGCTGTCAAAGTGATCGTCACATTCGCAGGAAAGAAAGGCTCAAAGCCATCGCCCGAATCGGCATTGATACCCGACGGAATATCTATCGAAAATAGAAGTGGCTTTTTCTTCCGCTCAACATCATGCGTTCCGATCAAACTGAATAACTCTCTGAAAGTACCATCGAGCGGACGTGATATTCCTGTTCCAAAAAGAGCATCCACGATGAAGTCCGCAACTGGAAGTTCGGAGAGCAAGTGCTCGTCAAGGGACGCATTCTCAAACAGCGCAAATGAAGGGTAAAACGGCGGTTGTCGTAATGATAGCCGCCTCGCAATTTCGAAGTTTGTCCTCGCATCACCCCGAGTTTGCTCGACAGTACCAAAAAGATAGATTTCAGTATCTACCCATTGGGTAAAAAGATAGCGAGCCAACGCAGCTCCGTCACCACCGTTGCTCCCGGGACCACAAAGAATGATCGCCGTCTTGCCTTTCACCGAACCGCCGAGTTTTTCCGTGATGACGCGTGCGACTGCGTGCGCGGCGTTTTCCATGAGCAGGATCGACGGAATGCCGTACCGTTCGGTCGTCAGGCGGTCGACCTCTCGCATTTGTTTGGCTGTGAGAACCTTTTGCATACTATTTAACTTGCCATAGATCGCGTCGAAACCGAAGTAGCCTTGGATTCAAGTAGCCGATCTTGATATAGGTGCAACAATGTGCTACACTTGCAACCGTGCAAAAGTGTTTATTTAACAGCAATCGAGCGTTTAGTAACGTGGGGGATTTTAATGTGCGCGCGTTGAGGTCGTGGGACATGGGACAGTCTGGAAAGATTTTCCGATCTCAAACCACAAGATGTTGTAGTTACAAGCGGCGGCGTCCAGATGCGCGCGTTGAGGTGGTGGGACATGGGACAGCATTTGCTCTGGACAGGTGCGGTCGGTTCGGGTTTAATAGTAGGCAATGGATCGCTTCCGAAACAACCTCGCCCTTAGATAGCCGCTTCGCCTCACCAGCGAACGCGGCGGAGCCAAATAAACATAATAATTCGATTGGAACAGAACGGTGCTGTTTCGGTAGACTCTAGGTTTTACCGGATAAAACGGGACATTGAACCTTGAACCTGGAACTTTGAACTAACGCGCATGAACGAAAAATATTTCGCGAAGAAAGTAGAGCAGAAATGGCAGAAGATATGGGCCGAGTCCGGTGCTTTTGAGACCGAGATCGACGAGACACGGCCGAAGTTTTACGCGCTTGAGATGCTGCCGTATCCGTCGGGCAATCTGCACATGGGGCACGTGAGAAATTACTCGGCGGGCGATGCGCTGGCCTGGTACAAGCGGCTTCGCGGATTTAATGTTCTGCATCCGATCGGCTGGGATTCTTTTGGCCAGCCGGCCGAGGATGCGGCGGTCAAACGCGGCGTTAATCCACGTGACTGGACCGAGCAAAATATTATCGCCATGCGCGGCCAGCTTGAGCGGCTCGGTCTGAGCTACGACTGGCGTCGGCAGATGTACGCTCACCGGCCTGAGTATTACAAATTCGACCAATGGCTTTTCCTAAAAATGTACGAAATGGGCCTCGCGTATAAAAAACAGACGCAGGTCAACTGGTGTTCGACAGATCAGGCCACGCTCTCGAATGAGCAAGCCAGCGGCGGTATCTGCTGGCGCTGCGGCAACCCGGTGACGAAAAAAGATCTCGATCAGTGGTTCCTGAAAACGACCGCCTATACCGACCAACTGCTCGACGACATGGCCGAGATCGAGAATGGCTGGCCCGCGAGCGTCATCAAACGACAGAGCGACTGGATGGGCCGCAGCGAAGGCGCGTTTGTCGATTTTGAGATAAATGCTTCGGGCGACGCAATGTTTTCGTGTCCGATCGTCGACGGAATTACGAGCGCGACCGATCTGGGCAAGAATCGTGTCCGTGTTTTCACTACGCGGATCGACACGATATACGGAGTAAATGCGCTGGTCCTCGCCGCCGAACACCCGGTAATTCAGGCGAATATAGACAATTTTGCCGAGGAAGTCGCAAGCAAGATCGCTTTCATCCGCGCCGAGAACGCCAAACCGCAAGACCATGAAATCGAGATCGAAAAAGACGGCATCAACACCGGCCTGAAAGCGACAAATCCCTTCAGCGGCGAGGAAATCCCGGTCTGGGTCGGAAACTACGTAATGATGAACTACGGAACCGGAGCCGTAATGAGCGTTCCGGGGCACGATGAGCGGGATTTTGAATTTGCGAAGAAGTTTGGATTGCCGATCAAACAGGTAATCTCAGCCGAGCCAGAAAAAATAATTTATGGAATTAACGAATATCAACGAGCTGAACAGCGAAATGAATTGCGAGACGGAATCGCCGACGCCGACGAAGCGAATGACCGAGGAAGAGTACGAGGCTTGGGGCGAGAGAATAGACCAACAGATTCTGAGCGTCAAACCGCCGCCGCCACAGGCAATGCCGTCGAAAGACTCACCGGTATGGGACTGGCTGATGAGAATGAGAGAGAACGAGAGGTCATAGAGGTTTTCGACGATTACGGATTTCTTAAAGGTTCCGGCGAATGGTCAGGCAAAGCATCCGAAATTGCTAAATCCGAAATGGCCGCGTTTGCCGCGGCAAACGGATTTGGCGAGGCGGCAACGACCTATCGTTTGCGCGATTGGGGTATTTCGCGACAGAGATTTTGGGGTTCGCCGATACCGATCATATATTGCGACACGTGCGGGGTCGTGCCGGAGAAATTTGAGAATCTGCCGGTCGAACTGCCCGAGACAGCCCCATTTACCGGAACCGGCGAATCGCCGCTCGCAAAAGTTCCCGAATTTTACCAAACAACCTGCCCAAAATGCGACGGTCCGGCCAAACGCGAGACGGACACGATGGATACGTTTGTCGATTCGTCGTGGTATTACTTCCGCTACACCGATCCGACCAATGAGATACTGCCGTTTGACCCGCAGATGGCGGCGTATTGGGCTCCCGTCGATCAGTACATCGGCGGCGACGACCACGCCGTGATGCACCTGATCTACGCCCGGTTCTGGACAAAGGTAATGCGTGACATGGAACTGATCCCGTTTGGCGAGCCTTTCAAACGGCTGCTGACGCAGGGAATGGTCGTCGGCGAGACGTTTTTTGACGATTCGACGGGAAAACGTGTCTATTTTCCGCCCGACAAAGTAAAGGTCGAACGCGACGCGAAGGGAAAAATTACATCGGCAACCGCGTCAGAACCGGGAGCGGTAGCGACCGGGTCACCGGATAATCCGCAATCCGAAATCCGAAATCCGCAAGTGCTAAAACACGCCATCGAGCGTATGTCCAAATCCAAGGGCAACGGCGTTGACCCGGACGAAATGGTCGAGATCTATGGTGCCGACGCGGCACGTTTGTTCGTGATGTTCGCCGCGCCGATCGAGAACGAACTCGTCTGGAACGAAGCCGGTATCGAGGGATCGGTCAGGTTTTTGCAGCGGGTTTGGAGGCTGGTGAATCGTTGGCAGTCGGCGGTTGGCGGTCAGCAGTCGGTTGTGTCAGTACCAACTGCGGTAGCGGGTGGGGCTTTGGAAGCCGGCCTCAAGACCCCGCCCGCTACCGCAGGCGGTTCTGACTCGGCCCGCAAACTTCGGCAAAAAACGCACCAGACTATCAAGCGCATCTCGGACAGCTTCGAGAGTTTGCAGTTCAACACCCCGGTCGCGGCGCTGATGGAGCTTTCAAATGCGATTGGCGACATAGGTGTTGAGCCTACCGACGCATCCGAGGCTGATGTTTTTGCCGTTCGCGAGGCGATGACGGCCCTGACAGTGATGCTGACCCCATTTGCCCCGCACACGGCCGAGGAGCTTTATTCCGTCCTCGTCGGTAACGATGACGGCATGCTCGCACGCGGCGCGCGGTTCCCTGAATTCAACGCCGACCTCGCCAAGTCCGACGAGATCGAGTTCCCCGTTCAGGTCAACGGCAAGCTGCGATCAAGGATAATCACGTCGCCCGAAACGCCAAACGACGAACTCGAACGCCTCGCCTTCGCCGACGAGAAGA
Source organism: uncultured Acidobacteriota bacterium (assembly GCA_963738935.1). GTDB lineage: Bacteria > Acidobacteriota > Blastocatellia > Pyrinomonadales > Pyrinomonadaceae > OLB17. The sequence continues at coordinate 105,820 of CAVTYF010000001.1, read as the reverse complement.
TACGCGAATTCACCGACGGCAAAGAAGTGGTAAAGGTCATCATCGTGCCGAAGCGGCTCGTGAATATTGTCGTTAAATAAGGGTGACCGAGGCCTGATTCAGGTCAAACCGGGCCCCGGTTTTATTACTCGAGGCCCATAAAGTCAACGTCGGTGAGAGAGCTTGTAACCTGCAGAATACGAGGCGCGAAACGGTAGCGTTTTGTGGATACACCGAGCGTGTAAGTTTGCCCAAGAGCAACGTCGGCCAATAGATAGGTGCCAAAGGAGCTGGTCGTGACACTCCGGCCAACACCGTTCGAGTCGGTGAGCGTCACTCTCGCATTTCGAATCACGATGCCCGAGGGCGTAAAAACTCGACCTGAGATAGTCAGTTGCGGAATATTTGCGGTGGTCGTCGTCTCGGCACTTGTCTTAGCCGGCTCGCGATTACCGGCCGCATCGGTGGCAATCGAATAAAAGCCGTAGGTGTGGCCAATCTGTCCGGCAAAAGCACCGCTCATGGCCGTTGTATCCGTCAGAAATGGCGTGTATGGCCCGCCGTTGTCGGAAACAAAGACTGTGTATCTATCGATGCCGGACCCGCTGTCCGTGCCAGCCCAGGAGACGGTAAAACTTGGCGGAACCGATGCTGGCAGAGTTTGAACGGTACTTGTCGGATTCGACAGATCGAGTGTGTTCGACCAGACGGGCGTGTCGATAGGAGCGTTCAGATCGAAAACGATGCGCGCCTGATTGGTGATTTGTGAGCCGGTAGCAACGTTCGGCTTTAGCCTGACACGGAAACTCACGCTGCCCTGACCGCGAGGCGACACGGTGTTGGGCGGCAAAATTCCGGCGAGCGGATCGTCCGTTGGCAGCCCGGTCGAGGGGTCAATTGAGCGTAGCCGCCACGTCAGCAGGCCGCTCGTGGTGTCGAGGTTGGCCTCGATGCGGGCGATGATATTGTTGGCCGGGCGGAGGTCGAAATCCCTGAAAAACGAGGTTCGGTTGTTCTGAGGGGCAAAGGAAAGATTTCCGATCGTTGTTTCTCCAAAGGCAAATGTGGTGAGATCGTATTTTGAAACGTCGAGTTGATCGGTGACGACGATTGTTTGGGCTGGAGCCGTGGCGGTTGCTATATTCTCAAAGTTTATGATGTAGTCCAGCGGCTTTTCGGTATTAATGAAACGGGCCGCCCCCGCCCCAGAGGGGCCGATCTTGTCGTTCGGATCAAAAGCTCCAACGACCTCTGTATTGACGCCACCGTCGTTTTGCGTTCGGTTGTTCGTCGTACCGCACGAACTCGAGGACGAAGGAAATGCATATCCTAGTCGAGCCTCGACTCGGAACCTGGCATTGACAAATTCCGGCTGATTCGGGACCGTAACGATTAATGGTATTGCGCCGGTTGATCGAGCGCGTATCCGGGGAAGGGTAACGCAAGGAACCGCTTGCCCTACATTAGGCCGTTCGATTGACTGGTCGGCGGAGTTCACCGTCAGGAAGTCCGGAAGTCGAACGTACAACGGGATGTCAAAAACATCGGCGTCACCATTGTTGGTGTATTCGATAATGTATCGGTTCGGCCGCCCTCTAAGAATCGCCGTCCGGCCCGTAACGCTAACCTGAAGGGGCGGGATCCGCTGAACATAAGGAAGATTAAAAGTTCGAATTCCAACGCAGCCGTTAGCATCGACCGCCTGAACGGTTACGATATAGAAGCCGAAATTCATGTTCGCCGGCAACCCCGAAATGAGACCGCTTGCGGCGAGTGTCAAGCCGCTTGGAAGGTTATTCGCGCCAAACCCTGGAGCCTGCACGAAGGTATACGGCCCCACGCCTCCCGACGCCGTGAGCTGTTGATTGTAATTTTGGCCAAGAACGGCAGTCGCGAGCGGCTGCGGGTTAATCGTGATCGCCGGACAGTCTGTCGGCGAAGTAGCGATCTTAGTAATGAATGAGCTGCTCGACTGCCCGCCGGGTTTGGTGCTTTGGGCCGCCCCCGGCGTAATCAGGAAATTTGAGGCAGTTGTCAAACCGGTCACATACGCGCTGCCTGACGGGTCAATCGCCAGAGCAGAGCCAATCGAGTTGCCGTTAATGCCGCCCAGGTTCGTCGAATAGGTGAGTGCCGTGCCCGCCGGATTCATCTTTAGGACAAACGCGTCGTTGTTTTGGGATACCGGCTGGATGGCATTGACGGTGTAGGCGGCGTTGATGCCTTGCCCACCGACGACATAGGCGCTGCCGGTGCTGTCAACAGCAACCCCGGTTCCGCTCATTGCCTGCCTTTCGGTACCGAGCGACGTAGAATAGACAAGGGCCGTTCCGGTCGGATTGATCTTCGTCAGGAAACCGTTTAAGACCGAAGCGCAGCAATTTTCGCCGGCTCCATTGCGGAAAGCATTTGGTGTAAATGGAAAGCCATTTGTGCCGTCAAAAAATCCGGTGACATACGCGTTGCCAGTCGCGTCGACAGCGATTGCGCGGCCGATCTCGTCACCATTTCCGCCAAGATAGGTCGAATAGATCAGACCCGTACCATTAGCGTTTAGCTTGGTCACGAATGCGTCTTGTCTTGACCCTGGAAACGTTTGAAACGCCGTGTTCGTGACCGGAAAGTTTTGCGAAACACTTTGCCCTGTAATGTACGCGATTCCCGATGAGTCGACTGCAATTGCGTTTGCCCTATCAAACGGGTCGGTATTCGGAACAGGCGTATTTACGCCGACAAATGTCGAGTAAATCAGGGCTGACCCCGACGAATTGAGTTTCGAGACGAATGCATTTTGCGTATTCGGCACGAGCATTCGTTTGAATGCACCAGGCGTCGTGGGGAAACTCGGTGTCTGGGTCCAGCCCGTTATGTAAGCATTGTTGGACGAATCGAGTGCGATTCCAGTGAGTTCACCGGTGAACAGAAAGTCGGGGCTTGAGAGATATGTTCCGTACGAGAGATTGCTGCCAGAAGGGTTCAGCTTGACGACAAATCCTTTGAAATTTCCGCCACAGTTCGGAACAACGGGCAAAAAAGAACCGGCGGTCGTTGGAAAATTACAAGACGAAGAAATACCCGCGACGTAAGCATGTCCGGACGTATCAACGGCAATCGAATATGCGGCGGAAGGTCCAGGCGTCGGCCCGGTTAGATAGGTTGAATAAACGAAGCCGGTTCCGGTCGCATTTATTTTCGTGACAAAGGCGGCGTTTCCGCCCGGATTTTGAGACACATATGGCGACACAAGCGGAAAGCCGGTTGTCGAGGTAGTTTGACCCGCGACATACGCATTGCCATTGCTGTCAACCGCGATCCCGTTTCCGATAGTCTCGGAATCGCCGCCTAGATAACTCGAATAGCTCAATACCGGGTCGATTACGAGAGGTAGTTCGCGATCGTAATCCCCGATTTGAAAGCCAATTTGCTTAGCGCCTGTCAACGAATTCCGGACAATGTAACTTACCTCGACCTCGCGTTGCTCAGAATCGATCTCCTGATAGGCGAATGGTTTTTTAAGGCGAAAACCGGTCGCACCCGAGGTAAGGACAAGATCGCCGACCTCACTAATTCTAACTCTTTCGACGCCGGTGAATTCCACCGATATCTGATCAGGCGAGGCGTGAGGCTGGACGAGAAAATCGTATTCAAGATGTTCCTGATCGCCGTAAAAGATTGCGTCTATTCCATCGTAAACCCGACTATATCGAATTTTTCCATAATTTGGCACACCGGTTTTCCAGTTCGACCGGTCATTGCCGATGAGATAGTTGGTTTTACCGGCGAGTTCACTTTCGCCATTTACTTCGGTGCCTGCGTTAGCTCCGACGATCTTCATTCCGAAAAACTTTGAGGGCGATTTCCCAGTCAGTTTAGATTGTTCAGGCAAACGCAAAATCGCCCCGGAATCCGTCAGGAACATCTCATAGTTTCTCGCCCGGGAAAAGAATTTGACGCTATCGTCCATCTGTCCGACGTTCGGTTCAAAATGGAGTGGAATGTGTCCATATTCCATTCTCGGAACAACTGGCGATGACGCAGATCGTTTTGCTTGTTGATAATTCGTTATGAATACTGAATTAATAGTCGCGAAGCGAGTCGAGCCAGCATCTGTATGCTCAGATGCTTCGGCGTCTACGGGGTGAGACGTAAGACCGACCGTGCTTAATATTGCGGCGGAGCAAAACGTCAAAAAAAGACATATTAACCAGTGTCGGGCGGTTCGGGTTTTCATATTGCTACCTCTTGGATCGGACAAAACGAAATCGATTCCAAAAAAATATCTTGGCTTTCTCACCATCTGGAGCTACAATCAGTGAAACGCGAAATATTTCTGTGAGTGTATCTTTGTTTTCTTGGGCAATCAGGAAAGAAAACGGAAAAAAAACGGAAGTTTCGCGTCTGGCCACGGATTTTTTTGGCCTAAATATGGACGAGAATGTAAAGGGACATAGGATCTTTGTTTTTGGGGACTTTAACCTCGACCCCGAAGCACGAATCGTTAGCGCGGTAGCCGGCGAGATTCATCTGGCCCCGCGTCCATTTGAAGTTCTGTGTTTTCTGGTCGCAAACCATGACCGCGCCGTCAGCCGAGCCGAATTGCTTGACGAATTTTGGGAAGGCCATGAGGTTTACGACGATGCGTTGCGCAAATGTGTCGCGTCAATCCGAAAAGCTCTAAAAGACACTGAGAAACCATCGCGCCTGATCGAAACACGATATGGCGGCGGCTACCGATTTATCGCCGATGTCAGCGTCGCGACAAAAAACGGAAATGGCTCTTCGAACGGAAGCTACGGGCATCGAGCCGCTCCATCGGCGAGCAGCGAAATTTCCGAAGTTTCTCCATCCAAAAATTTCCTTCGCGAGGCTCGGCTGCCGATTCTAGTTGTCTTAAGTATCTTGCTCGTCGCTTCAACCGTTGGCTTTTACGTTTTTGTCCCGCGTCAGTCGACGACCGCGTCTGCAGGTAACGCTGTTAGCCGCGTATCGCAGATTCGTTCGATCGCCGTCATGCCGCTGAAAAACCTGACGGGCGACACGTCGAATGAGTATTTTAGCGACGGCATTACCGAGAGCATCATTACAGAACTCGCCCGCGCGGGCGAACTGAAGGTCATCTCGCGAAGCTCCACCTTTACCTTAAAAGGTAAAGAAATCGATCCACGCGAGATCGGCCGACAGCTCGGCGTTGATGCTCTGCTCGAAGGTAGCGTTCACCGAAAGGGTAATTTGGCAAATGTTCGTGTGCGACTCGTGGATACCCGCGACGGCACGATTTTGTGGACGAGCAATGATTTCGAGCGTGAGGTAACGGCCGCCTACGACCTCCAGGACGCGATTGCATGCAATGTCGCCGCTGAGCTCCGCACGGAGCTTTGCGGAACATTTTTTAATCGAAAGACAAAAGACGGTCTTGCATACCAGGAATATCTGAAAGGCCGTTTTGAGTGGAACAAACGAACCGCCGATGGCATCCGCAAGAGTATCGAACACTTTAACCGGGCGCTTGAAATCGATCCGCAATACTCTCTCGCCTATTCAGGTTTGTCCGAAAGCTATGTGCAGGGCATCTGGCATGTTCCATTTAATGCAAAAGAGATTTTGCCAAAGGCCGAGGCCGCATCGCTCAAGGCTGTCGAACTCGACGATTCATCGCCCGAGGCACACACGGCGTTAGCCTCGGTTTATGGACTCGAATGGAAATGGGCCAAGGCCGAGTTTGAACTTCGACGGGCACTGGAGATTAACCCGCGTTTTGCCCGGGGTCACCACGTCCAGGCATTTTTGTACTTTGTCACGGGGAGAAGTAACGAAGCGGTGAGTGCCATCGAAGAGGCCCGGGAACTCGATCCGTTAAACATGGTCATAAGTACCGACAAGGCCGTGATTCTTTATGGCGCAAATCGAACAGACGAAGCTTTTGCTCAGTGGGAAACAACCGCCGATCTCGATCCAAATTTTGCCGCTGTCGTACGTACACCAGGCTGAGGCGTATATTGGAATGGGCAACGAGACAGCGGCGATCAACGCCTACGCAAAATCGATGGAAGTAGGTGGTGAGCCGTCTAAAAAAATTGCAAAGTACCGGCAAACAGCCATGAAATTCGGGCTGGCACGGATTTACGCGCAGGACCTGAGCAAACTGCGTCAAGACGAAGCCCGTGGACGGCGTGTCTCCTTTGTCAATGCTGCATTCTATTGCACCATACTTGGAGAAAAAGATCAGGCATTTAAAATATTTGGAAAAAGCTGTCAGTGACCGCGATCCCAGAATCGCTCTCCTCACAACCTACCCGCCATTCGCCAGACTGCGTTCCGACCCGCGTTATAATGAGCTTCTCGAGCGGATCGGATTGAGCGGATTGTAAAATGTCGGAGTTCCAGCTTTAGCTGCCCGTTGAGGACAGGCAAGCATCCTGCTTGCCCGCAGCGGAACTCAGCTCTGCGGCTTGGCAAGCAGGATGCTTGACATCACCCGCGTCTTTAGAGATGCTCTCCAGTCCATGAAAACTTTCCTTTCCAATTAACCTTGCTCGAAAACTGCAAAAAAACTAAAATCAAAACGTACTACTGTTTGCGGGCCGTCGGCTGCGAAAACGTGAAACCGTCGCGGCCGAAACGGCGTTTGTAAATTTGGCGCGGGGAAAAACCTCAATGAAGGAATGCCAGCTCTGTAAGAATTGCTTTTCCGATAACGTGTCCACCTGTCCGAACGACGGGATGCCGACTGTTCATACGATCAGCGGTGAGCCGGTTTTGGAGGGCAAATATCATATCGAATGCCGTCTCGGTCAGGGCGGGATGGGGGTCGTTTACAAGGCCCGGCATGCCTATTTAAAGACGCAGCTCGCAATCAAAGTCATTCTTCCTGATCTCGTCGGCAACGATCCACAGCTTGTAACCAGGTTTCGTCAGGAGGCTCTGGCGGCGGCCGCTATTCGCCATCAGAATGTGGTCAGCGTCACAGATTACGGTGTAATCGACGGCACGCTGCCGTTTCTGGTAATGGAATATGTCGAGGGCGAAGCGCTTCACGATCTGCTCGCTCGCGAGCGATCACTAACCCCGGAACACACCTTTGAGCTGATCGCAGCCGTTTGTGCCGGTGTCGGAGCCGCTCACCATCAGGGTATCGTTCACCGCGATCTCAAGCCGCTAAACATCATGATCTGCAACGACAAGCCGAACCTCTCACAGGCTGTCAAGATACTGGATTTTGGCCTGGCAAAGATCAAATCGGGTGAGCTGCTGGGGTCATTTATTCAGGCCCAGACGACCGGTCTGATGGGTTCGCCTTACTACATGGCCCCTGAACAGTGGGCTGACGAAGACCCTGATTCGCGGGCCGATATTTATTCGCTCGGCGTGATGCTCTACCAGATGCTTGCCGGCGATGTGCCGTTTAAGGGGTCGTCGATACCGGCGATCATGAAAAAGCACATATCGGATGCTCCGCCGACGCTTGCGGCGGCCGGCCTGATGGTCTCACCGGAGCTCGAACGGGCCGTTCTTCATTCCCTCCAGAAGGACCCGGCAAAGCGGACTCAGTCGGTTGAGGTCATGGTCGAGGAACTGCGAGAGGCGATCCACCCGGGCCTGTCATTCCATACTACGGCGCCTGGCCGGACGTTGCCCGTTTCTTCGTTAAAAGTTACAACCAAACCACCGCGATCGAGGGTATTTGTTGATAACGTCGCCGTTGGCGAATCAGCCCCTACCGGCCAACTCCTGATCGAGGGCATACAGAGCGGCAACCATCGCCTGCGGGTAAGCCATGCCGGTTTTTACGATTGGATGGGCGAGGTCATCTGTGACGGCAAACCGATTGAGGTAGTTGCAGAACTGCACGCCGGGACACTCGATTCGGGCGCCGCTATCCCGATGCCTGACGTCACGGTCGGCGGGGTACACAGAACCATGTCATCGACACAGCCGGATGGGGACGATATGGCCCAAACCGTCCAGCAGAATTTCATTCCGAGCCGGTTTGACGTTCAGATCGACACCGCGACCCACACGAAAAAGTCGTCGAAATCGGCTGTACTTTTCGGAATCGGCGGACTATTGACTCTCTTTGTGATTGGAATTGCCGGATTTGGTGCAGCCTATATGCTCGGAGCCTTTGACACCAAAGGCGTCGTACCGGGCAACGCGGTCGCAACACCGACGCCCTCACCCGGCGAGGTGCCGCCGGTTTCGGCTAAGATCGAGATGGTCCCGATCCCGGGTGGGACATTTACGATGGGCCGTAATGCCGAAGCTTATTCGTATGGTGAACGCGAGATACAGGTTGCTAATTTCTCGATCAGTAAGACTGAGGTCACGAATGGTCAATATCTCGAATTCGTGACCGCGAAGGGACACGTTGTTCCGAAACACTGGATCAACGGGATGCCAATTCAAGGGACCGAGATGAAACCGGTATCGTTTGTCTCGCTGGATGACGCAATCGCCTTTACCAAGTGGCGGTCGCAGGTGGAAGGCGGCACCTACCGGTTGCCGACGGAGCAGGAATGGGAATACGTCGCCCGCAACGGCTCGAAAGAGAATCTCTATCCATGGGGCGATGATTACATAGACGGCAACGCGGCAATGGGTAAATCGGATTCGGAGCCGGTAAACGTCGGTTCGAAACCGCAGGGGGCCAATATCTGGGGCGTTCTTGATCTGATCGGCAACGTCTATGAATGGACGAGCACAGAGTATTACAAATATCCGGGCAGCGAGAACAAGGTTGTCGTTAGTCCAGAGAAAGCAAGGGAATTGAAAGGCCGGATTATAGCTCGCGGCGGTTCGGTCGACGACGATCCTTCGAAAGAAAAAATCACATCGACGTATCGGGCATTCGTGCCGCGAGACACAAAAAATAAGATTTTAGGTTTCCGGATCGTTAAGGAATCATCTTGAATTCAGTATCATGTTTAGATTGTCGTTAAAAAAATTGTTGGTTTTGACAGGTTGCATTATGGTATTTGCGACATTGTCGCAAGGACAGGATCTGGGCAGCAGCAATAAGCTTTTTGGGTCATCGAAATCAAACGCGAAATCAACCACCGCTGCAAAGCCTGTAAAAAAATCGCCGCCAAAATCGACCGCCCCCGCAGCCAAGTCAAAGTCCGCCGCAAAAACGAACTCAACAAAAAAGGGAGCGACGACAACCGCAACAAAGGGCCAGAAGAAGCCGGCTTTGCCGAATAAAGCGGCGGCGGCAAATCCGAAGAGCAAGTTTACCGAGTTTAAGACTAGCCAGCCGTCCAAGATCGAGATCACGCCAAGTAAGCCAAAAGCCGCCCCGCCAACGACCACCTCAAACGTCGATGACCGATACGAAGAGCTTATCGAAGCGGGTAACGGCGGCTCGCGACGACCGGAATTATTCCTCGGCCGAAAATTCGTACAAGAGTGCCCGGACGCTCAAGCCAAAAGATTTTCGAGCGACATACGGCCTCGGCAACCTATACAGCGATCAGCAGCGTTGGGAAGAGGCGGAAAGCTCGTATCGAGCTGCATTGCAGATGGAGCCGGCGACCGCGATTGCACACATTGCCCTAAGCTATGTTTTGACACAACCGATCGCCGCGCCAAATCTTTCGGACCGTTATGAGGAAGCTGAGAAAATTGCTCAAAGGGCGATTCAGCTCGCTCCGGCGAATGCGCTGGCCTTCGATCAATTGGGTGTCGCTCTCGAACTTCGAGGTTTGATCGGTGCGGAAACTGAAAATGCCTATCGAAAGGCCATCCATCTCGATTCTTCGTTTGCCCCGGCGTACGCCCACCTAGGTCGGCTGCTGAGACGACGCGGGATGCTGAAGGAATCCGTTTCGGCCTACGAAAATGCCATAAAACGCTCGACTGATGTCGCGACAATGATACTTGTTGCCGACGTAATGCAGTCGGAACAGCGTTTCGCAGAATCTGAAGAGCTGCTCAAAGCGGCTCTCAACGGTGACCCTAAAAATCCAGCAGCCATGCTCCTGCTCGGACGGGCCTTGATCGCCCAGAGCAAGTACGCGGATGCCGAGCGGATCTTACGCTCTAGTCTCAATGTCAGCCCAAACGGATTCACGGCAAACAGCCTGCTTGGATCGCTCTATGCTCGACAGGGTAATTTTGATATGGCCGAAATTGCCCTTCTCGATGCTCTCAAGACGGTATCACCGCTTGAAAAGCGCGGGCTGTCGCAGCAGTTTGAAAGTGTTGGCGATGGCTTTATGAAGGCTGGCAACCGGCGAAATGCGGAACGCTCTTACCGACAAGCAATTACCCTTGATGCCGAAAATCAGGCACTCGTCGGCAAACTTTCCAAAGCTAGAGAGGTTAGTCTTCCGCCCTTAAACAAATGTATTGTCCCAAGTGTAAAGAGAGTTTTGATGAAGGTTCCCGTCGGTTTTGTCCGACTGACGGCTCCCGGCTCGTCTCCGAGGTCGCTGGAACGCAACGGAATCAGCCGGGCGGTATTTTTGCGAGCTTGCTCCCCAAAATTGAAGCGATCGGCGATCTCGACGAGAACCTTTCTGATTCGCCGCGACCTTCCTTGCCCGCAAGAAATGAGCCGGTCTTCTTTGAGCTTGACGATCCTGAACTTGAACTTGAGACAAAACCCAAACCGTCTCCGCCTGTGTTTCCATTACGGCCAGTCCCCGCCGAGAGACCGATCACGAGAAAAGTCCAACCATTTGAGATTCCGGCGGGCCACGTCGATCTACGAAACGCGGATCGGGATCAGGGGTTTTTAGAAGAATTTGATCTGGACAATCCCGAACGGCTTGTCGGACGAACGGTAAAAGGCAGGTATCGTGTCTCCGAATTTCTCGGCGGCGACGAAACGGGTCTCGCGTATCTCGCCGACGACAGGATCGTGGAGGATCGCAAGGTTCTGGTTCGCATCCTGATCGAGGACGATTATGACGAGATCATGAGCAGCGTCCTAGCCGAGGAGCGAGTTTCCTTGTCCCACTTCAGCCATCCTAATATTCCGCGGCTAATAGATTCAGGCGGTTTTGCTAACGGTGCAAATTTTCTTGTCAGCGAATATTTCGACGCTTTATCGGTGAGCGACGTGCTGACGATTCATGGAAAATTTAACCCTCAGCGAGCGGCCCGTATCCTTCGACAGGCGGCCAACGCCTTAAACGAAGCCCATCAGGAAGGAATTATCCACCGCGACATCCGGCCCGAGAATCTGATAATCGACGCTTCCGGCGAGATTGAACACATTAAGGTCGTTAATTTCGGAAGCTCCAGCGGCGAACCGAACGACGACAATATTGCTTACAAAGCTCCTGAGGTGCTCGAAGATCGTATCGCGACCGTCGCCAGCGATATTTATTCGCTCGCCGTAGTCGCTTATGAAATGCTGACGGGTCAGGTACCATTTACCGGCTCTGGCGCGAGGGATTTTGTTCGCGGACAAAGTGCCGGACTTTCACTGATGCCGACGGATATCCGGCCAGAACTGCCGCTCTCGGTCAATGAAATAATTGATAGGGGACTGGCATTCAACGCCGCCGACAGATTTCCGAAAGCTCGCGACCTGGGCGATGCACTTTTCGCTTCCCTATCCGAACCGGCACAACCAGTCGCAGTCGCGGGTAGAAATGCCGTGGTGGTGGATGAGATAGCGACAAAGCCGGTTGCAGTACCCGCCGCTCCGCCGATACAAGTTGCCCCTCGAGGGAATTTCATTTCGCTGGAACCGGTGGTGACAAAATCTGTCGCGGCAACTGTTCCGGCGTTGGCGATGAGCGAAGAACCATCGTGGCGAAATCGCTCACCCGAACCGCCCGACACGGGTTCATCGTGGAAATTAGTTTTAGCTGCGGTCGGCGTTCTCGTTATTATTGCGATCATTGGCTTTGCCTGGTATTTTTCGGCCGACAATCCGTCAGTGCCTGAGGCTCAAACCGGTAACGTTTCGAATGCCGGAACGTCTGCCCTTGCGAGCACCGAAATGCCGCCGCTGCCACGCAACGTTCCACAGCCAGCGAATACGAATTTTTACCAAAACAACAAACAGGATCTCAAGGGTGAACTGTTTCGCAACTTCGTCGGATTTACGCTGTTTTATCCAAAAGATTGGAAGGTAAACGGGCCGCAAAACGGCTCGACCCCAAATACTCGCGGGAAATTCCTCGACATTTCGCAGCCCGACGCCGGATGGTCGCGTGAAAGAGCAGATGCTCATTAGCTATTATTCGAGCAAGGGAACGTTTGGAGAGGACGGCGAAAAATTTACGCTAATGGTCAAGGAAACCAACGAAACGCTGAAAAAACTGCTTCCCGGTTACCAGATGGTGTCGCAAGGCGAGATCAAGCTAAATGGTTCGTGGCAGGCGTATGAGGTCAAATTCCAGGGCGGCGGAACGTCACCCACCGGCGAAAAACTCGTCGTCTGGGGCCGCCGTTTATTCATCCCAGCCGCAAGGCCCGGCGTCAGAAACGGCTTCGAGATCACCATGCTCGCTACCTCTCTCGCCGACGAGGTTCACAGCGTCGACGACGTCGGCGTCAAAGGCGAACTCGCCCCCATCCTCGAAACATTCGAACCAAGCCAGAGTTTTTAGGTGCCAGCTCAGCTGCGGGCTTGCCCGCATGTCGGGCGAAGTCGCGTCGGGTTGGCGGGCAAGCCCGCCGCTGAACAGTGTCATTGTCCGGTCTATTCCAGACCAAAAAAATCGACATCGGCGAGATTGCCGTTCACGGTCAATTGGCGTGGTGAAAAGCGGTATCGCCTCGAACTGACCCCCATAATATACGTCTGGCCCGTTTCCACATTGCTAAAACTATAGGTTCCAAATGACGAGGTCGTGGTCGTCCGTCTCACTCCGAGCGAATCCGTCAGAGCCACAGCCGCACTTCGGATGACCAGCCCGTTTGGTGTAAACACGCGTCCCGAAACCACCGCGTTCGCCGGACATGCAGAGCGAAAAAGAAGCGAAAATACTCTGACCGATCCGGTATCTTGTTCGAGGTTGTCGCTCACATTCAGCGTCCAATTGCCGTTCGCCGTCTGACCGTCAAAGGCGGACAGAGCGGCGTTGGGTGAAAATGAACCTGACGGAAGCGCCGCGTCGATCGCGCCGACGCACTGATTCTCAATCGGAGGAAATCCACCGTCGTCATCGAGGGTTAATGCAGCCAGATTATTGTTGTCGCAGCCTGCTCCGGCCGCAGGAAATCCCGGACGATCGAGGAACGAAACGCTTGTACCGGCCGGTGAGGTAAGCGTAAATCTTAGATCTCCGACATAGGAATGGTTGACACCGACCGTGGTCGCGGTCGCGTCGACGCTCGGCGTACCGTCAAATCGAAAATCCAGATCCGAAATATTCCCCGTCAGGCCGCTGACCGGTACGACGATATTAACGCCGGCCGCTAGATTATCGGGTATTTCCACCACCGGGCCGGAATAATTGATCGTCGTCAAGCATCCGGGTGCTGGCGTTGGGGTTGCGGTCGGCGTCGGTGTCACCACACCGGTCGTTTCGAGCGTTATGTCATCGACCGTAAAATTGGATATGCCGCTGCCCGCCGGATTGTCGTATTCAAAACTAATGACGTGCGACGCCCCGTTGGCAAACATGATGGGCAGTGAAACGGTTCGTTGTGAATATGCTCCCTCAGCCGCGGACGGTTCGGTGACGGTTTGAATGACCATGCCATCGACCTTGATTTCCAGCCGTGCGTCAAATGGTGATGTGACGGTGTTGATCCGCAGCCAATACTTCAAAACCGGGTTTGAACCTGACGGTATCACCAGAGTTTGCGTCGCCGTACCCGTTTCGGCCGCGACACTGCCGCCAAACCAGGCGAAAAATGTCCCGGTTCGCGGTGCGGACGGGGTGTCGTTCCCGCAGAAATTGAGGCTGCACAGCGAGGTAATGAAATTCGTCGAGGTTGACTGCCAGTTAGGGTTCGTTATGGTCGTAGTCTCGATACTGCCCTCAAACCCCCCGTCGAGGATGATATCCGCATCCGGGATGACCACCCCAGCCGGTGCATAACCCTGAAACGCCGAGGTCGGAAACGGCACGAAAAAAAAGCCTGCGGCGAGAATCGAGACCAAAATTACGAGACCTAAAGATACAAGGTTTCGATCCACTGGCTTTTTCCTACAATGCAGAGTCCGACAATACAGCACGCACGTGACGACTAAGGCTCATGCCGCATATTGTATCCCTAAAAACTGGAAATGTAACGAAAAAAGTGATGAAATTTATTACGAAATTCCGGATGAGCGTTATTGGGATACGCTGCCCATATCTCGTAACCGGAACAAAGGGCCGCCATCCCCGGAACGCAGGAGCCCTCGTCTGTAACGCCGCCGCTTCGGCGGGTGTGACAAACGAGTTTAGAATTCAGTTGAAGAAATACCTAACCGCGTCACGCCGGAGGAACCGGCGTTGCCCGCGAGGATGCTTGCGGCTCCAGTCACGTGTGCGATGGCAGAGACTGCCAACCGCCAACTGCCATCTGTCACCTGATTACTGAGCGGGCTGTACCTCGCGGGCTTCGATGCGGCGGCGTTTCCACGCTTGACGCCAGGTGCGCACTCCTTCGCGGGTGAGGCTGAGGATTGTTCGGCGGTTATCGAGCAGGAGTTTTATCCATGCCCATTTGCCCATTTGTGGGAAATAAATGCCGCGGAAAAACAACCGAGCGACAAGATGGCTGATGCGAACGTCGATCGGGGCTTCGCGAATCTCGTTGACCGCTTCCCAATTACGCTCGGGGCTGTAGGAACGCGACCACGCGTCAAAAGTTTCCTTTTTAGCGTCCTCGATAGTCATTTTGAGCGGATCGTGGGCCATCACGAATGGCGCAAAATCGAGCCAATGTTTTGGACGAGACAGACGACCAGCTTTCAATAGACGGTCGTAGAGCGGCGTTGACGGAAATGGCGTAAGCTGACCAAAGACAGGCAGCCCCGGCGCCCAGCTTTCGATCTCATCAACCGTGCGGTTGGCGACACCTGTTGTGTCGTTGTCCATGCCAAAAATGAAAGACGTGATCGCATAGATATTCCGCTTTCGCAGACCTTCGAGAACCGCTTGATAATTTTCCGGTTTCGAAAAATTCTTGTTGACGTCGGCCATGTTGGCAGGGTCAATCGATTCCATACCGATAAACACCCATTTGCCGCCAGCCTGAGCGATTAAGTCAACGAGTTCCTCGTCAGCCAGCAAATTCAGCGGCTAATCTGGGCCACCCACGGCAACGTCGCACCGGCAGCGATCATATCGCGAAGTAGCCCTTTGAGACGTTTTTTGTTGATCGCCAGATTGTCGTCGATAAAGAAAACCGCCATCTGGCCCTTTTCTTTCTTGGCTCTGGCTTTTAGCCGTAGCAGCTCCTCGACGACACTCTCATTTGTTCGAAAGCGGATCGAGTCGCCAAAAAAACCGGTGACGGTACAAAATTCGCAGCCGTACGGGCAGCCGCGACCGGTCTCGATCGGTACGACAAAAAACTTGCCCCAACCTTCGCCCATCTTCGACATCGCCGGTTGGAGAAATTTTGGCACGAGCGAAAACTGATCGAGATCGAGAGTTTCCCACGGGATGTGCGGATATTGCTGGAGGCTTGGTTTGAAATCGTTGCCTTTTTCGTCAAGCTTGGGTTGATATGTCTCTTTCAGTTCGCCGCGTGCCGCGTCGTCGACGATCTGTGCCCAATAGTCATCGGCCTCACCGAGAGCCACGGCATCAGCGTGTCGCGGGCCACCGTCTTTGCCGAGAGCCTCATCAGGGCATTCCGTCACATGCGGCCCGCCCATCACAACCTTAAAACCGGCTTCGCGCAGACTGTCGGCAACGAGATAGGCCCTCGCGACCATGCGGGTCATCGCTCCGATGCCGACGAGGCCGATGTTCTCGTCCTTGCAAAACTGCACAAGCTCAGGCCGCGTCATCGCCTTAGCGTTTCCATCGATTAGGATTACCTCATGCTCCGGCGGCGTCAGCGACTGGAGGAGAAACATCCACAAATGCGGCATAAAATTCCGCGTGATACCGTTATCCGGATTATAGAGTAAAATCTTCATTCAAAAACGACCGAAATCAGTTAGACTGCCTTAGAATTCTAATCGCCTTCGGGGAAAAAAGTGGATATTAGTAAGAATCAGCGTCCTAATCATCTCACTTTTCCACAAAAATAGCTATTTTAAAATAATCATTTTGATTATCGCGTAGAACAGACGTTCAGGCAAGAGCCTTCGCAGCGTTAGAATTCCCTTTGTATTGACCCCATACCGAAGCCGTTTTGACCCATCCGTGACCGCGTCGTAAATCGTTTGCGCCACTATTCCACCATCCGGAGCTTCGTCACCGGCTTTTTGCATATTTGCGATCGCCCGTGATACGAAATTGTCATATGCCGTCAATCCCTCTTTTCTAGTCACATCCTGCGACCGGCTGTAAAAGTCGGTCTTTATCGGTCCCGGTTCAATGATTTTGACGCGGATGTTGAACTCGGCCAATTCGTAGTGGAGAGATTCTGAAAAGCCCTCGACAGCCCATTTTGTCGAATGATATAGACTGAAGACCGGAAATGTCATACGCCCGCCGACCGAGGCGATGTTGATAATCGTTCCGCCTTTTTGCTCACGAAAATAAGGCAGTATCTCGCGGCAGACATTCATCAGGCCGAGAACATTTGTCTCGAATTGCCGCTCGATCTGCTCAGCAGTGGCCGCCTCAAATGCTCCGGCCAAACCGTAACCAGCATTATTAACAATAACATCGATCCGGCCAAATTTTTCAAGCGCAGCGTCAATCGCCGATCTGATCGACTCAGGATCAGTCACGTCGAGTCGCAGGCATTCGATATCAACGATCTTTTGTAATTCAGTGGCTTTTTCCGGCGAACGCATCGTCGCCGCAACTTTCCAGTTTTTTGCCTGAAAAAGCTTGGCCGTATGCAGACCGATTCCGCTCGACGCTCCGGTGATCAGGACGACTTTGTTCATGGGTCTTAATTTAACGCAAAGACGCAAAGGTGCAAAGACGCAACGAGAAGAGATTTAAATCCTTGGTTTCTTTGCGACTTTGCATCTTCGCGTCTTTGCGTTGAAATATCCTATAATTACTCCATGAGGTTTCTCCATATCGCCGATGTGCATCTGGGATGTACGCGATATCAATTGCCCGAAAGTCCGCGCGATTTTTTTGACGCGTGGATCGATGTTTTGCGGCGATATGCCATCGGGGAGCAGGTCGATTTTGTTATCATGTGCGGTGATTTTTTTCACAAACGTGTCGTGCCGCCCGAGACAATGAACTATGCCGTCGAGGGCCTCACGATGATGCGGGAGGCTGGAATTCCGGTCATCTCGATCGAGGGCAATCACGATCAAAAACATTCGGACAGCGAATTTAGTTGGCTGCGTTCGCTAGCCAGTTGGGGCCTCGTCACACTTCTCGAACCTGATTCCAACGAAGGGAAAATGAGCTACCGGCCCTGGGACGAATCGACAAAAAAAGGCGGTTTTATCGATATCGGTCGGGCGCGAATATTCGGTTCCGACTGGTACGGGGCCTCAGGAAATTGGGCGATACCGATGCTTACCGGGGCGATAAAACAGAACCGCCGTAGCGGAGCGTTTCACACACTAATGCTCCACACGGATGTCGAAGGCCACCAGATGCACCCAATTCCGGCGCTGTCGCTATCGGCATTGAAAGAGCTAAAGGAAACGGTCGAATACGTCGGTCTCGGCCACACTCACAAACATTACGAAATCGACAATTGGGCGTTTAATCCCGGCTCGATCGAGATCACGAACATCAGTGAATTTCGCGAAACCCGCGGCGCGTTTGTCGTTGAGGTCGATGACGACAATCGCGTCACCGCCCGCCACGTCGTCGATTACCATTTCAGACCGTTTCAGCAATTAAAATTTAACGTCGACAATATCGACCAGGGTGCAAAAGTGACGTCGGGCGTGCTCGATCTGATCACTCGCGAGGCTCGCGTTGCGGAGCCCGATAAACCGCAGCCTATCATCGAGATCGCTCTTCGCGGACAGCTCGGATTTCCAAATTCGCTGCTCGAAATGCAAAAGATGCGTGATGAGGCAAAAGCGCTCACCGACGCCCTACACGTCCGGATCAAAAACCAGACCGTTCCCGCAGATTATCTAGACTCGAACGAAGACGCCCCGGACGAAGGTCGTGAAAAACTCGAACGCCGCGTCATCGGCGACCTCGTCGGCCGCGACAACCGCTACAAAGCAATGAACGACGACATTTCCGACGCCGTCATCGGAGCCAAGCGAATGGCCCTAAGTGAAGACGAACCTGCTAAGATTGCGGAGTTTATCGCTCTGAAAGCAGTTCAAAGTTCAAAGTTTAAGGTTCAAAGTCAAGAAATCGCTACTTTGAATTTCGAACTTTGAACTTTGAACTTGAAACTATCATCCTATGTCCGAATTGCTAGAAAAAGTCAGGGGCATTAAAACGCTGCCGATCTTCCCGCTGCCGCTCGTTATGCTTCCAAACGAGCTTTTGCCGCTGCATATTTTCGAGGACCGATACCAGCAAATGCTGAAGGATGTCGAAAATGAAGGCAAATTTTTCGGGGTCGTGTTTTATGACCCCGAGGTGACCTTTGACGACAAACCATCGCTGGGCGCCGTCGGCTGTGTTGCAGAGATCCGAGAAGCTGAAATGCTCGACGATGGGCGGTCAAATATTCTCACTCTCGGTATCATCCGTTTTAGACTGATCGACTATATCGAATCGAGCGATCCATATTTGGTTGGCGACATCGAATTTTTTGAGGACGAAAGTGAAAATCCGGCTGAGATCGGAAGGCTGGCCGATGATGTTTTCGCTCTTTTCGAACGAATGGCAAAGGCGGCGTTCAAGATGAGCGGTAACCGAGGCCGCCTTCCGGAAATTCACCGGGCCGATCCCGAAGCCCTCTCGTTTCTCGTCACGGCTGCTTTCAATTTTGAGAACGAAAAAAAATACCAGCTCCTTAAAACAACCTCAACCATCGAACGTCTAACAGAATTAAAAAAAATCCTCGACCAAGCCGTCGGCCAAATCGAAGAAAGCGCCGAAATCCAAAGCGTCTCGCGCACAAACGGGCATAGTAAGAAGAAAATTGATCTTTGAGAAAAAGGAGGAGAAGAGGAGAAGAGGAGAAGAGGGGGAAGAGGGGAAGAGGGGAAGAGGAGAATCGTCAATTATGAAAATCACTCGACACCAAGAGTTGGACGTTTACAAAAAGGCGTTTAATGCGGCTATGGTGATTTTTGAGATTAGCAAAGAATTTCCGAAGGAGGAAACATATTCCCTCACCGATCAGATTCGCCGGTCGTCTCGTTCAGTATCCGCAAACCTCGCCGAATCATGGAGAAAGCGGCGTTACGAAGCCGCTTTCATCGCGAAACTAAACGATTCTGAAGGAGAATCCGCCGAAACTCAGACCTGGATCGAATTTGCCGTTTAATGTGAGTATACGGATGTCGAGACAGCCCGGAGTCTATACAGGGAATACGACGAAATAATCGCAATGATAATCTCAATGATCAGTCGCCCTCAAAACTGGGTATTGCCTACCGGTCGAAAGACAACAAAGTAGGTACCTCTTCTCCTCTTCTCCTCCTCTCCCCTCTCAATTCGACAAAGAATTCCGGAAAAAGTCTATCAACCGTTGATCATAGGTCTCGGATTGTTCCATTGAGGCGTTTATGATGCTGTATCCGGACGGGCTGAGGTCGGTTTTGGTTTCGACTTTGTTATTTGCGGCAAAGCACTTATTCAGTTTTGCCGTAGAATCCTGAAACTCCGCGGCGTCGAGACCCGCGAGCAGCAGCACATTGCGATTTTCAACTTTCTTTGCCGTGTCACAAACCGGCTCGCGTTGGTAACAGCCGTCGAAGTAATACATTCGGGTGCCGAGCTGGGCTAATCTGGCCGTCGCGAAACTGGCAAAAGGAAAGCGGCGGTCAACCGATGCCGTCAGAACGCCATCGGAATCCGCTGGTGACGAATCCACGGCGACAGCCTTGATGGTAGTATCTTTGGCCGCAGTTGCAACGGCTACGATCGCTCCCATCTCGATGCCAAATATGCCCATCTTATTTTGGTCAACCAGAGCAATGCCATTCGGCGTTTTGAGATTTTTTAGAAACTGAATTGCCGCCACGCTGTCCTCGGTCTCGCACCCGCCAAATGACGCATTTACAACGGACGGATTCTCGCCATGCGCCCGCTGATCGGGCATCAGGACTGTGAAATTTGTCGATTCGTTTAGCTTGACGCCGAGATTTAAGACATACGACCTGTCAGCTCCGAATTTGTGGAGTAATATTACCGCCGGCGAGCCTTCGGCTCCACGCAGTAACCATCCGCGGGTTACGCCAGCATCACGGTTCGCCCAGGTTTCTTCAGTGACTTGGGCCGCTCGGGTGCTGAGCTGTCCGTATTTTTCAGGCGTCACAAGATAGCGGGCCTTAAGTGGACGGGCGGTTTTATATACCAGCCAGATGGCGCCAGCGGAAACCGCGACCAAAACGAGCAGTACAACGGGAAGCAGAAGGCGTGTAAAACTTTTGACGAGACGGGTTGATTTAGCCATAGCAATGTAGGTTTTTAGTGCAGAATTTGGCCGCCGGGCGGCATCGAACATTTGTGGGTGACAGCAAGCAAGTGTCGGCCTTTCGGATAGACCAGTTAAAATGTTACCATAACCGGCAGCCTCTATGGAAGAAGTTTTTACGATGTTTAACAAAAGAACCCTCGCCTTTTTTCTCGCCCTTCTATCATTTCTGCCAAGCGTAGCGGCCCAAAGCCCTCTGCCAAAAATAGCGCCGGGAACCTTAAAGATAATGCCGGTTTCCGAGGTGCGCGAGGGCATGCGTGGAACTGCGAGAACGGTTTTCCGGGGAAATAAGTCGGAGGAGTTTGGCGTTGAGATCCTGGGCGTCGTTCCTGGATGGATCGGCCCGCAACAGGACATTATCATTGGCAAATTGAGCGGGCCAAACGCCGAGCGGACTTTCGTTTTCGCGGGAATGTCGGGTTCACCCGTTTACATCGACGGTAAACTGGTCGGGGCCATCTCGTATAGCTTCCCATTCTCGAAAGAGCCGATCTGCGGCATAACGCCGTTTGAACAAATGTCGTCGGTTACGGAGCAGGCAACTGCGCGGGGACCAATAAACCCTGCTCCAAAGACTTTTACCTACGCTGAGCTGCGATCGGACAGATGGCGGCCAAACTTTAATGAGATTGCCCGAATGTCGGTTGCATCAGGCTTTTCCGCCGATTCTCGCCTGATGGCGATTGCTGGCCAGACATTTACGCCGATCTCGACGCCGATGTATTTTTCCGGGGTTGCGCAGCATATTCTCGATTCCTTTGCACCGGAATTGATGCGTGCCGGAATTATGCCGATTGCGACAGCCGGTGGCGGATCGGCGATCAAGCCGCTCACTCCGTTTAACGAAAACACGCTGCTCGGGGGCGATTCTGTCGTCGTGTCACTGGCCCGCGGTGACGTTCAGATCGCTGCTGCCGGAACGGTTACGCTCCGTGACGGAGAGAAGATATACGGCTTCGGTCACCCGTTTTTCAACCTCGGTTCGGCAAATCTGCCAATGGCGGAATCACATGTCGTCACCGTTATTCCAAACGCAAACAATTCATTCAAACTTGCTGTTGCCGACGCCACCGTAGGGGCCATGACCCAGGATCGTGCAACGGCGATCTACGGCAAACTTGGAGCAGAACCCAAAATGCTGCCGGTTAAGATTAAGCTCATCAACAGCCGCGGGCGGGCGAGCGAGATCAATTTCGAATCCGCTTTCGATGAGCTTTTGACGCCGCTGATCGTCAACGCCGGTACCGGAAACGCCATTTCCGCCCAGGAACGCGGCCTCGGCGAAACGACGATCGAAATGACCGGCGAGATCAAAATAAAAGGTGAAGAATCGATCCGGCTCAGCCGCCGCTTTACTGGTCAGCAAGCCGGGGCATTGGCCGCATCAGCCGCCGCCGTTCCGCTCGCCGTGCTGATGAGAGCGAATTTTGACGGCCTTGAGATCACCGGGATCAATCTGTCGATGGCCGCCCGCGACGGCAGCCGAACCGGGACGGTTGACCGGATTTCCATCGACAAAAACTACGTCAAGGCCGGGGAAACCATCGAGCTAACCGTATTCGAGCGTGACGAATCAGGCAAAATAAACCCTCGAAAAGTTCCCGTCACGATCCCATCTGACACGGCGCCGGGAACGGTCACGATCATGGTCGGCGACGGAAACGCGGTTCAGCAAAACGCGGCGATCACGCAGTTTACGCCGAAAACCGCCGCCGAACTGATCGCCACCATCAACCGCCTAAAACGCCCCGACCGCCTCTATGCGGTTCTGACACGAACCACCACCGGCACGATCATCGGCTCCAGCGAAATGCCAAACCTGCCGCCGTCAATGCTCGCCACGCTCAACAACGACCGCACCGCTGGCGGCTCAAAGCCTTCGGTCCAAACCATTATTGCGGAAAAGGAATTGCCCGTAGGAGATTTTGTCATCAGCGGATCGCAGACGTTAAATATCGAGGTATTAAAGTAGACTTCGCGTACCCGCAAGTATTATCGTGGTTTTATGCGCAACTTAATCCCAAACTCAGCCATTCTCGCGTCCTTCATCGTATTTTTATTCGCACCCGTTATGGCGCTTCAAGACGAACGTCCGTCGGCCGTTTTCACGGTCGACGAGGCTTCGGATGCGCTTGATGTCGTGCCGGGTGACGGCATCTGCGCCGATAGCGTCGGAAACTGCACACTCCGCGCCGCGGTGACCGAGGCGAATTTCACCACGGCACCCGATACAATTACGTTCGTCGACGATCTGGCTTCCATTATTAATCTCACCGCGCGGACAGCTTTCGATAACGAATCCCCTCACGATCGTCGGTCCCGGAGCCCGAAGCCTCACAATCCAACGAACTCCGGGCCCCAACGTCTCTTTGTTTAGGTTATTTGATATCAACGCCCCGACCGAGATCCGCGGCGTTACGCTGAAGAACGGAATCGGAACCACGGGCGGTGCGATCCGGACTTCGTCAATCATTGTCCTCTCGGACATGGCGATCACGGGCAATCAAGCAAACGCGGGAGGCGCAGTTTATTTCGGTAATCCGCCGGTTCTTGTAAATTCGGTAATCGAGAGATGTCTGATAAGCGGAAACGTAGCGAGAGGCCAGGGCGGGGCCGTTTACACATCTCCCGACACGTGGGTTATCATCCGCAGCTCGACCCTGACAGACAACGGTGCGGAACAAGCTGGAGCGATCGCGAACAACGGATGGACTATCCTCGTAAATAACACGATAGTGCGGAACTCGGCGCGGTTTTGGAGCCACCTGGTGAATGCTCCGGGAAGCACGTTTGTACTTGTTAACAACATTGTCGGCTTGGATAAGGGGCGTTCCAACGGTTCGGTAAGCGGTCGGTTCGGTTCGTGGGGTGGTAATATCATCACAAACTCGCGGGGAAGTTACGGCTGGAGCACAGATGACTTTTTAGGTGACATCGATCCGCGACTCGGCACGTTAGCAAACAACGGCGGGCCTACCGACTCAATCGCTCCGCTGCTGGGTAGCCCGGCAATCGACAGCGGCAGCCGCTGCGTCCTCTCGATTTCCAGTTGCGACGGGACATCGGATTATTGGGTACAGTTTGACCAGCGCGGGTACCGGCGGGGCGTCGGGCGTGTAGATATTGGCGCAATTGAGGTAAACTCCACTCCGCCGACGAGTCAGCCGAAAGCGGTTTCGATCACGCAGCCTTCCCGTTAGCAATCAAAGTAGGATATTTCCCGGTCCAGCATGCCGAACATGCTCGTGATTCTGCGATTCCGATTGCTTCGAGCATTCCTTCGAGCGAGAGGTAGCCGAGGCTGTCGGCGCCGATGTACTGGCAGACTTTTTCGACGGACATTTTGGCGGCGATCAGTTCGGTCGGGTCAGGCGTGTCGACGCCGTAATAGCAGGAATGGGCGGTCGGCGGACAGGAGATTCGCATGTGGACCTCGGTCGCTCCGGCTTCGCGGACCATTTCGACAATCTTTTTCGATGTTGTTCCACGGACTATCGAATCATCGACCAAAACTACACGACGGCCGTTGATTAAATCCTTGATAGGATTTAATTTTAGGCGGACACCAAAGGAACGGATCGATTGCGAAGGCTCGATAAAAGTTCGCCCAACGTAATGGTTGCGGATGATCGCCTGCCGGTAATTTATCTCCGACTGGGCGGCAAAGCCAATCGCGGCCGCGACACCGGAATCAGGAACGGGAACGACCAGATCGGCCTCGACCGGCTGCTCGACAGCGAGGCGTTTGCCCATTTTGTGGCGTGATTCGTTGACCGATTTACCAAAAATTGTGGAATCAGGCCGCGAAAAATAGACGTGTTCAAACGTGCAGACCGAAACCGGTTTCACCTCAAACGGCTTTGACGAATGCACGCCGTCGGCGTTAATGATCAGCATCTCGCCCGGCTCGATCTCACGGACGTAGCTCGCGTCCATCAGGTCAAACGCGCACGTTTCGGAGGCGACGCACCACGCATCCTGATATTTACCCAACACCAGCGGACGGAAGCCGCGCGGATCGCGGATGGCGATAAGGGATTTCGGCGTCAAAAAGAGTAGCGAAAACGCCCCTTCGGTGTCGATCAGAACCTTTTTTATCGCCTCAACCGCGTCTCGGGCAGGCGTGCGAGCGATGCCGTGAAGGATCGTCTCGGTGTCAGAGGTCGATGAGAAAATCGCCCCGGCTCGTTCGAGTTCTATGCGCTTGGTCGCCGCGAACGGAAGATTGCCATTATGACAAATCGCAATCTGACCGTGCTGGCAAGTCACGGAAAACGGCTGAACTTCCTTTATCGTATTCTTCCCCGTCGTCGAATACCGCGTGTGCCCGATCGCACTCGAACCGATCAGCGTCGGCAAAATCTCAGGATTCAAAACATCCGCGACCAGCCCGATCGCCCGGTGCTGATACAGTTCAACGCCGTCCGAAGAAACGATCCCGCACGCCTCCTGCCCCCGATGCTGCAAAGCAAAAAGCCCCAGCTGCGTAAGCGTCGAGGCCTCAGCATGCCCGAAAATACCGAACACGCCGCATTCTTCGTGAAGTTTGTCTAAGGAAATTAACACTAGATTATTAAAAACTGATTCCTAAAATCGTCGGCTGAAAGATTTTTGAGTAATGTCAAAAGTCTTTCAACGATAGCCTTTGGTGGTCTACGAACGGCCCAAACGATCCCGAAATGTTCCTTTCCCAATTCAAAATATTGATTTGAGAGATCTACAAAATCATCGCGATTGTGAGTCAAGATCACCATTCCACGTTCGGAAGAGTACTGTAGTTGATTTTGATCATTTTCACCTTTCCGACCTTCACCTGTTGTAGTGAGCACTAAGTAACCATGAGATCGAAGCATATCCGCGATAAGCTCATCGACATCTTCGTCAAGATAAACCTTGGCCGGATTTCGCGTACTCATAAATCGCGCACCAGCGGATGAAGCATGTCCTCGGTTACGCTGTGTCGCTTTATGTGTCCATTGATCTCACCCTGATTATCGCTGTAGTAGCTAAGCGCCGCGAAAACCTGAGCAAGTGTGAGATGGGGCAATGCTCTAACAATCTCCTCAGGCGAATATCCCATTCGCCAGTTCTCTACAATCGCTCGCACAGGAGTCCGTGTGCCCTTTATTATAGGCTCACCGCCCTGAACTCCGGGCACGGATGTTATATATCGATATTCAACGGTCGTATCCATGTTTCCATTATATCCCAAAAGCTAAACCTGTGTAACGGCATCTGCAAGATCGTTCGGCGTGTTTACGTTAGAAAACAGCCGCTCATAGTCGTTTAGATGCGAATATTCGGGCGGACGGACGATTACGGGTTCGAGGTTCATAACCATGTCTCGCATCGGCCGTGCGGCTCTTTGGCGCTCAACGATTTCGTCGATAATCGGCTTCAAGGTTTCGACCTTGTAAAAAGCGAACAGCGGCTGAAGAAGGCCGTCGGGCTGTTCGGGAATGACGGCTCCGTGGTCGTTTGAAATCCTGCCCGCGAGCAGCTTTATCAATTCGGGTGTTGTAAACGGATAGTCGCACGCCGTTACGAAGATCCACTCGGTTTTCACATCGGCCAAAGCGGTATGCATCCCGCTGAGCGGCCCGCGGCCCGGATAGATGTCAAAAATAAACGGAGCACCAAACTGCACCGCCGGCATCGCAAACGCCGCCTCGTGTCCGGCGACAAACGTGATCCGCGAAAACAGCTTCGTCGCCTTCATTGTTCTAAGCGTCCGCTCCGCGAGTGATACGCCATCGATCTCGACAAGCGCCTTATCCCGGCCCATCCGGCTCGATTTTCCTCCCATCAGTATGAATGCTTCTGGACTCATGTAGCCGTTAGTCAATTGGCGGATAAACCGCGACGATCTTCATTTGATTGCCAACCTTTATTACGTCAATTACAAAAGGAATGTCGCGTATTTCAGGCCAAACCCGAATTACGATTGAGTCCGCCGGAAAATCAAAGAAAGGCGTTTCGCCCCGGGCCAGTGAAGCTGTGAAAGTTTCGGCCAATAGACGCTTAGGTTTTAGCACCCTCTTCCCCTTCTCCGGTTGACGTGCTTCCGCCGCAACCTTGCGCAGAGCTGCAACCGTCTGCTCATGATCCGAAATCGATTTGCGATACTCCTGAGCGGTTTCCGGAGCTTTTGGCCCGTCATCTCCCTCGCCTTCCTCCATTCCCCAGATTGTTCTCCAAGTAGCATTCTTCTTTAGAATCGAACGTAGTCGCTCATTTATGATCTTCTCGGCCTCATCATCAAATGCATCAGGTTTTTTCCCCGCACGGATCGCAAGATTATTAGCGGCCTGTGAATACAGGAGTAAGCCGTTAATAAGGGAAACATAGTGTCTGAAATAATCTTCGCGAGATAATCGAAGCTTGTCCGATTCTTCAGGCCCTTTCCAAAAGTCGCGAGCCGATCCCTCGCAATTCGAAGTCGTTCGGCAAAATTCAAGGCGTCGGGGAAAATCCGCAACAAAGTATTTCGGAATTAAAGGTCGAAGATCTTCAGTCGCTCGAAATTCATTCACGAATTCGACAGCTAGGGCGATCGCCTTGCGCTGATCCGTTGGATCAAGTTGCGTTGCAGTGGTTTGGCTACGACCTTCACCATTTAAGATGGCAATCGCAAAAATTAGTAAAAGAATTGTTGTCCAGGAGTTTTTCATATTTTACAGCAAAGTAATCTGACATATTCTGCACCTGAAAAGTTGCACTATATCGCCTCCTCGTTAGGCTTCAAAGAAATTATTATCGATTTTGAAGTCGGCGTATTGCTTCGTTTCGCGTGGCTGCCGAGCGGTACGAGTGGGTTTGTTTCCGGGAAGTAGGCCGCGGCGCAGCCTTTTGGGATTGGGTAATCGACGATGACGAACCTGTTCGCGTGGCGTTCACCGTCTTTGAAATGGCTGTTGATGTCGACCTTCTGGCCTGGTTCGAGTTTTAGCCGCCCAACGTCTTCGCGGTTCATGAAAATGACTCGGCGGCCGCCTTCGATGCCGCGGTAGCGGTCGTTATCGTCGTAGATCGTCGTGTTGAACTGGTTGTGCGAGCGGATCGTGGTCAGCAATAGCTGATTGGGTTCGAGTTTGACCGTCTCGAGACGGCTCGCGACAAATCTCGCTTTTCCGGTTTTTGTGTTGAAGATACGTTCGCGGGGCGGGTTTTTTAGGTAAAAACCGCCGGGTTTTCTGACGCGTTCGTTATAGTCCTCGCATCCGTCGACAACGCGTGAGATCGAGTCGCGGATGTTGTCGTAGTTTTCGATCATTTTGTCCCAGTCGACCGAGGTTCGTTCTCCGAGTGTCGCTTTCGCCAGTTCGGCGACGATCCAAGGTTCGCTGCGTAGATGCTTCGAGGCGGGTTCGAAGATTCCCTTCGACATTTGTACGTTGAGCATCGTGCTTTCGGTAGTTACAAACTGCTCATTAGACACACTCCCTACCGGTCGTGTTTCCGCCTTGGCCGGAACGCCGCCATCCCTGGCGGCGTGTGACTCGCCAGCAGGGATGCTGGCGTTCCGGTCGATCTCACTCCTTCCAAGACACGGCAGGATCAGAGTTTGCTCGCTTTCGACTCAGCGCCGTTCGGTTTAGTTTTGTGAGCACCTGAACCGTTAGGCGGCAATTCCCGAGTGCGTTGAAGACCGCTTCTGTATCGGGAGCGGCGACGGCGAAGTTGCCACCCATTGCGAAAAATACCTTGGCCCGACCGTCGGCCATCGCTGTGATGCTCGCTACCGTGTCGAGACCGTCTTTCTGCGGCGGTACGAAGTCGAATTCCTGGGCGAGAGCAGCGAAAAACTTCTCGTTGACCTTCTCCCAAATCCCCATCGTCCGGTCGCCCTGCACGTTCGAATGCCCGCGAACCGGACAAATACCCGCTCCGGGCTTCCCGATCTGACCGCGAAGAAGGTGCAGATTGACGACGTCCTGAATCGTCGCGACGGCTTCATTATGCTGCGTGATTCCCATTGCCCAGCATGTGATGACGCGCTTCGCGCCAACTAACATTTCCGCCGCCTCGATGATCTGCTCGCGGGTTAGACCACTGGATTCGAGGATGTCATCCCACGAGGTCGCTTCGAGTTCGGCGATTAGTTCGTCGTAACCGTCGCAGTATTTTTCGATAAATTCGTGATCGAATATCTCGCCCGGTGCGGCCAGTTCGCGCTCCAGCATGACCTTCATCATGCCCTTGAGCACAGCCATATCGCCACCGATCCGAACGGGCAGATGCAGATCGGCGAGTTTTGTCGGGCGGTTTCCGAGCAGGTCGATTGGGAACGTGAGCGGGTTTGGATGATGCTGCGGATTTGGATTTACGAAGTTGAGCAGTCCTGCCTCGGGCAGTGGGTTTATGGCTATCATTTTTGCCCCGGCCCGCTTTGCGTCCTCGAGCGAAGACATCATCCGCGGTGCGTTCGTGCCCGGATTTTGGCCGATGACGATGACGAGATCGGTCTCGTTAAAATCCGAAAGCCGCACGGTGGCTTTGCCGAGTCCGATAGATTCGCTCAGAGCCACGCCCGACGATTCGTGACACATGTTCGAGCAATCGGGCAGGTTGTTTGTACCAAACTGCCGCACAAAAAGCTGATAAAGAAACGCCGCTTCGTTCGAAGTCCTGCCGGAAGTGTAGAAGATTGCCTCGTCAGGCGAATCGAGAGAGT
The DNA here is from genome assembly GCA_963738935.1 of uncultured Acidobacteriota bacterium. GTDB lineage: Bacteria > Acidobacteriota > Blastocatellia > Pyrinomonadales > Pyrinomonadaceae > OLB17. The sequence continues at coordinate 76,557 of CAVTYF010000001.1, read as the reverse complement.
TTAATTCACCAGCAATAAGCTCAAACGCATCGGTCCACGAGATCGGCTCAAAATGCCGCGCCCCTTTTCGCCGCACGACCGGTTCGGTCAAACGGCCTTGATCGTTTATCCAGCGGTCGTCATGCCTCGCGATCTGGTCGATGCAGTTCTCACGCCAAAAATCGGTCTCGACCCGCTTCTTCGTGCCTTCGTCAGCCAACGCCTTCGCACCACTTTCGCAGAATTCGGCGATCGTCCGTTTCCCGTCAGGATCCGGCCACGCACAAGATTGGCAATCGATCCCGCCTTTTTGATTGAGATTCAGCAGCCCACGCGTAGCGTGAAACGGCCCCATTTTGACATAGGCATTGGTCGTCGTCTCTTTGATCGCCTTAAAGCCGGCCGCGACGGTGAGCGGCTCAGTCACCGTCAGGTTGCCGAGCTTTTCGGGTGAGCGGTCTTGTTCGATTTTAGCGTTTTTCCCCATTCTCTATCGCACCTTTCTCGACGGTGGTAGGAACCCAGTCGCTACCGCTCCCGGTTCTGACCCGGCCCGCACCGCAATAGACATTGAACCTATTATCACGAACAAAACCGACCAATGTCATTCCATATTCCGCCGCCAAGTCCACCGCCAGACTCGACGGAGCACCAACCGCCGCCATGAACGGAATCCCCGCCATCAGGGCTTTTTGTACAAGCTCAAAACTCGCCCGGCCACTCACAAGCAAAATCCTGTTCGACAAAGGCATTTCGCCCGCGAGAAACTTTGCACCGATTACTTTGTCGAGAGCGTTGTGACGGCCGACGTCTTCGCGAACGATATCAAGTTCGCCATCAGGTGTAAACAGAGCCGATGCGTGCAGGCCGCCCGTGCATTCGAATACGTCCTGCGAGGCTCGCAGCGTTTCCGGCAAATTGTGAATTATCTCGCGAGAGACGCGAAGACCGTCGTCTGCCTGGACGCGAACGCCGGTTGCCAGTGCCTCGATCGACGATTTGCCGCAAACGCCGCAGCTTGAAGTGGTATAAAAATGCCGGTCGAGGCTTTTCAGGTCTACCTCTACTCCGTCGTTCAGATCGACCCGAATCGTGTTGGAATTCAGGGCGGCCACCCGATCGATAACGCCGCCAGCTTTGCCAATCTTCAACCCGCAATGACGAATCTGTTTCACCTGTTCGGGATGCTGGATAATGCCCTCGGTAAACAGAAATCCCGCCGCAAGCTCCGCATCGTCGCCCGGCGTTCGCATCGTGATCGACACTGCCTTGTGCTTGACCTTTCCATTTATCGATATGCCAATGCGAATCTCAAGCGGCTCTTCAACGGCGAGAACGTCGCTGCCAATATCATCGTTCGCACCCGAATGAATTCGCTGAATCTCCGCCTTCATAACGCCGCCAACTGATTGCATACTAGAATCCTAACAGACGAAGAAAGTTTAGCCACGAATTGCACGAATAACACGAATAACACGAATTGATTTGATTTCTTATTCGTGACATTCGTGTAATTCGTGGCAAATCTCTTAATCCGAAGGCATTACACGTCCCCGGCATTCACCAAAGCCGATGCGGCGAAAGCCTTCGCGTTCGCAGTAGCCTTTCATGATGATCTCATCGCCGTCTTCGAGAAAGCGGCGTTGTTCGCCACTTGGCAGATCGATTGGTTCGGTGCCTCGCCATGAGAGTTCGAGCATTGAGCCACGTTCGGACTTTTCTTTGCCGGAGATCGTGCCGGTGGCGATGAGGTCGCCGGTTTGGAGGTTGCAGCCATTTGAGGCGTGGTGCGTCAGCATCTGGCCGATGGTCCAGTAGAGGTCTTTCATATTCGAACGGCTTAGTAAGAAAGGTTCGATGTTTTCCTCACGCATCTTCTCGGTTTGGATAAAGACCTCGAGATTGATGTCGATGCCGCCGAATTTTTCGTTGTTGTCATCCGCAAGATAATTGAGAGGAGCGGGATCGCCTGCTTCGCGTTCGAAAGCCTTAGTGCGGAACGGTGCGAGGGCTTCTATCGTGACGACGAAGGGCGAGATCGTCGTGGCGAAATTCTTTGCGAGAAACGGCCCAAGCGGCTGGTATTCCCACGCCTGTATGTCGCGGGCGGACCAGTCGTTGACGAGACACAATCCGAAGATATGCTGCTCCGCCTCGCCGATCGGGATCGACGTGCCGAGCTCATTCCCCTGCCCGACAAAAAACCCGACCTCCATCTCGTAATCGAGACTCTTGCACGGAATAAACACCGGCGGAGCTTCCTGATCCGTACGGTTCTGTCCCTTAGGCCGCTTGATGTCCGTCCCCGAGATCACGATCGACGAAGCCCGCCCGTGATACCCGATCGGCACATACTTATAATTCGGCAGCAAAGGATTATCCGGCCGAAACATCGACCCCACATTCGTCGCGTGATAGATCGAGCAATAGAAGTCGGTGTAATCGAACACTCTAGTCGGCATAAAAAAGGTCGAATCGGAAATTGGAGTTAGATTCTTTTCAACAACATCTTGAACTCTTTTATCAGCATCTTCGGACAAAAGTTTCCTAAGTTGGGAACGAAATCGATTAATCCCCGAATCACTTTCATCCATAATCCCCCAACTAAGAGACTCGGCCCAACATTTTTCTGCGAGACAGTTTTCACCATCATCGTCAAACAAAGCTGCGTCGTAACATCGATAGATATCTAAGATAAAATTGCCGATAGCGATGCCAACTCGAGGATCTTGACGGGAGGCACTTGGTGCAAAGACACAAAACGGCAGATTCTGTATCGGAAAATCCGTATTCGGATCGTTGGCGGTTTCGACCCAGCTTTTGAGGTTCGGATCGTGGGTTTCGTTAATTTCGTAAGTCATAAGCAATTGGCCACAAAAGGCACAGAAAGCACAAAAAAGATTTCTTATTTGTGTCTTTTGTGCATTTTGTGGCTATAAAATTCCAAGCTTTTGCAGATCGGCGATTGGTTCGTCGAAGGAGCAAGAGCCGAATGAGTGGATGCCGTTTTGGCGCAGTTTTTCGATCTGCCAGAGTTTTAGGGAAAACTCGCGCCGCCACGTTATTGACTGGTCCTCAAAGCGAAAGACCTCGTCAAACTCCTCTTCCATGACGTCTTCGAGCAGGCTCGACCGATAGGCCTCGCGGGCAAAGCCGGTCATCAGGAATAGGTTGAGAAATCCGTGCATCGTACCTTTTGGCGAGTTGTTTTCGTAGGTCAGCGGGCGAAAACAACGCATCGGATGGTGAAGCCCGGCCGTCGCTTTGAACGGCACATTTGCGGCGAGACATGACCTGACAAAGCGGATGATGGCCGACGACGTCGGAAACGCTCCGGGCGTGACGCCGCCCGTGCGGATCTTTGCATATTGACCGGTCCCGGCGATTTTTGTGAGCAAGTCGGGGAAGTTCTTTCCAAGTCCGAGTTCAAAATACGCTTTTACCCCTGCGGGTAGCAGCGAACACGTATTTTCGATCTTCGACACCGTATTTGCCCTGACCTCGATCGAGTCGATGACAACGCCCTGGCCGTATTTGGCCGTAAATTCGTTGATCTCACGAATGCTGGCGTTTAGGTCCTCGCCTGTCAGAACGCTCAACCGCCAGGCTGTTTTCGAGTCTCGGGAGATAAATTCGCGGGCATTTTCGATAAACTCGCCAAGCCGGGCCGATGGCAGGACAAAGCTGCCCAGCATCCAGCTATAGTTGCTGTTGCGGTACATCGCGTAGTTGATCACGGCCTCGGACATCGGCAGCCCGGCGGGCGGAAACAGCCCAGCGTAATCGATCGCTCCGGCCAGCAGCGTCCCAACTGATTCTTTAACGTTCGTGACAGATGTGTAATTGTCCATTTATCGGATAGGCGAAGCGCAAATCTGATAATAAGAACATTGTGCGCTTTTTACAAACGGGCTCGTTTTCGGGGGAAGATTTTTTGTGCAAAATCATGTGACGCGATTTTTGGCGGTTTTAAAATGTGACACGTGCCACATTTAAAGAAATCGCTCCGTTTCTTCGACATTTTCGCTAGTTTCCCCTAGCTTGGATATATTATTTTTCGTAGTCTGGTAGAGGAAAATACCCTTGTTTGGTGGAGTTAATTGCCAGATTGGTCAGAGGTGTGAAAGGGCAAAAATGACTCTACCAAAGAAGTGCGTTTTTGACCGCAACATTTCACGAAAAGAACCAGAACAAGAGATCAATTTCGTGAGTTTTCGTGTATTTTAGTGGTTCCATTTGCATCCCATCGAAAATCTGAAGTATCTTTTCATTACACTCGGTAAGCGGATAGGAATTTGATCCGCGTTTTAGGAATTGATCCCGGCAGCGAAACACTTGGCTGGGGCGTGGTCGACGGGAGCGGTTCAAAATACGCTCTGGTCGATTTTGGCACGGTAAAATCCAATCCGAAGCATCAGTTTTCTAAACGGCTGCTCAATATTTACAACGGCGTGGCCGAGGTGCTCGACAAGCATTCGCCCGATGTTTTGTCGGTCGAGGATACTTTTTACGCCGTAAATGTGGGCGTCGCGTTAAAACTCGGCCAAGTTCGCGGCACTATGCTCCTGCTCGCCGAGCAACACGGCATCGAGATCGCCGAATACGCTCCGCGACTCGTCAAACAGACGGTTGTTGGTTATGGCAATGCGGAAAAACATCAGGTACAGGAGATGGTGAAACTCCTGCTGCGAATGAAAACCGTACCGACGCCCTATGACGCGGCTGACGCCCTGGCAATCGCGATATGCCACTTTCACCATGCTGGTTTACAGGATAAACTGAAAAGAATTCAGTCAAAATAATTTTTTAACAGCCGGGGAAATTTTTATGAAGCTCCCTCTTTTTTTTACACTGATATTGTTTTTTGTTCTCGGCGGGCAGGGCTTCGCGCAAAAGAAATCAGTATCTCCTCAAAGACCGAAACTAGCCGCAACAAAACCCTCCGAGATCGGCCAGACCGCCGTAGTCGTCGATGAGACTCTCGCGGTGCTGCGAAAGGTTCCGAGCCTGTTCTCAGAATCAGTTCATCGCATGTCACGCGGACGAACGGTCAAGATTCTAGGCGTCGCCGAGGCCGACGGCGTTAAATTTCTCAAAGTAACGGTTCCACCGACCAATTACGGCTGGGTTCAGGCTGACGCCGTTTTTGGCCGGTTTCGCGCGGGTGACGAAGAGCGGCTGGCGAGGCTTGTTCAAGCCGCCGATGGGTTTGAACAAATCGAGGTCGCGGTGGAATTCTTTTCGCTCTATCCGGATTCGAAATTCAAACCTTCCCTTCTCATGCTTTACGGTGACCTGCTCGAGGAAATCGCGGTCAAACTCTCAAAAGACGCAACGTCTCGCCTTAGCCGCAAAGAAATGGCCGCGAGCGGTGCCCCGCTTCACAGCTACTATCTCAATTTCAATATGCTCGACCGCTATCGCCGGCTCGGTGTGATCTTTCTATTCAATCCTACGACAAAGTCATACCATTACGACGGGGCCTCCTGGAAGGAGATCAAGGCCAAATTCCCAACCTCCGCCGAGGTTGCCGACGCCCAGAAAAGGCTCGACACATTGACGCAAAAAACGCAGAGAACATCAGTCAAATAGGAGGATGTCTGAAAAGGTATTCTTCTCGCTGAAAGCGAGGAATTAATTAGCGTCGGGTGAAACCCGACGACGTGTCGGTATACAGGATTCGTCCCTGTAAGGGACCCATTATCAACGATTTATTCGACGCTTTCAGCGTCGGCAGACGTTTTTCAAAAGTATCGTCGGGATTCTCCCGACGCTATTAAATTTATCCCCTTCGGGGATCGAAACGACTTTTCAGACATCCTCGTTAGTGGCTGTTTTGGATAGCTGCGGCGATCTGAGCAGCTACTTTTGCGTTGTTTTCGAGCAGAGCGATATTGGCTTCGAGAGTGCGGCCGTGGCTGCGTTCCGATAGCTGGCTGAGGAGAAATGGAGTGATTTCTTTACCGCCCACCCCTTGTTCGTCGGCGAGTTTCAGTGCGTCGGCAAGGAGCGTTTCGAGATTGTCGCGGTCGAGTTCAAATTCGACGGGAATCGGAATGGTCACGAGAATCGCATTTTTCAATTTCATCTCGTCGCGGGCGAGAGAGATTGCTGCCGCTTCTTCGCCATTTTCGACCCTTTCATCGACAGCGAGACCGCTCGAACGGCTGTAAAACGCGGGCATCTCGTCGCATTGCCAGCCGAGGACGGTGACGCCGTTGGTCTCGAGCCATTCGCGTGTTCGTTCGAGATCGAGGACGATTTTTGCACCGGAACAAACAACCGTGATCGGCGTCTGAGCGAGTTCCGGCAGATCGGCCGAAATGTCGGCGTCAAAACCGCGATGCACGCCGCCGATGCCGCCGGTGGCAAAAACTTTTATTCCGGCTCGGTGGGCGACAAATGCCGTCGTCGCGACGGTCGTCGCACAATTCAGTCGGAGCGCAACCGCTATCGGCAGGTCGCGTCGCGAGATCTTGCGGATGTCTTTTTCGGTAGCGAGGCGCTCGATCTGGGATTTATCGAGCCCGACGTAGAATTCCCCGTCAAAAACCGCGATCGTCGCCGGGATCGCTCCGTTTTCACGAACGGCGGCCTCGCATTTCATCGCTGTTTCCAGATTTTGTGGATATGGCAGCCCGTGGGCGATGACGGTCGATTCGAGAGCAACGACCGGTTCGCCATGGCGGATAGCGGTGGCGACTTCTGGGCTTAGAACGATAGTCATTTTGGATTTAGGTCTTCGGTCTTCGTTCTTCGGACTTTGGACTTTGGACTTTGGACTTCACTGCCCACTGCCCACTATTTCACAAATTTCCCGATCCGGCTCAGTCTCGGGTGCGTGACGCAGCCGAAGAAATCACCGTTCGAAGCTCCTCGATCGCAGGACCAATAGACAAACATCGCCCGCCCGATGATCAGCCCACGGGGAACAAAGCCCCAATAGCGGCTGTCCTCGCTATTGTCGCGACTATCGCCCATGACGAAAAAGCTGTTTTCGGGGACTACCATTGTTTTTCCGGCGACACCAAATTCATAGTTCTGACGAGTCATCTTCTTGCCCGCCTTGACCGCGTCCATCGTATCTTTTGAGTAATAGACGGTGTATTTGTCTTCGACCCGGCGTTCTTCAAATTCTTGAGTATCTAGGGCCGATTGGTTGTCGTCGGCATCGCCGATGATGCGATGCTCGGGGAGCAATTTACCGTTTATAAACACCTGATTATCACGAAACTCGACCGTCTCGCCCGGTAGGCCGATGACGCGTTTTACATAATTTATTTGATACGGGATCAGGTTTCGCGACCGGTCATTTTCCGGATGCACCTTGTTACCCGGATATTTAAAGACAATAATATCGCCGCGCTCGATCTCACGCTGCGGCAGAAACGGCAGCTCGTAACCGCCGGGCGTAAAGATAAATTTATTGACCAGCAAATAATCGCCGACGAGGATCGTATTCTGCATCGAGCCGGTCGGCACGGTCACCGCCTGCAAAATAAATGTCATGCCAAATATCGCCATCACGAGCGTGACCGCAAACGACTCAAAATATTCACGGGCGGTCGATTTTGGCGGCCCAAGCGGTTTTGGTTCGGCTGGTTCTTGTAATTCTGTTTCTTCGTTGCTCATGGATATTTCGATAATACGTCAATTTTTGTTCGTCGGTTTTTGAACTCTACTCGGCTATCTCTGCGTACGCTCTACGATCTCAGCCTTAACCGGTCGTCCAGCGCAGAGATCGCTGGGATGGACGCGGAGATCGCAGAGAAGAATCGATCTTAAATTTCTACTTTCGCGGCTTTGACCCGCTCGTTTCGCAGCATTTCGAGCGCCTCGGAGGCTGCCATCATTTCGGCGGATTTGATCGAATTGCCGGTGCCGCGCGTTTTGCCGGTCGCCCAGGTCGCCTCGACCGAAAACGTGCGGTCATGCGGCGGTCCGTCGGTCTTGACGACATGGTAGCTTGGTGCGGAAAGCTTTTCCGCCTGGAGCATTTCCTGAAGCAGCGTCTTGTAATCAACCGAGTTTCGCGGGGTCGCTCGTTTTAGCTCGTCCGCAAAAATTCTCGCGATAAACGCCCGCGCGGGGATATAGCCGCTGTCAAGAAACACGGCCGCGATCACGGCCTCGAGCGTATTTGCGAGCAGGGCCTGTTTCTTGCGACCGCCCGACTTTTCCTCACCGCGGCCGACGCGGATAAATTCACCGAGGCCGAGCCCATCGGCCAGCCGTCCGAGCGTCAGAGTGCTGACCAGGTGATGCTTCATCAGCGTCAGGTCGCCCTCGCTGCCTTTTGGATGAGCGTTATAAAGCTGCTCGGCGATCACCAGCCCGAGGACGGAATCGCCGACAAATTCCATCGACTCGTTCTCGATCTCACGCACCTGCTCGTCCGAGGCGCCCGGGTAAATTTTCATACGCCCACGAGCGATGCGTCACCGCCCGCTCGAGAATTTTCAGGTCCTGAAAGGTGTGACCGATCAGATTTTCGAGCTTGGCGAGTTTGGCTTGCATTGTTGGTAATTTTATGAAGATTGGGACAAAAAAGAAAGTCGGACGCGTTTTTAAGTTACGCGCCCGACCGATTTTTAGATATTCACTCCCGATTTAAGCTGCCCTTTTCTTAACAGGCGCTTTCTTGAGCGTAGCCCGGGGCTTGGCCGCCGGTTTGGCCGGGGGTGCTGTCGCAGGCTTTGCCGGAGTCGTGACGGGCTTCGCCGGCGGTGTCGTGGTGACGACTGGCTTTGGAGCGACACCTGCACCGCCAGTACCGTTTCCGCTAGGTGTCGAGGCGACTGGTTCAGGGTCGCTAACCGGCGCGACGGGTGTCGTCGGATTTACGAACGGCTTTTTCAGGGCCGTTGCGATCCATTCATCAACACCAACCTCTTTTGCAAAGCGAACCTTGTACGCGCCGACGACGTTGTCCTTCATCTTTTTCTTATAAGCAGCGTCTTTGCCCAGCGTGTAGGCCCGCGAGAAAGCATCCATAGCCCGTTCCGAGATGCCGTTTGACATCGCCACCAGAGCCTTGATCTCATCAACCTTTTTCTGTGCGACATCCGGAGGATCGGTATCTTTCTGATCCTTCGCTTTGGTCTGAATCTGCTCGACTACCTTATTAAGCTCGTCGAAGTAGTAGCTGCCGATCAATTCGAACGAAACAGAGTTCTTGGCCGCGTCGCTGGCCGACTGAGTAGCTTTATAGAGGTAGGGGCCCGCACCCGCCTTATCCTTCTTGGCAACCTGCGTGATGTAGCCGATATAAAGATTCAGCCATCCAATCGCGTCGTTTTTGTTGAGGAACTCGAAAGCGCCCAAACCATAACGCGGCTTACCGCCCAGGTCGAACGGTTTGCCGCTTTCGAGGTCGGCGATCGAAAGCTTCGAATATTTTACAGCGTCGTCACTGTATTTGAAGTTGGCATTAAAAGCCTCTTCGCCGCCAATTGTCCCAAGCACGATCTCGACCGTCCTGAATTCGTCGGGATACTTAGCAAGTATTTCCTTGCCCGATGCATATACTACGTCCCAGTTCTTAGCCTTTAGAGCACTGTCAAACTTGCCAACGAGGGCATCCTTTGCCGCTTGTTCCTCCATCTTCCGAATAGTCTCTTCCGCCTGCGGTATCCTAGGCTTCAAATAATCGGATAAATCTTTAGCCGAATCGCAAGCTCCGTATTTCTCCAGGAATGCTTTCCCCGCCGCTACATAAGCCTTGCGGCCAGGAATAGTCTTATCCTTAAAAAGGGCCTGTATCTTATCGTTAGCGGCCGCCTGTCCCTCAGCATCCGTACATGGATCCTGAGCGTAAGTTACCACAGCTCCGACCGCAAAAATTGCGGCTATCAGAAGCGCTATGTTTGTGTATCTAAAAATCGTTTTCATCTAAATCCTTCCTCGGGTCGGTCCCTAAAAAAATTACTGCCTTTCAGTCACTTTTCAAGGAAAACAAGCGTTTTCCAGATCAGCGTCAATCAGATGAATCCAGTATGCAAAAGAGTTGCTTGAATTTGCTGTAAGATTCCTGACAATCTGAGTTAAACGGCTAATCAAAAGAAATCTTTTGAGAAGCTAAATAATCCCGTAACTATTACGTTTCTGTCAAGCGGAAAACCGCTTACCCGCGAACAAAAAAAGACATCTCCTGCCGTCGGACCACCGAGCAGCGTGAGATGTCTCTCAATGTAAATAACTTAAGGTGTATTACGGCTTGATAACGGGAGCGTTTTTGTTTCCCTTATTTTCCTTGTTTTCCTTGTCATACATGATGACAACCGGCGGCAGTACGGGGCGCGAACTTCCGGTTTTTGTAACCAGCTTTGTCGTTTTCGGGGCATTCGGAACAATTATTACGCGGCGGCCGGCCGTGTCGATCCCGGTCATATCAACCGAATTCGCGTCGCCGATCTCGCCTTCGTCCTCGCCTTCGTCATCATCGGCAAGGGCGGTGGTTGCGTTCAGATTGATCTGGTTTCTCAGCGGGAGCTTAAATTCCGTCTGAGCGAGGTTACGGTCGGTGCGGACGATCCGCGAACCGAGGGCATTATAAATCTGAGCGGCAATGGCGGCGGCATTTCTCCCGCGTTCACCCGGCCCGCGAGTGATGACCGCAACCGCGTATTTTGGCTGCTCGATCGGGGCAACCGATGTGAAAAGACCGACCCACGAGCCTTTGTCCCGGCACGAACCTGTCTTTCCAGCCACACCGAGCGACTGATTCAAATTACGACGGGCGGTGCCGTATTCGGCGGCCCCCATCATTCCAGGTATTACTCGGCGGACGTTTGGCTGCGGCAGATCGACGTTAGCCTTATAAAAGGGTTGAAATTTTGCCTGATCAATGGAATTCCGCGGAATTCTGGGCAGCACAAGATGCCCGCCATTGGTGATCGCGGCGGCCATGACGGCAAGCTGAATCGTCGAAACCTCAGTATCATCGCCATGCGAATAGATACGGGCATTGTTGTTGCTAACCGGCAACCGGCCCGGTGTCTCGCCGTCGAGATTGATTCCGGTCTGTTCGCCAAGACCTAGTTTCCGGCCATATTCAACGAGTTTCGCATTACCCATGGCGGCCCCGGCCCGCTGGAAATAAGGGTTGTCTGAATAGGCGAGGGCATCGTCAAGTTTGCGGCGGGTCGAGGTATTTCTGACCGATCCGTCCTCTTTACTAATAACGCCCTCGTTAAGACCGGCGGCGGCGGTGACGAGTTTGATCGTCGAGCAGGGTCTGATGCTGCTTCGAACGGCCCAATCCTGATTGACGACCGTCAAAACCTTGCCGGTTTGAGCCTCCATAACGACCACCGAACCGGCACGAGAACCCAGAGCATTGACCGCAGCCTGGCGAATACCCAAGTCCTCACCGTCGGTCACATCCCTCGCGATATTCTCAACCGTCTCGGTGCGAAGGCCGCGTTCAAAGGCGATACGGCGGGCGATCGCTTCGCGACGCGCCTGTTCGCGGCGGCGCTGTTCGGCCACGATCGCTGCCCGACGCTCGGCCTCAACCCGGCGACGCTCGGCCGCAACTCGTTTTGCCTCGGCTATTTTTTTCGGATCTTTCTTGGATTTTGAGTCAGCTTTTGACTTGTCCTTGTTTGCTAATGCTTTGTCCCGTTTATTGTCTTTTGCCGATGCTTTCGCCCTATCGCGATCTTTCTTAGCATCTTTTGCCTGCTTATCGTTCTTCTTAGCTAAAGCTTTGCGCGTGTCTGGCTTCTTTGCTCCGGCTTTTTTCGATTGGGCTGATAAGTTGCTGGTGAAAATCAGACCTATAAAAAGAATTATCAGCACAGAGCTGACAACAGAGTATTTCGGGAACATTAACTTCATGCTTTACCTCAAGATCCTCGGACTTGTTTTGGAGATTTTTGGATACCCTTTTGGGCGTTTGCGTAAAAACTAAGGATGACTATACCATTCAACGAGCGGTGAGGCAAGCGGTTTATTCAGATTGGTATAACGTAAGATGAGATTCTTCAATACATTTCGCGGAAGACTGCTGTTGATACTGGCAATGTTGCTGGTCGCGACGATCGGTGTGCAGTATTATTTGAATTTCCGGACACAGGAAGAAAATACCGATCTGCGCGAGGCCCAGGCCCGCGCACTGGTCGCCGGAATAACGCTCGGATTTCGCAGCATTCCGCTCGAGGACCTCCGCGTAAAAGACCTCTTTGAGGAAACGGATCAGCCCTATTTTGACGAGGCGACCAAGCAGCGAATCAAGGATATAATCATAATCGACAGCAAATGGCTGGTGACCGACAGCCTGAGCCCCGATTATCTGCCAACCTATGACGAAAGCGATAATGTCATCTACAAACGGCTGGAAGAATTGACCGATCTGCCGCCGCTGATGGAAGGCTCGCGTCTCGGCCCGGACTTAAAAAACTTTCCAAATCAAAAGACCGCTTTTAACAAGGACCAGCCCGATGAGGCACACGCGATCCCGCTTGATACGAGCCTCGGACGCTATTATGTGATGGTGATTCTGCGGCACAACAAAAGCGATGCCGCGTGGCGGGCGGCGCGGCCGTTGGTTTTTACGCTCGGCGTTCTGCTCGTGTCTTCGCTCATCACATTTCTGCTTGTTTGGCGCTTTACGCGCCCGATCGCAAATCTCTCGACCGCCGCCCGCGAGCTGGCGGAGGGGAATTTGAAGGTGCGGGTGCCCGAAGCACATCGCTTTGACGAGATGGGCCGACTGGCTTTGAATTTTAATGAAATGGCCGCCGAACTTGAGAAAAAGCACGACCTCGAAGTCCAGCTCCAGCAGGCCGAAAAGAGCGCGGTGGTCGGACGGCTCGGCTCGGCCATCGCCCATGAAATACGCAACCCGCTTAATTATATAAATTTAACGCTCGACCATCTGCGTTCGAAATACTCGCCCGTTGAACCTGAGAGGAAAGCGACGTTCGAAAAGCTCACTTCGCAGCTAAAAAGCGAGGTCGCCCGCATCAACCAACAGATCTCAGATTTCCTAAATTATTCGCGGCCGGCAAAAGCCGATCTGAAACCGGTCGATGCCCGAAAAGTGATCGAAGATTCGCTCCGCATCGCCGAGGCCGAGGCCGAGGAAAAAAACGTGACCATCGGCATCATCGAACACGAAAATGTTCCACAAATCATCGGCGATCCCGAATTCCTCCGCTCGGTCTTTAACAACCTGTTTATCAACGCAATTCAGTCGATGGAATCCGGCGGCGGACATCTCGGCATCAAGATCCTGCCCGACGAAGGCGGCGAATATGTAAACTTCGAGATCACCGACACAGGCAACGGCATAGCACCCGAAAACCTCTCAAAGATATTCGAACCGTACTTCTCAACAAAAGAAACCGGCACCGGCCTGGGCCTCGCGATTGTGCAGAAAATCGTCGAAACACATAACGGAAAAATAGAGGTAGGCTCGGTCGAATGCGAAGGAACAAAGTTTATCGTTCGACTACCAGTCGCCGGAAGTTTAGCCACGAATAACACGAATGTCACGAATTAAGAATTCTCATTCGTGACATTCGTGCTATTCGTGGCTAAATTCTTACTTAAGATTATGGCAAGAAAAAGCATCCTCGTCGTCGATGACGAGAAAAATCAACGGGAAATATTAGAGACGATCCTCTCCGGCGAGGGATACGACGTAACGACCGCATCTTCCGGTGAGGCGGCAATGAAATTTGTCGCGGACCGGCATTTTGATCTCGTGCTGACCGATCTCAAAATGACGGGGATGAGCGGACTCGACCTGCTTAAATCGCTCACCGATTTTGACAAATCGATCATCGTTATTCTGCTCACGGCACACGGCACGATCGATTCGGCTGTCGATGCCCTGCGTTTGGGGGCGTTTGAATATCTACAAAAACCGTACGACAGCGAAAAGCTGCTCGAAACCGTCTCGCGGGCGCTCAAAAAACTGACAACACTCGACGCCGAGATCATCTCCGTCTCGCCTGAGATGGATAAGGTCAAAAAGCTGATTCTGAAAATCGCAAAATCCAATTCCACCGTTCTAATCCGCGGCGAGAGTGGCACCGGAAAGGAATTGATCGCCCGTTCGATGCATACCAACTCCTTACGTTCGAGCGAAGCGTTTCAGGCCGTAAACTGCGCGGCGATCAATGAGAATCTGCTCGAATCGGAGCTGTTCGGACATGAAAAAGGCTCGTTTACCGGGGCGATTGCCGATAAAAAAGGCCTTTTTGAGATCGCCCATAACGGCACGCTGTTCTTGGACGAGATCGGCGAGCTGGATATTTCATTGCAGGCAAAAATTTTGCGGGCTTTGCAGGAAAAGCAAATTCGGCGGGTTGGCGGCATCCGCGATATTGATGTCGATGTCCGGGTCGTCGCGGCGACGAATCGCGATTTGCTCCACATGGTCGAGGAAAAGCGGTTTCGCGAGGACCTTTATTACCGGCTAAATGTTCTCTCGATTGAGTTGCCCGCGCTCCGCGAGCGAAAGACCGACGTCGCGGTTCTGATCGATTATTTCGTAAAAAAACACACCCGCGGAACAAATCGCAAGATCACGATCAACACCGATGCCAAACGCTTGCTCGAAGATTACGCCTATCCCGGCAACGTTCGCCAACTCGAATCCGCACTCGAACGCTCAATTCTGCTCTGCGAAAACGACACCGTTACCCTCGAAGATCTGCCGCCCGAAATGACCCAGACCGGCGGTTCGTCAGCTTCGTCGTCAGGTGATCTTTTTAAGCTTCCGCCCGAAGGTGTCAATTTCGAAGAGGTCGAACGCAGCCTGATAATGCAAGCAATGTCGCGCACCGACAACAACATCACGAAGTCGGCGAAATTATTGGGATTAACATTTAGGACGTTACAGTATCGGCTGGAGAAATTTGGCTACAAAAAAGATGAAACAGGCGGAACTGAAGAGGATCACGAAGCGTAAATAGTTGCGCGAATGGTCGATCAAAAGCGCGGACGAGCAAGCTTGGTGTGCTAAAATGGAGGCGATTATGAGGACAGTACTGGTAACCCAAGAAATCCATAACGGGCGAAATTATCGAGCGATCGCAGAGGGTAAGGAATCAACAGGTCAGACCGTCGGTTCGGCGTTGGACTCCTTGGCATCTCAGCTCGATGAACCCGAACGCGACACCCTGTATGTTATCCAACGCTATTCACCGGACGAATTTTTTTCGGCAGAGCAGCAAAAGCGTTTGAGATATCTGATGGACAAGCTTCATGAAATGGAAGCGGGTACCTACGAGTTGAGTGTTGATGAACGGACTGAACTTGAGAGTCTGGTAGAAGCGGAACTCGATGGAATTGCTCGACGCTCGGCTAAACTGGTCGAGTTAGCCGGATGAATCCGAACCACTTCTTTGTATCGCATCGAGCCGGCGAACGCTGCGAGTATTGTATGACTCCGGAGAGTACATCCGGATTCCCATTTGAGATTGACCATTTTGTTCCAACTTCACAGGGAGGCTCTGAAAATCTCGAAAATTTGGTACTCGCCTGTCGTTCTTGTAATGTGTTCAAGACGTATCATTTATTTGGGGTTTTGAAGGATTCAGCAGATACAAGGCTTTACAATCCAAGGCCGGATTCATGGGACGACCATTTTCGATTTGACAGTGTGAAGGCCGAAATTATCGGACTGACACCCGTCGGAATTGGAACCGTCAACAGGTTAAGAATTAACAGCGTATTTCAGTTACGGGCTCGCCGTCATTGGCTAAAAACGCATCCTAGATAGCGATGGAATGGTTCTCAACATTAAGTTTAGCTCTCGGCACAGCCTGGACATCCGGCATTAATCTTTACGCGACGGTCTCGGTTCTCGGGCTGCTTCAGAAATTTGGGGCGACAAAGCTGCCGGGCGGACTCGACGTGCTGGATAACTGGTGGATCATCGGTTTTGCTGGCGGGCTTTATCTGGTCGAGTTTTTTGCGGACAAGATACCGTATGTCGATAGCGTCTGGGACGTGGTGCATACGTTTATACGCGTTCCTGCGGGGGCGATTGTCGCTTATGCTGCCACGACGGATTTGGATCCGAGTATTTCGATTCCGGCAACTCTGGTCGGCGGCGGGCTCGCGTTTGCGTCGCACGGAACAAAGGCCGCGGCCCGCATCGGCGCAAATATGTCGCCCGAACCTGTTTCAAATTGGGCGCTCTCATTGGTCGAAGACGCGATTGCCTTTCTTGGCACTTTTCTCGCCGTATTTGCGCCCTTTATCATTGCCGGTATCTTGGGTGTTTTTGTGATCGCATTCCTGTGGTTTTTCCCGAAGGTTTTCCAGGCCATTCGCCGTCTTTTCCGGGCCGTGGCTGCGTTCTTCCGAGGTGAGAGTTTTGAGACCGTAGCGCGAAAGGCGGGTTGATTCAATGGTCATCATATTACAAATCCTCGCGGTGATCCTGGCCGGAATCGCCGCTTATTTTTTGTGGAACGACGATTTTGACTGGGCGTTCGCGTTTTTTGTGTTTGGAGTCAGCTCGTTTTTTATTGGAATCCGTTTCCAGATAAAGGCGCGTTTGACCGAGCGAGAAGCGGCGCAAACTCGGGCGAAGAAGAATTGTGATCTGATGAGGCCGCCTGAACTTGAGATTCCGAAGAGATTGTAGCCACGAAATCACACGAAAAAACACAAAAAAGCTAAGAAGAAAGCTAAGAAAAATTAAAGTTTTTGTGTCGCTTTCGTGTTATTTCGTGGTTACTACGGATAAGATATAAGCGTGAAAGGTATCGACGATCTTCTCGAAAATAACAAGCGTTGGTCTAGACAGATAACAACGGACGATCCTACGTTTTTTGCCGATCTTGCCGATCAGCAGAACCCGAAATATTTGTGGATTGGCTGCTCGGACAGCCGTGTGTCGGCCAATATGATCGTCGGTCTCAAACCCGGCGAGATATTTGTGCACCGAAACGTCGCAAATCTCGTTACACACACGGATATGAACTGCCTGTCGGTGCTGCAGTTTGCGGTCGAGGTTTTGCGGGTTGGTCACATTATCGTCTGCGGGCATTATGGCTGCGGCGGTGTCCAGGCGTCGATGGATGGTCAGCGCCACGGCCTGATCGATAACTGGCTGCGGCACATACAGGACACGGCCAATCTGCATTCGCATCTACTCGAAGCTATCACGAACCCCGCCGAAAAGCTCGATCGGCTCTGTCAGCTAAATGTCGCCGAACAGGTACAAAATGTCGGTGAAACGACGATCGTCCAGGATGCCTGGAATCGCGGACAGGAACTCGAAATTCATGGCTGGATATACGGGCTAAAAGATGGATTGATCCGTGATCTCGATATTTCGATCCGCGACGAAAAGTCGCTCAGAGGGCTGCGCAAGGCTTTTCTTTTTAGCGATCAACGCCAGAGCGCAAATCCGGCATCAAACTAGTTTCGGAAATATGGTTACCTCAAAAAAATTCGCTCGTTCCGTCTCTGCGGCGTTGATGCTCGCGGCTTTTTGCCTCTCAGGTTTTGGACAGATGTCTCGCAAACCGTCGCCGACGCGTGAACCTAAAGGCGCGATGGACAAAAGGCCCGATTCGGCAAAGAATTCATTGCCGAAGGTTCCGTCGCAGGCAGCTTTTGACTCGATCCGCCGCGTTTATTATCCAGGTACTCCGTACGCGATGCCGCATGCGATGTTCATCATCGACCGAAAGTCGAAGAACAGGATATATTTTGTAAACTCTCAGAAATTTCGGTTTCATAAGGACTTTTTGCTTGCCAGCTATCTCGTCCCACGCGGGGCCGACGTTTTCAAACCGATCTATATCGATCAGGACCGTCGATTTATTGTCGGTACGATAATGTGGCAAAAGACGGTCGATAAATTTACTTGGGAATTGTACGAGGGCGATCTCGCATCATCGGAAATTATCAAGACAGCACACGACACGATCAATAAAACTTTCTTTGAAAAGGTCTATTACAAACCAAACTCGATCCGCCAGGAAGACGCCTCGGCAAATATCGGCCTCGACCGCGTACTTCAAGATGAACTCAACCGCAATCAGGCTTATCTTGCTCTGAATACGGGCACAGCCGTGGGCCGCATTCACATCATCGACAAACTCGACGACACGGTCGAGATTGGCGATAACGAGATAATTGTACTTCGCGAATTACCGATTTCGCTGCCGCCCGTTCGCGGCGTGATCGTGGCGAAGCCGTCATCACCCCTGTCGCACATCAATATTCTCGCTAAGGACTGGAATATCCCAAATGTTTATATAAAAGATGCCGATAAACTGTTTCGCGAATACGACACCTACGTTTTCAAGCTCGAAGCAAATCTTACTGATTACAAGCTTGAGCGAGCCTCGTCAGATGAGGTGAAAAAGGATTTTATCTCGCCCGATCAGCAAGTGCCGCCCGCGGATCTGAAAGCGACGAAACTTCTCGGTCTGCGTGAAATCCGCAAGAAGGACAGCATCGGCTACGGGGCTAAATCAGCCAATCTCGGCGAGATGTTGAATTCAAGACTGGCCGGCATCACGGTACCCGACGGATTTTCAGTTCCCTACCGTTGGTACGACAAGTTCATGCGGGATAACAATCTGAACGCAATCATCGAAGAACTGATGGAGACCAATGATTTTGTCCACAACCCGCGATTTCGCCGGCAAAAGCTGGATGAGTTTCGACGCACGATCATAAGCGGAAAATTCGATCCGGCATTGCGACAAGAGATCGTTCAGAAATGGAAAACCCAGCTCGGTGGCAAACCGGTTTTTGTCCGCAGCTCGTCAAACGCCGAAGACCTGCCCAATTTTAGCGGTGCCGGTTTATATTCGAGCGTCCCGAACGTGATCGAGGAAGATAAGCTGATCGAGGCGGTGAAGAAAGTCTGGTCTTCGCTGTGGAATTTTCAGGGTTACGAGGCTCGCGTTCGCAACTACGTGAGCCAGTCCGACGTTTATATGTCAGCGTTGATCCAGGTCGGCGTCGATATGGAAAAGGGCGGTGTGATGATCACGAAAGACCCGTTTGACGAGCGAAACCGCAACGCCGTCTATATCAGCGCCGTCTGCGGACACAACTCGAAGGTTGTCGATAACACCGGTATTCCGGAACAAATCCTGTTCAATCCGAAATCGAATTCAGTGGTCGTGATGACGCTGTCGCAGCAGGAAAATTCACTCGCTTTTGACCCAAATGGCGACCTAAAAGAAACCGCCGATAAATGTGCCGGAGCAAAAAAACGCGTCCTCACAGACCTACAGGCCCGCAATCTCGCCAAGGCCGCGATCAGCATCCGAGGTGCATTTGGCGGAAAAAAAGAGCAGGATATTGAATGGGGCATCCTCGGCGACCGGATTTACGTCGTTCAGTCGAGGCCGTATATTGATAAGAAGTAGTTTGGTTTATTCTAATGCCAGCAAAAGACTTTTTCCATGATATTGTCAAAACGGCACTGATAAAAGAAGGCTGGACAATTACACACGATCGGTACCCCCTGAAGTTGGGAAAGAGCGACCTTTTTATCGATCTCGGAGCGGAAAAGATTCTTGCTGCAGAAAAAGAAGGTGAAAAAATAGCAGTTGAGATCAAAAGTTTCGTGGGAAAATCGCTGAAAGCCGACGCGGAAAGCGCGCTCGGACAGTATTTGATCTATCGAAATCTATTGATGAAAAAAGAGACCGAACGAGCCTTGTATATGGCGATTGACCGCGAAACTCTGAATGAAACATTTAGCGACGAGTTGGAAAAACTGCTTACTGTCGATTTTGATGTAAAATTATTAGTGTTCGATAAAGAAAGAGAGGAAATCATTCAATGGCAAAGCTAGATGATTATCGGAACTACATCGAGGAGATTATCAGTTGGCGAGCTGATATCGGGTATCCGAATTATGACGATCTGAGAATGATTCCCGTTTTCGACCGCCACCGAGATAATTATCTGTTGATGGTCTATGGCTGGGAAAATGGCGAACGGAATCACTATGCACTCATCCATGTCGAGATCCGGGATGGTAAATTTTGGATATACTATGACGGTCTGGAAGATGGGGTGGCGACATATTTGATGGAAAAAGGCGTTCCCAAAGAAGACATAGTTCTCGCTTTCTATTCGCCCGATAAACGGAAACTGACCGACTTCGCATTCGCCTAAAGAGATTTTATTCAGGAAGTATAAAAATGAAATTTGCAATCATTTGTTTATCCATTTGTTTCGCCATCGGTTGCAGCAACGCTGCTAAGCCGATTCCGCAGAGCAATAATAGCGCGACCGTCACCACGACGCCGGAAAAGGCTCAGACGGCGATCGCCCATTCGTCTGAAAATCAGACCCCGAATCCGTCAACCGCGCCTCCTTCCGGTGAAAAATCGAAGTGGACCGCGAGCGGCGACCCGATCGACACGAAGGATTTGGATTCCGCAGTCATGTCGGCGGAAAAGGCTCTGAGTGCAAAACCAGCCGACGGCGCCGCCAAAAAGGCCCTGGGTGCTGCCTTTTACAAACGTGCCGTGGCCCTGACAGAGGCCCGCCAATACGCTTCGGCGCTCGGCGATTACCGGCGAACCATGAAATATGATCCATCGAATGCTGACGCAAAGGATTGGATCGACAAGATCATAATGATCTACGACGGCCTCAAAAAAGAATATCCGAAAGAAGGCGAAGAGCCGCCGCCGTTGCCGTTTAAGAAGGTCTGATCAAGATGCTTGTATTCATGGTTGCTTTGCTGGTCGTGGTTCTCTGTGGCATCGCGGTTGGAATTCTGTTCCCTACATTTCGTTGGATTTCTGTGCTGGCCATTTCGATTCTCGTCTACTTTCTTAGCTTATTCGGGTGGATGGCTCTCAACTATTTTCGTTATTTGGACGTCGATCGTTGGGTGAGTGTTAATTCACCATCGCTTGGCACCCTAACGACTTTTGGTCCGCCATTATTCCCACCCGCCATCCTGCTGTTTGGCTATTTCGTCATTCTAAATCGGAGGGGTAGATAAAGTTAGCCATCACGGGACAACGTTCCTCCGATAGTTGTGAATTTTCAGGATATGTTCCTGAGTTTTCATGATAAGATTGTTACGTGAAGCGCATCGGATTCAAAAAAAAGCTAGAAAAGGCATTCGAAGTAACCCCCGCCGTTGCGATACTCGGGCCGCGGCAATGCGGAAAGACCACTCTCTCTCACCTGTTTGGGGATGGATTTGAAGGAGAGGTTCATCGTTTCGATCTAGAGAACCCGATAGATTTGGCCCGACTCGATAATCCGATACTCGCGCTTGAGAATCTTAAGGGCTTGATAGTTGTCGATGAGATACAGCGCCGTCCGGAACTGTTCCCGGTGCTGAAGGTTTTGATCGACAAGAAACTGCCGCAGCAGTATTTGATCCTCGGCAGTGCTTCGCGTGACCTGACAGCTCAATCGTCTGAGTCGCTTGCGGGGCGTCTGACTTATCTGGAGTTGATTCCTTTCTCGCTTGTCGAGGTCGGATCGGACAGCGAAGAATTGCACTGGATACGAGGGGGATTTCCACGGTCATTTTTGTCAAAGAGCGATGAACAGAGCCTCGACTGGCGTGAAAGTTATATAAGGACCTTTCTTGAACGCGATATCCCGATGTTAGGCATTCGGGTACCACCGCTGCAACTTCGTCGATTCTGGATGATGATCGCTCACTATCATGGGCAGATCCTAAATTTTTCGGATCTTGGAAGATCCTTGAACATTAACGATACGACCGCGAGAAGTTATCTCGACATTCTGACGGGCACATTTATGATTCGGGAGCTTGCTCCGTGGTTTGAGAACATCGGGAAAAGGCAGGTAAAGCGTCCGAAAATCTATTTTCGCGACAGCGGAATTTACCATTCGCTGATCGGCGTCAGGGATCGAGCCGAACTTGATGTAAACCCAAAACTCGGGGCCTCGTGGGAAGGATACGCCCTTGAGGAAACCATCCGCGCCATGGGAGCGCGGCCCGAAGAGTGCTTCTTCTGGGGTATTCATGGGCAGCGAGAACTGGACCTACTCATTGTTAAGGACGGAAAAAAGATTGGCTTTGAATTCACATTCAGTGACGCGCCCACGCTTTCCGCATCCATGCGGCGATCCCAGGAGTATCTCTGTCTTAGTGAATTGAACGTCATTTATCCCGGAACAGTCGAGTATCAACTCACGCAAAACATCTTCGTCAAACCGCTTGGCTGCATATTTTGATAGCTGTTTACTTTGAATTATTGTGGTCGACACACCCTGCAACTGCTAGACAAAACGGGCGGCCAGTTTATACACTGTTAGTTTTGATCTTAAAATAGAAATCAGCACTTATGGCACTTTCAGCAAACGACATTAGAAAAGGAATGGTAATCGTCCACGAGGGCGTGCCGGTCAGAGTCATGGAGTTTCATCACCACACGCCCGGCAATCTGCGGGCGATGGTCCAGGCGAGGCTGCGAAATTTGCTGACCGGCAACTCGTTTGAGTTTCGGTTCCGCTCGAACGACACCCTGGAAAAAGTAACTCTCGATCAGCAGAAGATGGAGTATCTGTATTCAGATGGTTCGCATCACCATCTAATGAATAATGAAACGTTTGAGCAGGTAGCTCTCACCGAGGACGAACTCGGCGACGCCGCCCAATGGCTAATGCCAAATCTGACGATCGAGGTTGAATTTTATAACGGAACGCCGATCGGCGTCACGCTGCCACAATCAATGGAACTGATCGTCCAGCATTGCGAACCGGTGCTGAAGGGCGCGACCGCTTCGAACTCGAACAAACCCGCCACCCTCGAAAACGGTGTTGCGATCTCAGTTCCGCCCTTCATCGTGCCGGGCGAAAAAATCCGAGTGAACCCGACCGAAGCGAAATATATCGAAAGAGTTAAGTAGTTTCGGAGTTACAGTGTTACAGAGTTATAGAGTTATAGAGTTACAGAGCTAAGAAGGTACCGTGCAACTCCTTAACTTCGCAAATCTAACTCTGTAACTCCGCAACTCTGCAACTCTGAAACTATTCTCCGATGTTCTTTCTTTACAGCATCCTGCTTACCCTCGCCTCGATCGTGCTGCTGCCGCGGTTCGTTTTTGATGCGATCTTTAAGGGAAAGTACGCTGCCGGATTTACTCAGCGGCTCGGGTTTGTCCCGAAACTCGCTCCTGACGGGCGAAAAGTGATTTGGCTGCACTGCGTATCGGTCGGCGAAACCAATGCGGCGAGGCCGCTGGTACTGAAGATTAAGTCGGATTACCCCCACGCCCGGCTCGTCATATCAACGACAACCCGAACCGGGCAGAAACTTGCAAAAACAGCATTTGCCGACGTTGCCGAACTCGTCACATACTTCCCATTCGATTGGAAATCGACCGTTCGCCGCTCGCTGCGGCGACTTTCACCTTCCGTCGTTCTCCTGATGGAGACTGAGATCTGGTTTAATTTTATCCGCGAAACAAACCATTTTGGCGCCGGCATCGCGATCGTCAACGGGCGCCTCTCCGAACGGTCCTTCAAGCGATACAGCTACATCGGCCAATTTATCCGGCGCGTGCTCGGTTATCTCGACCTCGCTTTGATGCAGGAAAACGCCGATGCGACGCGGCTCATGGCCCTCGGAATAAGGCCCAACAAGGTCAAGGTAACCGGTAATCTGAAATTTGACCACAACCTCGACGAACAGGAAAACACCCTGACATTGGAGCTTCGCGAGCGTTTTGGTTTGAGTTCGGACGCACCGCTGATAGTCGCTGCGAGTACCCATTCGCCTGAAGAAACTCACATTCTCGACGCATTTAAACAAGTATGGAAAACATCAACCGTTAAATTGCCCCGGCTGATGATTGCCCCGCGTCATCCGGAACGCTTTGCCGAGGTCGCTGCTCTGATCGAGAAAACCGGCTTTTCGTGGACCCGCCGATCCGACTTACCGTCGGAAAATGACGCGACTGCGGAGATTATTTTGCTCGACAGCATCGGGGAGCTGCGAGCGGCCTATCCGCTCTCGGAGATCGTCTTTGTCGGCGGCAGCCTGATACCGCATGGCGGACAGAGCATCTATGAGCCAGCCGCGGCCGGTAAGGCGATTGTTACCGGAGCACATACCGCAAATTTCGAAGGGGCAGTGGCGGAATTCCTCGAAAAAGAAGCATTGATTCAGCTTCCCAAGCTCAACGATAAAAATATGGGGCCAAAACTTGTCGAGATTTTTACTGAACTTCTCGCGGATGAAAAGAAACTCGCGACTCTCAGTATGAACGCGTTGACCGTCATGGATCACAATCGCGGGGCCGTCAACCGGACGGTCGAATACCTCGCTCCGCTCTTCAAAATGATCGAACGTCAATGATCTTTGTTTTTTATTTTTTTGCTGCTGTATTGATATTGCTGAGTCTCAAATCTTTACTCGGCGGGATCGAGTATTTGCGATTTTTCAAAACCGAACTCGCGAAACCGCGATCCGAATTCACCCCTTTCGTCACCGTGATAACGCCGTGCCGCGGCCTCGACGCGGAACTCGACACTAATCTAACGGCACTTTTCCAGCTTGACTACTCGGAGTATGAAATCATCTTTGTCGTCGATGATCCGGGAGATCCGGCGGTCGAGGTGATTAGTGAAATTTTGAACCGCAGAGTCGCGGAGACGCTGAGAGAACCAATGCAGGATTTTAATGAGAATTCTTCTCCCATCTCAGCGTCTCCGCGTCTCGGCGCTAAAAACCCGACGAGTGCAAAGATAGTCATCGCAAACAAATCAAAAACCTCCAGCCAGAAAGTCGAGAATCTACGCGAGGCCGTTCTCCACGCTTCGCCCAAATCAACAGCCTTTGTGTTCGTCGATTCCGACGCTCGTCCGTCTTCAGAATGGCTGCGGGCTTTGGTCGCTCCCCTGGCCGATAAATCGATTGGCGCCGCGACTGGTTATCGGTGGTTCATAGCGAAAAATCCAACTTTCGCCTCCGAACTCCGCTCAGCCTGGAACGCGTCGATCGCTTCGGCGCTCGGCCCAAACACCGCGTCGAATTTCTGCTGGGGCGGCTCGATGGCGATTGGGCGCGATACGTTTGAGCGGCTCCAAATGCAGGAAAAATGGGCCGGAACATTGTCGGATGATTTTGCCGTCACGCGAGCGATGAACGAAGCACAACTGCCAATCGTGTTTGTTCCACAGGCACTGACCGCTTCGGTTGAGAACTGCACGTTCGCCGAGATGCTGGAGTTTACGACCCGCCAAATGAAGATTACGCGTGTTTACGCACCGCAGCTGTGGCTTTTATCTTATTTTGGCTCCGCTTTGTTTAACTCGGTCGTTATCGCGGCCCTGCTAATCGTGATTCTGAGCCACCAAAATGGTTTGCCGGTTTATGCCGCGATTGCCACGCTTTTGATGGTTTTTGTTGGCGGAATCGGTAAGTCCTGGCTGCGTTTGAATGCCGTCAAACTTGTGCTTCCGCAATACGAAAAAGAGCTAAGGCAACAGTTCTGGACGCAGAATTCCCTCTGGTTATTGACACCCGCGATTTTTCTTTATAACTCGGTCGCAGCCAGCCTTTCGCGGCGTATGACTTGGCGCGGGACGGTTTACGAATTGAAATCGCCGACCGAAACTGTCATCATTGCGGATTAGCGAAATGATGGAACCGAAGCTTACAGAAGAACCAAAAACATCGCCGTACGATTTGTGGCCGGATGAGAATGTACCGTTTGAGCCGCCTGGAGACTCACGTGTTTTTACAACGCCGCCGGAAAATCCCTTCGCGGCGGCACCGGAGAATAATTTCGAAGCGCCATTTGCAGCCCCCTTCGTTCCGGTCGCGTACACGCCCGAGACAACCGACCAAACAGTACGCAACAGCGGCCTCGCCTGGTCGGCGGGCGTCGTATTCTTTGGTGCGGTCGCGTTTATGCTGTTTCTCGGCTGGCTCGCCGATCTGCTGCTCGGCAGCTCGCCCTACGGGATTGTAATCGGCATCGTACTTGGATCGATAATCGGATTTATTCAGTTTTTTAGAATTTCATCGCAGATCTTTTCTGCCAAGAAACCTGATCCAGACCATCGTCCGCTACTGTCAAGGGACAATGATGAGAAGTGACCGGCCGACTGGAGCGGCAAGCATCCTGCTTGTCAAGCCGAGGCTTCCTCGGTGTTGCGATGTTTACTATTTCTCAAGTTGATCGAACTCAGGCGCGCAAGCGGTTTTCAACCGCTGGCAAGCAGGATGCTTGCCGCTCCAGTCGCGCGACACTATCACGACACGATTTTGATTTTTTCCTTCTCACCTGTAAAATATAGGATTCGCAAATGGGCGAGGAATTTGATCCGTTGACAACCGAAAATGCACCGCAGCCAATTCGTCATGGCGGGATTCTGGCCGCGATGGCAGGGATCGTTGTTCTAATGGCGATCGCCGGTTTTGTTTTTCGCGGCGCCTCGTTTGGATTTGGCGTGATATTTGGCGGCGTTTTGTCGTTTGCCAATTATCTCTGGCTCGACCGCTCGACGCGGGCGATATTCAGGCAAGACGCAGTCGCCTCAACGGGCCTTCTGGCGGCGAAGTACATTCTCCGGTATGCCGCTCTGGGCGGCGTCCTGTGGCTCGTCCACTCGACCGGTGCATTTCCGATATTGGCCGTTATCGCAGGCCTCGCCGCATTTGCATTGGCAGTGGTCGTAAACGGATTGAAGAATATTTTTACGACATGAAGTTCAACTAACCACTATTCACTAGTCACTATCCACGGAAGAAAATCGTTTTTTCAGCGGATCGTGAATGGTGGTTAGTGACACGTGGAATGCTTTTTTAGAAGGATTTTTAAGATGTTCTTATTAGCTGAAGGCGGCCATCAACTGCCGCTCATCGTCCAGTTTATCAATCACTACCTCGGTGAGCCGGTTCACCATTTTCAAAAAACGTACACGGAACCGATATGGAATAAGTACGTTTTCTCGAACTTCGGGACGACCGCTGAGAAGGCGTTTGGTGCGTACACAGTCGAGAATGCGATACCGTGGTACACGATCATGTTCGTGATCGCGTGTTTGCTGACGGTTTTTATCGTTTACTTGCTCAAGGGCAAACTGTCGGGTGACGATCCAAAGTCCGGCCAGCTCACGCTCGAGGCTGGTTATCTCGCGATCAAAGACATGATCGGCAGCATCATCGGCCATCACGGAGCCCGGCACTTCCCGATCGTCGCGACATTCGGCATCCTGATCCTCGTTTCAAACCTGATGGGCCAGTTCCCGATGTTCATGTCGCCGACGGCGTCGGTTAATGTTACCTTCGCACTCGGCATTTCATCATTCGTCTATTACAACTACGTTGGTATCAGTGAAAATGGGCTGCTCGGCCATATCGGCCATTTTGCCGGGCCGAAACTGCCGTTTGTAATGGCCCTAATCATCACGCCGCTCATCTTTGTCATCGAGATCATAAGTAGCTCGATCCGTCCGTTTACGCTCGGTGTGCGACTGTTTGCGAATATGTTTTCGGATGAGAAAGTCTTCCTCGAGATCACTAATATCGCACCGCCGTTCACGCATTTTGTGGTGCCGCTCGTGCTGACGCTGCTTGGCGTTTTTGTGGCGTTCGTTCAGGCATTTGTATTTACACTTTTGTCGATGATCTACATCGGCGAAGTTTCGCATCCGCACGATCATCACGATGAGGAGCATGAGCATAACGACGTGTCGAAGGGCGAGGCAATAGTTGCTCACGCCGTTTGATTTAGGTTTGAATCGGAGGATGTCGGAAACGTCGATTTAGGCGGTGGAACCGCAAAAGATTTGGGTTCCGCCGAAGCGGCTTCACCCTAGGCTTTAATATTTGTCGCCGTTAGCGACAAAGCTCGGAAAATCGTTTAATAGCAACTATGCCCGCACGCTACAGGCGCGGTGGACTCTTTGGGAGTATAAAATCCACACGAATACCGGAAGCGAGGCGAAATCATACAGATGACGATTTTCCTTTTAGTTAGTTAACAAAAAAGGAGATATGAAAATGAATAAATTCAAATATGTAGTTTTTGCGACGATGGCAATCGCCATGATGTCAGTTGCCGCAATGGCACAGGCTGGTGCTGCTGATAACGAATCGACCGTCAATGCCGCCAAGGCAATCGGCGGCGGTATCGGTTTTGGTTTGGCTGCCGGACTCGCAGGTATCGGCCAGGGCCTCGTCGGTTCGCGTGCGGCCGAAGGTGCTGCCCGCAACCCTGGTGCGGCCGGTACGGTCCAGACGATGATGATCATCGCCCTGGCACTTATCGAATCGCTCGTGCTTTTCGCACTGCTTATCGTCTTCGTTAAGCTCTAAATTCAGGAACGTGGGCGGTGGGCAGTGGGCAAGTGGGCAGTTAGACGCCGGTTTTCTTCCGGCCACCGCCCACTGCCCACTTTAATTGCAACTTGTCGTCGGTTTCGACGTTCTAATATTTGATGATCAATGACGCCCTTGGAAAATTAGTTGCCGATAAATATCGCATCGACAGCCTCATTCGCGAGAATGAGTCGGGCGATCTATACATTGGCCATCACGAGGTTTTGGACAAACCAGTGACTGTCAAAATACTCTCGTCGGCCTTTGCAGTCGATCAGCGTTGGGTCAAACGATTCGTCGCTGAGGCCCGGGCGGCGTCTGCTCTTTCGCATCACAACATCCTAAACATCACCGACTTCGGCACCGACGCCAAAAATGTCACATACGCCGTATTCGAACCAGCGGATGGCAAAACCCTGCGCGATGTGACCGCGAGCGAACAGCCATTTGATGAAAACCGGGCCCTCGATATTGCTCGCCAAACAGCTTCGGCCGTGTCCATCGCTAATTCAAAAAAGATTGTTCACGCTGCTCTCGAACCAAAGAATATCTTTGTAACCGAGGACGGTACCGTAAAAGTCTACGGCTTCGGCGGAGACCCGCTGAACGTTGCACGTGACGCTGATGTGCGATATCTCGCGCCGGAGCAATGCAACGCGTTTCCGACCGCAGACGAACGCACGGACGTCTATTCGCTCGGCGTTATCCTTTACGAAATGCTCGCCGGAGCCGTCCCTTATGAAGGTGCAACCGCCGCCGATATTCTCGCCAAACAGAACAACGAACCGCCGCCGCCGCTCTCGGCCTTTCGCCGCGACCTGCATCCAGAGATCGAACCCGTCGTCTTGAGTGCAATGGCTGTCGATCCCGAACGCCGGTATCCAAACATGGCCGCATTTACAGAGGATCTTGAGATATTGGCCGGCCGACTCGGCGTCGAACCCGCGGCTGTAGCAGTGGCAGCAGCAGGTTCGAAACGCAACGTGTGGCAGACGGCAATTTTTGTACTCGCGGGAATCGCAATTTTCGCGGCAGCTTTGATCTACGCAACATCGGTTCGCCAAACGGATCCGACCGCAAATCTCCAGGCGGATGCCGGAAGCCTTCCGGTCCAGCCCATCGGCCCCGCAACCGGCGCACAGGAAGAGAGCCTCGCAAGATTACCGGCGATGACTGATGCTGAGATCATGGCAACCACAGGTCAGGCTACTGATATGCTGCCGGGCGGCGATGGTTATAATGCGTGGGCCAATGGCGGTCTGCCACCTGCCGGAGCTCCGCTCGCGGGTTCGACGGTTGGCATACCAACAGGCGGCCAGATGATTCCCCCGACCGGTTATATTCCGCCGGGCGGCCAGATGTATAGTGTTCCCGAGGGCCAAAGTCCCTTCATGCCGGAATTCAGCACCGGCGGTGTTGAACTCCGGTGTAAAGATATGCAGACAGGTGTCGAGATTCCCTGCCCGACGGGACCGCCGCCAACGGCGAAACCATCGCCGACGCCAAAAACACCGGATGCAAACACGGCCGTTCCCCAGCCAACACCAGAAGGTGCTCCGACGCCAAAACCTATGGCGACGCCTCCGCCTAAAAATACAAAACCAGCGGCCAATAAGCCGGAAAAAGGTAAGCCCGCTCCGGCTAAACCGGCGAAGAGCGGCACCGAGAAGATTTCCGAAGAGCTACCTGACAGTCAATAGCCGTACTATCGCCGCGTCACCTTGTGCCTGAGCAATAGTGAGGTTCAGCCCGCTTTACGCCATCACCTCGGGACCTCCACCGTTTTAACAATATCGGAGATCACCGCATCGGTTGTCGCTCCATCGAGTTCGGCCTCGGCCCTGAGCGCTAGTCGGTGTCTGAGAACCGGCATTGCGACATCGCGAATATCATCGGGCGTCGGGAAATCTCTTCCTCGAATCGCCGCCAGAGCTTTCGAACAAAGCAGCAGAGCAACCGAAGCACGCGGGCTGGCGCCGTAAAGAATCGTCGGATGCGTTCGGGTCCGGCGGACGATCTCGACGATGTATTTCTGGACGCCCGGCTCCATCCGCAAAGCTCGAACCTCGGCCCGGCATCGTTGGATCACCGTCGCATCGGTCAGCCGAGCGATCTGCACATTCTGCAAATGTCGCGAATTAAATCCGGCATCCCAGCGGGCGACTATCTCTTCTTCCTCAATTTGCTCGGGATATTCGATGATGATTTTCATCAAAAACCGGTCGAGTTGGGCCTCGGGCAATGGATAGGTGCCTTCGTATTCGATCGGGTTTTCGGTCGCGAGCACCGTAAACAGCGGCGACAGCGGATAGCGTTCGCCGTCGATGGTCGTCTGTCGTTCCTCCATCGCTTCGAGCAGAGCGGCCTGCGTTTTTGGCGGCGTACGGTTTATTTCGTCGGCGAGCAAAATATCAGTAAATATCGGCCCATGCCGCATCGCAAACTGCGATGTCTGCATATTAAAAACGTTCGTTCCCGTAATATCAGAAGGCATCAGATCGGGCGTGAATTGAATACGCGAATATTGCGCCCCGATAATATGGGCCAGCGTCTTGATCGTCAGTGTCTTCGCCGTTCCGGGAACGCCCTCGATCAGCGCGTGTCCCTCAGCCAAAACCGCGACCAGTATCTGCTCAATGACCTCGTCCTGCCCAACGATCGTCTTGCGAAGTTCGTTAAGAATATGTGCAACCGTAGAAGGTGTGTAAGTTAGCATTTGTTAATTGTCAGTACCACCTGCGGTAGCGGGCGGGGCTTCTCAAGCTCTCAACCAAAATCCCCACCCGCTACCGCAGGTGGTACTGACACAAATCGTAGAGCGTCTTTAGCGCCAATAAGATCACGGCCGCTAGGAATATCCGCCGCAGCCATTCGTCATGCAATTTCGTCGCGTAATGTGCTCCGACGTAAGCTCCGATAAACATCGTCACTCCGATTATCGCACCGAGCCGGTAATCGACTAAACCCTGCCACATAAAAATCGCGGTGGCGATTGCCGATGAAAACACATTTATTAGCTTAGTCGAGGCGACTGCCTCGCCATAGTTCATCCCGTAAATTCCGACGCAGACGGCCGTCAGTATCGTCGTATATCCGCCGCTAAACAGCCCGCCGTAAATGCCGAGCAAAAAGACCAAAACGTATGTGATCGGCAGGAAATGTGCGACCGGTTTGTGCTCGAGACCGACGCCCGTATTTCGCCTCAGCAGCGTAAAAATCACGACGCAGATCATCGCGATAGAAACGATCAGCTTTATTCCCGTCGCGCTAATCAGACCTACGAGCAATGCCCCGATCGCCGAACTGACAATCGTCAAGCCGACCAGCGGCGCGCACTTCGCGTAATCGATCTTTTGCTGCCTGACAAACGGTATC
This sequence comes from uncultured Acidobacteriota bacterium, assembly GCA_963738935.1. Classification (GTDB taxonomy): domain Bacteria; phylum Acidobacteriota; class Blastocatellia; order Pyrinomonadales; family Pyrinomonadaceae; genus OLB17. The sequence goes on along the minus strand of CAVTYF010000001.1, from coordinate 44,930 downwards.
GTACCGCCGACGGACATAAAAACCAGCCCAAACATATTCGTCGCCACCGCAACCCGCGGATCGACACCAAGCTGAAACATCGCCGGAACCGCTATCAGGGAATTGCTCCCCGTCACGACGCCGACCATCGTGGTCAGGAAGAAAATCAAGATAAGGATGGTTAGCTCAAGAGCTGTCATTACGATAAAAATGCGGGCGCACAGTTAGCACGACTCTTTTTAATCCTAGTCCGTTCAGAGGCGGGCTTGCCCGCCGGACACGCCAATCCGCCCGTTCGGCGGGCAAGCCCGCCGCTGAACAGCCACCTTCAAAGATATGAAACACCGACTGGTACCTAACGTTATACCTTCGTCGTCCTAGCCCGCGTCATTCCCAGCTTTTGCTCGATGGCCCGGAGTTCCTCGGTCAGCCGCAGTACTTCCCTTTTGTTTGTTGGGGCGCCGCGAATTATCTCTTCGCAATTGTGCATGGTCGCATCCACTTTACCCCGATCGAGAGAACTTCGCTCGGCGATGCGCCCCGCGATATCACTAAACTTTGCCGTGAAATTATCGAGGCCCAGCAGACGCGTCACCCGGCGGCGAAACTCGTTATAAATATTCTCAATTGCGAGATCGTAGGCCTTCGTTCGTCGCTGCAACTCGGCCATTGCCGCTACATATTCGAGTTTTGAAAGGCGGTCCGGCTCATCTTCCGGAACCGGCCGCGCGAACCGGCGGCTCTGCGAAAAAAAGACGAGGCCGACAAGCAAAACGGCCTGGAGAAATATCGCAACCACCGGCGTGCCGGCAAAAAATTGCAAAAACCGATTGCTGTCGCGGCCGTAACCCTGATGATATTCGTCGAATGCAATAATACTGTCGCCCGCCGCCACGAGATTGATCGCGAGCTGCGCATTGTCAACGAGCGAAATCCCGCTGTTCGAGACAATATACGGATCGCTCAGCACGACGATCTTGCCCTCTCCGAACGGCATATCGACCACAAAATTTCTATCGCCCGCCGCAAAATGCACAACTGGCGCGATCTCGCTCGGCGATTCGACCGTGTCGCCGAGCATCTGGACCGGCGTTGGGCTCGGCATTTGATAGAGACCGCCTCGATCTGGATCTGTCGGAAAATACTCGTCAGTTTCCTCTGTCTCGTCCGGCGGATTCTGCCGATTTACGACTTTCGGCGGCGGCTCGGTTCCCTCCGCAGTGCTCAGGCCATCCGTCGGCTGGGTTTCGATAAAACGCTCGAACTCGATATCGGATGCAAACCGCGATGGCTGCACGGCGTTTACGCTCTGTGAATAGATCGTCGGCTGCACGGGTTTGACGGCCGCCATGTCCCCGATCATCTGTTTTTGGTCGGTGACATCTACCGAGAAATACTCGGGGTTAATGTTCAGTTTAACACCGACTTTCCATTGGGCTGAGGTCCTGAGCAGGCCATCGGGCGGTTCGCGATCAATCAACACGAGATGCCCGCCGCCAGAAACCCATCGCAGCAACTCTTCGAGTTCGGGATCGGTAAACTCACGTTTTATATTCCCGATAATGACAAACACGGACGGCGCATTGGCCCTGGCCGTTAGTAGCGCGGCCGGCGGTTCCTGCCACCGGACGGTTTTGCGGCCTGTTTCAGTCAGCAGCGTATAGAATGCCTGGGTTCCGGTCGCGCCCGAATTAAAGGTCGAACGATTTGGATTGAATTCGCTGTCCGGCGTCTTTTCCTTCTGCGTGTACGATGCTGCGTTGAGGCCGATCAGAATCGCAGCCATCAGGGTCAGGAAAACGAGGATGAAGAGTTTTTGCTTCATGATTGGGCGACTGGACCGCAAGCATCATTGCTTGCCCGTCTACTACTTCTCAGACCGAACCCGTCTCTAAACAACACCCCGGCAAGCAAGGATGCTTGCGGTCCAGTCCACTATCGCGTGGAACCTGCGGCGGCCACCGTTTGCTTATACTTACTCCGAAAATCTTCCCAATCAGCCTGTTCCGCGTGGCGCAGACCGTACCAATTTGTCTCAAAATTGAGCGTTACGCCCCGCATCGATTCAGAAAGCGACTCGTTTCGTCGCACGTCACGCAGATAGTCACGATTTGTCTTATGTCGGGCGAGGCGAACGATCTTGCGGTCGCCCAAATCGCAGAGCAACGCGATATAGCCCTTGCGGATGGCGCCGCGAAGATTCCCTTCGCGGGCAAGCTGTTCGGCTTCGGTGAAAAGATCCGACGCCGATTCGTCGTCGCCGATTCGCTCGCCCAGGATAACGCGGGCTTCTTTCTTTTTCTTCGATTTCGTTCCAAAACGCGCAAACAAATGCGGCGCAAATTTGTAAAGAATGAAGCCTAAAAAGGCAATTACGAGCGCAAATATCAGCACCTGAAGAGCAAACTGAAACGAGCCAAGCCCCGTCGGCGTACCCGGTTGAATATCTGGTCGCGGGAACGCCTTTCCAAGCCAATCCATAAACTGACGCCACCATTTTTGAAACAGGCTTTCTTCTTTCGCCTCGCTCTTTTGGTACTCTTCGCGACCGAGTATTTCGGCAAGCTTTTGCTTGTCCTGATCTTTCGTTCTTTCGGCAACCGCTTTGTCCAGCGCATCGACCGACTCGGCGATTGCCAGCAGACGTTCGCTAATCTCGATAAGTATCTCTCGCTGATATTTTTCGCCGCGAAAATTGCTAAACTCCTTTAACTTCGTCGCCAGCCAGCCATTCTGCGTCTCGACGCTGCCGCCCGGCCATTCGATTCGTTCGGAAGCAGGCACATCCGATTCGATCTCGGAAAAGGTTCTGCGTTTCCAGTCGTCATCGGCGGAATCCAGATTCTGCAGCAATTCCTCGACGCCAATCCTCGCCGATTCGACCCGCAGTTTGTATTCAGCCGGAGTAGCGGCCAACGCAGAAGCGGCACTTCCAACAAAGATCAAGAGAATATTTAACGCAAAGACGCCAAGGGGCAAAGACGCAAAGTTAGGGGGAAATACTTTTCGGGATTTCAGCAAACTCATTGCGTTTTTGTCTTAGCGCCTTTGCTCCTTGGCGTCTTGCGTTAAAACTTCTCTTACAGATCAAGCGTCGTGATCGACGCCTTCTGTGCCGACGTTCGCGCTGACGCTGCGACGGTTGCCTCGCCAAGAGCGGGCTGCAATGGATTAATGTACGTCTCGGGTACCGACGGGATATCGCCGAGACGGGCGGCGGCCATCAGTTCGATGTCGTAGCCCTCGGCCCGGACGCGTTCGTCCACGTAAAGCAGACACAGCCCAACCATCCAAACCGGTGATAGCAAAATCAAACTAATCTGCCATATGAGGTTGTATGCTATCTCGTACCAGGCTGGGATAATATCGGCGTCCAGCCCCATTAAACTCACCCCATTGGCCGACCCATACCACGCGAGCGGAACATAAAGGATCGCGAGTGCCGAGTAGGTCGCGACGGTTGAAAAGGTAAAAAGTGCGGCTAGCCGTTTTACACTTCCGCCCGCCAGGCTCGCACTGCGACCGATGGCCGAGAAAACGCTTTGTCCCTCAACCAGCATCACCTGCGGAACGTAGGCAAGGCGCGACGCCGCAAGAAAAAATAGCCAAACGGCCGCAAATGCGACCGCCAGCCCGACAATGACCGACAGTATAAACGCTAGAACCGGAATAACCGTACCAACCGCCCAAACGATAAACGCGATCACAAGAAACGCGATGACGACGCCGAAGTAAAAGATCGCCGCCCCGATCGAGCTGAGCAGAATGGTTATCAGCGACGACGCAAAAATAAGGCCGCCCAACCGTTTGGCCGTATTCTGATAAGTTTCGCGAAAAGCAATTGCCTCACCAAACAGGATGTGGCGGACAAAATTTCTCGACGCGCCGCCCATGACGACGAGCGTCGCAATCGTCTCGGTCAGCCAAATCGCTGCGTTTCCGAGCCACAAAAATATATAATAAAACGTGGCTTCAGCAGAATAGCGGTCAGCCCCAATCGAGAAAATCTGTCGCCCAACAAGTGTCCACCCGACCGAAACGACGGTCCCGACAATGACCGGCGGTGACGCAATCAAGATAAACGTCCAAAAATACTTGCGATAAAAACGAACCGCCCGGTCGATCAAGTCACCGGCCCCAAGCGGTGCGACGGACAAATTTGCATGTGGGCTATCGGTAACGCTCATCTTACGGCACGGCTTCTACAAACAGTATAGCCTCTATGCCGTAAGCAGAGAAAATAGGGCTGGCGCGCTGCTACATAAAAGAGCCAAAAGTTAAGAAGCGGGCTTGCCCGCTGCTGCATAAAAGCGCCAAAAGTTAGGAAGCGGGCTTGCCCGCTGCGACCATCGACGGGCTGGCGGGCAAGCCCGCCGCTTAACTGTATATCCTGTTTATCCTGTCCATCCTGTTTAAAAATCTCAGCGTTCTCTGTGTCTCTGTGGTGAAATCCCGTAAGTCGAAATCGATCAAAATATACCCGCGCTGCCAAAAACTACGGTTTACCAACAGCAATTTTTAATTGAGCAAGCGCCCGTTTTAACTGCTCGACATCAGGCGGTTCCGGAACAAGCCGCAGATATGTTTCCAGCGAGACAATCGCCTTTGGGCGGTCATCTTTGTCGATGTACAGCATGGCGAGGATGCGATGGGCCTCTTTCATCCCTTCCGGCGAGATCGTGATCGCTCGATTCAACTCGGTTTCGGCCTCGTCATATTTGCTGGTTTTGGCAAGCGTCCTGCCCAGATAAAAATGTCCTATGGCCGACATGTCATTTGCCTTTAGAACCTCCCTCAACGCAAACTCAGCCTCCGCAAAGCGGTTCATCCGAAACAGCACAATCCCACGATTGAGCATCGGTTCGAATGCATCCGGTTTGATCTTTAGCGCCGCCAACGCAGCCTCGTCGGCCTTCTGGAGTTCGCCAAGCCGCAGATATTGGACGGCCAGTTCGTTATAGGCATTCAGGTACTTCGGGAAAATTACAACTGCCATTTTTAGCTGAGCGACTGCTCCGGCATGGTCCTTTGTTTTTCCCAGCTCGAGAGCTTTATCATAATGGGCAACGGCGGTTTTCGGAGCACCGGCATCTTCGACATTAACAACCGTCGGTTTATTTGCTGGAACTCTCTTTTCGACCAGCCGGATCGATACTAGATACGACTGGGCGACCGGGTTGCTCCTTCGAAGTACCTCCACTGTCTGACTTACCGGCTCGAATTCTTTTTCGCCTTCGATAACGACGGAGTAATATCCTTCATCAAGCCCTGAGAAAATGAACTTGCCTCTGTCGTCTGTTGTCGCGGTCACTTCGCCTTTCACGGCTGAACTAAGCCTTATAAACATTCGCCTGTTTATGGGTTGACCGTTTGGAAAATAAACGGTCCCGACAAGAAAATTATTTCCGCCCCAGCGAGTAGCGGTCGATTCGCTCATACTCTGATTTATTTGCCCGAAAGCAAAACCAGCGAGCATGCCTGAAAGAACACATCCAGCAATGACGGAGAGAAATCTCGATATTCTTTGCATAACTTTACGCATTGGATAGCAAAAAAAGGCGTTGCCAGTCGAACCGGCAACGCCCTTGTCTAAGCCGATCCGGACTCTAGAATTTGAGTCGGATCATCAGATCGACGATACGGCCACCGGGATCATTTGTTGTCGAAATGTCCTGATAGGCAGACGTATTGCCAAGCTGTCCGAATGTCGCTCCGCAGCAGCCTGAACCGACGGCATCCGCTGCCCAACCGCCAACGCGGAAGTTTGGATGATTTAGTACGTCAAGCGAGGTGAGGCGAAATTCGAGATTGCGTCTTTCACCGAGTTTGATAACCTTCGCGAGGCTGGCATCGAGCTTAAAGTAGCTTGGGCCATATATCACAAGGTTAGTAAAGCCGCACTGGCCCGAAAAGGCCGCCGAGCAGTTGTTGAAACCGACAGGAGCGATAAAGCGGCCTTCCGGTCTGCCGAGCGTACCGTAGCCGGTTGACGAAAGGATATCAGTTCCGAATGCGCGTCGCGAATTCAGGATGATATCATCCGGCAGCCAGTAAACGGCGTCGGCCTCTTTACGAACCTTGACCGCTTTCTGTAGCTCTTCGACGGTCATACCAACCAACTGGACACCGCCGACCTGGATCGGCGACCCGCTCTGCCAACGCAGAACCGGCGCGAATGTAAAACCGCCGATAATAGCGTCAACAAACTTGTTGGCTGAGCTAAAGAACGTACGGCCTCTGCCAAATGGCAGATCGTAGGTTGCATCCAGCTTGAAAGCATGACGGATATCAAACACAGCAACTCCCTTTGCCAACTGGCGTCCCTCAGGACGTTTGGTAAAGTTCGCAAAGTTGTCGCTGTTCGACTGGAACGAGTCGGACTGGGCACGGGCAAAGGTGTAGTTAGCTCCCATACGCAGACCAGCACTGAGACGTCGCCGAACTTCGATCACACCGCCGTCATACCAGCTTTTCGCGCTGTTGTCGAGCAGGAACGCGCCAGCTGTACCAACCGTAGGATTAACGTAGAAGAAGTTAGATGGAAGTCCTGCAGCGATGGCGTTTGCCCGACGCGTTGCGTTGCTCGGGTTCCCCTCCAATGCAAGGCCGTATCCGGTCGGACTCGCCGCATTCGGATTAAGGCTCGCCGTGAACGTTGTACTGCGGAAGTTTGCGGCTGCCGTGATCTGTGCCGCACTCGCTCCCAAAACTCCGTAAAGTAGCGGGTTCGCCGCAGCTGCGGCGTTCTGTCCGAGAAGGTATGCCACCGTAATCGGCAAAGGACTGGTTCCCGTGCCAGCTCCAAAGTATGCCATGTTATATCGGCAACCAGCCACGAAGTTGGCTCCCATAGAATTCGTATCCTGGAAGTTACTCTGGCAGCGTCCAGCAGCGGCATTTGCTGCGAGATTCGCCTGAGCAAGCCGGTATTCCGCCTGCAAACCGTTCTCAACGACGTTGAGTTCATTGATGTTGTGCTGACGGAAAAGATCGATTCCGCGGTTGCCCACATATCGGATCTCGAGCACAGTATCCCGATTGATCTCACGCTGATAACCAGCCGAGAACGAATGAACGTAACCGGTCTTTAGATTCGGGTCAAAGGCGTTCGCACTTGTAGCCGTACTCAAAGTGATCGGGTACGACGGCGTAGCCGAGAAGGGCGGAGGACCACTAAGGTTTGGATTAACTGCATCCCGGAGGTTTGTACCGATGGTCAAATTACCCAACGCAACCGAGCGGTTCGCCGGCAGATTGCCGCCGGGATTCGCACCGAGAAGGCTCCCGATCAGGGCTGTTCCTTCGCGAACAAACGACATGGAATAACCCGCACGCAGGACGCTTGTTCCGTTGGTTCCAAATATCTTGCCAAACAATCCGTTGCCCACGTTTGGACTCCAGACAAAACCAACCGAAGGTGCGATGTTGTCTCTGTCATCCGGATACGCTTTCTCGCCCGGAACGAGCCCAACAACCGTTGGAACGCGACCAGTCAGAGTACCGGGTTTGAACAAGTTACCCGCGCCCGAGACCCCGAAGACGTCCTCAAAACTCGACAAACGGCCGTAGTTCGGACTGGTGATCGTGAAGCCACCCTGTGGCTGCCAACGAGCACCAAAATTGAGCGTCAGATTCTGACGGATCTTCCAACTATCCTGAGCAAACAGGCCATAGGTGAACTGCTTGTCAGTTCTTGTCTGGGTACCCCCAAAAACGTATTTACCCGTGTCGTCGAGATAGGCGGTTCCCGAAACAGTCGTGATGTGTCCGGTCAGCGTAGCATACAACGCACGAGCAGCATCCTGCTGTGCAGTTGTGGATCCCGGAAGTGCCGAGGCCCCAAAAACATTTCTCAGAGCAACTTCCGTCGGATTCGTGCCGCCGGCATCGATACCAAAACCAATCGTTGGAACGATAAAGTTTGTGGCGGTATCGACCAGACGAATACGTTTGAACTGCCCGCCGAAATTGATCGTGTGTGATCCCTTGCTCCACGTCATCGAATTGGTAATATCATCCGTCGGCGAAGTTCGAGCACTGAAGGAGTTACGCGAATATGGGGTCGTCGCACCTGCGGCTCCGATATTCAGCGAATAGCCTCGGGTATAATCGAAGTCGCTCGCCTTGATAAGCGGGGCGAATTGCGAGAAACCACGGCTCATAGCAACACGGAACTCATTTACGAGGTTAGACCCAAAGGTTGAGCGGGTCGCAAATGAATACGAGTTACGATCCGAGATCTGGTTGTAAAACGGAAAACCCGGGAACCGCTCTTCCTGGCCATTCAAGAAATCCTTGTTTCCGCCAAAGTCTTGTCGATTCATAACGAATTCAACACTGTGATTTTTCGTGATGTTGAAATCGAACCGCGTGGCCAAAAATTTCCTTATCGAATCGCCAACGGGCGAGAAGTTGTAGTTCTCAGTAGTCAATGTTGTCAGTCCGACGATTGGGGTTATAGTCCCTTCGACTGCCGTCGCTGTTCTAATGCGTGCAAGCACTGCGGCAATGGTCGGATCGGGTGTGCTCAGAAAGCCAGCCGTTCCAGCGAGGCTGAGGAGGTTGCGTTCGCAACGCGTAGTCGTGCTTGTGGTACCCGCTACACAACCGGCCGGAGGCGCCGCATTCTCCGCTCTCGTTCCGATGTAAGCAAAGATTCCCTGCTGTGCCTGCGTCGTCAGTAAAATACGTGTGCGGGCAAGGGAATCCGGCAGGCGAAATTCCTCGTAGTTAACAAAGAAATGCCGTTTATCCTTGCCTGAGTCGAAAACGCCAACGCCTTCGCCAAACTTAAGGAACGGGATCGGGCCGCCAAAGCTCGCGCCGTACTGATTGAGCCGCAGCTTGGAACGGGCCAGTTTATCGCGGTTGTTGTACCAGTAATTGGCATTCATGCTTTCATGCCTTCTCTGATAAAAGGCGGTTCCGTTGTAATCGTTAGTGCCGCGACGTGTAACGAATCTGATCTGGACCGCGCCGTCACCACCGGTTTCCGCACCACCGGCTGCGGTGGAAACAGTAACTTCCTCAATAGCGTCGACTCTCGGCCTCACGTAGGTGAAGAAACCATCGCTCGATCTGAGCAGGTTATCTTGAACATCGACTCCGTCGATGGTGATGCTCAGCGAACCTTTCGGAAGGCCGTTGACGGACGATCTACGCGGAGCTCCAACCGTGTTGGTTCCGGGCATCATTTGCACCAGATCCAAAGCATCGCGTGAAGCGATTGGCGTTTCAGTGATCTGTCGCCCGGTTACACTCGAACCAACAGTTGCTGTTGCGGTCTGGAGAACCTCTCCACCGCTCGCCACCTCGACGACCTCGCCGACGGCGCCGACTTCCAATTTGGCGTCGACCGTGATGGGCGTTCCGACGTCCACCTTGACGTTGCTTACTGCTGAGGTCTTAAACCCCTGAGCGGTAATGGTAACGGTATAAACACCGTTTGAAACGGCCGGGATCCGGTACAGGCCACTGTCATTACTGACAGTGGAAAACGCCTGCCCGGCGTCACCTTTTACTTTTACGGTCGCTCCCGGAACAACCGCCCCATTAGGGTCAGAAATTGTTCCCGAGATTGAGCCCGTCTGGGCGTGGATAGCGATCTGGGTCGTTAAAAGGGCCAGACCGACTATCAAAAATTTGGTAAACTTTCTCATTTTTCCTCCTCAAAAAATAAAATCAGGATTCACTCAAAATAAGTGCGTCGTAAGTATTTTGGAACCGATATTACCAGTTCGCTTCAAAAAACCGAGTCAACGAAGAACAATAAAGTGCCGTTTTCTTCGCCGACCGCGTTCGCCTACGCAACTGCTGAGGGAGCGTACTAACAGAATCAAAATAAATTATTATTGGATACAATTATACGTAAAACGAAATATCGCAACTATCGTGCCAAGAAAAGCTCAAATCCCGGCAAAAAAGTTAACCGCTTGTCGCGTTATGAGATAGGTCTTTCCGATAGAACCTTTCACCTCAAAATTCCGCATTCCAAAACGCCTCTTTTCCTCAGCATTTCGGAGTGAATCCAAATATTTGAATTTAACGGGAACGCCGATCAAATCACTTCCAAATCAATTTGGCTTCGCATCGGCGGCCCTGAGTTCCGAAATCAACTTACGAAGCTGCTCGGCGTCGCGGGCGTTCGGGGCCAATTTCAAGTAGACCTCCAACTCGTGCGCCTGCCGTTTCTTGTCGCCCTGTGTAGAATAGATGATCGCCAGAAGCCGATGGGCTTCTTTCATCGGAACCGACATTTCTTCACCTCCCAAGGACAGCGCGGTTATCAGTTCCTTCTGTGCCTCAGAGAAATTACCTAGGTAAGCCAGGCTTTGACCCAGGAAATAATGCCCTGCAGCCGATCCTTCTTTTGCCTTTATCACATCGCGAAACACTGGCTCCGCCTTTGCGTACAACTTCATGTCAAATAGAGCGATGCCGTGGTTAAGTAAGGGGGCAAACGATGTACTGTCGATGTTTAGCGCCGATTTGAAGGCGTCATCCGCCCGGCCTAAATCCTTCAGCTTTAGATACTGCACACCCATGTCGTTATAGGCGATTGTGAACTTTGGATAGGCGTCGATGGCAAGTTTGAATTGTTCGATTGCCCCCTTCGCGTCGCCGGCATTGGCAAGGTCGGTAGCCTGCTTGTAGAAAACGAGAGCGGCTGATGGAACATCGGCTAGAGCCGCGTTAATCACGCCCGGTTTAGGCGCGGCTCCGGCCTTGGATTTGAGACGAACGCTCAGCAAATAGTTTTGACCGGGCGTTCCACGCATCTGAAAAACATTCACATTCTGCGAAAAGGGCTCAAAATCTTTCTCCTTATCGATGGCGACCAGATAATCGCCATTGGTCAGGCCCCGAAAACCGAAATTGCCGAAATCGTCCGTCACCGCAACGCGGTCACCTTTTGTCATGGTCGTCAGCCGAACCGTCACGCGTCCCTGCAGACGCGTCCCGGATGGAGTCAGCACTGTTCCAGTAATACTATTTGCGCCGCCTAAACCTACGTCGACACTATTAATCATTTGCGCCGATGCCGAACCGACCAGTCCGATGGCCGTCGCAATGACGAGCAGCCATATCCTTCCATTCCTGACTATTGAATACATGGATCGCCTCCTTCCAGAACGAGAATTTATTATAAGGTTGCATTAGATAATACCACTCTTAGCACGAGAGATGATGAAAGTTCTCCCAACCGGCGGCACTAATCACCTAACAAAAAGAAAGTTGCCGGGCATAGACCGGCAACCTTTATAACATGGGATCGAGTCTCTGCGTGAAAAACCCGATCCGCGCTTATCATCAGCGCCGCCGGTTCCTAGAACCTGAGCTGCGAAATAAAGTTCACTCGTCGACCGAGGTTAGCCCCTGGGGTGACGATTCGACCAAAGCTTGTCGAGTCAAAATTAAGGTTACCGTACGAGAAGTTTGGATGGTTTGTGGCGTTAACAGCCGTAAGCTTGAATTCCAATCTTACCCGTTCCGTTATCGGAATTCGTTTGGTCACACTCATATCGACGTTGAAAAACGACGGACCCGACAGGCTGTTTACCGGGAAATTGCCAAAGGTTCCAGGAGCAGGGGCCCTCAACAGGCCAGCTTTCAGTGTCGATGTAGTCACTAGACCGGCGGCATTCGTTGTTATATCAAGAAGCGCGGGGTTAATGAAAAATACCCCAGCCGGCGTTTTATAAATTCCGACGTTATTCCTGAACTCTTCAAACGTGATACCGACGAGATCCGCTCCGATACCGCCCGTGGAATTATTAAATGTGGTACGACCCGACTGTACGAAGAATGGCTGTCCCGTCGCCCACGTAGCGATGACACCCATCGTCCAGCCGCCGACGATCCTATCCACCACGCCATTGGAGCTATCAAAGAAGGGTTTTCCTTTACCGAAAGGTAACTCGTAAATACCGTTGGCGATGAACCTCTGCGTCTGGTCCTGAGACGATCGACGATAGTCGAGAGCCGGATTGCGAAGCGTCAGGTGCTGAGCCAAATCGCTTTGGTTATTTCCCTGCGCGTCTCCTTCGACCATCGATTTGCTCCATGTGTAATCCGCCTGGAACTGAAGTCCGTTTGAGAACCGACGACGAAGTTCAATTTGCAATGCGTTGTAATTGGAGCGAGAATCGTTGGTCAGGATTCTGGCAAAGGCGGCGTTTGGATTTGCGACGAAAAAGTTCGCCGGCAAGCCAACTGCCACGCTTTCTCGATTGGCCCTGTACGCCGTAGCAAAGGCCAGACCGGTGGCTACGCCCTGGGCGGTGAAGCCGCCGGCCAACGTACCAACGTTATTCCCGTTAAGGTTAGCGATGAATGTGGCACTCGCATATCCCTGGTTGGCCGCGACTGGAGTCCCGCCTGCGGTCAAGCCAAAGAACCTGTCGAAGATAGGCAGTGCAACGCACGCTGCGCAGGGCGATGCTGCCGAGTTTGGCGCAAAGCTGGTTCCACCACGAGCAGCCAGATTTCTTTGAGCATTAAGGAATTCCGTCAAGAAGCCATTTTCGAAAATGTTGACTTCGTTAATGTCGTAAGCACGCCAATTATTCGGTGAGAAGTTTCCCTGATATCGGATCTCAAGAGCCATATCGGCAAATATCTCGCGTTCAAAACCGAAGCTGTATTGATGCACGTACGGCGTCCGCAGATTAGGATCGGCGGTCCACAGACCGTTGGCCGGATTCAACAAGAAGTTGTCCCTGTCGGTGGGTGATACCCGGTACACAGGCGTCTCAAGAGGCACGCCGCAGGTGGTGTTGAGTACGCCGCCCAGGCTGGCGGTAGGCGTCGCGCCCGCGTTACACTGTCGAGACGTATTGCCAGTCTGGATCAGTCCCGGATTCGTGTTTCCCGTTCCCAATAGGTTAGTGAAAGTTGTAACACCTTCACGAAGGAAACTCATCGAATAACCGCCGCGGAACGAGCTTTTACCCTCATCTCCAAAGATGAAGTGAAGCGGGCCGGATTTAAATCCTGGTGACCATGCAAAGCCGATGGACGGCGCAAAGTTGTTCCAGTCGTTCTTGTAGAGCCCGATCCCGGTATCGCCGCTTACAAACCGCTGCGTAGCGACGCCTGCGGTCTGGCTTCCCGGAGCGGCCGTTGGTTTGAACAGATTTCCAAATCCGGAAATCCCATAAATATCTTCATACTTGGGCTGGATAGCCAAACCATTCGGTACGGTCGGCACACCCATGTAGTCCCAGCGGACGCCATAGTTGAGCGTAAAATTACTCCTCATCCGCCATTGGTCCTGTGCGAAAAGAGCAAGGTCTTTTCCCTGGACACGTCTATCTCTCGTCGCGCCGGGTACAAAGCCAGATGTTGCTGTCTCGACATTGAACGTCCGGCTCGAAGAACCTAAGAGACCCGTTATGTTGGCGTAAACGGAGTTAGCGTTCCCCAAAATGGTCGTGTTGCTAAAAGGCAGATTCGCCTGGACAAATCCGGTACCGTTCGCGCCATTAGTTCCAAAGGTTATGGTCTGAACAATACCGGCGTCATTCAGACTTTTCCCCAAAATGTTTTGCCAATCGGCGCCAAACTTCCAGAGATGATTTCCGTTTACCCACGAGACGGTGTCGGTTACTTGATTGACGATCGTGTCACGGGGTTGGGGAAGGAAGCTGTTGTCATAATCCGTAACCCCGTTCAAGTCGAAAAGAATGGTGGGTGTAGAATCGCGATTGAAATCAACCGGCGCCCATTGCCGACCATATCGGAGAACGTTTGTCCAATTGCTGCCAAATGTCGAGACCAATGCAGGCGTAATTAAATTTCGGCCCGACGCCTGAAATCCGTTAACACCGCCTGGAAATGGGGCATCAATGCCGTTCGTTGTAACGTCGGGGTACGTCCTCGTAATGACCTTGCTATAAACGAACTCGATTTTATGCGAGCCCATGAAAGTGTCTTTTACGAGCTGGTGGTCATACCTGCCCACGTACTTATCGTTTATCGTGCTTTGTGAAGCATTAAAGGTGAAACACCGGATATTAAAACCATCCCCGCCACACGTATCGTTGTTAGGCAGAGGAATCAGCCCGATATGTGCCGTCATGATCGGATTTAACCCAAACCCGCGGCTACTCGTCGTTAAAAGGTTAACCGTCTCTACCCCTGCGACACAGGTACCCGGAGGAGTCGGACAGACCCGATTGTACCTAAAGATGCCATTGCGAGCGTCCTGGCTAAGTACCGTGCGGTTACGTTGTCGAGCGTCGCTCTGATTAAATTTCTCATAAGAGAAGAAAAAGAACGCCTTGTCTTTTCCGCTCCAATGCTTTGGAACACCCTCGCCAAAGTTAAGAAAGTGGACTGGGCCGCCGATATCAAAACCATAGAAATGCTGCCTCAGGATTGGTTTGGGCTGACGACTATTATTTAAAAACCAGGTGTTGGCGTCGGTCCAGTTATTGATTATTTGGAAGAAAGCCCCGCCGTGATATTCATTCGTACCACCCTTGGTAACCATGTTTACCTGTGCGGCGCCGCGTCCCGCATCAGCACCAACCGTGCCGGTAGTAATGCTAAATTCGGCTGTCGAGTTGAGCGACGGCGTACTGATAGCAAAGAACGAGCTTGTCTTCACGAAATTGTCCATCGCATTGATGCCGTCCTGCGTCAGGTTAACGGCCGTTTGCCTCAGACCGGCAACCGATGCACCACGGACGTTTTCCCCGACAACTGCAATACCAGCTTGCAACCCGGCAAGATCAACTGGATTTCGACCGCCAAGCGGAAGGTCGACAACCTGTCTGGTGTTGATCACATTGGTAAGGGTTGGGCTGCTCGAATTAATCACTTCCTGGCCGGATGTGACTGTAACCGTTTCATTGGCAACGCCGACCTCGAGCGTGATGGAAATTTGCGACTCTTTAGAAATCTGGACGATTACATCGGACGCCACGGCTTTCTTAAAACCGCTGCTTTCAACGGTCAAAACGTAAGTACCGGGGTTAATCAGATCGAACGAAAAACCACCGCGATCATTTGTGGTGACCCTTCGTTCCTCACCGGTGTCCGCTTTCCTAATTGTAACGGAGGCACCCGGAACGGTGGCTCCATTTGGATCTGAAACCGATCCCGAGAGCGAACCGCTCGTCTGTGCAAAAATAGCGATCTGGGCCAAAAGCAACACCAGACTGGCTATTACGATATTGGTAAACTTTCTCATTTTTCCTCCTCAAGAAAATAATAATTCAGAACTTCACTTTAAATAGTGCGGTGGTTTTGGCCCACAGAATATTTGCAGATATCGGCATTGGGAGACGGGTTGCCGGACGAAAAAAATACTTCGTCATCCCGTCGTTCATCCCATAACGATTTGATATCGCATTTGCTGAAATTACGTTGCTGTCAATTCGGGTTTATAAATCACACTAAAAGTGGCAACTTTCGTGCCATACGCTTTGCGAAATTCCCTAATTGGATAACCGGTTGATTATTGGTTGGATAAGGCGATATTAAATAACATTTATCAAAGAGAAGCTAAGCAGGACTTTCTAATTTATGCACAGTTTTTGATAAAACTCCGAGATTTCGGATATTTGCCGTTCATGATCTGGTCTCGGATTTGGCTTATCCGCCCTTTTTGGTAAAGGTCTTTCCGATGCAAACACCTTTGACCAGACTGGCAAAAACCTTCGACCAATCGAGCTGAAATCGGTCGGCTGGAGCGGTTTTTTCAACGACAAAAGGGGTGGAATTATCTTTGTCAAATACCAACAGCCCACGTAGCCAACCCCCATAGATACTGGCCCGCAGCGAACTCAGACGAACAAAGTGTGGCACGTGCCACATTTAAAAACACCATTCAATGATCGAAAAACCCGCAACAATTTAAAATACAAAAAAATTCACCCCCAATTTTTGAAATAACCACGCCTCGGCGTGACTACAAAACCGGAAGCGGGCCAAGCTAATTATTCTCGGAACGAGTTCGGATATTGTAGCTCTTTATCTTCGAGTTCAGCGTTGTGGCATTGAGCCCCAATAGGCGGGCGGCGCGGGATTGGTGGCCGCCGGTTTGGTCCAGGGCGCGGCGGATGAGGTCGATTTCGAAGTGTTTTACTTCGTCGTAGAAGTTTACGCCGCGGGCGAGGTCGATGTCGCTTGAGATCCCTTCGGTTTCAGCAATCATTTTGAAGGCAAGTTCGGGGTCGCGGACCTCGGGGCGCAGACATTCGACGGTGATCTCGTCGCTCGGAGCGATGACGATCGCGCGTTCGACGATATTTTCGAGCTCGCGGACGTTGCCGGGATAGTTGTATGTTTCGAGCAGCGAGAGAACTTCGGGGCTGACCGTCTCAGAGATGTCGCGGCCGTTTTCGGCGGAATACTTTTTGATAAAAAACTGGGTCAAGGGCAAAATATCTTCGCGTCGCTCACGCAGCGGAGGCAATTCGAGCGGGACGACGGAAAGGCGGTAATAGAGATCCTCGCGAAACTGGCCGTTTCTGACAGCCTCTTTTAGATCGACGTTGGTCGCCGCGATGATTCGCACATCCACCTTCACCGGCGTCGTGTCGCCGACCGGCGTAAACTCGCGTTCCTGAATCACCCGCAACAGCCGAACCTGCGTTTCAGGCCGCAGATCGCCGATTTCGTCCAAAAAGATCGACCCTGTGTCGGCAACCTCGAACAGGCCTTTTTTGGCCGCGACGGCGCCGGTAAAGGCCCCTTTTGTATGGCCAAACAGCTCAGATTCGAGCAGTTCGGAAGGAATATTCGAGCAATTCACAACCACAAACGGGTCGCCCGAACGGGGACTCGATTCGTGTATCGCCTTGGCGACCAGCTCTTTTCCGGTACCGCTCTCGCCGGTGATCAGCACGGTCGAGCGGGCCTGAGCGACGCGTTCGACGAGGCGAAAGACCGTTTCCATCACCTCGCTGCGGCCGATAAAACCTTCGCGATTGACCGAGCGAACCATCGCCTGACGCAGCGTTTGACGCTCTTCTTCCTTACGGCGTTTTTTTATTCCCTTGGCGACGAGGGCGATAATCTGCTCGTTCTGAAACGGTTTTCTTATGACGCCCGCCGCACCTTTTTCCCAAGCCGAGATCGCCGTGTCAAAGGTCGCGTACGCGGTCACCATCAGAACGACGGCCTCAGGATCGAGCGAAATCACGCCCTCGAGCGCAGTAAGACCGCCCATTCCCGGCATCGACACATCCATCAGCACGACGTCGAATGGCTTTTGTGTGTAAGCCTCGATAGCCTCTTCGCCCGTTTTTGCGAGTTCGACCTTATAGCCCGCGCCCGAAAGGATAGTTTCGAGCACGTCGCGCATTATTTCTTCGTCATCGCATATCAGCACCGAGCCTTTTTTTGCCATGTTTCTAAATTAACGCAAAGTCGCAAAGGTGCAAAGACGCAAAGAAGAAATGGAATGGAAACCACAGGCGTGCCTTTTACTTTCTTACCGTTGTGTCATTGCACCTTTGTGACTTTGCGTTGAAATATTCCGATTAAACTTTTGTACCTGTTTTGACGTAATATTTACCAATGGCAATGTCAAAAACAGCAAAAATATTTCTTCTCTTGGGTGGGATTTTTCTCGCTCTCGTCATTGTGGCCGTGATTGCGATCATTGTCGCCTCGCGTTCTATGGGCCAGCCGACTGTTGCAAACAACAGCGTGCTGGTGCTGCGGTTGTCGGGCGAGCTTCCTGACTATGTTGCCGAGGAACCGCTCGCCAGGGCCTTTGGTATCAAACAGCAGCTATCTTTTACGGGGCTGCTCACTCAGCTTCGCAAAGCTGAGGCTGATAACCGAATCGGCGCGATTTTGCTCGACATTGACTTTCCAGGCATTGGCTGGGCAAAGGCGGACGAACTTCGCGACGCGATCAAGGAGTTCAAAACGTCGGGCAAACCTGTCTATGCCTACATGGAGCTTGGTACAAACAAGGAATATTACCTCGCGACCGCCGCCGACAAGATTTTTCTGCCGCCGTCGGGTGACATTTACATAAACGGGTTTGCCGCCCAGGCGATGTTTTACAAGGGCTCGCTCGACAAGCTCGGTATCGAGGCCGATGTGATCCAGATCGGCCCAAAATACAAGAACGCTCCCGATCAATACACCAAGAAAGAAATGGGCGAGGGCCAGCGCGAGGTCATCAACGCCGTCCTCGACGAATATTACTCGCGCTTTACAACCGCCATCGCAGAGTCGAGAAAAAAATCGGTAGAGGATGTAAAAGCGCTGATTGACGCCGCCCCGTACAACGCCGTCAAGGCCAAATCGCTCGGTCTGATCGACGACGCGTTGTACCGCGACCAGATCGATAACGATCTCAAGGCAAAGCTCGGCTACAGGGAGGATGACAAGCTTCGCACCGTCAGTGGCGGCGACTATCGCGAGATTCCGTCCGACAGCCTCGGTCTGAATAAAGGAGAACGCATTGCGGTCATCTACGCTTCGGGGGCGATCAGCGGCGGGCGTTCGGGCAGCGGTCCGTTGAGCGGCGAGATGGCCGGCTCCGACACTCTGGTCGAGGCGATCAATCAGGCCGCCGATGACAAATCGATCAAGGCGATCGTCCTGCGAGTCGATTCGCCGGGCGGTTCGGCCCTCGCATCCGACCTGATGTGGCACGCAATCGAGAATGCCAAGGCTAAAAAGCCGTTCGTCGTCTCAATGGCCGATGTCGCCGCTTCGGGTGGATATTACATCGCTTGTAACGCCAACAAGATCGTCGCCCAGCCGACAACCATCACGGGGTCGATCGGAATGTTCCTCGGCAAACCCGTCGTCAAGGGGTTTTATGATTGGCTCGGAGTTTCAAACGAATACGTCATGCGTGGTAAAAATGCCGGCATTTTTCGCGCAACCGAAAAATGGACGCCCGAGGAACACGCAAAAATGCAGGAAATGGGTAACAACGTCTATTACGACAATTTTATCCCAAAGGTCGCAAGCGGTCGCAATAAAACCACCGAAGAGGTCAACACGCTCGGTCAAGGCCGTGTTTGGACCGGCACACAGGCCAAGGCAAACGGCCTGATTGATGAGTTTGGCGGTCTCGAACGCGCAATCGATATTGCCAAAGAGCTGGCGTCGCTACCGGCCGACAGGGACGTCAAACGGATCGTTTTCCCCGAACCGCGGCCGTTTCTCGAGGAATATTTTGGCAGCGAAACGTCTTCGCAAACAAAAGAGCAGCTCGCCCAAACCGCCCTCCTCGAATCGCTCCCGGCCGACGTTCGCCGCTCATTCCGCTTCGTCGCCATGTTCGACCAAATGCAGCGCGGCGAAGCAATGATGCTGCTGCCGTTTGAACTGGAGATAAAATAAAGGAAATTTGAGGCGAATAAGAGGAATTGGCCACAGATTAACACGGATCAAACGGATCGGGCAGAAACGCGAGTGTAAACGAGCGTGTCGCGATTAGCATAAAACAACGAGTTCAGCGGCGGGCTTGCCCGCCACCGACAAGCGGCCATGGCCGTTTCTTAACAACCGACCGGATGATTATTCAACTCCAGCCGAAAACCCGCTTCATGACCGGCAGCAGCCGATGACCAGCGACGGTTTCGCGGAAAAAGACCTCATGCTCGGCCTCGACGCAGGCCATGTCGAGCAGGTCGCGGGCGCAATCCGTCATGTCGAGTTCCCTCGCAAATTTGGCCGCCTCTTCGTACTCGACCGAATTCTGACTTTCGAGCCGTCCGGCAAAATACATCGGCATAAACCAGCCCCCGAGATAGCACGAAGGGCCAAGAACGTTGCCGATCGTCCAGAATATTTTTTCACGAAATGGGCGCGGTTTGGCATCGAGCTTCTCAAGCCATTCGCCCACCCGCCGCCGATGGTCCCATTCCTCGGCCTCGATCTCTCGGATCCGTGTTTTTTCGGGCGAGTCTCTTAAAGATTTCCAATGCCCGCGATAAGCGTAGGCCGCCGCGACCTCGCCGGCATGGGCGCTTTGCAGAATGCGAATGAGGTTTTGGCGAGCGGATTTCATCTACTTCGAATTGTAACCGAAGTGAGGTTTAAGAGACACCGGATCACGTGTGTTCGTCGCACCGAACGCGTAAACCCCTGCGTTCAATCGCTTGAATCCGACCTCGCGATCGGGCCACGTTCGTCGCTGGGGTTAACTGCGCATTATAATTTCCCGAAGTCGAACCAGCCCTTGACTTTCTTTATAATTGGAATCATTCTAAATATAAATCAAGGCCATTTCGGTACGCAACAAATGTTATTGGAAGTTTCGGGATTAACAAAACAACGCAAGACCGTTCTCCAGGTGATCAGGGAATCGGCCGGGCATCTGACGGCAAATGAGGTCTTTGAGGACGCACGGCGGCGGCTTCCAGGCATATCGTTTGCGACCGTTTATAATTCTCTGCACTTCCTGAGCGATGAGGGAATGATCGGTGAGGTTCGGTTTGGCAAGGATGCTACCCGTTATGACCGTAATTTGCTGAGGCATGACCATGCGATCTGCAGCGACTGTGGGAAACTTGTCGATCTGGATCTGCATATTCCGAATGAGCTGATCGAAGAGGCTGCTGAGCGGTCGGGATTTGAAACCGGAACTATCGAACTTACGCTGCACGGACTGTGTCCTGAGTGTACCAAAAGGGTATAGGAGCACCAGCATTTAATAAATAACTACCAATAAACAGGGGACATTAAGATGGAAAATAACGAAGAACCAAACCAGGGCGAGGCCTTGGAAATAAACGACTCGAGCCGGTGTCCGTTTACGGGCGGGGCGATCAATTTTACGACCAGCACCCGCAGGTCGAACCGCGATTGGTGGCCTAATGCACTGGATCTAAAGATACTGCGACAAAACTCGTCGCTGGCAGATCCGATGGGCGATGGTTTCGATTACGCGGAAGAATTTAAGTCGCTCGACCTCAATGCGGTGATCAAGGATCTGACCGATCTGATGACCAATTCGCAGGAGTGGTGGCCGGCGGACTTTGGGCATTACGGGCCGTTCTTTATCCGTATGACGTGGCACGCTGCGGGCACGTATCGCGTTGCGGATGGCCGCGGCGGCGCCGGAAGCGGCGAGCAGCGATTCGCACCAACAAATAGCTGGCCCGACAACGGCAACCTCGACAAAGCTCGTCGTCTGCTCTGGCCGATCAAGCAAAAATACGGCCGCAAGCTGTCGTGGGCCGACCTGTTTGTCCTGACGGGCAACGTTGCGCTCGAATCGATGGGATTTAAGACTTTCGGCTTTGGCGGCGGACGGGCCGACATCTGGCAGCCGCAAGAGGATGTCTATTGGGGATCTGAGGGTGAATGGCTCGGCGACAAACGCTACACGGGCGACCGCGATCTCGAAAACCCTCTCGCAGCCGTTCAGATGGGTCTTATATATGTGAATCCGGAAGGGCCAAACGGCAACCCTGATCCGCTTGGCTCGGCTCGCGACATTCGCGAAACATTTGCCCGGATGGCCATGGACGACGCGGAAACTGTTGCTCTGACCGCCGGTGGCCATACATTTGGCAAAGCCCACGGAGCGGGCGACGCGGCAAATGTCGGAGTCGAGCCCGAAGGCGGAGCGATCGAGGCCCAGGGATTTGGTTGGTTGAGTACTTACGCCTCGGGCAAGGGAGCCGATACGATCACGAGCGGCATCGAGGGTGCCTGGACGCCAACGCCGACGACCTGGGACAACAACTATTTTGAAACGCTGTTGGGCAACGAATGGGAACTGACCAAGAGTCCCGCAGGAGCCAACCAATGGCGTCCCATCGGTGTCGAACCTAATGTTCCCGACGCAGCCGACCCGAACAAAAAGCACTTGCCGATGATGACGACCGCCGACATGGCGATGCGTATGGACCCGGCGTACGAGGCGATCTCACGTCGATTTAAGGACAATCCGGCCGAATTCGCCGACGCATTTGCACGGGCGTGGTTCAAGCTGACACACCGCGACATGGGGCCCAAGGCCCGCTATCTCGGCCCGCTCGTCCCGCAGGAAGATTTGATCTGGCAGGATCCCGTTCCGGCCGGTACTCGGATCGATGCTTCGGACATCACTGCCCTCAAAGCGAAGATACTCGCTTCCGGTTTGTCGGTTTCGCAGCTTGTTTCGACCGCGTGGGCTTCGGCATCGACGTTTCGCGGTTCGGACAATCGCGGCGGGGCAAATGGTGCACGCATCCGGTTGTCGCCGCAGAAATTCTGGGAAGCCAATAATCCCGTGCAGCTCGATCAGGTGCTCGGAGTGCTTGGCGGTATTCAGAGCGAATTCAACGAAGGCGGCAAGTCGGTCTCAATCGCCGATCTGATCGTACTCGGCGGATGTGCGGCGGTGGAAAAGGCTGCGCAGGATGCCGGGCACGACGTTTCAGTTCCATTTACACCGGGACGGGGCGATGCAACGCAGGAACAGACAGAAGTTGAGTCGTTCAAGTTCCTCGAACCGCAGGCTGACGGTTTCCGAAATTACAAAAAGGGTCATCACGGGACGGCGGCCGAGGAAATGCTCGTTGACAAGGCTCAATTGCTGACCCTGACCGCACCGGAAATGACCGTACTCGTCGGTGGCCTGCGTGTGCTCGGAGCCAACTACGACGGCTCAAAGCACGGAGCTTTTACCTCGCGTCCGGGCCAGTTGACTAACGACTTCTTCACAAATCTGCTCGACATGAGCACAAAGTGGGAACCGTCCGGTGAAGCCTACGAAGGCCGCGACCGCACGTCCGGCGACGTAAAATGGACCGGAACTCGCGTCGATCTAGTCTTTGGTTCGAACTCAGAACTGCGTGCACTCGCTGAGGTTTACGCGTGTGCTGACGGCGGTGACAAGTTTGTCAAAGACTTCGTCGCGGCGTGGAACAAAGTAATGAACCTTGATCGATTTGACCTTGCTTAATATCGATTGAAAATTGGGGACTTGGGCGGCTCGGAAACGGGCCGCCTTTTTTTATTCGCTAGCGGATGCTGGCTTCAAAGACACATCGATCATGTCTCGCAGGACCTCAAGATCGATATCGTCGAGCTTATTGACGTACAGACAACCGACGCCGGTCTTATGCTTGCCTAGTTTTTCGAGAGCCTCGGCATGCTGCTTGAGGCCGCCGAGGAGATAGATCGAGAGATTCGCCTTGCGCGGTGAGAAACCTATCTCAAGCCAATCGACCTCACGCCCCGTCGCAGGGCTTTTGTATCTCTTGTTCCCAAACCCAATGATCGAGCCGCCCCACATCTTCGGCTCTTCTCCGCTCGCCTTTTTCATGATCTCAAGGATCACGAAGCCGTCTTTACGCTTTTGTTCGGGCTGGACAGCGTTGAGGAAATCCTCGACGCTCGCGGCGTTGGGTTTTGTTGTTATCTGAGCCAGTTTCGATCTCTTCTCAGTCATCGGCGATTCCTACCTATCTACTCATTGATTTGTACTTGTCGTGTAATCCTATTCCATTAAAGATCGGCGGCGAGCATTTGTCGATCCTTGCTATGCGGGTCTCGGACTGCTTGGGCTGAGAGAAATGAAGGAGATAGCCTCGCCGTCTGCCGGGCGTCAGAGCGTTGAATGCAGCCTCGAAGGCCGGGTCATCGTCAAATCGCTGCACAAGCTCTGCGGGAACATCGTGTTCACCGATCGATTTAAATTGCACCTTAATGCCCGCCCGTTCGACCTCGACAGCCTCGCGAATGAGAGCCTTTATTGCAGGTTCGATCGCTGCTATCTGGTCGACACTCGTGAACTTTAGTAAACGAGCGGCCTGTGAATTCTCGCCGGGCGACACGAGATTGTTCTCGCGGTCAGTGAGAAGCGAGCCTTTGAAAAAACTAAGCGATGCGTATTCTTTGAACGCGCTGACTATAAGCACGTTCTTACCATTGTCGGTATAGCACGGCACGCCCCACTTTAGCTCCTCGGTCAGCCCACAATCGAGAACGATCTCACGCAGAGCTCTCAGCTCGCTCGTCCAATCGTGAACCTTGCAGTCAGGCGTGTTGCCCAGCGGACAGCGGCCGCAACCCGCCGCCATGTAAATGTCGATCTTCGGATTCATAACTAAATTATCTCAATTCCTGCGATATTTTAGTTCGCTCTTTAAGTTACCGCAAAACGATGAAACACGGCGAAATGCCGCCGATCTCTGCTCTCTCCATCACTTCACCTTATTGCCGTTCATATATTCGTACAGTGTGCCGTCGCCTTGATCGACGCGGACGCCGGTGACGCCGTTCGCGTCTCTACTGAACGTCAGTTGTATGTCTTCGGTTTTCAGGAAGAATTTGGTGTCAGATTCGGCAAACATCTCTTGTTTCGCCTCGGCTCCTCGCTTTTGGAACAGCTTGCCGTTCTCCTGTGTAATAACGATGGTCGTCTTTGGATATTGAAATGTATATTCGCCGACGTATTTGTCGAGAATGCCCGGGTGGACCGAGACAGCTTTTCGCTCATAGGCCATCTCGTATGGCGAGCCAAAGACGATTGACGACATAACGCCGCTGATCTTGCCGGATGAGCCTTTCTCGTTGTTGCTTAGGACGATGATCGCCACACGATCCGACGGATATCGAGCCGTGTAGGTAATGAAACCCGTCGCGTTGCCGCCGTGTGCGATCTCGCGGCGGCCATGCTTTGTGCTGACCCAAACGCCGCTGGCGTACGCTTTGCCGGGCAGCATTTCCTTGTCGGGAACGTACATTTCATCGATCGATTTTTTCGACAAAAGCTTTTCGGTGTAGAGAGCCTGATCCCAGAGCAAGAGATCTTCCGGCGTTGAGTAGACGCCGCCAGAGGCATACATTCGGATCATTTCCCGGTAAGGAAGATTTGTGATCGGGTCGCCCGGCAATTGTCGGTAGCCCGTGGCGCGGCCCTTTAGGATGCGGGACGGATCTTCGTGGCCGGACTGTTTCATGCCCAAGGGGTCAAAGATATTCTCCTGCAAAAATTCGCCGTAAGTTCTGCCCGATATCCGCTCGATGATCAGGCCGAGCAGCGTGTAGCCGGCGCCCAGATACATGAATTTCTCGCCCGGCTTAAACTCCAAAGGCTTCTTGCCGGTTGCCTCCATCCATTGATCCCAACCAACCGGAAACGCGCGAAGAGCACCAAGCTCGATTGACGTAACATTCGGAATACCATGTGTCATCGTCAAAAGCTGCTTGATCGTAATCGGCTGCCACAGGGCCGGGCAATCGGTCAGATACTTGCAAAACGGATCGCTCACGTTCAGCCTCCCGCGTTCCTGCAGCATCATTATCGACGCCGCAGTGAACTGCTTTGTCACGGAAGCGAGGCGAAAGACGGTCTTTGGAGTATTTGGAATGTCGTGTTCGATATTCGCGAGGCCGTACCCGCGACTTAAGATTGGTTTGCCATCTCGAGCGACCAGGATCGAGCCGGTAAAACGCTCGTGCTCAACGGCGGCCTTCATGTACTTATCGATCTCGGACGCGATCTGCGTATCAGAGAGCCTCTGCGCCGAAACAGATTGAAAAACCGCCAGAGACAAGGCGGCGACGGTTAACAGCCCCAACAATCGTGAAAAGCTTAAGCGCATAAGAATTATTTAGACAAAACCTTCGATAGTGCCTGTTCGTGGCATTTCTTTAGCCCTTCTTAACTCGAAGTTCTTGTCTTCGATGCCCGACCAATCGAGAGCCTTCTGTTCGTCAGCGAAGGAGCGGAACTCGATCACTTTGCCATCACGCCAAGCGAAGACATCGGTGACGCGGCCCTCGATCCAGTCGGATCGGTCTTTTAGTCGTACGCGGACGTGGACGGAAACGACCAGCTTATCGCCGGCGACAACGAGATTCGTCGGTTCGCAAGCACCTTCGGCCCAGGTCGAGCGGCCCTGGGCGACGTGCGCTATGACGGCTTCGATCCCTCGATAAGTGCCGCCGGTTGGAGTTCCCTCAAACTCGACACGTACGATCTGCGGGTCAAAGTCTTTGACGAATCCGTCGATATCGCCACGGTTGAGGGCGGCGTACGCATCTTTGATGGCTTGGATTTCAGTAGTCAGATTTTCCATATCTACTCCCAATCTTTCTTTAGCAGCAGTTCTTCGATCCTGTATGAATGCAGCATCTCATGATTTAGCAGATGCCGAAACATTATAAATACCGAGTAATGATCGAACGCCTCGTGGACAGCGGTCTTTTGCCACTCGTCCGGCGTGAGCTGCTTCAGTCTATCGACCAGAGCCGCCCGCTCGCGAGCGTACCGGTCTAGACTCTCGTCCAGATCTGTCTCGAGCATCGCTCCTGCTTCGTCCTCGGCAGAATTTTCTATTACCTCAATAAACGGCTCCGGCGTGGACAAGATCAGATCTAGCCGTGCTCGGAACGCAACATCCGACTGTGACAGGTGAATGGCGTGCTCATACGCCGACCATTTCGCCGGGCTCGGACGACGCTTCAGTATCTGCGGCGGCACCGCGCCGATCAGCGGAATGATCACGCCGGGTGCCGTCTCGAGCGCGGAGATCAATGTGGTTGTATCGCTCATAATGTTTTTCACTTCAAATTTCGACGACCCGCAGTCAAGTTATTGGAATTTTTTCCATGTTAGGAATTCGCTTGGCAAAACTTTGAATCGTGCGATGTTTCCTTCATGCAGGTTTAGAAACTCAGTTTCTACGAGGTTGAAAAAAGCGGCCCGATCAGCGGCAGGTATTTTGCTAGTTTCAATCGACTCACTCAATTTCTTCACAAGCTGTGATCCCGGAATTTGTTCGAGAATGATAGACCTCACAATTTCGTTGATTACTGTTCTGTATTTCAGTTTTAACACATTTGGCTCGCCCATAGATTGCTGGATCGCAGTATATTTTTGCGACGAACGGGTGTAAGCCCAAATGTAGAGGTCGCGGATCAAACTTATATCATTCCGTTCGTAAACTCCGAGCAATGCCGGAACATACGCGGCCGGTTGGACTTCCGTAAAAGAGAGTGGCTTGAGATTCTTTCGTATCAAAGGAATGTTTGCGACGAGCCTGCCGGTTCTTTTGTTCACATCCTCGAATGCCTGCAAATACGATAAATGCACGATGGAAAACAGAGACTGCTCAAATGCATCGTCGATTTCGTTCACTTTATCGATGAACAGATCGAAACATTCGCGGATCAGTTGAGGACTTTCGAGCGGGATGTAAGTGGTGCCCGCAATCCCGACTGCAATGGTCCGCAAACGACCGGAGGCCGACGGATCGCCAAGAAGATTCTCGGACAATAGAGCGTGAATGCTGCATACTTCGTGCGAGGTGATTCGTTCCTCTTCCGCCGATTCGACAATATATTCGATAGCGGCCTTATGGTTGAGTATCATCTGCGCTTCGGCGAGGTCCTTCCCGTTCGCGGTCTCTCCAAGCTCGATCAGCCGTTTGGTCTCAAGCAGCGAATAGGTATTCCCCTCAAGCCGGCTCGAGTTCCACGACAGATCGATCAGCAGACGATTTAATATATTTCTCGCATACGTTCCCGCCAGACGCACAACCGCCTCAACCTGTCCGATCTTGTTTAGTTCTGCTCGCTGTTCTGCCGTGAGGTAGAAGGTCTTGTTAGGCTCATAAGAACGTATAAATTCCTGATCGTAACCGACCGGAATCCGTGCTGTGAGCGGTTTGGAAATGTATCCTAAGAGTCGCTTTGCTTCAGAGGAAAGCTCAATTTCCAGTTCCGGTAAATTATCTATAGAAGCCGTTTTATCGTTATGGCTCAAAACATAAACCCGAGACCTGCCTTCACCTCTCGGCGCGATCATGTGCTTTTGTTCTAAAGCAGCCAGTGCCCTCCTAATGGCTCTGCGTTCGGTAACGTCATCTTTCGACTTGCCGCGAGCCGCCGCGATCGTCCGAATACTGACTTGTGAGTCATCGTTCAAGAGTTCAAGCACAAGGGCCTCAATCTCATCCGATTTTTGTTTTGAACGCATCGATCTTCACTAAATATGACACATCCATGTCATATTTAGCGTAAGTATGACATTTAGCGACGGATATATCAAGCAATATGTCATATTTAGTCTAATTATGACATTGTGAGGATGGCGCCTGTATAGTATCACGGGCTACTTTCATGGTTTTGGACGATTAAGGAGCGTAGAAACCTAATATCGAAACAAATCGTCAAGTTGCTCGAACCAATAATCGCACTTTTGTTCGAGTTCCGTAAGGTGGGCAGTTATACCCAGCTTATAGTTTCGCCATACTTCATGTTTGTACCACGAGTACTTTAGACATCTTTACTCCTCTTTGCCATAAGCAACGCGTCACACTCATTCTATTGAGAATGTCTGGTTTTGCACTGACCAGTTGATAACGCCGCTCTTTTAATAATGAAGATGGAAACGTCTTGACATTCGTAGTATCCTTTCAAAAGTCGATTACATATTCACTCCCGACGGGCTGGGTTCATCTAGCCTTGAGTTAAAAATGAACTGCATTCAAATGCAGTTGTTTTTTCAACTGCTTTGGACAGCTTATTAGTTGCTGCAACACGATTAAAGAGAATAGGGAAAATGAAAAACAGAACAAAGAAAATAACAATGATGATGGCGATGCTTGGAGTAAGCATTGGGATGGTTTTTGGAATGGCCCAAAAGTTTCAGGCACAGGCTGGGACGAAGATCGCTTTTACCTCCGACCGCGACGGTAACGGTGAGATATATGTGATGGATGCGGATGGAACAAATCAAACCCGTCTAACCAACAATCCGGCGACTGATTTTACGCCAGCCTTTTCACCTGATGGGACGAAGATCGCCTTTACCTCCTTCCGCGACGTCAACACTGAGATATATGTGATGAATGCGGATGGCACAGGTCAAACCAATCTGACCAACAATCCGTTGTTTGAATCGAGTCCAACTTTTTCACCTGATGGATCCAAGATCGCGTTTGGCGGCGGAAACAATGATATATATGTGATGAATGCGGATGGCTCAAATCCAACCAATCTAACCAACAATACGGCGATTGATCGCGACCCAAGCTTTTCACCTGATGGGACGAAGATCGCTTTTTTCTCCAACCGCGACGGCAACTTTGATATATATGTGATGAATGCGGATGGCACAGGTCAAACCCGTCTAACCAACGATCCGGCGCTGGATGCCGATCCAAGCTTTTCACCTGATGGGACAAAGATCGTTTTTCGCTCTGACCGCGGCAGCACCCCCCAGATATATGTGATGAATGCGGATGGCTCAAATCAAACCAATCTGACCAACAATATGGGGTTTGATGCCAGTCCAACCTTTTCACCTGATGGGTCGAAGATCGCTTTTACCTCCGACCGCGACGGCAACTTTGAGATATATGTGATGAATGCGGATGGCACGGATCAAACCCGTATAACCAACAATCCGGCGACTGATAGTTTTCCATCATGGGGCGGATTGCCCGATGCGGATGGCGACGGTGTTCCGGATGCGGATGATGTCTGTCCGGGGACCGTTTTACCTGAAAATCGACCTGTCGGGCTTAGAAAGAACCGTTTCTATGCCATCGGATCCGGCGACTTTGTTGATGCCGCCGGGACTTCGGCAGGAATAACCGTTGCCGACACAGGCGGATGTTCGGGCATTCAAATAATCGAAGCGGCGGGACTCGGAAGCGGTCACGTCAGATACGGCATCACCCGTTCGGCACTGGAAGCCTGGATCGCAACATTGCCGTAGAGATACCCAGATAAATTTAACAGATAGAAATCTGAGATAATTAAAAAAAGACGTTACCCAAAAATCATCAATGGGTAACGTCTCTTCCTGTTATCGCAAATCGTGATCTTTTGCCTGCCTAGTGGTCATTATCGGAACTGAACAGCCAAAATGAAGTCTCTTGCCCCTCGTCCCGCAATATTCGGTTTATCATTTTGAATTGTGGTCTAGACTACTCTTTCACTTTTCAACAGCCAAACCATGATCAAACACCGATTGAGAAAGGTTCTGATGATGCTCTTTCGCCACGCCGGAATACGCCACAAACTCAAAACTAGACGACAAACCTACCCTGGTGCGACGCGGTTGTAGACGGTGTCGCGTTCGACGGGTTCAAAACCCGCACGCTGGATCATTTCGATGATCTCTTGTTTGGTCATCTTTACTTCGCCCTCCCCTTCGACCGAGTGAGAGAGTGCTTGAGTTCGCCGCTGACGGGATTACCAGATCTCGGTAAGGTCGAGCTCAAATCCGGGAAGTATGTCTTCGGCTGAAACTTTGGACGGATTATTCAGAATCTCTACGTCGTGGTTGGGGCGGTAGATATGGACTCGTTTGGTTTTGGTGTCGATGAGCCACGCGAGATGGACGCCGTTTTCGATCCATTCTTCCATCTTGGTTTGAAGTTCCGTCAAACTATCGGAATCGGAACGCAGTTCAACAATGAAGTCCGGGGCAATGGGCAGAAATTTCTTTCGCTGTTCGGCAGAAAATTGTTCCAGGCGTTCCTTCCTGATCCATGCGGCGTCGGGAAGCTTTAGTTGATCCGTCGGGTAAGACATATGCACCATTCGATTCGGTGACGTTTCCCGTACCGTCTTTTTTGGCCCAAATGGCTAGTTGAAGCACTAACTCCACATTTTCTTCGCTCGATTCGTAACCAGTCGGCGGCATAATGATTACATCTCCATCTTTTGTTAATTCGGCACGTAGCTTCCGGTTTTTGGCGCAAAACTCCCAAAACTCGTCAGGGCTCACCCTTCGCTTTTGGTTCTCAAAATCAAAATGAAGACGGACCGATCGAGTATCGGCCATAAATGGAACCGGGATAACTGTGTCTGCTGTAGCGATATTCATACTTCTTATGCTCCTGCTATTTCGACACGATTATACACTGTATCTCTTTCAACAGCTTCAAAGCCGGCGGCGTTGGATCATTTCGATGATCTCTTGTTTGGTCATTTTTACTTCGCCTTCGGCGGCGTAGGCGTGGGTTAGCTCGCCGCCGTCGGTGATGGTGCCGTCGAGGTCGTTGGCGCCGAAGTGGAGGGCGGTCTGGGCGGTGGCTTTGCCGAGCATGACCCAGTAGGCCTTGATGTGGTCGAAGTTGTCGAGCATCAGGCGTGAGACGGCGATGGTCTTGAGATTGTCGATCGCGTCGGGGCCGGGCAGGCTCTCGAGCGCGGTGCCGCCAGGATAAAAAGCGAGCGGGATGAAGCACTGAAAGCCGCCTGTTTTGTCCTGCTGTTCGCGGAGGCGGACGAGGTGGTCGATGCGATCCTCGATCGTTTCGATGTGGCCGTAGAGCATCGTTGCGTTGGTCTTTAGGCCGGCGGCGTGGACCTTGCCCGCAAGCTCGAGCCAGCGATCGCCGTCGCATTTATGATCGCAGATTCGGCTTCGGGTAGGCTCGGCGAAGATCTCAGCCCCGCCGCCGGGGCACGAATCCATTCCCGCGGCCTTGAGCTTTTCAATCACATCTTCGTCGGACATTTTGTAGAACCGGGCGAAGAAATCAAGCTCGACCATGGTGAGCGCTTTGAGATACAGCTTTGGGAACTCGCGTTTTAGCGACGAGAAAAGGTCGGTGTAATACTCGAACGGCAATTTGCTGTTCAGGCCGCCGACTATGTGAAGTTCGGTCGCGCCTTCATTGACCGCCTCGCGAGCAATGTCGAGAGCCTCTTCGACCGAATGTGTATAAGCATCCTCGGCCCTCGCACGGCGATAAAATCCGCAGAACTTACAATCAGCGACGCAGATGTTCGTGTGGTTAAAGTGGCGGTTGACGTTGTAATACGTCGTCAGGCCGTGTTTCTTACGGCGAACGTGATCGGCCAGTTTGCCCAGGGCATTCAGGTCGTCCGTCGCAAACAGCGAAAGGCCTTCTTTAAACGTCAATCGCTCACCATCTTGGACCATTTCGGCGATCCCTCTTAGATTTGGATCAAATGAAAATTGCATAAATCTATAGTCTTGATTCTAGCAAAACCATGCAAGAAAGTCGTTTTGCTGTGGCGGCGACTATCGAGTCGTGAAGGCAGGCATGCGAAGTGAGTATTTGGCCGTGGAACGGAAGTTGCCAACTAATAGCTAGTGAGATTCGGAATCACCATCGAATCGGTCAATTTGACTCAAGGATATTTTACAACGGCTCTCCCGATCCTGATAAAACAGTGTTGTAGATTGAAAACGAAAGGTTGATTCAGTCTGACCTCTTTTGAATCAAATTGACTCGCTTATTTAGAAAATATTTCGGGGTTAAGCGGGTAAACAAATGGAAATAGATACATTTACTTACGATCAAAAAGCTGGCTGGGCTGAACCTTTGCGCTCAGATTGGGACTCGCCGCGGACTTTAGTTATCGTCTTCGGAGCCGCATCGTTTCTTGACAATTGCGAGCCACTTCGTGAGCTGTCTGACCAATTTCCACAAGCGAAATTTATTGGTTGCTCAACGGCTGGCGAGATATACGGACGGACGGTGAATGACGAATGTCTCGGTCGGCGCGGTCGTGCGATTTGAGGAGACTGAATTACAGGTCGCGACCGCTCCGATTTCGACTGCACGTGATTCATTCCGAACTGGCGAATTGCTCGCACTCAAGCTCAATAAACCTGGTTTGTCAGGTGTTTTTGTCCTGTCAGATGGACTTAATGTTAACGGGAGTCAACTAGTCGCAGGTCTGAATTCAGTTTTGCCATCGACGGTCGTAACCTCCGGCGGTCTTGCGGGAGACAATGACCGCTTCCAAACGACATGGGTTTTGAATGGTCGGGTTCCGAAGAGTCATTTCGTCTCCGCCGTTGGATTTTACGGAGAAAAAGTGAAAATCCGTCATGGCTCACAGGGCGGCTGGGATATTTTCGGACCGGAGAGAAAGATCACCAAATCAAAGAATAATCAGCTATTTGAGCTGGACGGCAAACCGGCCCTCGAACTCTACAAAAACTATCTCGGTGACCGGGCTGCCGAGCTTCCTGCTTCTGCCCTGCTCTTCCCACTCTCATTGCGGGCCGGTGCGGGCCACGAAAAAAGGACCGTCCGCACAATTTTGAGCGTGAACGAAAAGAACCAGTCAATGACGTTTGCCGGTGATGTGCCGGAAGGCTCGCTGGTTCAGTTGATGAGAGCGAATTTTGACCGTTCTGATTGATGGTGCATCAGAGGCTGCATTGATGACGGCAGAACACAGCTCTCAGGCGGTGCTTTCGATTGCCATCAGTTGTGTGGGTCGCCGATTGATTTTGGGCGAACGCACCGAGGAAGAACTCGAAGCAGTGATGGATGGCTTGCCAAAATTGACGAAACAGATCGGGTTTTATTCCTATGGCGAGATTTCGCCCTACGCGACCGGACATTGTGATTTGCACAATCAGACAATGACCTTGACCACGATCAGCGAAGTTTTAGCATAAGGTGCGACCGACAGGAGTTCATTATATGGTTCATACCCTGATAAAACGGCAACTAAAAAAGATTGAAATTGACGAAAATGTCGCGCCGGATCTGAACCAGTGGCAGGCTTTTCTGGAACGCATTAACCGCACATATACAGAAGCCGATCAAGAGCGGTATTTGATGGAACGCTCGCTTATGATCTCGTCAACGGAAATGCAGCAGGTGTATGAGCAGTTACGGGCGAGCGAAACTCGTTATGCACTGGCCGCCGAAGGCGCTCATGACGGTCTTTGGGATTGGGATCTGATCTCCGAGGAAGTTTATTACTCGCCGCGTTGGTGCGAGATAATGGGTGTTTCCGCTGATGAAACCAAACGGCCGTGTAAAAATTGCTGGTTGGAGAAGATTCATCCTGACGATTACAAACATGTCTCTATTGAGTTTGAAGATCATTTGCAGGGGCTAACACGGCACTTTCAAAATGAGCACCGCGTCCTGCATAGCAGCGGGGAATATCGGTGGGTTCTGATCCGCGGACTTGCGGTCCGAGACGAGGATGGCAAGGCGTGCCGGATCGCGGGGTCACTCACTGACATTACCGAGCGAAAGGGCGCGGAAGAAAAACTCGCGCACGATGCCGTTCATGATGCACTCACCGGTTTGCCAAACCGCAAAATGCTAATCGAGCGACTTCGTCGTTCGCTCGAGCGGATTAGACGCGGCGGTGAGTCTCAGTTTGCCGTTCTATTTGTTGATTTGGACAGGTTCAAGACAATCAACGACAGCCTGGGACATCAGGCTGGTGACGAGCTTTTGCTAAGAATAACAGAGAAGTTAACCAATATTATTCGGCCGGTCGACATGGTTGCCCGATTAGGGGGTGACGAATTTGTGATCCTGGTCGAGAATGTCAGGAACCGGGAACAGGTTTACCGAATAGCAAATCGCATATTGACTGCCCTGCAAAAACCCACCAAGGTCAGTGGCCAGAATATTTATGCGAGTGCCAGCATTGGCATTGTGTTTGGATCGGATGAATACGATTCACCAGACGATCTCGTACGAGACGCTGACCTGGCGATGTACCGTGCGAAAGTTAAAGGGAAAGGGCGTTTTGAACTGTTTGATCCGAAACTCCACACAGGAGCCGTAT
Source organism: uncultured Acidobacteriota bacterium (assembly GCA_963738935.1). Classification (GTDB taxonomy): domain Bacteria; phylum Acidobacteriota; class Blastocatellia; order Pyrinomonadales; family Pyrinomonadaceae; genus OLB17. The sequence goes on along the minus strand of CAVTYF010000001.1, from coordinate 10,487 downwards.
CGCTGCTGCAAGTTGAGATTGATTTGCGTGATGCAATTGAAAAGCAAGAGTTTGTTTTGCACTACCAACCAATTGTTTCCCTTGACTCCGGGACGACCGTTGGATTTGAGGCCCTTGTTAGATGGAATCATCCACAACGCGGTCTGATTCCACCAAATGATTTCATACCTGTAGCTGAGGAAACCGGCCTGATTCTGCAAATTGGGCAATGGGTGCTCAACGAGGCTTGCCGACAGATGCGAGAGTGGCAGATACGCTTTCCAATGGCAGACACTTTGGTAGTAAGTGTAAATCTCTCGGCACGGCAGCTTGAGCGAAAGGATTTGGTTGAGCAGGTCAAGCAAATATTGACCAATACAGGACTAAATCCCCGTTGCCTCAAACTGGAAATAACCGAAAGCGTAATCATGAGTAACGCCGAAGAAGCGATCGAAACTGTCTGCAAGCTTGGGAAAATGGGCGTCCGCGTCTCAATCGACGATTTCGGGACCGGATACTCAAGTTTAAGCTACCTACATCGTTTTCCGATCGATACGTTAAAGGTCGATCGTTCGTTTGTTAGCCGTATCGGCAGCGAGGACGAGCACGCTGAGATCATTAAGACCATTATCACGCTCGCTCAAAATTTGGGCTTGGACGTAGTGGCCGAAGGCGTAGAGAATGAGGAGCAGCTTGAATTTCTGCGTCAGGTACATTGCGGTCATGGACAGGGTTATTACTACTCGCGACCGGTCGAAAGCTCGTCAGCCTCCGAGATGATCCGACAAATAAACCCAGTCCCATATTCAATCGTTGATCGGCCTCTGTCTGAAATAAGCCAGTTCGCCGATATGCTTCATTAACAAGAAAAGTAGACTTATCAAGGCGATTTGACCGGCACGCGATGTCTCTCTGTTTTGGATCAATGACACAGGCTAGTGCCAGAGAACGTACGAGAACAAAACCTGATACGAGCCATTTCATTACCTCGCCGCCAGAGACTTCCTGCGGATCGTTTAATATTTCGACGGCAATCGCCTCCCATTTTTCGAGCGTCATCCACGAAAGATCGGGCGAGCGCATCGCGCCGTTCGGAAGGATAAATGCGGTTGAGGAATCAAAGGACTCACCGCTTCCATCTCCTTAGGCCCAGTTTCCAAACTTAACAGCCAACTTGAAATTCCTAAGCTCTGCTCGCATGAAAACCGAACATGTCTATGCTACGATTCTAACAAAAGCGGCAGGCGACACACATATTTATGAAATTCGGACAAGTAGAAAACCCTGAGGAGATCGATTTTACAATTCCCGACGATCATTCCGATACCGCGCGTGTTCTCGCAAGATCAACGGCAAAAGATCTCAAGATCTATGTCGGCTGTGCGAAGTGGAACAAGGCCGATCTCAAGAATTTTTATCCGAAGGGCACTAAGGACGAGCTTGGTTATTACTCGACGCAGTTCAATTGTATCGAGCTTAATGCGACGTTTTACCGTTTGTTTCCGGCGACGCAGTTTGAGAAATGGGATGAGACGACGCCCGATGGGTTTAAGTTTTTTCCGAAGCTTGGGCAGGACATTTCGCATTGGTCGCGGCTCAAAGAGACGGAGGAATTGGTCGATCGTTTTGTCGAGAATGCCTCGCATCTGAAGGATAAACTCGGGATGCCGTTCCTACAGATGCACAATAATTTTGGGCCAAAGGATTTTGATCGGGTCGAGGCATTTGTGGCGGGTTGGAAATATGACACGCCGGTGGCCGTGGAGTTTCGCAAGACCGATTGGTACAACGATCCAGAAGTTTCATCCCGGCTTTACGAACTGCTCGAGAAAAACGGCATTACGAACGTTCTCGTCGATACAGCCGGACGTCGCGATCTGATGCATATGCGGCTTACCACTCCGAATGCTTTTATTCGCTGGGTAGGTGCCAACGATCCTGCATCCGACCGAGCACGACTCGACGAATGGGTGGATCGCGTCGCGACGTGGAAATCGCAGGGTTTGCAGCAGCTCAATTTCTTCGTCCACCAAAACATCGAAAAAGAATCCCCGCTGCTCTCGGCCTATTTCATCGAAAAGCTCAACAAGAAGATTGGAACCGATCTGCAAATCCCCAAAACGTTGTAAGTTATGACGAACATTATCAAACGCACGAACGAAGAGGACGCTGATTTTCTCTCGCTCGTCAAGCTTCTCGATGTTGAGCTAGCCGAGCGGGATGGTGACGATCACGCATTTTACGCACAATTTAATAGGCCGGTTGGATTGACGGGAGTTGTTGTAGCGTATCGCGACGGCGATGCGGTCGGTTGTGGAGCCATTAAGAAATACGACGAAAAGGCGGTCGAGATCAAGCGAATGTATGTACGCCCGGATCGGCGTGGGCTGCGGATCGCCGCCGAGATTTTGGCCGATCTGGAAACGTGGGCGAATGAACTCGGGTTTTCAGAATACGTACTTGAGACTGGCTTCAAACAGCCTGAGGCAATCGCCCTGTACAAACGTACCGGCTATAACGTCATCCCAAACTATGGCCAATATGCGGACGTGACAAACAGCGTATGTATGCAGAAAAAGTTCGAACTGATCGCTCCGCCGAAATAAAGATTCCACGCCCCTGTTTATCCGAACTCCGATTCCGTCTGACTCGACAATGTGCTCAAGCGCACAGACGAGCTAGCCCGCTTCGCCATATTCTTCAAGTACAAGTATCAAATGTGCCGACTGGGCATCGAGGGACCGGTTCTTCCGGTCTTTGGTCGCCCGTTTTAATAGTTGGCTTTATGATTCAAATCATTTTGCTGATAGGTTGGTACGGTTAGTGTTCGGTACGAACGTATAAAAATGGAACTTATCAAATTGATAAAGAATTTTGACCTAGAAACAGAGCCTGTTGCCGGTTGGACTCTTGCAGACTTATCAATCCGTCTCGCAAGGCTATTGGGCGGCTCGCAGCCCTGAGTTTATGCAGACCGACCTGATGTAAACACTGCGCTGGATGCGCCTTTTTGGCGATACGATCTTCGCGATCCGAGCCGTGGCGTTTGTTTGGTTTGCATTGAAACTGATGCTCACACGCGGCGATAAAGCGGTTGCCCCAATAGAGGCATAAATTACGAGCGTTATGAATGATATCCAAACGAGAACCGATATTGATCTGTTAATGCGGGTCTTCTATGACCGGGCGCTCGCCGATGAAGTTATCGGTTTTATCTTCAGTGATGTCGCTCATCTTGACCTCGAACACCACCTGCCAATAATTGGCGATTTTTGGGAGAGTCTGCTTTTTGGCACCGAAGACTATTCGCTGCGCGGCCGGAATCCGCTTACACTACACAAACACCTTCACCGGCTGTCGCCTCTAACGGCGGCGCATTTCGAGCGCTGGCTGAAAATCTTTTCGGTATCGATAGACGAAGAATTTGCGGGTGAACGAGCGGATTTTCTGAAGTTGCGGGCGCACGCGATAGCATCGCGAATGCAGGAGTTTAACAGCGAACCCGACGCGGCCGGTAATGAGGTAGTTAGGTTCTAATCCCAAATGTCTTTGAGCTTCAGGATAAAACCCGGCATTACATCCTCGCCTGAAACTTCGGCTGGGTCGTCTAAAATTTCGACTTGATGTCTTGGCCGGTAAACATAGACCTTTTGTTCAATCGGGTCGATCAGCCAGCCGAGCGATGAGCCGTTGGCGATATACTCGGACATTTTGGCCTGTATCTTTGAGAGTCTGTCGGAGGTTGATCGAAGCTCGACGACAAAGTCGGGAGAGATCCTGGAAAAACCCGCTTTCTCCTCATCCGATAATTCGTTCCAGCGTTTATTACTTACCCAACTCGCGTCCGGCGAACGAAGCGCACGATTAGGAAGCGTGAAACCGGTTGATGATTCAAAGGCTCTACCCGTCCCATCCTCCCGTGCCCAGAGCCAGACCAAGGCCGTTAGGCTGGAGTTCTTCCCGCCTGTTTCAGTAAATGCAGGTGGCATAATGATGATTTCTCCGTCGCTTTCGCGCTCGATGCGGGCGTCGGGATGGCGGGCGCAAAAATCGAGAAACTCTTCGTCGGAAAATGTACGGGTGACACCGCCGAGGTCGAGCTCCATAAAGCCGGGGTAACCCCACACTTGTAATTTTTGACCGGTTGGTGCCGTTGTCGAGATCATATCAGGCCTCCGTCACATTCTACCAAGAAACACAGCTCCGCCGAAAGTTAAAAGCAGTATGACACTGATGAATGCATTAGTCGTAAAGAATGCGGCATTCATTTTGCTGAGATCCTTGGCTTTGACGAGGGTGTGCTGATAGACGAGCAACGTTCCGACTGCGATCACACCGGCAAGAGCGAGCCAGCCTAAACCAGTAATCAAATAGAGCAGAACGAGAACAATGAAAGCCTGAAAGTGAAACACTCGGGCGATCCGGAGAGAGTTTTGGATACCGAAACGGGCCGGTATTGAACGCAGGCCTGCTTTCCGATCGAACTCGAAATCCTGACACGCGTACAAAACGTCAAATCCCGCCGTCCACATCAACACCAGCACCGAAAGCAGGATCGGGATCTCGTCGTTCAGTGTTCCGCGAACCGCGATCCACGCGGCCGAGGGCGAGATAGCGAGAGCGATGCCCAAAATCAGGTGGGCAAACGCGGTAAAACGCTTAGCGTAGGAGTAGCCCAAAACAAACAAAAAGCGCGACCGGCGAGAGAGCGAATGTCAGCCAATTTAGGGAATAAGAAGCGAGCAGGAAAACGCCGATCGAGACGTAGAGGAACGCCCACGCAAATCCTACGGAAAGTTTTCCGCTCGGGATCTCGCGGTTTGCAGTTCTGGGGTTTCGGGCGTCGATGTCGCGATCAACGATTCGATTGAATGTCATCGCCGCCGAACGCCCGCCGAACATCGCGACCGTTATCCAGAGCAATTGCCACCACGTTGGCAGACCGTTTGCCGCAAGGATCGCTCCGAGAAACGCGAACGGCAACGCAAACAGTGTATGCTCAAATTTGATCATCGTGAGCGTGGTTTTTAGTTTTTGCCAGACAGACATTTTTGTAGTGCGAAAGAGCGATTCTAACAAAATCCGAAGATTCTTTCAGTCGTTGATTGGCAACCAAGGTGCGCAATGCCCAAAATAGTGATGATGCGTTATGCTGACAAGATTCCGTACGGTGTTATTTTCGACCATTTGATCGGCGTCGATATCTTGATCAAACCGATGTTCGGCTGCTGGGGCATTTATGCGGATGGCAAATTGTGCCTTTTCGTAATGAACCGTGATAAGCCGCTTATTCGGCGCGAAAGCGAGCCAATGCGGAAAGGTGTCTACGTCGCGACGACGACCGAACATTGCCGTCGGCTGATAACCGTTTTTCCGAAAGGCGAATTCGAACAACTTAAAGGTGACAAAGTGTGGATATTCTTATCTGAAAGAATTACCGATTTTGAAGAATATCTAATACGGGCATGTAAAATGATCGCCGCAGGCGACGCGCGGATCGGACGTTAATTCCTTATGCCCAGCGGAAGAACCCACGATGCGATTACTTTTACTTTAGCTGTTCCAACGGTTGCGGCGGGCTACCTGTTTACACAAAACGTTGCTTCCTCCGCCATCTTGGGGGTTGCGTTTGTATTTGGCGGTTTGATGTTCGGGCCTGATCTCGACACGATTTCGCGTCAGTATTCGCGATGGTTTATCCTCCGGTTTCTCTGGTTTCCGTATCGATCCTTTTTCAAACACCGCTCACGGTTCTCGCACGGTCTGCTGTTCGGCGCGCTGATCCGCGTCGTCTATTTTCTTGGTATTGTCTCGTTAATCGCTTTTCTGGCGTCGTATTTTTACGCGTCATTTTTGGGTGGCGGACTGCCCGGCGTCGACGAAATCGCCAACGCTTGGCGGCCGATCGGATCGTTTACGCGGGAGAAACTCGGACAGAATTTTCCCATGCTGATTTTCATCGGTCTCTGGGTCGGGGCGGCAAGCCACACGTTTACCGACATGGCCGGTTCGTTTATCAAAACGGGACGAGTTGCTAAATTCTTATAGTTCGGATTCCAGAGTTGAAGCCTTCGTCTTAAAAACTAGACGACCTAACCACGTCCGCCGCCGGATCTGGCGGTGTATAGTCTCAGTGCCTGACGGCGAACGGCATCCGAGACGTTTCGATTTTTGGACAGAGCGACCAGATCGCGTAGTTGTAGCCGTGACATGATCGTGATCACATTTGCCATTGGGGTACGCGGATTTCGGGCCAGATTGTGCATCACCGGATAACTGCGGGCCCACTGGCGGTTCGAGGCGACCTGACGCAGAATTTCCTCGGAGATTGAACGCATCGAGGCAATATTCTCAACCTCTTTTTCGCTGATACGCGGGTTGTTGACGACCGCCGTCGAGACAAGCTTGTTCGGATCGCGAATCAGGATGTTACGGGCCTCGCGGTCGCCCTTCATGGCGAGTTTGACGCGATCCTTGACGCCCATTCGCATAATGCGGTTGAGCATCGAGATGCGTTCACTGGACGCCTCGTCGTCGGCCTGCATTTCGCCGAGAATCTTGCTCAGAATCGCCTTTCGCTGTTCCTCGGTTTCCTCGTAGATCTCCTCGATATATTCCAGAGCGAGCCACGAATCGTCCGTTTCGCGGTCGGGAACCTCGATATGCTGGGCCAAAAACGAGCGCGTCATCGAGACTGAGGCCTGAGCTGTCGAGATCGCCGGCAAATTCGGCCTGTTCGAGAAATTCGGCCGCTGCTTCGTTGCCCTGTGCCCGCAGCTCGTTAGCGATCTGTTGGGCGCCGCGTTCCTTTTCAAAAAATTCGCGCTTTATTTCCGACGCCCGCCGTTCGGCGTCCGGCGTGCGATTTGGGTTGGCGATTATCGCATCGAGAATCGCCGGATTCTGAATTAAGAGCTGCTGGTTAAACGAGATCAGGTCAAGCAGCGAACTGCTCAGCGTCTTTGCTGCAAACTTCGCGATTGCCGTCGCGGGCGTTCTCGCGTTGGTAATAATTGCCTCGTGAATCGACGTTGGCAAACCGGTCTGAGCGGAGAAATGAGCGAGTACGGTCGGAGCAACGTCGGCGGAGCGAATCGTTGATTCGAGCGCCTCGGGCGGCTGAGATTTTAGGGTTTCGCTCGCGGCCTCTTTCAATTCGGCGTCGGAGCTATCAAAAAGATTTACCAGTATCTCAAGCAGATCGGTCTGTGCGAGCGGCAGAGCACCGCGGGCCGCCGCGAGCTGGGCGGGTCTCGGAGCAGTGCCTTCGACGATGGCTTTGACGACTGGATTACTGGAAGCTATCTCGGAACTCATATATTGCAGGAGAAATCCCGCTATTGCGCCTATAAATGGAAGAGAAGTCTGACCGCTAAATGGCCAGCCTTATTTTAGCATAAATAGATATATTCTTGACTAACACTCGCCGATTAACATAGTTTAATAGTAGGGCATCTTTTTGTTCACACTGCCCTCACACCGCATAACTCATATTTACTGTAAAGATAATGATAAAAGAAGACTTAAAAGCACTTATTTCTGACAGGCGCGCCCGTGTAGGCGTCATCGGGCTGGGTTACGTTGGCCTGCCGCTAATTGTAGAATTTTGTTTAGAAGGGTTTGATGCCGTCGGCTTTGAGGTTGACGAGAAAAAAACGAGCGAGATCAACGCCGGGCGTTCATACATCGTTGATGTCACAAGCGAGAATGTAAAAAAATGCGTTGACGGCGGAAAGCTGACGGCAACGACCGATTTCACTCAGCTTAATGGCTGCGATGTGATCATCATCTGCGTTCCGACGCCGCTTCGCAAGACCAAAGATCCCGACATGTCTTACATTTTGACCGCCGGCGGCGAGATTCAAAATCACATGCGTCGCGGGCAGTTAATTATCCTGGAATCAACGACTTATCCAGGAACGACGGACGAAGTTCTGCTGCCGATGTTTGAGGAGAAAGGCTTCACGCTCGACGAAGATTTTCTCATCGCATTCTCGCCCGAGCGTGTCGATCCGGGCAATCCGCAGTTTCAAACACACAATATTCCAAAGGTCGTCGGCGGCGTTTCGGCTGATTCGACCGAGGTTTCGGCGATGCTCTACGGCACGATCGTCGGGCAGGTCCACGCCGTTTCCTCGGCTCGTGTCGCCGAGGCCGCAAAGCTGTGGGAAAACACTTTCCGCGCGATCAACATCGGTATGGCCAACGAAATGGCCAAGCTCTGCAACGCCCTCGGCATCGACACGTGGGAGGTCGTCCGGGCGGCGGCGACAAAGCCGTTCGGCTTTATGCCGTTTTATCCCGGCCCCGGCATCGGCGGCCACTGCATACCGCTCGACCCGCATTATCTGTCGTGGAAGGCACGGCAACATGGCTTTGATTCGCAGTTCATTTCGCTCGCCGAGCAGGTAAATTCGACAATGCCAAACTACGTTGTCGAGCTGGTCTCAACAGCTTTGAATCAGGAACGTAAAGCGGTCAACGGGGCAAAAATATTAATCTTAGGCGTCGCGTACAAGAAAGACATCGACGACATGCGCGAATCGCCCGCTCTGTCGATCATCGACCTTTTAAGGGCCGACGGAGCCGATGTTTATTACCATGACCCGTTTGTCGAGGAAGTCACATTCGACCACGCCTACACGATCGGCGCCGGCGATCCGCTGTATAACAAAGAGCTGACCGATCAACTCATCGCTGAATCGGATTGCGTGATTATTTGTACGGAACATTCGGTGGTTGATTATTCACGAGTGTGCCGTTTGGCAAAACTCGTGGTGGACACGAGAAACGCCTTGTCGCTGGAGGTGCGAGCGGGTTGTAACGCGAAGGTTGTGAGATTATAGCCGGCACGCTGGCGCCGTCGCCTGCAAGCGTCCTGCTTTGAGGACGCTGACGAACGTGGTGATTGATCAAATTGTAAATTACTAAGCAGCATCACGTCGGAGGAACCGGCGTAGCAGGCGAGGGCGCCTGCGTTCCAGTCAATATGCCCGGATCGATACCAAACCCAGTCCTTTATTTCCCCGCAAAGCCATGCGAAACGCCTATCCGGTGATGGTTTCGGGCCGCTGCGGTGCAAAAAAGGTACACGCTTTCCGCCTCATCCGCGAATACAGCATTGACCTCCCAGCGACGGTCAAATTTCCCGAAGCGGAAATAGACGAAGACGGCATCCTGCGGCTAGACCTGCGCACAGCCCAGATCCCGCCGCGTGTGAAGAATCATTGGAAGAATCGCGCTCGGCAGAAATCGTCAAATTAAGTTGGATAGGTGTGATGCGGTCTTCTTCGGGCTATGCCGCCCTCCATGGCGTTTTGCGAGGGTTTGGGCGTCGAGCAGGATGTTTGGGTTCCGTGTTGCGGTCTCGAACAAGGATTCGATACTGCCGACAGGCGATTCCAAAAAAAATCGGAGATTGAACTAACGATTAGGTGTATAGTACGTTGTAGAAAAAAGATACTTTATGATCAGTTCTGCAAACAACAAAGACCTACGAACGGTAGCGGTTGAGAAGAATACGTGGATACTCGAACTGCCCGATGAATTGTGTGCTAAAGAGGGATTTGCGCCCGGCACTCTGGCGAGTCTGACGATCAAGGATGGTGCGATCCTGGGTACATTCATACCGAGAACCGATGAAGCGAGAGAAGCTGCCAAACGCTTCATCGAGCGCTATGGCGACTTCATGAGGGATATCGCGGACGTTGATTAGTTTGAAAGATGCCCTTTTACATCGACTATGTGCTGGCGGTCGATCTCCACTTCGCCCTGATGGAGTATTGGGGCGAAACCCGTTTTGGGATCGATGACCGATTTCTCCTCGAATCTTCACTCGCCAGACCCAAACAGACAGCGGCCTACGAAGATGCGGATATTTTACGTCAGGCGGCTTCACTCTGCTTCGGGTTGATCAAGAATCATCCGTGGACGGGTGGAAACAAGCGTACCGCAACTTTTCTGATGAATTTCTTTCTGGAAAAGAACGGCTTTCGGAATGGAGCTGCGTCACTAGAGATCTACGAAATGTCACTGGCGGTCGAATCAAATTCGTGGAAGGTGGACGAGATCGAACGTTGGTTAAGAGACAAGGTTATTTCACTGGAAGGATGATCAAAATTCTACTTATCGCCGGGGCCCGGCCAAATTTTATGAAAGTCGCGCCGATCTACGCCGAGATGAAACGGCGTGCGTCGGAGTTTGCGCCGATGATCGTCCATACGGGGCAGCATTATGATGCGGCGATGTCGGATTCGTTTTTTGATGATCTTGGGATGCCAAAACCGGATGTGCATCTTGGGGTTGGGTCGGGGTCGCATGCGGTGCAGACGGCGAAGATCATGACGGAGTTTGAACCGGTCGTGCTCGAACATAAACCGGATTGGGTTCTCGTTGTCGGCGATGTTAATTCGACGATCGCCTGTGCTCTGGTCTCGGCAAAGCTCGGGATTAAGATCGCCCACGTCGAGGCTGGTCTGCGTTCGCGCGACCGTGCGATGCCTGAGGAG